>NZ_JH668201.1:414151-1159122 GCF_000263355.1 Cellvibrio sp. BR | reverse complement strand
GCTGAGTTTTGATCCAGTAACCCGTACTTTCAGTGGTATACCAACGAATGGTGATATTGGAGCTGTATCAATTGATGTTATTGCCGATGATGGCAATGGCGGTATCGTAACGGACACGTTCAATGTTGTTGTTGCTAATACTAACGATGCCCCTATAGTTGCGAATACCATCCCCAATCAAAACACAGCCGAAGATTCTGCGTTTAATTTCCAGTTCAACAGTAATACATTTGCAGATGCCGATGTTGGCGACACTTTAACTTACACTGCTCAGTTGGCTGGCGGGAGAGCATTACCTGCATGGTTGAGTTTTGACCCCGCTATTCGCACCTTTAGCGGCATACCTGCAAATGGCGATGTTGGAACGGTATCAATTGATGTTATTGCCGATGATGGTAATGGCGGTACAGTGACAGACACGTTCAATATTGTTGTGGCTAACACAAACGACGCTCCCACTGTCGAAAATGTTATTCCTGATCAAAACGCGACGGAAGATTCTGCGTTTAACTTTCAATTCAATAGCAATACATTTTCCGATGTTGATGTGGGGGATACCTTAACTTACACCGCGCAGTTGGCTGGCGGCGGTGCATTGCCTGCATGGTTGAGTTTTGACCCCGCTACTCGCACTTTTAGCGGTACACCCGTAAATGGCGATATTGGAACGGTATCGATTGATGTTGTTGCCGATGATGGTAATGGCGGTACCGTAACGGACACGTTCAATATTGTTGTCGCTAATACTAACGATGCCCCTATAGTTGCGAATATCATCCCCAATCAAAACACAGCCGAAGATTCTGCGTTTAATTTCCAGTTTAACAGTAATACATTTGCGGATTCTGATGTTGGCGACACTTTAACTTACACCGCGCAATTAGCTGGCGGGGGAGCATTACCCGCATGGCTGAGTTTTGATCCTGTTTCTCGGACTTTTAGCGGTACACCAACGAATGGTGATGTTGGGGCTATATTGATTGATGTTATTGCCAATGATGGTAATAGCGCAGCGACTGATACGTTTATGATTGCTGTCGTAAATGTGAATGATGCGCCTACGGCAATTACAATTGATAATATGACGATGGTTGCAGGTGATGCACCGCAACAAATTGATTTGCGAAATAAATTTTTTGATATCGAAGATGTAGTAACGCTTAATTTTGAATTAATGGGGAATAGTAATCCTGACGCGGTAATTGATGTCCAGATGGATCAGAATACCGGGATGATGACGATTGTGGTGTCATCCGAGAATGCGGGTGAATCAATTATTCGCTTGCGAGCAATTGATTCTGATGGCGCGTGGGTCGAGTCCAGTTTTAAAGTCACTGTGTCTGCTAAAGAGCCGCCAGTTGCGCCTCCAGTAATTATTCCGCCCGTGATTGTCGCCCCGCCTATTATTACTCCGGATGTTGATGAAACTACACCGCCGACAATCCCTGATCCCATTATTCCTCCTGTTGTTGTGTTGCCTGAAACTCAAAATCCCGGCGTTATTCCGCCAACAAATGGAGACGAGTCAACACTTTCGCCTGCTTTGCCGGATGAACCTGATATTACAAGCGAAGGGGTTGACCAGGAGCTACTTGTGAATGGGGATGAGTATGACTCTCCATACAATGTGGTGGAGGATAAATCTGCACAGGATTATGAACGTGTAGTGCAACTACTTAATTCTAATGCACTGCAGGTGTCTAGCTTAACGGCGTCCACATCGCTGGTCAGTTTGATTGTACCCGATGCCGGTTTTGCGCCGTGGGAAGCCGCGGAGTTTGATAGTGAAGTGCGGCGTATTCGTGCGCAAATGGATGAGGCACTAGAGGAAGAGCATGATCGTAAAGCACTGATTGCTGGCATTAGTTTTTCATTGACTACCGGTTTGTTGATTTGGTCGCTGCGTGCCAGCAGTTTATTGCTGGCAATGGTTTCTATGCTGCCTCTGTGGCGCGGCTTAGATCCGCTGCCTATTCTTGATGAAGTGAATAAGCGCAAAAAAGAATTGGAGCAACAGCGCAAAGATCGTAAACATGAAGATAAAAATGCTAAAGAAGTGGGGTATCTTTTTGATCACGCCCAACAAAAAACCAAAGATGTGTAATTATTTTTCTACTCAACGCTGTTAAGGAATTTGAATGTTTACTATTACACCTGCCGTGAGGTTGAGTGTGGGGTTGGTGATTCTCACCGTCTCTTTATTGATTCTCGCGCAAGCGATTGGTTTGGCGCCCGGTGCTGAGCGTCAGCAGTTGGATGTGCGCAAACGTTTAGCTGAAACTCTGGCGTCCCAAGTCAGCGTGGCGATTATGCGGGGCGATGAGTTATTGCTACAGTATTTACTTGAGTCCTCTGTGGAGCGCAATCCGGAGATCTTATCGGTAGCCGTCAGGCACAATAATGGAAACCTGGTGGCGAAAACCAATGCGCATGAAAAATTTTGGGCTGATGCAAAAGAACATGAATCCACACCCACGCATATTCGTTTCCCGGTAATGACCAATGGCGCAAAACGTGCCGAATTTGAAATTAGTTTTGAGCCATTGTTGCATGACCGACACCCTGTTTTTGGTGTGCCTACTTTTGTACTGCTGATTATTTTTATTTCACTCAGTGGTTTTGTGGGGTTTTGGTTTTACATCAAACGTGCACTCAAACATTTGGACCCGAGTGCAGTGGTGCCAGCGCGAGTGCGCAATGCATTAAATATTTTGGCGGAGGGCGTGTTAATTTTGGATCGGCGCGAACAGATAGTTCTGGCTAATACTGCTTTACTGGAAAATTTGCGCCGCACGGAGGAATTTTTGCTAGGCAAAAAAGCCAGTAACTTGGGTTGGTTTGTCGATCCCAAGAGTGTTGATAACGAATACCCCTGGATGCGTGCTATCGCTGAGGGCATCAAACAAACCGGGGTTCGCGTTTTATTACCTATGGGCGATGATGGCGAAAAAATCTTTCATGTAAATGCCGTGCCAATTCTGGATGCCAAAGGCGCAATACAAGGCACTATTGCGGTATTTGAGGATATTACAGAGCTGGAGGGGAAAAACCGTTTGTTGGAGGATATGGTGCAGCAACTGGCCGCGAGCCAGGCAGCGATTGAAACCAAAAATAAAGAGCTTACCTACCTCGCAACACGGGATCCACTGACTAATTGTTTTAATCGCCGCGCGCTCTACGAACATCTCAATGGTAAATTTGACGGTGCACGCGCTTCCGATGCCGAGTTTAGTTGCATCATGGCTGATATCGATTTTTTCAAAAAAGTGAATGATACCTATGGTCATGCCGTGGGCGATGAAGTGATTAAAATGGCTGCTAACAGTTTGCGCGAAGTAGTGCGCGATATGGATATGGTAGCGCGTTTTGGCGGTGAAGAATTCTGTGTGATTTTACCCGGTGCCCCTATTGAACAAGCGCAGATGATTGCGGAGCGCTGCCGCGAAAAAATCGCTTCACAAGTCACCAACGGTGTCAGCGTAACCGGCAGTTTTGGTGTGACCTCCATGCGTATGGGGGCGATAAGTTCCAGTCAGCTCATCCAGCAGGCAGACGAGGCTCTTTATTACTCCAAACAACATGGGCGCAATCAGGTGACTCGTTGGGCACCCGGTATGGAAAGCCTGATTGCTGAAACGCAGCATTAAATTCCCTTGGTTGCTCGCAAAACAACCATGAATACCCGCACTTGTGCGGGTTTTTTCATTCATTTCCCCGCAGAGTGATCTTGCCGGTGGTAAATCTGCCGCCAGTAATTACAATAGCCCTCGTTTATTAATTAGTGCCTTTGTATCTCAATCGGGACATTTCCATTGAAATCAGTAACTCCGCAACGCCGTACTCCTGCATCTGAACAAGCTTCCAGCTTGCTCGTTCGCCTGCTGAAAGAGGGGGCGCTCATTGGTTTGGGCGCGATCTGTCTGTACCTGTTGATCGCCATGGTCAGCTATGACCCTCTGGACCCGGGTTGGTCCAAAACGGGCGAAAATACCCAGGTACAAAATGCGGGTGGCTCCTTCGGCGCCTGGATTGCCGACGTATTTTTCTCGCTGTTTGGTTACCTCGCATACTTGTTTCCGGTGATGATTGCCTATCGCGCCTGGTTAGTGCTTAAGGATCGCACCCGTCAGGATGCTATCGATTGGTTGTTTTTTGGTTTACGTGCGGTGGGCTTGGTATTGGTTATGGTTGCCGGTACTGGCATCGCTGCCATGCATTACAGCGACGGTGCCTCGGTATTACCTTATTCCAATGGTGGCTTGTTAGGTGCTGCTGTCTCTGACGGTATTTTTGACGCGTTCAACTACACCGGCGGCACACTGTTGATGCTCAGTATGTTTTTGGTGGGCATGACAATTTTTACCGATCTCTCCTGGCTTAAGCTCGCTGAGGATATTGGGCGATGGATTAGCATCGGCGTCAATCGTGGGCTGGAAAAATGGCAGGTTTACCAGCGTGAGCGGGCGGAAAAGCAAATCGCCGTAAAAGCGCAGGAGCATCGCCGCGAAGTGGTGGAGCAGCACGTTAAACAGGAAGCCAAGCGCGTGGCCCCGGTAATTATCACCGAGCCACCCAAAAAGAAGCCTGCGCCCAGTCCGCGCATTGAAAAGGAAAAGCAGCCGTCGCTCTTTGAATCTATCGAGCCGGCTGTGGGTACTTTACCGCCATTGAACTTGCTTGATCCTGCCGATAAGCGCAGTGACAAAGGCTATTCCAAAGAGTCGTTGGAAGCCATGTCGCGCATGCTGGAACTCAAACTAAAAGACTTTGGTATCGAGATTGAGGTGGTGTCGGTACAGCCCGGCCCGGTGGTGACCCGGTTTGAGATCCAACCTGCGCCAGGTATTAAAGCCAGCCGTATTTCCGGGCTTGCCAAAGACCTGGCGCGTTCGCTGGCGGTAGTCTCAGTGCGGGTGGTAGAAGTTATTCCCGGCAAATCAGTGATGGGGATTGAAATCCCGAACGCACACCGCGAAATGGTGCGCCTGTCGGAAGTGATTTCATCTGAACTCTACGAGAACTCCAAATCAGTGCTTACCATGGCGTTGGGTCACGACATCTCCGGGGAGCCGGTGGTGGCTGATCTTGCCAAAATGCCGCACTTGTTGGTCGCAGGTACTACCGGCTCTGGTAAGTCTGTGGGTGTAAACGTGATGTTGCTCAGCCTGCTGTATAAATCCACGCCCAAAGAAGTACGCTTGATGTTGGTGGACCCGAAAATGCTGGAGTTGTCGGTCTACGAAGGTATCCCGCATTTGCTTACGCCGGTTATTACCGACATGAAAGACGCGGCCAACGGGCTGCGCTGGTGTGTGGGGGAAATGGAGCGTCGCTATAAGCTCATGGCCGCCATGGGGGTACGTAACCTCGCTGGTTTTAACCGCAAGGTGGACGATGCCATCAAAGCGGGGGAGCCAATTAAAGACCCACTATTCAAACCGGAAGAGAACTTTGAACCCGGTGCTGAAGTGGCCACTGCGCCTGATCTGGAAACCCTGCCAGCCGTTGTGGTCGTGATCGACGAATTTGCCGATATGATGATGATTGTCGGCAAAAAGGTAGAGCAGCTCATCGCCCGTATTGCGCAAAAAGCCCGTGCAGCGGGTATCCATTTGATTTTGGCTACCCAGCGCCCATCGGTAGATGTAATCACCGGCTTGATTAAGGCCAATGTCCCGACGCGTATGGCGTTCCAGGTTTCGTCCAAAATCGATTCGCGTACCATTCTCGACCAAGGCGGGGCAGAGCAGTTACTTGGGCATGGCGATATGCTTTATTTGCCGCCCGGCACCAGCGTGCCAGTCCGTGTTCATGGCGCTTTTGTGGATGACCACGAGGTTCACCGCGTGGTAGCCGATTGGAAAAAACGTGGTGAACCCAACTATATCGATGGCATTACCGATGACAGCAATAATTCGATTCCAGTGCCTGGCATGCCGAGCGAAGGTGGTGAAGAGGGCGGCGATAATGAAAGTGATGCGCTGTACGATGAAGCTGTGGCTTTTGTGATCGAATCGCGCAAGGCTTCCATTTCCTCGGTACAGCGAAAATTGCGCATCGGTTATAACCGTGCCGCACGTCTAATTGAAACCATGGAAATGGCGGGTGTTGTTTCCGCGGCGGGTCACAATGGTAACCGTGAAGTTTTGGTGCCGGGCGGGCGCGATTGATTTATCTCAGGTTCATCTGCACCCGATAGGATTCCGGTGTCAGTAACTTAATACTCTTGTTGGAATTTATATGAACGTTTTTGCACGCATTTTTACTGGTTTGCTGTTGGTGTTGTCGGTTACTACTTATGCGGCTGACGATCAGGCGGCTGCACAGCTCCGCAAACAACTCGATGCCATGAACACCTTGCAAGGTGATTTTGTACAGACCACTTACGACAAGGCTGGCGTCGAGCAAGAATCCAGTAGCGGCAATTTTATGTTGATGCGCCCAGGTAAATTTTATTGGAAAACCCTGGAGCCTATGCCACAGCTGTTGGTATCCAACAATAAAACTATTTGGCTCTACGATCCGGATTTGGAAACGGTGAATATCCGCGAATTTACCGATGACCTGCGCGAAACGCCTGCATTATTGTTGAGTGCGGACATCGAACAGTTGCGTAAAAACTTTTCTGTCGCACGTGATCAACAGGATGGCAGTGCAGAAAAATATACCCTCACACCCAAGGTGACTGAGGGCATGTTCCAGCATTTAATTCTGGTATTTAAAAGCGGACAGCTGAGCGAGTTTGCGATTCAAGACAGCCTGGGCCAGTTGACCCGCTGTGTATTGAGCAATGTGCAGCGCAACAAAGCACTGCCGGAAGAAAACTTTTTCTTTGTGCCGCCCGAAGGTGTTGAGATCCTGAGGGATTAAACACTGATCGGATCTAACCCTATAAAGATGTAAGCCCATGGATCTTTTTGCCAGCAGTGCCCCTGCATATCAACCGCTTGCTGCGCGCATGCGCCCGCGCAATCTGGATGATTATATTGGTCAGGAGCACCTGCTCAGTGTGGGCAAACCGCTGCGCGAAGCTATCACTCGCGGTCAACTGCACTCGATGATTTTGTGGGGCCCGCCCGGTGTGGGTAAAACCTCGCTTGCCAAATTATTCGCCGAGCAGGCAGATGCGCGGTTTGAATCCTTGTCAGCGGTTTTGTCCGGCGTAAAAGAAATTCGTGCCGCTGTCGCAACCGCGCAGCAAGAGCGCATCTCCAGTCGTCGCAAAACCATTTTATTTGTCGATGAAGTACATCGCTTCAACAAATCCCAACAGGACGCATTTCTGCCTTATGTGGAAGACGGCACTTTTATTTTTATCGGTGCAACCACTGAAAATCCCTCGTTTGAATTAAACAACGCACTGCTCTCACGGTGCCGTGTGTATGTGCTGCGCGGTCTGCAGCCCGAGCAATTAAAAGACGTATTACAGCAGGCGCTCGACGATAATGAACGCGGCCTGGGCGGGCAGGACATTCGTATCGATAACGATACGCTAATGACTCTCGCGCAAGCCGCCGATGGCGATGCACGCAAAGCGCTTAACTTGCTGGAAATTTCCGCTGATCTCGCCGAAGACGCCGGCGATCACAAAATCATCAATCAACAAGTGATTGCTGAAGTCTTGGCGTCCGATGTGCGTCGCTTCGATAAGGGCGGCGATATTTTCTACGAGCAAATCTCCGCCTTGCATAAATCCGTGCGCGGTTCATCGCCCGACGGCGCACTTTACTGGCTTGCCAGAATGCTTGATGGTGGCTGCGATCCACTTTATATCGCCCGCCGGGTGGTGCGTATGGCAAGTGAGGATATAGGGAATGCTGACCCACGCGCGTTGCCGCTGTGTTTGTCGGCGTGGGATGTACAAGAACGTTTAGGTAGCCCGGAAGGGCAGTTGGCCATCGCCCAAGCCGTGGTGTATTTGGCCTGCGCACCCAAAAGTAATGCTGTGTATAATGCGTTCAATCAGGTCATGGCTGATGTTCGCTCCCAACCCGCATTTGATGTTCCCATGCATTTACGCAATGCACCGACCAAGCTCATGAAAAGCATGGATTACGGTGCGGAATATCGCTACGCCCACGACGAACCCGGCGCCTATGCGGCAGGTGAAAATTATTTGCCGGAAGAGATCGCCCAAGCGCGTTACTACCAACCGGTCGAACGTGGTTTGGAATTAAAAATTCAGGAAAAGCTTGCCCATCTACGCGAGTTGGATAAGCAAAGTAAAAAGAAACGCTACAAAAAATCGCCCGGAAAATAATATGCAGTGGTTAGCAATCGCATTAGGTGGTGCTCTTGGCTCAGTGCTTAGATTCGCTGCCGTCGGTTATTTAACGCCGCTATTGAATTACCGGTTTCCACTCGGCACCTTTGTGGTGAATATTGTCGGGTCATTTTTGATTGGCGTGGCTTATGTACTGCTGGTAGAAAAAACCACCTTGCCTGTCGAATGGCGTTTATTTTTTATCACCGGAATTTTAGGGGGCTTCACCACCTTCTCAGCTTTTTCGCTGGAAATTTTACAGTTGTGGCAAGAGGGGCACGTGCTAAACGCGCTTGTGTATGCCAGCATCTCGGTGATTCTGGGTTTATTAATGGCCTTTGTTGGTATGGCATTAACCCAAAAAATATTTTAGTTATTAATTATTCATGTTCTTCAACTTCAAATAGAAAATTACTCATCATGTTAGATTCAAAGTTACTTCGCACTGCTACCGAACAAGTTGCCCAGGGTTTGGCCAAACGTGGCTATGAGTTGGATGTTGCCAAAATTCAGGCTCTGGAAGAAACCCGCAAAGCGATTCAAATAAAAACGGAAAATTTGCAAAGTGAACGCAACTCTATTTCCAAGGGCATTGGCAAAGCCAAACAAGCCGGAGAAGATGTTGCACCTATGATGCAAGCAGTAGAAAACATCAAACAGGAATTGGTAGGCGCCGAAGCTGAATTGGCAAAAGTACAAGCTGAGTGGGATGATTTTGTAAAGGCAATTCCCAATATTCCTGCCGATGAAGTCCCCAATGGTAAAAGTGAAGAGGATAACGTTGAAGTTCGCCGCTGGGGTATGCCGCGTAGTTTCCATTTTCCCATCAAGGATCACGTTGATCTGGGGGCAGAATTAGGTGGTTTGGATTTTGAGGTGGCCACCAAAATTACCGGCACTCGTTTTGCGGTTTTGCGTGGCGGCGTAGCGCGTTTGCATCGCGCTCTTGCGCAATTTATGTTGGATACTCACATCAATCAACACGGCTACGAAGAAGTTAACGTGCCGTTTATTGTGAATCGCGATTCACTGTTTGGCACAGGCCAATTACCCAAGTTTGAAGAAGACTTGTTTAAACTGACCGACGACCGTGAATTTTATTTAATTCCCACTGCCGAAGTGCCAGTCACTAATATTTACCGCGATGAAATTGTTGACGAAACCCAGCTGCCGATCAAATTGGTTTGCCACTCTCCCTGCTTCCGCTCAGAGGCGGGCAGCTATGGTCGTGATACCCGCGGCATGATTCGTCAACACCAGTTTGAAAAAGTGGAACTGGTTAAGTTTGTGCGCCCGGAAGAATCCGATGCAGCGCTGGAAGCCTTGGTTGGCCATGCAGAAACGATTTTGCAACAACTCGGCTTGCCCCATCGCACCGTTATTTTGTGCGGTGGTGATATCGGCTTTTCCTCTGCCAAAACTTACGACATAGAAGTATGGGTGCCTTCACAGGATAAGTATCGCGAAATTTCTTCCTGTAGCAGCTTCCGCGATTTCCAGGCCCGCCGCATGATGGCGCGCTACCGCAACAAAGAAAGCGGCAAACCTGAACTGCTGCACACCCTCAACGGTTCCGGTTTGGCCATTGGCCGCACCTTGTTAGCTGTGTTAGAAAATTATCAGCAAGAAGATGGTAGTGTAATTATTCCTGAAGTATTACGCCCTTATATGGGTGGGCAAGAAGTGTTGAATTCTGCTAAAAAATAATAAAAAGGGTGGGCATTGCCCACCCTTTTTATTTCTGCATCTTAATTTTTACATTCATCTGATTATTGTGTTAACTGCAGTTCGACTGGAGTTAAATAAAACCGTGTAGATTATTATGGAATATTTTCCCGTCTTTCTCGATTTAAAGAACCGCCTCTGCCTGTTAGTCGGTGGTGGCGATATTGCAACGCGCAAAGGGCGATTGCTCTCCAAGGCGGGTGCGCGTTTGCGGGTGGTTGCGCCGGAAATTTCCAGTGAATTACGCGAACTGGTTGCGCAAAATAATGGCGAGTTGCGTGAGCGTGAATATCAAACCAGTGATTTAAATGATTGTGTCATTGCCATTGCCGCGACGGATATCGAAACACTCAATGAACAAATTTCTGCGGATGCCCAAGCGCGTAACTTACCGGTGAATGTGGTGGACAGCCCTACGCTTTGCACTTACATCACTCCTGCAATTATTGACCGCTCTCCCTTGGTGATTGCAATTTCCAGTGGTGGTGAATCGCCGGTATTGGCGCGTTTAATTCGCGCGAAGCTTGAAACACTGATTCCCACTAGCTACGGTCGCCTCGCGCAAATAGCGAGCAGTTGGCGCGACCGTGTTAAGGCGCGTTTTGATGATGGTGATAGTCGGCGTCGCTTTTGGGAGAAAATTCTGCAAGGCCCGGCAGCGGAGTTAGCCTTGAATGGTCAGGAAGCAGCGGCAGAAAATATTATCGCCACTGAAATTGCCAAAGAAGATCAGACCATTACTCAAGGCGAAGTTTATTTGGTCGGTGGCGGCCCTGGCGATCCAGAGTTATTAACTTTGCGAGCGCTACGTTTAATGCAACAAGCCGATGTGGTGCTTTACGATCGTTTGGTATCAGATGGTGTAATGGAGCTAGTGCGCCGCGATGCCGAGCGGATTTATGTGGGCAAACGTCGCAGCGAACATGCAATGGAGCAGGAAAATATCAATCAGCTGTTGGTTGATTTAGCCAAAGAAGGTAAGCGGGTGTTGCGCTTGAAAGGGGGCGATCCGTTTATTTTTGGGCGTGGCGGTGAAGAAATTGAATTACTTGCGCAAAACAATATTCCATTTCAAGTGGTGCCGGGTATTACTGCGGCATCGGGTTGTTCTGCCTATGCAGGGATTCCACTGACACATCGCGATTACGCCCAATCGGTGCGTTTTGTAACAGGGCACTTAAAGTCCGACAATACCAATTTGCAATGGCCGGAGTTGGCCAACCCAACACAGACGTTGGTTTTTTATATGGGTTTGGTTGGATTAAAAGAGATTTGTGAATCGCTCATCAGTCATGGTCGTTCACCACAAACACCGGTTGCTTTGATTGAAAAAGGTACGACTCAGGAGCAGCGTGTTTTGATTGCCGACTTACAGTCGATTGCCGATGTAGTGGCAGCAAATGATGTGCATGCTCCAACCCTGTTTATTGTGGGTGAAGTAGTAAAATTGCATGATAGTTTAAAATGGTTTAATCCGGCGTGATAAACCAGTAAACGCCTCCCTTGCTACATGCGAGGGAGGCGTTTTTGTTACTCAATTCCCGAAGCTGCTGGCTTGGTTTTTATCCAGGAAATCAGCACTGATCCCCCAATTAAAAAAGCAACAGTGGTAAGTGATACGCCAATTGGAATTTTATAAATGTCGATCAACAACATTTTTACTCCAATAAAAATGAGCACCAAGGCTAAACCATATTTAATGTAAGCGAAGCGATCTGCAATATCAGCCAGCAAAAAATACATGGCACGCAGACCAAGAATTGCAAAGATATTGGATGTGAGTACGATAAATGGATCAGAAGTAATAGCGAAAATAGCCGGAATCGAATCCACTGCAAAAATAATATCCGAGATTTCCACCATAATTAATGCCAAAAATAATGGTGTCATGAGCTTCACACCATTGACGACAACAAAAAAGCGCTCGCCTTCCAAGTGATCGCTAATGGCAAAATGCCGCTTAAACCAGTTAAGCAGAGGGTTATTGTTAAGGTCTATTTGTTTGTCTGCCATCCACCACATTTTTATACCAGTCAGTAATAAAAACGCACCAAATACATACAGTAACCAATGGAAATGTGCGATTAACCAAACTCCAGCAAAAATCATAATAGTGCGCAGAATAATTGCGCCGAGCACCCCATAGGTTAACACTCGTTTTTGTAATTCGAGCGGTATGGCAAAAAAGTTAAATAGCATTAACCAAACAAACACATTGTCCACGGCCAATGATTTTTCAATCAGATAACCGGTCAAATACTCCATAGTTTTGGTGTTTGCAAATTCACGGGTGTAGTGGGCGTCCAGATAAAACCATAAGCCTGCCCCAAAACTTAACGCAAGGCTAACCCACACCAGTGACCAACTGCCTGCTTCTTTAAGTGAAACGCGGTGTTGTTTTCCGCCACCAACAAAAATCAAATCAATAGCGAGTACTACAAGCACAATTGTGAAAAAAGCCAGCCACATCCACCAGGTGCCAATAGACTGGAGAGATGTCGTTGTGTCATTTGCAGTTTGGATTGCTGCAGCAAGCTGCCCGGTTTCGGCGCTTGGTAGCGATGAAAAAGAAAGGATGTTTAGCATGAAAGGCTCCGTCAAAGTCGGTTAAATGACGCAATGACGGGCAAATTGGAAATATACGAAAGCCTTTGTCATTGCGACAAAGGTCTCGTTTACAAGGTATTACCTTGCCCGCGCGACCGGAGCTTTGACTCGTATTGACGACCTGCGCGGTAATAACTACTCCCCTTCGTAAAGCGAGTATAAAAGACTGAAATGGATGGTCAAGTGTTTCTTTAGGCGGAAATTTGACCGAATTTCTGGTTAAAATGTGACCTTGGCGTCAGTTTTACGTATCTTGGGCACTTAAGGTTAAAGGGCGATTGAATGCTGCCGATAAATTGACTGTAACTTGCGAATTCAGGTGCAATCATGGTTTACCTTGGACCAATCCAGCCTCGACCGGTATCGGTTAAAGCGCCCAGTCGTCCTTCAACGACTACGGCGGTGAGCCCCTATGCCAATGAAAATCAGCAGCAACAGCGTTCTGCTGGCCTGGATGCCATAGGTCCACCCGGTGGAGTTGAACGTCGCAAGCAGGATCGTCGCCATAAAGCAGACCAGACCATTGTTGAAACCCGCGCAGGGCGCGACCGCCGCAAAGCCCCGAAGACCACCATCAATATTTCTATCTAACAAACTATTTGCATGGAGTCACTTGTACTGGCACCGATTTAAAGGCCGGTGTTTTACTGCGCGGGTCGTGAGTGGTGGCAATCAGGACATTGGCTTCCGGGTAATAAGCCAGGACATTACCGCGCGGCACATCAAACGCAAAAACAGTGACGGCTTTCATTTCACCTTGCGCCGAACGCAAGGTTACGGGGTCACCGGCGGCAACTCCCAGCGCTTGAATATCTTCCTTGTTCATCAATACCGACCAGCGGGTATTAGTCCCGCGATAAGAGTCCGTCTCTTCGTAAATAATTGAATTAAATTGACCTTCACTGCGAATACTCGCTAATACAAACGGAAAATCATTGTTGGTGATAGTCTCGGGTAATACGTTGGTTTGAAATTGGGCTTTGCCGTTTTTCGTGGCAAATTCCGGTGTGCTTAGTAAGCGATTTTGAATCGTGAATTCTTGTTTTGTGTGTGCGATATCTTTTAATTCACTCAAGCCGGGAATGGTCGCGGCAATCGCCGCGCGAATAGAATCGTGTTGTTTCAGTTGATTAAAATCGAGTGGGCATTCAGGTAATAAGCGTTTGCCTAATTCGCACAGAATTTCTACTTCCGGTTTTACATTGTGCAAGCGATTTATACCGCCATCACTTAAACGCACATAATTAAACATGGATTCCTGGGTGGTGGGTTGCCACTCTTCATCCCGCGCGGTGACCGGTAAAATTAATGCTTCACTGGTTTCCATGCCAGTCACGTGACCCAGGTTGAGTGTAGTGGTCAAGTACACTTTAAAGGGGATTTTATCCAGCGCTTGTTGCGCCCAGTGGCTATTCGGAGTTGCCGCAAATAAATTGCCGCCCATAATCAATGCGGCATCTATTTTTCCTTCGTGTGCTGCAGTCAAACAGGCAAGGGTATCCATGCCTGCGCTACGCGGTAATTGTGCACCGGTGTGTTTTTCCAGTTGTAATAAAACATCTTCCGCTAAAATGGGTTTAACACCCACAGTGCCAATGCCCTGCACATTGCTGTGACCGCGCAGCGGTAATAAGCCGGCGGCGGGCTTGCCTAACATGCCGCGCAGCAACGCAAGGTTGGCAATCGCCTCCACATTTTCAACACCGTGTAAATGATGGGTAATGCCCATGCCCCAGGCAAAAATAGCGCGCTCAGCTTTGGCGTAGGCCTGTGCGAGGTGTCGAATTATTTCCTGATCAATACCGCAATGAGTGGTGATGGTTTGCCACGACGTATTATCAATATCCTGTTTAAACACTAAAAAATTATCGGTGTGCTGTGCGATAAATTGTTCATCGATGTGTTGCGCTTCCAACAATGCTTTGGCGATACCTTTGAGTAACGCAAGGTCGCTGCCGATTTTGGGTTGCACATATTCTGATGCAATCCAGGTTCCGCCGCTGAACATGGATTTAGCGCTCTTGGGTACCGCAAAACGTACTAAACCCGGTTCTTTAGCCGGATTGATAACAATCACTTGTCCGCCGCGTTCGCGACAATTTTTTAATTGATGCACGAAGCGTGGATGATTGGAGGATGGGTTTGCACCTATCACAAAAATACAATCGCATTTGCCCACATCTTCTAATGACACTGTCGCCGTACCTGTGCCGATTACATTGTATAAACCAACGCCGGTAGCTTGATGGCAGTAGTAGGAACAATTGTTGACGTTATTGGTGCCGTACAAACGCGCGAGTAATTGCAGCACAAAACCCGCTTCGTTGGAGGAGCGGCCCGATGAATAAAAAAATGTGCGCTCCGCCTGGGTGGCTGCAAAACTGCGTGCCATTTTATCCAGTGCAAATTCCCAACTTACTGGCGTGTATTTATTGCCATCGGCAGATTTAAACAGCGGGGTATTTAACCGCCCCAGATGTTCAATTTCGTAGGCACTCAGTTGTTTAAAATCGTCCAGCGTGTGAGTAAATAAATCCTCGGGGATGGGCGCCTGAATATCGGTGGATTGCGCCTGAATACTTTTATTGCACACCGACGGGAATTCATCTTTTTCATTGGTCATACCGCCGCGTTGACCGCCCATACCCAAACCGCAGGCTTTGCAGGTGTTTTTGCTGTTGAGCGCTTTGGCTGAGTTAAGCAGGCCGATACGCGCCACGGTTTTTAAGGTGTAGAGCACTTTTTTAGGGCCGCCGCCGACAATGCTAATAGGCTCGGCAGGTGTTGAATTGTGTGAAGACATAATCTCTGACCGGAAACGGGAATATGTTTGGAGGGTAGGGCGGTTTTCTCGCTATTGCAATACGTTAAATCACGGCTTTCTTGTAGAATCGCCCCAGCCCTTATCTATTTACGGATTGACTTCATGCCCCATATTTTGATTCTTGAGGACGAGCCCAGCATCGCTGAAAGCCTGGTATTTGTATTGCAGGCAGAGAGCTTTACCACCCATTGGGAAAGTCTGGCGAGCAAGGCATTGGTTCACGCTAAGGAGCAACCGGTCGATCTGATTATTATGGATGTGGGGCTGCCCGACATGACCGGTTTTGAAGCCTGCAAGCAACTGCGAAAATTTTCCGAAGTTCCGGTGATGTTTTTAACCGCCCGTGGCGATGAACTGGATCGGGTAGTGGGGCTTGAAATTGGTGCAGATGATTATGTGGTAAAACCTTTCAGCCCGCGGGAAGTGGCTGCCCGCGTTAAAGCTATTTTAAAGCGCACACGCGTGCCGCAGCAGGAGGTGCCGACGGTTGCGGTTAGTTCGGCCCGCACCTCGACTTCAGCTGAATTCACGATAGATCATGAACGTAAAACTATTCACTACCACCAACAATTGTTACAACTAACCCGCTTTGAATTTTGTTTGTTGGAAACCCTGTTGGCGCAGCCGGGGCGGGTATTTAGCCGCGAACAGTTGCTCACAGCGGTGGGTGTTACGGTGGATGCAGGTTACGATCGCAGTATCGATAGCCATATAAAAAGCCTGCGAGCCAAACTACGCAGTGTAAACCCTGCTGCAGAGCCCATTAAAACCCAACGTGGTTTTGGTTATTGCTATCAACCGGAAGCTCATTGATGTCGCTGAGTTTACGCATATTTATTATTTACATGCTGTTTGTGGCGCTGTGCAGTTACTTTGTATTGCGCACGGTGATGGAAGAAATTCGCCCGGGCGTGCGCCAATCAACCGAGGAAACACTGGTTGATACTGCCAATTTGCTGGCGGAATTCTTGCGCGAACCAATGTTAAATAATCAAATCAATAAAGATTTTTATGCGGATATTTTTCGTGCCTATGGTCAGCGAACGCCCAATGCCAACATTTGGGGCGTGAATAAATTTGCGGTGAACCACCGTATTTATGTTACTGACCGCAATGGCATAGTGTTGTTGGATTCCAATAACATTGCGGTAGGGCAAGATTACTCGCGCTGGAATGACGTGTATTTAACCTTGCAAGGTAAGTACGGTGCGCGTTCTTCCCATGAGCAGGAGGGCGATGAAAGTTCCAGCATTATGTATGTGGCCGCGCCCATTAAAAATGGCGATGACATTATCGGTGTGGTGTCGGTAGCCAAACCGAACCGCAGTGTGCAACCCTTTATTGATCGCACCCAACAGCGTTTGGGTATTTTGGGGGGCAGTTTAATTTTGCTGGGCTTGCTCAGCGGTGCAGTATTTTCCTGGTGGTTGAGCCGCGAACTGCGCAAGTTGCGCGAGTATGCGGTGAGTGTTAGCCAGGGCGAGCGCGCAATAATTCCTGAAAGCAAAATTGCCAGCGGTGAATTGCGCCAACTTGCGCAGGCGTTAGAATCCATGCGCAGCGAGTTGGATGGTAAAGCCTATATTGAGCGCTATGTACAAACATTGGCACACGAATTAAAAAGCCCGCTGGCGGGTATTCGTGCAGCCGCTGAATTATTGCAGACACCGCTGTTGCAAACACCTGAAAACCAGCAACAGCGGCAGCGCTTTATCGTCAATATCGATACTGAAAGTCTGCGTTTGCAACATCTAATCGAGCGATTATTGAACCTTGCTTTGGTTGAACAGCAGCAGAGCCTGCATGATCCAAAATCTATCGATCTTAATAGACTGTGCGATGAGTTGCTGGATAACCAGATAGCGCGTATTGCCCAACAGTCGATTCAAATCCACAAAGACTATACGCCCTCTGCAGTGGTGGTTGGTGAAGTGTTTTTATTGCATCAAGCATTCAATAACTTGCTTGAAAACGCACTTGATTTTACACCTCATGGTGGCATTATTTTTATGCAGACAATTAAACAAGGCGAACATTTACAGGTATCTATTTTCAATCAGGGTGAGTCAATCCCCGAATTTGCTTTTGCGCGTTTAACCGAGCGATTCTTTTCACTGCCGCGCCCGCAAACGGGCAAAAAAAGTACCGGATTGGGGTTGAGTTTTGTGCAGGAGGTAATGGACTTACACGCTGGAAAATTATCGATTATGAACACCCGGCTTCAGGATTTATCCCCCAATGTCCCGCATGCGCACTCGCTAGCCACAACTGGTGTAAGTGTGATATTGGAATTCCCTGGTGTGTGAAAGGCTGCCTGAAAGTACAATTATTTACAGCTCTGGCGACGGTAAAAAAATAAGCTCCGGGTTTTAAAAAATGGCTCTGTAAGTGCCTACTAAAATACCGATTATCGCTGGAGTTAAAAGAATGCTGTCGCCGCTCAAGCTTTTGTGTTGTGTTGTTCTCTTGTCGCTCACTGCCTGTAAAGATCTTTTGTCCAAACCACTTGCTAGCGCCAATGTGCCGGATACTCCCCGCCCAGTAGCCGGTGACTGGTTAAGTGAAGATGGCAGCAAGCAGTTAAGCATTACCAAGGCGGGTAATCAGGGCTGGTATAGCTTTCGTTACACGGAGGAAGCAAAAAAAACGGAAGGGCGTTTTGTGGTGTCTTACTTTAAACAGCGCATGGTATTTAATGTTGATTTAGTCAGTGTGCGGATTAACGGGCGTCCCGTCGTCAACTCTGAAACTCCGGTGTATATGCTGTTTGGTGCCGCAGTCAACAATGAGAATTTACGTGTATCACCCGCGCAGATGGACAAATTTGAACAACACTTTGCGGATTATTTTTTTGCATACCCAATGAATACTAAAAACCTGTGTAACCAGACTTTGGAGCTTTGTACTGCCAGTTTTACCTCGGGTAATTTGTTATTATCCAAACGGATGCGCAAGTTTAATGATGAATTTATGAAAAAATTTCGCACTATTTTCCCGAGCAAAAATCAGGTGGTATTTAACCGCCGGTAGTTTACTGTTACTACAAGCGCTCTGCAGTTGTGCAAAGGGCAGGGCGCTCGTCAGCTTCGCACAATATCCTCGAAAAATTCACACAATCTCCATACAGCACCGCCAACTCTCCATAAAGAATCCATGTAGCATCGGCATAGTGATCCCTAATTAATCCAAGGAGATCACCATGAATCGTTCACTATTGTTCAAATTTTTAGCTATTGGCTGTTTAATGTTGTTGTTACTTATTCCACTGGTAATGATTGGCAACTCCATTGATGAGCGGCGGGAGTACAGCGAGCAAGTTGTGCGCGATATAGCGCGCAGCTCAGCCTATAGCCAAACTCTGGTGGGCCCCGTATTAGTTGTCCCATATTCTAAAAAGGAGCGCTATTGGACGCTGAATGAGGCTAAGGAAAAAGTATTTCATGAGCGGGTAATTGAAGACAATCTCTACTTTTTACCTGACCGCTTTCGTTTGAGTGGTGATATGACTACCGAGTCGCGCCAGTTGGGTATTTACACTGCGCGGCTTTACCATGCAGACAATAGTATCGACGGGTACTTTACCTTGCCGCTCAATTACGGCATTAAAACCAATCTCGCTGATTACACCTTTAACAGTCCCTTTGTGGCGGTGGGTATTAGCGATATCCGCGGCATTAAAAATTCCCTGCAGTTACAGCTGAATCAGCAAACCTATGACTTTGAACCTGGCTCGCAACTAAAAATTCTGGGTGATGGTGTGCATGCACGGTTATCGCCAACTGTTTTTTCAGATATCCATTCACAAGCGCAGTCAGTACCTTTTTCTTTCAAGTTGATGTTGCAAGGCACGGAGCAATTCAACATAGCGCCCTTGGGTAAGGAAACCCATGTTGAATTGCACTCCGATTGGCCGCACCCGCGTTTTCTGGGCGATTTTTTACCGGCGGAGCGCAGTATTGATAACACCGGATTTACTGCGCGTTGGCAGACATCCTATTTTTCCACCAATTTTGCAGAATATTTTACTGCCTGTATTCGCACCACACAGTGTGATCAATACCAACAGCGGCAATTTGGTGTGAGCTTGGTTGAACCGGTCAATTTGTATGTAAAAAGTGATCGGGCGATTAAATATGCGTTGTTATTTATTGCGCTCACCTTTGCCAGTTTCTTTTTATTTGAAGTGTTAAAACGCTTGCAGGTTCACCCGGTTCAATACGGTTTGGTGGGGTTGGCATTGGCATTTTTCTACTTATTGCTGCTGGCGTTATCTGAACATATCGCTTTTGTTGCGGCTTACGCTATTTCCTCATTTGCCTGCGTGGTGCTGATTGGTTTTTACGTGTCCTATGTGCTGCAAAGTTTTATACGCGGTGCGGGATTTAGCTTGGGCTTGGGGTTTTTATACCTGTTGTTATATGGCCTGTTAAGCGCGGAGGATTACGCATTGTTAATGGGCGCATTGTTATTGTTTGTTGTGCTTGGCGCATTTATGTTGCTTACACGCAAGGTGGATTGGTATTCATTGGGCGCTAGTAGTAAAGCCGCCAGTGCGACAGTGAAGGAACACTAAAATGATTGAGCTTATTGCATCGTTTTTGATTGTGGGGCTGCCCGTATTGTTAGCAGTGTTATTCACTTATTGTTTGTGGAGCCGGGGCTGGCGAGCGCGGATAATTTTGTTTGCTGTGGTGTTGTTGATGGGGTCAGAGGTTTATGCGTTGAAGTATCCGCAGAAACAATTGAAGGAGAATTATGCGCGGGTTATTAGTTGATAGCATAAATGGAATGTTGGTTGTTAAATCGTAGGTTGGGTTAGCGGCGAGTTTAACGAGTCGCGTAACCCAACATTCGGTGGGCGGCGACACTGCTGTTGGGTTACGAGGCTCGCGCTGCTCGCCTCTAACCCAACCTACGGTGCGGTTTATTTTAAAATGGTTTCAATTTTTGCAAGCTCATCTGCACTGAAATCAAGGTTGTTTAAGGCAGCAACCGAGTCATCAATTTGCGCGGGGCGGCTGGCGCCAATCAAACAGGTGGTCACCGCATCATTATGCAAAGTCCAGGCGATGGCCATTTGTGCCAGTGATTGACCGCGTGATTCTGCAATCGCATTCAAGGCTTGTACTTTTTGTAATTTTTCCGGTGTGATGTCTTTGTTGTTCAGGTAGATTAATTCAGGGCGCGCTGCGCGTGAATCGGCGGGAATACCATTCAAATATTTGTTGGTTAACACACCTTGTGCAAGTGGGGAGAATACGATCGAGCCAATACCTTCCTCTTTCAAAACGTCGGTTAAACCATTTTCAATCCAGCGATCAAACATGTTGTAACGCGGTTGATGAATGAGTAGTGGTGTGCCCAATGCGCGCAAAATACGTGCAGCTTCTTTGGTCTGCTCGGGTTGGTAATTGGAAATACCAACATAAAGTGCGCGACCTGAACGCACAATATAATCCAGCGCTTGCATGGTTTCTTCCAGCGGTGTTTCCGGGTCCATGCAGTGATGATAAAAAATATCAAAATAATCCAAACCTGTACGCTTCAGGCTTTGATCGCAACTGCTCACCAAATATTTGCGTGAACCACCAATGCCATAAGGGCCTGGCCACATGTCGTAACCCGCTTTGCTGGAGATAATTAATTCATCGCGGTAGTGCGCAAAATCCTGTTTAAAAATATTGCCAAAAGTGGATTCCGCCGAGCCGAAATTCGGGCCGTAATTATTTGCCAAATCAAAATGGGTAATGCCTAAATCAAACGCACGGCGCAGCATGTTACGCGCGTTGGCTTGTGAATCCACCGCGCCAAAGTTTTGCCATAAACCCAGCGATAAGCGCGATAAGCGCAGGCCGCTTTTGCCGCAGCGTTGATATTTCATGGTTTTGTAACGATCGGGGTGGGCAACGTAAAGCGGATTGGGTTCGTGGGTAATCATGCGTATTCCTGCCGAATATGTAGTGTTGGAGAGTGAAACCGATAAGCATTAAATTTATTACCGGATTTTACCTGAAAAGCAGTAAATCCGTGTGGCGGGAGTGTAAAGAAAGGTGGCTGGTTTTTTTGCAGCAGATAAAAAAATCCCCGCACTCTGGCGGGGATCAAGCAGCGCAAAGGTTGTGCTGCAATTGTCTGGGTGGTGAAAACACAGTATTTAGTGATTGTTGCCTTTTCCTTTGCCGTTTCCTTGTCCCTTGCCCTTGCCTGGGCGATCATTTTTTTCATGCTTGTGTTCATCATGACCATGATCGTCACTGTAGTGCTCGTCATATTCTGCTGAACGCACAAAATACACCGGACGGTCGCATGCACGATATTTACTGCAATGTTTACCCCAATTTTTTGCATGGCCCGGTGGGACATGTAAATACACAGGTCGGCTACGTGCATATTTTGAATCGCTGACGATGATCATGGGCTCGCGGTAGTAAATGTTCGGGCGCGAGTCATTGCCCAATTCGACCCGGCCATAAACGCCGGGGGCAACTTCACCTTCCAATATCACATTAATGCCCAGATCGTCGGCCATGGCGGGCAAGCCCGGTAGGGCACTCAAGCTGAGTAATAAACTGGCGATAATTTTTTTGTTCACAATGTAGTACCTCTGGGTAGTAAAACAGCGTTTAGCTTAGCCTCTCAATGGTGTTAATTCGGTGCGCCAGCGCATATGGCGACACAAAAGTGCTGCTATTGGTGCAATTTACCCCACATAGTGAGTGGCATGATCAATTAGCAATATACCCCAAATCGCCAATACACAGAGATTACCGAAGGCATAGGTACGAAAGCGGTTGATTACATCGTTGATCGTTAAGTGGATGATGCTATGGGCTGTGCGCGCGAACACAAACAACCAGGCGGCGACCATCATGGCTGTACTTTCTGTTCCCATGGCGATCGCGGTGGCGCCCGCTGCGTAAAAAAGTACGGGTATTTCAAATAGATTGCTGTAGTTACGTGCGGTTTGGGCTATTTCATCGGGCATCTCACCGGTATTCAGGCGAAATTGGCTCAGCTTAACGCTGCCTGTTTTAATTGCCTTGAGGCGCAAAAAAAGCAAGCGAAAGGCGACCAAAAAAGTCAGTAAAACCATGGCGAACATGGGGTAAATCATGAAATTGCTCCTTGATCCTGTGGGGAATTGATTCAACTATAGTTCAAATCCTGTGCAGATTTGTTGCGGCTTGAGCGAGTAGCTCTGGACTTGCTGATGAGTTGCAGCGGGTGCAGGGGACATTCGCGCTTTCTGGCACTATAATGGCCGCCTTTGCGAGCCACCTCTGGTGCTCATTTCCGTTTGATTCACCCGCTAATTCATAAACATCACCACAAGGTAGATTCATGATTATCAAGCCAAAAGTCCGCGGTTTTATTTGTACCAATGCGCATCCACAGGGTTGTGCTGCCAATGTTCAAGAGCAAATCGCTTTCACCAAAGCCAAAGGCCCCGTTGCCGGTGCGCCAAAAAAGGTGCTGGTGCTGGGTTGTTCAACCGGTTTTGGTTTGGCTTCACGGATTACTGCCGCCTTTGGCGGTGGTGCAGATACCTTGGGTGTGTGTTTTGAGAAAGAGCCGTCGGAAGCTAAAACGGCAACCGCTGGTTATTACAACACCTCTGCATTTCACGATGCAGCCAAAGCCGAAGGTTTGTACGCCCACACTATTAATGGCGATGCCTTTTCCGATGCCTGTAAAGACAAAGTTATTGCTGAGCTGAAAAACAGCATGGGAAAAGTGGATTTGGTGATTTACAGCCTTGCGTCACCACGCCGTACCGACCCTAAAACAGGCGAAGTGTTTAACTCGGTCTTAAAACCCATCGGTAAGGAGTACACCTCTAAAAACCTCAATACTGACACGCTGAAAATTTCTGATGTCACTATCGAGCCGGCCTCCGACGAAGAGATCGCCAATACCGTTAAGGTAATGGGCGGTGAAGACTGGGAAATGTGGATCGATGCACTCAAAGGCGCAGATCTGCTCGCTGACAATTTCCAAACCGTTGCCTACACCTACCTTGGCGACAAATTAACCTGGCCAATTTACGGTAAAGCGACTATTGGTAAAGCCAAAGAAGATTTGGATCGCGCGGCAAAAACCCTGAGCGCAAAACACGGTGGCAATGCACGTGTTGCCGTATTAAAAGCCGTTGTGACTCAAGCGAGCTCTGCGATTCCAGTAATGCCGCTGTATTTGGCAATCCTGTTTAAAGTGATGAAAGCACAGGGCACTCACGAAGGTTGTATCGAGCAGATCCAACGTTTGTTTAAAGAGTGTCTGTACTCCGCCACCCCGCGTCTGGACGATGCCAATCGTTACCGCGTTGACGAGTTGGAATTAGACCCATCGGTGCAAACCAAAGTGGAAGAGCTGTGGGATTTAGTCACTGAAGAAAACCTGTTTGAACTGACTGACTTTGAAGGCTACAAGGCCGAGTTCTTGCGTCTGTTTGGTTTCGGTATCGACGGTGTGGACTACGATGCAGAAACGACACCTCTAGTGCCAACTAACTTCTAAGGTTGATTGCACTAAAATCCCTCGCCTTGGCGGGGGATTTTTTTATCAAGCTATTGTTTTCGGTATATTGTTTTGTAGGTCTATTGTTTCGGGAGCAAAAATGCGTAAACGTATTGCCATTGATATGGATGAAACCATCTGCGACACCTTGGCCCGTCACCTTGATTGGTACAACAGCGAGTTTCAGCAAAAGCTAACCAAGGCTGATTTATATGCAACCAAGATTTATAAGGCTGTGCCTGAAGCCCATGTCGCGCGAGTGAGAGCTTACCCTGATATTCCGGCGTTTTTTGAGGATATCCCTCCTTATGAAAATGCAATCGAGGTGATTCGGGAGTTGCATGAACACTATGAAATAGTCATCGCCACCGCCGCTATGGAGCATCCCACATCCTTTACACCCAAATACCAGTGGTTGGTAAAACATTTGCCATTTTTGTCGCCCATGAATTTTATTTTTTGCGGTAAGAAAAATGTGGTGCAAGCAGATTATTTAATTGATGACAGCTCGCGTCACTTTGAAGGTTTTGTGGGGCAGGGCCTACTGTTTTCTGCAGCGCATAATATGGAGGAGGCTGCAGCGGTGCGTATGAATGATTGGTTGGATGTGCGCAATTATTTTTTACGCTAATTTCTTGTGGCAATAAGTGCGCTAGCGTTCAGTGGCTATTCAAGTCTATGAAAAAAACGGTCTGCGCGCGGTAAAAAATTGTCTTCATAATCGAAGGACATAATAACGCTGCGGGAACGGCCGACAAATTCGCTACGTGGCACAAAACCTATTACGCGCGAGTCGGCGCTATTATCGCGGTTATCGCCAAGCATCAAATAATGGTCTGCGGGTACTTTTACCGGAGCAAAATTCGCATAGGTTTTTGTATTCGGGTCAATTCGAACTATATGGTTTTTGCCCTGTAAGTGTTCCAGCCAGTCGCCATTAGCAGCGGGCGTGTAGGTAATTGCTTCGCCATTGATATAAAGGCGATTGTTCTGCATTGCGACTGTATCACCGGGTATGCCAATCACGCGTTTAACCAAGCGTTTATTGGCGACCTTTGAATCAAATATTGCAATGTCCCCGCGTTGTGGATCAGTTATTTTATAAAGTGAAATATGGGTGAAAGGGACGCGTAGATCGTAAGCCATCTTATTCAGGCCTATGCGATCGCCTTCAATAATTGTGGGTTTCATTGAACCGCTGGGTACATGATTCCAATCAGCGACAGCACTGCGGAAGCAAAACATCAGTGTTAAAAATATAAACAGTGAACGGTTTTCCATCCAAAAACGTTTCATTCATTGTCCCTCTCTTGATCCTGTGTGGGTAATGCACAAAAATGCGCAGCTTTTATGACACTAGGGTCTCAGGCAAGTTCACAGGTTGGTAATATGCAATTATTCAATCATCTGCGCGCGGTGCTAGTCACTGCGATTTTCTCCATCACCATTATTATGATTTCTGTTCCGGTAGTGGTGCTGGGGCTGGTGAAATTATTGATTCCTGTAACCGCCTTGCGGCGCGCGATTGACCGACTGTTGGATTCGGCCTCCAACCTGTGGATTACCTTTAATACCTGGCAGCAAGAGCATACCTTGCCCACTCAGGTGGAAGTGGAAGGGCTGGGCAATTTGAGCCGTGCCGAATGGTATATGTTGATTGCCAACCATCAGTCCTGGCCCGATATTCTGGTATTGGTGCGTGCCTTTAATGCGCGTATTCCCGGGGTAAAGTTCTTTTTCAAGCGCAGCTTGTTATGGGTGCCGGTATTGGGGTTGGCGCTCTGGGGGCTGGATTTCCCCTCCATGCGTCGCTACTCCAAAGCCAAGCTTGAGCGACACCCTGAACTCAAGGGGAAGGATATAGAGCAGACGCGCAAGGCCTGCGAGCGTTTTCGCCATCACCCGGTCACGATTATTAATTTTCTGGAAGGCACGCGTTTTACAGAGACCAAACATAACCAGTTGCAGTCGCCTTATCGCCACTTATTGCCGCCTAAAGCTGGTGGTTTGGCCTTTACGCTCGCTGCCATGGGTGGGCAGTTGCATCGCTTGTTGGACGTCACCATCTATTACCCGGAGGGGATTCCCACTTACTGGGAATACGCCTGTGGGCGGGTGAAGCGTATTCGTGTACACATTCGCCAATTGCCCATCCCACCTGAACTTATTGGGGATTACAGTGAGGATGCTGCGTTTCGCGCGCGTTTTCAGCTCTGGGTCAACCAACTCTGGCAGGAAAAAGACGAGCTACTGCATGCAATGATGGCCGAGGAAAAAAGGCGATAGAAAATTAAGCTAGGAGACTGCTTGTCTTGCCGCTATCCTAGTGGTGGAATATTTGAGTGGAATTGTTCCATAACATCGACAGGAGGGCCGCATGTTCTACACGCTGAATGATCTTTTTGCCAAATTAGGTCTACCCAACTCTCCCGCCGCGATAGAGGCTTTTATTGAAAAGCATCGCCCGCTACCGCAAGCCGAACCCTTGGCGAGCGCCACCTTTTGGACTGCCGAACAAGCGGCATTCCTGCGTGAGGCTCGACAGGAGTACTCTGATTGGGCTGAAGTTGTGGATGAGCTGAACTGTTTGTTGCGCGACTAAGCGCTTATCACCCCTAACAGAAACGACCGGCCATTGGCCGGTCGTTTTCATTTGGGAGTCAGCTTTTCTATGTTATGGTTCCACCTCCCTAGATAGAGGTAACAGGATTGACTATGTATAAATTGACCGCTGCTTTTGTTCTCACCACATGTGCCACTGCCAGTTTTGCCGAGGATGCAAAAAAACCTTGGGAAGTAGAAGTGGATATAGGTGCTATCGCTACTTCGGGTAATACCGACACCACCAGTCTCCAATTTAAAGTGGATGCCAAGCAGAATTTGGAGAAATGGGAAAACCAATACATTTTTAATTCACTGTTCAAAGAGGACAGTGTCAAACAAGACGACAACACCAGTCAGAGAGAGAAAACGGCGGAAAAATATTTTGGTTCTGCCAAGTTTGCTTATTTGATTGGAGTGGAAGAGTCTTATTTATTTAGTTATGGCTCCTACACCGAAGATAAGTTTGGTGCTTATCGTACTTATGCAACCCTGGCTTTGGGTTATGGTAACTGGTTGTACTACAGCCCCACGTTTAACTGGTTTATAGAAGCGGGTCCTGGTTATTTTGAAGGTGAAAAAGTGACCGAAAGCACGGATCCTTTGTTGCCGGATACCATCACCGATGAAAGTGGTGCGATGTTGCGTGCAGCTACCGCACTGGAATGGAAAATTAGCGACAACGCCACCTTCAAACAATTAATTAGCGTTGAATCCGGTGCAGACAATACTCGTACCCAAAGCGAAACCTCGCTGGCAACAAGTATTAATGCGCACATGAAAATGAAAGTGGGCGTGGCGATTGCGAATGACTCGGATGTGGCAGACGGTAAAGAAAAAACCGACACCACCACCTTTATCAATCTGGTTTATAGCTTTTAAGTTATTGCCGATATTGGCTACTTCAATCTAGATTATTTATCACTATGGCTTCATCGCAATTTGATCGTGCTTTACTGGCTCCTCGTCATTGGCCTACCTGGATTGGTTTTGGGGTTTGGTTTTTGATTGCGCAATTACCTTATTCCTGGCAGATGGCGTTGGCTCGCCGCGCGGCACCTTTGCTTCACCTGAATAAAAAGCGGGTGAAAATGGCGCGCACTAATTTGCAACTTTGTTTTCCGGAAAAAACAACCGCGGAAATTGACCAATTATTAAATGCCAATTTGCAATCCACTGCGATGGCAGCTTTTGAGACCGGGATTGGTTATTTTTGGTCAAAACCGCGGTTGCGTAAATTATTCTCCATCACCGGGCTTGAGCACATTGAAAAAGCCAAGGCAGATGGCGAGGGCGCGCTCTTGCTTAGTTTACATTTCACCACACTGGATATAGGCAGTGCGATGCTGGGGGCGTGTATAAATTATGATGGGATGTACAGCCCGCATAAAAACAAAGTGTTTGATTATGTGCAAAAAAAGCGTCGTGAAGCCTATGTAAAAGAAGGTATTGCCCTTAGCCGTGACAACGTGCGCGGAATGGTGACACAGCTGCGCAAAGGGCGAATGATTTGGTATGCCCCTGACCGCGACCTGGGTGCAAAAGTGTCAGTATTTGTGCCTTTTTTTGGTGTGCCCGCCGCGACCGTGACTGCCACGGCAACATTTGCTCGCATGGGGCGCGCTAAAATTATCCCTTTCTCCCAATACCGCCGTGCCGATGGCAGTGGTTATGATGTGGTGGTTCACCCGCCCTTTGAAAACTACCCCACAGGGGATGAATTGGCGGATGCGCGCCGGGTAAATGAATTTGTAGAGCAGGAAATCCTAAAAGCACCGGAGCAGTATTTGTGGGCCCAGCCGCGTTTCAAAACGCGGCCCGAGGGCTTGGCAAAAGTTTACTGAGGTTTTGCAGCCGGGTTTGTTGGCTGGTCAGAATAATGCACTTGCCCCTTTTCATCGGTCCAGCGATAAATTTGGGTAGGTGTTCTCGGTGTTTCCTGCGTTGTTTGGTTGCCGGTATTGTTTTGTTTTACCTCTATCACCTCGTAATTATTCGTACCATTTGCCGCGATAGTTTCCTGACTAAAAATAATCTGCGTGAGCTGGTTTAATTTTGGGTTCAGCATCAGTGGCAATTTATTGGGTGAATTTAATTGCTGTTGAAACTCCGGGTCGGTCACTATCGCAATCACCCGCGGGTCATGTTTAATTATCTGCACTCGATTCCACGCAAAAACCATTTTTTCTGCCGCTGCCTGCGCGCCCGCATCGGTGTTCACATCAGCTTGCGCCATTAGCGCCTGCATGCTTGGGTTATCAATTAAGGCTTTAAATTCCGGGTCGCGCATTAGTGCATGAGTGTCGCCCGTGGTGAGTAGCGATTGGATTTTTTCATCGGCCATCAGCGTTTGCATTTGGCCGCTGTTGGTCATCTGCTGCACATGGCCAAGCATGGTTTGTGGGTCTTGTACAAAGGCTTTGGCGACCTGGCTGGCGGTTTTATCTTCCACCGCCAAATCCACCGCGGTTGCGGCGGCGGCGCCCATTAATTTTTTAGCGCTTGCTTCAATAAATGAATCGTTAGCGCTTTGTAAATTGCGTAGCGTTGGAATGGGGGGATTCGTTGAACTGTTAGCAGGGGTATGGGTGAGCGGAGCGTTGGTTGTTGTGTCGGTAGTGAGGTTTTCGGTGATGGTATTTTGCTTCGGTGTTAAGACTAGCCCTAACACATAAACCGCGAGTAAACCGGCCAGTGCACCTACCAGTACACCCACACCTGCACCGCCTATTTTTGAGCCGGTATTAGTAACATGGTTTTCCGGTACCAATTTTCCAACGCCGCTTAGCAATAATGAAACAATAAAACTGACCAGCAAAAAAATCCCTGCACCGGCAATAAAATAAACAATCAAACCCGTTAATGCCGTGTGTTGCATTAACAATGTAGCAACCGTTGGAGTAAAAATAAGTGCGGCAGGGTAGGCGACTATCCAACTCAATATGCGCGTAATAGAGCCAATAAACCCTTTTTGATAACCGCGCCAGGTGAAAAAAATAAGTAGCGCAAAAAATACCAGGGTGGTGATTTGCATTGCCAATTCCTTATTCAATAAAAGTTGTGGTGACTTGTTTGGCTATCGACTGTTGGTAACTCAGTGTTTAAAGCGAAAGGCGTAAGTTGTTATTTATCTCGCGTGTAAACTCCGGCGATACACCCGCCGTGCTTGCATAGGTTGGCCACTGGCCGACAACATCAAGCACCTCTTCAATAATCAGTTTTGCTTCTTTGGTGAAATTACTAATTAAGGTTGCAGCACTTAATAAATCACGGCGGGTAAAATTATCGCGTTTACCATTTAAATTCAGTTGGTGCGAATTCACCCAGGGTGAGCCGGGTTTGTAGCTGTAGGCTATGTCAAACGCGGGCGCTAATTGCCACTGCATGCGCGGGCCGGGCAGAATAAAACCGATATTTTTACTGTGATCGTCATGGTTGCGCGCCACTATGTTAAATACCATGCGGCGATAAATTTCCACCGCCTCAGCGCGCGTTAAACGCAGTTGGCGCGCTACGGCAAATAGTTGTTCATAGCTGTAATAGCCCGGCTTTTTAAAATCGGCGTGATCCATGGCACAAAGTGATTGATAGTGAACCTTGTGATTGCCAATGCGATCAAAGCGCTGCGTCAGAAAATGCGCGCGCTCACCATCCATTAATAATTCGCAAGGCGCCATACGAATGCCCGCCGCTTTTGCCATTAAATAATAGGCGTATTCCATACGGCCAAAACCCTGTGGGTCGCCAAAGGTTTCGCGGCTATTGCCTTGTTCAATGACTCCATCAAATTTCAACAGATAATGTTTAAAGCCCTCAGGTGCATCTACTTGCCCTGAGCGGATTTCAGTGCGCGTTTTATTGAGCGCAACCAAGGCCTTGGCGCGCGCGCCACCGGCGGATGTACCCACTTGCAGTATCGCTGTGAGATCGTCATTCCCCCTGTGTTGGAGCGAACCGTTTAGGCCGACACGTTGATCCAGTACTTGTTGCGCCATAGCGATCAGCGATTCCAGCTCCAGCTTGCTATTGGTCTGTTGAGTTTGCCGCAGGGCAGGCGCGTATTCCAGCGCCCCCATACCGCGGTTGCCACTGTAAAGCAGGCGCTCGAGTGGATTAAAACTCTGCGCGTCCCGGCCGTTGCGTGCGAGCCAGGCATTGATTACCGCGTTGCCAAAATCGTCGGGCAAGGTATCTGCAAAACACGCGGGCAGCCCTTTATAGGTGTCGCGGTTGAGTTGGGGAAAGTGAAAAATATGTGTGCCGTCCGCGTGGCTAGGCATGTGCAGTGGGGCGATTTGCACCCCGGTTTTTATCCATTCGGGCGTATATTCAAAGGTCGCGGTTGCGGTGTCGGGTGCCCAGGCAAGGGCGCCGACCAATTTGTCCCATAGCCACACTTCAGCGAGGTTTAGCATTACCAGTCCAACCCCGGTTCTTTTATGCCCTCGGCAGTGCGCGCCTCGGCTGCTTTATAGTTACTAGTCCGTGCGCGCTGGCGCTGTTTACCGCGCAGTTTTAATTGTTCGAGTGGGCTGGGTGGGGTATCGGGTAGGAAGTTATCCAGTTGCTCCAAGGCATTGAGCGCGCGTAAGGCGGCAATCATATTTTCCAGCTTGCCGCCGCCAGCCACCAATTGGCGATAACTTTTGGCAGTAATGCCTATTTCATCTGCCAGCATTTGTTGGGTCAGGTTTTGCGCCAGCCGCAAACGTTCAAGGCGTTCGCCTAGCTCGGTAGCAATGGCACTATTGGTCATTGAGTGATAGTTCATAATAGATATTTATCTACCCCTAATAGGTGAAAATAATCAATTAAGAGTAAATTTATACTCATTAATGTTATTTTGCAAATTTCAGGTAAATAAATATCTTTTAATGCGATTTTTTCTTTTTATAGGTATTTTAATACCCTTTAAGTTTTTGTTTAATCTGTTGAAGTTGGATGTCGTGCCAGTGCGATAGTAGTAGCAAAGCACTGATTGCTCCGATAAGGGCAAAAAACATATCCGATTGGGTATCCCACTGGTCGCCCTGGGTGCCCAAAAACTCATCCGCGCCTTGCCCCATAATCAGCGCAGCGGCCCACTCGATCAGCTCATAAGTGGCACTAATTGCCAGCACAATACACACGATAATAAAGGCGAGCATTTTGGCGCCTTTGACAATCTGGTGGCGGATAAGAATTTCCCGCGCAATTAATGCGGGGGCAAAGCCCTGAAAAAAGTGGCCAAGTTTGTCGTAGGGGTTGCGTGACAATTCAAACCAGTCTTGCACCATAAAACCCACTGGAACCCGCGCATAGGTGTAAGCCCCGCCCAGAATTAAAATCAAACCGTGCAAAAAAATACACCAGTAGAGCAGGGTGGTAAGCGGGAATTTTTTATACGTTGCCCACAAAATTGGAATCGCGATTAATACCGGCATCACCTCCATTAACCAGGTGGCGCGGTCATAGGGTTGCCAGCCGGAGGCAATTAAAGCTATGCCTGTGGCGATAAGCATAAATACCAGCAGTGATAATGGGGTTTGGCGCATTTTGTGTCCCTGATAATAATGTAATGGTTGCGTAAATGACGGCCATATTACGTTATAAACAGGGTTTTTGGTGCTGAGGTTGGTGTTCGTTTGCTGGTAAAAGGGGACTGGATAGAACAGGCATAGTAGCGAGAGCACAAGGCTCCCGCTAATAAGGTTTGCGTTTATCGGAGGAGTGATGCGTTAAAAAGTAAACTGCAGATTTACACTGGCAAAATCCACATCCATATCAATGTCGTCTTGTTGCAATACATCGATTTCGTCCCGCGAGATATTGAAATCAAAGCGTTCATATTCGATGCGCAAATCAAGGTTTTCAGATAAGCGAATTTTTGCACCACCACCCCAAAACGCCTCATCGCCATCGTAATTGTCGCTGGCATTAATTGGTGTTATTGCAGCATCTGCATCCCACCATAATTGCCCGCCCTTGGCGTAAAGAGAAAATGACTCGCTGAACGGGGCTTCAAAAATAACGGCTAGTGATCTACCGTCCGCATCCAGAGTTAATACATCATTTCCGGCTTCATCAAAGTCAATATAAGAGGCCTCCACTCCGATGTATTCATTAAATTTTACCAAGGCAAATATTTTTTTAGCGGCCTCATCTTCTTTAAATTCATCATCTTTTAATTTGGTAAGGCCGTAGCCGGCACCAATAGAAAATTCCGGATGCAAGCGCCAGTTGTTGTTTTCCTGGGTGTCTGATTGCGCTACGGCTGCTGATGAAATCATAGCAATACTTAGGATGGCAGATGTTTTAGTAAACATAATTAAATCTCCATTTTCTGTGATTGACTGAACCTACAGAGTAGATGGAGCAATGCTTGTGCCAATCAGCTTGAAGTTAGTTATTGCGTAGCTTTTAAGCGATTTTGTTGAGTTATTAAAATTAATTTTTATTGGATTCTAATTATTTTTTTACAAAAAAAGTAAAATTTACAACCATGGTTTTTTGGTGAAATTTATATTTTTTATTATGTTATTTAACGTACATTCAGATTCAAAAAATTAACTTAAAATCGAAAAGGCGCTTGATTTAAAAGAGTGATTGAAAAGCATGATATGGAAGGGGAGGTGGGGATTTCGCTCTATATTTCAACTGAATCGCATCAGCTCAAGCAGGCGCGCAATTCGCTCATTGGAAAGCTGACGATAATCCGGGTAAGGTGCAACAATCACGCGCTGTTCTTTATTAATCGCAAAATAAGCATCCAGCCAAACCAGTGGTGGCAATGCTAACTGTGCCGCGTAGGTTTTACCGGCAATGATATGGATGGAGTTTCCATCCGATTCAAACTGCGGTGCACTAAACAACAGTGCCTCTTGTGAGTGTGCCTGAAATAATTCAAGGTCACGATAAGCTTGCCAGGTATCGGGTAAATTTTTCTGTTGCTGCAACTGGTACCAATCAAACAGTAGCTTGGCGTAAACATTAAACACCTTGCGCCAGTGGTTGCTGGTGTTTTTTACAATATGTGTAAGCTCGCCCATCGCCAAGCCACGCAATTCATCCATTACCGGATAATCATCAATCGGTGGGCGATTGGCGATATAAAATTTAATGCTGCTGTGGTGCGATCCAAGTCCAATCATTTTCATAGGTGGTTATTTAACCGGCTGCGTATTGTTTTTACGCAACGCTTAATAAGAAGAGTTCGGTGTGCTGTCGGGATTAATTTCACCATACACTTCTTCTGGGTCTATCTCATTAATGAGTAAAGTCTCTCGCACCGTTTGAATATGGTCGAGCACGGTTTGGTATCTATCACCGTATTCGTACTTGTTCACCTCTATAGCTTTTGGCATATAACAAAAGGCAATTTTTAACGCTTGAATCAGCTCGTCATTTGTTTGATTGGTCATGGCGTTTTCCTTGTGCGGGTAGGTTGCCGGTGAGGAACGAACCGCAACAGCGAATTGTCGGGTTGGAAAAACAATAAATTATTTTTCGTTTGGTAGGTTGGGTAGATATGCTCGGCAGGGGGAGAGTGTGATGCTGGATATTATTTCTCGTTCTAACCACTACCATTCTCTAAATTTGCTAATTAATAATTTAATCCATAAAAAATATTCTTCATTACTTGATGGAATTGTTAGACAATTTTTTTCTAAATATATTTTATAAGACTCAATACTTTGTAAGTCCTCGTCACTTGGTTCGAAAATGCATAGTTGTAGCTTAATTTCTCCAGTGTATGGTTCCAAAGATATTTTATCTAAAGCTGGATGGTTATTTTTTGATGCGCTGCTCACTGCTATATCAAGGCTTTCGGGAAATTGGCAGACATACTTGTCAGTCGCAGCTAAAAAAAGTTCAATAATGTCTATAAACTCTTCGGTTTCTACTTCTGTTGGTATGTAATAGTCGTGTTCTACGGCATTTCTTATCTTGTTTATAGATTTAAGAATTTTTGGTGTCAGTACTCCACATTTTTCACAATATTCAAGATGATCATGGAAGTTGACATTGTTTTTAGATTTTCTAGATTTGAAACCAAAGGCTTTAGATATTGTTTCGACTTGAAGGTGAAGCGCTCTTTTAGCGTTAGATATCGCGTTTATAAATGTCCTCTCAGATTTTTCAATCTCAAGATCCTTTTTTGAAAAGGATAGGTATTTCGCAGGATCGATGAATGACTCGTATTCGATCTTCACCCAGCTAGCAGAATCACCAATTGTATACTCATCATGGCTTAAAGGTTTTGGAATCATCTGCTTTCCTCTAATTGTGATGCGGCGGGTTGCTCCGCGAACCTGCCCTACAAATCCAATTTACTCGGTAATCCCCGGCTCATAAGCCAACACCGGGCTCATCCACCGCTCAATCTCCTGCACACTAACCCCCTTGCGCTGCGCCAAACTCTCCACCTGATCTTTCTCAATCTTCCCTGTATTAAAATACTCTGCTTGCGGATGCGCAAAGTACCAGCCGGAAACGGCAGCGGTCGGCAACATCGCGAAATGCTCAGTCAGGGTAATACCAGTATTTTTCTCGCCATCCAGCAATGCGAACAACTGTGTTTTTTCAGTGTGATCCGGACAGGCTGGATAACCGGGAGCAGGGCGGATGCCTTTGTATTGTTCTTTGATTAAATCTTCATTCGACAGATTTTCATCACGGTCGTAGCCCCAAAATTCTTTGCGCACGCGTTGATGCATGTGTTCTGCAAAGGCTTCAGCCAAACGGTCGGCGAGGGCTTTTACCATGATGCTGTTGTAGTCGTCGCCCGCGTCCTGGTATTGCTTGGCGAGTTCTTCTGCGCCTATGCCGGTAGTGACCGCAAAGCCGCCGATGTAATCCTGTTTGCCGGTTTCTTTCGGTGCAACAAAATCCGCGAGTGAATAATGCGGGCGCGATTCCATGCCTTGTTTTAAATGCTGCTGGCGGATGTGGTGCAAAGTATTTATTTGCTTTCCATCCGCATCATATACGGCGATGTCATCGCTGTTGACCGTATTCGCTGGCCAGAAGCCGATCACGCCGTTGGCGCGGATAAGTTTTTCATCGATCAATTTATGCAGCATCTGTTGTGCATCGGCAAATAAATTGCGTGCAGCTTCGCCGACGATTTCATCTTCCAGAATTTTTGGATATTTTCCGGCGAGATCCCAGCTGATAAAAAAAGGAGTCCAATCGATAAAATCAACCAGCGTATTTAAATCATAATCTTCAAATACTTTTACGCCGGTAAATGCGGGGGCGGGAGGGGTGTAATTATCCCAATCCAGTTTTAAACCTTTGGCGATAGCTTCGGGGTAGGAGCGCACTGTGCCGCGTGGTTTGCGGTTAGCGTTGCGCTCGCGTACATCTATGTATTCTTGCTTGAGGTCTTCCATGAATTTGGGGCGCAATTCGTCGGACAGTAATGTGCTGGCCACACCTACAGCGCGTGAGGCATCCGCAACGTAGACCACTTGATTGAGTTTAAACACCGGATCAATTTTTACCGCGGTATGCGCTTTGGAGGTGGTTGCGCCGCCGATCATCAGCGGCTTATTAATACCACGGCGTTCCATTTCGCGGCCGACAAACACCATTTCATCCAGCGACGGTGTGATCAAACCCGAGAGTCCGATAATGTCGCAGTTTTGCTCGATGGCGGTGTCGATAATTTTATCGCAGGGCACCATTACCCCAAGGTCAACCACTTCAAAGTTATTGCACTGCAATACCACGCCGACAATATTTTTGCCGATGTCGTGTACATCGCCTTTAACTGTCGCCATCAGAATTTTGCCGTTGGGTTTTGAGGCTTCGGTTTTTTCGGCTTCAATAAATGGCTGCAAATAAGCTACTGACTGCTTCATTACGCGTGCGGATTTCACTACCTGCGGCAAAAACATTTTACCGGCACCGAATAAATCACCCACCACATTCATGCCGTCCATGAGTGGGCCTTCGATTACATCGAGTGGACGTGGATAGTGTTGGCGCGCTTCTTCAGTGTCTTCAACGATATGGGTTGAAATCCCTTTTACCAGCGAGTGTTCGATACGTTTTGCAATCGGCAGTGAGCGCCATTCGGCGTCTTCTTTTACGTCGCCGGTAGAGCCATCACCGCGATATTTTTCAGCGATATCGAGCAATGCTTCGGTACCGTTTCCGTGACGGTTGAGAATGACATCTTCCACTTTATCTTTTAATTCTTGCGGCAAATCGTCATACACAGCTAACTGGCTGGCGTTGACGATCCCCATGTTCATACCGGCTTTAATCGCGTGGTATAAAAAGACCGAGTGGATGGCTTCGCGCACCGGGTTGTTGCCACGGAACGAGAAGGACACGTTGGACACACCACCGCTTACGCCCGCGTGAGGCAGGTTGGTGCGAATCCAACGTGTGGCTTCAATAAAATCTACCGCGTAATTGTTGTGTTCTTCAATACCGGTTGCGACCGCAAAAATGTTCGGGTCGAAAATAATATCTTCCGGTGGAAAATCCAGTTTATCGACCAATGTGCGATAGGAGCGTTCACAAATTTCTTTTTTGCGCGCCATAGTATCGGCTTGGCCGGTTTCATCAAATGCCATTACGACTACCGCGGCACCGTAGCGCATACAGAGTTTGGCTTTTTGCAGAAACTCTTCTTCGCCTTCTTTCAAACTGATGGAGTTTACAATCGGTTTACCTTGAATACATTTCAAACCGGCTTCGATAACATCCCATTTGGACGAGTCCACCATAATCGGTACACGGGCGATATCCGGTTCACCGGCAATTAAATTCAAAAAGCGTACCATGGCTTTTTCAGCATCGAGCATGCCTTCATCCATGTTGATGTCGATTACCTGCGCACCGTTTTCCACTTGCTCCAGTGCCACTTCGAGTGCGGTGGAATAATCTTCTTCCACAATTAATTTTTTGAAGCGTGCAGAACCGGTAACGTTACAGCGTTCGCCGACATTTACGAATAACGAATCTTTGGTGATGTTGAAGGGTTCTAAACCGGACAGGCGACATGCTGGTTCGATTTCGGGAATTTTTCGCGGAGCATATTTGCTCATCACATCCGCAAGTGCTTTGATGTGTGCCGGTGTGGTGCCGCAGCAGCCGCCGATAATATTTAGAAATCCGCTTGCGGCAAATTCTTCAACAATATCGACCATCTCTTGCGCGGTTTGGTCGTACTCACCAAATTCATTGGGCAAACCGGCGTTGGGGTGCGCGCTCACAAAACAGTTGGCGACACGTGAAAGTTCTTGCACGTACTGACGCAATTCTTTTGCGCCCAGTGCACAGTTCAAACCCATGCTGAGTGGGCGGGCGTGTGCGAGTGAATTGTAAAATGCTTCAGTCGTTTGGCCGGACAGCGTTCGGCCAGAGGCATCGGTAATTGTGCCGGAAATCATAATCGGCAATTCAAAACCGACATTGTCAAAATATTGTTTTACCGCGAACACCGCGGCTTTAGCGTTGAGCGTATCGAAAATAGTTTCGATCAAAATAATATCGGCGCCGCCTTTGACCAAACCATCCATAGATTCCAGATAGTTTTCTACTAATTGATCAAAAGTCACATTGCGTGCACCGGGATCATTTACATCGGGCGAAATAGAACAGGTGCGGCTGGTTGGCCCGAGTACACCGGCAACAAAGCGCGGCTTGGCCGGATTTTTCGCGGTCATTTCATCGCACAGTTCTCTCGCCAAACGCGCAGAGGCAAAGTTGAGCTCATGGCTCAGGTCTTCCATGTCGTAGTCGGCCATGGAGATGCGCGTGGAGTTAAAGGTGTTGGTTTCCAGAATATCGGCACCGGCTTCCAGGTAAGCGCGTTGAATTTCGCGGATGACTTCCGGTTTGGTAATGCTGAGCAAATCGTTATTGCCGGCGATATCCATGTGGTAATCGGCAAAACGCGCGCCGCGATAATCCGCCTCCTGCAGCTTATAGCTTTGGATCATGGTGCCCATGCCGCCATCCAGAATCAGGATGCGTTCTTTAATGGCGGTGTGCAGTGAGTCAATGCGGGCTTGCAGGGCGGCTGGTGCAGTCATGGGAAACCTGTCTGTCATGTGAAACCTTTCGCTAAAAGGCTTGAATAGAATAAGAATTGCTGAAGCAATATCAAAAAAGATTGATATAGAAAATTGGCGCGAATTCTAGCAGAAAAGCAGCCAAAGGGCGCCCGTTTTGGCCTGCTTCTGTGCAGCATTAAGGGGTGTTGTAGGGTTTGGCTATGGCGCCGATAAAAATTTAGCGGCTTCTTTTCAGGCTTGGCTAGTGCCTGTGCCGCGACTTTGCAGTAGAATACCTGAGTAATTTAATCGGGTATTATTTGTCCTTTTATATACGTTTAAGCGTATGTAGTGGTGACTCCCACAGATTCTGTAGAAAGGTTTATATGGTCAACGTCGATATCACCGAATCCGCTCAAGACTACTTGAAAGAACTGCTCGACAAGCAAAAAGACAACGACGGCATAGGCATTCGTATGTTTGTGGCCAACCCAGGTACACCCAATGCGGAAACCTGCATTGCCTATTGTCGCCCCGGCGAGGAAAAAGAAGGTGATGTGATTGTGCCACTCAAGGGTTTTAACGCTCACTTTGAAGAGCGCAGCCTGCCATTTTTGGAAGATGCCAAGGTGGACTACTCCCCTGATCGCATGGGTGGCCAGCTCACTATTCGTGCTCCCAATTCCAAAATGCCGCGCGTGACCGACGATAGCCCACTGGAAGACCGCATCAACTACGTGCTTTACAACGATGTAAACCCCAGTCTCGCTTCCCATGGTGGCAACGTGAGTTTGGTGGAAATCACTGAAGATATGATTGCCGTATTAAAGTTTGGCGGCGGTTGTCAGGGTTGTGGCTCAGTGGCAATTACCCTCAAGCAGGGTATTGAAGTGCAGTTGATGGACAAGTTGCCCGAGTTGAAAGGCATTCGCGATGTGACTGACCATACGGATCGCTCCAACGCGTATATGTAATTCATTGCGTATTGTTAAGGGCATAAAAAATCCCGCTGCGGTGTTCCGGAGCGGGATTTTTTTATTCTCTGTGTAATTGATTTATTAGCGATTAAATTTCTTCTCGCCACGGCTTTTGCGCGGAATAACTGGCGAGTTGTTGTTGGAGATACTCGTCGGGTAGATCCAGCTCTTGCGCATCCTTCAATGCTTGTTTCTGCCATTTAATCGCTTTTCGGAAATCGCCATTTTCGGCGGCGACAGCGGCATGGGTTCGTAAATAGGTTTGGCGATCCAGATGGTTTTTAGCAATTTGGGATAGGTACTGGTTTGCCAGTTTTCCATCGCGGCGCTTGGTGTTAGGGTGGGTTGCGAGTATCCATGCATAGCGTAATTTTGCATAAGGGCTAGTGGTCGCGGAGCGTGTTAGCCAATAAAAAGCTTTATCTTCATTTTTTTCAAAGCGAGCTCCGCTGAAGGACTCTATTGCTAGCATATATTGCGCATCCACAACCCCGGATTTAGCTGCTTTTAACAACCATCCCATACTTTGCGCTGAGTCTTGGGTGCACATATTGCCATAGAGAATATTGCGTCCGAGGAAGTAGCTCGCTACACCATTGCCTTGATTGGCGGCCTCCACATACCATTTATTGGGGTTGTCATCAATTTTGTAGTCGCTGGCGAAAGAGGGAAGTAGCTCTAAAAAATACGCGTAACCCAGTTTGTCTTTATCACTCCCGGATTCTGCTTTTTCACGCATATCGACGATAGTTTTATCGAGTTTACTTTTGCTATAGCTATTCCCTTGTATTTCAAATGTAAAACGCATGCGCATGCCATTAACATCCACCGGTTTTCCATTCACTTTCATGGGCTCAAATTGAAATTGACGCAAGGCAGTGATTGCTGCTTTTGTAAATGATGTTGAAACGGAATAAGTTGGTGTGTGGTCGCGGGTAAAACCATGTTTGTCGATGGTAAAAACCATGTCCACAAAACCAGAGGCACGTTGTTGGAGCATGGCATCCGGGTATCTGGGCGGAACCCGTTTGATCGCACGCTGGCTTTTCACGTCAAGCGAAGTACCAGAAAATGCCGGTGTTAATTTTTCTTCGATAGCAGCGTCGCCATACTCTGCTAATAGTTTTTGAAATTCTTCTTTGGCAATTTTTTGTTCGGCTTCTGTCATTTTTGCCAGAATTTTATTATGCAACGCCGTGTCCGTTGCGGGCTCATTTTGCGCGGCGAGTGCCATCCATGCATATGACAGGGTAATATTTTTGGGCTGGTATTCACCACGGTAATACATAACTCCAATATTATTTTGCGCATCGTGATCACCATAGCGCGCAGCTTCATAAAATTCCTTGTAAGCATTTTCAAAATTACCGGCATTGTAATAATTCATTCCAAGCTCAAAATCGGCATGGATGAAATGGCTCCAAAAGGCGAGTGTTACTGCAACCATCAGTTTGATTTTGTTTGAGATAAGCATATGAGCCTCCTTGCTGTTATTTTGTTATGAATTCGATATGTTCTATGTAAATAGGTTGGTGTGAGCTGCTAAGGCGCAGCCTATCAATCTTGCGCTCAAGTGATGAGTCAATTGTTTCGTCATTTAGTTGAACACTCAAGTGACGTTGGTTATCCCACGACAGCGTAAGGCGATGAGTGCTATTCCAGAGAGTTTCTTTCTCAAAATAGCGGATCTTTTCTATGGAGTTATTAAATGTGCTTAGAGAAGCCAGATGACCAACAGTGCAATTTTCATTGGTCAAACTAATACGTGCAATGGGGGGATTTGTACGTTCGGATTTGCCTTTAAGTAAGTGTATTTCTGCAGTGGCGTATTGGGGCAGGCTGAAAGTAATGATGGCACTGCCTTGCTCTCCAGGTAATGCTGTTTCCCAACCCGAAGTGTGGATAGGCGTGGTTATGTTTGTGGTTTGTGGAGAGGAGGTTGTGCAGGCGAGCAGTTGCAGGCAAATTGCACCTAGCACGAGCGATTTGAGTAGCGTTCTTGGCATAGTTAGTCCCTGTTTTTATTAGCGAGCATGCGATCATACTCCCCCGTCTCCTTGAGCATCAACAGCCCTTTGTCCAACTCTTGTGCCATCCACCGTGCCCTGGGGCTTTTGTGTGAGAAGGCGACGTATACATCGCCCTCGTGATTTAAAAAACGTTTATCAAACACGCTGCTTTTGAGTTGCATTTGTCGCATGGCAAATTCGGCTTCGCGTTCAAACATGATTCCTGCATCGATACGCCCTTGTTTTAGCATGCGAATAATTTGCGACTGTTGGGATACTCGTATCTCGTTAAACCGGTGGCGATGAATTTCGTAATCATCCCCGTATTCGTAGTCGCGGATTACGCCAACGCGAAAATTATCCGGCAGATCATTAAAAGATTTGATGTTGCTGTGAGTGCCTGCCATAAAAAACCAATAAGCCTTGACGCTGAGTAGCGGCACCTCACCAAAAATATATTTGTTTTCGGTGGTGGCTTGGCGACTTACGTTAAAACCGCCATCAATTTTACCGGAGGCCAAATCGTGCAGGACGCGCGCATAGGGCAGTACCTGGAAGCTGAGTACTACTCCACGATTGGCAAAGGCGGCTTTGATGAGATCGGTAGAAATGCCTTGCCCCTGTTCATCACTATAAGGTGGCCAGGAGTTTTCGGCGCCGAGGCGTAGGTGTACACCATCCACGGATGCGGCTGCACCCGCTGCCCCTGTCACCGGGGCCTTTTGTTCCGCATTGCTTCCGCTGCTCGCCGCGACCAATAACGCGGTCAGGCAATACAGCACGAGCAAGACGGGGCGATAGGGGACGTGCATGGGTTAATAGCTCCAATATTGGTGCATATTGTAATATACATAATGAAGGTTAATCGCTTTTAGTTATATGTCAATAAGTCAAATGACCTCCCTCCTGAGTGGCGTGTAAAAAAGCCGTAATAAGTAAAATTAACAAAAAGAAACAAGAATTATTATCATTGTTATCGATAATGATTCTCGTTAGTATGCGCGAGCGCTAGGCGCTCCGTTTATTTCTATTACAAGGGCTTGTCATGACCATCGGAAAATCTACTCACTTACCTATAGTGTCCAAAAAGCACGTGAAGGCGTTACAGCTTGGGGCAACGGCACTGTCTTCTGCATTGCTGCTGGCTTCGTCTGGGGTTGTGGCGCAAGAGGCAGCAAAAACAACCAAGAAGTTGAATACCGTAAGAGTTGAAGCAGAGGCGATAGAGAGCTACAAGGCCGAGCAGGTAAGCTCCCCTAAATTTACCCAGCCATTGGTGGATACTCCACAAACCATCGCGGTAGTAAAAAAGGAATTGTTCCAGCAACAGGCCGCGACCACCCTAAGTGAAGCACTGCGCAACACGCCCGGTATCACTATGTTGATGGGTGAAAACGGTAATACCTCTACCGGCGATTCTATTTTTATGCGCGGGTTTGATACTCAGGGCAGTATTTTTGTGGATGGTATACGCGATTTAGGTAGCATCAGCCGCGATACCTTTAATACTGAACAAGTGGAAATTGCGAAAGGCCCGGCAGGGGTGGATAACGGCCGTGGTGCAGCGTCCGGTTATGTAAACCTCAGCAGCAAGCTGGCCAATCAGGAGGATGCCATCAGCGGCAGCGTGACTGGCGGTACCGGTGATTACAAGCGTGCAACTGTCGATGTGAATAAAACCCTGTCTACGACTTCAGCATTACGCGTTAACCTGATGAAGCAAGACGCCGGTGTTGATGGCCGTGACCAGGTTGAAAACAATGCCCAAGGTTTTGCCGCCTCTCTCGGGTTGGGGTTGGGAACCGATACTCGCACCTACATTAATGTTCTTGCAGTGGAGCAATCCGGTGTGCCGGATGGTGGTGTGCCTACTATCGGATTGGATGGTTATTACAACGCGATTTTTGCGACTGGTGTACTGGCCGGTCAAACTCCCGAACGTGTTGATACTGAAAATTTCTACGGCTCTACCAATGACTTTAACGATGTCAAAGCCAGTATGGTGACAGTGCGCATCGAACAGGATTTGGCCGAGGGTGTTACCTTGCGCAATACTTCGCGCTATGGTCGAACCAATCAGGATCAACTCTTGACGGGGGTGAATGCGGTCACTTTTACAACCCCGAGTGAGCCAGCGTCCTGGACAATTTCCCGCTCGCGTCAGGGTAAGGATCAAACTAACCAGATCCTCACCAATCAGACTAATTTGTCTGCCTCATTTGAGGCGGGTGGTATCAAACACGATTTGGTATCCGGTGTTGAATTCACCTATGAGAGTCAACTGAACTACACCTTGGGCCTTCCATTTACCGCTTCGACTTCATCGACCACTGTGCAGCAGGCTAATGCCAACCTCTACAATCCAAGCACGGGCGATGTGTTCCAGCCGGTGTTGCGCACCGGTGCTAAAACCGATGGTGAAACCACTACCTACGCCTTCTATGCGCAGGACACAGTGACGCTGAATGATCAATGGGAGTTAAGCGCCGGTGTTCGCGCAGATCGCTTCCATACCAAGACTGACGTGATCACCCGTCAGGCGGCCGTGACTGCACCAGCGGTGCAAACTATTCCAGTGGGTACATTGCTTGCGAGCGATGCGCATCTCACCGATGAATTGTTTGGCTGGAAATTGGGTGGCGTGTATAAGCCCGCGGCTAATGGCTCTGTGTATGTCAGCTACGCCACGTCCGAGTTGCCACCGGGTGGAGCGAACTTTGCGCTCAACACTACCAATGCTGCGAACAACATTAATAACCCTAATCTCGATCCACAAAAGGGTACTAACGCCGAGCTGGGCACTAAATGGAATGTGCTGGATAACAAACTGTTCCTGACGGCAGCCCTGTTCCGCAGTACCAATGAAAACGAAATCGCCACTAACCCCGACGGCTCTTCCGTTGCTTTGGGTGAAAAGCAAGTGGAAGGTGTGGAGTTTGGTGCGGTGGGTTCATTGACCGACAAGTGGCAAATCAGCGCTGGTCTTGCGTTTATGGACAACGAAATCACGCGCGGTAACCGCACGGTGGATAACCCGAATACCCCGGCCAATGAAGCCTCTGGCAATAACGAGGGTGGTGCTATCCAATGGTCGCCAAAAACTACATTTACCCTCTGGAACAGCTATACCTTTGACAGCGGCTTGTTGATTGGTGGCGGTGCACGCTACGTGGATACTATGGTCAGCTCCAGTGTGGTGAATACAACTGCCCTGAGCACCCGCTCTATGTACGAATTTGGTGATTATTGGGTATTTGATGCTATGGCGTCCTATCCGATTAACCAAAACCTGAGTGTGCAACTTAATCTGCTCAATATTACCGATGAGGATTATGTGGCCAGCCTGAATAATGGTGGTTCACGCTATTATCCTGGGGCGCCTTTGTCGGCACGTTTGGGTGTGAATTTCAGCTTCTAATTAATTGTTTGGTCATTTGTAAGGGCGCGATTTATCGCGCCCTTTATTTATTGGGCGCATGCGGGGGATATGATGCTAATCCACATTCCAGAAGTATTAACCAAACAACAAGTTGCCGAGTGCCGCGCCCGCTTACAGGAAGCGCAGTGGGTGGATGGCAAAGCCACAGTAGGGCAGCAGGGGGCTCAGGTTAAACGCAATCGCCAATTGCCGGTGGATGGCCCCGTCGCGCGCGCGTTGGGCGAAATGATTTTAACGGCGCTTTACGCCAACCCACTGTTTATGTCGGCCGCGTTGCCATTGCGAATCGTGCCACCACTATTTAATGCGTACGCCGGTGGCGAACATTACGGTTTTCATGTGGATGGTGCGATTCGTTTAGTGCCGGGCACTAACCTCAGCTTGCGTACCGATGTGTCATCCACCTTGTTTTTATCCGAGCCAGACGAGTACGAGGGTGGCGAGTTAATCGTGCAAGACACCTACGGCAGTCACGAAGTGAAATTGCCCGCAGGTGATTTGATTTTGTATCCCTCCACCAGCTTGCACCAGGTAGCCCCCGTCACCCAAGGCGAGCGGGTGTGCAGTTTCTTCTGGACGCAAAGCATGGTGCGCGACGATTGGCAGCGTAATTTGCTGCATGAGTTGGATTGCAACATCCAGTCGCTGCGCCAAACGGTGGGTGATAGCGCCGAAATACTGGGTTTGACGGGGCATTATCACAACTTGTTGCGCCAGTGGGGTGATGTCTGAGTAATCATATTTAATTTCACTAAATAGGAATTGTTATCATTGCAAATGCAAATACTTATCGATACCATGCGCGCATTATTACTCTTTGCGTATTTTTATTGATAAGGTGGATTGCAGATGTACCCCAAAAACAACAAGGCTAGTCGTTTCTCCCTTCCATTAACCGCATCATCAATGGTGGTGTTGGGTGCATTTGTCGCATCCACTCATGCCTTTGCCCAAACCAGCAGCACAGCACAAGCCGCTACAGCGGCGGCACCGATACTGCAAAAAGTCGTGGTTTCTGCCGCTGGTTATGAGCAGAAAATTACCGATGCACCATCCAGTATTTCCGTTGTTACTGCCGAAGAGTTGGCCGAGCGCCCGTACACTACCTTATTGGATGCGGTGCGCGATCTGGAGGGTGTGGATGTCGGTGAAACTCGCGACAAAACCGGGCAGGGCACTATTTCCATGCGTGGGATGGGCTCGGATTACACGCTCATTCTGGTTGATGGTAAACGTCAAAATAACCACGGTGATATTTACCCTAATAGCTTTGGCGGCAATCAGTTCGGTCATGTACCACCGCTGGATGCTATCGAACGGGTTGAGGTCATTCGCGGCCCAGCCTCCACGCTTTATGGCGCCGATGCCATGGGTGGGGTGATCAATATCATCACTAAAAAAGTGACTGATAAATGGCAGGGTTCAGTCAGCCACAGTCGTACCATTGAAACCAATGATGCCTTTGGTGATGACATCACCACCGATTTTAATGTGATGGGGCCGCTGGTTCCCGGCAAACTGGGGTTGAGTCTGCGCGGCAGCTTTTATAACCGCCTCGCATCTAACCCTGCCTATGACAGTATTACTGATCCGGCCGGTTTAGAGCGTAGCCGTTCTCTGAGTTTTGGTGGCGGTGGCAAAACCGTCGATAACGAAAATAAGGCTGTGGGGCTACGCCTCTCTTGGACACCTACCGACAATCAAACCCTGTGGTTGGATGTTGATAGCTCCACTCAGGAGTATGACAATACCCCGCGTTTAGATGACACTGGCGCCTATGTATATCCAGTAGGCACTGTTGATAGCATCACCTCCGTATGGCGTACTGCCAACGTTAATGGCACTACCCGCGTAGCGCCGCAAGTGGGTTACAGCGCCACTCAGGAATTCACTCGCGATACATGGTCGCTTACTCATGAGGGTAAGTGGGATGTAGGCAATAGTTTTGTCTCCCTCGCCTATGTTGAAACCGACAACATGGGGCGCACCCTGCCGTTTACCGTAGCCGAGCGCAACCAATTGCAAGCCATGTGGGATGGCACCGGCGTTTACGCTGGCATGACCACTGCAGAGCGCCGCGCACTGGCCGAAGCGACTTTCCTGCCACGCCCCGAGCGTGTGTTGCAAAGCAATCAGTACACATTGGATGCCAAGTTGGATATGCCATTTGAACTGGCTGGCCAGCATGTTGTGGTGGTGGGCACGCAGATTATTCAAGGTGAGCTGGAGGACGGTGTATTTGGGATGGAAGCCGGCACACCGGGCGGCGTGCAAGAGCACAATATGGTCTCCCTGTTTGCTGAGGATACCTGGTACATCACTGAGCCCTTTGCCTTGACGGCCGGTTTGCGCCATGACGATCACGAAGTCTTTGGTGATCAATTGAGTCCTCGCCTCTACGGTGTCTACACCCTGAGTGAGGCTTGGACTTTCAAAGGTGGTGTTAGCACCGGCTTTAAAACACCAAAAACCACCCAGCTTTACGACGGTATTGTCGGCTTTGGTGGGCAGGGCGTTTCTCCGATGTACGGCAATCCGGATTTGAAACCAGAAACCAGTGTGACCACTGAAGTGGCAGCCTATTGGCAGCATCCGCAGGGGCACAACTTCAATATCACTTTTTTCCAAAACGAATTTGAAGACAAAATCGATTCCCAGCCTTGCGGTGCAGGTACCAGCATTGAGTGTTCAAACACCGGTGACTATACCGACTTGGGTTACGCCACCAGCAATAAAACCGTCAATATTGATAAGGTCGTGATTGAAGGTGCTGAGCTTGCTGGCCGCTGGCAAATAGCTGCCAATTGGTCGCTGCGCGCCAATTACACCCTGACCGATAGTGAGCAAAAGAGTGGTGCGGAGAAAGGTCTACCGTTGGGCAACAGCGCCAAGCACATGGCCAATACTACGTTGGATTGGAAGGTGAGCGAAGTATTTAACATTTTCCTCACAGCAGAAGCACGCTCCAAACGCTATCGTGCAATACACGCCATTACCGGCGAAGAGCTGAACTTTAAAGATTATGAAGTGCTGCATTTGGGGGCGTCCTATAAAGCCAGTGAATCAGTCACCTTTAATGCGCGCATCAACAACTTGTTGGATCGCGATTTCACCACCTATCAAACGGAGTTCCGCGATCTGAATAACGATGGCGATTATGTTGATACCAACGTAGGTGGTTCAGGCCGCAATGAAGCACTGTTCTTTGATGATTACAACAACAAAGACAAAGCGCGCAACATTTGGTTGGGTGTGAACGTCAAATTTTAATCCGTTTTTCACTCCACATTTACCCTCGCTGCAGCGGGGGTAAATGGTGGCTATGTGAAAAAGACAAATCGTGAACAGCACAATTGTTGAAAGGCAAAAATAGTCAGCATGAAAAAATATGTAGGTAGTGTGCGCGAATGGCATTGGATCAGCTCGGCGATTTGTTTAATCGGCATGCTGCTATTTGCGATTACCGGCATTACGTTGAATCACGCGGCGGATATTAAAGCCACACCAGAAATCATCACCAAAGAAGCATTGTTACCAGCTGAAATACTGTCCGCGATTTCTGTGCCGGACGCAGAAAAAGCACCTTTGCCGAAAACGCTGCGCGCTTGGTTGGCGGATACGCAGCAAATTGAAGTTCGCAATCAATTAGCAGAGTGGAGTGAGGACGAAATTTATCTCTCGCTACCGCGCCCCGGTGGTGATGCCTGGTTGAGTATGGATTTAAGCAGCGGTGAATTGTTGTATGAACTTACTGATCGCGGCTGGGTTTCCTATTTCAATGATTTACACAAAGGGCGAAATACGCCAGTGATATGGAGCTGGTTCCTCGATTTTTTCGCAATTGCCTGCATTATTTTTTGTATAACAGGTTTGCTGTTGTTAAAACGCTACGCGAGTGGCCGCCCCGCAACCTGGCCGATGGTGGGCTTGGGTTTGGTAGCACCTTGGGTGCTGATTTTATTATTTATCCATTAAAAGTGATGTGAAGTGAGGGAGTTAATTATGCGTTTGCGTTATGCACTAAGTTCGCTGTTGTCAGTAGTCAGTATTTCCTCCGCAATGGCTGCAGATTTAAATGTGTCGGTAGAGATTCCCGCACTCGACGTTGCCGAGTATCACAAACCCTATGTGGCGCTTTGGTTGGAGAATGAAAAAGGCGAGAGCACTAATTTGGCGGTGTGGTATCAGTTGGAATCGCGCGGTGAAAAAAGTGATAAGGGTGAAGAGTGGCTTAAAGATATGCGCCAGTGGTGGCGTCGTATTGGTCGCGATACCGACATGCCCGTTGATGGTGTCAGTGGTGCAACCCGCGCGCCGGGAAAACACTCCGTGACTTTTACTGAAGGCAGCGCACCTCTGGGCACATTAAAACCCGGTAATTATGTGCTTATGGTGGAAGCAGCGCGTGAAGTGGGTGGTCGTGAATTGGTAAAAGTGCCTTTCACTTGGCCGATTGCTGGCGTGCAAACGGCTGCCGGAAAAAAAGAATTGGGTGAAGTAAAAATCACGCCTTAACTCTGAGTGTTTTTGTTTCAGAGACTTTATTAACTGGATTTTTTTAAGAGGAATAATGATGAATCGTTTACTAAAAACCACGCTCTGTACTGCGCTCGTTCTCTGCTTGCCGATATCAGCACAAGCCCATCGTGCATGGTTATTGCCAAGCGCTACTGTGCTTTCCAGTGATGACGCCTGGGTGAGTATTGATGCCGCGGTGTCGAACGATATTTTTCATGCCGATCACGCACCTATGCGTGCAGAAGGTGTTGTGGTTACTGCACCAGATGGTGCCACACTACAAGTACAAAATGCGATGACCGGAAAATACCGCAGCACGTTTGATGTGCAATTACCGCAAAAAGGTACTTATAAAATTGCAGTGGCATCCAGCGGTTTAATGGCGCGTTGGGAAACAGAAACCGGTGAGCGCAAAATGTGGCCAGGTCGTGGTGAGCGCGCTAATCCCGCCGATTTTGACAAAATGGTGCCTAAAAAAGCCAAGAACTTGGAAGTGTCGCAATTCTCGCGGCGCATGGAAACTTTTGTTACCGCCGGCTCACCAACTGAGTCAGTATTAAAAGCGACCAAGCAAGGTTTGGAATTGGTGCCAGTAACCCACCCGAATGATTTGTTTGCTGGTGAAGTGGCGACCTTTCAATTTCAAATGGATGGCAAACCCGTTGCTGGCGTAAAAGCCACCATCATCCCTGGTGGTATGCGCTATCGCAATGATCAAGCCGCCATCGAATTGGAATCCGATAAAAAAGGCAATATTTCTGTAACCTGGCCGCAGGCGGGAATGTACTGGTTAAGCGCCAACTATCGCGATGATAAAGCCAAAAAACCAGCCACCGTTCGCGCTGGCAGTTACGTTGCTACCTTTGAAGTATTGCCGGAATAAGTTGTGCGTTATTTAGCAGCAAGTGCGTTAGTTTTTATTTACCTGTTGTTCTGTTGGTTTTGCTGGCAAAAACATCGCCGTCAGCTACAGCAACAACAGGTGCTTGCTGTTCCTTCGTCCGATGATGCAGTAATACTAATTGCCTACGCCAGCCAAACCGGAAACGCTGCGCGTATCGCCCGGCAAACGGCGCAGCAATTAAATGCTTCTGGTAAAAACACTCAATTAATTACACTCAATCAACTCAATGTTGAACAATTAACCTGTATAAAACAGTTATTAATTATTGCCAGCACTTACGGAGAGGGTGAAGCGCCCGATAACGGCAATCGTTTTGTGGCGCGCACACTTGAATCGTTAAGTCCCACTGCGCTCAGTTCACTGGAATATCTGGTCCTAGGCTTGGGTGATTCCAGTTACCTGCATTTTTGTGGTTTTGCGCAGCAGCTGCATAATGCACTCCACCATTGTGGTGCCCACGCAATGGCAGACATGATTAGCGTGGATAAGCTGGATGAAAGCGCACTGCGCCATTGGCAATATTATTTGGGGCAAATTTCCGGCAATTCTTATTTTAGCGATTGGAGTAAACCGGCCTACGAGGAATGGCGATTAATCGCGCGCGAATGTATAAATCCTGCAAGCTCCGGTGCGCCTGCCTATCATTTACAATTACAACCTACCAATGGAGTTGTGTTGACACAACCGCAATCCGGTGCTGCGTTATGGTGTGCGGGAGATATTGTGGAGATAGGCCCGCGCAATTCTTCCGATTTGCCTCATCGCGAATATTCTATCGCTTCCGTGCCCAGTGAGGGCTCACTCGATTTATTGGTGCGTCAGGTACGTGCGCCCGGTGGCGAGTTAGGTTTGGGGTCGGGTTGGTTAACCGCCCAGACGGAATTAAATAGCATCATCCATTTACGTGTGCGCTCTAATCCCCATTTTCATTCGCCGCCAGCACAGGTGCCGCTAATTTTAATTGGTAACGGAACGGGTATTGCCGGGTTGCGTTCGCATTTGGCCAACCCGGCGCGCGCGCGCGGTAAACACTGGTTGTTTTTTGGTGAGCGCAGCCACTTTGCCGATGATTTTTTCAGTGCGGACATTCAACATTGGTTGGAAACTGGTTTATTGACCCGGGTTAACAAAGTTTTTTCACGTGACGCAGCGTCTGGTGAGACGCGTTACGTGCAAGATTTATTGCCTTATCATGCCGAGGCAATCCGTGAGTGGGTTGCAGCGGGCGCAGCCATTTATGTGTGCGGCAGCTTACAAGGCATGGCACAAGCAGTAGATGAAGCCTTGGTGGCTATTCTGGGGGCCGCGCAAGTAGAGCAGCTTGCAGATCAACAGCGCTACTGTCGCGACGTTTATTAACAACTGTTCACAACATGTTCGATCACCCGTGACGATTGTGGAACAACTGTTAAACCCTCCCTTTGCCGGCTATTCTGTCGGTGCGTGCAGGTTATAATTTCCCTTTATTTTTACACGCATTTTCCTTTTGTTTTCATACCAATAAAGCCGCTTACTCATTTAACGGATGCTGTTTTCCATGGCTAAACCTTCCCTTGTTAAAACCTCAATTAAAAAAATATTTAACTCCTGGCGCAATATTGCCGTTGCACTTTTACTGATATTGCTAGTGGTGTTTGGCTTGTGGCGTAGCCTGTGGGCAAGCGACGACGAGGCGGTCATTTATACAACAGAGGCGGTAACGCGCGGTGATATTGAAAACCTGGTCACTGCTACCGGTACTTTGCAGCCGCAGGATTATGTTGATGTTGGTGCGCAGGTATCCGGTCAGTTGGAGAAATTGCATGTTGATGTGGGTTCGGAAGTAAAAGCCGGCGATCTATTGGCGGAAATCGATGCAACGGTTTATGCCGCGCGCGTGGATGCAACCCGCGCTTCACTGCGCACCCAGCAAGCGCAGTTGCTGGATCGCGAAGCACAATTAACGCTGGCAAATATAAAATACCAGCGCGAAAAAAATCTTTTCAAAGAAGATGCGACCACCAACGAGTCGTTGCAAACGGCAGAAGCCAATTTGAAATCGGCGCAGGCGCAACTAAAAGCCTTACAAGCGCAAATTGAACAAACGGAATCTACCTTGCGTGTAGAAGCCGCTAATTTAACTTATGCCACCATTTACGCACCTATCGATGGCACCGTGGTGTCAATTACCTCGCGCCAAGGGCAGACATTGAATACCAATCAAATGGCGCCCACCATTATGCGTATCGCCGATCTCTCAACCATGACCGTGCAGACGCAGGTGTCGGAAGCAGACATCGGCAAACTGCGTAAAACTATGCCGGTTTATTTCACCACACTCGGCAGTCAGGGGCGCCGCTGGTATAGCAAGTTGGATCGCATTCAACCGACGCCGGAAATTCTCAATAACGTGGTGTTGTATAACGCACTGTTTGATGTGCCCAATGAAAATCGTTTGCTGATGACACAAATGAGTACGCAGGTATTTTTTATTGAATCCCAAGCAAAAGATGTGTTGTTAGTACCTATGTCGGCGGTGAGTTTTATATCGCCGCGGGGCGATCGCCCACAAGCGCAAACTGCCAATCGCCCTGAACCCACGGAACAACAAAAAGCCGAGTGGAAAAAACGTCGTGCTGAAATAAAAGAAAGCATCGATAGCAGAAACCTAAGTGCCGATAAAACGGTGCATTCTCAGCGCCCAGCGCTGGTGAATATTATGAAAAGCGACGGCAGCCTTGAAGAGCGCAAGGTGTTAGTCGGTGTTACCAATCGTGTGCAGGCAGAAATTATTGAAGGTGTTGCGGAGGGCGAGCAAGTGGTCAGTGGCAGCTCGCGCCCCTCACAACCAAAAGCGGCAGCCGGTATGCGCATGGGTGGCCCTGGTATGGGCATGGGTAGACGTTAATGACAACGCCTAATGCTATTCAACCGCTGATTAAATTAACGGGTATCACCAAAACTTTTCGCAATGGCGAGCTTGCTACGCAAGTATTGTACGGCATAGACCTGGAAATTTACCCCGGCGAATTTGTTGCCATCATGGGGCAATCGGGTTCGGGCAAATCCACTCTCATGAATATTCTCGGTTGCCTGGATCGTGCAACCACTGGCGATTATTTTTTTGATGGAAAAAATATTAACGCGTTGGGTACTGATGACCTTGCCCAGTTGCGGCGCGAAGCCTTCGGTTTTGTGTTTCAAAGTTACAATTTGTTGGCCGGTGCAACCGCCTGTGAAAATGTGGAAATGCCTGCAACCTATTCGGGCTTGTCGCCTACTGCGCGCCGCACACGGGCAACTGCATTATTAGGTTCACTCGGGTTGCACGAACGTTTGCATCATCGCCCTGGTCAGTTGTCCGGCGGGCAACAGCAGCGTGTATCTATCGCACGTGCACTGATGAATGGTGGCCAGATAATTTTAGCGGATGAGCCAACCGGCGCGTTGGATAGTCACAGCGGCAAAGAAGTAATGCGCTTGCTGAAAGAATTATCGGCGCAAGGTCACACTATTATTTTAATTACCCACGATGCGGAAGTGGCACATCATGCCCAGCGCTTGATTGAAATCCGCGATGGCGAAATTATTGCTGATGCCGGACCAAAAATTCCATCGCAACCACCACTGGAAGAGCATGCGTTGCGCGGTGAATCCAGCCTGCGCAATGAATTGTTTGAGGCAACTAAAACGGCATTTCGCTCCCTGCACAGCAATATTTTTCGCACCGTGTTAACTCTGCTAGGCATTGTAATTGGCGTTGCCTCGGTAATTACTTTGATGGCCATTGGTGATGGTGCTAAAAAATCCGTGGTAGACAGTATTAGCGCAATGGGTAGCAATTTGTTATTGGTGCGGCCGGGTGGGCCGACACAACGTTTCCGCTGGGACTCGGTAACCTTGGTGCCGGAAGATGTGGATGCGATTGCAGCACTGCCCAATATTGCCGCTGCATTGCCTGAGCTAAACGGTCAGTTTACCTTGCGTTATGGCAATGTGGATCACACCACAGAAGTAAATGCTACGGCGGCACAATTCCCTCACGCGCGAAAATGGGATGTTGCCCAAGGAACTTTCTTTAGCGAAGAAGATGATAGAAATTATGCGACAGTGGTGGTGTTGGGAAAAACAGTAGCCACTAAATTATTTCCACAACAAGATGCGATTGGCGAATTTATTATTATCAATAATGTGTTATTTCAAGTCATAGGTGTTATGAGTGAGCGTGGCGCTGACCCTGGTGGCCAGGATCAGGATGATAAGGTTTTTGTGCCGTTTAAAACCGGTAGCTTAAGGGTGATTGGTCAGCGCTTTTTGCGCAACATAACAATCTCGGTTGATGATGAGAAAAATATGGAGGCTGTGCAAACTCGTGTACATGCGTTATTGATGGAACGGCACGGCACTGAAGATTTCCAAATTCGCAGTATGTCATCGCTGATTGATATGGTCTCTGAAACACAAAATACCATGACAGTTTTGTTGGGTTCTATCGCCGCTATTTCACTGCTGGTAGGTGGCATTGGTGTAATGAATATCATGCTGGTTAGTGTAACCGAGCGTACTCGCGAAATTGGTATTCGCATGGCCACCGGTGCGCGCACCCGCCACATAATGCAACAATTTTTAATTGAAGCATTGGTGGTGTCTGCGCTTGGTGGAGTGCTGGGTGTGGCACTGGGCTTGGGTGTGGCCATGTTGGTAAGTTATTTGGGTACAACCGTTGCCTATTCATTGACACCGATTGTGATGGCATTTAGCTGTGCTTTTTTAACTGGTTTGCTGTTCGGCTATTTACCTGCGCGGAAAGCGGCTCGGCTTGATCCTGTTACCGCTTTGGCATCGGAGTAGTTTATGTACTTGTTCAGTAAAAAAATTGCACTGGCTTCCTGCATGATGCTGTTGTCAGCATGCAGTGCTGCCCCATCAGAAAAGCCACTCATTAATTATGCTAATGCTTATTCTGTAACGCTTAATACTACCGCCGCAATCCAAATCGACAGTGATTGGTGGCAGGCATTTGCATCGCCAACACTAAATGAATTAATCCAGCTTGCGCAGCAACAAAGCCCCGACTTACTGATCTCTGCCGAGCGTGTGCGTCAAGCTGAATTGCAAATGCGCATTGCCAACGCGACTTTGTTTCCGTCATTAACTGCCACTGCATCTTCCGGTGAGTCGCGCACTAAAGCGGATGGGCAGGGAAGTGAACGTGGTGAATCCATGCGTGCCAGTATTGGAGTGAATTACGAGGTGGATTTATGGGGTGGGTTGGCTGCCAATAGGTCTGCTGTTAAAGCGGGTTTTGACGCAACACGTTATGATCAGGATGCGGCTGCGCTGAGCATAAAAGCGGCTATCGCCAGCGGTTGGTTTCAATGGTTGGCCTTGCAGGAGCGCATCGTGACGGCGCAAAAAAATATCGTTATTGCCGAGCGTGTGCAGCGCATAGTTGATGCACGTTTTCGCAATGGTGCAGCCACTGCTGCTGATGTGGCGCAACAAAAAAACAACCTGCTATCGCAGCGAGCAGCACTTTTTCCGCTTGAATTGCAAGCGCGGCAAACGCAATCAGCCCTTGCAATTTTGTTGGGAAAAACGCCACAAGAATTTGTGCTGATTGCAGAAAATTTACTCGCAGTAGCTGTGCCGCAAATTACACCCGGTACACCGGCGGAGTTGATTGCGCGTCGCCCGGATTTGGCCGCGCGCGAAGCTGATTTGGCAGCGGCTGATGCAGATATTCATGCGGCACGTGCAGCGCTATTGCCAGGTATTAGTTTTAGTGCCAGTGCGAGTAAATCGGCGAGTGAATTATTTGCGCTTAACCCGGCAACACAAGCCTCTGGATGGACTCTGTCGCTAGCGCAAACTATTTTTAACGGGGGGCGCTTGGTCAATCAAAGGCGTTTGAGCGAAGCTCGTCGCGCAGAGTTGGTTTTGCAGTACCACAAAGCGATTTTAATTGCATTGCAAGAGGTAGATAACGCTTTGGTTTCCACTGATATCAGTGCCAGGCAGGAGATCAGCCAGCAGGAAATAGTCACCAATGCCGCACGCAGTTTGCGTTTGTCTGAAGCACGTTACCGTGAAGGAACAGATGATTTGCTATCACTTCTGGAGGCTCAGCGCAGTTTGTTTCAGGCACAGGATTCTCTGGTGCAACAGCGAATGTCCCGTTTAAATGCCGCAGTGGAATTGTATAAATCCCTTGGTGGTGGTTGGAATCTTTAATTTAGGGATGAACTGGCACTTTTTCTGCTGGTATTTTTAGGCGCTGCGAATAGCAGCTATAAATCCAGAGGAGGTTATTGGGCATATGTCGGCGTTATTGTGTTATTTTTCTCGTTTACCGTTCGGGAAAATGGTGCTTTGGTATTACCTCATCTGGTATTTCGTTACCGTCTATTTCCATTTTGATCCCAATCCCAAAATCTGGATTAATGCGCTGGGAATCAGTGTGGTGATTGGTATTGCGTTGATGTTGAGTGTCAGCAATGGCCAATCGCCCTTCGCAAATCCGTGGCAAACATTCAGGCTATTCTGGATGCCTTTTGCAGTATCCAGTTTTTCATCGCTTATCAAAGGGCAGGGCTATACGGTGATTTTTTCACCGCATCTGCGCGAAGTGCTTATCGCCTTGGCTGCCTGCTTACTGTTCACACTATGCGTTGCAGCACTTAAATGGCGCAATCGCTGGCTGGTCTTGTCATCCCGCTGAGGTTGCCTCTGCTCCTTAAGCTCCCCTATACTCGTCGCCCCGCACAATCGTAGGTGCGGGGTTTAGTTTTTGCCTACTTTTTACTTTCTTAAAATCACGTGACCTTTCGTAGGGGCCACCACTGACAAGGATCTACCATGCCTGTAATTACTCTCCCCGACGGTTCCAAACGTCCTTTCGATAATCCCGTCTCTGTTTATGAAGTTGCTGCTTCTATCGGCGCTGGTCTGGCTAAAGCCACACTCGGTGGCCGTGTGAATGGTCAGCGTGTCGATGCCCATGACATGATCACTGAAGATGCGGATCTGGTGATTTTCACCCCGAAAGACGAAGACGGTTTGGAAATTATTCGTCACTCTTGCGCGCACTTGCTCGGTCATGCAATCAAGCAACTGTTTCCCGATGTGAAAATGGCGATCGGCCCAACCATCGACAGCGGCTTTTATTACGACATCGACCTTGAGCAGAAGCTGACCGACGAGGATATCGCCCGTTTGGAAGCGCGCATGTTGGAATTGGCCAAAACCGAATACGACGTAGTGAAAAAGAAAGTCAGCTGGCAAGAAGCCTATGATGTTTTCTCAGCGCGTGGCGAGACTTACAAGCTGGAGATTCTGGATCGCGACGTGCCTAAAGATGCAACGCCGGGTCTTTATCACCATGAGGAATACGTTGACATGTGCCGTGGCCCCCACGTGCCCAACATGCGCTTCTGCCTGAACTTTAAATTGATGCGCACGTCCGGCGCTTATTGGCGTGGTGACTCCAACAATAAAATGTTGCAGCGCATCTACGGCACTGCATTTGCCGATGCCAAACAATTAAAAGCCTATTTGAATTTGCTGGAAGAGGCCGCCAAACGCGATCACCGCAAACTGGCGAAGAAATTTGATTTGTTCCATCTGCAAGATGAAGCACCGGGCATGGTGTTTTGGCACCCCAAAGGCTGGACTCTGTGGCAGCAAATCGAACAGTACATGCGTGCCAAACAAAATGATTGGGGTTATCAAGAAGTCAAAACACCAATGATTATGGATCGCACCCTGTGGGAGAAATCTGGCCACTGGGAAAACTATCGTGACAACATGTTTACCACTGAATCGGAAAAGCGCGATTTTGCAGTTAAGCCGATGAACTGTCCCGGTCATATCCAGATCTTCAACCACGGCTTGCGTTCACACAAAGACTTGCCGCTGCGTCTGGCGGAATTCGGCTCTTGCCATCGCAATGAAGCTTCCGGTGCACTGCACGGCATTATGCGTGTGCGCGGTTTTGTGCAGGACGATGCGCATATCTTCTGTACTGAAGAGCAAGTCGTCTCTGAGGTTGCCTCTTTTAACCAGATGCTCAAGTCCATCTATGACGATTTTGGTTTTACCGATATCGCGGTGAAATTGTCCCTTCGTCCTGAAAAGTACGCCGGTACTTTGGATACCTGGAATAAGGCGGAAGAGGGGCTGCGCACGGCGCTGCGCGCTGCTGGTCTGGAATGGGAAGAGTTGCCGGGTGAAGGCGCTTTCTATGGTCCGAAGATCGAATATCAGATCAAAGATGCCCTTGGCCGTTCATGGCAGTGCGGTACTATCCAGCTCGATTATGTATTGCCCGAGCGCCTAGATGCGGAATATGTCGCAGAAGACAATCAGCGTAAACGTCCGGTGATGTTACATCGCGCTATTCTCGGTTCCTTCGAGCGTTTCCTGGGGATTTTGATCGAGCACTATGAGGGTTCCTTCCCAACCTGGTTGGCGCCAGCTCAGGTGGCGGTCATGAATATCACCGATAATCAGGCCGATTACGTCAAAATGGTAGAAAAAGCCTTGCGTGAAAAGGGCTTCCGCGTCATTCCGGACTTGAGAAATGAGAAGATCGGCTTTAAAATCCGCGAGCACACAATTCAGCGGGTTCCCTACCTGCTCGTCATTGGCGATAAAGAGGTTGAAAATCAATCACTTGCGATTCGTACAAGGGACGGACAAGATTTGGGTGTAATGAATCTGGAAGCTTTCATCGCGCACTTGACCGCCGATATAGCGCGTCGAGGTCGAAATATTTCTGCTTAAAAGAAAGTTTTTTGACCAAAAAGTCGCTAAAGCGAAAAAAGATTTATTTCTATTAATTTACTGGAGATACAACTATCAAACGAGATAACGCTCCCGCGGCCAAAGGCAATTCTAAGAAAGCGCGGATCAACGATCAGATCGAAGCCAAGCAGGTTCGTTTAATCAACGCAGAGGGTGAGCAGGTCGGTATCGTCGCATTGAGCGATGCACTGGCGCAGGCGCAAGCCGCTACCCTTGACTTGGTGGAGATCGTTGCTGATAGCGATCCAATAGTCTGTAAGATTATGGATTACGGCAAGCATCTGTTTGAAATCAAGAAAACCAAAGCCGCTGCGAAAAAGAAACAAAAGCAGCAGCTGGTGAAGGAAATGAAATTTCGCCCAGGGACGGAGGAAGCGGATTATCAAGTCAAATTAAAGGCTTTGATGCGCTTCCTTGAGCATGGGGACAAGGCCAAGGTAACCTTAAAGTTCCGCGGTCGCGAACTCGCCCACCAAGAGCTGGGGATGGAAATGATGCAGCGCATCGAGACCGATCTGGCAGAAATGGGCACCGTAGAGCAGGCTGCCAAAATGGAAGGTAAGCAGCTCACCATGGTGATCGCCCCCAAAAAGAGAAAATAGTCGGGCTTTTAGCTGCCTTGATTATTTATATTATTTACCTATATGTGTGGAGTTCTATCACATGGCAACCAAAGCTAAAGTACATAGCGGCGCGTCAAAGCGCTTCAAAAAGACCGGCGCTGGCTTTAAATTCAAGCACGCTAACAAGAGCCACATCCTGACCAAAATGACGACCAAGCGTAAGCGCCAACTGCGCGGCACTAGCATCGTTGATGCAGCCGATGTACCACGCGTAAAACGTTTGTTCCGTGCTATCTAATAGCGCTTATTAATTTTGAGAGGATTGTAATATGGCCCGTGTTAAGCGTGGTGTAGAGGCGCGTCGTCGTCACAAGAAAGTATTAAAAGCTGCTAAAGGTTACTACGGTGCACGTTCGCGTACATTCCGTGTTGCCAAACAAGCGGTTATCAAAGCTGGTCAGTATGCTTACCGCGATCGTCGCGTTAAAAAGCGTAATTTCCGTGCTTTGTGGATCACTCGTATCAATGCCCAATCGCGCGCTGAAGGCATGTCCTACAGCCAATTGATTGCTGGCTTGAAAAAGGCGAGCATCGTTCTCGACCGTCGTGTACTGGCTGATCTGGCTGTATATGACAAAGCAGCATTTGCTGCTGTTGTTGCGAAGGCTAAATCAGCTCTGGCTGCTTAATCGTCCAACAACCTCAAGCCCGCAAGGGCTTGTGTGAACGCGATGAAAGGGGAGAGCTTTAGGGTTCTTCCCTTTTTTTATGGCTGTATTTATTCGATAGTTAACGATTCGTACTGGAAAAGCAGATGGAAAATCTCGCTGCGCTTACCCAAGAAGCGCTCAAACTCGTCGCCGATGCCCAAGATCTGACTGCGCTGGATACAGTGCGTGTGAATTATCTCGGCAAAAATGGCAGCATTACCGCGTTGATGAAAACGTTGGGTAAATTATCGGCAGAGGAGCGTCCTGCTGCTGGTGCTGAAATCAACAAAGCTAAAGATGCAGTACAGGACGCGCTTAATGTGCGCAAAGAATTGTTAGAGCAGGCAGCGATTAACGCCAAGCTCGCCAGCGAAGTAGTTGATGTGACTTTGCCAGGCCGTGGTCAGCACACCGGCGGATTACATCCGGTAACTCGTACATTGCAGCGCATCGAAGAAATCTTTGCTGCTGTCGGTTATAGCGTTGAAGTGGGCCCTGAAATCGAAGATGACTATCACAACTTCGAAGCGCTCAATATTCCATCCCATCACCCCGCGCGGGCGATGCACGATACCTTCTATGTGGATGATACTCACGTATTGCGCACCCACACATCACCTGTGCAAGTGCGCACCATGGAAAACAAACAGCCACCGATTCGCGTGATTTGCCCTGGTCGTGTCTATCGCTGCGATTCTGATGTGACTCACTCGCCGATGTTTCATCAGGTTGAGGGGTTGGTGGTCGATAAAAATATCAGTTTTGCCGATCTCAAAGGCACCATGGATCAATTCCTGAAGGCGTTCTTTGAGGCTGATGTTCCGGTACGATTCCGCCCATCTTATTTCCCATTCACCGAACCATCAGCCGAGATGGATATCCAGTGTACGCAATGCCGTGGCAAAGGCTGTCGCATGTGTAAAAACACTGGCTGGCTAGAAGTGGGCGGGTGCGGCATGGTTCACCCGGAAGTGTTTAAGTCCAGTGGTGTTGATCCTGAAACCTATACCGGTTTTGCATTTGGTATGGGCGTAGAGCGCTTGGCGATGTTGCGCTACGGCGTAAACGATTTGCGTTTGTTCTTTGAGAACGACTTGCGCTTCTTGAAACAGTTTTAACGGAATGAATGAAATATGAAAATCAGTGAATCCTGGCTGCGCGAGTGGGTTAACCCAGCCATAGGTACCGATGAATTAGTCGCCCAGCTCACTATGGCTGGTTTGGAAGTTGATGCGGTGGAATCTGTCGCTGGTGATTTTACCGGCGTAATTGTTGGCGAGATTGTTGGCTGTGAACAACATCCCGATGCCGACAAACTGCGTGTATGCCAGGTAGCTGGCCTGCCCGATGGTCTTAGTCAGGTTGTGTGCGGTGCAGCTAATGCGCGTGTTGGGATCAAAATCCCCTTTGCCACTATCGGTGCGCAATTACCGGGCGACTTCCAGATTAAAAAGGCGAAGCTGCGTGGCGTTGAATCATTTGGGATGCTTTGTGGCCAAACCGAGTTAAAAGCGGGCGATGATGATACCGGTTTATGGGAATTGGCCGCCGATGCTCCCGTGGGCGTTAATCTGCGCGAATATTTGAACCTTGATGACAAGTTGATCGAAGTCGATTTGACTCCGAATCGCAGCGATTGCTTGAGTGTTAAAGGTGTTGCACGCGAGGTTGGTGTATTGAATCGCGCTCCCGTCACTGCGCCGGCAATCCCTGCTGTAGCTGCATCCATTACCGACAGTTTCCCCGTGCATCTTGAAGCGGGGTTCGCTTGTAGCCGCTACGTCGGCCGTGTCATCCGCAATATTGATATCACTCGCCCAAGTCCGGCTTGGCTGCAAGATAAGTTGTTTCGCTCAGGGTTGCGCAGTATCGACGCCGTGGTTGATGTGACCAACTATGTGCTGCTCGAATTGGGCCAGCCTATGCACGCATTTGATTTATCCAAACTCGGCAGTGCCATTCATGTGCGGTTGGCGCAGCAGGGTGAATCGATTCAATTATTGGATGGGCAGGAGATCAAACTCAATGCCGATACCATGGTTATCGCCGACCAACAAAAAGCCTTGGCTATTGCTGGCATTATGGGTGGTAAGCAAAGTGCGGTAGGAGGAACTACGCGCGATATCTTTTTGGAAAGTGCCTTCTTTAATCCGCTGGCGATAGCTGGCCGTGCTCGTTCTTACGGTTTGCACACCGATTCCTCGCATCGCTTTGAGCGCGGTGTGGATTACAGCTTGCAGTTGGATGCTATTGAGCGTGCCACCGCTTTGCTGCTGGAAATTGTTGGTGGTGAAGCGGGTCCTGTTGTTCATGTCACCAACGAGCATTTGCCACAAGAGCGCCAGGTCACCTTACGTAAAGCCCGCATTTTTAGTGGCCTGAGTCTGGAGATGGCGGACAACGAGGTCGTCGATATTCTTGCCCGGTTAGGTTTGACTTTGCTGTTGCAAAACGCAGAAGGCTGGGTGTTTGCTGTTCCCAGCTACCGCTTTGATATTTCCATCGAAGCAGATTTGCTTGAAGAGCTGGCGCGCGTATATGGCTACAACCGTTTGCCAACAAGAAGCCTTGCTGCACCTCTGGATATCGAACCTCACCCCGAAGCGAAAATGGGGTTGCCAGCTCTGCGCAATCAGCTGATCGCACGCGGTTATCAAGAGGCGATTACCTACAGCTTTATCGAGCCGAAGTTATCCGCATTGTTTGATCCGGAAACGTCACCGGTTGTGTTGCGTAACCCCATCAGCGCTGATATGGCAGCAATGCGCACCAGTTTGATGCCAGGTTTGGTCAGCGTGTTGCGCAACAACCTCAATCGCCAACAGAACCGTGTGCGTTTGTTTGAATCGGGGTTGCGTTTTGTTCCGTCAGCAGATGGTCTTAAACAGGAGGCTATGCTTGCTGGTTTGATCTATGGCAGTCGCGCGCCTGAGTCCTGGTCTAATGCTGCCGAGCTAGTGGATTTCTTTGATCTCAAGGGGGATCTTGAATCACTGCTGGCACTAACAGGTGATGAATCAGCATTCACTGTTAAGCCGGGCAATCATTCCGCATTACACCCTGGCCAGACGGCAGCGATTTATCGCGATGGCGAGTGGCAGGGAGTAGTCGGGGCATTGCATCCAAGCTTGCAGCGGCAGCTGGATATACCTCAGTCGGTGTATTTGTTTGAAGTGCGTCTCAGTTCGTTGTTAAAGGCGCGAATCCCGGCCTTTACTTCCCTGTCCAAGTTCCCTGAGGTGCGCCGCGATCTGGCGCTGTTGGTCGATCGCGATTTGGCTGCTGACAAGCTCTTGGCGGCGGTTAAAGAGCAGGCGGGTGAACACCTTATCGACTTAAAGGTTTTTGACGTATATATGGGCAAAGGTATTGATCCACATAGAAAAAGTGTCGCTATGGGGTTGACCTTTCAGCATCCTTCACGCACTCTTAATGAAGATGAGATCAACGCCTCCATTGACTCGATTGTTCAGTATCTGGGGGCGAATTTTTCCGCCACCCTCAGATAGGGAATAATAACTATGTCGGACGGTGCTCTGACCAAAGCAGACTTGGCCGAGAAACTTTATGAGGATCTCGGACTCAATAAGCGTGAAGCCAAAGAATTGGTGGAGCTCTTCTTTGAAGAGATCCGCCATGCTTTGGAAAATAACGAGCAGGTCAAACTTTCTGGCTTCGGCAATTTTGAATTGCGCGATAAAAGTCAGCGTCCTGGTAGGAACCCCAAGACGGGCGAGGAAATTCCTATTAGCGCTCGGCGTGTGGTCACTTTCCGCCCAGGACAAAAACTTAAGGCACGAGTAGAAGCTTATGTTGGAACCGAGTCATAACGACGAACTTCCCGTAATACCCGGTAAGCGCTACTTCACTATTGGTGAAGTCAGTGAGTTATGTGCAGTTAAACCGCATGTTTTAAGATACTGGGAGCAAGAGTTCCCGCAATTAAATCCGGTTAAACGGCGCGGTAATCGTCGCTATTATCAACGGCAGGACGTATTAACTATCCGCCAAATTCGCAGTCTTTTATATGATCAGGGTTTTACTATTGGTGGTGCCCGGCTGCAGATGACTAATGAGGATAATGGCTCCAGCTCTGGCCAGCTCAATCAGTTAGTAGTGCGCATGATCGATGATTTGGAGCACTTGCTTGATTTATTGAAGGTTAAATAAAGTACTTCAAACTTATCTATTTGGTGAATTCATAATCGTTTTGATTGTGAAATATCTGATTTCACCAATGCCAATGCTAATTATTAAAACTACGATTGCATTGGTAATAAATTCGGGTATTATGCCGATCCTCTTCGTGACGGCTCGAACTGCTGGGGCGACAGAAAATATCGGAGCGTAGCGCAGTCAGGTAGCGCACTATACTGGGGGTGTAGGGGTCGTGGGTTCAAATCCCGCCGTTCCGACCAATTAGTTTTATAAAAAAGCCGCTTATAAGCGGCTTTTTTATTGTCAGAATTTTCTTCTCCTGTTATAGCCGTGCTTCACTGTGCCAATTCTAGTGGCAGTCTTTCCTCAAAGTGCTAACATGCATTCTCGTATTGTTTATCGCTAACTCCCTGCATAGAAAATAAATAGAGGTATTCTCGTGGCAAAGCAATTAATGATTTATGACAACATTCAACCACTGTCATCTGAAGTTCATCGTAACTGGTCGGTACAAGTTGAAGATTATTCTTTTGTATCGCACATGATTTCTGTGCCGGTTCTGGCCACAGAAATTCCTTTTGCTGCCGCTGAATTCCCTATTGTTTTTTCGGCAACCGCCAATGAAGGTGAGTATATTCCTCTAGCTATTATGGGGCTGAAAGAGGGCGAAAATCTGGTTCTAAATGAAAAGAATCAATTTACTTCTCGCTACATTCCTGCATTCATTCGTCGCTATCCATTTGTATTGGGGGGCGATAAAGCAGCTGATACTATGGCGCTTTGCATTGATGCGGATAGCGCAACAGTGATCAAAGACGGCAGCAAGGGACGTAAGCTGTTTGAAGAGAATGGTGAGCAAAGCGCGCATTTGAAAGAGGTTGTGGAGTTCCTTAAGGATTATCAATATCGCGCTGAAATGACCAAGGTATTTTGTAAGCGTCTGCATGAACTCGATTTACTTGAGCCTATGCAAGCCAATATTACCTTTAAGGGGCGTGAAGATGCCAATATGAACCTAATGGGTTTTTATGTGGTTAAGCGTGAAAAGCTTAAAGCACTTAGTGATGCAGATGCTTTGGATTTGTTCAAAAAGGATGGCTTGGAATTGATCTACAGTCACATCCAGTCTTTATCCAACTTGAATGTGTTGATCGGCAAAAAATCTGCACAACTTGAAGCCACAAAATAATAATTTGTAGGTTTTCTGAAAGGCCGAAATCTTAATTGATTTCGGCCTTTTTTATTTCAGGTAGATAAAGTTCCAGTGGCTCAGCTTGTTTTTTCAGCGATCGCGGTGGCGTGCGGCAAGTTGTTTAACTTTGCGTTCAGCGCTGGAAAAAGCATCACGTACAGCAACATGAATCGATTCATCATCCTGAGTAATCGCCACAGGATGGCCTTTGATATCGAGCTCAATGGAGGCTCGGTATTGTTTTCCTTTGTGTTTGTGTTGGTGTGGGGCATCCAGGACGACGCGGCTGTGAATTATTTGGTCGGTGTAGCGGCTGAGTTTTTCGAGTTTCTTGGTAATGATGTCGTTGAGTGCAGCAGAAGAATCCAAATCACGATATACAACGTCGACAGCAGGTTTCATCGTAAAGCTCCTTAACGTTTATGTTGAGAGGGTTTGTTACTGCCTAGGCAGGTTTCAGTTGCCCTCACTTCTTATATTGATCATCCTGATATAAATATCAAGTTTTCTGCTCATTTTCTTAATAACATTTTGGTCTCTCTTATAGAGCTTTGTGATCTTAGTGCCATATAGTGCTTAAGATGGTGGCGTAGGGTGATCGTTTTGATTTGTTTTGAGGTAATAAAAATCAAAGGCTTAAGGCTTAAATTAGGGTGATATGCAGTGGAGGCTTTGTTATGAAAAATGATTCATTGGATAAGGGTCGTGTATTGGTGACCGGCGGGAGTGGATTTATTGGTGGTGCGCTGTGTCTTGAGCTCATCGATCATGGATATGAAGTTTGGGTGCTGACCCGTGACGTGCCGCGTGCGTCGCGTTATTTGAATAAACAGGTTCGTCTTGTAAGTGGCTTAAGCGAACTTGCAGGTGTGGCATTTGTGGCCTTAATTAATTTGGCGGGGGAGTCGCTGGGAGGCAGGCGCTGGAATGAGCAATCAAAGCAACTATTCCGGCAGAGCAGAATAGATTTTACGAACACACTGTACCGTTTTTTTGCAGATCAGCAGCTTTTCCCTGCTGTAGTGATTAATGCTAGTGCCATAGGTATTTATGGTGATGCGGGAAGCTCCATCTTGAATGAATCGGCAGCCGTTGGTGATGGTTTTGCTGCTCAGTTGTGTCGTGATTGGGAGTTGGCTGCACGGCAGTTTGCGTCTAACTTTACCCGTCTTTGTATAGTCCGAATTGGTGTCGTGCTCGATAGTCATGGCGGTGCGCTAAAACAAATGCTGCCTGCGTTCAGATGGGGATTTGGGGGGTGGATGGGAGCTGGCGAGCATTATATGTCGTGGATTTCTCGCCATGATTTGATTCGCTTGTTTATTTATTTGCTGGAGCATGGTGATGCATCCGGCGTATACAATGCTGTCGCCCCAGAGCCTGTCACTAACAGTGAGTTTACGGCGCGTTTGGCGGAGCAGTTAAATCGTCCCGCGTTGTTACCTATGCCTGCGATGCTGCTGCGGTTATTATTTGGCGAAATGGCGGATGCTCTGTTGTTGGCAAGCCAGCGAGTAATGCCTGAGCGAATTCTGCAGTCAGGTTTCTCATTTGAATATCCTCGGCTACAAACGGCATTTGAAAAAATTTTTGGAAAATAATTTATTGGTTGCCTTGAAAATTGTTTCTACATCCTCATTTCAGTTACGTGATGGCTCGATGATAGAGAATCACTATTTTGAAATGGCTTGATCATAGATAAGCCGCTACATTTGTATTGCTCATTTGAGGATATCGGATATGCGTAATTTTGACTTCACCCCACTTTATCGTTCAGCAATTGGTTTTGATCGCATGGCGAATCTGCTGGACAATCTTTCTCGCGCAGAACAAAACCAGCCCAGTTACCCTCCCTATAATATTGAATTAACGGGGGAGGATAAGTACCGAATTACTATGGCAGTTGCCGGTTTTGATCAGGCTGAATTAACCATAGAAGTGAATCAAAATAACCTGACAATATCTGCAAACAAGGCGGGTGATGAGCAGCAGCGTACTTATTTGCATCAAGGAATAGCTGCGCGTAGTTTTGAGCGTCGCTTCCAGTTGGCTGACCATGTGCAAGTAAAGTCGGCGCACTACGAGAATGGGCTTTTGCACATAGATTTGCAGCGCGTTATTCCTGAGTCTATGAAGCCACGCACTATTCCTATTGGTGTTCGCGAAGCAGATAAGCTTACTGTTGTGCAGGCTGGATCTGGTATTCCCGAGGATGCAACTGTGAGTGCGGCTTGATTTTTCTTTGGTCTAAATAGTTTTATATTTAAGAGTAAAAACCTCGCTATCCATCGATGGCGAGGTTTTTTTATGTGCGGAATAATTTTGCCCGCACTGTTTCGCGATAGGCATTGGGTGTTGTTGCAAGATGTTTTTTAAATAAAGTGGTGAAGTAATTGGTGTCTTGATAGCCGACTTTATCAGCGATTTCTGCTATTGATAAATTGCTGGTTTTTAGTAAATCTATGGCGGTATTGATGCGAATATTTTGAAGATATTCAAGTGGTGTTTGCCCCAGTGCATTTTTGAAGCGGCGGTTAAGTGTACGCACGCTCATACCAAAACGTTCGCATACCTGCGGAAATAAAATTTCACGATAATAATTGTCTTCAAGCCAGATTTGTATCTGGGTGATTTGTTCATCTGGGTGCGGATTTTTGTTGGCCTCAAAAAAACCGCTACTCTCGTAAGACTTTCTGATCTCATGGGAAAAGTGGCGCTCAACATGGCTGGCTATTTCCTTTCCAAAAAAACGTTGGATAAAGTGAATGGTCAAGTCGGCAAGAGAGTTGACACTTGCAGCACAGTAGAGACTGCCCGCTTGAGTAATAAAATATTGTCGTTTGAGTTGAACTTGCGGGTAGTCCTTTTGAAACTGGTCAAAATAATGCCAATGGGTTGTGGCTGCTTTGCCGTCGAGTAAACCTGCCTCGGCGAGAAAGCAGCAGCCAGTGCCTACTGCGCTAATGATGGCGCCGTTTTGATGCTGCTGTTGCAGCCATGCCACTATCGCAGCATTTTTTTTGATAATGGGGCGTGGGTTGCGCCATAAGCCTGGAATATAAATTAAATCGCTCTGTGAAACCTGATTGATGGTCAGGTCTGGTCGCCAGTGCATTCCGGTTCGCGTCAGTATGGGTTCATTGGTGATCGCGAGGGTGTGTATCTCAATATCTCGCCGTTGCTCCGGTTCCAACATGGTTCGTACAGCGCTTTCTGCTGCTAACAGCATCTCCATGGGTAGGGTACTGCTGGTGGCAAGCATGTGTTCGCACAGCAAAAAGTGAATTTTTATTGGTGGGATATTGTTCATAAGGCTTGGGGTACCGCTATATCTGAATGGGTTTGTGTATGCATGGCTAATTTAGCAGTAAAAATGACTAAATAAGAAGGTGATCTTGTATAGGGATCACCATACACTTCTCGCTAATTTCTTGATTGTGGATATTGGAGTTTGTATGTCTCTTGCGCGCCTACCGATTATTGTGGGGTTTGGTGGATTTAATGCTGCGGGTCGCAGTTCGGGGCATCACGCCTATCGTCGCATGGTAATAGAGAGTCTTGATGCTCATGAGCGGCAGGAAACTCTGGCTGGTTTAGCCGTCATGATGGGGCTGATTAGTTTTGTAGAAGGCAGCTATCGCGACCAAAACGATGAACCAATTGATCTTGCTACCATAGAGTCACGTTTTGGCGCAGAAATTCTCGATGGCACTTTAATTCGCCGTATCGACAAGACTTTTTTTGATGTTGATGCTGCCCATTGGCAGAAGTCTGCCACCTTGGGGGCGGGCGATGCGCCACTCATCGTTGAGATGCGTAAGCGCGATCTGCCAGAACCTGTTCCTGCAGATTGGTTGGTGGAGGAGGTTGACGCTGATCGTGTTCGCGTTACTTCTCCAACTGGGTTGAGTGTTAAATTTGACAGCTACCGGGATTTACCGGTTAAGTCGGCCGGTCAAATGCCTCGCGGTTTTAATCCTGGCGCACTCTACAACTCCCATTATCATCCGCGTGCGCTGCAGCTTGCTGTGATTGGTGCCTCCGATGCTCTGCAGTCAACCGGTTTGGATTGGCAGGTAATTATCGATTCGGTAAAACCTGACCAGGTTGGTGTCTATGCCAGCAATGTTATGAGTCAGATGGATGAAAATGGTTTTGGTGGTTTATTGCAATCACGGCTCAAGGGGGGGCGTGTCAGTGCCAAGCAGTGTCCGCTCGGTTTAAATACTATGCCGGCGGATTTTGTGAACGCCTACATTCTGGGAAGTGTAGGGCAGACCGGCGCCATTACTGGTGCTTGCGCCTCTTTCCTCTACAACCTGCAAGCGGCGGCGGATGATATTGCTTCGGGTAAATGCCGCGTTGCGCTGGTTGGTTGTGCCGAAGCCCCTATTGTTGCCGAGATTATCGACGGTTATGCCACTATGGGTGCACTGGCAAGCGAAGATAAGCTCAAGAAATTGGACGGTGTTGATGAGGTAGATCCTCGTCGTACCAGTCGCCCGTTTGGTGAAAATGCTGGTTTTACTATGGCAGAGGCGAGCCAATATGTTGTCTTGATGGATGATGCATTGGTAATGGAGTTGGGGGCTGATGTGCACGGCGCCGTGGGTGATGTGTTTATCAATGCGGATGGTTTTAAAAAGTCTATCTCAGCGCCTGGTCCAGGCAATTACATCACCATGGCCAAAGCGGTGGCATCGGTGCGCGCAATTCTTGGTGATGAGGCTGTTCAAAAACGCTCTTTGGTGCAGGCGCATGGGTCGAGTACACCGCAGAACCGTGTGACCGAATCGCAAATTTTTGATCAGATTGCACAAGTGTTTGGCATTACCAAGTGGCCTGTGGCTGCGGTAAAGGCTTACGTTGGGCACTCGTTATCGGCAGCCAGTGGTGAGCAGCTGATCACTAGTTTGGGTGTTTTTAAGTACGGCATTGTTCCTGGTATTAAGACTATCGATAAGGTTGCTGATGATGTTTTTGCGGATCGTCTCGCTATTTCGACGGTCGATGTGGTGCGTAATGAGCCGGTTGATGTTGCTTTTCTGAACTCAAAAGGCTTTGGTGGTAATAATGCTACCGCCAGCGTGTTTGCGCCTCACGTTGTGGAGTCGATGCTGGCTTGTCGTTATGGGGCGGAAAAGTTCGCTGAATATCAGCTCAAGCGCGCATCAGTGCGTGCGGCCTCGGTCGCCTACGACGCCGCTGCGCTTAAGGGTGATTTTGCGACCATCTACCATTTTGGTGAAGGTTTAATTGATGAGTCGCTGATTACTGTGGATCTGGATAAGCTGTGTTTGCCCGGGTTTGCCCAGCCGATTGATTTGTCTTTCACTAATCGTTTTGCGGATATGTTTGTCTAGATCTAGTGGTTGAATTACTGCCGCCCCATAGCTAATGGGGTGGGTTAATTCTCTGGATTAGTTTATTGCCCTATACAAAGTAATATCTTTCCCTTAAAATGCCGCGCCTTTCGCATAGCTTATTGTGCGACTAACGATTTTTAACCGGAAAGCTTGCCTTTCCCTTACCAGTAAACACAGGAAGAAGACCTCAATGGTAACTATTCGTCTGTCTCGTGGTGGCTCTAAAAAGCGCCCTTTTTATCATCTGACCGTAACCAACAGCCGCAGCGCCCGTAATGGTCGTTTCATTGAGCGCATTGGTTTCTTCAACCCGGTTGCTCGTGGTCAAGAAGAGCGTCTGCGTATTGATGCGGATCGTTTGCAATACTGGGTTGGTCAAGGCGCACAATTCTCTGAACGCGCTGAACAGCTGGTTAAAGAAAGCAAAAAAGCGGCTTAATTGCCTCGCCAAATAAATAGTTGAAGGCGCCTGATGTCTGCGGAATCTAATTTAGTTAATGTTGGGCGAATTACCGCTGTTTATGGTGTAAAGGGGTGGGTGAAAATCCACTCTTACACTGAGCCGCAAGATAATTTATTTGAGTACCAGCCCTGGTTTTTAAAAACCAAGCACGGTGTTAAAAAAATTGAGATCGATGAGGCCCGACCTCATGGTGACGCGTATGTCGCTCATATTGTCGGTATTGATGATCGTGATTTGGCAGCACAGTACACTGCAGTCGATATTGCAGTAGAGCGTAACCTCTTACCTGAGTTAGATGATGGTGAGTATTACTGGAGCCAGCTTGAGGGTTTGGTAGTGTTTACCCGGTTTAGTGGTGAGCGTCAGCGTCTCGGGGTAATTTCCAAATTAATGGAAACTGGCGCAAACGATGTATTAGTTGTTGCGGCAGATGCACAGAGTATTGATCAGCGCGAGCGTTTGATACCCTATGTTCCCGAGCAGTTCGTGCTAGCTGTTGATCTAGATGCTGGCGAAATGCTGGTCGATTGGGATCCTGAGTTTTAAATTATCTTAAAACTCAAAATTTTGGCGTAAACGCTGTGAGGCGAGAGGGGTAATCGTCAATTGCTTAAAATTGCGGTTGTTTCCATTTTTCCTGACATGTTTAACGCGATTGCCGGTTTTGGGATAACCAGTCGCGCAATCAAGCAAGGTTTAGTGGAATTAAAAACACTAACTCCGCGTGATTTTGCACATGATCGTCATTCAACGGTAGACGATCGCCCCTTTGGTGGCGGTCCCGGTATGGTGATGATGGTGCAGCCACTGCGCGATGCTATAGCTGCCGCCAAAACTTGGGCAGGTGATGATGCAAAAGTCATCTATCTCTCACCCCAAGGACGCACGCTGGATCAATCTGGTGTAGCTGAGTTGGCGAGCTACAGCAATATGGTGTTGGTGGCGGGTCGTTACGAAGGTATCGATGAGCGATTGATACAAACAGTTATCGATGAAGAATGGTCCATCGGTGATTACGTGTTAAGTGGCGGTGAGCTGCCAGCAATGGTGCTGATCGATGCAGTAACACGGCTGATTCCAGGTGCTCTTGGGCACGCACTTTCAGCAGAGCAAGATTCATTTACGGATGGTTTATTGGATTGCCCCCATTACACTCGTCCTGAAGATTTTGAAGGAATGCGTGTGCCGGAGGTGTTGGTATCCGGTAATCACGAACTGATTCGGCGCTGGCGCTTGAAACAAGCGTTAGGGCGAACGTGGCTGAGAAGGCCCGATTTATTGCGTGCAATAAATTTAACCGAGGAGCAGCATAAGCTGTTGACGGAATATCGTCGTGACCTTGATACGACAAACTCTAGCTGTGAAGCTATAGACTCTTAGGAGAATATCAATGAGTAACCCAATTATTCAGGCGTTGGAAAACGAACAACTGAAAGCAAATCTCACCGAGTTTTCACCAGGCGACACTGTTGTTGTAAACGTGAAAGTAAAAGAAGGTGATCGCGAGCGTGTACAGGCTTACGAAGGTGTTGTAATTGCCATTCGTAACCGTGGTCTTAACTCTGCATTCACTGTGCGTAAAATTTCTCACGGTGTAGGTGTTGAACGTACCTTCCAAACTCACAGCCCGATGATCGACAGCGTAACCCTGAAGCGTCGTGGTGATGTGCGTCAAGCCAAACTTTACTACCTGCGTGACCTTACTGGTAAGGCTGCTCGTATCAAAGAGAAGCTGGTATAAGATTTATTGCGGTGCACTTAGCCTGTGGGTTAAATACATCGTACGTAAAAAGCCGGACAGGAAACTGTTCCGGCTTTTTGCATTTTTATGGGCATGTTATTAGTTGCTGGAGATCATTTAAACCGTTACAGTCCTTTAAGAAAGTGCTTCGGTGTGTGGTGTCGGAATATGAGTGATGGAGTTAAAGCAGAAATATCTGGGGCAGATACCCAATTGATAGCGGAGTATCTAGATGCTATTTGGATGGAAAAAGGATTGAGTGGCAATACTCAGGAATCGTACCGACGCGATCTTGAGCAATTTGCTTCTTGGTTATCAAACGTGGGGGCTGATCTGGTCGGTGTAAATACCATGTTAGTGCAGCAGTATTTGGGTGAGCGCTTACAGGCGAATTTATCCAGTCGCACAGCGGCTCGTTTTCTATCTTGTGTGCGTGGGTTTTATCGGTATTTGTTGCGCGAAAATAAAGTGGCAGAAAATCCATTAACGCTTATTGATAATCCTAAATTATCGCGTTCTTTGCCGAAATCTTTGAGTGAAGCTGATGTCGAAGCATTGCTGGCTGCGCCTGACCTTGGTGACCCTGTTGGTCTGCGCGACCGCACTATGCTTGAAGTGCTTTATGCGTGTGGTTTGCGTGTTAGTGAACTGGTAGATTTGACGATGTCACAGATTAACCTTCGCCAAAATGTGATTAGGGTATTGGGTAAGGGTAGCAAGGAGCGATTAATCCCGATGGGGGAGGAAGCTTCTGCATGGTTGGCTCGCTATTTACGAGAAGCGCGACCTGTGTTGCTGAATAATGTGCCTGATGAGATAGTATTCCCTAGTACGCGTGCGCAGCCTATGACGCGTCAGACCTTTTGGTATCGCATCAAACATTGGGCGATGGTTGCTGGAATTCAAAAAGATTTGTCCCCTCATACCCTGCGCCATGCTTTTGCGACACATTTATTGAATCACGGGGCGGATTTGCGTGTGGTACAGTTGCTGCTCGGTCATAGCGATCTATCAACGACCCAAATTTATACCCATATCGCAAAGGTTCGTATGAAGCAGCAGCATGCTGAACACCATCCGCGCGGTTGACTGATAATAGGTGTGGTTTAACCTCATATTATTTTCACTTTTTTAAGAGATATATAGATGATAAAAATATTAAAAAAACTCGGTTTTATCGCCTTGGCTGGTTTCTCGCTGGGTGCATTTGTTGCAATACCTTTAGCGTCTGCTCAAGGTGACCTCTTAAAGCGCAAAACCACAGAGGAAACCATTCTGGAAAAGCTGCGCCAAGCGCGTCCCGACATTAATTTTGGCGAGCCACGTCCTGCTGTTATTAAAGGGCTTTATCAAGTACAAGTTCCCGGTGGTCCGTTGTTGTTTGTGACACCTGAAGGTGACAAGTTTATAGCAGGTGAGATTTTTGGGATTGATGCGACAGGTTTTTCGAAAATTGAAGATCCTTATGTCATTGAGGAGCGTAAAAAAGCGCTAGCAAGTTTAAGTGCAAAAGACAGTATTAACTTCAAACCAAAAGGTAAAGCCAAAGCAGTTGTTTATGTTTTTACGGATATTGATTGTGGTTATTGCCGTAAATTGCACAGTCAAATGCATACTTATAATGAGGGTGGTCAGGAAAAACCAGGCTACAACGATCTGGGTATAGAGATACGTTACCTGGCTTATCCTCGTGCAGGAATTCCCAGTCCATCGGCAGATAAGTTGGTTTCAACCTGGTGTGCGAAAGACAAGCTGGATGCTATGACAAAACTGAAGGCAGGTCAGACGGTAGCTAACGCAACTTGCGATAATCCAGTTGCAAAACAATTCCAGTTGGGTGGCCAATTAGGTGTTAACGGAACACCGGCATTATTTTTACCAGATGGTAAGTTAATGCCTGGCTATTTGCCGCCAGAGGAGTTGGCAAAAACCTTGGGTATATAAGCGCTTGCGGAGATTTTGAAGGTCGGTCGGGACTTCTTTTACCCGGCCTTCACCGCGCAATTGACACTGACGGCCACCATGAGTATGGTGGCCGTCTTTTTTAGTATTGGCGTAATTTTCACTAGCATTTGACGAGGAATTCACCTTGAAACCGGTAAGAATTGGCATCTGCGGTCTGGGCACCGTGGGCAGTGGTACAGTAAATATTCTCACGCGCAATAAAGCGCTGATTGATGCCCGTGCCGGTTGCGACATTACCATCGTACAAATTGGTGCGCGCCGCGATAATCCAAACTGTGATACCTCAAAATACAATGTGACACGTGATGTATTTGATGTGGCCAACAACCCGGATGTTGATGTTCTGGTTGAGGTCATGGGGGGTACTACCGTTGCTAAGGATTTGATTCTTAAAGCGATTGAAAACGGTAAGCACATCATCACTGCCAACAAGGCGCTCATCGCCCATCATGGCAATGAAATTTTTGCGGCCGCAAAAGCCAAAGGTGTAACGGTTGCATTTGAGGCGGCTGTTGCTGGTGGTATTCCCATCATCAAAGCAATCCGCGAAGGCTTGGCAGCTAACAATATCGAATGGTTGGCCGGCATCATCAATGGCACCGGAAACTTCATTCTTACAGAGATGCGTGACAAAGGTCGCTCCTTTGAAGATGTGCTTGCTGAAGCCCAGGCATTGGGTTATGCCGAAGCTGATCCTACCTTTGATGTTGAGGGGATCGATGCGGCACATAAGTTGGTGATTCTGGCGTCGCTCGCGTTTGGTATTCCTTTGGAAATTGACAAGGTATTCACCGAGGGCATCACCAAGATTGCCACCGAAGATGTAACTTACGCAGAAGAGTTGGGATATCGCATTAAAAACCTTGGTATCGCTCGTCGTACTGATAAAGGTATTGAGTTGCGTGTTCATCCCACGCTGATTCCCGAAAAGCGTTTGATTGCCAATGTTGATGGTGTGATGAATGCGGTATTGGTCAAGGGGGATGCAGTGGGGGCTACCTTGTATTACGGGGCCGGTGCTGGCGCAGAGCCAACCGGTTCATCAATTGTCGGTGATATTGTCGATGTGGCGCGCACCTTGACGGCATCCCCGGAACACCGTGTTCCCTATTTAGGCTTCGGTGCAGAATTTGTGTCTGCACAGCCAATTCTGCCTATTGAAGAGGTGGAGACTGCTAATTATCTGCGCATGTCGGCGCAGGATAAGCCTGGCGTACTGTCAAAGATTGCGACCATTTTGAGTGATTCCGGTATCAGTATTGAAGCGATGATTCAGCGTGAGGCAACAGAGGGCGAGTCTACTGTGCCGCTCATCTTGCTCACTAATAAAGTGCAAGACAAAAAGCTCACAGCAGCGATTCGCAGCATTGAAGCGCTGGACTCAATTAGTGGTGCGGTACAGCGCATCCGTGTTGAAGCATTGAAATAATTAAGGGGCCTAATCTTGAAATACATAAGCACCCGCGGCCTAGCGCCCGCACTCAGTTTTGAAGAAGTGGTACTCACTGGCCTCGCACCTGATGGCGGTTTGTATGTGCCCGAAACCCTGCCAAAATTTACCAAAGAAGAAATTGCTTCCTGGGCAGGTTTGTCTTATCAAGAACTCGCGTTTAACGTGATGAAACCCTTTATTGCTGGTGCTGTTAGCGATGAAGATTTCAAAAAAATTATCGCGGATTCTTACGCAACGTTCCGCCACGATGCGATTGCACCGCTGGTACAAACCGGTCACAACGAGTGGATTCTGGAATTGTTCCAGGGGCCAACACTTGCGTTTAAAGATTTTGCGTTACAGTTTTTAGGTCACTTACTCGATCATTTGTTGAAAAAGCGCAATCAAAAAGTAGTAGTGATGGGCGCTACTTCTGGTGACACCGGTTCTGCTGCTATCGAAGGTTGTCGCCGTTGCGACAACATCGATATTTTCATTATGCACCCGAACAATCGTGTATCGAATGTTCAACGTCGCCAGATGACCACCGTGCTTGCGCCGAATGTATTTAACATCGCGCTCGAAGGTAATTTTGATGATTGCCAGAATATGGTGAAAGCCAGTTTCGGCGATCAATCATTCCTGCCTGAAGGCCGCCAACTGGTTGCCGTAAACTCGATTAACTGGGCGCGTATCATGGCGCAAATCGTGTATTACTTTTATGCAGGCTTGGCATTGGGTGCCCCGCATCGTCCTATCGCTTTCTCGGTTCCCACTGGCAACTTCGGTGATATTTTTGCTGGCTATCTCGCCAAACAAATGGGACTGCCCATTGACCAGTTAGTGATTGCGACTAACAGCAATGATATTTTGCATCGCTGCATTAGCAGTAATGATCACAGCAAAAACCAATTGCAACACACCTTGTCGCCGAGTATGGACATTATGGTGTCGAGCAACTTCGAGCGTATGTTGTTTGATTTGTATGACCGCGATGGCAATGCAATTCGTCAGCTGATGGAAGATTTTAAATCCGGCAGCATGACCCTGAAAGAATCAGCATTGGCGCGCGCGCGCGAATTGTTCACCAGCCATGGTGTGAGCGATGAAGTCACTATCGATGTGATTCGCTCGGTGTTTGACCGCACCGAATATTTGCTCGATCCACACACTGCGATTGGTGTTGATGCGGCGCGTAAAACCCGTCGTCGTCAGGATATTCCGATGGTTATTTTGGCTACAGCACATCCGGCGAAATTCCCGGAAGCGGTACGTAAAGCAGGGCAGGGCGCAGATCCGGTATTGCCTCACCATATGCGAGATTTATTTGAGCGCGAAGAGCGCTACACGGTATTGCCGCAAGATCTTGCCAAAGTGCAAGAGTTTGTTGCTGCCAATGTGCGCAAATAATTTTTATTTATCGTGCTAACAAACGCCGCAGGGAGCAGTCTCTGCGGCGTTTTTTTATTGTTGCGAATCAAACTTTAATTAATTATCTGAGTTAAAAAAGTACTTATGCAAAAAGCTATCCGTCGTCGAGAGCTGTCGCCCACTATTGAATTTACTGCAGCAGTACATCCTTTGTTGCAACGTATTTATGCGGCGCGCGGAGTGCTGAGTGAACGCGAGCTGCAATATCCCTTGTTGAATTTACATAAGCCTAATTTCAAAGGTTTACCTGAGGCAGTAAGTATTTTGGCCGATGCCGTTGTGGCACAAGCCAAAATAATCATTGTGGGTGACTTTGATGCGGACGGCGCTACCAGCAGTGCACTGGCGGTGTTGGCATTAAAAGCCATGGGCTTGCCGGATGTGGATTTTCTGGTGCCCAATCGTTTTGAATATGGTTACGGCTTGACGCCAGAAATTGTTGCCGTTGCGGCTGCGCAGCAGCCGGATATTATTATCACCGTGGATAACGGCATTTCCAGTATCGATGGTGTAAATGCCGCGCGTGAATTGGGGATTGCCGTAATCGTTACTGATCACCATTTGCCGGGTGCTGAACTGCCTGATGCCGATGCGATTGTGAATCCCAATCAGCCCGGTTGTGAGTTTCCCAGTAAAAATCTTGCCGGTGTTGGCGTTATTTTTTATGTAATGAATGCCTTGCGAGGCGAGTTACGGCAAATGGGTTGGTTTGAAGAAAGTGGCTTTACCGAACCTAATATGGCGAGTTTTTTGGATTTGGTCGCACTGGGTACTGTCGCGGATGTAGTGCCATTGGATTACAACAACCGCATTCTGGTCGCTCAGGGCTTGCAGCGTATTCGCGCCGGAGTTTGTCGCCCCGGGATAAAAGCTATGTTGGAAGTCGCGGGTAAACAAGCGCATAAATTGGTTGCGAGTGATTTTGGTTTCGCGTTAGGGCCGCGCTTAAATGCAGCGGGGCGCTTGGATGACATGTCGCTCGGCATTCAATGTTTGATGTGCGAGAGCGAAAATCTTGCACGTGAAATGGCAGCACAGCTGGATGAACTGAATCGCGACCGCAAAGCAATTGAAACAGGTATGCAGCAAGAGGCGATGGCCATGCTGCAAAAAACTTTGCAGGCTGATGCCGCGAGTTTGCCTTGGGGTTTGTGTTTATTTGATGAGACTTGGCATCAAGGTGTTATTGGTATTTTGGCGTCGCGTATCAAAGATAAATACCATCGCCCCACAATTGTTTTTGCCGATGTTGGTGACGGTCAAATTAAAGGTTCTGCGCGCTCGGTGCCCGGTTTTCATATTCGTGATGCATTGGATGCAGTCGCTGCTCGCCATCCTCATTTGTTGCAAAAATTTGGTGGTCACGCAATGGCGGCAGGTATGAGTTTGTTGCGTGAACACTTTGATGATTTTGCCCAAGCGTTTGATGCAGAAGTTCGTCGCCACTTGGATGATGACGATTTACAAGCAATTGTTATTAGTGACGGTGAATTGACCGCACCAGACTTTTCACTGCAATTGGCTGGTCAGTTGCGCGACGCTGGCCCATGGGGGCAGCATTTTCCTGAGCCAACCTTTGATGGTGAGTTTTATCTGTTGCAACAAAAATTGGTGGGCGCCAATCACTTAAAAATGACGCTTGCGGTTGACGCACAGGGGCAACAACTGATTGATGCTATCGCCTTTAATATTGATCCAGCGCTTTGGCCCAATGCCCATCTACAAAAAGTACGGGCGGCGTTTAAATTGGATATCAATGAGTTTCGCGGTAAATCCAATTTGCAGTTGCTGGTCGATTATCTTGAGCCTATTGCACCATAAAAAGCATTGAAAGCTATGCTAGCTGAATAGCAGCTACTGCAACATTTTTTCCAGTGCTGGTTTTACATTATTTACGATAATGGGTTGTGCTTCAGCGGTGGGATGAATGCCATCTCGCTGCATCAGCTCTGGTCTACCGCCAATACCTTCAAGCAAAAATGGCACCAGTGCGATGTTATTTTTCTCCGCCAGTTTCGGGTAAAGCTCTTTAAATTGATTACTGTAGCGCGCTCCGTAGTTAGGGGGAATTTGCATGCCAGTCAGTAATACTTCTGCATTATTTTTTTTACTGGAATCAATCATGGCTTGTAAATTCTTTTCGAGCAGTTTTAGCGGTTGACCACGTAGGGCATCATTCCCCCCCAGTTCCAATATGACGATATCCGGTTTGTGTTCATTTAACAGTGCGCCTAAGCGGTTGTTCCCACCAGAGCTGGTTTCGCCACTCACACTGGCATTAATGATCTGCACATCATTTTTTTTCGTTAATTCTTTTTCAAGCAAGCTGACCCAGCTTTTCTCAATGTCTATGCCATAGCCCGCACTTAAGCTGTCACCCATGACCAAAACTTTAGTCGGCTGTTGGGCATACACATCACTGATGACAATTGTCAGGAGTAAAAACAGGTAAATCTTCAGTTTGTTCATGGTTATCAAAATCCTATGCCCATAGAATGGACTTATTGGTGTTTCTGAACGTTCTCTCATCTGGGTTAAACAATCATCCAGACTACTCATCGGATAAAGGTTACTTAATTATGTCTGCTGTTGCTATGGTTCAAGCAAATTCAGTTACCAAAGAAGTTAATACGCAAGAAGGAACCTTAAGGATTCTTCATCCCATCTCAATTACCGTAAATGCTGGTGAATCGCTGGCGATAACCGGTGCCTCAGGTTCTGGTAAGTCAACTTTATTGGGCATTCTTGCCGGTTTGGATGTGCCGAGTACAGGTGAAGTAATTCTTAATGGGCACAACCTCTCTCTGTTAGACGAGGAAGGGCGTGCAAAAGTTCGCGCCGGCAACGTGGGATTTATATTTCAATCATTTCAGTTATTGCCCGGATTAAGTGCTCATGAAAATGTAATGCTGCCGCTGGAGCTGCGCGGCGATAAAGCGGCAAGTAGTAAAGCACGCGAGTTCTTGCAGCGTGTTGGTCTGGAGCAGCGATTGCAACATTACCCGCAACAGTTGTCGGGTGGTGAGCAGCAGCGGGTGGCAATTGCCCGTGCTTTTGCGAGTGAGCCTAAAGTGTTATTTGCCGATGAGCCAACCGGAAATTTGGACAGCGCAACTGGTGCACGTATTATCGAATTTTTATTTGACTTGAATAGTGCGCAGGGAACGACGCTGGTTTTTATCACCCACGAGGAGCGTTTGGCGCAGTTGTGTCAAAGTCGTATTGAATTGGCGGCCGGTGCTTTGGTTTCCGGACGGGAGTAATAGCGATGAAATTGGCAATTAATTTATTACGACGTAACTGGCGTAGCGGCGAATTAAAACTCTTAGGGTTTTCATTAATGCTCGCCGTTGCGGTCTTGAGCGGCATCGCTATTTTTACTGATAGACTGGAAACCACCTTGATCAGTGAAAGTAATAGTGTGCTGGGTGCAGATTACATTGTGCGTGGCTCAAAACCACACGACAACGCTTGGAATACAGTTGCGGAACAGGCAGAGATTAAACACACTCGTTCGGCATTATTTTCGTCTATGGTATTTGCTGGCGATGAAATGCATCTTGCGTCGGTAAAAGCGGTAGACCAAGATTATCCACTGCGTGGTCAATTTGAAGTTAGCAAAATTCCATTTGCGATGAATGCTGCTGATATTGAAGTTGCCAGTGCAATTCCGGATCCTGGCGAAGCTTGGGTTGATTCACGTTTGTTACCGCTATTAAAAATTGAATTGGGTGATAAGGTTGCAGTAGGCGAATACGACTTGCGTATTACCCGTGTTTTGATTCGTGAGCCTGACAGTGCCAATCCATTTAGCATGACTGGTGCGCGGCTGATAATGAATATTGCTGATTTGGAAAAAACCCAAGTTGTGCAGCCAGGAAGCCGGGTTGATTATCAATGGTTGGTTGCCTCGGATGATAACAATCGCTTGAAGAGTTTTATTGATGATTTAAAACCGCAGCTAAGTAAACATCAACGACTGGTGGATATTAACTCCGCTCAAGAGCGGGTGGGGCGTACATTAGATACCAGCCGCCAATTTTTATTGCTATCGGCGGTTATTGCGGTATTGCTGGCGGGAGTTGCGATTGCAATAACCGCGCGTCAGTTTTCGGCGCGCCATACTGATCAAGTGGCGCTTATGAAAAGTCTCGGTGCGAGTGCCGGTCGTATTCGTTCACTTTATGTATCGCAGCTTATTTTTCTTGGCATTATCGCGTCGCTGATTGGTTTATTTATTGGCGAGTTTTTGCAACGCTCTGTGGCTGTCAGCCTACAGCAGGTTTATCAAATACGCTTGGGTGCGGCAAGTTTTTATCCCTATGGGTTGAGTTTTTTTAGCGGAATATTGTGTTTGGTTTTTTTTGCATTGCCTGCGCTCTGGCATTTACCAACTATCCCGCCGCTCAAAATTCTTCGCCGTGAATTGGCGGTCAACATGCCGCAGGTTTGGTTGCAAGCATTGCTTGCACTGTTGGCTGTATTGGTGTTGGTAATTTTATTTAGTCGTGATATCGAGTTGGCGTTAAGTATTAGCGGCGCATTGCTGGCCGTGATTCTTATTACCATTGCCGCGGCTTATGGGTTGTTGTTGCTGAGTAAAAAAATGGTATTGCGCTTGGGTGGTTTCTGGCGTTTGGCATTTGCCAATTTACAGCGTCAGCGTGGCCAAAGCCTGGTACAGATTTTGGTGTTTTCTATTGCGATTATGCTGTTGTTTACACTAACGATTGTACGCACCTCCTTGATTGAGGAGTGGAAGGTGCAAGTACCAGATGAAGCGCCCAATCATTTTCTCGTCAATATTCCCCCTGCTGAATTGCAAGATGTGCAAGCGATTCTGGCTGAAAATCAGGTTCGCCCCGAACCACTTTACCCAATGATGCGTGCGCGCTTGACTCATATCAACGGCGTAGAAACAACAGAGGAGCAGCGCTCGGTTGCAAACGCATTGCGGCGTGAATTAAATGTCACTTGGTCAGACACTTTGGCAGAGGATAATAAAATTATCACTGGTTTGTGGTGGGATAAATGGCAGCGCAGTGCGGCTAATTTGCCGGGTGTGTCAGTAGAAGTGGATACCGCTAAAGAAATAGGGCTAAACATCGGCGATAAATTACAGTTTTCATTTGGTGGATTATTGCTCGACGCAGAAGTTGCCAGTTTTCGTAGTTTGGATTGGCGCAGCATGAGGCCCAACTTCTTTTTCATTTTTGAGCCAGGGTCATTAGATGCCTATTCACCAACGTTTATCACCAGTATTTATTTGCCAGCCGATCAGAAGTCGGTCATTAACAAGTTGTTGTTGGATCACCCCACTATTTTGGTGATGGAGTTGGATCGCATTATTGGCCAAATCCGCAGTATCATTAATCAGGTAAGTGATGGTGTTTTACTGGTGCTCTGGTTAACGCTGATCGGCGGCTGTTTGGTGTTGCTTGCGGCAGTGATGGGGAGTATTGCTGCGCGTAAACAGCAGGCAGGATTGTTGCGAGCCTTGGGTAGCCCCCGGAGTATGATTGTGGGCAGTATTTGTGCGGAGTTCGCCATACTCGGTTTTCTGGCAGGGCTGATTGCTATTATTGGTACCGAAATATTATTAATTAGCCTGCAGACTTTCGTTCTGGAAACTCCGATGCAGCCCCACTATATTTACTGGTTGATATCGCCGCTGAGTGGCGCGGTATTTGTTTCAGCATTGGGCTATATCTGTTGCCGCCACACAGTTACAACACCACCGGCAGTTGTTTTGCGCGAAGCGGCGTAATGATTGTTTTCTAGTAATACTCTGCAACAACGCGCGTCATACAATAGTTACTTCAACTCTAAACCCGGTGCGCCGGGTTTAGCTATTTACGTACATCTCTTGTAGTTAATCACTATGAAACCTGCACATAAACCCATGCCGCAAAGCCGAGTATTAGATAAAGGCATTTGGGGCATGAGTCGCCCTATGTTTCTCGATCAGGCAGTGACTTACACGATTCCGCTGATCGATATGTATTTTCTAAGTCGTATTTCAGATAGTGCAGCGGCGGCTGTTGGTGCAATCACGCCTCTGGTGTTTGTGGCTAATGCTTTTTTAATTGTGAGCGCGTTTGCTGGTGCTAGCATCGCAAGCCAGCGTATCGGAGCGAATGATTACCTTCGCGGTAATGCCACTATCGCTGCCTATGCAATTTTTGTTGTGGTACTTGCCTTAATCGCCGCATTAGCGGTGAACCATGGCGGCCCATGGGTTGCCTCTGCTATGTCATTAAGCGGTGAGGTCGAGCAGCACGCGCGCACCTACTTGTCGATTATCGGGTGGATGGTGGCGCTGTGGGGTTGCCGTGTTATCTATCAAACAATTTTGAATATATATGGTGAGCCGCAATGGAACACCTATAGCAATATTATTTTATTTGGAGTGAATATAATCGGCAATGCGATTGCGGTGTATGGGTTTATGGGGATTCCGCCTAGCGGTGTTGTGGGTGTTGCTATTGCCAGTATTGTTGCAGCAGGGGCGAGTTTATTATTTGTCGTTGTGATTGTGCATTTCAAGTTGCGTATTCATATCCCGCTACATGAGGGCTGGAAAAACTTTTCAGTACTAATGGCTCCTGTACTTATGATTGCCGCCCCCTCTGTACTTGAACCTATGTCATTTCAGGCTTATATGATTGCACTCAACTGGATTGCAGCGGAGGTGGGCGATCTCGCGTTAAAAGTAAAAGTCTATGCCTACAATACATTTCTCTTTTGTTTAATGATTTCCATTGCACTAGGCATGGCGACCGAAGCCATTATTGCTCAGCGAGTAGGGCGCAAAGAATTCGATTTGGTTGATAAGCAACTAAAACAGAGTTTGAAAATAGCACTTATAGGCACAACAACCTTGGCGCTTATGTGGTTGGTATTCAATCAATCTATTTTGAAAATGTTTAGCAATGACCCAGAGGTTATTGCGATCGGTGTATGGGCATTTGCATTGAGTTTTTTGGCCGAGCCATGGCGTACGGTAAATATTGTTGTGGGAGGTGCCTTGCGCTGTGCGGGTGATGCAACCTTTACGTCGGTTTCCAGTATTGCAGTAATTTGGTTGTTCTCTGTCCCGCTTGCTTATGCATTGGCTATACCCTTGGGGTTTGGGCTTTATGGATTATTAATAGCAGCCATACTTGATGAGTTATTGCGTGCCCTAATAAAAGGTTGGCGCTGGAAGCAGGGGAAATGGATGCATACTGGAATTGCAGCGCGCGAAGCGCGCGCGGCAGATTTCCGCTAGGTCTGGTGTGAGAAGTTTGAAGTATTTATTGATTCCGGGGGGTTATTAACGTAAATCCATCAAAATCAATAAATGTAAACCGTTTAGCATCAAAAAATCGTTTTTCTTGGCTATTAACCACATAAACAGCATTTTCTTCGGGGTTGATGATCATATCACCAGGGTTGACATATCTATAACGTTGCAAATATGGGATTTCACCTTGATCTAGTGAGGCTGTAGCTAAGCCAATGGTTTTGTTACTTTGTAAGGCGTTTGTTCCTTGAAAATATCTGGCGTCAATTTTATGGTGAAATAATGTAAGAATTTCGCTGACATTCTTCGAACCATTATATTGGCTATTTACAGTAATATAGTATCTAGGGGAATTAATTTTGTAAGCTTGTTGTAGTGCTTTTCCCATTCCTTCAAAAAAATATTTCCCTATTTCTTTTGACCATATATTGAAATAGTAATTACAGAATAAACAGAAGAAGGAGGCATAAATTAATCCGCTTATAATAAAGCCAGATCTAAACCATCTCAAAGTAAGCGTTAGCCCCAAACCTGCAAAAATAATCATAAAATAATAGATTATATTGATGCGGTTAATGTTCACTGAGGCTATGACTATGCCTGTCCACAACCCTATGCCTAAACCTGCGAGGATGATAAAAGGGCCAAGCTTGATGGTTGGATTTGTGTTTGATTCGTCTTGGTTAGAAATAATTTTTACGATTAAGTATGCCAAACCCAAGACAACAAATGGTAGGGAGAATAGATATTGGGTTCCAAATTTATCTAACGCGTTCCATGGCGCGTCAGGATTCTGAAGGATTACTGTATTTAAAAGGCTGTTATAATTCGTTCCCAATTGTGCCCATAAATCGGAAGAGAAAAAGAGAATGTCTCCTGATCTTACACTTTCTGGAAAGAATGGCATTGTTATGGAGAGAAATTGAATGGTGGGTAATTTCAAGTAATTAATAATCATCACCAGCCAAATTGGAGCTGAAAGAAGAGAATAGATAAAAATGCTGATAATTATATCTTTGAAGTGAAAAATTCGCTTTATAAGCGCGTAAAGTGCGACGGAAAATAAAAAGATAGGTACAGTTAGAAACGCAATGCCATAGCTATACATGCATAATGAGAATGCAAACATTGCAAAATAAAGGTTGTATCTTTTATCCACTCCTTTGTTGAGAAAATAGCAACCTATAATAAAAAAATGAGGAAATAGATTGCAGTCTAAAGCCCACCGGCTTTGCATAATATGCCAAGGATTGATCGCTGCCAAAAACAACACAACTACAGCTGTTGTTCGGCCAAATGAATCTTTAATAAAACCATATAAAGCTAAGAGACCAAAAAGGCTGACGATGAGTAGTGGGAGTCTGGCGGTAACTTCGTTGAGCCCTCCGATTTTTATAAAGGGAACCATGAGGTACGAGAGCAGTACGCTCATTTGTCCGTAGCCCCAAGCTGTGAAATGTACAGGTAAGGACATACCGAAGCGATCGGTTCCGTAATCAGCAAGGGCTTTTGCATCTACCGCTGCCATCGCGCCATCTTGATTGAATCCACCAGGTATAACACCAAAATCCCATGACCTAACAATAATTGCTACTATTGCTATAATTGTCAGGAAAAAATTTTGATAGTTTACGGAGCTCCAATTACTAATTGAGCTGAAAAAACTAAATTTTAATTTATTACTTGGATGGGGATGGTTTGGTTGGTAAGTGAGTCGAATTATGAGAGCGAATATCACTGTGGCAAGTGTAAAACCGATAAATATAGTTTCAAAAATCATTTTTATTCTCCGTCAGAATGACGCTTTTCATTATTATTTGGGATTAGACGATCTTCCATGTTTTCAATGATATACCGAGGTCGTGCTTTTACTTCTTCATAAATTTTTTCGATATAAATTCCAATAACACCAACGGACATCATAAGTGTTCCACCTATAACCAATTGAAGTGCTATTACTGTAGTGAAGCCGCTCGCAGCATAACCCAAAATTTTCATTACTAATGTTTGACCAAGTAGGAATACGAAGGCAATCAAAAGGCCAAAACCTAAAAAAGCTGATGCATACAAAGGTGCTGCTGTGTAAGACGTAACTCCTTTTATTGCAAGCTTTACTAGGCTAATAAATGACCATTTGGATTCGCCAGCTTCGCGTTCTGCAACAATAAACTCCACTTGAGCTCGGGAAAATCCGATCCAGCTAGACATTCCTCGAAAGAAGGTTTGCTTTTCTGGCATGGCCTTCCATGCATTGATGGCTTTTCGGTCAAGCAACCTAAAGTCTGAGGCATTGTTTAAATCTATTCCCGAGGTTTTGTGAAGGATTTTGTAAAATATTCCAGCGCTTACTTTATATCTTAAACTTTCTTTGCCTCTATTTTTTTTAACTCCTTCGACAATATCGTAGCCTTCATTTTCCCATAGCTGGTACATCTGCGGAATTATTTCGGGAGGGTGTTGCATGTCTGCGTCTATACAAACACAGCAGTCGCCGGTAGCTAGGTCCAAGCCTGCACAAAGTGCACTTTCTTTTCCAAAATTTCGGCTTAGCTTTATTGCCTTTATTCCGGGTATCATCTGAGCGCTATCTTTGATTTTGCTCCAAGAACTATCTTTTGAACCATCATCAATTAGGATTAATTCATAATTGATTTTGCTGTTTTTTAAAATTGTTGTGACTCGCTCTATATTTTTTTGAATCATTTCGCTTTCATTGAACACCGGAATGATTACAGACAGAGTTTTTTGGGTCATTTTTATTCTCATTTTTAAAATATTTTTATGCAAAATAAATGAATTTTATGTTTTTTAGTCGTTAATTATTTGGCGTGACTGTAATGACTGTGTTTATCCAGTTGGCATGATCCCATCTTTCGTCTTTTAACGAAGATACTTTCAAATTTAGTATTTTTACTCCACGCACATCTATTTCATGTGTGGGGCGATATCGTTCATATCCATAAATAATGGTTGATTGCCAGAGTAATTTTCCATCGCCCCACACCGAAAACTGAACATCTGCAGTGCCCACCTCATCATCAAGTGCAACCATAAAGCTAAATATTTCAGCGTTGTCTGGTAATTGATATTGAATGTCAGAGTTGGCATGGGTGCCTATACCTTGGGCATATCTGCGATTAGCGACAGACAGTTTGTTGCCGTCAAAGCTACGGTTAACGGCCATGGTGCCGTGGTCTTGGCGGGCATAAACCAATGGTAAATTGGTTAACAGAACCTGTTTTTCTGTCAACTCAATTTGATGAATATGATACCGGTCGTATAAATAGGTCATCATCAGCCCGGTCGCCACCACAAAAAACCACAGTCCCAAAAATGGAATTCGATAACTGTATTTGAGAGTGTGTTGAAGGTTTGTAAATAGTTGATGATTCGTCAGTTGGTCTGTTAAGGCAATTATTAGTATTCCAACGGTTAACCACGATAAACCAAGCCAAATGTTTGAGCCGTTGATCTCCAGAATGATTAGCATATTCAGCGCACAAGCAATACTAATCAGCGCAGGATAGAATATTTTTTGACGCGCAGTTGCGCAATAACCCAATGCCATAACGGTAGCAGGAAATAGATATCGTTCATGCATGGCAGGCAGTAGCGTGAAAAATGCCAGGGCACATATAGTTGCCGCAAAAAGCGAATAACTTAATAATTGATTACTACCTACATACAATTTGTTTTTTATTAAAAAATAAACACCATGAATGAATATAAGGAGTGAAACTATTGAAAACAATAGCATTCCAAAATACTTTGCCATAAAGATACGCGCCCAGATTGAATCCTGCGGTACACCGAACAAAATAATATTGTCTGGTACGGTATTTCCCGTGAGCAGAATCCACAAGTTTGCGGCATTAAACGTAGTCATTGGGTATTGGCCTAGCGTATCAATATAGGCTTGGCGGAAGGATTGCCAGAAATGTCCGGCGATAATTGACGGTAAAAATATTAATACACCAAGAGCCACGGCAATCAAAATGCCAAGTAAGTGTTGGCGAATTTTATTAAAAAATAAAAAACCAAAAACAGGTGCAAAGGCAATTGTTTGGAATTTAGTTAGCAATGCCAGGGTAAAGAGTGGAATTGCCAAATGTGCATAGCGCCAGCTGCTGGCTGCAACCAAACTGCAATACACCATCACAGCAGGAACAAGATCCACTTGCCCCCAAATAGGGCCGTTCACCAAAATCGCTGGGTTAAAAACGGTAAGTACCATTACTGCTTGTAATAGTGCCGGTTTTGCTTTGGTGGTTTGTAATTGGCGAAAAATCACAATCGTTAATAAACAGTGGCATATTGTGACTGGAATTTGTGTTAAGAATTTTAAAAGATCATTGTGTTCAAGTGGTATTGCCGTCAGATTGTAAAATTTTCCAACCAAGTATAGCCAGTGAATATACACAGGAGGGTAGTTGCCATTAAAACCATCGTAGCCATTATTAGATAATTGACTTACCCAATCTTGCCAATAGCCTAAATCCTGACTGTAGCCTTTTAAAAATAATAAGCTGAAATTGAGTATAACCACGAATACTAAATAGGTTTGCAGTATGCTCGCCGGAGGCTGTGTGGTGGCGTGCGAAAATAGTGAGAGGCCGTTAATTGGTTCGATTGCTGGGCTGTTATTGTTGGATTCTTGAGCGTTCATAACGTTAATTTATACCGGTTATGTTGAATTAATCCTTTTTAATAATTTCACTAATATGAAATTTTGGTCTTCTTTTTACTTCTTCGTAAATTTTTGAAAGATACTCGCCAATTACTCCAAGACATAAAAGCTGCACACTGCCAATAAATAATAATGGCAGAAGTACAGATGCCCAGCCCGGCGTAGCATTATCGGTAAAAAAACGAATTGCCAGTACCCAAGCAATTAATGTGAATGATGCAAAGCCTGATACCAATCCCAGCACTGTGATCATGCGCAGTGGCGCCGTAGAAAATGCAGTAATACCTTTCCATGCAAAAGAGAGCATTTTTTTCAATGGGTATTTGCTTTCGCCGGCTTCGCGCGCTTGGCGTTCATATTCCACTACCGATGAGGGGTAGCCTACTTCACGTACGATGCCACGTAAAAACAAATTGGACTCATCGTATTCTTTGAGTGATTCCAGGGCGCGACGTGAGAGTAAGCGGAAGTCGGCATGATTGAAGACTAGATCTACTCCCATTTTTTTCATCAAATGGTAATAGCCTTCAGCGGTAAAACGCTTGAAAAATGTGTCGGTGTTGCGAGCCGAACGTACACCATAAACCACATCATTGCCTTTCAGGTATTCATCTACCATGGCTTCAATGTTTTGCGGGTCGTCTTGGAGGTCTGCATCTATGCTGACGGTGATGTCTTCTGTTGTGGTGCATAGTCCAGCATAAAGCGCATTCTGATGACCTTTGTTACGCGAAAGTTTAACCCCTACTAATGCGGAGTTTTGTGCAGCTTCTCGTGCGAGTATTTCCCAGGTTTTATCCTTGCTGCCATCATCGACCAAATAAATTTTGGATTTGTCATTAATTTTTCCGCGCGCAATCATCCCATCGCGTAATGCGAGCATGGTTGCCAATGTTTTGGGGAGCATTTCTTCTTCGTTGTAACAGGGTATGACGATTGCAAGAGACGGAATGAATGCAGTCATGTTAGTGATTCCTGTATATCCAGATTTTTTGAACCGCGAAGTTAATAAATACAGTAATGCCTGTTGCGATGAATTGCGCCACTAAATAATTTTCAACCCAGGGAATAGGCAAGTAGTTGTCAAACAGCCATAAAAAGGCGGCAAACAATACTGTATTGCAAAACAAGCCTATGCACACTGCAATAACAAATCGGGGGAAAGTCTCTGAGTGGCTTCGGCTGCTCTTGAAAGTGAAATGGTAGTTTGCCCAGTAGTTGAATAACGATGACAACACATATCCGGCAGCTGAAGCAGAAACCTCTGTTAACAGTTTTGTTTCAATAAAAATAATAAGTAGAAGGAATTGAATAAGACTGGAGATCCCTCCAATGCCAACGAATAGAGCGAAGCGTTTCATTGTTATTTTTACATTATATTTTTGAGGTTAATGGGCGCGCGCAGTTAAAAAGCGCCAGAACATTAACACATTTTTGCACAGGAAAGGATGTGAATTGCACGGTCTCAAATAGAATTCTTTTCCATGTTGGGTGACGCTGCTCTAGGCCCAGCGTAAAGCTGCGCCCATACGCTCGATATAGATATATTCAGGCTTGTTAGTTAAGGGGTGACAGGCGTGGCGTAAATGGTGATGATGCGCAGTAGACCCCATGTACTCCCAGCAATGGCCATCATTTACGCACAGTGGGTCACCCTCATTCAGGCGGTAACTGGCCAACTCATCCCACATTTTCTGCCATTCGGCATGGTTAATGTCGAGGTATTCCATTGCTTGTTTCCGCGTTTGAGTAAGGAGAAAAACAGCAGTTTGTGATTCCAATTTTGTATTATTAAATCTATTTGTCAACAAACATCTTTAACATAATGATTTAAAACAAAAATATTATTCTACAACTGTGGGTTGTGTCTCTTGGTTTTGACTTTTTTTACTCCTGTTTCGGTGAAAAAACATGCCTTTCGTATAAAAAATGAAAGGGAATAGTTATTCTTTTGAGCTAACCTTTCTGTTTATGTAATGTTTGTGTTCATGGGTATTATCGAAATATTGGAGGGGGCTATGAATATCAGTCAGGCGTCACAGGCTTGTGGTTTGCCGACTAAGACGATCCGCTTTTACGAGGAGGTTGGTCTGGTAGTGCCTGCGCGGCAAGCGTCTAATGGCTATAGAATTTACGCTATGGCAGATGTTGAGCGGTTGAGATTTTTGCAGCGGGCGAGGGCGGTGGGGTTTGGTCTTGAAGAGTGTCGCGAGTTGTTAGTGCTTTATTGTGATCCGGGGCGGCGTAATCTACAGGTTCGTCTGTTGCTCAAAGGGTATCTGGGTAAGCTGGATCAGCAATTTATTGCTTTGAATTCAATGCGCACCAGTTTGGAGTTGATGCTTGATGAATGTAGCGGGGATCCCGTGTCGATGGCTGCACAATCAGGTATGGAAAATCTGCCCCATCCAATGGCTTTTACACTCATTGATACCGGGTGCGATTGATGTTTTTCGTTGCCAAAAAGGCTATGATGCGCGCCGTTTAACATTTTGCGACAGGTGAAATTATGAGCATCAAATCCGATAAGTGGATGCGCCGGATGGCTGAAGAGCACGGCATGATTGAACCGTTTGAGCCGGGGCAAATTCGCTACGATGCTGCTGGTCAACGTATCGTTTCTTATGGCACCTCCAGTTATGGTTACGATGTTCGCTGCGCCGATGAGTTCAAGATTTTCACCAATGTGCACTCAACGGTGGTCGATCCTAAAAATTTTGACGAAAAAAGTTTTGTCGATATTAAAAGCGATGTTTGCATTATTCCCCCCAACTCCTTTGCGCTGGCCCGGACAGTTGAATATTTCAGAATTCCACGCAGTATTCTGACCGTTTGTTTGGGTAAATCTACCTACGCGCGCTGCGGTATTATTGTGAATGTCACCCCTCTCGAGCCGGAGTGGGAGGGGCATGTGACTTTGGAGTTTTCCAATACCACACCTCTACCTGCAAAAATTTATGCCAATGAAGGTGTGGCGCAAATGTTGTTTTTTGAATCGGATGAGATTTGTGAGACATCCTATAAAGACCGCGGAGGTAAATACCAAGGTCAGCGTGGTGTGACTCTACCGCGCACTTAAGGTTATTGTCTCGGCTGAGGGCAGTTATGGGTGATGTAATCCAGTTTAAAAAACCGAGCCCTTTTGAAAAACATAAGGGTAAAACTCTGTGTCGCAGTGGCTTCCATAAGTGGGAAGTTGTTAAGGAAAAGCAGTTTGATGTGAAGCAGGGGAAATTGGTCACTATCTATAAATGCGCTCGTTGTGGCGAGCAGAAGGTGGAGTTGAAATAAACGTCGAGGAAATAAAAAAGGCTCCGTAATGGAGCCTTTTTTGTGCAGCATCATTTAATGATGATGGCCACCAGCACCGTGAGCGTGGCCGTGGTTCAGCTCTTCTTCGGTGGCAGCGCGGATTTCGGTGATTTCTACATCAAAGGTTAAATCCACACCAGCTAATGGGTGGTTACCATCAATAGTCACTTGATCGCCTTCTACGTGGGTAACGGTGACTACTTGCAGGCCTTGCTCGGTTTCAGCATGAAATTCCATGCCAACTTCAATTTGTTCAATACCTGAAAACATGTTTGATGGCAGTTGTTGTACCAAGCTGTCGTCGCGCAGGCCATAAGCTTCTGCTGCTTTAACGGCAACATTCAATTTATCGCCCACTTTTTTGCCTTCCAGTGCGTCTTCAAGGCCTGGAATAATGTTGCCTGCACCGTGTAAGTAAGACAGCGGCTCTTGACCTTCGGATGAGTCGAGCACCTTGCCTGAACCATCGGTCAGAGTGTAGTGGAAGCTGGCAACGCAATTTTCGGAGATATTCATAATGAACCTTTCAGGTTAAGTAAAAAGAAAACGATACAGGGTATAGATTAAAAATGGGTAATGGCTTTACCATCAACTGTCGCTTTGTGGATATAAATGGTGTAGGTCTCACCTTTTTCTTCTTGCTGCAAGCGAACCAGTAGGTAGTTCCAGTCTTTGGCAAGCCATGCATAGGTAACGCGCTCGTTATCTTCCCGGCTGCGTTTAATTTTTACGGTGTTGACTTTCCCCAATGGTGTTTCCAGCATTTCTTCGCCCACAGTAGCGAACTTGTATTTCTTGAGTCGACCGCCATCGGCAATCTGGTATTCAAAATTCTTGTGTCCATTGAGTAGGTCTTGCTGCATTTGCAATTGATAGCTTAATTTGTCCTGTACCTTCTGCGCTATGTCCATTTCCCAGCTGGTTTTTTGCACGTTATTGGTGACAGTTTTATTAGGCCAATCAAAAATTAATTCAGCATTGCGGTCTTTGCCCAGGCTTCGACGCACATAGGTGTATCTTAGTGGGGTAATTGTTTGTTGTTTGGGGTTCCATTGCATATGGCTTTGTTCGGTAATGGTGCCAATCATGGAATCCGCTTTGAATAGCAAATTGTATTTGCCATCGTCTGTCTTGCTCAGGCGATTAGTGACGGTGATATTAAAGCCATAGAGCTTGGCTCTGTATTCATTGTCAAAGGTTTTGGGGGCTTCGGCTGCTAAAGTGGCGGTTGAAAGCAGGGTGGCCAGAGAGAGAAAAATGATACGGAGGCTGTGCATAGGAAATCCTTTAGGGCTCATTTGCCTCAATTTGATAACCACTTGCGGGTAAAAGTTCACCATTTAACAGGGCTTTACCTTCGTGCATCACTAGATGCCCCTGTGCGAACCATTTTATGGCAAGAGGGTAGATAATATGTTCTTGGCGCTGAACCCGCTTTGCCAGTTGCGTTGCGTCATCGCCTGGCAGAACTGGCACTCTTGCCTGAATTGCCGCAGGCCCACCATCCAGCTCCGCAGTGACAAAGTGAACGGTGACGCCATGATGGCTTTCGCCTGCATCCAATGCACGTTGATGAGTGTGCAACCCTTGAAATTTGGGCAGTAATGATGGGTGAATGTTTAGCATTCTTCCCAGATAGTGCCGGGTGAATTCAGGGGTCAGAATACGCATAAAGCCCGCGAGTACGACCAAGTCGGGCTGATAGTGATCGATGGTTTGCATCAATGCGGCATCAAAGGTTTCACGACTAGCGAAACCTTTATGATCGAGTACTTGCGTGACAATTCCTGCATCTTTGGCGCGTGTCAGGCCAAAAACATCCGGGCGATTGCTGATAACGGCAGCTATCTCAATGGGTAGCTCGCCGCTGTTGGCACCGTCAATCAGCGCCTGCAAGTTGCTGCCGCTACCAGAGATAAGAACAACAACACGCAGTGGGGGGCGAGAAGAGGTGGGCATGCAATTAGATACCTTGCAGTTCTACTTGATGCTCGTCAGCGTTTGCAGTGGCGATATGGCCAATTACAAATGCGTTTTCTCCGGCATTGCGCAAAATATTTAACGCATTGTCTTTTTCGCTTGCGGGGATTGCGATGACCATGCCAACACCGCAGTTAAAGGTGCGGTACATCTCGCGTATGTCTACATTGCCGCCGCGCTGCAGCCATTGAAATACTGGAGGAAAAGCCCAGCTCTTGGTGTCGAGTACGGCTTTGGTTCCGTCAGGCAAAACACGCGGAATATTTTCCGTCAGGCCACCGCCGGTAATGTGCGCCATAGCGTTAACCTGCGATTCTTTAATCAGTTTCAATACAGACTTAACGTAGATGCGCGTTGGTTCCATTAGGGCGTCACCTAACGGGCGACCGCCGCAATCCTGATTCAAATCGGCCTTGGTAACGTCGATGATCTTGCGGATCAGCGAGTAGCCGTTGGAATGCGGGCCACTAGAGGCGAGGGCGATTAGGGTGTCGCCCACTTTTACTTTGCTGCCATCAATAATTTCAGATTTTTCCACCACGCCTGTACAGAAACCTGCCAAGTCGTAGTCTTCACCTTCATACATGCCGGGCATTTCAGCGGTTTCACCGCCAACCAGGGAGCAGCCAGCTAATTCGCAGCCATCACCTATACCCGAAACTACCGCGGCGGCCACATCAACATTGAGTTTGCCGGTGGCGTAATAATCGAGGAAGAACAGTGGTTCGGCGCCAGTGACCACCAGGTCATTCACGCACATAGCAACCAGATCGATACCGATGGTGTCGTGTTTTTGCAAGTTCATGGCGAGGCGTAATTTAGTGCCTACACCATCAGTGCCAGAAACCAGAATGGGTTGGCGATAACCGGCAGGGATCTCTACCAGAGAAGCAAAACCACCCAAGCCTGCCATCACTTCCGGGCGACGGGTGCGTTTGGCGACACTTTTAATGCGCTCGACCAGTGCGTCGCCAGCTTCGATATCAACGCCAGCGTCTTTGTAGCTAAGGGATGGGGTGGGAGTTTGGTTTTGGCTCATAGGAAATGGCTCACAGCTCTTGCAGTTGGAGTGGTTTAAAAAAAGGCCGCCATTCTAACAGCTTATGGTGAGGCGTGCAGTGCAAAGCACGGTTAGGGTGAAAGTTATTCTTCTACGGTGATGTTAGCGATGCTCGCGTATCTGTGAATTTCTTGAATCTGCGCCCAATTGCGCTTGCCGTTGGCTGGTTTAAGCCTGTTACAATGCGACCCCATCCCATTTATTGGCTGTTTTCAGGGGTTAATTTGGTGCGTCTTTCATTGATCCGTATCTTGTTGTGGTCGCTGTGTTTTATCTGTGTAAGTCCTGCTTATGCTGGTCAGCAGGTCGACATTTATCGTGCCCAAGCGCTGGTGAAATCCCAGGCTGAGGCTGAGCGTAATGCAGCGGCACGCGCGACTTTTGGCGAGTTAATGGTGCGAATCTCGGGGCAGCGCAATGCGCTTGATAACCCGGTTGTTCGCGCCGCTATGCCTAAAGCCCAAAACTATCTGTTTGGTTTTAGCTACAAATCCTCCAGTGAAAAACTGATCGAGGGCTCGCGTAGTTTTACCGCGCTTGCACTGCAATTGGATTACGAGCCGCAGGCCATTGGCCAGTTATTGCGTGACGCACAGTTGCCGCTCTGGCCTGCCCAGCGTCCAACCTTGTTGGTGTGGCTGGTATTCAAGGATTCTCGCGGTTTGCATCTAGTGCCCGAAGTTGTTGATTTTCAGGCGATCAACAGTGCTGCCGCTTATCGTGGTTTGCCCCTGATGTTCCCCAAGCACGATGTTGAGGACAGTATGTCTATTGTGGCCGATGATCTGTGGGCGGTGAATCAGGAAAAGATTTTGGCGGCTTCTGTTCGCTACAACGCTGACGCCATTTTGGTGGGGCGCTATATGCCTAGCAGCATGGGGTCAATTCCGCCTGCGATGGTGATCGATCCCCTAGCTACCGCCGATTCTGCCGAGACAGCTCTAGCAAGTTCTGCCGTGGCAGTTTCTCCTGCAGCTTCCAGTGTCAGCAGTGATGAAGGTGCTTTGGGCGTTGCGCCTGCCGAGCCTGCACAAGGTCCATGGCGGGGTGAGTGGCTGCTGTTGCACGGCGAAAACCAGACAAGATTTACCGATGAAACTCCGGAGGTTAAGGGGTTAGTTAATAATGTGATCGATCAGGTTGCCGATTATTTTGCGAATCAATACGCGATCATGCCAACCAATCAGGGCGCGCAACAGATAGTGTTGCGTGTGGGAAATATCACCAGTTTTGCCGCTTTTAAAGAAGTTCAAGCCTATCTTGAGGGGTTGGCTTTAGTGCAACGTATGGAAGTTGTCACTGTAAATGCAGAAGGTGTCGTTGTTCGATTAACGACAGAGGCGGATACCCGGCTCTTGACCAATACTCTGGCATTGGGGCGTCGTTTGGCACTTGCCCAGCCCACAGTGATGGGGGCATCCCAGTCTGAACCAAGTCAAGGGGAAACATTGCCGGAGGGCATAGATGCAGAGGCAATGGCTGATTTTGAACGCGCCTTGGCCAGTGAGCAGATGCCTAATAACCCGGCTCCCGCGGATGCTCCGGTTACCGCTGCTATTAGCGACCTGCAACCGAGCGCGGCAGTTATTAATTCCGGCACTTTGCAGGATCCACTGATTTACGTTTGGCAGAAGTAGTGATGGTGAATTTGCCGCAACAATTGTCCCTGGGCGTTAACCTGAACGACGATGCCACCTTTGAAAATTTTTATGCGCCAACTGCAACTCACAACGCAATGGTGTTGCAGGGCCTGCGTCAGCAAGTTGATGGCAGTGGCGAGGCGTTTATCTATTTGTGGGGCGCACCGGGCTGCGGTTTAACGCACCTGCTGCAAGCGGCTTGTCACGAAGCGCAACGTTGTGGTTTGTCGGTGCAATATTTACCGCTGCGGGATTTGGCGGGGTACGCGCCTGATGAATTGTTTGTGGGCTTGGAGTCGGTGGATTTGGTTTGTCTGGATTGCTTGCCTGCAGTGGCTGGTCGTCCTGATTGGGAGCTGGCGATTTTTAATCTCTACAACCGTCTGCGCGATGAGGGCAAACGTTTGCTGGTTGCGGCAGAGTACGGGCCACGTGAGCTTGCCTTAACGCTGGAAGATTTGCGCTCACGTTTGCAATGGGGGCTGACTTATCAGGTTCACAGCTTGAGCGACGACGATAAACAACTCGCGTTGCAGTTGCGCGCCCGCGCCCGTGGCTTGGAGCTAAGTGATGATGTGGCGCAGTACATCATCCAGCGCTTACCGCGTGATACCAATGAGCTTTTTTGGCAATTACAGCGCTTGGATCATGCCTCGCTTGCCGAGCAACGTAAACTTACCATTCCTTTTGTAAAGAAAGTTCTAAGCATTTGATCTCCCTCCTGATCGCTACCAGAATCCTCTCCAGTCGCTTTGATATGATTTGACTATTACCGGTCAAATCCTATCTCTGCATCAGCATAATAATGATCAGACCTGATTGGTCTGACAGGAACTGGAGCGTTTCAATGGTACTTTTTACCGCAAAACCCAAAGCTAGGCGCGTGGTGGTGTTGACCGCTGCAACACTTGGTTCAGCTTTTTTATTGAGCGGTTGTGGTAGGGGCGATCAGCCGCCGGCACCGTCTTCATCCTCATCTGCATCAATTTCAAGCTCACAGCAGAGCGCTGAGGCAGCGGCGGGTATCAAGCTGAATCAACTGGGCTTTTTGACCGGCTCTGCAAAAATGGCGTTGGTGCCTGATGTTGGCGCCAGCCGTTTCAGTGTCATTGATGTCGCAAGCGGGAATGAGGTTTTTGGTGGAGATTTGACTCCCTCCGCCGCGTGGGCGCCAGCGGAAGAGTCTGTAAAGTTGGCGGATTTTTCCCAGCTAACACGCGCAGGTGAATATCGAGTGCGCGTTGCCGGTATTGCCGATTCGCGCCCGTTTAAAATCGCCGATGATGCATACCTTGCCTTGAATGCGGCCAGCATCAAAGCCTTCTATTTCAATCGTAATAGTGCGGAGTTGCTGCCTGAGCATGCCGGTATTTTTGCGCGCCCCTTGGGGCATCCTGATACCAATGTTTTAGTTCACGCCTCTGCCGCGAATCCAGCTCGCCCCGAGGGAACTGTGATTTCCAGTCCCAAGGGCTGGTATGACGCGGGTGATTACAACAAATACATTGTTAATTCAGGTATTTCTACTTATTCACTCTTGGCGGCCTATGAACACTTTCCCCAGTTTTTTGCCGCGCAAAACTTAAATATTCCCGAAAGTGGCGATGCGATTCCTGATGTGCTCAACGAGGCGTTGTGGAATCTGGAGTGGATGCTGACCATGCAAGATCCGAGCGATGGCGGCGTGTATCACAAACTCACCAACAAAAAGTTTGATGGCATGGTAATGCCCCACGAGGCGACCACCGAGCGCTATGTGGTGCAAAAGACGACCACGGCAGCGCTTGATTTTGCCGCCGTAATGGCGACTGCTAGTCGGGTGTTGGCTAAGTATGAGGCCCAGTTGCCAGGCATGTCAGCGCGAATGCTCGCGGCGGCAGAATCTGCATGGTTGTGGGCGCAGGCGAATCCCACGGTGATTTATCAGCAACCAGTAGATGTTAAAACCGGCGAGTACGGTGATCGTAAATTGGACGATGAGTTTTTCTGGGCAGCTGCGGAGTTGTATATCACCACCCAAAAAGACAGCTATTACACTGACTCAAAGGCAGCAAGCATCAGTGCAACCGTGCCTTCCTGGGGTGATGTACGCAGCTTGGGGTGGATTTCTCTCGCGCATCATCGCGCGCAGCTAAGTGCCGCTGCGGATCAGGAATTGATTGTGGGGCGGGTTGAAACCTTGGCCAAGCAATTGCGTTCAACGTGGGCAGATTCTGCTTACCGCGTGACTATGCAAGCAGGCGATTTTATTTGGGGTAGTAATTCCGTGGCTTTGGGGCAGGGCATGATATTGCTGCAGGCCTATCGCATAAACGGTGAGCGGGATTATTTGGATGCGGCGCAATCAACGCTGGATTATGTGCTGGGGCGCAATGCGGTGCATACCTCCTTTGTCACCGGCTTCGGTCAACAATCTACCTTGCATCCACATCACCGCCCATCAGGCGCGGATGGTATCGATGCGCCTATTCCGGGTTTTATCGCTGGTGGCCCGCAACCGCGCCAGCAAGATAAAGACGACTGTCCCGTGGCCTATCCGTCGGCAATTCCTGCCAAATCTTATCTTGACCACTATTGCAGTTATGCCAGTAATGAAATCGCGATTAACTGGAATGCGCCATTGGTATATGTGTCAGCGGCGTTGCAAGTGCTTACCAAGTAGTTACTAGTTAAATTGCATCTCTTTAGGCAGCTCCGCGACCACGCGTTGCTGACTAAAAGGGCAGATAAATTCCAGCCGATAAGCTAATAGCTGCAAACCTACGCTCGCCTTCTTGCCGTAAACACGGTCGCCCACAATGGGGTGGCCGATGTTAGCTAGATGGCGGCGAATTTGATGTTTGCGGCCGGTTTCGATGGTTACATCCAGCAGGGTTTTATTATTTTCCGCACGAATTTTTTTGATGTGAGTGATGGCCGATTTGCCATCCAGCTCGTAGCTCAGCGTTAAACCGCTTGTGGGTACTTCGCAGTCATCCACCACCCAAGCTTGATAAAATTTGTGCATATCGCGTGCTTGAAACAAGGTTGATAGTTTTGCGGCGGCTTGACTGTCGTGCGCAAGAATAATTAATCCGCTCGCATCGCCATCCAAACGATGCACTAAAAAACACTCGCGTTTTTCACGCCCCTGGGTAAATTGCCCGTTCACTTCGACCCACCGTAAAATGCTACAGTGATCGCCCCATTGGGAACCCTGTGAGAGCATGCCTGGCGGCTTGAACCAAATACTGTAGTTGCCGGCATCGTAAATCAGCGTGGCAGTTTCCGGTTTGCGCGCAAGCACTTGTTCGTCGTAAAAAAATTGGATGCGCGAGCCTTTGTATAACACCTTGGTTGCCCGCCGTAAGCGTAGGGTTTTCCCTTTGAGTGTCCACCAGACGGCGCCTTTATTCATCGCATCTTTAATGCGCTGCTTGGACAATCCAGTGCCTTCTGCCAACAAATCGAGCGCAGTCTGCTCAGCTTGGGTGACGGTGAATTCAAATTTTTGCGGTATTTCAAACGAAGTATCGGACATTATTTAGCTTTGATTAAGTGAGAAAAACTGTGGCAGAAAAGGCAACAATTTATAAAGCAACGATTACCCTGGCGGATATGGATCGCAATGTGTATGGCGATTATAACCTGACTGTCGCACTGCATCCGTCGGAAACGGTGGAGCGTATGATGGTGCGCATTCTAGCCTTTTGTTACTGCGCTGAGGAAAATTTAACCTTCACCAAAGGTCTCTCTTCCATGGAGGAGCCTGATCTATGGTTAAAACATGACAACGGCACGATTTTGCAATGGATTGAAGTGGGGCAGCCGGCGCCGGATCGTTTAAAAAAAGCCTCGGGTCAAGCGCAAGCTGTACGTGTATTTACCTATGGGCGTGGTATGGATGTTTGGTGGAAAACCAATGGCGCCGCCATTCGTGCACTGCCTAAAGTATCCATTCACTATTTTGCCGCCGATGAATTACAGCAGCTGTGCGCGCTAGCCGATAAAACCATGAAACTAAGCGTAACCATCACCGAAACTATTGCTTATGTATCATCGGCGACTGAAAACCTGACAATTAGTTTGCGTGAGATGGAGTAAAGATTAATGACTGAGCCAATGAATAGCCTGATGAATAGCCCATTATTAACAGTTGTCGATATTACCCTCGACAATGCCCAGCAGTATCTAATTGATGAATCATTCAATCGTCCGGTAGTCATCGATTTTTGGGCTGATTGGTGTGGCCCCTGTAAAAATCTGATGCCCATTTTGGAAAAGTTGGCCAATGAATACGCGGGTACTTTTTTATTGGCAAAAGTAAATGCCGATGATCAACAAATGATTTCATCGCAATTTGGCGTGCGCAGTTTGCCGACGGTAATGATTATGAAGGACGGCCAACCCGTTGATGGCTTCACCGGTGCCTTACCTGAAGTACAAGTGCGTGAAGTGCTTGCCAAGTATTTGCCTAAGCCGTGGGAAGCGCCGCTACAACAAGCCAGAGAGTTAATTGCGCAGGCGCAATATGCACAAGCGTTGCCGTTGTTGCGTCAGGCTTACGATCAGTCGAATCACTTGGCAGCGATCGGGTTATTAATCGCCCAGTGTCATTTGGAATTAAATCGTATTGATAATGCAGAAGCGATTTTATCCACCATAAAAATGGTCGATCAGGATGCTTTTTACGAACAATTAATGGCGCAGGTGGCGCTGAAAAAACAAGCCGCCAAAACACCTGAATTATCTGCCTTGGAAGCTGCTCACGCTGCCGCACCCGAAGACTTACAGGTGCGTTTGCAATTGGCGCTGCAATACCATCAGGAACTCGAGCACCGTTTGGCGCTTGAGCATTTACTGGCGATTTTGCGTAAGGATCGCAACTTTGCAGAAGGTGAGGCGCGGCAATCGTTTAATGCCATTATTGCGTCACTCGGTAAGGCAGACCCTTTGGCGATCGAGTTCCAGCGCAAGTTATTTACCTTGCTTTACTAGGCTTTACCTGCCTCTAAATGGTTGTTGCGGGAAAAAATAGGTACACTGGGGCGGCTGTAAAATTACTGTAAAACCCCGCCCGCGTGGCGCTAGACCTTGGTAGCAGTTGCGCTACTGCTAGAGGATTTTGATAGACAATGAGTATTCGCTATTCCCTGATCGCATGTTTGGCCATAGTCTTTTTGGCTGTGGCCGGGTGCAGCAAAGGTAAAGAGGAGTCCGCAGATTTACCTCACTTTTGCAAACAGGATGGCTCTCGCCTGCTGATCAAACAGGGTAAGGTTCGGCTGGAAATAATGCCCAAAGTTGGTGGCCGTATCTCGTCGCTCAAATATGCAGGGCATGAGTTACTGGTGCCCATTGTCGATTTGGATAAGGTGACTGACTGGGGCACTGTGCTCTGGTCCAGCCCTCAAACTGATTGGGGCTGGCCGCCCATTGATGTGCTGGACAACAAACCTTATCGTTTAACCACCGAAGAAGATCGTGTGGTATTGATGAGCGAAATAGATCCACGCACCGGCTATCAATTCACCAAAACTTACCGCCCTAGCGGTGTTGATCGGATTACCATCGACTATCGCATTGCCAATCACAGCACCGAACGCAAGAATGTAGCGCCGTTGGAAGTGACACGCCTGCCATCCTCTGGCAGTTTATTTTTCCCGAGCGGTGACAGCGAAATTTCCAGTGGTCTTTTTTATCCGTTGGATGTGCAGATGATTGATGAGCTGACCTGGTTTGATTATGACAAGAAAAAAATTCGCACCGACCATCACAAGATGATGCAAGACGGCAAAGAAGGTTGGATGGCGTATGTTGACCAAGGTTATTTGTTAGTAAAAGAATTTAATGACAGCCCTGCGGGTACAACTGCCAAGGGTGAAAGTGAAATAGAAATATTTGCCCATGTCGAGCATATTTTTATTGAGATGAAACAACAGGCGTCTTTGGTTACACTTGAGCCTGGGCAGCATCTGGATTGGACAGTGACCTGGCACGTAAAAAAGTTACCGACAGACCTTGCTGAAAATCCCACCCCACAAGCCCTCGCGGCTTATGTGCGCAATCTATTACAGTCTGGCGCCGACTAAAAATACCAGTTATTGGTGCGGTAAAGCACGATGAGATTTTAAAAAAGCGAGCATCATTGATGCTCGCTTTTTTGTTTGTGAACAATTAATCACACTTTCGTGGGTATTAAAGCGCATGATTAAGCGATTAAACACTGCCGCTTTTTTTATTGCACTGCGAGGTGACAACCATGAAGGCTTGCGTAAAAAGTTTGCTGCTTATAGCCAGTTGTGTACTTTTTATATCCTGTGGCGGCAGTAAGGGCTCGGGTAATCCCCCTTCATCATCAACCAGTAGTGCGCCAGCCCCGACGAGTGCAATTAGTTCCTCTGTTGCATCAAATTCCAGCAGCAGTATTGTTTCCGGTTTGGCCGTAAGGCCTGACAACGCTACATGCCTTGCTCCGTCGCCAGTCAGTTCTGGCTCGGCTATTAGTATTCATTGGCAAGCGGTATTTCCCTCTCTGCCTAATATCGCCAGCGCCACTAATTTACTTCAAGCCCCGGATGATAACAGTTATTGGTATGTCACGCGCCAATCAGGCAGGGTGGTGCGATTTCAAAATAATGAAAGCGTCGATACCCTGACAGAGATTCTTAATATTGAAGATCGTGTGGATTTTTCTGGTGGTGAAACTGGTTTGCTCGGCATGGCATTTCATCCGCAATTTGCCACCAATCACTATGTCTATTTCAACTATATCGGGCGCAATTCCAGCAACGAAATGGAAACGCGAGTGGTGCGTTTTGAAGTCGCGAGCGATGGAACCATTAATCCCGATTCTGAAGTGATTTTGTTGCGTTTTAATCAGCCCTATTCAAATCACAATGGCGGCCAAATTGCATTTGGCAGTGATGGTTATTTATATATTGGCTCGGGTGATGGCGGCAGCGGCGGTGATCCACAACAAAACGGTCAGAACACGCAAAATTTACTGGGAAAAATATTGCGCATTGATGTTGATAACACCAGTAGTAACCGCAGTTATGCAATTCCAGCCGATAATCCATTTGCGACAACTGGCGATGCACCGGAAATTTGGGCTTATGGTTTGCGTAATCCCTGGCGTTTTAGTTTTGATCGGGAAACCGATGAGCTGTGGGTGGGTGATGTCGGACAAAGCGCCTGGGAAGAAGTAAATTTGGTAACAGTCGGTGGCAATTACGGCTGGGGTGATATGGAGGGCGATTTTTGTTACAGCGGGCGCAGCAATTGCTCCACAACTAATAAAGTGAAACCTGTGTTATCTATTAATCACAATACTGGAGTTTGTTCGGTGATAGGCGGCTATGTCTACCGTGGCGCACAATTTCCGGCAGCTTACGGAAAATATTTTTTTACTGATTACTGTGTAAATTCGATTCAAACTATTACGTTGCAAAGTGGCGGCAGTATTCTTGTTGAAGAACATGGCAGTGCCCCCGGTGGCGTAGTGTCATTCGCACAGGATAACCAAGGTGAGCTATACGCTATAGGTCAGTCAGGTGCAGGTTCCCAAATTGTTAAAATGCAAGTAACAGGTGGCACTTTGCAGCCAGGTACAATGGCGACGAATTTATCTGAAACAGGTTGTGCAAACGTAGCCAATCCGCAATTGCCAGCAGCCGCGATGATTCCCTATTCCGTAGCCAGTCCCTTGTGGTCAGATGGCACTGAAAAAGAGCGCTACTTTGCGCTGCCTGACAATACAAAAATAGAACTCACCAATAACGGCGATTTTTTGTTTCCGGTGGGCAGCGTTTTAATGAAGCACTTTAAATTGAATAATCGTTTTATCGAGACGCGATTATTTGCCCGCAGCGAGCTGGGGTGGCAGGGGTTTAGTTACGAATGGCGCGATGATCAAGCCGATGCCCAACTGTTAATGGATAGTAAAGAGAAATCGGTTGAGGGGATTCGGTGGCAGTATCCCAGCCCTGCGCAGTGTTTGACTTGCCACACCCAAGTGGCCAACTTTGCGTTGGGTTTGGAAACTGTGCAGTTAAATAATTCGATGTTGTACAGTGCGAGCAGCGTCACTGCGCATCAATTAGATTCTCTCGCACACATCAGCTTGTTTTCTTCCTCAATTACTCAATCCCACAGAGCCTACACTTTGTTTGCACTCGCTGATGGCAACGCAACGTTGGCACAGCGTGCGCGCAGTTATTTACATAGCAACTGCAGTAATTGCCACAGTGTGGATGGGCCGACGCCGGTAAATTTGGATTTGCGTTACAGCACAGCACTGGCCGCAACACAAGCATGCAACGTGCAACCAACGGCAGGAAATTTGGGAATCGATAATGCGCGTATTATTGCACCGGGTGAACCGGAGCGTTCAGTTTTGCTTGCGCGGATGAAGGTGCGCGACGCAAATCAAATGCCGCCACTTGCATCACATTTGGTTGATGATGAGGCTGTTGAGGTTATATCGGCGTGGATTGGTGGGCTGCAAAATTGTGATCAATAAAGTGGTGACGCACTTGAGAATATATTTTCGCCATACCCGCGTACGCGGGTATCCATAACAATCAATACTAGCGACGATTTTTGCGCGTTTTCAGGCGGCGAATACGATCTGCTTCTTCTTTTTCGATGCGCTTTTTTTCATCCTCTTTTTTTGCACGCAATACTTCTAGTTGTGTCATCTCGGGCGTTTCCCAACTGATCGGTCCGAGTAATCCCGCGCGCAATTCGGTAATTAAAATCGAAGCGACTTTTTGGATTTCCACGCCGCCACCTTTGCGTGTGCAGCCGCGTTTTACGCCGATAGCATCCAATAACTCCACATCTGATTCAGGGAGTTCGGTTAATCCATAGCGTTTTTTTAGCGCATCGGGATAGGCCGCTAATAAATATTCAGCGGCGTAGAGTGCGATGTCTGCGTAATCAAATACGGTATCTTTAATCGCACCGGTAATAGCCAAACGATAACCACATGAAGGTGGTGATAATTTGGGCCACAAAAATCCGGGTGTATCGGTAAGCAGAATGCCGTGCTCCAGTTTTATTTTTTGTTGGGCTTTGGTCACGCCCGCCTCGTTACCGGTTTTGGCGATTACACGGCCTGCCAAGGTATTGATGATGGTGGATTTGCCGACATTGGGAATACCCATAATCATCACCCGCGCCGGGCGCACTTCACGTTGGCGTTCGCTCACCAGCGAGGTGCAAACATTTAGCAAGTTGCGAATTTGCTCGGGGCGCTGTTGGCTTACGGGCAGGGCTTTTACGCCTTTTTCCTGCTCCATTTTTTCCACCCACAGCGCGGTAATTGCCGGGTCGGCCAAATCGGCTTTGTTGAGTAATTTAATCAGTGGTGTGTCGCCGCGCAAACTCGGCACCAGTGGGTTCTCGCTGGAAAAAGGAATGCGTGCGTCGATAACTTCTATCACCACATCCACATGAGGCATGACTTCCGCAATTTCTTTGCGGGCCTTGTGCATATGGCCGGGGAACCAATTAATTGTTGACATGAATGACTCGGAATTAAAAAGAGTAGGGGCTTAGGTAAAACTATCGAGCGGTTCGTCGCGATTAAAATGGTGCAACAGCAGGCAGTCATCTTCGGTTTCACCCTCGCAAATCACGATGGATACCGGTGCGATTTGCGGCGCATAAATTTGATCTAAATAAAGTGCCTGCTGCAGCTCTTGCCACAGCTGGGCAGGGTATTCAGTAAAAAAATTAAAACTCAAAAAGAGTTTGCCTTTTTCTTCAATCGCATCAACTTCCGGTGAGCGAATGCTGCGAACACGATCCAACAATGCACGGCGATCAAATTCGCGGGCATGTTTGGGGGATATTTGAATACTGATGCAGTGCATGGTCTTATCCTCAACGACGAGTGGCGCGATTATACAGAAAGCGCCCCATCCGCGCCGGAAATCCCGTCTGTACCATGGGGCGCGTAACCGGTTTCGGCTATTATAGGCATCCATTCCTGATCATTGGGTCGTGATAGTGTCCTCTCCCTTGTTTCGCCCTGTTGCGCTGGGTATTTACCTGCTGTTTTTCATTGTGGGTATTGTGGGCGCGCTGGTATTGCCAACCTTTAGTCTCTTTCTCGCGAAAGAGATTGGCGTGCGCCCGCTGTTGGTTGGCCTCGTTTTTGGCGGCATCGCGCTTGCCAGTATTGCCTACAACCATTGGATCGGGCACTGGTCCGACAAGCTTGCAGACCGGCGCCCACTGGTGGCCAGTTTTTGTGTATTGGGGGCGGTATCTTGTGTGGTATTTGCGCTGTCGCGCAACTATTGGCTGGTTGCTGTAACGGCAATATTTTTATTCAGTTTGTCGATGGTGTCCTTCGCGCAAATTATGGCTTACAGCCTGGATTATGCCGAGGCAGAAATTCCCCCTGAGCGTATTCCGCTGTTTAACGCAATTATGCGTGCACAAATTGCATTTGCCTGGGTTGCGGGGCCACCAGCTGGTTTTTTATTGGCAACTTATTACAGTTTTAGTCTGAGCTATTCGGTGGCGGCAGGGCTGTATCTATTGGTGGGCATTGTGAGTTTTAAACTCCTGCCGCGCTTGCCGAAAAAAGCACCTCATATTGATCACACCGGTGAGCAGGTGATGCTACCGCCCTTAACACCTGCAATTAAACAATCGCTCTGGTTTTGTGTTGTTGCATTCTCGTTGATGTGGGGCGTGAACAACGCATACCTCATCAGCCTGCCAATACATTTGAAAGATAACTTACACATCGACGCCCAATGGATGGGGTGGGTGATGGGCACTACTGCCGCCCTGGAGGTGCCGTTCATGTTGTTGGCGGGCCATTACGCCAGCCGTTTTAGGTTGGTGAATTTGATTCGCTGCGCAGGTGTTGCCGCCTTGTTTTTGTATCTGGGCGTTTATGTTGCTACCGATCTGTGGCACTTGTTTGTACTGCAAATTTTCAACTCTATTTTTATTGGATTGTTGGCTGGTGTGGGTGTCTCGGTCATTCAGGAGCTTATGCCTGGCCGCTCTGGCGGTGCTTCGGCGCTCTATACCAACACCACGCATATGGGCAATTTATTTAGCAGTTTATTGGTGGGGGTAGTGGCCGATTATTTTGGCTATCACCAGGTGTTTATTGTTAACGTGGTGTTGGTGATTCTGGCTATTTGGGCATTTGGCAAGGTGAGGTCAGCGCGTGAGTTAGCGCCGACCCGGTTGTAATTCGCTGAAAGTAGGAAGATGGAGTGTTTTATTCATCTTCCTCGTGTAACAGTTTTTCCAAGTCCTCCACACTCATGGCCAACAAGCGGTGACGTAATTCCGCTTCAATTTGCGGCATCAAACCATTGACTACCTCATCCACCAATATTTGCCGTGGTTTATTCATTTTATTGGCAATGTTTTTGGTTGAATTTACAATTTTTTTTGCTGTTTCATATTCAAACAAGGGGGGCGGATTATTACCGTGCAAGCGCTCGCGAATATGTTTTGGTAGAAATGGATTTTCACCGCTGGCTTTAGCCAGCGGACGGGAAACACTGGTATGAATTGTGTTGCCCAGCGTGGGGCGATAATTCGTTGAGTGTGAGGCCGGCCCCGGTGTTTTATCGGTGAATGAAATTTTGTTGTCGTCAGAGCCTGCGCTGCGCCTATCCAGCTGATGCGGGAACTCATCTTCAAAGAGTGACGTTTGACCCGGCAATACGGACGGATTGTTGTAGCTGGTTGCGTTTGATACCGCCGCTTCATCCGGATAGTCGGGATCAATTGTCTGCAAAATAGGGATGTGATCTTCTTCCAGCAGCAGCCCTTTAATGGACTCCAGTTCTTGTAAAATCTCGGCTTTGGTTTTATTGGTGTTGGCCATGATATTTTTTACCTGATGCTCGGTGCCGGTAAATTAAGTTGCAATCACAACTTTCTGGTTTCGATCGGGTAGCCGCGCTGTTTATAAAAACCGAAACGCTCGCGGCTGGTTTGTAAACTCAGGGGCTCTTGGATCACCACCTCGCTCAAGCGCTCAAAGCGGCTAAAGTAGGGCGGTATAGTTTTACTCAAGTTAAGCAACAAACCTTGATGATCTCCAGCGTCACCATTAAAGGTAATTTCCACCGGCGCAGGTTTCCCCGTGTTGATCAGTTGATGTGGAATAAAACTCTCGGGTTTGAATGTCCACAGCAGCTCATCGAACTGCTGCGCTTCAACTTCATCATCCATTACCACGAGTGTGCGCATGCCCATGCGGTGAACTTTATCGAGCAGGCGACATGCAAACAACCAGCGCGCTTCGCTAGTTGTTTCGGGTAATACATAAAAATCAATATGTGTCATTTAAGCGTTGTTCGCAGCGATTTGGTTCAACAAAAATTGCACCAGTAGCGGTACCGGGCGACCGGTAGCGCCTTTGGCTCCACCGGAACGCCAAGCCGTGCCGGCGATATCCAAATGTGCCCACTCAAACTTTTTGGCAAAGCGCGATAAGAAGCAAGCGGCCGTTACGCTGCCCGCTTCGCGCCCGCCAATGTTAGCCATATCGGCAAAGTTGCTATCCAGTTGTTTCTGGTATTCATCCCACAGCGGCATATGCCACGCGCGGTCAGCGGCTTCTTCACCGGCAGCGAGCAATGATTTGGCCAGCACATCGCTATTGCTGAACAGGCCAGTTGCGTGGTTGCCCAGAGCGATTACGCAAGCGCCGGTGAGGGTGGCGATATCGACCACAGCTTTGGGTTTAAAACGCTCTGTATAGGTGAGTGCATCGCACAGCACCAGGCGGCCTTCGGCGTCGGTATTGAGTATTTCGATGGTTTGACCGGACATGGAGGTAACTATGTCGCCTGGTTTGGTCGCGTTGCCACTGGGCATATTTTCAGTGGCGGCGATCACACCGACTACATTGATTGGCAATTCCAGATCGATCAGGGTTTGGAATGTACCAAGCACACTGGCGGCGCCACACATATCGTATTTCATTTCATCCATCGCGGCGCCGGGTTTGAGGCTAATACCACCGGTGTCAAAGGTGATGCCTTTGCCCACCAGTGCTACCGGCGCTTGTTTTTTGGCGCTGCCTTTGTATTCGAGAACAATTAATTTTGCTGGTTGATCGCTGCCTGCGGCGACGGATAAGAATGAGCCCATGCCCAATTCTTTGAGTTGTTTTTCTTCCAGAATATTCACACTGAGTTTGGTGTGGCTACGACCAAGGCGTTTGGCTTCACTGGCAAGGTAGGTTGGGGTGCAGATATTGCCCGGCAAGTCGCCGAGTTCCCGCGCCAGATTTACGCCCTTGGCAATTGCTTGTCCCAGGGCCAAGCCTTTGTTTGCTGCAACAATATCCGCTTTGGTTGTGGCGAAGGTAACTTTCTTTAATTGCAGGCTGACTTCAGCGGGTTTGCTTTTCAGTTTGTCGGCGCGGTAATCGAGCTGGCTCAAATGCTCCGCCAATTGGCGTGCTTGCCACTCGATAGTTTGGTTGATTACCGTCACATCGGCGAGTGCCAGGGTTAAATCGCTGCAGGTGGTTGCGCGTAAGGCATCGCCGATTTTTTGCACCGCTTTGCGGTAATTGTCACCGCTGATACTGCCTTCTTTGGTTGCGCCCAACCCCAGCACCAGTAGCCGCGCAGCGGCAATACCTTGCGGATTTAACAACAGCAGGGTTTGTCCCACTTTGCCTTGAAAGTTTTCACGCTTGAGAATGCTCTCTAACTGTTGCGCATCTGCTGCATTAATTGCACTGCCCGCCGCATTTAGTTTCAACCCTTCATAACAACCGATCACAAGGCAGTCAGTGCCCTGTTTTAAGGGCTCAACGAGCTTGCTGGAGAACTGGATTAGATTATTTTTTGTGCTTCCTTTGCTCTTTTTTTCATCACTGGTGCGGGTGGCTTTTTTACTGGTGTTCGGGGTGCTTTTTGCAGAAGTCATAGGGTGTCCTTAAGGGGCTAAGACAATTAATAATTCGCTCAAGACAAATCGGGCGCTGTGCGTGATAATGCCACAGTTTTTAGCGCTTATGGCGGCAAAATTCGGTCTGTATTGGAACCATCTCGAACGGTTCGTGTCACTAGCCCTTAGGCTTGCCGACATGGTTGTGCCTATTGCCAGCGCCATATCCACTGACAGGATTAGCACCTTGATTATTTTTCGTTATCTCTCGCGTGATTTGTTGGTCACCGCCCTTGCCGTTAGCGCGATTTTGCTAACGATTTTCCTTTCAGGCAAATTCGGTGATTATCTCGATGATGCTGCTGAAGGCAAGCTTGCCGTGGATGTGCTCTTCACTATTATTGCCTATCGAATGCCCAATCTGCTTGAGCTGATTTTACCGCTTGGATTTTACCTTGCGGTGTTGTTGGCCTATGGCCGTATGTACATCGAAAGTGAAATGGTGGTGCTGTCTGCCACCGGCATGAGTCATTGGCAATTGGTGCGCATGACCATGGTGCCTGCAATTTTGGTTGCGGGGATTGTCGCCTTGTTCAGTTTTTGGCTCAGCCCTTTGGGGGCGCAGTTAACCCAACAAGTGCTCGCCGAGCAGCGCAACCGTAGCGAGTTTGAAAGTTTACAAGAAAGGCGTTTTCAAGCGATCGGCCAGGGGCGCATCATGACTTATGTGCAAGAGGTGAGTGACGATAATAAACGCCTGGAAAACGTCTTTGTCGCCCAGCAGGATGGACAGCTCACCTCGACTATCGTGGTAGCCCAAACCGGGGCGCAAACCTACAACACAGATTATGGCCAGCGTTACCTCGTTTTGAATAATGGCTATCGCTATGAGGGGCAACCGGGTTCTAATGAATTTACCATTACCAGTTTTAATGAGTGGGGCAGATACTTGCCGCCCACTACCAGCGCTGCCGAAATTGAAAGCGAAGCTGATGCAAAAACCACGGCACAACTCATAGCTGCCGAAGATCTGGAAAGCAAGGCGACCCTACAGTGGCGTCTCTCTATGCCGCTGATGGTGTTAATTGCAACCTTGTTTGCTGTTCCTCTGAGTAAAACCAATCCACGCCAGGGGCGCTATTTGAAAATGTTGCCTGCAATTTTAATTTATATTTTTTATCTGGCCTTTTTAATTAATGCGCGCAGTGCGGTTACTGAGGGTGATCTGCCGGATACCTTGGGGCTGTGGGTTGTGCATATTCCCTTTTTGTTATTGGGTGTGGTGATGCTTAACTGGCAATCTTTAGTGCTCTCGCGTACCAAGGCTGTAGGGGGCGCTCATGCCTAAAATTACCGCCTATATCTCGCGCACTGTTTTTTATGCAATCGCCATGACGCTGTTGGTATTTATTGCGCTGGATTTTATTTTTGGTTTGATTTCGCAACTAGAAAAAACCACCGGTGCTTACACCGCGTTGGAAGCGTTTTATTACATGTCGCTAACGGTTCCGCGCCGTTTATATGATCTTATTCCCTATGCCTGTTTGATTGGCTGCCTTGCCGGGCTTGGTTTATTGGCGAGCAGTAGCGAGTTGGTGGTTGTGCGTGCGGCAGGTGTGTCGGTGCGGCGCATAACGTGGATTGCCCTGCGACCTGCCTGTGTCTTTATAGTGATGGCATTACTGCTAGGTGAATTTGTGGCCCCTTTTACTGAGCAGATGGCGGACAACCGTCGTCATTATTTAAAGTACAACACCACCCAATCGGCGCCCCAAAATATGTGGAATCGAGAGGGGGATGAATTTATGCATGTCAGTGCTGTACTGCCGAATGGTGTTATTTATGGTTTGACACGTTATAAGTTTAACCAGCAGCAACAGTTGGAATCGGCAAGTTTCACTAAACAAGCGCGTTATGAAGATGGGTATTGGCAGGAAGAAGATGTTTCAGTTACCCACATTACCGAGAGCGGTATGCGCAATGAGGTGATTGCATCCCGCCGCTGGGATACGCCTTTCACCCCTAATTTATTTAATATTCTGGTATTGAAACCGGAAGATTTGTCCATGCGTAATTTGCACTATTACACCAACTATTTGCATGAACAGAATTTGATGGCAGGTAATTATAGTTTGGCCTTTTGGCAAAAAGTATTGCAGCCTTTGGCAACTGCGAGTTTGGTGTTGATTGCGATTTCTTTTGTATTTGGCCCGCTGCGCAGTGTAACTATGGGGCAGCGTATTTTCACCGGCGTTGTTTTTGGTGTGGGATTTTTATTACTGCAAAAATTACTTGGACCTTCCAGTTTGGTATTCGGCTTCCCGCCGCTGATTGCTGTGATGATTCCCATCTCACTTTGTATTTTGTTGGGGCTTTATCTGCTGAATAGAGCACGTTGATGCGCTCTATGATCTCGGCGCTATTTAAGTTGGGGTTCTTTGCTAAGCAATAAAATACGTGTTTTGCTTATCTTGTCATGCAGGGTCTGCCGGTCCTTATTTGCATACATCAACCAATAGCCAGCACCGAACAGTATCATCGAAATGGGTGCCATAAGGCAGCGAGTCAGGCACTGTTTAATGCTGGGCAACTCCATTGAGTTGCTGTCAAACATTTTCATTCGCCAGGTTTTCATGCCGAGAGTCTGCCCTGATTTACACCAAAAATAACAAAAAAATAATATCAGCGTTGCTATCCATCCAACAAAAACAATTGTCCCCCAGTGTCCCCAGTTAATTCGTTCCCCCGTTGGTGGCGACCCGTTAATTAGCAGGTTTGTACCAACCGCTAGCGCGCCGTATAAAATGCTCACCGCCATCAATAATAGTGAGTCATAAACCATTGCCGCCAAGCGTCTTGAAAGGCCGGGTGTGGCGTATATTGGTGATGAGCTTTTTTGGTTACTACTAACAATTGATTCGGTCATGTCAAATTTTTGGTGTCATGGTGAAGAGGATGTTTACAGCGAAAAATGAATCGCCCATTCATGCCCCGCTGTTAGTGTTTGTCCCAAACCGATATACCCCTTGCCTTGCAATGGGAGTTCTTCGCGGCGTAGGTAAATAGGTGCTTGCTCTTCCAAATATACATAAGTGCCATTGGTGGAGTGATCAACCAGCACGTATTTGCCGCGGCGGAATTCGATATGGCAGTGTTCGCGGGATGCAAATTCACTTTCGATAAGTAATTGTGCTTTATTCGTGTCGCGACCTATAGCGAAGGGCATTTGTTCTGGCAGCAATAACACAACAGCATTATTGACGTGTAATTTAAGCTGAAATTTTTCTGCAAAGCCTGCGATATCATCGAGGGGGATTACAATCGTTGTGCGGTTATTATTGCCAGTGTGTTCCCATTGCAGGCGATAAATAACGGTTTCTTCTTGATCGCCTTTGATGTTGATCCGGTCAAACATCTGGCAGTCACGGCGCAATTGCGGGTTGAGTGCATCAACAGTAGATTGGGTGATCACAATTTGGTTAGCGCGGGCAATCTGCGCTACACAGGCGGCGTTGTTGACATTATCGCCAAACACATCATCGGTTGTGATAAGTACCTCGCCAAACGCAATGCCAATCCGTATTCCCAAATCTTTCAAGTGTGGCTCTTTGATGGCGCGTAGTTGTATTGCAATTGCGGCTTCGCATGCCTGGCTGGCTGTGTCAAAGCGAGCCATGATTTCATCGCCAATAGTTTTGACCAGCGTCCCCTCGTGCACTATGGTCAGTGCTGTCATAAACTGCACTGACTCATCAATGATGGCTTTGGCCTGTTCATTGCCCAGTCGTTTATACAGCGCCGAGCTGCCGGACACATCGGCAAACATGATTGCTTGTGGTTGGCTGTATTGGGTCATGTGATCCGCGAGGGCAAGAGTAAAAAGAATAGGTGGATAATAGGCGCTTTGTTTTACAGGTGCAAAAACTGCGTTGAGCCATCTTAAACTCACGGCAATAAAAAAAGGGGCTTACATTGCTGTAAGCCCCCTTCGGATTTGGTGCCAGTGGTCGGACTCGAACCGACACGCTTTAAGGGCGCCGGATTTTGAATCCGGTGCGTCTACCAATTCCGCCACACTGGCGAGTGGTGCGCATTCTAATGATTTGAACCCGGCTGTCAAATACTAATTTCAAAAACTTTATAAAACAGTTGTTTGTTAAACACCTTGGCTAAAAAGTGCCTGTTTACGCTGCAAATTTATTCACTGTTATTGGTTAGTGGTGGGTTAGTTGGTGGCTAATTTAAACTTGAGCCGAATTGGTATACCCTTGCCGACCTTTTTATTCTTTATCTAACCTTCATTAAGCTCTTCTTATGCGTCGCCAGGATTTTTTTTACGAGTTGCCAGACAACCTTATCGCGCGAACACCTGCTGCCGAGCGACGTGGCAGTCGTCTATTGCAGTTGGATGGAACGAGCGGCCAGTTAGCCCATGGACGGTTTCCCGACCTGCTTAATCTGGTTGAACCCGGCGACTTGATGGTGTTCAACAATACCCGCGTAATACCCGCGCGGCTGTTTGGCCAGAAAACCTCGGGTGGGCAAGTGGAGATTCTGGTGGAGCGGGTGTTGGATAACCGCCGCGTACTTGCTCATACCCGTGCAAGCAAAGCACCCAAAGTGGCTTCACAGGTTATTTTGCAGGACGGTACACGTGTGCAATTGGTCGCCCGTCACGATGCATTGTTTGAGTGGGAATTCCTGGGGGATGATCCGGCGTTGGTGGTTTTGGATCGCATTGGCCATATGCCATTACCTCCTTATATAGATAGGGACGATGTTGCCGCCGACCGTGAGCGCTATCAAACCGTGTATAGCAAGGAACAGGGCGCGGTAGCTGCGCCTACCGCCGGTTTGCATTTTGATGAATTGATGTTGGAGCAGCTGCGTGCAAAAGGCGTGAATATCGCGTTTGTGACTTTGCATGTGGGCGCGGGTACTTTCCAGAACATGCGCGTCGATAATATTGCCGAGCACCAAATGCATTCGGAAATTATGGATGTGTCACCTGAGGTGTGTGAGCAGGTGCGCGCCACCAAAGCGGCGGGCAAGCGTGTGATCGCGGTGGGTACCACCAGCGTGCGCAGTTTGGAATCGGCCGCGCAGGGTTATGCCGATCCTGCGCAAAAAGGTGCGATCCATCCCTATCAGGGTGAGACCAGTATTTTTATTTATCCCGGTTACCAATTTCAGGTGGTTGATGCACTGGTGACCAATTTCCATTTACCGGAATCGACCCTGATTATGTTGGTGTCGGCTTTTGCTGGATATGGTTTTACCATGGCTGCTTACAAAGAAGCTGTTGCACAGCAATACCGTTTTTTCAGTTATGGCGATGCCATGTTTATCACCCGCAATCCTGCGGCCGCGCAGCAACCAGTTGGCGGGTCTGTTTGAATACTATTTATCTGAGCCGAGAGAGAAGATCGTGACTAACCAATGTTTTATGGAATTTGAATTAGATAGCCAGACGGGCAGGGCGCGTCGCGGCCGTTTGAAGTTCCCACGCGGCACAGTCGAGACTCCGGCATTTATGCCTGTAGGAACCTACGGCACCGTGAAGGGCATGACCCCGCGCGATGTGGAAGATATAGGTGCACATATTATTCTGGGCAACACTTTCCATTTGATGTTGCGCCCTGGGACCGAGGTCATCAAAGCGCACGGTGACCTCCATGATTTTATGCAGTGGAAAGGGCCGATACTGACCGATTCCGGTGGGTTTCAGGTATTCAGTTTGGGTAAGTTGCGCAAGATCACTGAAGAAGGAGTGACTTTCAAGTCGCCCATCAACGGTAGCAAAGTGTTTATGGGGCCAGAAGAATCGATGCAAGTACAGCGCGATTTGGGTTCCGACATCGTAATGATTTTTGACGAGTGCACTCCTTATCCGGCGACTATTCATGAAGCGCGCGATTCGATGGAATTATCGCTGCGCTGGGCGAAGCGTTCCAAGATCGCCCACGGTGATAATCCTTCTGCATTGTTCGGTATTGTGCAGGGCGGTATGTATGAAAATCTGCGCACCGAATCCCTGACTGGTTTAGTCGAAATCGGGTTTGATGGTTATGCGATTGGCGGTTTGTCGGTCGGTGAACCCAAAGAAGATATGCTGCGCATTCTCGAAAGCCTTACGCCGCAAATGCCTAAGCACAAACCGCGCTATTTGATGGGGGTAGGTAAGCCAGCAGATTTGGTGGAGGGGGTGCGTCGCGGTGTAGATATGTTTGACTGTGTAATGCCAACGCGTAATGCGCGCAACGGCCACTTATTCACCAGTGAGGGCGTAATCAAGCTGCGCAATGCAAAATATCGCGATGATACTGGTCCGCTTGATGCGCAATGCGATTGTTATACCTGCAAAAATTTCTCCCGCTCTTACCTTCATCATTTGGATAAGTGCAACGAAATGCTGGGTGCGCAATTAAATACCATTCATAACCTGCGCTATTACCAGCGCATCATGGCTGATATGCGCATTGCGTTGACAGAAGGTACATTTGATGCATTTTTAGCCGATTTTTACGGGCGTCAGGGTTTAGAAGTTCCACCTGCGCCGCCGGGATGATTCCGGCATCGTTGTTGGGCGCGAATTAGGGTTATAATCCGGCGCCCTTGGCCATACCGCTGTCCGAAACCGGGCAGCGCGCAAGTAAAAATAAGGTGGAATAGATTCGCGTGACTAGATGTAACGCTTGTGCGATTGCTACTCTCTGCCGCAGACAACTTGGGAAAACCCTATGTTAAATCGCTATCCATTATGGAAATACCTGCTGCTACTGTTTTTTACTGTAGTTGGCGTTATCTACTCTATCCCTAATCTTTATGCACCCGATCCTGCAATTCAGGTGTCTGGTGATTCAAGTTCAAAAGTAATTGATGCGCCGGTCTTGGCAAAAATGGAGGCAGCGCTAAAAGCGGCCAACATTGAAGCTTTTGGCGGCGAGGTTACGCCAAAGACAGCCATGCTGCGCATCAAAAACGCAGAGCAACAAATGCTCGCGCGCAAAACCGTACAAAAAGCATTAGGTGACGGTTATGTGGTTGCGTTAAACACGGCATCCACAACACCTGCATGGTTACAAGCATTAGGCGCCGAGCCACTGAAATTGGGGCTCGACCTCGCGGGTGGCGTACATTTTTTATTAGAAGTTGACACCGCCTCAGCAGTAGCCAAACGTCAGGAAATTAACGCTGATGATATGAAAGACAAAATGCGCAAAGCGAAGGTTCGCTATGCCTCTGTCGTCGCCCAAAAAGATAATCAAATTATTGCGCGTTTCCGTACAGCCGAGGCCCGTGATGAAGCGGTAAATCTGCTGCGTAGCGATTATCCGACCTTAATATTTACCAAGCCGGATTCTGAGGCTAATTCCAATGACTTTAGTTATACGGCGAATTTTACCGAGGCAGGTATCCGTGAAATCGAAGATTATGCGGTAAGCCAAAACCTGATTACTCTACGGAATCGTGTCAATGAGTTGGGGGTATCTGAACCTATAGTCCAGCGTCAGGGACGCAACCGCATCATAGTGCAGCTTGCGGGAATTCAAGATCCTGCCGAAGCTAAGCGTGTTATTGGTAAAACGGCTAATCTCGAATTCCGTTTGGGAGCATCGCCTGACACCTTGGTATCGAACAAAGAAGAATTTCCATTCAAAGATGAATTGATGCAGATGCAGCGTGGCAATGCTGTATTGGAAAAACAATTAATAGTTACCGGTGATCGCGTCTCCAATGCCACTAGTAGTTTTGATCCCGAAACTAACCAGCCGCAGGTAAATATTACGCTGGATAGTCTCGGTGGAACCCATATGCACCGTGTGACACGTAACAATGTCGGACGTCAGATGGGAATCTTATTTATTGAATATAAAACTCGCACCCAAGTAGTAAAAAATGCTGCCGGTGAAGATGTTGAAAAAATGACGCAATACATTGAGCGCAAAGTGATTAGTCTTGCCACTATTCAAAGCGCATTAGGTGTGCAATTCCGTATTACTGGTCTGGATAGCCCGGCAGAAGCATCAGAATTAGCGTTATTGTTGCGCGCAGGTGCATTGGCAGCACCAATGCACTTTGTTGAAGAGCGCACTATAGGTGCATCACTTGGTACTGAGAATATTAAAAATGGTGTGGACGCGACTTTGTGGGGCTTTGGCTTGGTAGTGTTGTTTATGATTCTGGCCTACCGCATGTTTGGTATTTTTGCCAATATCGCCCTTGCACTTAACTTGCTCCTTGTAATCACCATGCTCTCAATGTTTGGTGCCACACTCACACTTCCTGGTATTGCCGGTATTGTATTAACGATTGGTATGGCAGTAGATGCGAATGTTTTGATTCACTCGCGCATTCGCGAAGAACTTAAAAATGGCGCTTCACCACAGCAAGCTATTTTTGCGGGTTATCAGCGCGCGTTTATAACAATTGTTGACGCAAACCTAACCACCTTAATTGTCGGCATAATTCTATTTGCTATTGGTACCGGCCCGATCAAAGGTTTCGCTGTGACATTAATCGTGGGTATTCTCACCACCATGTATGCCTCAGTTAGCTGCAGTCGCGCACTTGCCAATTTGGTGTATGGCAGCCGTAAAAACTTACAGAAAATTTCGATTTAAGAGATCACTGCTATGACTAAGGAATTACGCATTATTGATTTTATGGGGGTTAGACATTACACCTCCGCTTTATCCATTCTCATAGTTATCATATCTCTTGCGTCTCTTGCGCTTAATGGTTTGAAACTTGGGCTAGATTTCACCGGTGGTACGCAATTAGAGATGCTGCTGGATCGTCCGGCAGACCTGGATAAAATTCGTGATGTATTGGAAAAAGAGGAGCTGAAAAGCCCGGTAGCGGTGCTCTTCGGCTCGGATCAAGAGGTAATGATTCGCACTCAAGATCAAATGAAAATAAAAGCACAGGAAAAGTTATCAAATACGATAGCAGCTTTGGGATCAGGGGCGGCATTGGAGTCCCTTGAGCGTCCGGTGCGTGAATTGGAGGGGTATGCGGATACGTTGGTGATTGCCAATCTTGGTGTGGATCTACTGCAGCAGAAAGACTTGTTTCCTTCTGCAAAGTACGGTCGAGTCGAATACCAGCAACGTGACGGCAAGGTGCTGGTGACACTTGAAAACTCCATTGACTCCGTTTATCTCAATCAAATTATTGGCGATCTGGAAGCGGCCACTGGTGCAAAAATCCAATTGCGTAGCAGTGAGTTTGTTGGGCCACAAATTGGTGATGAATTGCGTGACCAGGGTGGCTTAGGGATGCTTGTAGCTTTCGTTTTGGTATTTCTTTATGTTGCAGTGCAGTTCCAATGGAAGTTTTCAACCGGCGCAATTATTGGTTTGGTGCATGACGTTATCGTGACTTTGGGTTTCTTTGCTTTTTTTCAGTGGGACTTTGATCTGACTGTACTGGCAGCAATTCTTGCGCTTATTGGTTACTCAATTAATGACACAATCGTTATCTACGACCGGATTCGTGAAAATTTCCGCATACTGCGCAAAACAGATCCTCATGAAGTAATTAATATCTCCATCAGCCAGACCTTGGGTCGTACTATTATGACCTCCGCATCGGTGTTTATAGTGCTGTTCTGTTTGTATTTCATTGCTGGAGAGGTGCTGCAAGGTTTTGCTCTGGCATTGATTATCGGTATTGTTGCCGGTACTTATTCGTCTGTTTATATCTGTGCGAATATCACTGCGGCACTGGGCATTACCAAAGAAGATTTGATGCCTAAAGCGAAAGAAGAGGATGGTGCTGAAGCGACAGAAGCTCCCTGACTTTTTGTTTTATTGGATTTACTCAACAACAGCGCCTGCAGGCGCTGTTGTCGTTTCTGATCTGCCAATTTATCGCGGATTGTGCAATTGCAGTATCTCGGGTATCGTCAAAGCCATCTCTCAATTCCCTGCAAACTCCTATGATCGAACACATCAGCTTCAGCCCCTCACTACAAACCAGCAATGATATTGAATTGCTGCGTGAAACTGTGGGGCGTTTTCAGCGCATATTCAATGGCAGTGGCTATGGTTTTTGGGAGTGGAATCTGCACACCCAGCATATCGAATGGTCGGGGGGGGTTTGGGAGCGTTTGGGGTATGGCGCTGAAGATGCCGAGAGTATCAGCGATGCGGGACAAGTGCTGATGTATATGCACCCGGATGATCGCGATTATGCGATTGAAGCGGCACGTCAGCACTTGCGTACCGGGCGGCCGCTGGATGTGTCTTATCGTATTAGAACCAAGTCGGGTGATTATATCTGGACGCAAGTGCGCGCCGACTCACTGCGCGACGAGCAGGGGCATGCCACCATCATGTCCGGGGTGAATTTTGATATCACTGAAATTAAAAAAGTTGAGGCAGCGCTACGCGAAAGTGAAGCGAGGCAAGTGCGAATTATCCAGGCGTCGAGTGATGGCATCTGGGAGTGGTATGCCGATCGCGGTGGGTTTCATTTCTCCCATCGCTGCTGGGAGCTGTTGGGTTACGATGATTTGGACGATGTGCTCACCGAGGGTGAGGACCGCCTGAAAATCTGGCGCAAACATATTTTTCCGCAAGATTTACCTATTTTTGATAATGCGCTGATTGAACATATGGCCGGTCGTGCGCCCTTTGATGTCGAATACCGTTTGGTGAGCCAGCAAGGTGATATTCGTTGGATCCGCGGCCGTGGCCGTGCTGTTTTCAATGAAAAAGGCCAGCCGATTATGATGTCCGGCAGCAATATGGATATCACCGAAATCAAGCGCGCGGAAGAGCGGGTTATTCAAGCCAAAGAGCAGGCCGAGCAGGCCAACCGCGCCAAGTCTGAATTTTTGTCCAGCATGAGCCATGAACTGCGCACGCCGCTGAATGCGATTTTGGGTTACACCCAGCTGTTTGAATACGATGGCAACCTCAAGCCCCAGCAAATTGAAAACGTGCGTGAAATCCGTAAGGCGGGCGAGCATTTATTGCAGCTGATTAATGATGTGCTGGATCTGGCCAAAATTGAATCGGGCAATATGACCGTGTCGCTTGAGCCGGTTTTGGTGTCGCGCCTGATCAGTGAGTGTTTTACCTTGGTGCAGCCTCAAGCGGATGCCAAGGGCATTCGGTTGGTGGCGACTGTGGCGCAATTTAATAATACCTACGTTGTTGCGGACAATGTGCGAGTCAAGCAGGTGTTGCTCAACCTGCTCAGTAACGCGGTTAAATACAATCATGTTGGCGGTGAGGTAGAAGTTCAACTGAGCATGCAGGAGGGTCAAGAGCTGCGGATCAGCGTGCGTGATACTGGTCGCGGTATTCCCATACAGCGTCAAAATGAGGTATTTCAGCCGTTTAATCGCTTAAGTGCGGAAAATTCCAATATTGAAGGTTCCGGTGTTGGTTTGGTAATCACCAAACAGCTGGTGGAAATGATGAAGGGCAAGCTCGATTTTGTCAGTGCTGAAGGGGTAGGAACCACATTCTGGATTGATTTTCCCGTGGCTACTGAATGGAATGATGAGCCCATTAAAAAATTATCAAGCAATAAAGATTACACCCCGGCCACTTTAAATGTTAAGCGCCGCTGCAAAGTCCTTTATGTAGAGGATAACCCCACCAATGTGCGCCTGTTGCAGCAGATCTTTGACCGCTATCCCCAGCTTGAGCTGGAAGTGGCTGAAGAGGCATTTTTAGGGATTTATAAAGCGCGCAGTTTGAACCCTGATCTGGTTATTTTGGATATCAATCTGCCGGGCATGGATGGCTACGAAGTATTGAGTGTATTGAAAAATGATCCCTCGATTGCGGCAGTGCCAGTGATTGGTTTGTCGGCGAATGCCATGCCCTACGATGTAGAGCGCGGGCGTAAGGCCGGCTTTTTTGATTATCTGACTAAGCCGGTAGATATTCATCGGTTGATCGACGTGTTTAATAAACTCCTGCATGACAATTAGCCGCTCACTGAGCGACTACTTACCTCTGAATAATTCATTTTCTACTTCCACCGGAACCGGTAATTGCTTTGCGATTAACGATTCTGGTGCTTTTGGCAGTTTTACCTGTGCTTCTCACGAATTCCGTGTGGATATTTTCCTAAAAGTTAATTAGTGCAAATTCAGGTGGCGTTTACCTCACAAACCTCTATTATCCAAAAATGAACAATCGTTCATTTTGATGTGTTTCCCTTTCTGGTTCTTGATTGCTGTGTTCCGGCCCGCTTGTTGGCCGCGACCTGTTTAAGGAGTTAATGATGTTACCCAACCTTTTTACCGCTTCCGGGCGCCCGGTACATTTGGCCGCTGCAGGCCTGATTGCCCTATTAATCGCTGGCTGCGATGGCGCCAAACCTGGCGCAGGTATGGCAGCGCCCGGTGTTCCCGAGGTTGGCGTGATACAGGTGGCTAGCAGCGATGTGCCGCTGCAAACTGAATTGCCCGGTCGCACCACCGCCTATCGCAAAGCGGAAGTACGTCCCCAGGTGAGCGGCATAATCCAGAAGCGCTTGTTTACCGAGGGGGCAGAAATCAAGGCGGGCACAGCGCTGTATCAAATTGATCCGGCCACTTATCAAGCGGCGCTAAGTAGTGCCCAGGCGGAGTTATCGCGCAGTCAGGCTACGCTTGCAGCGGCGGCGGCACGTGAATCCCGTTACAAAAATTTGGCGGCGATAAAAGCGATAAGTCAGCAGGACTATGACGATGCACTCGCCACTCTGAATCAGGCAAAAGCCGGCGTGTCAGTAGCCAAAGCCGCGGTAGAGACGGCCAACATCAACCTGAAATACACCCGGGTTTTGGCGCCTATCGATGGTGCGATTAGCAAATCTGCTGTTACCGAAGGAGCGTTGGTGAATGCCGGTCAGGCTGATGTGCTGGCCAATATCCAGCAATTGGATCCTATTTATGTGGATGTTTCCCAATCGGCTGACGAGCTGTTGCAATTGCGCCGTCAAATGAAAAGTGGTCAGGTTGCCGCGGCAGACTCCGCCAAGGTACGTTTGCTTCTGGATGACGGCAGTGTTTACGAACACGAGGGTATGCTGCAATTTGCCGAGGTGGGGGTAAATGAATCCACCGGCACAGTGAACCTGCGCGCGCAATTTCCCAACCCGGATCGCCTGTTATTACCGGGTATGTTTGTACGCACCCAGGTAGAGGAGGGCGTTCGCAGTAATGCGATTCTGGTGTCCCAACGCGGAATCACCCGTGATCGAACAGGTGCAGCTACTGCCATGGTCGTGAATACCGAAGGTGTGGTTGAGCTGCGTCAGTTGACTGTCGGGCGTGCGATTGGCGATCAATGGTTGGTTCTGGAAGGTTTGGCAGTAGGCGATCAGGTTATTGTTGAAGGTCTGCAAAAAGTGAAACCCGGCACTCCGGCGAAAGCGGTTCCTGCATCTGGCAGTAAGGTTTCAGGGGAGTAACTTATGGCTAGATTTTTTATCGATCGCCCGGTATTTGCCTGGGTTATTTCTATCATCATCATGCTGGCGGGAGCGCTATCCATCTTCAAGCTCCCGGTTGCCCAGTACCCTGATGTTGCCCCGCCGGCGGTCAGTATCAGTGCGACTTACCCCGGTGCGTCTGCACAGACAGTGCAGGATACTGTTATCCAGATTATCGAGCAGGGTTTAACCGGTATCGATAACGTGCAATACATGTCATCTACCAGTGAATCCAGTGGTCGCGGTGAAGTAACCCTCACTTTTTTGGCGGGCACCGATCCGGATATCGCTCAGGTTCAAGTGCAAAATAAGCTGCAAACAGCCATGCCTTTATTACCGCAGGAGGTGCAGCAACAAGGTATTCGGGTGACTAAATCCTCGGCCGGTTTCCTGATGGTGATCGGGTTTGTGTCCGGCGATGGCCTGATGGATAGGTATGACATCGCCGACTATGTTGCCGCCAACGTGCAAGATCAACTCAGCCGGGTAAATGGTGTTGGTCAGATCACGCTGTTTGGTTCGCAATACGCTATGCGCATTTGGCTTGATGCCAATAAGCTCGCGACCTACAGCCTCACCAGTAGCGATGTGGCTACGGCGATTCGCGCACAAAATGCCCAAATCGCCGCTGGTGAATTAGGGGGTACCCCAGCGCTGCCGGGGCAGGAAATTAATGCCAGTATTGTGGTGCAAACACGCCTCTCTACTACAGAAGAGTTTGGCAACATCCTGCTGCGCGTCAATCAGGATGGTTCCCAAATTCGCCTGAAAGATGTCTCCCGCATTGAGTTGGGTGGCGAAAACTATCAATTTGAAACCGAATATAACAACCGTCCGGCAGCGGGTATTGCTATCACCCTGGCTTCTGGCGCCAACGCGCTGGATACGGCGAATGCCGTGCGCCAGCGTATTGCAGAACTGCAGGGTTTTTTCCCGCAAGGGTTGGAAATTGTTTACCCCTACGACACAACACCCTTCGTAAAACTTTCGATTGAGTCGGTCATTCATACGTTGATTGAAGCGATCATCCTGGTGTTTTTGGTGATGTATCTGTTCCTGCAGAACTTCCGCGCCACCTTGATTCCCACCATCGCGGTCCCGGTAGTATTGCTGGGGACTTTTGCGGTGCTCTCGCTGTTTGGTTTTTCGATTAATACCCTCACCATGTTTGCGATGGTACTGGCGATTGGCTTGCTGGTAGATGATGCCATTGTGGTGGTGGAAAACGTCGAGCGGGTAATGGCTGAGGAGGGGCTCTCGCCGCTGGAGGCGACACGCAAATCCATGCAGCAAATTACCGGTGCGTTGATTGGTATCGCCTTGGTGTTATCAGCGGTGTTTGTGCCTATGGCTTTTTTTGGCGGTTCGACCGGCGTTATCTACCGCCAGTTCTCCATCACGATCGTGTCGGCGATGGTGTTGTCAGTGATTGTTGCGCTTACCCTTACGCCCGCACTCTGCGCCACTTTGCTCAAACCGGTGAGTCATGATCACTATGAAAAAGGCGGTTTTTTTGGTTGGTTTAATCGCACCTTTAATCGTGCCACCGACGGCTACCAGCGCAGTGTGGGTGGCATGCTCGGCAAAACCCGTCGCTACATGCTGATTTATGGGGTGATTGTATTGGTATTGGGTCTGTTGTTTATGCGCTTGCCCAGCTCATTTTTGCCCGATGAAGACCAGGGCATTATGTTCACCCAAATGACCTTGCCCGTGGGGGCGACCAAAGAGCGGTCCATGGTGGTGATGGATCAAATAGAAAAACACTACCTGGAAAATGAATCGGCCAATGTCCGCTCGGTATTTTCGGTGATTGGTTTCAGCTTTAGCGGGCGCGGTCAAAATAACGGCATTGCGTTTGTGGGTATGAAGGATTGGAGTGAGCGTACCGATGAATCCCAGCATGTACAAAGTATTGCCGCGCGTGCCATGGGTGCCTTCTCACAAATCAAAGATGCAATGGTATTCCCCTTTGTGCCACCTGCGATTACCCAGCTAGGTACGTCATCGGGGTTTAATCTGCAGTTACAGGATTTAGGTGGATTAGGTCATGAGGCGATGATGCAGGCGCGCAACCAGTTTTTGGGGATGGCCGCGCAGGATACCCGTCTGGTGGGCGTGCGCCCCAATGGTCAGGAGGATAATCCGCAGTTCAAACTGGATGTGGATCAGGAAAAAGCGGCTGCTTTGGGTGTGTCGCTCAGCGATATCAATGCCATTTTTTCCACAGTGTGGGCGGCGTCCTACGTCAATGACTTTATCGATAAAGGCCGGGTGAAAAAGGTATTTGTGCAGGGTGACGCCCAATATCGCATGCTGCCGGAAGACGTTAAAAATTGGTACGCGCGCAATGACAAAGGTGAAATGGTGCCATTTTCAGCATTCACTTCAGGGCGCTGGATCTCAGGTTCACCGCGTCTTGAGCGCTACAACGGGGTGCCGTCGCTGAATATTATCGGGCAGGGGGCGCCGGGTGTAAGTTCGGGGGATGCGATGTTGGCTGCCGAGGAGATTATCGCCAAACTGCCTGCCGGTATAGGCTATCAATGGACTGGTATGTCGCTGCAAGAACGCGAATCGGGTAATCAGGCGCCGCTGCTTTATGCCTTGTCTATTTTGATTGTGTTCCTGTGTCTGGCTGCACTCTATGAGAGCTGGTCGGTACCTTTTGCGGTGATTCTGGTGGTGCCGTTGGGGATTATCGGGGCGGTGGTATTTGCCATGGCGCGCGGCCTGTCTAATGATGTGTATTTCCAGGTTGGTTTGCTGACTACCATCGGGCTTGCGGCTAAAAATGCCATTTTGATTGTGGAATTTGCCAAAGCGCTCTACGAGCAGGGTATGGATTTGGTGCAGGCGACTATGGAGGCGGTGCGTATGCGTTTGCGCCCCATCATTATGACCTCGCTGGCGTTTATGCTTGGTGTGACACCACTGGTGATTAGCACGGGAGCGGGTTCAGGTAGCCAGAATGCGATCGGCACTGGGGTATTTGGCGGTATGTTCTCGGCCACGGTGCTTGCGATTTTCTTTGTGCCGGTATTTTTTGTTGTAGTGTTTCGCTTGGCTCAGCGCTGGTTTCCGGCGAAAGTTGCCGCCGAAAAATCAGCTGAGTAATGAGTAGCGCTTATGACAGTGAATAAATGCGATCTAATTCTTGCAGCGACATTAAAGCTGCTGGCAAGCCGTGGTTTTCACGGCTTTTCAATCCGCGATGTCGCGAAGGAGGCTGGGGTTGCTACCGGTACTGTGTATTTGTATTTCGAGGATCGCGAAGACTTGATCAAGAAATTACACAGCCAAATTATTGCAACCGTCGGTGAAGAGGTATTTATCGCCGTGGAGAAGGATATGTCTTTGTATCAACAGTTTCAGGGTATGTGTCGGCGTTTCTGGAGTTTATTCCAGCAGCAACCGGAGATGATTTTAAGCAAAGGGCAGTTTGATCATTTACCTGCAGATCTATTGCGCAGTCGTCACGAGGAGGCAAAAGTGGTGCTGGAGCCGCTGTTTACCTTTTTCATCCGTGGGCGCGAACAGCAAGTGTTAAAAAATTTTCCGGATGAAATTTTATTCTCGCTGGCGTTTGAACCTTATTTTGAAATCGCGCGCAAATCCCTGCAGGGGTTTGTCACTGTTGATGAGGCAATGTTGGAACAAATTATTCATGCCAGTTGGGATTCTATCGCGGTTAAACCCACTGCCTGATTGGTTTGTAGGCAGGTAGATACCTGCGCAATAAAAAACGGCGAGTCAGTAATGGCTCGCCGTTTTTTATGAATCATTTCAGGTGAAACAGATTTATTTCAAATGGCCCAGATTTTTTTGCACGATTTGCAGAATCGGTTTAAACACCTTTGGAGCACCACAAACAATATGGCCGGTTTCCAGATAATCGCCGCCGCCATTGAAGTCGCTGATCAGGCCGCCGGCTTCTTTCACCAGCAATATCCCGCCCGCTATATCCCACTCGTTTAAATTCATTTCCCAGAAAGCATCAAAACGGCCGGCTGCCACATAGGCTAGATCCAGTGCCGCTGAGCCACAACGGCGGATGCCGGAAGTTTGCCCGGCAATTTCCTGCACGCAAGCGAGGTAGGGGCCGATATGTTCCAAGGCGTAACCGCTAAAAGGAATGCCGGTGCCAATCAATGCACCTTCAAGGCTGCGGCGGGCAGAAACGCGCAAGCGACGACCATTAAGGGCGGCGCCACGGCCACGGCTGGCAGTAAATTCTTCGCGTTTAATAGGGTCTATAACAACGGCGTGTTCGATCTGGCCTTTGTATTTGCAAGCGATGGAGATGGAGAAGTGCGGAACCCCGTGAATGAAATTGGTGGTGCCATCGAGTGGGTCAATAATCCATTCGTAGTCGGGATTCTTGCCGGGTTGGTGGCCGCCTTCTTCACCGCGGATGCTGTGATCGGGGTAGGCTTTACGGAGGTGATAAATAATTTCTTTTTCCGCGGCTTTATCAACTTCAGTGACATAGTCGTTGCGACTTTTGGTTTCGATGGTCAATAAATCAACGCGTTCAAAGGCGCGTTCAATCAATTCGGCAGCTTTGCGCCCAGCGCGCAAGGCAATCGTTAACATGGGTTCCATAAAGCACCAATTAATGGGCTGCTGTATCGCGTCATCACCAAAGATGCGTGGATACCAGCGCGCCTGATTGTTCAGGGGGTAGGGATTGTAAAAGAGCGGGGCCGCAGGTGGTTCAGGCAGCAACTGCCTACACCTCTCGCCGAGGGCGCGCAGTATACCGGCAAGTCGTTACTGGAGGCTAGTCATAAGTGACTGTATACTGCGCGCCTTTTGTGTCATTCGCACCCTGTATTCCTTCACGCCAGCTACGAGAACTGCCTATGTCCGCCCAGCCTTTTGCCAACATCCGCATTGTTTTGGTTAATACCAGTCACCCGGGCAACATCGGTGGTGCCGCGCGCGCGATGAAAAACATGGGGCTGTCGCGCCTGTACCTGGTTGCACCCCAGGAATTCCCTTCTGATAAGGCCGTATGGCGCTCCGCTGGTGCAACCGATGTGTTGGATGACGCGGTAGTGGTTGAAACACTTGATGAAGCTATTGCTGGCTGCAGCTTGGTGGTTGGCACCAGCGCCCGTGAGCGCCGTATTCCCTGGCCCTTGCTGGACCCGCGCCAATGTGGCGAAAACGTGTGGGCGGAAGCGGGTAGCCATGAGGTGGCGATTGTGTTCGGCCGTGAAGATCGCGGGCTGACCAACGAAGAGCTGCATAAGTGCAACTATCACGTGCATATCCCTGCCAATCCCGATTACAGCTCACTCAATCTCGCCACCGCCGTACAGGTAATTAGCTACGAAGTGCGTATGGCTTATTTATCTGCCGTTGAAGGAAATACTCTGCCGCAGCATCAATGGGATATGCCACCGGTGGAAGCCCAGGTGATGGAGAGTTATTACGAACATCTTGAGCAGACTTTGGCGGAGTTGGATTTTCTGGATCGCGATAACCCCAAACAGACCATGACCCGTTTGCGTCGCCTTTATAACCGTGTGCGCATGGATCAAATGGAGTTCAATATCCTGCGCGGTGTGCTCACGGCGGTACAAAACTACATCCATTACAGCGGCAAGGTGATGACCAAGTTTGGTCAGCAGCCGGGTTTGGAGAATATGCGTGAACTCACCAAGGATGTAAAAGCGGCTGATAAATCCGCCGAATAGCCCTGTCAAATCAAGCTTATAGCGGCGCGACGCTATATTGGGAGTTGGAAAAGCGCTAATACCTGAGTAAAATAGTCGGAATTAGATCAGCGGCTAGTATTGGGTCGCTATCGCCTCACTCACGCCTGCTACTGGCGCCTTGTTGCTACGGGGTTCAGCTGTTATGAGACTCACCACCAAAGGACGATATGCCGTCACGGCTATGCTGGACTTGGCGCTACACAGCGATCAGGGGCCGGTTAGCCTTGCCGATATTTCGGTGCGCCAGGGAATTTCCCTCTCCTACCTAGAGCAGCTATTTGCCCGCCTGCGCCAGTTCAAATTGGTAAAAAGTGTACGCGGCCCCGGCGGCGGCTATCAGCTGATGGGCAGCACTGCGGAAATTTCAGTGGCGCAAGTGGTGGATGCGGTGAGCGAATCGCTCGACGCCACCCGCTGCGAAGGGAAGGGCAACTGCCATGAAGGCGAGGTGTGCCTGACTCATCATTTGTGGGAAAACCTGAGCGAGCAAATTCACCGTTTCCTCAGCGACATCACCCTAGCCGATTTGGTGGCGCGCAAGGATATTCGCGCGGTCAGCGAGCGGCAAAACCTGCGTTTGCGCTCGGCTCATAGCGATGACAGTCATATAGCGGTCAATGAAATTAGTTAATCCTCTTAATTCACGTTTTTTGTCTCAAGGTAATAAAGTTTTTGCGTAAGCCAGTGTACTTAGATTATGCCGCCACCACCCCGGTTGCACCGGAAGTGGCGGCGCTTATGGCGCAGTGCCTGACGTTGGAAGGCACCTTTGCCAACCCCGCCTCGCGCTCCCATGTGTATGGCTGGCAGGCGGAAGAGTTGGTGGAAGAAGCGCGCGCGCAAGTGGCGCAACTTATTAATGCCGATCCGCGTGAAATCGTTTGGACCAGTGGCGCGACTGAGGCCAACAATCTGGCCTTGAAAGGTATTGCGGAAAGCTATCGGGCGAGCAATGCCAGCGGCGGACATATTGTGGTCTCGGCGATTGAGCATAAAGCGGTACTTGATCCCGCCTCATGGCTTGAAACCCAGGGGTTTAGCGTCACCCGGTTACTGCCTGATAGCGATGGTATTGTGACTGTCGATGCGCTCACCGCCGCGCTGCAAGCTGATACCTTTTTAGTCAGCATTATGCAGGTCAACAATGAGTTGGGCTGCATTAACGACATCAAATCCCTCGCGGAAATTTGTGCTGCGCGCGGGATTTTATTTCACTGCGATGCCGCACAAAGCGCCGGAAAAGTCGCGCTGAATGTTAAAGATCTCGGCGTGGATTTGCTCTCGCTGTCGGCGCACAAATTTTATGGCCCCAAGGGTGTGGGCGCGCTCTATGTGAAACGTGCTGCCAATGTAAAAGTGGCTGCGCAAATTCACGGCGGCGGTCACGAGCGCGGTATGCGCTCGGGTACTTTGGCAACCCATCAGTTGGTGGGCATAGGTGCGGCAGCCAAATTGGCACAGGAACATCTTGTTAGGGATGCCGAACGTATTAAAGGCCTGCGCGATCATTTATGGCAGGCGCTTGCCGATTTACCCGGCGTTAAACGCAATGGCTCCGGTGAATTCTGTGTGAGTGGAATTTTAAATGTCGCCTTTGGTAATACCGATGGTGAAATGCTGCTGTTATCGCTGCGTGACCTGGCTGTCTCCAGTGGTTCAGCCTGCAACTCGGCCAGTATGTCGCCCAGTTATGTGCTCAAAGCGATTGGGTTGAGCGATGAAAATGCGCAAGCCTCATTGCGTTTTAGTATTGGCCGTTACACCACGGCGGAAGAAATTGAATTTGCGATTGAACATCTGCGCAGTGTCATCAGCAAACTGCATAAGGTCTAGGTTTTCGGGCCGCTGCAAACAAGGTAATTATCATGTCTGAACAAGTCGAACAGCTCATTAAGAAAGAATATGCCGCCGGTTTTCATACCACTATCGATACGGAAACCTTGCCGCCCGGTTTAAACGAGGACGTGATCCGTTTTATTTCGGCGAAAAAAAATGAGCCGGAGTGGCTGCTGGAGTGGCGCTTGAAAGCCTATCAGTCCTGGCTGGAAATGACTGAGCCAGAATGGGCGCACGTCAAGTATGACGACATAGATTTCCAAGCGGTTTCCTATTATTCCGCGCCCAAATCCATGGATTCCAAACCCAAAAGTTTGGATGAAGTAGACCCGGAATTATTGCGCACTTATGAAAAGCTCGGCATTCCATTGCATGAGCAGGCCGCACTTGCCGGTGTGGCGATGGATGTGGTGTTTGACTCGGTGTCGGTAGTGACAACCTTTCGTGAAAAATTGCTCGAAGTCGGCGTGATTTTTTGTTCAATCAGCGAAGCAGTGCATAAATATCCCGAGTTGATTAAAAAATATATCGGCTCAGTGGTGCCGCAAAAAGACAACTATTACGCTGCGCTCAATTCCGCGGTGTTTTCCGACGGCTCATTTGTGTACATCCCCAAAGGGGTGCGCTGCCCGATGGAGTTGTCGACCTATTTTCGCATCAACGAACAAAATACCGGCCAGTTTGAACGCACATTAATTGTCGCCGATGAAGGCTCCCATGTAAGTTATTTGGAAGGCTGTACTGCGCCCATGCGCGATGAAAATCAATTGCATGCAGCAGTGGTGGAGTTGATTGCACTCGACAATGCCGAAATCAAATATTCCACAGTACAAAACTGGTATCCGGGCAATGAAGAGGGCAAAGGTGGTATTTACAACTTTGTTACCAAGCGCGGCGTGTGTCACACCAATGCCAAAATTTCCTGGACGCAAGTTGAAACCGGTTCGGCGGTGACCTGGAAATACCCCAGCTGTATTTTGCGTGGCGATAACAGTGTGGGTGAATTTTATTCGGTGGCGCTGACTAATAATTATCAGCAGGCCGACACCGGCACCAAGATGATTCATATCGGAAAAAATACCCGTTCCACGATTATTTCCAAAGGGATTTCCGCCGGTAAAAGTTCTAATGCTTATCGCGGTTTGGTGCGTATCAACCCTGGCGCCGAAGGTGCGCGCAATTACACCCAGTGCGATTCATTGTTAATCGGTGATAAGTGTGGTGCGCATACATTTCCCTATATCGAAAGCAAAAATCCGAGTGCGGTAATTGAACATGAGGCGACCACCTCCAAGGTGAGTGAGGATCAAATGTTCCTCTGCCAGCAGCGTGGCCTGGATGCTGAAAAAGCGGTATCCATGATTGTGAATGGTTTTTGTCGTGAAGTATTTAAAGAGCTGCCGATGGAATTTGCCGTCGAAGCCGGCAAGTTATTGGAAGTGAGCCTTGAAGGTTCTGTAGGCTAATCACGCAAAGCGATATGTAGGTTGGGCTAGCCGCGAGTTTAACGAGCGGCCTAGCCCAACAAAAAAATTAAAATCTGAATTTACCGTGTTAGAAATTATCGGACTGAAAATTTATGTTGCGCATTACTGATTTGTTTGCCCGCGTTGAAGAGAAAGAAATTATCAAAGGTTTGAATCTGACCATCAAACCCGGTGAGGTGCACGCCATCATGGGCCCTAACGGCGCAGGCAAAAGTACATTGGGTAATGTGTTGTCCGGCCGTGAGGGTTATGAAGCTACCAGCGGCAGTGTCACCTTTAATGGCAAAGATTTATTCGAACTGGACATTGAAGAACGCGCCCGCGAAGGTTTGTTTTTGGCGTTTCAATATCCCGTTGAAATTCCCGGTGTGAGCAATATGGAATTTTTGAAAGCCGCGGTGGATGCCAAACGCAAACATCACGGCCAGCCGGAATTATCGGCAGTTGAATTTATGAAGCTCGCACGCGAAACCAGTAAACGGGTGAATTTGGATCAGGCGTTCTTAAAGCGCGGTGTCAACGAAGGTTTTTCCGGGGGCGAGAAAAAACGCAATGAAATTATGCAGATGATGTTGCTTGAACCGAGCCTGTGTATTCTCGATGAAACTGACTCGGGCCTGGATATCGACGCACTGCAAGTGGTAGCCAATGGCGTCAATGCCATGCGTTCGCCCGAGCGCAGTTTTATTGTAGTGACCCACTATCAACGCCTGCTCGATTACATAGTGCCGGATTACGTACATGTATTGGCCAATGGTCGCATAGTCAAAACCGGCGGCAAAGAGTTGGCGCTGGAGCTGGAAGAGAAAGGCTACAGCTGGCTTGAAACTGAGGCGGTATAAGTTATGACCGATTTTCAATCCCAGGCGATAAAACTTGCCGCACAACAGCAGCCACTTCAGTGGTTGCAAAGTTTTCGTGCCGCTGCTGCCAATGACTGGTTGGCACAGGCTTGGCCGACTCGCAAAACCGAACACTGGAAATATACACCGCTGCAGAGCTTGCAAAAAACGCTGCTGACGGCCTTTGGTAACCGTAGCGGTTTTTCTGCTGAACTGGATGCTGAGTTGCGCCGCCAACTTATCCCGCTCGACGCCCTGCGCCTGGTATTTATCAACGGAGTATTTGATGCAGACAATTCCATTCTTGCCGATGTCGCTGTGCGTTTTTCGCAGGCGAATAGTGAGCAGCAAGCGCTGATTGAAAAACACCTGGGCAAAATTGTTGAAGGCGAACGCCACCTATTTGCCACTTTGAATAATGCTTGGCTGGAAGAGGGGGTATTGCTCCATGTGCCGTGCAATCAGCGCTTGGAAAAGCCGGTGTATATTGTCAATATCACTAGCGGTGCTGCATGTGCCAGTAACCAGCGTTTATTAATTGTGCTGGATGAAAATGCCCAAGCCGAAGTAGTTGAACACTATTTTACTTGCGGTGCTGCGCAGACTGGTTTTGTTAATTCTTTGACCGAAATTTATTTGGCCGATGGCGCAAACTTGCAGCACTATCGGTTAAATATGGAGGCAGAGCAGGCACAGCATGTAGGTGCAGTGCATGTGGATTTGCAGCGCAATGCACGCCTGCGCGGATTTGCACTGGCGCTGGGTGCCAGTGTGATGCGCATCGACTACCAGTTAAACCATCGCGGCCCCGGTGCCGAACTGGATTTGCAGGGCGTTTACCTGCCGCGCAATCAGCAGGTGGTGGACTATCACACCAATATTTGTCACTGGGTTCCGCACTGCACTTCTAATGAAGTGTTTCGCGGCATTATCAGCGATTCGGCGCAGGCGATTTTTAATGGCCGTATTTATATTCATCAAGATGCACAAAAAACTCTGGCGGAATTGAGCAACAAAAATTTGCTCACCTCCAATAAGGCGGAGGTTAATACCAAACCTGAATTGGAAATTTATGCCGATGATGTGAAGTGTGCACACGGCGCCACCATCAGTCAGCTGAACGAAAATGCCCGCTATTATTTGCGCAGTCGCGGTCTGTCGCGCGCAGAAGCGGATGTGATGTTGAGCTTCGGTTTTATCAATGAATTGCTGGAGCAAATTGCCCAGCCGGTAGTGCATGACTATTTGCAGCCGCGTCTCGCGCATTTGTTTGGGCGGGATTTGAATCTAACGGCAGAGGTAGCTGATTTGGCGGAGTTGTCTGATGACTAATGCCCCGTTTGATGTGGAAAAAATTCGCGCTGATTTCCCCATTCTGCATCAACAGGTGAATGGTCAGCCGCTGGTGTATTTGGATAATGCTGCGACCACCCAAAAACCCAACGCGGTGATTGATGCCATCAGCGATTACTATCGCACTGATAATAGCAATGTGCATCGCGGCGCTCATGCGCTGGCGGATCGTGCCACCGTAAAATTTGAAGCAGCGCGGGGAAAAGTCGCGCAGTTTTTAAACGCACCTGCCGCCAAACAAATTATCTGGACGCGCGGTACCACCGAGAGTATTAATTTGGTGGCCGCCTCCTGGGGCAAAAGTAATTTGCAGCCGGGCGATCGCATTCTGGTCTCGGCGATGGAGCATCACGCCAATATAGTGCCTTGGCAATTAATCGCTCTGGCCACAGGTGCAACGCTGGAACCTATTCCGGTGGATGCCAATGGCAATATCAACATGCTTGCCTTTGATGCCATGCTTGATGCCCATGTAAAAATGGTCGCCGTAGGTCATGTCTCCAATGCGATGGGCACCATTAATCCCATCGAAAAAATTATTACCCTGGCTCATGCAGTGGGCGCACGGGTGTTGATTGATGGCGCGCAAGCGGTGAGCCACTGGGCGGTGGATGTACAAAAACTCAATTGCGATTTTTACGTATTTTCCGCGCACAAATTATTTGGTCCCACTGGTTTGGGTGTGCTCTACGGCAAAGAGGATTTACTTAACTCCATGCCGCCTTATCAAGGCGGTGGCGAGATGATCGAGACAGTTTCTTTTGCTGGTACCACTTTTAACCAGTTGCCCTACAAATTTGAAGCTGGTACGCCGGATATCGCCGGTGCTATAGGTTTGGGGGCAGCGATCGACTATTTGCAGTCGCTGGATCGCATCGCCGCCGCCGAGCATGAACAGGCGCTGTTGGCTTATGCGGAACAAAAAGCGCGCGCCACCGAGGGTTTAACTTTGGTGGGCACCGCCCATCATAAAACCTCAGTGATGAGTTTTTTAATCGATGGTGCTCACCCGGCCGATGTGGGTGTGCTGTTGGATAAGCAGGGCATTGCCGTGCGCACCGGTAACCACTGCGCCCAGCCAATCATGGATCAATTTGGCATTCCCGGCACAGTGCGCGCCAGTTTCAGTTTTTATAACACCTTTGTCGAGGTGGATCGCCTGTTTGCTGCGATCGAAAAAGCAAAAACTTTTTTAATTTGATGATGAGTCCCATCATCCTAATTGATTGCAATGTTTGTCGGAGTAGATCATGAGTATCGCTTCATTTAACCCGCAGCAGGACACAGTTATTGTCACCCCCGCGGCGGCGGCACACTTCAAGCGGCAGCTGAGCGCGAGTAAAGAGGCGTCAGCGGTGCGTTTGAGTGTGAAACAAAGTGGTTGTACCGGCTGGATGTATGTGGTCGATCTGGTGGCTGAAGCCGGTGCCGATGATTTGCATGTGCCGCTGGAGACGGGTGTTGAATTGTTGGTGGATGCCAAGAGCTTATCGGTGGTCAGTGGCACTGAGATCGATTATGTGACTGAAGGCGTCAATCGCCAACTCAAGTTCAATAACCCGCGCGCCAAAGATTATTGCGGTTGCGGTGAAAGTTTTAGTGTTAATTAACGGGCCATTGGGTCTAGAGAATTTCTATGTCTGAACGACGTATGGTGGTTGCCCAGGCAGATTGCCCGGCGCGGCGGGTGCCTGATGGCACCCCGCTGACTATCCCTGAAGGCACCTTTGTCACCATCACCCAGGCGTTGGGTGGCAATTACACCCTGACTTATCACGGCCAAATGGTGCGGGTGGATGGCACCGATGCCCATTTATTGGGACTTGAACCCACCAGTATTGAATTCCCGCCACCGGTGAATGATTTGATCCTGGAGGAGCAGGTTTGGCAGGCGCTGGGCAGTGTGTTTGATCCGGAAATTCCGGTGGATCTGGTCAACCTAGGGCTGATTTATGGCGTGAAAATCGATCAGCAGGCCAAACAGGTCGACATCCAAATGACCCTGACTGCACCCGCCTGTGGCATGGGGCCGGTTTTAGTGGGCGATGTTGAATACCGTGTGCGCCTGGTGCCCAATGTCAAGTCGGTTAAGGTGGAGCTGGTGTTTGATCCGCCCTGGCAGCGCCATATGATGAGCGAAGAAGCCCAGCTGCAAACCGGCATGTTTTACTGATCACTTTTGCGGTAGAACTAATCACCTTTGTAATAGAGAAGCCCAATGACCCAATTTGGTATAGATGTAACGGCTGAGGATATAGTGGATACCCTCGGCTTCTTTGATAACTGGGAAGAGCGCTACAAGTACATTATCGATCTGGGTAAAGAGTTACCACCAATGGATGAGTCGCTGCGTACGGAGCAGTATCTGGTGCGCGGCTGTCAAAGTCAGGTTTGGTTGGTGGATGAGTGGCGCGCTGGCAAGCTGTTTTTTCAGGCCGACAGTGATGCCTTTATAGTCAAAGGTTTGCTAGGAGTAGTGCTGGCGGCCTTTAATGGCAAAACTCCGGGTGAGATATTGGCTTTTGATATTGATGCCTATTTTGCCCAATTGGATCTGTTGCAGCATCTGAGTTCCACCCGCGGCAATGGCCTCAAGTCCATGGTAAAGCGGATTCAAGAGCGCGCAAGCAATGTGCACTAGTTCTTTCCCTGCGTATAACCTCTAGCCATTTTTGTTTATTAATCAAATAGCTAGCATATAAAAATACTGCAAACCCGCGTATAATTCGCGGGTTTTGTATTTTGTAGCCCTCAATCGCTGATAGCGGCATCGCAGGCGCTGCTTCAACTGAAAAATAGTGTGTGGAGTCTCTCATGGCTGTTGAACAAACCTTATCAATCATAAAACCCGATGCGGTGCGTAAGAATGTGATCGGTGCGATAGTCACTCGTTTTGAACAGGCGGGGCTTAAAATAGCAGCTCAACGCATGATGCAATTGAGTCGTGCTCAGGCAGAAGGCTTTTATGCCGAACATCACGGCAAACCATTTTTTGATGGGCTGGTAGAGTTCATGACCTCAGGTCCTGTCGTTGTCCAAGTTTTATCGGGCGAAAATGCGATAGCACTGAACCGTGAGTTGATGGGCGCAACAGATCCTGCCAAGGCGGCCCCCGGAACTATTCGTGCGGATTATGCCGACGCTATCAGTACCAATGCTGTGCATGGCTCTGACTCGCCTACATCTGCTGCGCGTGAAATTGCTTATTTCTTCGCAAGCAATGAAGTTAATCTTCGTTAATTAAGAATTACCCCAATTTTGTTTACAGGTATTGAGCCATGACTGAAGTATCCAGCTCCATTTCTTCCGCCGGTGCGGTTGCTGCAGAGGGCTCTGCCAAAATGAATTTATTGGGCCTGCCAGAAGCCAAGCTGATCGCGTTTTTTGAATCTATTGGTGAGAAAAAATTTCGCGCGATTCAAGTGATGAAGTGGATTCATCAGCTTGGCGCTGACAACTTTGATGACATGACCAATGTCAGCAAGGATTTGCGCGCAAAGTTAAAAAATATTGCCGAAATTCGCCTGCCGGAAGTAGTACAACAATTTGACTCTACCGACGGCACGCGTAAGTTTTTGATCCGTGTGACCGGCGGCAGTGTGATTGAAACCGTGTTTATTCCCGATGGTGATCGAGGTACTTTATGTGTGTCGTCGCAGGTGGGATGCTCGCTGGATTGCAGTTTTTGCGCCACGGGCAAACAAGGTTTTAACCGCGATTTAACCGCCGCTGAAATTATCGGCCAAGTCTGGATTGCCGCCAAATCATTTGGCCAATTACAAGCTAACGGTCCGCGTCGCGTGACCAATGTGGTGATGATGGGCATGGGCGAGCCGCTGCTCAATTTCGATAATGTTGTCGACTCAATGAATTTAATGATGCACGACAATGCCTACGGTATTTCCAAGCGCCGCGTGACCTTGAGCACCTCGGGTGTGGTGCCCCAGCTTGATCGTTTAAGTCAATATACTGATGCCTGTCTGGCTATTTCATTACACGCGCCCAACGATGAGCTGCGCAATGAGTTGGTGCCTATCAATCGCAAATATCCTATTGCGATGCTGCTCGATTCGGCCAAACGTTATATCGAAGCGATGCCCGATACCCATCGCAAAATTACTATCGAATACACCTTAATCGACCAGGTGAATGATCGCCCACATCACGCCCATGAATTGGCAGAACTGCTGCGTGATGTTCCGGTTAAAATTAATTTAATTCCGTTTAATCCCTTTAACTTATCTAACTACAAGCGAGTGAGTAATAACGCACTGCGCAAGTTTCAGGATATTTTAATGGAAGCAGGTTACATCACGACTGTGCGCACCACCCGTGGTGACGATATTGATGCAGCTTGCGGTCAATTGGCAGGCCAAGTGAACGATGTGACAAGGCGTAGCGAGCGATACAAAGCACAGTTTGATGAGGTGCAAGCAGTAAAAATTGTTAATCAGTAGTGCGTGAGAACTGATTAGGGTTATCAATCTGATGAGCTTGTTAAAAATAGGTGTGTTTATGCAAAAGAATAAATTACATAAATTGCTACAGCTATTAATAGTAAGTCTAGTGAGTGTTTTGCTGCTCTCTGGCTGTGTGTCTGACGGTAAGGGCAAACCGAATCGGCCTGTTGATAAAGCTAAATCGCTTGAACTGCATATCAAACTGGCGCAGGGATATATTGACCGAGGTAACCGTGAGTCGGCGCGTCATCATTTGCGTAAAGCGGCCGAGATAGATCGTAACTCCGCTGATGCAACAGAAACTCTCGCGCGTTTGTATCAATTGGAAGGTGAGCCAAAATTGGCAGAAGAAACCTTCAAAAAAGCGATAAAAAACAAAAAGAATTTTACTTTGGCACGAAATAATTACGGTGTGTTTTTGTTCGGCGCCAAGCGCTACGAAGAAGCATTGGAACAATTTGAGCTGGCAGCTGAAGATCTGGATTATGTTGACCGCGCGTCTGCCTTGGTTAATGTGGGAAGAACGGCGCTGTTGTTAGGTAAAAATGAACGTGCAAAGGCCGCTTTGGAGCATGCCGCTGTGCTTGATCGCGGCATGGCTGACGCGCAGATTGAATTGGCTGATATTAATTTTCAAAAACAGGATTACGCAGCTGCAAAACAACATCTTGATAGGTATCAGGCGCTAGGGCAAGTGACTTCGCGTTCACTGTTATTGGGGATTCGTTTGGAGCGCGTTTTTGGTAACAAGGATAAAGAAGCCAGTTATGTATTGATGTTAAAGAATCGTTTTCCTTATTCAAGAGAATATCTTGAATATAAACAGACGATGATGTGAGACATTTCTCCACAGGTTTAAAATGACTTTTGATGACGATAAAAAATCCATAGACGATAGCAGGTCAAGAGAGCTCTCTCCCGGCAAACTGTTGGTGTGGGCGCGTGAGCGCGCCAACCTTACACAAGAGCAAGTTGCCAAAGAGCTCTATATGACGCTTACAAAAGTCAGGTCGCTTGAGTCGGACGATTATCGTCATATGGGAGCCGATACTTTTGTGCGTGGTTATTTGCGTGCTTACGCCAATTTGGTTCATCTTGATGTCCCTCAAGTATTGTCTGCCTATGATCGGTTTCTGCAAAAAACCGGGGGAGCAGAGTTAACTACACCTCGTCGCTCCGAGTCTGAAAGTAAACCTATTTGGCAATTTGCAGTAATTACATTGGCTGCGCTTTTTATTCTTTGGTTAATTTCGATTTGGTTTTTCGATAATCGACAGCAGTCCGTTATTGATCGACCGGCCGCTATTGTGCCCCAGTTGGATTTACGTCACTCATTATCGAGTGCGGCATCCAGTGCGATACCCCCCATTTCAGATACATCGCTTACCGCTATTTCTGTTGGCGCAATGTCTTCAGCTGCGGCTGTAGAAATACAAGCCAGTAGTTCTATTGTCAGCTCAGAGTCCTATTCAAGTGAGGCATCTATTGTGGCAGTGGAAAATACTCCAATTGCAGCAGTGGCGGGGCGTTTGGCAGTGCTGACGCTGGAATTTAATGCGGAGTGTTGGTTGGAAGTAAGCGATGCACGTGGTGATGTGCTTGCCGCTGATCTTCAAGCGGCGGGTAGCAGTCTACAACTGCAGGGGGAGGCGCCATTTGATGTAAAGCTTGGCAATGCGCCAGCAGCAAGTATTTCACTCAATGGTGAGTTAATTGTGGTAACGCCATTGCCAACAACGAATGTGTTATCACTAAAAGTGGGTCAGTAAACTGGCTGTCCTGCGCGTCAAAATGAATCGGGAAATCTTATGCATTGCGAGTCTCCTATAAAACGTCGTAAATCGCGGCAGATAATGGTTGGAAATGTTGCGGTTGGTGGTGATGCACCTATTTCTGTACAGAGCATGACCAATACAGAGACAACAGATGTAGCGGCAACTGTCGAGCAAATTCGCCGCATTCAAGCGGCAGGTGCCGACATTGTTCGCGTTTCAGTGCCCACAATGGACGCTGCGGAAGCCTTTGGTGCCATTCGCAAGCAAGTGACTATTCCGTTGGTTGCAGATATTCATTTTGATTACCGTATTGCGCTGCGTGTTGCCGATTTAGGTGTGGATTGTTTGCGCATTAATCCAGGTAATATTGGTCGTGAAAAGCGCATCAAAGCTGTGGTCGATAAAGCGCGCGATTTAAATATCCCAATCCGAATTGGTGTCAATGCTGGTTCTCTTGAAAAAGATTTGCAGAAAAAATATGGCGAGCCAACACCTGATGCGTTGGTTGAATCTGCTTTGCGTCACGTAGAAATTCTTGATCAGTTAAATTTTTATAATTTTAAAGTCAGTGTAAAGGCGTCAGATGTTTTTATGGCGGTTGCGGCTTACCGCAAGCTTGCTACGCTAATCGATCAGCCCTTGCATCTAGGTATTACTGAGGCGGGCGGTTTGCGTTCTGGCACAGTGAAATCCTCCATAGGTTTAGGCGCACTGCTGATGGATGGTATTGGCGATACTATTCGCGTATCGCTTGCGGCAGACCCCGTTGAAGAAATTAAAGTAGGTTGGGACATGCTGCGCAGTTTGAAAATTCGCAGCAAAGGTGTGAACTTTATTGCTTGCCCAAGTTGTTCGCGTCAGAACTTTGACGTAATCAAAACCATGAACGACCTGGAGCAGCGCGTGGAGGATATTACCGTCCCTCTGGATGTGGCGGTAATTGGCTGTGTTGTAAATGGCCCCGGTGAAGCAAAAGAGGCTGATTTGGGACTGGCAGGCGGAACCCCGAGTAACTTGATATACATAGATGGTGAGCCCAATCAAAAGTTAACCAATGAAAATCTGGTTGATAATCTCGAGCGTTTGATTCGTGCCAAGGCTGCACAAAAGCAGGCACAAATGGATGCGGATGCAAAAAATATCATCGCAAAAGCCTGATGCTTTTGTGTTTATAAATAAGGTTTGAAATTGAAAAAAATACAAGCAATTCGTGGGATGAATGACCTGCTGCCAGCAGACTCACCACTTTGGCAATATGTTGAGTCTGTGGTTACTGACATACTTACGCGCTACGCCTATCAGGAAATTCGTTTTCCAATCGTCGAGTCTACAGAATTGTTCAAGCGCTCGATTGGTGAAGTTACCGATATTGTTGAAAAAGAAATGTATACCTTTGAGGATCGCAATGGCGATAGTTTGACCTTGCGCCCCGAAGGTACTGCGTGCTGTGTGCGGGCCTGTGAAGAAAATGGGTTGCTTTACAATCAAACACAGCGCTTGTGGTATATGGGCCCCATGTTTCGCCACGAGCGTCCGCAAAAAGGACGTTATCGGCAGTTCCACCAAATTGGTGTTGAAACCTTTGGCATCCAGGGCCCCGATATCGATGCCGAGGTGTTAGTGTTAAGCGCGCGTATTTTGCGTGAGTTAGGCGTTGCTGATCATGTTCGTTTGCAGATTAACTCTCTGGGTAGTACGGAAGCTCGCACTACATACAAACAGGCATTGGTTGCGTATTTGGAGCAGGTAAAAGATCAACTTGATGAAGATAGTAAGCGTCGTCTTGAATCAAATCCTTTGCGTATTCTTGATTCAAAAGATGCTAACACCCAGTCATTACTAAACGCAGCGCCGGTGCTTCTGGATTATCTGGATGATGCTTCGCGCGAACATTTTGAAGGGTTAAAGTCGCTGCTGGATGCGGCTGGTATAGCGTATGAAGTAAATCCACGCTTGGTGCGCGGACTCGATTATTATGGTAAAACGGCGTTCGAATGGGTAACGGATAAATTAGGATCGCAAAGTACGGTTTGTGCTGGTGGTCGCTATGATGGTTTGGTTGAGCAGTTGGGTGGCAAATCAACACCTGCTGTAGGTTTTGGTATTGGTCTTGAACGCTTGGTGTTGTTGTTGCAAGCCGTGGAGGCAGTGCCAGATGGTTTGGATCAACAAGCTGATGTTTACTTGGTGGCAGTTGGTAATGTGCAGTCTGTTGCCATGCAGCTAGCTGAGCGTATACGTGATGATTTACCTTTTGTTCGTTTGTTGCTCAATTGCGGTGGTGGTAATTTTAAAAGCCAATTAAAACGAGCGGATAAAAGCGGTGCTGAAATCGCGTTAATTCTAGGTGAAGATGAAGCTCAGGCTGAGAAGGTAAGTATTAAATTCTTGCGTGATGATGTTGAACAGCAAACCCTTCCATTTGATGAAGCAATTGCCTATCTGCAATCGCTCGAGTAAAAAAATAACGTTTTCTTTAATCATTAATATTTCCTGCGCGTTGCGCAAGTCCTACAGGAGTCAATTGTGAGCGTACATCTTTCAGAAGAAGAACAATTAGAAGTCTTAAAGCGTTGGTGGAAGGATTATGGTAGAACCATAATCATCGCCGTATTAGTCGTTGTGGCTGGCTATTTTGGTTTTACAACGTGGCAGGATCAAAAACGTCAAGCGGCTGAAAAAGCATCAGTAATGTATGAAGAACTGTTGAAACTGGTTAACGTTGAGCCTGGCAAGGTAATCACCGATGCTGATAAAGCGACTGTTACTCATTTAGCCGGTCAGCTGAAAGAGGCAAATAGTAAAAGCATGTACGCACATAGCGCGGCTTTTTTTCTTGCCAAATTGGCTGTTGAAGATAACAAGTTAGATGCGGCAGCGAGTGAACTTAAATGGATTTTGTCTGCCAAACCGGATGCTGCAACTGAGCAGTTGGCTCGCTTGCGATTGGCGCGAGTGTTAACTGCACAGAAAGCTTATGACGAAGCCTTGGCGCAATTGACTCCAGAACCAGCGGCAGCATTTGTTGCTGATTACGCTGAAGCACGCGGGGATATCTTTAAATTACAAGGTGACTTGGATGCTGCCAGAACCTCATTTGAAAAAGCGCTGACCTCAATTGATCCTCAACAACAAGAGCGTTACATGTTGTTGCAAATGAAAGTTGATGATTTGAAAGTAAATGATTCTGTGCCGGCAGCCCCTGTTGCTGAGGAGAAGTAAATGACGCAAGTCTCTGTGAGGCACTTTAGCTGGTTGGTTTTGCTTTGTGCATTCGCTGTTTCCGGATGTTCCTGGTTTAGTAAAAAAACAGGAAACGAACCCATGGAGTTAGTCGATTTTGAAGAGACTATCGACCTGGATCGGGTGTGGAAACGTGGTATTGGTGAAGGTCAAAACAAAGGTTTTAGTAGCCTCACACCTGCATTAGATGGCGATGTTATTTATGCGGTTGATTTTGAAGGTTTGGTTGTTGCAGTAAACACTGGTTCTGGCAAAAAGCTCTGGTCACGCAAGATTAATAAAGCAGAACAGGGACTGTGGGGATGGCTGAAGGGTTTCTTCGTTGCCACTGACCCGAACCGCCAAATCATTGGTGGTATCGCTGCTGAAAATGGTTTGTTGCTGGTGGCGACTTATGCGGGTGAAGTTATGGCTTTATCCAAAGAAAATGGCGATGAGTTATGGCGTAAACAGCTTCCGGGTGAAATAGTTTCAGCTCCACGTACTAACGGAAGTGTTGTTGCTGCTCAATCGGTGAATGGCAAGCTCTATGCCTTGGATGCCAAAACCGGTGAACAATTGTGGTTTTATGATAATCAGCCACCAGTTCTGACGTTGCGCGGTACGCCATCACCAATAGTCACCGACACAGCGATTTACACCGGTTTTTCCAATGGTCGCATGATGGCCTTTAACCCTAGTAATGGTCTGATACTTTGGGAGCAGCGTATAGCTTCACCAAAAGGTCGTTCAGAGCTGGAGCGGATGGTAGATATCCATTCCAGTCCAGTTCTGCGTGATGGGGTTCTTTATGTTGGTACCTATCAGGGTCGAGTCAGTGCAATAGCGCGTGGAACTGGCAGTCCACTGTGGGGAATTGATGGTTCAACCAGTGAAAATCTGGCTGTTTCCTCAGATAAAGTTTTTGTTGCCCATTCCGATGGCAAAGTGGCTGCTTACAGTGCGGCTACGGGCGAACAATTGTGGGTTAATGAACAAATGTTGCGCCGTAATTTGAACGGGCCACAAGTATTTGGTGATTATGTAGCCGTAGTTGATTTTAAAGGCTACATGCACGTGCTCAACCAAAGTGATGGCCAGTTTGCAGCACGTACTCGTGTTGACAGAAAAGGCGCACGTGCTCCGATGCAATCAGATGGTGAAACACTTTATGTGTTTACCAATCGTGGCAAACTAATTGCGTTTCGTGCTGAAAAAGACGAATAACCTTCGGCTTTAGAGCAAACTAAAACCAGCCGCTGAATTTATCATTGAGTGATTAATGGTAAACTCCTCAGCGGCTGGTTTTGTTTTTAGCAAAGTTTATTTCCGGGCGGCATCCGCCTTCATTTCTGACTTTTTACCTCATTGATATTTTTATGATTATCCCCGTAATAGCACTTGTTGGTCGCCCTAATGTGGGTAAATCCACTCTTTTTAATCGCTTGACCCAGTCTCGCGATGCCTTGGTAGCGGATTACCCCGGTTTAACCCGCGATCGTAAGTACGGCGAAGGTATATTAGAGAACCGCCGTTTTATTGTTATTGATACCGGCGGAATCAGCGGTGAGGAAGAGGGTATCGACAGCATGATGGCGGGGCAATCGCTGCTGGCGATACAAGAGGCCGATATAGTCCTCTTTATTGTCGATAGTCGTGCCGGGCTTAATCCGGCCGATGAAACCATTGCCAAGCATTTGCGCGTCAACAACAAAAAAACTTATTTGGTTGCCAATAAAATTGACGGTACAGATCCCGATATCGCGTTGGCGCCATTTTATGAGCTTGGTTTGGGTGAAGTTTATCCAACGACTGCAAGCCACGGTCGTGGTGTGAGATCCTTGATGGAAGAGGTTCTGGCAGAAATCCCTGAGTTTCCAGAGGATTATCAACCAGACGATGCGACCGGTATTAAAATTGCCATTGTTGGTCGTCCCAACGTAGGCAAGTCAACTCTGGTAAATCGCTTGCTGGGTGAAGATCGGGTGGTGGTTTACGATGAGCCCGGTACTACTCGGGATAGTATTTATATCAATTACACTCGTTTTGATAAGCCTTACACCATTATTGATACGGCGGGAGTACGTCGGCGAAAAAATATTGATTTGATGGTGGAAAAATTTTCTATCGTCAAAACCATGCAGGCGATTGCAGATGCAAACGTTGTAGTGTTGGTAATGGATGCCAGCGAAGGTGTGGTTGAGCAAGATTTGCACCTGATGGGAACTACCATTGAGGCTGGCCGCGCGTTGGTGATAGCGCTGAATAAGTGGGATGGCTTGGATGATGCGCACAAACAATATGTGAAAAATGAAATTGAACGCCGTTTACGCTTTGTAGATTTTGCCACCATTCACTTTATTTCTGCCTTGCACGGTACAGGTGTTGGAAATCTCTACAAGTCCATTGAGTTAGCTTACCAATCGGCAACAGATAAGTTCAGCACTAATTACCTCACAAGAATTCTGCAAGATGCTGTACGTGAGCATCAGCCGCCCATGATCCAAGGGCGACGCATCAAACTGCGTTACGCTCACCCGGGTGGACATAATCCACCGATAATCGTGATTCATGGTAACCAGACCAATGATGTTCCCAGTCACTACACCAAGTATTTGGAAAAAACCTTCCGTCGGGTCTTGGACCTGCACGGAACTCCGATAAAAATAGAGTTCCGTAACAATGAAAACCCTTATTCGGAGCGGAAAGGGAAACTTACCCAGCGACAGCTGGTTGAGATGCGGCGCAAAGCAGAGCGCGAGAAAAACAATAAAAAGCCAAAGTAATTCCCACATGATGGCGCCCAAGACAGCACAAATCTTGTTGCTCGGCGCGCCATTGTTATGGCCCAAAAGAAGTAATTTCACAGCCAACTACAGCTTGCAACCGGCGTAGTGAAGGAGTAGTGTTACGCGCTTTATTGATCGCCGCGGCGGTCCACTTGAACTCCAAGCCCGAGCAGAAGATGACACCCGCAAGCCGCAAGCTGCTTATCATCGATGACGATGCCCTTGTCCGCCAAAGCCTTTTAACCTATCTGTCTGATAGTGGTTTTGCTGTGCAGTTTGCTATTGACTCCCACTCTGCACTTCACCTTCTTCAGTCCAATCACGACTACCCTGATTTGATTATCACTGATCTGCGTATGCCCAACGGCGACGGTTTGCAGTTATTGCAAACGTTACACGACCAGTTCCCTGAGTTGCCTGTTATTGTGGTGTCCGGTGCTGGTGTGATGAGCGATGTAGTAGCTGCATTGCGTTTGGGAGCGAGAGATTATTTGATTAAACCGCTTGCTGATTTAGAGGTTCTTGTTCACTCGATCAATAAAGTGCTTGATCGTCAGGATCTGGAAGCCGAAAATTTGCGTTATAGAGCACAACTGGAGGACGCCAATCGCGAGCTGAAAGAGAATTTGCGTGTTCTGGAGCGAGATCAGATTGCTGGTCGCAGGGTGCAGCGACGACTGATGCCATCTGGGCTCAGCACCCAAGAGGGTTATCAGGTTGCGCATACTATAGTTCCTTCGCTTTTTCTCAGTGGCGATTTTGTTGATTATGCCCACATTAAACAACGCTACCTCGCGTTTTACTTAGCTGACGTTTCAGGTCACGGTGCATCTTCTGCATTTGTCACTATTTGGCTAAAACACTTGGTAAGCCGAATGGTACGCGAGGAGGGCTTGTTTGGTGATGAGTACTCGTTTGTTGAGGGTGCTAATCAAATGTTGCGGCAAATTAATCGTGAACTGCATGAGACTCGCCTCAGTCATCACCTAACACTTTTTGTAGGCATAATAGATACCCATACAGATAAAATGCATTATGTGGTTGCAGGCCACCTGCCTATGCCAATTTTGTTGACTGAGTCCGGCGCGGAGTACTTGGTGGGGCAGGGTAAGCCCGCAGGTATTTTCAAGGAGGTTAGTTGGCAGCTGTATGAACGAGATCTTCCTGAAAAATTTGCTTTGATTTGTTTTTCGGATGGTGTTTTGGAAACATTGCCACAGGTTGAGTTGGCGGATAAAGAAGCTCATTTATTGGCGCGGGTTGCTGCCAGCACTGGCACTTTGGATTCCGTCTGCAATACTTTGGTGATAAAAGAGATTCGTGATAACCCCGATGATATCGCGGTCCTTTCGATTTCTAGAGGTGTGAGTTGATGAAACCCGGCCAGATTTTAGTTGCCGACCACAATGGTGTTTATATCATCAAGATGCTGGGTGATGTTCGCCTTACTCTCTGTATTTCTTTCGATCAATTTATTGATGCAATGTTTAAAAGTGAGAATTTTACTTCAGTGCTGTTTGATCTTTCGGATGCGGAGGCGATTGACAGTACAACATTGGGGTTGATGGCAAAAATATCAATTTTGGGTCAGGAGCGATGTGGAATAGTACCGGTTATCTTGGCGAGTAACCCGAGTATCCAGCGTATCCTTCAAACCATGGGGTTCGGCGATATATTTACTATAGTCGACAAGCTTGATGCTCCAATGCTCAGTGCGCAACCACTAAATTGCGTCAATTGTGATGAACAAGAAGTAAAAGAAAAAGTATTAGAAGCCCATAAAATTTTGATGGGTTTGAACGCGAGTAACGCAGATACATTTCGTAACTTGGTAAACATGTTGGAGAACTGTTAAAGCTATTAAACCAAGGTTTTTGATTTGTTACTGCAGTTTTGTTTTGACAATATTTTTAGCGCGAATAAATTCGCTGTGCGGGACGTAGATTAAATCTGCTACCTTTCTGATCATGTAGTCTTCGTATTTATCCAAATCTCCATCGGCATAAGCCATTTCCCACATCGCTATTATCAGGCGAAATTTATCGCTCGCTGAGCATTCCGTGTTTACAATTTGAGTGAATTGATGCAATGACGTTGCATCATGAGACTCATTTTTGGCGAGATCAATCAAGTCGGTGATTTCATTTGTGGTAAGTGAAAATTTTTGTGCGAGTAATTGATTGAGTTTGTTAGCTTCAATTTCGGAGAAGTGATGATCAGCCATGGCAATTTCCACCAGCAATGCAGAAATGGCCAGTTGTTTCTGGTGATCGGTGAGGGCGAGTGAGTCGCCACCTGATTGCAGGTGGCGCTCGATAAAGCGTGCGAGCTTATTGAGCACGGGCTTTAATCAGGTTCTCAAGGTTGATCTGATCTTTCACAAAACCGCGGATACCCTCGGCCAGTTTTTCGGTGGCCATAGCATCTTGGTTGATACCAAAACGGAAGCTTGCTTCTGTCTCGATTTGTTTTGCGATTTTTTCACCTGAATTGTTTGGTGATAGGACGCGCTTTAATTCGCCTTTGTCCTGATCCAATTCTTGCAGCAATTGTGGGCTGATGGTCAAACGATCACAACCTGCTAGCGCTTCAATTTCGCCGAGGTTACGGAAGCTCGCACCCATTACCACAGTTTTGTAGCCATTTTGTTTGTAGTAGTTGTAGATCTGACGTACAGATACTACGCCTGGATCTTCTTCTGCGGTGTATTCTTTTTTGTCGGTGTTGGCTTTGTACCAATCAAGAATACGACCTACAAAGGGGGAGATAAGAAATACGCCAGCATCAGCACAGGCGGCTGCTTGATTGAAGCCAAACAGCAGGGTCAGGTTGCAGTTAATGCCTTCTTTTTCCAAAACTTCGGCGGCGCGAATGCCTTCCCAAGTAGATGCAAGTTTGATCAATACACGAGATTTATCAACACCACCTTTTTCATACAGGCTGATTAATTGGTGCGCCTTGGCGATAGAGGCTTTGGTGTCAAATGACAAGCGCGCATCCACTTCGGTAGAAATACGGCCGGGAACAATTTTCAGAATTTCCAAGCCAATGCCGACAGCAAGGTGATCACACACAGCGCTCAGTTGTTCTGCGCTGTTAGTGATACCTTTATTTGCGGCGATAGATGAGGTCAGCAGGCTTTCATATTGCGGCATTTGTGCTGCTTTATAAACCAGCGATGGGTTGGTGGTCGCATCCAGAGGTTTGTAAAGGCGAATGGCTTCTATATCGCCAGTATCGGCTACGACGTCGGTAAATTGCTTCAGTTGTTCGAGTTTACTAGTCACAGTGGTAATCCTATTTCTGAAATAACAAGTGGTTGATATTCGTCTTATTGCCGTCAGATATATTATAGTCTTAATGACTTTTTGAATGAAACAGTCATTTTTTATAAAGCGATAAATACATAGTCTATTAAGGTTTTAGGCCCGAGAGTAAATCAAGTAATAGTTGCTAATGGTAACTCATTTATGGCCGCAAGCGCTCGTTCAAGAACCTCGATTCCAGCACCGGGTTTGTGGGCTTGCTCACTAATAACGCGTCTAAATTGCCGTGCACCCGGTAGTCCTTGGTAGAGCCCAAGAATATGCCGGGTCAAATGATTGAGGCGTGCGCCCTTCGCTAACTGTTCGATACAATATTCTTTAAATTGTTCCATTACCTCATCGCGGCTGATGATGGTGCGCGAGCTGCCGTAAATTTGCTGATCAACTTCTGCGAGTAGATAGGGATTGCTGTAAGCCTCACGACCAATCATGACACCGTCCACATGTGCCAGCAGGGTTTTCGTTTGCTCTAGTGTAGTGATACCACCGTTAATAATAATGTTGAGCTGGGGGAAATCCTGTTTGAGCTGATAGACCTTATCGTACTGCAATGGGGGTACTTCACGGTTTTCTTTAGGGCTGAGGCCTTTTAGCCAGGCTTTGCGCGCGTGAACAATGAAGGTACTACAGCCAGTTGCGGCGATGGTGCTGACAAACTTGACCAGCCCAGCATAATCTTCCATGTCGTCGATTCCGATGCGATGCTTTACCGTCACCGGAATTTTCACCGCATGCTGCATGCTTGCGATGCAATCGGCCACTAGTTCTGGCTCGGCCATTAAGCAGGCGCCAATCATGCCGTTTTGTACGCGATCACTGGGGCAGCCACAGTTGAGATTGACCTCATCGTAACCCCAGTCTTCGGCGATGCGTGCACATTCAGCGAGATCGGTGGGGTTGCTACCACCAAGCTGCAAAGCCAAGGGATGTTCACAGGCGTTGTAATCGAGGAAACGCTTTTTATCACCATGCAAGAGCGCACCGGTGGTAACCATTTCACTGTAGAGAACGGCTTCTTTGGTGAGCATACGCCAAAAGGTGCGGCAATCAGAGGTTGACCACTCCATCATCGGAGCGAGGGTAAAGCGGCGGTCAAGGGTTGGGGTTGGTGTCATCAAGGTATGAATTTCAATAGCGCAAAATAAAAATGCCAAGCAATATCGGCAGGTGTTTTATGATAGCGATATTTACTTAGGGCTGCACGGTAAACCAGCTCGACAATCGGAAGAATCTATTTATGTCATTGACTCATATCGACTCCCATGGTCACGCAAGCATGGTGGATGTCTCAGATAAACCCGCGAGCGTGCGCGAAGCCCGCGCTTTTGCACGGGTTGTAATGCAGCCTGAAACATTGGTGCAAATCAAAAACAACGGCCTGAAAAAAGGGGATGTGTTGGCTGTTGCTCGCATTGCTGGTATTCAGGCCGCAAAAAAGTGCGCGGATCTGATCCCTCTTTGTCATCCGCTAGCGCTGAGTAAAGTGGCGGTCGATTTCAGTTTGGATGAAGCTAATTCCAGTGTAGAAATTACCAGTTACTGCAAACTAACCGGTCAAACAGGCGTAGAAATGGAAGCGCTTACAGCGGCAAGTGTCGCTGCGCTGACAATTTACGATATGTGTAAAGCAGTAGATATGGGCATGGTAATTGAGCAGATTTGCCTATTGGAGAAAATGGGCGGGCGTCGCGGCCACTATCAGCGTGAAACAACAGGGCGGCACGAGGTAAACGAATAATGATCCAGGTGGTATTTTTAGCGCAGCTGCGCGAGCAGCTGGGCAGTAACGGCATACAGGTCGACTCCAATTCAGCAAAGTCTATTGGGGAGTTAAAGCAATACTTGATTTCGCATCACCCTGAATGGGCAGAGTTTTTGGAGAACAAAAAATTATTAATTGCACTGAATCATGAATATGCACGTGGTGATCTCCCCTTGAAGTCTGGCGATGAAGTGGCGTTTTTCCCGCCGGTTACCGGAGGTTAATATGCCATTTTCTATTGCAGTTCAAACCAATGATTTTAATGTGGGCGATGAATACGCACAGCTAGTTGAAAATGATAAAGATGCGGGGGCGGTGGTTTTTTTTGTTGGCCGAGTGCGTGAGATGAATCAGTCGCGTTTGGTGTCCGGTCTCTCGCTTGAATATTATCCTAGTATGACAGAGCGTGTGCTAGATCAAATAATGGATGTTGCGAGACAGCGTTGGGATTTAATTTCTGTGCGTATTGTTCACCGTGTAGGGCAATTGTATTTAAGTGATCAAATTGTATTTGTGGGTGTTACTAGTCAGCATCGCGAACATGCATTTCAGGCTGCTGAATTTTTGATGGACTTTTTAAAAACCCAAGCCCCTTTTTGGAAAAAGGAAATAACGGCGCACGGTGAGATGTGGGTGGAGGCCAAAGAGAGTGATCAGCAGCGGGCAATAATGTGGGAGTGACGTCAGGGGTAAAAGAGGCAAGCGGTTTGTATAACCGCTTGCCTGATTTTTTAGTGGCTAGTTACCACTTCAGCAATATTATTGGTTGCTTGTACTTTTCGTGCGCTCAGTGCGAACCAGCACAAAATCACATAACAAGCTGCAGGCACAATAAATGCCGTGATGTAACTTGAGTGGCCTGAAACCAAGCCTACCAATAAGGGTACAAATGCCCCGCCGATAATTGCGGTACACAGGAAACCCGAGGTGGCTTCGGCGCTGGCGGTTGAGCGCTCAAGGGTTAAACTGAAAATCACGGGGAACATGATTGAATTGAAGAGGCCTATTGCTAGTGCAACAAAGCCTGCGCTCACGCCACCAACAATAAATACATACAGGCACATCAGCGCTGCACCACCCGTGAAAACAGCCAGTAGTAAAGCGGCATTTACTTTGGCTAATAAAGCCGAACCAATTAGGCGGCCTACCATTGCCCCACCCCAATAGATGGCGGTAATAGCTGCTGCTTCTTGCAATGAGATGCCGGGAATTCCATCTGAAGTAAATAGCCAGCTAATCAAAGGGAATTTGAATGCTGCATCTGACTGGCCCCAGATTGAATCGGCATTCAGGAAAAATGCCATCTGCGTTCCTATCGCTACTTCAGCACCTACGTACAGAAAAATTGCCATCCCCCCCAGTAGTGCCCACTTGGATTGGGTTGCTTCTTTTAGCATGGATAAAATGCCGCGACGAATTACAGTGCTTGACGTGTCTGGGGCTGCTTCACTAACAATCTTGCGGCTCAGAAAGAAAAATACCAACAGCATGGCAATCATGCCGGACAACCAAAAATAAGCGGCATCTATACCGGCCAATGCTTCTGCGCGGGCTGCTTCAGTCACTTCCATGCCGGGTTTAACTTCGATGCCCTCGAGGAAAAGCGATGCACCAATAATGGGGCCAATAAACGTACCGAAGCTATTAAAGGCTTGGCTAAATGTCAGGCGGAAGTGGCTACCTTCGGGCGAACCCAGCGCAGCTGCCAAGGGGTTGGCTGCAACTTGCAATGCAGTAATGCCGCCAGCCAATACAAATAGGCCGCCGAGTACAAGTGTATAGTTTTCGATATTTGCAGCGATCAACATCAATATGCAACCGCCGATCATAGTGCCTAATGCCATCAAAATAGTAGGTACTGATTTAAAGCGGGATAGTATTGCGGCGGCGGGAAAACTCATTACACCGTAAGCGATAAAAAAAGCGAAGGCACTAAGCTGTGCTTGTACGTCAGTCAAACTGAAAATACCTTTTACTGCGGCGACCAGCGGGTCAATCAATGAGGTAATAAAACCCCACGCAAGAAAAAGTGTGGTCACTGCCGCATAAGCCGGGCCGTATCGAGCTGGTGATTTCATGAATTACCTCGTTGTTATAAAAATTGTTTGTCGTTGTCGTGGTCTTAAAATAAGGTTTGCCGATTGATTCAAAACCTTGGTGCGCTAACGCAGCTTGAGGAAGCCGACGCAAGCGCGCGGTACTATAATGCAAGGCTATAACGCTGTCACATTGTTTGTTCCCGGTTTACAATCGGTTGCACTCTTACTGTCTTATGGTCATATTGACCTCTAAAACTATAGCGCTGAGGTGAGTTTAGTGACTAAAGCAACTATCGATGATGTTGCCGCGCTGGCGGGTGTTTCAATGAAAACCGTGTCGCGCGTGGTGAATAATGAACCGAATGTGCGACCAGCTACCCGTGAAAAAGTTGAAGCGGCGATTCGGGAGTTAAGCTATCGACCCAATCAATCGGCGCGCAGTCTTGCGGGCAATCGTTCTTACTTGTTGGGGCTTATTTACGGGCACCCCAGTGCGCACTACGTCTTGGATATTCAAGAAGGTGTATTGGAAATTTGTCGTCCACAGCGCTACGAATTATTGGTGCACCCGGCGATTCATCGCGACCCTAACTTGATTGATGAAGTTACTGATTTGATTTTGGAGAAGCGTGTAGATGGCGTCATGTTGACACCACCGTTGTCAGATAACATGGCCGTGATCTCGCTGCTAAAAAAAATGAATATTCCGTTTGTGCGGGTGGCGCCAACAGAAAATAAATCTGCGTCACCCTATGTAGAAACCAACGACGAAGAAGCGTCCTACGACATGACCTGTCAGCTAATTGCGCAGGGGCATATGCGGATTGGTTTTATTTGTGGTCATCCGGATCACCGTGCAATGTCGTTGCGTTATGAGGGTTATAAGGCGGCATTAATTGAAAATGAATTGCCCTTATTAACAAATCTGGTGGCTCAAGGCGATAACTCATTTGAATCAGGAGAGACTTGCGCTAAACAATTGCTTGGTTTGTCGGAGCGGCCGACAGCGATTTTTGCAGCTAATGATGATATGGCGGCAGGTGTGATGATGGTGGCTCATCAAATAGGGGTAAAAATTCCTGCGCAATTATCGGTGGCCGGATTTGACGATACACCTGTTGCGCATCAAATTTGGCCATCATTAACAACTATTCGTCAGCCGATTCGGCAGATGGCAAAAAAAGCGACTGATTTGCTGCTGAAGCAGTTGCGGGGAAAAGATATTCAACTACCGGCCAGTATGCTGAATTCAAGCATCATTGTGCGTGAATCTACTGGCCCGCTGGTGCCGACAAAATCAGTCAAAACCAAATAGTTTTTCAATACTACTTTTGCCCTCAGTTTTGAGGGCAGGGGTTTCAAATAAATAGGGTAAGTTGGTGTTTCTACACCAGCATCGACATGGCTGCTTCCATATCTGCACTCAAATCTTCTGATTCGCTCACTTGCATGTCTGGGTCGAGTCCAAGTCTTTCAAACGCTTTTACTTTGGTGAAGTCGATTTTGGTCATGGCTGAATCAGTTCCAAGATAACTTTGGAGCATGGCGACAGTGACAACATCCGCATAATCCGCCTTGGGAATAGAGCGAGTAAAGTCTATATGCTGGGTTGGAATGTGCGCGAGCTCCTCGGGGAAACCCCAGGTTTTCAGGATAAGGTCCCCGAGTGGCGCGTGTAATTCATCAATAACAGCATCGAGTGTAAAGCTGTCTTTCAAGAGCGCAGGATGGTCTTCGGCATAGGTGAGAATTGGCAGTACACCGATTTTATGTACCAACCCAGCCAAGGTGGCTTGGTCCGGGCGCAGTTTGGTGTAGTGCTTGCAGAGGACGTGGCAAATACCAGCAACCTCGCTTGAACGGCTCCACACTTCGCGCATGCGCATGTCCACCAAATCCGACGTTGCCTGAAACATTTGTTCCATGGCGAGCCCGGTGGCGATATTGCACGTGTATTGAATGCCAAGGCGCATAAGTGCGGTGCGCAAATCTTCAATCGCGCGACTGGCGCGCAGTAACGGGCTGTTGGCAACACGAATAATGCGCGCGCTCAGCGCAGCATCGTTACCAATAACGCTGGTGAGCTTGTCGATGTCGGCATCCGGGTCGTCGGCAACTTCCCGAACTTTCAGTGCTACCTCGGGTAGTGTCGGTAGTACGAGTTGATCTTTTTCAATTGCAGTTATGATTTCCTGGCGTACTTTTTCAGCAATAGGATTCATTGGTTGTCCTGACATCATTATTGAGTGGCTTCTTCTGCTGTAGGTATAGCATAGGGCAGACTGAGTTGGCTGAGTTTTTCTGTGGCCGATTCTACTTTTGCTTGATCAATTTGCTCATCCAGCAATGAAGCCAATAGTTCGATTTTTCCTTGTTGGTTTAGTGCCGCCATGACTACGGTGCCGGCATTTTGTCCACTTAAACTATTGATTATGGTGGTTCCTGGCGGCGGTATTTGGTCGTTTTTGTATTCAAAGCGATACATATGGCGTTTTAGTTTTCCGCGATAGTGAAGACGCGCCACTATTTCCTGGCCGGTATAACAACCCTTACGAAAGTTGATGCCGTTAACCAATTGATAATTCAGTTCTTGCGGGGTAAACAGCTCGTAGGATTCTGGATAAACCTCACCAATACCGGCAGCGATATCCAATAGCTGCCATTCATCCGCGATAACTTTCTGCGTTTTTTTTTCTATTGCATCAAGAAAGGAATCAACAGTTGCGGTTGCAACCCAGCATTCAAAGCGATTTGCGGCTAATTGAATCAGGTAGCTGCCATCTTTTTCTATCCAGCCCTCGTAAGTTGTAGGCAACTGTTGGAAAAAGGTGGACGCTACAGTAGCGGCGGAATCGCCAAACAAACCGAATAGGGCGAAGTCATTACCGCCATCCTGCAGCTTGGCTTTGGAGAACACTATGTATTTACCCAGTGTTTTTTGCGCCGACTCCATCATGCTTGCAGGCAGGCGTAGCGCGATGGTTTCGTTATTCATTTGCAGGGCGCGAAAGCTCAGGAGTATTCGGCCTTTCGGATTGCATTGCGCTCCAAGACGAGTGACTGGCTCGTTTAGTTCTTTTACATCGCATGTGACTTGGCCTTGCAAAAATTTACCTGCATCAGGGCCTTTGACCAAGAGCAGCTGTTTGTTGGTGAGCGTTGCGAGGTAAGTCATGGTTGATAAATCCGGATTGGGCATGGGGAAGAGTTCCGCAAATTGACTACAGGCAGCGCGATTCTCTAGTCAAAGCGAGTCTTTGGCAAGGTGCTCGTTTATAATGTGCTTCTCTTATTTTTAATACAGGTATTAGCGTGGATATCAATCGTTTAAAGTGGGCTTGTCGGCGCGGTATGCTGGAGTTGGATCTGGTGCTGGCGCCTTTTTTAGAGAAAGTGTACCCAGGACTGGAGCAGAGCGATAAAGAACGTTTCTGGTTGCTATTGGAAGAGCAGGATCAAGATCTTTTTGCTTGGTTTATGCGTCGCGAAAATCCCGATAGCCCTGAACTACAACGGATTGTGGACATTATTCGTGCAAATACCGGCCTTCAAAAAACCAACAGCTGACACTGTTGACCTGCTGGCGGATGGGGCAAGCGGTCCATCGGCTTCTGCATCAAAAGCACTGCCGCCAATGGCAGTGCTCTCCATTTCAACCTCTGCTTTTTTGCGCATCTTTTACCGGCTCTTTTACGGGTTGTTTGTGTTGTCGCTATTTGTCGCGCTCTTTCCTTATATAAGTGATGTTAATACTGGTGGTGTAGTGCGCCTGGTTTGGTTGGCCCTATTGCTGGGTAGTCTTATTGGGCTATGGCATTTATATGCGCTGCAGTGTGCAGCAATACCTGTTGGTTCGCTCGCTTATGAAAACGGATTTTGGATTCTTTCCAACAACAAAAAAGAGCAGCTGAATTGTGTCTTGGTTGGGGAGGTGCTCTGCTGGCCTTGGCTAATTGTTTTGCCCTTGCAGTCCGAGGACGGGAGCAAAAGATTTTTACTGCTTTGCCATGATGCTATTAAGCCCGCAGATCAGGCGCGTTTGCGCACCTGGCTGCGGGCCTGTTTAAGGCCAAAAGGGTAGCCTATACAGTAAGATCAATATCCTTGCTAACAATCACATCCTGTCCGGCAAAATTGGTGGGTACCAGTATGGTGTCCCGTGCAATAGGTGATTTGTTTGGATAGTCGGGCGAGTAGTGCAGGCCGCGGCTTTCTTTGCGCTCATGGGCCGAGCGAATAATCAATTCCGCGACAGTGGCCAGGTTGCGCAGTTCGATCAAATCGCTGCTGATGTTGTAGTTGCTGTAATACTCGGCAATTTCTTTTTGCAGCAATTTAATGCGATGGGTCGCGCGCTCCAAGCGTTTATGGGTGCGCACAATACCGACGTAATCCCACATAAATCGGCGCAGCTCGTCCCAGTTGTGCGAAATCACCACGTCCTCGTCGGAATCGCGCACCCGCGAGGCGTCCCATTGGGGTGATACATCGGGCGTATGAATCTGATCGAGTTTAGCCAAAATATGTTGCGCGGCCGATTGGGCGTAAACGATACATTCCAGCAGCGAATTGCTCGCCATACGGTTGGCGCCGTGTAAACCGGTAAATGAGGTTTCGCCAATCGCGTATAAATGCTGCAAATCGGTTTGGCCGTTTTTATCTACTACCACGCCGCCGCAGGTGTAATGCGCCGCAGGCACGACAGGAATGGGCTCTTTAGTGATATCAATGCCAAACTCCAAACAGCGCGCTTTAACCGTGGGGAAGTGTTCGCTAATAAATTCAGGCGATTTATGGCTGATATCCAGATAGACAAAATCGCAGCCGAGGCGTTTGATTTCATGGTCTATAGCACGTGCCACTATATCGCGCGGCGCCAGCTCTTCGCGCTCATCAAAACGCGGCATAAACCGCTCGCCACTGGGCAAACGTAAATAAGCGCCTTCACCGCGCAGGGCTTCAGTGATCAAAAAGTTTTTGGCGCGCGGGTGGTAGAGGCAAGTGGGGTGGAATTGGTTGAATTCCATATTGGCCACCCGGCAGCCGGCGCGCCAGGCCATGGCAATACCATCGCCACTGGCACTGTCCGGGTTGCTGCTATAAAGATAAACCTTACTTGCACCACCGGTGGCCAGAACAACTACTTTGGCTTGGAAGACGTGAATATCGTCACTGTTGTTATCGAGCACATAGGCGCCGCTGCAGCGCAGCTTGCGCGAGTCGGCATCGGCTTGGGATATCAGGTTAATCGCTACATGATTTTCAAATATGTCGATGTTTGACTGTTGCTGCACTTGATCGATCAAGGTGGAGTGCACCGCCTGACCGGTGGCATCGGCGCTGTGAATAATGCGGCGATGGCTGTGGCCGCCCTCTTTGGTGAGGTGATAATCGCCATTGGAGTTTTCTTTGGTGAAGTTAACCCCTTGGTCGATCAGCCATTGAATTGCCGCTTTGCTGTGTTCGACCGTAAAACGCACGGCGTCTTCGTGGCACAGGCCGGCGCCGGCAATCAGCGTGTCGGCAACATGGGCGTCAATCGAATCCTGATCGTCAAGTACCGCGGCAATCCCGCCTTGGGCATACCAGGTAGACCCTTGGTTAATAGCATTTTTACTCAGCACAGCTACGCGCGCATTCTTCGCGAGGCTTAATGCCAGCGTGAGGCCCGCAGCGCCTGAGCCAATCACCAGCACATCATATTGGTAGTGTTTATTCATTCAGATCAAACCCGGGTTGGGAAAGGAGGGCAAAAGTGGTCGCCAGTATATCAAGCCTTCGTGGCATAAAGAGCGGCCACAAATGCTATATACGAACTAAACAGCGTTGCGGGTAATAACTCCGTATAATGCCCCCTGAACTTTTAGTGTAGGGTTTTGTCTATAAGCGGCGTAAATCCAATAGACTTTGCATAAGATACTGTGTTTTCCCTTGGGGGTTTAAAGAATGACAGCGCAACTAGCGCCTGATGTTGATCAGCAATTGGTCGAGCGAGTTCAAAAAGGCGATAAACGCGCGTTTGATTTGCTAGTGATTAAGTACCAGCACAAAGTGCTGGCGGTGATTAGCCGGTTTATCCGCGATCATGCGGAAGCTCAGGATGTCGCCCAGGAGGCGTTTATTAAGGCCTATCGCGCACTACCCAATTTTCGCGGCGATAGTGCGTTTTACACCTGGATTTATCGTATTGCGATTAATACGGCCAAGAATCATATTGTGGCGCGCAACCGCCGTCCGCCGTCCAGCGATGTAGAAATTGAAGATGCCGAGTTCTTTGATGGCAATGATGGTATGCATGAACTCAACACTCCCGAGCACAATGTGTTGTGTGAGGAGCTTGAAAATACCATCGCCCAGGCATTTAAAGATCTCCCTGACGATCTGCGTACAGCGGTAACCTTGCGGGAGATTGATGGTCTGAGTTACGAGGAAATTGCCGAGGCCATGGAGTGCCCTGTAGGGACGGTGCGTTCGCGCATCTTCCGCGCCAGAGAGGCAATTGATAAACGAATCAAGCCGCTCGTTGAGGACATTTAGCCATCTTTAAAAACTTTCACATTTTTTTGTAAATCTTTGAACCAATTGACTAGTATCCAGTCATATCGAGTACAGAGCTACATAACCGAATCTTCACCAGCATTTGCACAGAGGCGCCAGCGAGAATGACAGAGCAAACTCAACCACCAGTGCTTGCCGAATCTTTATCAGCACTAATGGACAATCAGGCTTCCGAGCTTGAGCTACAGCGTTTACTTAAAGCGCTGGACTCGGATTCTGAACTGAAGTCCACCTGGTCGCGTTACCAGATCGCCAGTGCAGGCTTAAAGGGTGATATTCCGGTTCTTGCTTCAAGCGATTTTGCCTCGCGTGTGAGTGCAGCCATTGCGGCGGAAGAAACCTATTCGGCACCAGCCATCAGTGATGTAGCAGAACAAACGTCTGTTGCAGGTTCGAATGTAGTTGCCATGCCTTTGCGCTGGTGGCAACAAGCTGGGCGTGTCGCCGTTGCTGCTTCGGTAGCGGGGGCGGTAATTCTTGGTGTTCAACAATATCAAACTCCCGGTGCTAACCCTGCTGATATGGCGGCTGGCACCATGGCTGCGGCGCCTGCACCGGCAGTAGAAACCAAAGCGGCAAATCTACCATCTGGCATTAATGCACCTGCATTGTCTGCGCGCACTGTTGCCGTACAGAGTGGTTATGAGTCTCGTCCGCAAGAGAGTCGTCGTGTGATGTTTGTACCGCGTCAGCAAGTGGCACCCGTGTACAACGAAGATGTGAGTAGTTATGTAAACCAGTTAATCCAAGAGCATACCGACAACGCGTCGCTCAATAGCGGGCAAGGTATGTTGCCTTATACTCGAGTGATTCTGGTCGAAGAGGACTAGTTTTTATATCTCCCTTTCTGTCCGGATCCTTGTAAAAGCAGGTGGAGTAGTTATGCTGCTCCCCTGATTCCACACTCCCGAGACAAGCATGTTGATCCCCGTTCTTATCCGTCAGTTTATTCGTTCCAGAGTTACTCGTTTTATTCCTTTCGTCGCTATTTTTCCTCTGACTGTGTTGGCACAGTCAGATGGGCTCAATAGCTCAACTCATTCAGCCGATGCCATAAATACTGTTGCACCTATGGCGACCCAATCGCCTGAAGTTGCCAACCTGTTGCGCAAAATGGCGACTATCCCTCATACCCTTAATTACCAAGGTTCGTTTACCTATCAACATAAGGATAATCCTGCGCTGCAGAGCTTTCGCATCATTCATTGGGTTGAAGACGGCGTAGAGCACGAACGTTTGCAGCATTTGAATGGGCCGGAACGGGAGGTGCTGCGCACGGGTAAAGCGATTGGTTGTGAATCGCTGGGAGATCAGTTGTTACAGGGCAAAATTAGCCAGTTTGGTGCCAACCTTGCACGTATGGATCAGCTCTACAAGTTTGAAATTCGCGGACCTGAGCGTGTCGCAGGGCGTGAGGCAACTGCTCTTCTAGCTCTGCCGTTGGATCAATTCCGTCATAGCTCCTTGCTGACTATCGACAATGAAACCGGCTTGGTGCTCAAATCCTGGTTAGTGGATGAATCCGCGCGACCGCTGGAACGCTATCAATTTATCGATCTCGATCTAAGCCCGGAAATCGAGAACTTGCGGGAACCCAAAGCGCGCTTACATCGTGCGGCAACACCGCAAGTGGCTGATTGCAACCCAACCGATGCTAAACAAGCTGAGCGTTGGAATTTGGTGTGGGTTCCGCCGGGTTTTGCTTTTGTAGGACAGCGCCAGGTGCGCAACCAGATTGATATGTTGATGTATACCGATGGCTTGACCACCTTTTCTGTGTTTATCGAAGAGGCCAGTGGTTCGATCCCGGAAGGTGTTGCCCAGCGCGGCGCTACTTTGGCGGTGATGGATTCACTGCGTCACGCCAATAAAAATTACCGCATCACCGTAGTGGGTGAAATTCCTGTCGTCACCGCGCAAAAAATTGCGCAGAATATAGCTGGAATTTAAATCGTTCAGGTGTCCCATGATTGTTGAAACTGGCCGTATCGTATCTTTGGAAGCTGAGGGCGTTTGGGTGGAGACCATCCAAAAAACGGCCTGTGGTTCCTGCAAAGTGGAAAAAGGGTGCGGTCAAAGTCTATTGAGTAAGTTGGATGGCCACACGGCCTACATCTGGGTATTGTTGGATGGTCGCGATTCCGCGCAGTACCGCGTGGGAGATGAAATCCAAATTGGAATTCCCGAAGAGGTAGTCGCTAAAGGTTCGTTGCTGGTTTATCTGGTGCCGGTGATTAGCCTGGTTGTGTTGACAGCGCTGGCACATAACTACTTTGCCCATGAGTTGCTGACAACACTGGCCGGTTTTACCGGTTTGATTCTTGGTGGGTTTATCGTTCGCTGGCATTCCTGGCGAACCCGTTTTGATCGCGAGTTACAGCCAGTGTTAGTGGATGAGCAAAAACCACTGCGTTTTTTCGAACCTGCAGAACAACACTGAGATGTTGCGTATCAATGCCTCCATCGTTATTCCGCCGAGTGAGATCGAGCTGACTGCCATGCGCGCTCAGGGGGCGGGTGGCCAGAACGTCAATAAGGTGTCGAGTGCGATACATTTGCGTTTTGATATCCCCAATTCTTCATTAAGCGATTTTTGTAAATCCCGCCTGTTGGCATTAGGTGATAAACGTATCACCAACGACGGGGTTTTAATTATCAAGGCGCAGACTTACCGTACGCAGGAACAGAATCGCGATGATGCTTTAGTGCGATTGCGGGAAATAATTCTTGGCGCGATAAAAATTGAGAAGCCTCGCCACGCCACACGTCCGACATTCTCTTCCAAACAGCGCCGCATGGATGAAAAAACCCAGCGCGGCAGCATCAAATCAGCGCGGCAGAAAAAAATATCCTTTGATTAGCGCGCTTTGCCCATCTGTTTGGTTGCATCGGGTTGTTTAAAACCCAGCTGACTTAGCCAATACACTTACACTTTCTTTTTGCTTCTTTTCACTCAGCTCCAGACGATCACGCTGAATCAGTGGTTGCCACAACTGCTGCTGTAAAACCTCCATATTTTTCCCGCGACTGGTAATCAACCAATCAACCAGTGCTTTGGCAACGTCAGGGTAATTTCGTGGTCCATTGGGTGCGGGTTGCGGTAGCCAATGTGCGAGAGTGGCTACATCAAATTGTTTTGCCTCGGTGCCTAAACCTAGTTTTTCCAACGCCATGGCATTGGATTTTTGTTCCATTTGCCCGGCGACGGGCTGGGCCAGAATTTTTTTGCCTAAATGTATGGCTTCGCTTGGCAATTCAAAACCCGCACTGCAAATAACGCCTTCACAGCGATGCAAATCCATTTGAAATCCTTCACGTGAAAAAGGGCGGATATGGATATGGCCTTCGTCGTAGGCAGCGGGAACGGGTTGATACACAAAAAATTCATAGTCAGGAAATTCACGCAGCTGTGGCAGTATGTCATCCAGCCCTGCAAATGGCAGATACACCAAATAGTGTTTGGGGGTGGAGATATTTGGGTAGTGACTGGTTTCCACCAATGGCGGCAAAATAGGTTGGCCGAAGTGATGCCAATGCAAGCCAATCGGCTGTGTTACCGGTGCAAAGTTGCGCATAAACCAGCGCACAAAAATATTGTCATCTGCTTTGGGTATGTCGTAAAAAAAAGCGTTTTGATGCGAGATGCCAATGACTTTTTTCCCGGCGAGTTTGGCTGCCCAAGCGCTGACGGGTTCGAAGTCGTTAATAATAAAATCATAGCCTTCAACATTCAGGCTTCTTACATCGCTATATAGTTGGCGGATATTTGCGGTCAGCAGGGTTTTTAAGTAGCGAACTTTACCGTGTTCGGTTGCAAAGGTTAGCCCGCGAAAGGATTTAAAATCACCGAAGGTTTGCATATCAAAATAGTCAGCGCGTTCGCGCCCGGAAAATACCCAATCAACCTGAGCTCCTGCATCGGCCAGTGCTGTGGCCATGATCCGCGCGCGAGTCGTATGGCCATTTCCTGTGCCTTGAACGCCGTATAAAATTTTCATGCGGTTTTGCTCCTGAAGTGAAAAGCGTGCGCGTTATGTTATGACCAGCGCGCCGTTAGACTGATGCAAGGCTGGCTGTAAAGAAAATTAGCGCAGTGCAACAATCAGTGCAGTGCAGCAATTAATGCAGTGCAATAAGCAGTTGATGCAAATAAATTCCCCAAAATGCACAGGCACTGCCCAACAGTGCACCGGCCACTAAATCAGTCGGATAATGAACACCGAGTAGTACGCGGCTTATGCCAACGGCCGAGGCCCACACAAAACAGGGCAGGGCAAACGCGGGGTAAAACTGCCATACCAAACAGGCAAATAAAAATGCGGCAGCGGTATGGCCGGAGGGAAAACTGAACTGATCGGACGGGGTGATAAATGCTTGGTAAGTGGTAATTTTTACTGCGGGGCGATCGCGTTTAATCAGGTTTTTCAGCAGCAGGTAAAGACTCACATCAAAACTATAAGCGATAATGCCCGCCCAAAAAAATGTGATGCCCGCTTTGGGTTCGAGCAATACCAGCATCAGCGCGATACACAAATAAACCGGGCCGTCGCCGGTGGCGGAAATAAATCTTACCGAGCGACGATATTGAAAGCGTTTTGTCACATGTACCCACAAGAATGCAAGGGTGTCCAGGTGATGGACTCGCTGTAGGAAAGTGTTCATGATTCACCGCCATTAATGATTTGCAGATGAATGAGAGCGACAGTGCATTGGGCTCTCTCCGCAATCATTTTTAGCACTGCTTTGTGACGCTTCTGTGAATACTTGGTGAAGCTCGAATGACAACTGACAAGCGGGGTTGTACTGGACCTTGGTTGGCATCTAACTGACAAATGTGGAGAAGATAAATGGGTAAGCCTGGTAAAACTGGCATAGCGCGGGTGATTGATGCATTTGGTTATTCGATGAAAGGTTTGTCCGCCAGTTGGAAATACGAAGCGGCATTTCGTCAGGAAATAACCATGGGCGTGTTGCTGATTCCAGTTGCCTTTTGGTTGGCGCAAACTCACATAGAGTTGATTTTATTAATCAGCAGTATTTTTTGGGTGTGGATGGCAGAGCTGGCAAACTCATCGGTTGAAGCAGTGGTGGATCGCACTGGTTCCGAGCGCCATGAGCTATCAGGGCGCGCAAAGGATATAGGTTCGGCACTGGTATTTATGAGTTTATTATTACTCGCAATAGTTTGGGGCATAGTGGCGTTTAACCGCTTTGCTTGATGATTGATAGGTTTGTTTCTCCAAACCCCGGCAAGTTATCTTGCCGGGGTTTTGTATTTTTTGTGATCGTAAATTCATCCTAAAGCTTACTGTTTGATTGGGATTCATCCAGAACTCGCCCCTATGTGAGGAATACACAGGAAAAAAAGAGAATTACGGATTGTGATCTTCTGGCTATTAGGTTAAATTAGGCTCATTGTTTAATTATCATATTTATATGCCCAAGTAGGTAGTGTATGACAGAAACCTTTTCGGTCAATGAGCATCCTCATCGCCGTTTCAATCCGCTTACTGACGAGTGGTTGTTAATCTCCCCGCACCGTACCAAGCGCCCCTGGCAGGGTCAGCAAGAATCCAATCAATGGCCGGAAAGTGCCGCCCATGATCCCAACTGCTATCTCTGCTCCGGCAATCTACGAGCGGGTGGTGAAATCAATCCGGTTTATAAAACTACCTTTGTATTTACTAACGATTACGCTGCACTTATGCCAGAAGTGCCGGATGCCCCTAAATCCAGCGACCCGTTGTTTCAAATCCAGGCGGAATACGGCAGCAGCCGGGTTATCTGTTTTTCTCCGGATCACAGCAAAACCTTGCCGTTATTGAACGATGAAGAGATCCGCGCGGTGATCGGCACCTGGATGCAAGAGGCCGCCGAGTTAGGTAAACGCTTTGCCAGCGTACAGATTTTTGAGAATAAAGGTGCGGTGATGGGCTGTTCCAATCCCCATCCCCATGGACAAATTTGGGCGCAGTCCCAGCTACCAACACTGGTGAGCAAAGAGGATCAGCAACAGCGCGCCTATTATCAGCAGCACCAACAATCCTTGTTATTGGAATACGCCCGCAAAGAATCGGCGAGCGGCGAGCGGGTTGTTGTTGAAAACGAACATTGGCTGGTGGTGGTGCCGTTTTGGGCAGCTTGGCCCTATGAAACCTTATTGCTGCCTAAGCAGGCGCGTGCGCGTATCACTGAGTTGACCGAAGCTGAGCAAGTGAGTTTGGGCGATATATTGCGCGACATTACTGCCCGGTATGACAACCTCTTTGAGTGTTCCTTTCCGTACTCCATGGGTTGGCACGGGGCCCCATTCACTGCAGATGACGCCAGTCATTGGCAGTTGCATGCACATTTTTTCCCGCCATTGCTGCGCAGCGCCACGGTGCGCAAGTTTATGGTGGGTTATGAAATGTTGGCCGAAGCACAGCGCGACTTGTCACCTGAACAAGCCGCTGAACGGTTGCGTCAGCAATCTCCTGTTCATTTTAGATTGAGGTAAGCGGGCGTGACGACACTCTCTGCCGCTCGTGTGAGCGAATTATTTGAAGCATCCTTTGGTTTTAAACCGGTCACCACAGTGAAGGCGCCAGGGCGCGTCAATATCATCGGTGAACATACGGATTACAACGGCGGCTTCGTGCTACCCGCCGCGATTAATTACAGCACCTTTATCGCACTGGCTCCGCGCGATGATCGCCAACTGCATTTGGTTGCCTACAACTTTGATAATGCGTCCTGTGTTGTTGATCTGGATGCAGTACAGCAGCATGATGCGGCTGAGTCCTGGCCCAACTATGTGCGCGGTGTGGTGCAGGAGTTGCGCAAAAAAGGTTTCACTCTGGCGGGTGGTGACTTGTACATCGCCGGTAATGTGCCTGCTGGCGCGGGGCTGAGTAGCTCGGCATCGTTGGAGATTGCCCTGATTCGCGCTTTGCTGACGCTCAGTGGTGAAGCTGTTGATCCGACGGAAGCAGCCTTGATTGGGCAGGCGGCAGAGAACTATTTTGTCGGTTGTAACTGCGGCATTATGGATCAGCTTATTTCGGCGCGCGGGCAGGAAAATTCGGCGTTATTGATTGATTGTCAGGATTTATCGGTGCGCCCTGTGCCTATGCCCGCCGATTGGGAAATTCTGATCGTGCACAGCGGCGTGAAGCGCGGTTTGGTGGACAGTGAATACAATCAGCGCCGTCAGCAATGTGAGACCGCCGCGGCATTTTTTGGTCAAACTTCATTGCGCGCGGTTGAGCTTGCGCAGTTGCTGGCCGCTGAAGGTGAGTTGGATGAATTGAGCTTTCGTCGTGCGCGCCATGTATTAACCGAGAATGCACGCACCTTGGCGGCGGCAGAAGCGTTGGCGGCCGGTGATCTACCTGCATTAATCAAGGTGATGGTTGAATCCCATGCCTCCATGCGCGACGACTTCAATATCACCACTCCAGCGATTGATTCCCTGGTTGACATTCTAGTGGAAGCGGGTGCCGGTAAGGCCGGCGCACGTATGACCGGTGGTGGTTTTGGTGGCTGTGTAGTGGCCGTGGCGCCTGCGGCAGTTATTCCGCAGCTGATAGCCGCCGTGGAAACGAAATATCAAGCCCGCACCGGCTGTATTCCTACGCTAATCCGCGCTAAAGCCAGTGCCGGGGCGTTTTAATCTGCAGTAACTGCGGTAATTTTTCTCCCTTATGTCGTTGTTTGCCCCGCCTTGTGCGGGGCTTTTTTTTGCTAGCCAGTTATTCATGAATTCAGCTAAATCAGTTTTAAATCCAGATAATAAATAGAGGGGTAACTTAATGGGAGTTACCTGAATCCTTAGGGGGTGGGGAGGTTGAAAGACCTAAAAATGCTTCCAGATCTTGTTCCAGAGTGCGATCAGCGGCGCGGCGTTCGGTGGATTTGCGGCGTTTGCGGTGGTAAAGGTCGAGCGGCAGGTATTTGCAGGGGTCGCGGTCTAGGCGGCGATCATTACCTTTACGACGATCGATAAAAAATCGGTAACCGCTCATGATGAATCCCATTTACCTAGGTGGATGGTGATTACTCTGTAAGAAAGTGGCGACTAGTTGCTCCAAGTCAACATAGTGTAGGTCTTTGCCGTTAGAATGCGCGTAAAATTTTGTACCCTGTGGTGACCTTATGAAACCTGTTGAAAATCGTATCCTGACCAAGCTAGCGGCAGAGTTTCAACCTGTGCATCTGGAAGTGATTAACGAAAGCCATATGCATTCGGTGCCTCCTGGTTCAGAAACCCATTTCAAAGTTGTACTCGCGGCGGCCGCATTTGCAGGTAAGCGTCAGGTACAGCGCCACCAAGCTATTTATGCTTGCCTTGCCGAAGAGCTGCAAAATGGTGTTCACGCTTTGGCGCTGCACACGTTCAGCCCGGATGAGTGGTTGGCAAGTGCAGTGGTTCCGGCGTCACCCCAATGTCTTGGTGGCAGTAAACACGACCATTAATAATACTGGCTGTACAAAAAACAAGCGCCTATAATGCGCGCCCAGTAATCTGTGAAGGTTTATCTAGCCTAGTTTCAGGTTTAATTTTTACGTTTAACCCTACGTTTAACCCCACATTGTTAAGTGCTATCTATGAGTCAGATTGTTGTTGCCGCCCTCTATAAGTTCGTCAAATTACCCGATTATGAAACGCTGGTACCGCGCCTCAAGACTTTCTGTGACGAGCAGGGCATTAAAGGGACGCTATTGCTGGCGGAAGAGGGTATCAACGGTACTGTCTCAGGTACTCGTGAAGCGATAGATGCCTTGCGCGCATTTCTGGATGCTGATGGTCGTTTTGATAACCTCAGTTATAAAGAGTCATTTTATGACGAGCAGCCTTTCTACCGTATGAAGGTCAAACTCAAAAAAGAAATCGTAACCATGGGTGTGAACGGTATCGATCCACAACAAATCGTGGGCACCTATGTGAAACCCAAAGATTGGAATGCGTTGATCAGCGACCCGGATGTGGTAGTGATTGATACCCGCAACTCTTATGAGTATGAAATCGGTACCTTTGAGCGCGCGATTGATCCCAAAACCGAAACTTTCCGCGAGTTCCCGGCTTACGTGGCAGAGAATCTTGACCCAAGCAAACATAAAAAAGTCGCCATGTTTTGCACCGGTGGTATCCGCTGCGAAAAATCAACGGCCTACATGAAAGAGCAGGGGTTTGAAGAGGTTTATCACCTGGAAGGCGGCATCCTTAAATATCTGGAGGAGGTGCCGGAAGAGGAGAGCCTGTGGCGTGGTGAATGTTTTGTGTTTGATAACCGCGTGGCCGTCAATCACAAATTAGAAAAAGGCATTTACGACCAGTGCCATGGTTGCCGTTATCCCATTACCGAAGAAGACAAACAGTCAGAGCGCTATATGTTGGGTGTGTGCTGCCCGCGCTGTTTTGACAAACTCACTGAGGAACAAAAAACGCGTTTTTCCGAGCGTCAAAAGCAAATCGAGTTGGCCAAACAGCGCAATCAAGCGCACATAGGTGTGTTGCCACCCGAGCGTCAATTGCGTCGGGCGCAAAAACTGGAGTTGCGCGAAGAACAGCGCCGCAAATCAGCGGCGGCTGAAAATGCTGCTGCAGTAAATGGTTAAGCAAATAAGTTTGTACTTAGCTGGGGTGCTTGAGGTGGCCCCGCTAAATAGCCAATAGCTATTTTGTCACATAAATAGTTTATGATTTAATGCAGGTTCCGTTAATCATCATCAGTGGTAGTTATGAATTTTGAGGATTGGGTGGCCGATATGGCTGCCGGCACAGCGACACATACGAGTGGTTTTAGTATTCGTATCGAAGGAAACCCCAAGGACCCGAGTGATGTTTATCCCGGCAAATTTCCAGAGGGTATTAGTTTTGTCGATCAGGCAAGGCTCTTGCGATCTGGCCTGGAGTTTCTGGCAAAAGCCAGCGGCAGCGCGCCCAAGTCCTGGCATTCCAGCCCGGTAGCCGATGCTAAATCCGAAGCGATAAAAGCGCGGGAAGAGCTGGCCAAGCATTTTGCAGAGCGTCCCGACAAACCTGAACGGCCAGTGCTCTCGTTGAAAAAGAAATCCTGATCGCGGGTTCCAGCACACAATAAAAAACCGGCCATGTGCCGGTTTTTTTATTGCGGTGGTTGTGTCGATTTTATCGCTTACTTAAAGCAAGCCGCGGCGTTGCAGTTCAAGGTAGTGTGCATCCACATTTTTAAACAGCTCATCAAATTTTTGCCCTGCCGGTGCAGTAACCAACTCCAGGCTTTCCACTTCCGCACGGGGGCGCATCATGATTTTGTGCAGCTCTTCAGCAGTGCCATTCAGCGATGCAAGAATTTTTTCCGTGCTTTCTTTATCGCGGAAAATACGGCCTTGCTCAGTCAATTGCAGATAGTTATCGCACTCTTGTAGCCAGTCTTTGCGTTGCAAAATAAAGTTGCGGATATTCTTTGCTCCGCCGCGATGTGCCGTTGGCAATTGTTTTTCGCGATAGGTTTGCAAGCTCTTGCGCCCATGCAGTAAAAAATCCATCCCGGTAGTTTTGCAATATTTCTGGTTGAGGTAGCTGGCAAACTTAATATTATTTGCCGCTTCGGCCTTGGCGCGCTTACAGGTTTCGTCGCAAGCGAGGCTGAATGGTGAAAAACAAATAAGGGTGATGATCAAAAATATCTTCTTCATAGGGTTCGCCATTATTAAAGTTATTGGAAAGCTAAACAGCAGATACGTGATATAAATCACTTTTTAAGAAACGTCAAGTATTGTAAATAAAATAGCCCTTACTAATTACTTATAGATCTAAGCCTAGGCCAACCCGCAAAAAATACAAATAATTACCCCTTAGCCTCACTATCAGGGGTGATACTTAATTCAGAAGGTCAAGAGATGGTTGGCACGGGAGAAACATAATAGGCGTGGGGAAAATCAGATGATGGGCATGCAAGATCGCACCAGTAGTGATAAACCACTGGTGCGATTGAAACATTAACCGAAGAAACCCATCGGGCTTTTGGTGATGGCGACACTGATGATGTAAGCGAATACTACGAGTGCGTCAATCCATAGTATTTTTTGCACCAGGGGTTTGCTAACTTTAAAGGCACCTACACCCAGAATAATAAAAACAACCAAACCAATAATTTTTGCCATCAACCATGGTTGTTCACCTGGTTTCATGCCCAAATGTACCGCGAGCACAATACCCGAGACCAACATAATGGTGTTGATAATGTGGGGGGCAATTTTCAGCAGTTTTTTATGCAACATGGATGAATTCATAAATAACAAAACACCACGCACTAAAAAAATGAGCAGCGAAAGTACAACAAAAGTTAAATGCAAATGTTTAAGGGCTAAGTACACGGGGGGTTCCTTTTTTGTTTATGTGAAAATTATTGAAATTGTTGGTAATAAACTCAGGTGTCCGGGCTGAGCGCTTTACCTACCAGTGCGAGCATGCTGTCACTCAGTGGTAATTTCAGTGCGGCGTCATGGCCCGTGGGTGACATTTTGTTCCAGGTCTTGCGGATAATATCAATCAGTTTTACTTCATCGTGTTTGCTAGCAAAGTCTTCTAAATAAAATTCAATAAACACCAGGCAAATCACATCTTCCAGTGTTTGTACTTCTTCATCGCGCTTTAAACTGCGTTTAAGCAGCAAGTCTTTTACGCGAGAGATGATTGTTTCGTCGTAACCCTGTGCGGCCATAATTTCACCGGCGATATCGCCGTGCATTTGCGCTAAATCCAGACGCCACTTTTTATAGCCGCTACGATCCATTGGGTAGTCAGAGCGCGGAATCTTCCAGCGACAAATATGCTGGCTGCGTGTCGCGAGCTGTAACGCTTCGGATGCATCGGGGCAAAAACGTGACAGCTGTGCACTCATACGTTGGGCATAAATCCATTCTTTGGCAACGGTTTTGCCTTCTACTATTTCGCTATTCGGGTCTTGCAGGTTGGCGGCATCAAATGCGGCGAGGGTGTCTTGCAAACGCTGGTTGCTGATCATTGTAGGTGCTCGTGGTTTATTGCAGGTGCTTGCAGTGGTTAGCAGTGGCCATCGCCATTGGCGATATTGCGCAGCAACTCCATGTTAGTGATGAGGACTTCTTTTTTATCCACAGAAATCACCTCCTGTTTTTGCAAGCGAGTAAAAATACGGCTGACTGTTTCAATGGTCAGGCCCAAATAATTGCCAATATCGGTGCGCGACATAGGTAAGCGGAAGGCATTGGCCGATAGCTGGCGGCGGCTATTGCGGCTGGAAATACTTAGCAGTAGGGCGGCAATGCGCTCTTCGGCGCTGCTTTTGCTCAGCAGGGTAATAATTTGCTGATCCTGGGTAATTTCGCGGCTCATCAATTGAAAAAAGTGACGTTGCAGATTAGGGATTTGCAAGCTCAATTCTTCCATGCGATTAAACGGAATTTCGCACACCGATGCGGTTTCTAATGCGATTACTGAATTGGTGTAGCGATTGTCGGCAATACCATCCATGCCGACTACCTCGCCGGGCAAATAAAACCCGGTGACTTGTTCTTCACCGTTATCACTCAGGGTCAGTGCTTTTACTGCACCCGAACGAATGGCATACACCGAGTGAAAGTGGTCATTAGCGCGATAGAGATAATCGCCTTTTTGTAGCGGTTTACCGCGTTGGATAATGCCGTTCAGGCGGTCGATATCTTCAATGTGCAGGCTGATAGGCAGGCAAATAGTATTTAAACGGCAATTGCCGCAGCTGACGCGCTTATCGTGAGGGCAGCTTGAATCCTGGGTTTTTACAATGTTCTGATTAGCTGTCATGGGTCCACCACCTCGAATATAAGACTATGGCAGGAAAACTCCGCGCCAACAGTATGATGAGTGATTGTTGCAGCTTTAACGGGGGCGGTAAATAGTTGATTTAGCTCAAATGTCTGGATAAATTTAATACGGCGGGAGATGTCGTGGAGTAGTGCTACCTTATAACTAAAAAGCCATAATCTTTGTCAAATCACCCTCTTTACTTGCAGCGGGCCGAATAATATATTGGCCCAGCTGGCCAGTTAGCAGCATTATTTATGGTAAGTCACATCGTTGTACTAGCAGTGAATCTCTTAGCACCTCGTTTTGTTTTTCATAAGTAAGATCTGAATCCGCCAGCGCAATCCCACTTGGGGTATTCATTTTTATTTAAAGAAACATCGAGGTTTATTATGGCTAGAAGCACTGGTACCGTTAAATGGTTCAACGAGTCTAAAGGTTTTGGTTTTATCGCTAGCGAGGCCGGCCAGGACGTATTTGTTCACTACAGCGCAATCAGCGGTTCAGGTTTCAAAACCCTGGCTGAAGGCCAGCGTGTAGAGTTCGACGTAAAACCAGGTCAAAAAGGCCCACAAGCCGAGAACGTAATTGGTTTGTAATTCGCCGCGCTTGCGCATTTGAGCAAGCAGTAATAGGAAGCTGCCCGGTTTAATCCCGGGCGGCTTTTTTTTTGATGGGATTTTTGTTTGTGATGGGAATAGCAATGTGGTGAATGCGAGTTAATTCGCCACCACAACGCGGTTGCGTCCTGCTTCTTTCGCGCGGTACAGCGCCTGATCCGCCCGCGCGAGCCATGCGTTAAAAGAGGTATCCTGCGCAGAAAAAATAGCTACACCCAAGCTAATCGTTGCGCGGAGTTCTTTGGTCTCGTGATAAGCCGCAGTTGTCGCAATGCGATTGCGCATCCGCTCGGCAAATTGCAGTGCACCTTCTGCGTCGGTTTGCGGCAGTACAATCACAAATTCTTCGCCACCATAACGGCTGGCGATATCCATCCCGCGCGCTTCCGCTTGTATCGCCTGCGCAATATTACGGATCACCGCATCACCCGCGGCGTGACCATAATGATCATTAATATTCTTAAAATGGTCGATATCTAATATCACCAGCGCGCCACCGCTGCCCATACGGCTGGCGCGGAGCCATTCACTGCTCAAGCGTTCATCCATAGTGCGACGATTGAGCAGACCGGTAAGACCATCAGTTTGGGCAAGGCACTCCAGGCTTTCGTTGGCACTGTGCAGATCACTTAATAATTCATTGGTTGAGCGTTGCCAGCGGGTAAACAGTTGGTAACCAAAAAATGCGATAAATAAAATAATCATCGCGAATACCCAAAAAAATACCCAAGTGGTCTGCTGCAGAATCATGATGGCATTACTCACTTCAGCACTCATGGAGCTGCTGCTAGTGATAAGCGCGCGATCCAACTGATTGCTCGCTAACTGAATCGTAGCCGCACCGTACACCAGTACACCGATGGTAATTGCCCCCAGCAGGCGCAATACCGAGCGCCGTACATTGCCGCTGGCAAGGCGTAAATAGGCAGGGTGATGTTGTTGCCAGCGCGCAATTTTGGGCCACAAGAGCGCGAGCAATGGGCCCACAATAAATACACTTTGCAAAAATGCGCCCAGCCACCAACCCTGCCAAATTGCCAGCAGGGCAGTGCGATCAATGTGGTTGGTATAACACCAAATGAGTGCGCCGCTGGAGCTAAAAATGCTCGCCACAAAACTCAGCTGGATATAAAACAATAATGAATTGGAGTCGCGTAAGTTTTTATTCGCTGGAATCGCTTGATAGCCAACCGCCAGAATCGCAAAACCCAATGGGTTCGCGCAGGCAAAAATGATCGCCCAATGCCATGGCATGCCCGAGTAAAGCGCCAGTGAAAGCGTGGATAAATAAGCAGGAATTGCCCCCCAGCGCCAACCGCAGGTGAGGGTGAGGAATAAACAAATAATCAGGGTAGGGTAAACGGTGATATAAACTGTGACACCGCCAAAATCCAGCGGTATACCCGACCAACTTTTTATTACCGATAGCAACCCGAGCGCGATACTTGCCAGCACCAGCGCAAACCAGCCACCAAAAATAATGGTCTTATCCCGACGGCTGCCAACCCGCCAGAGTTTGGTCGGGGAAAGTGCCCGGTAATGATTCAAACTGTCCAAAAAAAGTCTCCAGCTTTTAATTCTCCAGTAGCAACTGTCCAATTGCTATCTAACCTGCTGTGAAGTATAGGGTTTCTTTTTTGTGGCGCGATAATTTTTGTTTTCTATTGGTTGACGAGGAAGTGATTGCAGGTAAAGTGAGGGTGTTCTTGGTGTAATGCCCTGTAATGGTTGTGTTTATCAGTATTTGATAAGGCTGCGGGTGATTGGTAATTAAATTTTTTGCGAGAGTGTAAATGAATCCCGACAACGAGAAAAAATATCAACGTCTGCGCTCACTTTTTTTTGGATTGTGCATAGTTGCGGCTGGTATGTTGTTTTTATCCAGCGCGAGCAATATTTATAAAAGTACTGCTGCCGCGCATTGGCCAGTGCACAAAGGTACCGTCACCAACGAATTGCGCGGTGCCTTGGCAGGAGGTTATTACGGTGGGCGTTGGTTGGAATATAGCTACGAGGTGGATGGTAAAGAATATCGCGGCACTCGTATCGGGTTTGGCATTAGTCGCCCGCAAACAGCGCTAAAAAATGGCGAGCTGATTCAGGTTTATGTAGACCCCGACGATAAAAACATCGCCGTCATTGCTGTCGGTATTTCCCGCAGTCATTTTATCGGGCTGCTTTTTTCAGTCGGTTTTGTGTGGTTGGGTTTTGTGATTTGGCGACGGACTCAATAAGGCTCGCACGATTTGCCAACAGGGTTTCGCTGCTATTAAAACACTAGGTTTGATCAGGCTGTTCGGGTTCTGTTGTGCCTTTTGCTTCTGAAGGATCAGTGGATATTTTGGGCGACGGCGATCCATGTTTTTGTTCGGCGGCCATCTTGGTGGCGATTTGCCAATGTCGATCGGTTTGCCCGCTGGGTTTACCTTCAGATACCCAAAGGTAATAAGCCAGTTCGCGGATCTCGTGTTCGTTAGGCATGATGAACTCCTCACAATGAATGAGTTCTTTTTATAACAGTCATCAAATTCCTTTTCGGTGTGTTACGCCCCATATAGGGTTTTATATCCTGACGCGTGAGGAATGCTTATACAAAATCTGTCAGCGCGACCCAGCCACGAATTTTCCCGATATACACAAACGCGAGCCCCAATTTAGTTACATAGCGCGCATCACCCGCTGCAGGTGGGTCGTACTCTTCCAATCCTTCCAATGCCAGCGAGCTGTCCAGCGGTGGTTTCCACTGCATAGTTTGCGGGCTTTCCGGCATGCTCAATTCACTATCCGTCCAGACTAAACCATCGCGTTCAACGGGCGATGCATGGTTGAACTCGGCGGGGATAAACACGGCAGAAGTCCCCGCCATTTTTTTGTAAACACGTTGTCTCATTGTCCATTCCGTTTAAGTGGATGTTTGCTCTTAACAGTAGCGCTATTAAAACAGCTGCAGTCAGTGTTGTTTTGATATGGGTCAACAGGATGCAAAAGCGGTGGGGTGACGATATCTCTGCAAGACACTATTGATTAACTTAACTCAGTAAAACCGGGTAAAAGTGATATTCGACTAGTGATATGAAGCGCGAGCAGGAATACTAGTTTTTTAAAACACCAAATCAATTTTAACTATTTGATATTTATGTAATTATAGGTGGCTGCAAACTCGCATAAGAAATGATATGTGGTGGGAAGATATACAGCTATGGCCGTTTAATAAACTGTTATGAAAAAGGTAGATTATGCTAAAGAAAATAATGTTAATTTTTATATCAGCCTTTCCTTATTTTTGTGTTGCAGGCTCAGATTGTTCAACTGATGATGATTTCAACGAAATATCCTTCGCTGACTGCATAGAGCTAGAAGCCACAAAAAAAATAGAAAACTATAACAAGGCTATTTTCGAAAACATCAAGAATCGTGACAGCGAAACCTGTAATGCGGATAAATATATGGCTGAAATGAAAGCGTATCAGGAGTCATTTATTGAGACCCAATTGAAGAGGTGCAAAGTAAAAACATTTTGTCAAGCGGAAGGTATAAACCTTTCTGCATGCGGAGCTGGGCAGGCGTTGTTGGTATATCAGTGCGAAAAAAATGCTGCCGTAGAGCTTGTTGAGCATCTGAAGGTGGAAGACTTTGGTAATGAGCACTGCACTAGTATTCCAAAACTTAAAGACTAAAAGTTCATAACAAGTGATTGTGGTAAAAAATCGACCCGACTACCGAGCCTGCTAATTATCTTGGCAGCCGCTAACTTCCACTTTTTGGCCGTTTACGATCTCCAGCTACTTCTCTAATGAGACACGCCTACAAACACCCGAGCCACGCTCGGGTGTTTTGTTTGCGGAGTCGGAATTGTCTGCACTGAAAGCTACTGATACAACCTTTGCTCCCGTGACTGCGTATCCATTATGCTTGGGGGATGGTTTTTTGTTCGCATCGTTACTAACGGGAGGCGCTTTTGTTTCGTTTTCAATCCAGTTTGAATATTGCTGCGCTTGTTTTGATTTTTATTGCGTTGGTTATCCCGAATCGTATTAGTGCTATTAACGCATCGTCATTTTTAGTGATCCCTCTGGAATTGTTGGTGATTGGGTTGTTGTTCCTGCTGCCGGGGCGCGTTGGTATGGCGGTGCGATGGGTCGCGGCGGTGTTATTGGCGGTGGGTGTGATTTTTACCTGTGCGGATATGGCGACTTTTAAGGTGTTCGCGCGGCCGTTTAATCCGTTGTTTGATGGTTATTTGTTGGTTAACGGCATGAATTTGCTCGATGGAACCATTGGTCGGGCGGGTGCCTTGGTGATAGCGGTATTGCTGTTGTTTGTGGTGTTGTTAATTGTGCTGGGTGCTTTTTGGATTTTGGGGCGGGTGCGGCAGTTGTTGTTGGTTTCTGTGCGTACATCGGCGGTGGTTTTAGCGGTTGGGTTGGTGCTGTGGGTGCTGTTGTTTTTTGTTGGGTCGCCATTTGCGGCAATGAAGTTTTATCAATATTTATCAGCGCATACCCATGACATGCTGACTACGGCAGCCGATATGAAATTGTTTCGGGCGCAGTTAGATAAAAGTGATGACTCCGTGCGTGCTGATGAGAATGTATTGGCGTTGTTGCGCGATAAAAATGTGTTGGTGATATTTGTAGAATCCTATGGGCGCACGGTGTTGGACAACCCCGAATTTGCGCCACATATTCGCCCCTTGCTGGCGCGCACGAGTGACGAATTAGCGGAAAAAGGTTTTGCGGTGCGCAGTGGTTTTTTAACCTCGCCGACTCTGGGTGGTTTGAGTTGGCTGGCTCACGGTACCGCTATGTCGGGTTTGTGGATTGATAACCAGATTCGCTACAACAGTTTGATGATGAGCGAGCGGCCTACACTTAATCGCGTATTTAACACCGCAGGTTGGCGCACTGTGGCGGTAATGCCCGCGATTACTATGGATTGGCCGGAAGGAAATTATTATGGTTACGACCAAATTTATGATGCACACAATTTCGGTTACGCGGGTAAACCTTTTAATTGGGTGACCATGCCGGATCAATACACGCTTGCTGCATTTCATGCGCGGGAGCTTGCTACACAATCGTCCAGCGCGACACCTACACCGGTGATGGCAGAGATTGCACTGATTTCATCCCACGCGCCCTGGACACCCATTCCGCAATTGATCGATTGGAATGCTGTTGGTGATGGCTCTGTGTTTAATGCGCAAGCGATGAGTGGTGATAGCCCGGAAGAAGTTTGGAAGGAAACAGCGCGTATCCGTTTACAATTTCGTTTGGCGATTGAATATGCGCTGGAGACTATCGCGTCTTACGTGATGAATTACGGCGATGACAATATGGTGGTGTTGGTATTGGGTGACCACCAGCCAGCGCCGATTGTTACGGGCGAAACGGGCGACATTAAAACGGTTAACCGCGATGTGCCAATCCATTTAATTACCCGCGACTCCGCATTGATAAATGCAGTGGCGCACTGGCAGTGGAGCAGTGGAATGGTGCCCGCTGCGGATGCACCGGTGTGGCCTATGAATGAATTGCGTAATAAATTTATCGAGGCATTTTCGCTACCTGAAGATTAACGCGGTAGTGCGAGCAAATCCCAATGGCCGACTGTGCAATTGCCTTCGGCCACATTGGCAATGCGAAAATTTTTCCAGTCCTCCAGCGCCTGTGCTGTTAACCCATAACCTTCACTCACGGCAGCGGCAATACCATTAATTAATTCGGTCAACATGGCGTGATCTTTTGCTGCTAATTGCCAGGGGCTGGGTTGGATGGTTACGGCATAGCCGTTATTTTCCAGTGCTTTTTGTAAATATCCGGTACAGTCCGGGCCAAGCGCGGGGCCAAAACCTTTGTCGCGGTGCTGATCTTGGTTAAATGCGGTTAGTACCTTTTCATCCAGCGGATGTGCCGGTGACCAAGTGGTTGTGCCGTCGTAATTCAGGGCGGCATAAACAGCGGTTTTGCGTGCATCGAGCCGCGCGACTAAGGCATCAATAAAAGTACTTGAGGCCAAATCAAATAAGGCGGATGCCGACACTATGTGCGCGCCGGTCAGCGGTAGTTCCTCAATGATTGTTAAATCCGCTTGATAGTCTTCAATCAAACAATTTTTGCCGTGGCGACGCAGCGCTTCATCCAATAATTTTTCATCCAGGTCCACCAGACGCCACACAATATTGTTTGCACCCAATTTACTTAGCGCGCGCAGCGTGGAGCCAGTACCTGCACCCAGGTCAACAATAATGCGGTCGGGTGATACGCGGTCTGTTGCCTGACCCAGCCAGTTCAGCGCCTGTGTTACCAATGTTTTATCGCGCGCGGCAAAATCGGAGCCTTCGCGTAAATCCAACCATGCGATTGAAAAGCTACTCATTTTTTACTCACTTTTTCCTGCCATTGATTGTATGGATGGTTGTGTGGATAGTTGCGCGCTTAATTGTTCAACTACGGCAGCGGTATCTTTCCAGCTGGGTAAATCGCGCGCCGCTGCTTGTGCACCGTGTTGTAATTTTTTGCGTGCGGCAGTATCAGCTAGCAATTCTTGTAGCGCAGCGCTGAGCGCGGAGGAATCTTGCGGTGCAACTAAAATGCCGGCGCTGTCGGGCACTACGTCGGGCACTGCGCCGGCGCGGGCAGCCACAATTGGCAAACCAAAACTGAGCGCTTCCGCAAACGCCATCCCATAACCTTCAAATAATGATGGCAGCACAAATACATCTGCTGCGGCGTATTCGCTGCTTGGTTCAGCAATGCTGCCGAGAAAAACAATGCGCTGCTCAAGCCCATACTGCGCCACTTTATTTTTTAGCAGCGATGTCCATTCCGGGTCAAACTCTGTGCCGCCCACCAGGCGCAGTGTCCATGCAAGTTGTTTAACATTCGCGAGCGCATCGATTAATACGTCATGCGCTTTGCGACGGGTCAGTGTTGCCACACACAAGAGCACCGGCGGGTTGCCGATACAGGGGGCAAAGGTTTGCGCATCGGTGCCCGGCAATGCAATCGTCATTTTTGCGGCGGGAATTGCAAATTTTTCGGCAAGAATTTTACCGGTCATTGGGCTAGTGACTATCACCGCCTTGGCCGCATTCAGTGCGCGCTGTTCGGATAAAAAAAGCTGCTGTATTTGCACACTGGATAAACCCGATTCAAGCATGAGTGGGTGATGGCACAGCGCAATAATATTTAAACGCGCGGCATGCTGCTCTGCGATAGTTTCCATCACACCGTAAGCAAGGCCATCAATCATTACCAGCGCCTGGTCGGGCAGGGCAGCTAATTGTGCGGCGGCATCGGCGAGTGCGTTGGTGTCGGGCAGCGGAAAGCGAGAGGATAGTTGCAGATGTTCAACACTGTGACCCAGTGCGCGCAACTCTGCGATCAATCGCCGGTCATAGGCATAACCACCGGTGAGGGTGTTGATATCGCCGGGAATTGCAAAATAAATTTTAGCCATTGCACTCTACTCGTTGAAAATGTCGATAAACCCACGCGCGGCAATTCTCTATTAGTGTAGGGTCTATTACCAGCGACTTGCCTTGCCTATTGCGCGACTGACCCATAAGATCACGGCCATCGTATAGAGTTTACCTCTCACTATTAAAGATTTTGTATATGCCAAATCCGTCTGTTACTCGCACTGCTGCCGCCCGCATTCCCACGCGCTATGGGGATTTTCAATTGTGTTATTACACCAATACGCTGGATAACAAAGAGCACCTGGCCTTTTACATGGGTGACCTGACTCGCGCAGAGGGCGTGTTGGCTCGTGTTCATTCAGAGTGTTTCACTGGTGATGTGCTTGGTTCATTGCGCTGCGATTGTGGTGAGCAATTGGACCGCGCGCTGGCGCTGGTGGCGGAGGAGGGGCAAGGCGTGGTGATTTATTTGCGTCAGGAGGGGCGCGGAATTGGTCTTGAGCAAAAGTTGCTTGCCTATAACTTGCAAGATCAGGGTTACGACACGGTTGATGCCAACCTTATGTTAGGCCATGGTGCCGATGAGCGAAGCTACTCGCTAGCCGCGTGTATTCTGGAGGATTTGGGTGTGCAATCCGTGCGCTTGATGACCAATAATCCCGCCAAGATCCAGGCATTACAGGCGGAAGGCATCAAGGTGGTGGCGCGTGTGCCGCTGGAAATTGCGGCCAACGCCGAGAATAAAGGTTATATGATCACCAAAGCCAAACGCATGGATCATTTGTTATTTAGTAAGCCGTTTGTTTCATCCCATCACAGTGATTTGCATGAACCTCAATCAACGAATTGAAAACTGGCTGACCCAGAATAAAAACGCGTTTCGTTCCAGCGAGCGGCCCTTCGTGACCCTAAGCTATGCGCAAAGCCTTGATGGCAGTATCGCGCTGCGCTGCGATGAACCACTCGCGTTGAGTGGTGAAGAATCGCTGCGGTTAACCCATCAATTGCGCAGCATGCACGACGGCATTTTAGTTGGCATAGGCACCGTATTAAGTGATGACCCGCAACTCACCGTGCGCCACTGGATTGGTCACAACCCGCAGCCAATTGTGTTGGACAGTCAATTGCGCATTCCAGCAAAAGCGCGCTTGTGTTGCCTGCCGGATAAACGCTGCTGGGTATTAACCACGGTAGATGATCAGGGTACCGTTATTGAAGGTTTGGAAATTACCGCACTGCAAGGCAATGCCGATGGCCGCGTGTGTTTGCAGCGCGCGTTGAAATTATTATGGAGCCGCGGCATAAAAAGTTTAATGGTGGAAGGTGGTGCTAGTGTTATAAGTGCGTTTTTAAAAGCCCGCTTGGTGGACGCACTGGTGCTCACTATTACGCCGCAATTTGTAGGCGGCTACAAAGCAGTGACTGGTTTAGGTAATCAATCGCGCGGTACATTTCCACAGTTAAAACCTTTTTTCTCTGAACGCCTGGGTGATGATTTAATCGTGTGGGGCAATTTAAATTATAGCGATCACACAGCATAAGGGATTACGCAATATGACGACTGACGCTGGCCAAAATAAACCTGTATATGCACAGCAACTCTGGTTCACCGGCATTGAACAAGTTGAAGTGCGCGAACAACCTCTCACCGCACTGGCTGAAGGTGAATTGTTGGTGCAAGTGGAATGCTCAGCGATCAGTGCCGGTACCGAAATGCTTGTATATCGCGGGCAAATTCCCAATGAAATGCCGCTTGATGCGACTATCGCTGTGTTGCGTTCCCAGCAACAAGATCAGCAGCAATATCCGCTGCAATACGGCTATGCCAGTGTTGGTATTGTTAAAGCAGTGGGTGCGGGTGTGGACGCAGCGTTAATCGGTCAACGTGTATTTGCGTTTCAACCACACGCCAGCCATTTTATCGCCACACCTGCCGCTGTTATTCCTGTTCCTGCAGACATAGCTGCGGAGGACGCCGTATTTTTACCCAATATGGAAACCGCTGTTAATTTAATTCAGGATGGCAGCCCCGCATTGGGTGAGCGCGTGGTGGTATTGGGGCAGGGCATTGTGGGATTGTTGTTGGCAAATTTATTAGCGCAGTTTCCGCTGACTCAATTACACGGGGTGGATGCAATTGCTGTGCGCCGCGAGCGTGCTTTGCAACTCGGCGTAAGTAAGGCGTTCGATCCATTTTCGACGGCAGATATTAATGCCCTTAAACAACAATTAAGGGTTGCAGAAAATAACACGGGTGCCGATCTCATTTATGAAGTGAGCGGCGCGCCCGATGCGTTAAATTTGGCGATTGAGTTAAGTGGTTTTGCAAGCCGGATTGTTATCGGCAGTTGGTACGGTAATAAAACTGCAGCGATTGCGCTGGGTGGAAATGCCCATCGCAATCGTTTAACAATTACCACCAGCCAAGTGAGCAGCCTTGCGCCGGAATTGAGTGGCCGGTGGGATAAGGCTCGTCGGTTTGAACTTACCTGGCAAATGTTGCGCAAGCTGCAGCCCAGCCAATTAATTACCCATCGCGCCCCGCTCAGTGAAGCACCAGCACTTTATCAGCGTTTGCACCAGTCTCCAGCGGAGATACTGCAAGCCATCTTTTGTTATTCACACGCTTAATCTTTTTCAATTTATTAATTTTTAGCAGGCAGGGATTTTATGTATACCGTTGCAGTGACCCGCGATTTTATCGCCAACCATTTTCTGATCGGCGGCGATTGGGGCAGTGAAAATTTTCCGCATGCACATCACTATGTGGCGGAAGTGAGTATTGAAAGCGACCAATTGGATAAACACGGTTATTTGGTGGATATTGTTGAGATAGAAGCGGCGCTGGATAAAGTAGTGGGGTACTTCCGCGATAGCCTGTTGAATGACAAAGAAGAATTTGCTGGATTAAACCCCAGCATCGAACATTTCAGTCGCATTATTAATGAAAAAGTCATCGCACTGATTCACCCACCCGGTACGGGTTCGCTCACGATCAAACTTTGGGAAAATGCCACCTGTTGGGCGGCCTATCGCAAATCGTTTTAATCTTGGGGAAGAAAAGCTAGGGTGTCTCTGAAATATTCGTCATTCTTGCGAAAGCAGGAATCCATGCTGTTGATTTTTCTGGATACCCGCGTTCGCGGATATGACGAGAAGTGAATATTTCAAAGCTTCTTTAGGTTTCAGTAATGGATTTGGTTTGTGCGTTAGTGGTATTGCTAGCGCGCAAACACGCCAACCCGACCAACAACACAATGGCATCGCGCACGCGCATGAGTGCAATTAAACCCAAGGCCGCGCTGGCGGGTAAACCCAAAGTGTGAAATGACCAGAGTACAGATGCCTCCAAGGTGCCCACTCCACCGGGCATAGGTAGCAACAGCGCCATGCGCATCGCCACTAAAATAATCAGAAAAGAATGCACGTTAGCTTCAATGCCCACCAAATGCAAAATCAAATACAGCTCACCTAATAATCCCACCCAACCGAGTACTGACAATAACAGCGCGAATGAAAAGCGAATTTTTTGTGTACGCAGTGCGGTGCGCAAATCGTCGCCCAATGACTGCCAGTGTTGATTGATGTTGTTCAAACGATGATTGTGTTGCCAGCGTGTGGCAATGCGTTCAAGGCGATTATTTATCCACTGCGGTTGTTTCACTAAAACCCACGCCAGCAAAAACATCAACCCTAAAAAAATCAGCAGTGGCAGTAGCGCTGTTTGCCAGTCGCCGATAGCGTTGTATTTGATGATGTCGTATTGGAGAGTGTCGTATTGAAGGGTGTCACCCACACCGGCAAGCAGTAATAACACTGCTAGCAACAGCACAGAAAAATTAACCCACAGCTCAAAAAACCGATCCAGCCCCAAGGACAAGAGTGCTGTGCGCAGCGGAAGCCCGTATTTGTACAGCCAATAAATTTGTAGCGGCTCACCGCCAAATTGTGGGCCAGGGGTAATGAAACTTACTGCTTGCCCCGCTTGGCGAATCAACAAGAGTTTTAACAAATTAACCGGCGCGGCCAATGCCTGGGTTAATAATTGCCAGCGCAAGCCGAGCAGCACAATAATAAGCGCGTTAAGCCCTAACCAAAAAATCCATTGCACGGCGCTGAGGGAACTAATGCTGTGTGTTATGTCGGCAAGGGGTAATTGCGCGAGTGTCCATGTTGCTAAGGCTACGGCGATTAGCCACAACAAGAGCGTAAAGAATGCGGCGCGCTGCATTAATTGTGCTCCTCGCCATCGCGGCGGGTTACCCACTGGTCGTCCCACTGCCAGAGGCTGAAGCGGCCAGTTCCCAGCAGCATTAACCACACACCACTGAAAATAATAATTGCCGTAATTGCATCAACAGGTTTATCGCCCTGCAATAAAGCAACTAACACCACTACCAGCAACGCCCCTACACGGCCAGCCAACCCAAAAAAAGTCATGGCTACCGCAAGAAATAAAATAATTGGTAACCAAGTGAGCGATAAAACGTTGTTGCTGGTTATGAACAATAAAAATGCAATAGCTAATACCAGCCGTAACAATGGTTGCAAACTATTGTGGCTAATCTGCGCGAGGCGATTAAAAAAGTGGCTATTAGTTGTGTTGGATTCAATGCGGCCACTCACCACTAACCAATCCACCATAAAACCAAGCAGGATTGGCAACATAAACGCGATACCGATAATTAGTGTCAGTGGTGCCTGAAAGCAGGGTAATAAAATAAACGCGATAAACCCCATTTGAAAGCCCGCGAGCGTGCGGCGTAACATGCTGGGCATAAGTGGATAAACCGGTAAGTTATGTGTGCGCCGCCAGTACAGCCCCCACACAAAAACATAATAGGCTGCGCTTACCAATAAAAAACTCCAGTGAATTTTTCCGTAACCCACTGCTAATAACGGCGCAACCACTAACCCCAGCGCGTCATACACCGTATCCAGCTCAGTGCCCAATAAACTCGTTTGTTTGCTGCGCCGCGCTACAAATCCATCCATGCGGTCCAGAATTGCTGCCAAGGTATACAACGCACCTGGAACCCAAGCCATTAATCCCGCAGCTTGCGGTTGAAACAAAAATCCTCCGGTTAATGCAATCAATCCACCGCGCAACAAGGTCAACCGGTTCGCCCAACCCAGAGTGGGGTAGAGTGGAGCACCTTCACTTGCGCGGTTCAACTCCAACCGCTGCCATAATTGCCAACACACATAAAACCATAAACAGTCCGCAATCAGTAACCATTGCAGCGCATTGAGCGCGGTGAACTGTTTAATGCTAAAGAACACCGCCAGCAGCACCGCCATACCCACTAAAATGGCCAGAAGTATTTCGTGTTTTACAGGTGATCGCATGGAGAGAGTCATCGTTAAATATCAGAGATACCATCCTATACGTGAAGGCGGGTTTTTTGGAACAAAAATAACGCTGTTACCAATCTATTAAATGAACCTGACCCCTGAGCTTTCGCTCGGGGGTTTTACTTACACCGTTTCAACTAACCTCCCCATACTCACTAAATAAAGTGCTGTTTTGATTGGATGGGGTTCTGTTGCTGCTAGCAGTTTTTGGTAACGCAGTAATTGCTCTTTATAGGTTTCCATTTCGCGTGCGATAAAAGTTGTTTCAGTTTCGCCACTTTCCGGTTCACTGCTTTTGTAATCCACTATCCATCGTATACCCTCAGCGACGAAAGTGCGGTCGATGATGGATTCGCTTACGTCTTGTTTGTTTTTTTGCATCAGCGAGAGTTCGCAGGCGCTTTGTTCGTGGTCGCAATTGAGCAACCAGCGGCCTTGTTCGCTGGAGAGGGTGGTGTGAATGGCTTGGGCGATTTTTTGCAGGGCGCGCTGTAAATTGTCGCCATGCCAGCCGAGTTGTTGTAGTTGGATTTTCCAGAAAGGTTGTTGTTGGTTGATAAATACATCAGCGGTAATAGATTCACTATTGGTGACGAATTTATTTTCGACCAGTGCTTGCAGTGCACTGTGAATCACCGTGCCGGTGTGACGCGCGAGGCGGGCGGCGGTGGTTTCCACTTCGGGAATATTTAATGGATTTTCAGTTGTGGTTTCATCACTCCCTGATGGAGTGGCACCGAATTCGTGGCCGCGATAGCTGTGCAGCAGTGTTACGTCATTTAATCTGGGTGCTTGCCAGGTGGGAACAAGGCGCAGCAAATGTTGCAAACCCGGTTTGCGGTCGCTGCTGCCTGTTTGGTTATCACTGGTGGATTTGCACGGAATAAGTTGTGCGCTTTCGTTTACAAACGGCCAAATACTGTGCAGCAGGGATGCTTTGGCGGGCGCGATTAATTCATCGTCTTTGGTGTTGATACAGGCAATTAAATGCAAACGTTTGATGGCGCGAGTACAGCCTACGTATAACAAGCGGGTTGCTTCAAACGCTTGTTGTTTATCTGCCTCGCGGCGCATAAAGGTGTAGAGGCGGTCCTCTTCTTTGCCGGTAGCGGCGAGTGAGCCGAGCAGTAATTGTTTTTCGCCGTGATGGTTAATGCGTTCTTGCCAGAGCAATAACTGTTTGTCGTCCTTACGTGCGCTGCGATCCAAGCCGGGAATAATGACCGTATCAAATTCCAATCCCTTGGATTTGTGAATGGTCATTACTTGTAGTTTCGGGTCGGCATCGGCACGCGGTGCAGCAAATAAACGCTCAATGGCGTTATTAAATACTTGCCAATCGCGAATGCTGCCGCCTTGTTGGTGTTTGTCCAGCAAGGTAAAAAAGCTGTTGATATTATCGCGGTCGTTTTCATCCAGCAGTGTGGCGGGGCCGCCCAGAGCAAACCACACGCCTTCAATCCATTGACGCAACGATTTACGATATTTTTCGGTTAACGCCTGCTGCAATACCGGCACTACGCGTGCAAGAATCGTTTTGCCTGCAGTGCTGAGTGAAACTATTTTTTCAAAATTAACCAGCTGCGGCCAGACTACCGCAAACGCATTGTCATTCAGGCGTGGATTAACGTCCGCTAAATTTGCCGTGGTAAGCGCGTGCAGGTCGTGATTATTTAAGCCGCACCAAGGCGCGCGCAGAATGGCTAGCCATGCGGTGCGGTCGGCGGGGTTTAATAGTGCGCGGGTGAGCGAGAGTAAATCCACAATCGCCATGCGGCTGGCGAGGCGATCAATTTCCGTGGCTTGGTAGTGCAAACCGGCGGCGGTGAGCGCAGGCAAAATGCGCGCGAGATGATTGCGGGTGCGCACTAAAATCGCAATGCTACCTTCGGGGTTGTCGTAGCGTGCTTGTTGTACCAACTCGACAACTTTAACGGCTTCCTGCTGCTGTGCGTGCACGCGTGATGATGGCTCGTCGCCGTCATCGCTCTCACTTTCATCGCTGCTTCTGCTGTAAGTATTTTTAGTTTCAGATGAATAAGTGCACGCGTAGAACTGCACCGCATCACCTTCCAGTTCGGATTTAAACGCAACGGACGGCGAATAACTGACGGCGCCGCGGCTGATGTCGTCCTGCGCGGGAAAGGCGTTTTGAAAAATACTATTAACCCAATTCACTACACCGGCTTGCGAGCGGAAATTCACCTGTAGATCCAGCGCCGTTAAATCTACCGAACCTATGCCTTGTTGGCGTGCATCCAAAAATAAACCCACATTGGCGTTGCGGAAACCGTAACAGGACTGCATGCCATCGCCCACAATAAATAACGTACGGCCATCACCGGCTTGCCAGCCACTGGTGAGTTTTTTCAATAACTCAAGCTGCGGGCTGGCAGTATCCTGAAATTCATCCACCAAAATATGGCGAATGCGATAGTCCAATTGCAGCGCGAGATCCGTGGGCGATTCTTCATCACCCAGTGCGACTAATGCGGCCTGGCTGATAGCGGTGTAATCCGTTGCGCTCTGCTGCTTAAATACCAGTGTTAATTGCGCAACTAAAATCGGCAAAATACTGGTGAGGCTATCGAGCAACTGCCATTGGTGATCGGCGTAGTGTGGTGGTGGCAGATTGCGTACTTCTTGTAATAATTGTTCAGCGTCAGGCGCCGTGTCGGTGAGGGCGGCAATTAATGCACTGAATTGGTTTTTTAATTCGGCATTTTCTTTGCCAGCGGGAAAGCCTTCTGCTTTGGTCAAGCGCGCACGAAACGTGCCGCCGTTGGTGAGCAGTAAATCGCAAATAGCTAGCCACTCATTAATGGCCTCTGGTTCGACTTCTGGCAAGTGAGTGATGCCCAATAATTCGTGAATGCGATTTTTGCGCTCGCCTTCCTCTTGTAAATTAGTCGCTGCACGATCTGCAATTGCACAGAGTTCGCTGGCGTGAATAACCAACGCGTTATAAACCTGTTCCAATTGTTCGCGAATCACATCCTGCAAGACGGCTTGCAAATAAATGCGCGCCTCTTCATGGCGCGCCTGCAGCAATACGCCCAACCATTGTTCGCGTTTGCCCAACAACCCGGTTAATAATTTTTCTACGGCGGGAAGGTTGTTATCCAAATGGCGCAGCAGGCGAGTTAAGTCCACGCGTAACGGCGTGTCCTCTTCTAGTAATTTAAATAATTCGCGCACTGCTAATTGGTAAGCTTGTTCGGCATCTTCCAGTGTGTCTGGCTGTGCGCCTATACCGCTGGCGAGGGGCAATTGTTTGGTGATGGAACGACATAAGCTGTCGATAGTTTGCACGCGCAAACGCTGTGGGCTGTGCAATAAATTCCACTGTAATTCTTGATCGCGCTGCAATACCTGTTGCGCAATTTTCCAGGTGCGCAATACATGGGGGTCGCTGGGTTCGGGTGAGTCGGCGGCTTGCCAGAGCGCCTGCATAATGCGGTCTTGCATTTCACCGGCCGCTTTGCGCGTAAAGGTAATCGCCAATACTTCTTCGGGTTCATCGCAGGTCGCGAGCAGCGTTAATACGCGTTGGGTAAGCAAGCCGGTTTTACCGGAACCGGCGGGCGCTGAAACTGCAAATGAGGTTTGTGGATCGAGCGCATCAATACGAACTTGTTGATCAATTGGTTGAGTGATAGGTTGGTTAATGATGATCGACATTACACCGCTCCTTGCTGACGTTGCATATACGCGGCGAGTGCATCAGCTTCCAGCAAACGGTTGAGCGGTAATAAGTCTTCGGCATATTGGGCGGTGGTTGGGTTTTTCATATCGACGCGGGCATCACCCTGAATAAAATCCTGTGCGAGTTGTTGTAAATTGTTTTTCCATTCGTGCAATTGTTCATCCCAACTTTGTTTGCCGGGAAAGATGCCATCGTGTGTGACATGCAATTCGCCGGTGCCAATCCACTGCATGGCTTTGGCATTGATTTGGGCAAAGGCGATGGCGGCAATTTCGCTGCTAGCAGTCACGGCATAGAGTGGCAACTGCGGTTCATCCAATCGTTCGCCTTGCCAGCTGGCGGCTTTGGGTTGACCGGTTTTGTAGTCGATTAATATCAGTTCGCCAGTGGTTAATTTATCAATACGGTCGATACGCAATTTCAGCGGTAAACCGGCAAAGGTAATCTGTACTTCTTCTTCAATCGCGATCACGGTAAAGGGCGGACGCATTTTTTCTTGCGCTAACCAATCTGCTAACAGCGCACTCAAGCGTTCTTGTTCCAGTTGTGCGTAATAGGTTCCAACGGAGGTGCCGCGCTTTTGTTTGAGCGCGTCAACCGCTTGTTGTGTGGCATTGTTAATTAAGGTGGTGAGTGAGGCTTCATCCAGCGCGACGAGTGCAGCGTGATTATTTAATTCGCGCCAAATAGTGGCTAGCGCTTCGTGTAATAAGTTGCCGCGTTCAATCGCTGAGAAACCGGCAACGGGTTCCTCAATTCGTGCTGCACCCAAACGCAAACGTGCAAAGGCATTAAACGGGCAGGCGGCTTGTTCTTTAAATAAGTTTGCACCGCCGCGCACCGGTTCTTGCGTAATATCCAGCGCGGGTGCATTTGTGCAATCCACCAATTCCCAGGCTTTACTTTGTGCCAGCAGTGAATAATTTTCCGCGCTGGCAGTTACATGGCTGTGAATCAGTTGCGCGGGTGGTGTGAGTGGTAAATGGCGAATTAAGGCGCTGGGGCTGAGTTCACTGTCGTCGTCACTGTGGGCCGAGCTAAAAATCACCTGCGCTGCACACTGTTGGTAATGGGCGGTGAGTGCGCGCGCAAATTCCAATTCCCGTTCGGCGCTGGCGTGAGGCATTTTTTTAGTGCGCTGTAAATTGCTGGGCAGCAGTGGGTTGGGGGCTGGCACCGGCGGCCATTGGCGATGGTGTAAACCCATCACCCAGCAGTGGCTGAATTGCAAACCGGCACCTTCGAGTGCGCCGAGAATTTGAATCGGTGAGTTGGGTGTTTGCGCCTGAAACGGTGTTTTACCGGCGATACTGCGCAGTTGCTGAATGGCATTGCTGTAACTGAAATTAATGCCGGTGCCATCCAACTGCAAAAAATTATCCAGCACTTGATTCCACAGCGTGAGCTGCTGGTATTCCTGGCTGTCTAACCGGCGCGCTCCGGGCCAGCCGAGTAATTGCAAATGCTGCTGGAAAAAATCACACCAGTATTCGGCGCTGCGAAAACCAAAACTTTGGCGACGATAATTTTCCAATTGCACCAAGCGGGTAATCAGATTGGAATCGCTTTCAGGTATTGCTAATTTGCTGGTGAGTTTTTGGCAGTGGTAACGTAAATCGCTCAAACTAATAGTGAACTTTCCAAGCTTGCGCAGGGTTTGGATCAAGTGCGCACGCAAGACTAATTCTTTTTCGGCATCGCCAAAAAAAGGCGAGAGTAGCAAATTACAAATGCTCTCCAAATCCCAGGAGGATTTTTGTAATTCGAGTAAGTCCAGTGTGGCCGCAATAATCGGTGTAGTCGCGAGTGGTGTACCAGCGGAAAAGTTAAACGGCAATGTGTAGCGCGGTTGATCGGGCAGGGCGGCGAGCGGTTCAAATACATCAACAAATATTCGTTCAACTTGATCCCGGCACTGGCCGAGGTTGGGCACGATAATGCCAATCATCGCCGCCGGGTTTTGCTCCAGCTGTTGTTTGCTCCACAGCGCCGCCGCACGCATTTCTTGCTCAGTGGTATTAAGCTCGGTGCGCTGCAACTGACTGGCATTATTGAGCGGTTTGATGCTGGTTAATTCATGACAGGCGCTGTTGATGAGATCCTGATGTTGCGGGGGAATATCATCAAAACCGGTAAGCCAAATCATCGCTTCTGGCTGTAATTCACCCTGTTTAAAGGCGGCGATCAAAATTTGATTCGCCATTTCCTGAGTAATAAAACCGAGTTTGCTCAAGCGCGCGCGAAAATCACCCAGCCAAGTCAGCCAGCAATAGCTATTGCTTTGGGGATTGAGCATGGGTTCGGCGGTGCGTACATCCTCTTCATTTAATTGCCAGAGTTCGAGGTTGCGCAAAGCACTGTCTGCCGCTTGCGCCAGCGGTTCGGCTTGCAGCAATGCCTGGGCGAGGGAGGATTCGCCGATAATTTTTTCCCACAGGGTTTGACGTTGCAGGTTGCTGATTATGCGCTGCGCCGCTGGACTATAAGCGCGCCTTTGCAACAGCTCCCATTGGGATCCAAGCCACTGGCTGAGCGAATAGATGCGTGGCGTGGGCCAGACCAGGGTGCTATTACTTGCCTGCCATTGCCCGTAGGCGCGCAGCATATGGTTGCGCAGGCGATTGTTGGCAGTGATGATTAATTGATCGCGCGCAATCGCGCTCAGGTAGGGCGTAATGTCGAAATAGGTATCAACCATAATGATGTTTGCCTGAGCCATGTAAACGGTAGCAAGAAAAAGTAAGCGGCATTATGGCACCGTGACTCTTTCTTGTGTGGTTTGTTGGCGGGTGTAAAGTTTGGTTATAAGCCCTTGTCGCACAAGGAGTTAACTATTCCTTTGGCTTGTTTGCCCTGGGGAATCATGTTACTTTTCCGCATCATAATAAAAGAACAATTGGATGTTCGCCGTCGCAATAGCCCCGCTCATTGTCGACACCGCCCATAGGGACGGCACTCAAAATGCCAAACAGGCAGCTTGCGACAAGCAATCAGGCAAATTAAGGTCAATACAATATCCGGTGAGAGTTTCATCGGCTCGCTATTTTGCTGACATCGCTTTTTTAGCGATATCAGAAACAGCAGCTATGATTCCCTTTGTACTCCATAACGATAAGCAAGTGACCTTATGAACCAGCAACTTATTGGCAACTACAGATGGACCATTTGTGCCCTCCTGTTCTTTGCAACCACTGTTAATTATCTTGACCGTCAAGTTCTCAGCTTATTAGCACCGGCGCTCTCCAAAGAGTTTGGCTGGACTAACAGCGACTACGCCAATATCACGGCGGTATTCCAATTTGTGTACGCCATCTCCATGCTGTTTGCCGGCCGTGTGATCGACAAACTTGGTACCAAGTTGGGCTATATAGTCGCGATTGTTGTCTGGTCTATCGGCGCCATCATGCATGCCTACGCGGTACCCATTGGTCATTTCACAAATAATGTGCTGGCGATTGCGGGTATAGCGGCAATTCCGGTGTCGATTATTGGTTTTATGATTTCCCGCGCTGTATTGGCGATAGGTGAGGCGGGTAACTTTCCGGCCGCCATCAAAGCCACCGCTGAATATTTCCCTAAAAAAGAACGCTCCTTTGCCACCGGTATTTTTAACTCGGGTGCCAACGTAGGTGCGATTCTTGCGCCTTTGACTGTGCCCTGGATTGCAGTTAACTGGGGCTGGCAAACCGCGTTTATCGTGATTGGTGCCATAGGTTTTGTATGGATGGTGCTCTGGCAGATTTATTACGAAATCCCCACCAAGCAAAAACGCTTGGGTCAGGCTGAGTTGGATTACATCAATACCAATCCGGGCGAAGCGCCGGTGGTTGCAGTCGAAGAGGAATTGAAAACCTCATGGTTCAAACTCCTTAGCTATCGCCAAACCTGGGCCTTTGCTTTTGGCAAGTTTATGACCGATGGTGTCTGGTGGTTCTTCTTGTTTTGGTTGCCGAAATATTTGGGTGAGCAATACGGCTTGACCGGCACGCAATTAATGTTGCCTTTAACCGTGCTTTATAGCTTGACTATGATTGGCAGTATCGGTGGGGGTTGGTTCCCCACTTATTTCATGAACAAAGGTTACAACGCTTACGATGGTCGTATGCGCGCTATGTTTGTGATTGCGCTCTTCCCGCTGGTAGTGTTACTCGCACAACCTCTCGGTCATTACGGTTTTTGGGTGCCGGTAATTCTGATTGGTATTGGCGCCTCAGCGCATCAGGCGTGGTCTGCGAATATCTTCACCACAGTGTCGGATATGTTCCCGAAAAAAGCCGTAGGTTCAGTAGTCGGTATCGGTGGTATGGCGGGCGGTTTGGGTGGTGTATTTTTGTCTAAAACCGGTGGTTGGTTGTTTGACTACTACGGCGCACAAGGCAATATTTACACGGGTTACGCTATTATGTTTGCCGTTTGCGCGGTAGCCTATTTGCTGGCCTGGGGCGTTATGAAGATGTTAGTGCCAAAATATAAGCCAATCACTGATTTGTAATAATTTTTATGTGATTGCTAAAAGCCGCTGGATTATTCATCCAGCGGCTTTTTTATTGGGTGAAAGAATTTTCTGGCAAGAACCTAAAGGTGGTTTTTAATGCAGAAAAAGTCTAATCAATGGGCGATTTTTATGGTGTCGAATTTTTCACCAGGGTTAATACTTAATGCGCCATTTACTTTTCTGCGAGGAATCAGTTATGTCGATAAGCCATAAAAATAGCCATACCGCCCAAGCGATTATGAGTAAAACCTTGTTAAGTGCCTACGAGGGTTGGACTATCCATCGCCTTGCTGAGTTTTTTATTAAACACGGTATTTCCGGCGCGCCCGTTATTGCATCGGATCACGAGTTAGTTGGTGTGGTGACGGTTTCGGATATTTTTAAATTCAGTAGCATGGATGAAACCAATCGCCGCGAAGCACTGCGAAATTATTATCGCGAAAGTTGTGAAATTGATTTGGATGAAGTCAGTCTGCGGGATTGGAGTAACAGGGCAGAATATAACTGCACCGTGCATCAAATCATGCAACGCGAAATTATTACTGTAAAACCAGATGCCAGTGTGGCGGAAGTGGCGGCGGTGATGGTGAAAAACAATATCCATCGCGTGGTAGTGGCGGACAATAAAATTGCGCAGGGTGTTATTACCAGCATGGATATTTTGCGCAACTTGCAGCCCGATGGACATGAATTACGTCTGGTGGTCTGAGTTTGCAGGTTTAATTATTAATGGTTAAGCAGTAAAGATAAAACCCGGGCATTTTCTGCCCGGTTTTTTTAGGAGGATTTTAAATATTGAGATAAGCCTGCTGGTGAATGCCAAAACGGGTTAATGCTGGTGCAAGTTGCTCGGCAGCTGCAGTGTGTTTGGTAAATACTGCAAGATGTTCTGGTATATAACCTGCCGGTGGCTCTGCAGCATCAGCGAGCAAAAACTCTACCCGCCGTGCTATGGCTGCCCCCGAGTCGATCAGTTTTAATTGTGCGGGCAAGTGTTGCGCCAACTCATCCCTCAACAGCGGGAAATGTGTGCAGGCTAAAACCAGCACATCCATTTTTTCTGCTTGATCATCGCGCATTAATTCCTGGGCAATTTTGCTAATCGCATTCACATCGATTGTTTCGCCGCGTAATTTTTGCTCGGCGATTTGCACCAGCTCGCTACTGCCCAATGAAATTACCTGGCAATCCGTTGCGTATTCGCGGATTAATTCGTGGGTATAGGGACGAGCGACTGTGGCAGGTGTGGCGAGCAGGCCGATTACCCCGGTTTTACTCATGAGCGCGGCAGGTTTGATCGCAGGCACTACCCCGACTATGGGCAAGCTCAATTTGCTGCGCAAATGGGGCAGGGTGAGTGTGCTGGCGGTATTGCAGGCGATGACGAGGATATCGGCTGGGTAGCGCAGCAATAGCTCGCCAATCACCTGATCCACACGCGTAATTAGCTCCGCCTCGCCCTTGGTACCATAGGGGAAAAACGCATTGTCCGAGGCGTAAACCAACGGGTTCTGTGGTAGACGCTGCTGGATCTCGCGGGCGACACTCAAACCGCCGACACCGGAATCGAATACCAGAATACGCGGAGCCTGAAAAGACGAGGTGGTGGTGTTCATAGGTGAGTCAAATCAATAGCCTGAAAGCGGCGATATGTTGCTAAAATGGCGGCGATTTTAACGGTCGCGGCCGATAAAACCTAGCCGCGTTTTACATTCTGGAGTTTTTTAGTGAATCCAACGGTACTAACTCTTATTGCCGCCCTTTCGGGTTTGGTTATTGGCGCCCTGATGGTGTATTGGATTGTCGGGCGCCGCCTCGACCAAGCTGTGCTTACCAAAACCCATGAGCTTGAAGCTGCTCAACAGCAATTGCAACACAGTCACGACCTGCGTGAAGCGGCGCTGCAACAGGACAGTAATCAGCTCAAACTCCAGCTGGTTGAAATCAAAACACAGCTTCAATCGGTTCAACAACACGCTGTTGAGTTACAGCAGTCTTTGGGCGTTGCGCAGCAAGACGCCGCGGCTCTGCGTGAGAAAACCCGCCACTTTGATGAGCTACAGCAGCAATCCCTGCGTAAAGATGAACAGCTTGTGCTGTTCGCTAAAGAAACTACCGAACTGAAAACCCGTTTGGAACAAGAGCGAAAAAATTTCGCTGAACAACTCGCGCTGCTACAGAATGCCAAAGTAGAGTTAGCCAAAGAGTTTGAAAACCTCGCCAATAAAATTTTTGAAAATAAGCAACAGCAGTTTAGTGCAAATAGCAAAACGCTACTCGATAACACGCTTGACCCGCTGAAATTGCAACTCACGGAATTCCGTAAAAAAGTGGAAGACGTGTACGAAAAAGAAAATGCCGATCGCAATCGCCTTTCTGGCCAAGTGGTTGAGTTGCAAAAACAGGCGCAAAAAATTGGCGAAGATGCCGTTAATCTCGCGCAAGCACTAAAAGGAAATAGTAAAACCCAAGGTAATTGGGGTGAAGTAGTGCTGGAACGCTTACTGGAGGAATCCGGTTTGCAGAAAGGCCGCGAATATGACACCCAAGTTAATTTCACCGGTAGCGATGGCTCCCGGTTAATGCCGGACGTGATTATTCACTTGCCCGAAAACAAAGATATTGTGATCGATGCAAAATGCTCGCTGGTTGATTATGAAAAATTCTGCAGTGCAGACGATGACGTTGAGCGCAAGCAGTATCTAAATGCACACGTAAATTCGCTGCGCAGTCATATTAAAAGTCTCAGTATTAAAGACTACGAAAAGCTTGATGGTATTAAAGCGCTCGACTTTGTGTTTATTTTTATCCCGATTGAAGCGGCCTTTATGTTTGCCTTGCAGCATGAGCCTGGCTTGTACCGCGAAGCGTATGATCGCCATATCATTTTGGTAAGCCCAACAACACTCTTGGCAACCTTGCGCACTGTAGAGAATATCTGGCGCTACGAAAAGCAAAACAAAAATGCTGAGCGCATCGCGAAAGAAGCGGGCGCATTGCACGACCAGTTTGTATTGTTGCTGGAATCGCTGGATGCTATTGGTAATTCACTCAATAAAACGCAAGAAGCCTACAGTAAAGCTCGTGACCGTTTGCAAACCGGGCGTGGCAATTTGGTGAAACGCGTGGATGATATTCGTCGTTTAGGTGCTAAAACTAAAAAATCCATCGCCGGTCATTTGTTGGAAGAGGCTGGCAGTGATAGCGAAGAATACTTGTTGGATGCCGGTGGGTTGGAAGATGATAGAGCCTGATTTATATCAGGCATGCCCTAAATAATTTATTTCCCGGAATTTCTGTAGAGATTACTTATGACGTTGTTATCGATATTAATGTTGTTAGGCTCGCTAATTATTATTGTGTTGGCGGTCATTGCCGGGCGTTTGGTATTTCAGGTGTATCGCAAACAAAAAGAGCGTGAGCAAAAATTAAAAGCACAGGAACTTGCCAATCAACAAGCGCAGCGTGAGCAGCGTGAATGGATTAATAAAAGCATCCAAATATTGGCACAAGCGCTGCACAATCAAGAGTTGACCCTGACTGAGGCGAGTATTCGGATCGCCGGGTTACTGGATACATTGGATGTGAATGGGGAGGTGAAAACCGAATTCTCGGCGTTTTATCAACTGCGCGAAAAAACCAGCCATATTCCTTATTTGGAGGCATGGCAAAACTTGTCCAATGCCGAGCAGCGCAAGTTTGATCTGGAGCGTTTGAATCACGAAGCTACGTTTAATGATTTTGTGATGGATGCAGCCAAGCGCATTCTGGGACGCGATTTTTAAGGCTATTTAAGAATGACTGTAGAGTTTATTTGTCGTGCCATGCAGTTGTGCGACCTTGCTGATGTTATCCGTATTCAAGCAGAAGCCTATATCGATGAAATTCTGGAAACTGACGAGGTAATTCACGCACGTTTTGCACAAACGCCGGATACATCCTGGGTAGTAGAGCGTGCGGGGGAGGTGTGTGGTTATCTGGTCGGCTATCAATCTGCGCTGGGTGAGGTATCACCTTGGGGTAGCGAGTTTGCGCACAAGCCCGACTCTACAGCGCTCTATCTACATGATCTTGCAATCAGTAAGTCGGCGGCGGGCTGTGGTGTGGGGCCAATGTTGGTGAATCACGCTTTGAAGGAGGCGCGTCAACGGGAATTGCGTGCAGCAGCGTTAGTATCGGTGCAAAACTCCAAATCCTTTTGGCAGAAACTAGGTTTCAATGAGTGCGCGCAACTGGATGAAACCCAGCAGTACAATCTTGCATCCTACTCTGGTCCTGCGATTTATATGACGCGTGAACTTGTCAGCGAATGAAGCTTCCAAAGCACTAATTATTTCCCATTACTTTTTCTGCAACACTACGCCGCATTCGACATGATGTGTGTAGGGAAATTGATCAAAAATCGCAAAGGCTTTAATCGTGTGAGTCTGGTTAATGATTTTTAAATTTTCACGTAATGTATCGGGGTTGCAGGAGATATAAATAATATTGTCAAAGCGCTGGGTAATACTGGTGGTATGTGGGTCAAGCCCTGCGCGAGGCGGGTCCACAAAAATGCTAGTGAAGTTGTAATCCGCTAAATTGATATGGCGCAGACGATTAAACTCGCGCACACCATCCATCGCCTGAGAGAATTCCTCGCTCGACATGCGCGCAATTTGAATATTGTTGATCTTATTTGCAGCGATATTAAACAGCGCCGATTCCACTGAGGTTTTTGATACTTCAGTGGCTAATACTTTGTCAAAGTTCTGTGATAAGGGCAGGGTGAAATTACCATTCCCGCAATAGAGTTCTAATAAATCCCCGCCAATTTCCTTGCTGTGTTCTACCGCCCAACCGAGCATGGATTCACACACCTTGGCGTTGGGTTGGGTAAAGCTGGCCTCAACTTGTTGATACTGGTATTCGCGTCCGGCAACCGTTAACCGTTCAATAACGTGATCGCGTTCTACCAATAAACGCTGCTTGCGGCTGCGGCCAACAATATCAATTTTCAATGCGGTTTTCAGCGTACGCGCGCGCGCTATCCAGTCATCCCCCAAGGCTTTGTGATAAATCAGAGTGACGAGTGCTTCACCGCTTTGGGTAGTCAGAAATTCAACTTGATACAGTTTGTGGCGAAGTAATTCATCGCTATTAATTTCAGCGAGTAAACGCGGCATCAGGTTATTCATCAGCGCCGATCCAACCGGAAACTCATGGATTGGATAGGGACGCTTGAATTCGTCCTGCGTAAACATCACGTAATCGGTACGCTCTTTTTCATGCCAGACACGAAATTCGGCACGCATCCGATAATGTTTTTCCGGTGATGAAAAAACCTGAATGTCGGGCAATGAAAAAGCCGAAAAATCGGCTGTAATTCGACGAACTTTTTCGCGGAGTTGATCTTGGTAGCTAGCGGGGGAGAAATCGGTAGGAATCATAAATGGCTCATCAAAAATGACTCAAGCTCCGGGTTGCCGGAGCTTGTTTTCGGCCATTATAACTTTTTTATGTCGCATTTGCCCCAGTCGCAAATCAGCACTTCCACTGCCTTGGCGCCGCAGAAGTTAGCGTAAGCTTCCTTGGGCCAGTCATTGGCGATCACTAAGGTGTAAGCATCAGGGCAGTTGGATTGATGGCTCTTGTTGATCGTGAAAAAACTTTTTCCGCCGGGAATGGCGTTGATACCACCTGCTAAACGCGGGGCGCTGAGCGGTGTTTCATCCAGTGGTTGGTGTTTTAGCAGTTCTGTTTGGGCACGGGCAATCGCTGGGTCGTTACTCAGCGGCAGTGTGGCGGGTGCCATTTGTGCGAGCTTGAAGGCACAGGTTTTTTGCTGGTTTGCCGGGCTGCGTTTGCTCAGTGAAAGTTCATCTTTTGCTTTTTGTCTGGCATCAAGCACCAGACGAATGGCCGTGGGTGCAAGGGTTAGCCCCGCGTATTCAAAGCTGTTTTCCGCTTGCTGTTGACTGTAGTAACTATCGGCTGCTACCACCAATGGCGCGTTAGCATTTAACCAGTTTTGCTGCACATTTATTGCATCGACTTCAATTTCGCCACCCAGTGCCGCGCAGCTAGTGAACAGCTCATTGTAGTAAATGTTTTCGGAGAGAATTTTTTCGGCAGCGGAGGCAAGTGTATTGGCATCAATAGGTGGCGGCGGCGCTGTAGCGCAACCGCTAAAAATCAGGGCACTCAGGCTAATCATGGTTAAGTGTAATGGTTTGATCATTTTTCCCCTCGATGATTCAGTTTAATTGTTATTAAGCTTGCTAGGGTTGCCTATTGTTTATTGAGCGCTGGTAAGTGGTAATTTAATAATAAAATTACTGCCTTTGCCGGGGGAGGTTTTAACATCAATAGAACCTTGATGGCGCTCAGTGATAATAAAATAGGAAACTGACAAACCCAGACCTGTGCCAGAGCCGACTTCTTTGGTGGTAAAAAATGGCTCAAAAACATGCTCGCGCACAGTATCTGTCATGCCGGGGCCGTTGTCCTGAACCTCTATCACAAGATTATTATTTTCCACATAGACCTTAATAAGGATCTGCGGATTTTGAGTTTTATACTGATTAAGCGCTTGAGTGGCGTTGCGCAATAAATTCAATAAAACCTGCTGTAGTTCCGGTGCAGATGCTTTTACGGGGGGGAGAGGTTCTACATACAGAGTGTTTATAGCGATCTGATTATTTTCATTTGCATGTTGAGTGCTGCGGTTAAGTACAATGGTCTGTTCAAGCAAATGTTTTATATCAATCAGGTCAATAATGCGTTTGGAGTTGTGGGAGAACTCCAACATGTTGCGCACAATACTGGCTGAGCGCTCGCCCGCTTCGCGGATTGAATCCATCATTTGTGGAATTTCACTGGCTGACAAATAATTGTATAGGCTTTTCAGGTCAACATTTAATTGTTGTGCGCGTGTTTGATTCATGGCCAGCTGCGGGTCGGTACGGCGCTGAATATTTTGGGCATTTTGCAGGATAACGCTGAGCGGGTTATTAATTTCGTGGGCTATGCCTGCTGCTACTTCGCCGAGCGAATACATTTTCTCATTTTGAATCATCAAGTTTTCAATGGTTACTTTAAATGTAACATCATCTATCCGAATCACTGCCCCTTGCTGGGTACGTGAGATCAACGGATAAATAGTTATTTCAAAATAGCGATTTTTTTCATCGTCATGCTGTTGCACATGTTGGCTGGATAGAGGCTCGCCTTCGCGAATCGTAGTCTGAATGGTTTGCAGTGTGATGGGGAAGCGAGGTAGTAACGCAGTAATTTTTTTCCCCAGCGCATCGTGAGAAAAAATTTCAAAGGTATTTTCGGCAGCGGCGTTCCAGTGAGTTACTTCCGCATCGGCGGTGACACCGATAATAATCGATGGCATTGAGTTGATCATGCTTTGTAAATATAGCTTTGTCTCGCGCAGTTGGCGTCCCGTTTGCTCGTGCCGCGCTACCTCATCGATAAGTAGGTTGTTGGTTAAATACAGGCTATCAGTGCGTTCGCGAATACGTTGTTCGAGCGCCTTCTGTGATTCTTTGAGCGCATTGCGTGCGCGTTTATTGCTCATGCGGCTGCGCTGTAAACCTATAATCAGTAAGGTTTGCAGGACTATCAGAAAAATGACCAATATACCCATTCCGGTAATGGAATCGGTTGCCGAGAGGCTGCTGAATGGATTGGGTATATTCATTGGTTGATGTTGTTGCTCTTGATCGGGCTGATAATCTACTCGCTGCCGGTAAATATATCGAATGCAATTCCAGGTTGGCGATTTCTACAGGGTGAGTTTGAATCAGTCTGTTGGCTTTTTACTCGCCTTTGCCTCTGTTTTGTACAAATTAAAAAAACTTTATATTTTTCGCTGAAAAATGTTTGACACGAAGTTCAAATTCGATAGAATGCGCACCTCTCAACGAGGGGCGGTTAGCTCAGTTGGTAGAGCAATGCCCTTACAAGGCATGGGTCACAAGTTCGAGTCTTGTACCGCCCACCACATTTTGCGCTCTCATGAACAAGAGCATCAATGCAAAATACTCAGTTTGAGAAGCATGCGGACCGGTAGTTCAGTCGGTTAGAATGCCGGCCTGTCACGCCGGAGGTCGCGGGTTCGAGCCCCGTCCGGTCCGCCACTATACAAAAAGCCCGCACAGGTTGCGGGCTTTTTCTTTTTATCTGTACATATAATTGTCACATCTCGTTGGTAGTTTGCTTCTTGTGCGGCCTAGTCCCAGGAACAAGCGATTGATCTGCTTGTCCATTGAATAGCGTACATAACAACCAAACCCAAGGAGATACTCCCATGCAAGACTATGTTGAAGATTTACTGGATATCCAGTACGACGATGCTGATGATGACTTTTACGAAGATTACTCAGACATCTAAATAAGAGCTGCTGCAGCGTTTTGCTGCAAGGCTCTGGTTAACTTCCTCTGATTTTCCCCGCCTGTTTTCACGATTTTAATCACTTTTCTATTTTTTTAAGCCTGGCACCTATAACTAGTTGTTTTTTCGGCTTAATTTATTCTATTCAAATTCGTCGAGTAGGCCGCAAATCCGCCTGAAAATCAGTCGGAGAGGGGGTTGTTCACTTTTTTTTGGCGCCTGATTTCCTATACTCAAGCTGTCCTAAGCCAGGCTTGAGATTCCCGCCTATGTCGCACCCCTCCACAGCAAATTTTGAAGCCGTTTTTCTATTTGATCATGAGCGCGTCGCTCGTGAGCTGCTTTATACGGAATTTGAGGCGATTCTTGATGGTTTTATCCCCATTCCTGATTTTGCCGGCGCTTCCGTCAAGGCAGCCTATATACAAGTGGGCAGCGGCTTGGCTGTAACGGGGCTGGTGTTTTTCCTTATCAGTTTTGATGAGCAAGGCATGGTTGATCGACGCTGGAATGTCCCTTTACAGCAATTGTTGGACTCGGCCGGGACAGGCCCCGATATGGGCGTGGGTGCGGTGCGCCTGGTGTGTTACAGCCAATGCCCGGTTGCTTGGCATCAAAAGAACCTTTGGGATCCCTCCATGCAGGTTGGCAATAATAGTTTTATTGCTATTCGTGATGCGGTGAAAGCCAATCGCTTGGGGTTTGTGGTTAAAGCCGAAAAGCCAGCTGCTCGATCCTCGCGTGATGCAATTGTGCCCAATCAGGTGTTGAGCGAAGAGGTGCTTGCGCGTGAGCAGGCAGCCTTGGAGCAGCGGTTACACGATTACTATACGGCCGAGTTGGCCAAGCAAATCGAGCTGCTAACTAATGAGCAGACCTTGCATATTGCAACCCTGATGAATCAAAAGCAGGCAAAACTGCACGGCTTACAGCAAGAACACCAAAAGCGTGTTTTGGCTTATCAGGAAAAGTTGCAGCAATTGGCGCAAGAGAACAAAGAGCTGGCGGAGCGCAATCAAACCCTCAAGGAAACACTTGATATCCAGGCGACCAAGGTGGAAGGGATGCGCGAGTATTTTGCACACAAGCTCAAGGCCGCGCAGCAAGGTGAATCCAGCCAAATCCAGTTGTTGCAGGAAAATTTTTCGTTAGAGCTGGATGCCAAAATCCACGCTGCTACCGCCGAGCTGCGTGAAATGTTGGACATGCGCGAGGTTGAGTTGTTTTATCGTCACCAAAACGAAAGCACACTCAAAGAAGAGCTTGTCCAACTTAAGCATGAAAACCAGCAATTGCTCAAAAACAGTGGTGATCAATTGCTTGGCCGGCTAGTGAAAGCTGGCGTTAATCTGGTGACATTTTTGCCCGGTTTGGGGGAGGTTGCGATTCCGCTCGATGATATTGGTGTCTATCTGGAAAGCCCCAATGCCTACGCGGCGGCAAAAGTGGGTGTAAATGAACCGGTGTATCTCGCGTGGTTGGCGCATCATCAACTGCCATGTTGTAACGCGGTAGATGCGCGTGGCAAGACCTGCGGTAGGAGCATCCCCGTTATCGAAACTCCGTTAGAATTCCACCCCGGTGAGAGTGATCGCTGTGCGCAGCATCAGGCGGTGGCTCTTGGGATGTTGGCAGATAGTCGGCGATAGGAATTTGTGGTGGTGATAGAAACCGCGCAGCAGTTGGCAGATGCTGCTCTAGCAGTGCCTTTACAGCGGGCGACAACGTCTATGCTCGCCGAGCAGGGCATTGAGTTGTGGGTCAGGCGCGATGATTTGTTGGATTCGCAATTGTCGGGCAACAAATTTTATAAGTTGTTTTTTAATTTGCAGGCGGCGCGTAGCCAAGGCTTCTCCCAAGTGCTCAGTTTTGGTGGTGCTTATTCCAACCATCTACATGCATTGGCCGCTGCGGCGCATCGTTATCGCATTAACGCTATTGGTGTTATTCGCGGCGAGCGACCTGCGCACTTGAGCGCAACCTTGATGGATGCCGAGGCCTGGGGGATGAAACTGGTTTTTGTTAGTCGCGCGGAGTACGACCGAAAAACTGAAGCGGATTGGCTGACCGATATGCAGGCTTGTTATGGGCCGTCATATCTTATTCCTGAAGGCGGAGCTAATCTTGCCGGTGCACGTGGAGTGCAGTTGTTGGGCCATGCGCTTGAGCAGCAAACACAGGGTGATTATGCTGCGGTATGCATTCCCGTTGGTACGGGCACTAGTTTGGCGGGTTTGGCTGCTGGTGTGGATCGACAGAAACCGGTAATTGGCTTTTCAGTGTTGAAAGGTGCCGGTGACTTAGGGGCTAATATCGCCACTTGTTATCGTGAGTTGGTTTCTGCGGAATCATACTTTGCCGATAACTGGCGATTAATTTCCGGTTTTCACGGCGGCGGTTATGCCAAAAAACCAAGTGCGAGTTTATTCGAGTTTTGGCGGGGGTTTGAGCGTAGCACGCGCATTCCCCTTGATCCGGTTTATACAATAAAAATGCTTTGGGGGATTAGTTCCCTGGCGCAACAAGGTTATTGGCCGCGCGGCTCACGCCTTATTGCGATTCACACCGGTGGTTTGCAAGGGCGCCGCGGTTTTAATTGCCCTTGAGAATCAGCTTTCACCATGAAGGATGTTGCTATGCAGGCTCAAAAATCCATACCAATGCCGCCAGTTGAATTTGACCTGAATTTGACGCACACACTGGTGCCACTTAAAGATATGAGTGAGAGCCATCTGCTCGCACTACTCAGCAACGCATCGCAGGAAACGGTCTGTGCCGGGCAGTCACTTTTTGTGGCGGGTAATTACGATGGGCAACATGTTTATTTACTTCATGGCGATGTAAGTCTGGTGGCCGGTGATGGCTCGCGCACCCGTGTCAAAGGTCGTTCCTCCCTGTTTCCTATTGCTCATCAGCAACCACGTCAGGTGACAGCAATTGCCGAAACGGACTGCAGTCTCGTGCGCATCAACAGTGAGCAATTGGATAAGTTGCTCACTTGGAGTGAAGTGGCGGATTACTTACAGCTCAATATTTCCCGCGAGCGTGATCTGGATGAAGATGTTGATTGGATGATGACAGTGTTGCGCTCCAATTTATTTTTTAAGGTTCCTCCTTTAAATGTAGAGCAGATTTTTTCGCGCTTGATACCGCAAGTCGTTTACGCGGGTGACGTTATTATTCGCCAAGGTGAAATTGGCGACCAGTGTTATTTCATCAAAGAAGGCGAAGCCGATGTTACGCGCCATCAGGATAATAAGCGCGAACATCTGGCTACCATCGGTGTGGGGCGTTGTTTTGGCGAGGATGCACTGGTAAATGAAGCAGCGCGTAATGCCAGCGTGATTATGCGCACTGACGGCGTGTTAATGCGCTTGGGCAAACAGGATTTTTATCGCCTATTGAAAGAACCCGTGGTGGCAACGCTCGCCTTTAATGAGTTGCAAAATACTATTGCCAAGGGCGCGGTAGCAGTTGATGTGCGTAGTGAGGAAGAATACAGCGAAGGTCATTTGCCGCAGGCAGTTAATGTGCCGCTAAATATTTTGGCGATTAAATCCCGTCTGCTAAATAAAGAAAACACGTATCTCTTTTATTGCGATACCGGGCGTCGTAGTCGTGCTGCTGCGCATTTGTTGGCGCAGCAGGGTTACAAAACCTTGGCGCTGGATAATTGTGCCCAGCTTTTTACACCGCAGGCGCAACTAATCCATTTGACTGATACTCAAAATTATTTGTTGCGCGATGGATTGGCGGTTGCAGGAAAATAATCTTTTAAGGGTTGCTGTGGTTTTGCGGCCAGTCGTCTGGCACCACAAAACCGCGTAACTGCTCTCGCCAAATAATATTTTTTTCATCATTCTCCAAGCATGACTCTATAACGGCCGCTACCATGAGCGGCCGTTTTGTTTGGTGCAGTTGGTGCATCAATTGCTGGCTCAGCAATTCCACTTCGATCGTCAGGTTTACATCCGGTAACTGTACCGGTGAGAACCATTGTTCGCGTTCTAAAACTATCCAATTGAACTTGGCGTTAGTGAGTTTTGTGTCAGCGATCAGTGTTAAAAAATCGCGCAAATACCACCAGAATCCTAAGGCTTGAGAGGCATGGCTGTGCAGCGCTCGCGGCAGGCTATGGATATATTCTGCGCTGGTTAATTGATTGATGGATAGGGTGGCGGGCGCGGGTGAAAACAAATACCCCTGCAGGCAAAGTCCGCTGCGCCACTGATCTGCTTGGGGAAAACGCTGTTGCAGCGCAGTGTGCCCCTCGGGAGTTTGATGCAGCGGTAATTGGTGATCGCGCAAGCGCGCCAATTTCAAATCAAAACGATCATGGCTGTTGGGACCAATCCAATGGTGCCAATCCTGTGCTTGTTGAGGATCGAGGGTATCGCATAAATAAAATTTTACCGCCGTTTCAATATGCCAATAGTCGTCGCCGTGCCGGCATAAAAAATCAAAGGCGCCGAGAGTCGCTTTGCCGCGGTTAATGGGGAAGTTATGCGCAAGTAATTGCCAGTGCGGTGAATGGGTAAAATAAAAGCGCCACAGGGTTTCGTAATAAATGCCGAGGCGTGTACTTTTTACTTGCGCCAATGCATTCATTAGCGCGGCCGGTTGTTTATCTAATGCTTGTAACCAAGGCCAGATATTCGTGTCCACCAAGGGTAAAATGTGCGCGTTACTACCTGATAATTCCTGCAATAAAGGTGGGCTCAGGCAACACCAGGCCAAATCGCGCACGGCTTGATGGCGAAGTAGGTGGAATGGATCGGTGTCTGCAAGCGGGGCAATTAGCATAAAGTTAAGTCTTGGCGGTGATGAGGGCTATAATAGCCCACAGACATGTCGGCTTTTTGCCATTTTCATCAGCGCTCCCAGTGATACTTATGACTCATTTTTCGACTATCGGCCTTATCGGCCACCTTAACAACGAGCGCGCGGTTTATTCCATCAAGCGGCTTATTCGATTTTTGCAGCAGCGCAACAAAGCCTTTGTATTGGAGGCAGAAACGGCAGCGCTAATCACCGACGCCGGAATGGTCGCTGGTGCCCAGCAGATAATGGATATGGAAACCCTTGGGCAGGTGTGTGATCTGGTCATTGTGGTTGGTGGTGATGGCAGTTTGCTACGCGGTGCCCGGGCGCTAGCGCAGTATCAAGTCCCATTGCTTGGGGTTAATCGCGGCCGTCTGGGATTTTTGACTGACATCACCCCGGAAGATATCGAAAATAAAGTAGATGAAGTGCTCTCCGGCAAATTTACCTCGGAAAAACGTTTTCTGCTGGACATGGAAGTAAAGCGTGCAGGTCAACTAATTGATACCGCCGATGCGTTGAATGATGTAGTGCTGCATCCCGGCAAGTTTATTCATATGCTGCAATTTGAAATTTATGTGGATGGTGTATTTGTCACCAGCCAGCGCTCAGATGGGGTAATAGTCGCTACGCCTACCGGCTCCACCGCCTATTCGCTCAGCGGCGGCGGCCCCATATTGCACCCCACCCTGGATGCGATTGTTGTTGTTCCCATGAACCCCCACACCCTAAGCAGCCGCCCGATTGTTGTTGCTGGCAATAGTGAAATCAGCATTCGCGTGGGTGAACATAATCGCGCCGAGCCGATGGTGACCTGTGATGGCAGCTCGCACGTAGAAGTACAGACGGGCGATGAAATTTGTATCCGCAAAAAAAGTCAGTTACTCGAGTTGCTACATCCACTGGATTACAACTTCTATCAGCGTTGCCGCTCCAAGTTAGGCTGGGGTGGGCATTTGTTGCGAGAGTAGTATGGTTGCGAGAGTAGTATGGTCGTGAGTCCGTCATCATCAGTATCAACAACCGCTATTCGTGGCGAAGCTTATGGTTATGATTTGATTGGCGATATCCACGGCTGTGCACAAACTTTAGCGCGCCTGCTGGAATTAATGGGCTACAAAAAAGTGCGTGGTGTTTATCGCCACCCATCTCGCCAAGCCATTTTTCTTGGCGATGTAGTTGACCGGGGGCCGCGTATTCGCGAGGCTTTGCACTTGGTGCGCAACATGGTCGAGCAGGGCAGTGCGCTGATGATTCTCGGCAACCACGAATTTAACGCGATGACCTACTGCACTCCCGTCGCGCCGGGCGCAAACGACTATTTGCGCGCACATACCCCCGCCGCCGCCCGGCAAATCGCCGAAACCCTGCAGCAGTTTTCCCGCTACCCCCATGAGTGGCGAGCGTTTATGGATTGGTTCGCCAGTTTGCCGCTGTTTTTGGAAATTGAGCACCCACTGACCCAACAAGTATTTCGCACTGTCCATGCTTGCTGGGATCAGGCCCTGATTGACCAGCACCGTAAGGACTTTGGTGATGGACATATTGATTGGGGATTTGTGGAGCGCTCTTGCCGCAAGGGCAGCCTGGAGCACCTCACCCGTCTACGCCTCACCGGTGGGGTGGATTTGCCATTGCCGGAGGGTGAGGAAATGGTCTCGGCCGATGGTTATGTTCGTAGCGCGTTTCGCACCAAGTTTTGGGTGCCCGACGCAAAAACCTATGGGCAATTATTATTTCAGCCTGACCCACTGCCCGAGCATATCGCCACCATGGAGATTGCACCTGAACATCGCTCGCAAATGGTGTACTACGATGCACAACAGCCACCACTGTTTGTTGGGCACTACTGGCTGACCGGAAGCCCTCGTCCCATAGCGCCCAACCTCGCGTGCCTGGATTACAGTGCGGTTAAATTCGGCCGTTTGGTGGCATATCGCATGGACGGTGAGGCACAATTACAGCAGGATAAATTTGTTTGGGTCTATGTAGATCCTTGATGGTTGACCGCCCCCTGATAACTGGAAGACGCTTTTGAACTGGATCGCTGTAAAATATTTCTCTTTGGATCACGACTTATCCGCCCTCAGCCGTTATTTGCACGAGCGTGGTCTTGAGCATCGCATTACTGAGGAAAATGCCCAGCAATGTTTGGCCGTAACCGATGCGGCGGTGATTCCTGCGCTGCAAGATTTTTTACAACAGCTAGAGGATGGGCGAGCGCAATTGCCCTCAACAACCGCTGAACCTTTGGTTACGCCTCCCTATATCCAAGCCGGTGCTGCTCAGCCTTCGCTGTTGGTGCAGGCGATGCATACTCCCATAGTGCTTGCGTTAATTTTATTAAGTGCGGTAGGTGGATTACTGGTGACAACGGAAACCGGTAATTTATTTTTGCATTATTTTAGTTTTCAGGATTTTACTGACACGCAGTACATTCCTATCGGCGAGTCACTGTCAGGTGGCGAACTCTGGCGATTATTAACGCCGATCTTTTTACATTTCGGTATTTTTCATTTTTTGTTTAACAGTTTATGGATGTGGGATTTAGGGCGTCGCCTGGAAATTCTCCAAGGGAAGTGGGGCTTTTTATTATTTGTGGTAGTTACCGGTATTGCCTCTAATCTTACACAGTATATGTGGAGCGGTTCTTCCAATTTTGGTGGAATGTCTGGCGTAGTCTATGCCTTGGTAGGTTTTATTGCTGTGCGCCAACGTTTAAACCCTCATCCGTTGGTTGCTGTATCGCCCGCATTGATTGGTTTTATGTTGGTGTGGCTGGTGTTGTGCATGACCGGCGTGGTTGATTATTTTATTGCCGGTTCTGTCGCTAATGCGGCGCATCTCGGTGGTTTGGTTGCTGGTGCGGTTTATGCGCTATTCACGGGTCGTTATTTTCTTCGTTAATTTTTTGTACGAGTCTTCTTATGGATTTACACCAATTACTGTCCAGCCTTACGCCAGAAATTTATCAAAATTTAAAACGCGCGGTAGAGCTGGGTAAATGGGCAGATGGTAATCGTCTCTCTGCCGAGCAGAGACAATTGTGTATGCAGGCAGTGATTGCCTACGAACACAAAAATTTACCGCCAGAGCAGCACACGGGTTACATTCCACCTGAGCCACATACCTTTTGTGGTGATGACGACCATGATCACGATCATGCCCACACCGATAAACCCATCAAGTGGGTTGAATAACTCCTTCATCTTTCTGCGACTCAGGAATTTATTATGACTGCTGTTGAACAATCGCTTCCCGCTCAAAACCAACAACCTAAAACGATTTATCTCAAGGATTATCGGGTACCTGATTATTTAATCAGAACGACGGATCTGCGTTTTGAAATTTATGAAGGTGAAACGATTGTCAGCGCTATGTTGGATTTGTATCGCAACCCCGCAGCAATTGCCCCTGCAACTCAACTCAAGTTGCATGGTGCTGATGTGGAGTTAGTTTCTATCGCGCTGGATGGAAAAGTCTTGGGTGAGGGTGATTATGAATTTGGCGAGGAGAGCCTCACGCTTTTTAATACGCCTGCCGAATTCAAATTATTAACCATCACCAAAATAAAACCGGAGGCCAATACCTCACTGGAGGGTTTGTATCGCTCGCGCACTATGTATTGCACCCAGTGCGAAGCGGAGGGTTTTCGCAAAATCACCTATTACCTCGATCGCCCCGATGTAATGAGCGAATTCACCACTACGGTAGTGGCGGATAAAAAATTTCCGGTGCTGTTATCCAACGGTAATTTAATCGATCAGGGCGAACTGGAAAATAATCGCCACTATGCCACCTGGCATGATCCCTTTAAAAAACCGGCTTATTTATTTGCACTCGTGGCAGGTGATTTAGCGCATATCGAGGATAGTTTCACCACTTGTTCGGGGCGCGATGTCGCACTGAAAATATTTGTAGAACCCAAAGACCTGGACAAGTGCGACCACGCCATGACCTCGCTTAAAAATTCCATGCGTTGGGATGAAGAAGTTTACGGCCGCGAATATGATCTGAATATTTTTATGATTGTCGCGGTGGACGATTTCAATATGGGCGCGATGGAAAATAAAGGTCTGAATATTTTCAACACCTCCTGTGTGCTCGCCAAACCGGAAACCACGACCGATGGCGGCTTCCAGCGCGTAGAGGGTGTAGTGGCCCACGAATATTTCCACAATTGGAGCGGTAACCGCGTCACCTGTCGCGACTGGTTTCAATTGAGTTTAAAAGAAGGTTTTACCGTGTATCGCGATTCAGAATTTTCCGCCGATATGGGTTCGCGCACTGTGAAACGTGTCGAAGATGTTAGTCTATTGCGCACCTTGCAATTTGCGGAAGATGCAGGCCCCATGGCGCATCCGATTCGCCCTGAGTCCTATATCGAAATTTCTAATTTTTATACCATGACTGTGTACGAAAAAGGCGCAGAAATTATCCGTATGCTCGCCACCTTGCTCGGCAAAGAAAATTTCCGCAAAGGCACAGATTTATATTTTGAACGTCACGATGGACAGGCGGTCACTACGGAAGATTTTGTTGCGGCGCTCGCCGATGCTTCTGGTCGCGACTTAACCCAATTCAAACGCTGGTACTCACAAGCGGGCACACCGCGTTTGGAAATTCGCGATCATTACGATGAAGATGCGCAAGAATACTCATTGACCATCACCCAATCTTGCCCGGCCACGCCCGAGTGCGCACACAAACTACCATTCCATATTCCGATTGCGATGGGCTTGTTGGGTAGTGCGGGGGATTTACCGCTTTATGTAAAAGATGCCGGGCCAGATTTTGAAACGGACGATAATACACACAAAGTTATCGAGCTGACGGATACAGAACAAACGTTTGTATTTCAGCGTGTTCAGGAAAAACCGGTGCCCAGTTTACTGCGTGGTTTTTCCGCCCCGGTCAAAATGCATTACCAATACAGCCGTGCCGATTTGGTATTACTCATGAGCCGCGACAGCGATGGTTTTAATCGCTGGGAAGCGAGTCAGCAGTTGGGCTTGCAAGCCATTTATACTGCTATGCAGCACTACCAGCAGGGCGGTGATTTATCGGGTTGGGTGGTAGATGCAGATTTGGTCGCGGCTTATCGCAGCGTATTACAGGATGAAAGTCTTGATCAGGCAATGGTCGCTTATATGCTCAGCTTGCCAACGGAAGCGTATTTAAGTGAGTTGGCTGATGTAGTTGATGTTGAGGCGATTCATTTCAGTCGCGCCGCCGTGCGCAAAGCACTGGCGCGGGAATTGCGCGCAGATTTTGAACGTATTTATCAAGCCTACGATCATCAGCAAAGCTACAGTGCAACAGCCGATGCGATTGCGGCGCGGAGTTTAAAAAATGTCGCGCTGGCTTATTTAATGTTGCTCAATGATGAAAACCTGATTCACGCCTGTGAACAGCAGTATCGCACCAGCAACAATATGACCGATGTGATGGCAGCTTTGACACAATTGGTCAACAGTGAGGCCCCGCTTGGTCAGCAGTTGGCGGAACAGGCGCTGGCCGATTTTTATCAGCGCTGGCAGCACGAGTCTTTAGTGGTTAACCAGTGGTTGAGTGTGCAGGCCAGTTGCGTATTACCCAACACGCTTGCCAAAGTCAAAGCCCTGCAAACACACGCGGGGTTTGATGGAAAAAACCCGAACAAAATTCGCGCGTTAATTGCCAGTTTCTGTAATGCCAATGCGATTAACTTTCATGCAGGCGAGGGTGCGGGTTATCAATTTTTGGCAGATCAAATTATCCACCTGAATAAACAAAACCCACAAATTGCAGCGCGCTTGTTAACCCCCTTAACCAAGTGGAAAAAATATAACCCGGCTCGCCAGGCACTGATGAAAGCAGAGTTAGAGCGAATCTTGGCGGAGCCCAATCTCTCCAAGGATGTATTTGAGGTGGTAAGCAAAAGCTTGGTATAGCGGCGTGCGTTAAACAGCACTAGCGAGTTTTCTCAATCATTAAACTAAAAATGGCCGTTCACTGAACGGCCATTTTTTTTCCTGATCTTCTTGTACCTCAGATATGGCATGAATGTTGAAGCAAGCATCTTATTATTTTGAAATAGGGCTTTGGTTCTGGCACCTAGCTTTCGAATGTATAGTTTTTGGTGCGCAAGTGGTTTTGTTGCCCCGTTAGAGGGCGAGTGCAGGCGGTAATTTCAATTTTCTTAAAAAGTTCTTTGCACTATTTTTGGGCGATAGGTTGTGGTTCGGTTAACGAGTTGTTGGTTTTGTGGTGTGGAGGTAAGTGATGGTGCGTTTCTTGGGGCAGGCGGTTGCCTCAGTTAAATCCTGGGTTTTATTGGTGGCGATATTCGGCAATCTGCTGTTGGTAGCCGGAGCAATCGCGCTAAATAGTGTGAGCCTTTGGTTGATTGTGCCGCTACTACTCATCGTGGTTTTGATCCTGGGTATTGTGGGTGGGGTCAACAAAGATATTGCGGGAATAAAACAGTATTTGTTCGCTGTCGATCGCGAACAAACTGTTGACTGGAATCAATTAGTGACTGGCCCATTACACGGTTTGCACGATACGTTTATCGAGGTTTTTAAAGCGCGCCAACGACGCAATGCAGAATATAAAGATGCAGTAAAAGAAATGGGCCACTCCTCATTGGAACTCGCAACCAACGCAAAAGAAGTTTCCAAAAGTGCGGCCTATCAATCCAATGCCACTACCTCCAGTGCGGCGGCAATTACCGAGATCAGCCACAGTATTGATGACATTAGTAGCCGAATTTCTGCCGCGCGTGATGCGGCAACTAGCGCCTGCGATTTAAGTAAGCAGGGAGGGCAGTCCCTCGCGGGTGCAAGCCGTGAAGTGAATGACGTAGCGAGCCTCGCGCGCGAAACCGAAGTGCGTGTGAGTCAGTTGGATGCGCTTATGCAAAACGTTACCTCAATGTCCAAAATCATTGGTGATATTGCCGGGCAAACCAATTTATTGGCATTGAATGCGGCGATTGAAGCGGCGCGTGCAGGTGAGCATGGGCGCGGTTTTGCAGTAGTCGCTGATGAAGTTCGTGCACTGGCAGTTCGCAGTCATGGTTCTGCGGCAGAAATTGCAACCAATATTGCCCGCGTACAAGAGAGTATGCAGCAGGTATTGGGCAGTATGAAAAGTGTGGTGGAAAAAACCGATAACTCGTTGCAAGAAGTTGCCAGTGCCGATGCTTCATTAAAATCTATTCTTACCACCACGGATGTTGTATTCAGTTTAATTGATGAGATTGCAGTTGCTGCCGGTCAACAGAGTATTGCCGCGCGCGAAATTTCAAAACATATAGAGACTGTTGCCGACCTAGCCAATCAAAATAGTTTTCGCGCCGGTCAAGCGGCAGAGATTGCAGACCACTTACATAAATTGACCCACCAAGCGGAGTAAAAATAATGGAAACTCCTCTCTTGCTCACCATTGTGCTACTGGCGGTTCCTGCAGGTTTCTTATTATTTTTAATGGTTTCCCTACAGCACAGGCGTAATCAAGCTAGTAAATTATTTGTGCAGGGTATTGCCTACATAAAACTGTTGCGTGGTTTGCTTACTTACATTCAGCAACACCGGGGTTTAACCACAGGGTTTATCAATGGTAATGCCGCTGCCAAGCAGGATATTGAATCCCTTGAGCAGAATATAAAACGCACTATGTCAGATGTAGATTCGTCCGGCGAATGGATGCGCAGTAATGTTAAATGGTCCAGTCTGGTCGATCATTGGTCGCGGCTGAGCGTGCTTTATATGCAGGGCGATGCGGATAAAAATTTTAAGCAGCACAATATTCTTATCGCCAACTTGCTCTATCTGATTGATGACGTTGCGGACGTGCACCACCTTACTAAAGTTACCGGCGATGCGATGGATACCGATTGGCGCTACCTGTTATCCATTGCCGAATACATCGGGCAGGCGCGTGCGTTGGGAACAGGCGTGGCAGCGAAAGGGCAGTGCTCAAGTGTGTTGCGTATTCAGTTGAATCACCTGCGCAATAAAATTGCATCCAGTGTTGATGCAACCTGGCCGGAACAATCGCGGAGCGAAATACACCATTTATTACATTGCATTGAAACCCAGCTGGTGGTAGATCGCCCCAGCATTCAGGCCGCAGATTATTTTAAATTAGCGACCCGCTGTATTGAGCATGTGCTTAACCAATTTGATCGACAAATTGAGCGGCTTGAATATGATCGGGGATAGATATTGAAAGTGAGCACCGGAGCGTCACTTTCATTTTTTTAATGTTTATATAGCGGCTGCAGGGTTTCACCGGTAGCCGTTTTTTTGTATTTGCGGCGGCGGAGGTTGGCCATTAACTGCAACAGGTTTTCACTGTCCAGTGTGCTGGCTGTGTTACTAAAAATAGCGCTGTCTAATTGTTGTAATACGTCGGTGAGTGGCTGTGTTTTGGCGCGTAGGGCGACACCGTGCAAACTGGTTAAAGTTTTATCGTTCCAATAAATCTGGCTCCAACTAAGAATGGCTTTACGCAATAACGGCAGGTTTTTATCACCCAGTGCGCGTTTCACGTCTGCCCAAGCGGCGGCTTCCGATTCATGTTCACGCGTCAGTAGGTGCTGCTTGTTATCCTGCCGTTGTGTTAATTCCCGCTTCGCGGTCCAAAAACGCCACGCAAAAAATAACGCAGCCAACAAGGTGATTAAATTAGACGCATAAAGCCAAGCCGGTGTTTTTGTTGTGACTACTGGATTCTCGGCAGCAATACTGCTCAGGTCGGTATTAAGCGGAATGCTATTTGTTTGTTCATCTTCAACCTGTGTATCGACAGGCGGTGCCATATTGTTGGGTGACATAGCGCCGCTGCCTACATTGAGTGTTACTGCTGGAAGTGTTGTAGTTTGTTGCGTTTGTTTGTTGGTGTCCCACCATGACACAGTTGTGTCCGGGAGCGTAAAGCGGCCGGCTTTGGTGGGAACTATCGCAATGGTTTCTATACGCGAGCCTATCATTCCCTGAGCATTTTTTTGGTCGTCCGTTTGTGCCTGATCACTGTAAAAAGTGAGTCCATCCACATTCGGTAATTGTAGCGGTGCGATTTGTCCGGCTGTTAAACCATCCGCTTTGATTGTAATAGTACGCGTAATTGGTTCGCCCACTTTGAGTGAATCAATGCTGGCACTCCAGTGTTCAACTAATTCCACCTTGGTTGCCGGCAACCAGTTTTGGCTATACGCGGCTGGTGCGGGGTTTATCGTAAGGCGTTGTTCTTCGGTGCGCAAACGCAGGATATTACTTTGACTGTTGCCATAGAATCTATCCCACAAATCGCGCTGCCCTGAATCAAGCGATACTTGATAAAGCACCCCGGGAATAATCAGTTCACCGCTTTGTTGCGGGAAAATTGCGTAGCGTGTTTCTACTACGGCGCCAGGGCGGCCATTGATTTTGGTTTGATATTGTTTTTCATCCAGTTGCATTACCAGTGCATCTTTTACTTGCAGCGGTTGTAAATCGATTCCGCTCAAACCCACCGTAGTATAGAGGCGCAAGGTGACAATAATTTGCTCCTGCACATAGGCGCTGTCTTTACTGGTTTCAATTTCTACATTGACCTGGCTGTCGTTATTTTTGGGTGTACGGCTTTTTCCTTCCACGGTGATGGGGATTGCATCGCTAATGGCACCATCAATGGTGAACGAAGGAATAAGTAGGGTGCCGATGCGTTTGGGGGCGAGTGCAATTTTCCATTCGGTGGAGGCTTCCATATTGCCGTTGATAATGCTCATCTGGGTACCGCTTTGGGTATTGAGAATATCAAAATCTTTTTGCAGCAACTCATGGTCCGGTGTGGCATTGATTTGTTCGTCGTAGCGCAATACCAGCGTGAAGGTTTCTTCCAGCCCGAGTGTATCGCGGTCGACGCTGGCGGTGAGGTTGCCTGCGTAAACATTGAGTCCGGTGATCATCAATATAAAGCCCACTAATTGGCGTGCACATTTTTTCATGCTAAAGCTGGATTCTTTCATCATTCTGTTCCGTCGCTATGGAGAGCAATACGCATTTTGTATTTTGGTTGCTGGCTGGAAAGTGATACGTTAAAAATTACCAGCGATTTTCAGCCCCGTTTTCAGGCGGTGTCCAATCACCATTCATAATTTCCTGATTGCGTTTGTAATGTTCGTAATTGAATTTGTTGCGCAGCAAACCGCCCGGATCATCCGGCACACGGCGCAACCATTGCTCCATGGCCTGACGTTCTTCATCGGTTAAATCATCCTCAGTAGGTTCAGCTATTTGTTGCTGGGCTTCCGCTGCTTGCTGTTCCTCTTGCTCACGCTGAGCAGCCTCGGCGGCCTTTTGCGCGTCAGATTTTTCTTCATCGGATTGTTCAGGCTCAGCGTTCTCTTGTTGCTCGTCCTGATTAGCTGAAGATTGTTGTTCGTTCTGCTGATTTGGTTGATTTTGCTGTTCATTGTCCGCTTGATTTTCTTGCGACTGATCCTGTTGTTGATCGTTTTGCTGCTGATCATTTTGTTGACCCTGCTGCTGATCGCTATTTTCCTGCTGTTGCTGGTCCTTCTTTTGCTCGTCGTTTTGCTCTTTATTTTGATCCTGATTTTGTTCTTGTTGTTCTTGTTGCTCTTGTTGTTGCTTCAGTGCTTCTTCCACTAGCTGACGATTTTTTTTGGCATCTTCCAAATCGGGATTTAATTTCAGTGCTTGGTCATAAGCCTTTAATGCTTCGGCTAACTGATTTGCTTTTGCCAGTGCATTGCCACGGTTGTAATGCCCGCGGTCAGTATTAAAGTCGGCAAAGGTTTTGGCGGCTGCCGCGTAATCGCCTGCTTTATATTGGGCGCTGGCTTTCCATTCCGGGTCGGTAAAGGTTTGTGCCGCGGCGGCGGCTTGTTCTTGTTGTAATTGTTCACGGGCTTGTTGGTTTTTATTTTTCCATAAATCGTCCCAGCTCATGGCATAACTGGTGTTGGGTGTTAAGCCCATTAGTGGCACTAACAATAAACTCAACAGCACACCGCGGCGGAAACTGTACAGCACTATGGGGAGCAGCAGTAATACCAGCCAGTGGCCACGGTCATACCAGCTATCAAACTCACGTTCAACGCGTTGGGTTTCTGCTTGTGCCGGCGCGGGGAAATCGAGCAGGTAATCAATATCACGACTGGTATTCGCTAGTGTGCGATAGCGGCCACGACTATCACTCGCCAATTGTTGCAATTCGTCGCTGTTAAGCTTGGTGGTGACTATGTTGCGTGCGTTGTCGCGCACAAAACCACCTTTGCTGCTGGGAATGGGTGTGGGAGTATCACCACCTACACCGAGAATCGACAAACGATATTGCGGTTCGCGATTCATAATATCGCGCACTGTGTATTGCGCATCCTCATCCACGCCGTCGGTGATTAACAATAAATCGCCTTGCGTAATTGATGAGTCTTTTAATAATTGCAGTGCGCGGTTGACGGCCGCTTCGGTATTGCTGCCTTGCGCTGGCATGATGTTGGGGTGCAGTGCGGGAATAATATTGTTAATGGTTTCGGTGTCGTCGGTGAGTGGTGTCACTACATGCACATCACCCGCATAGACTAACAATGCGGTTTGACCATCTTCCCGCTGGCGTAACATGTCGGCAATTTTTAAACGGGCGCGCACCAAACGCGAGGGTTTTAAATCTTCGCTCATCATGGATGGGGAGAGATCTAACATAATTACCAGTGCTTGCTGATTTTGTTCCACTGCCACCGGGCGTTTTTCCCAGCTGGGGCCCGCGAGTGCAATGCAGCTCACAACCCACGCAAACAATAAGGCCAATAATTGCCAAGGTTTAATGCGCGTGGTTTGACCATCCAATAAATAATGTAAAAGTTCAGGTGCAACCATTTGCTGCCATTGTTTGGCGTTGTGTTTTTGATGCCAAAGCAATAGGGCGATAATTACCACGGGCAGCAGTGCACCTAACCACCAAGGGCGCAAAAAATGGAACTGTGTAAGGAGTGATTCAATAGTCATTATGCATGCTCCACGCGCGCTGCACGGCCTTGCCAAACATGCAGGCAGGCGAGCAAGAGGCTCAGCAGAAAAGCGATAGCCAGTGGCCAGTAAAATAGGGTTTGTACCGGGCGAAATGTTTCCGTTTCCATTTCAATGGGTTCAAGGCGATCCAGCTCGCGATGAATATTATCTAACTCTTCCAAATTGCGAGCGCGGAAATATTTGCCGCCGGTTTTTTCGGCGATGTTAACCATGGTTGGCTCATCCAGATCGCGCGATGGATTAACAGTACGCGAACCGAAAATACCTGGCACCTCCATTGACTCAGCGCCAAACGCGATGGTGTAAATTTTAATTTTTGCTTGCTGCGCCAATTCGGTGGCTTTATCGGGTGAGAGTTGTCCTGCAGTATTGGCGCCATCGGTTAAGAGCACCAGTACGCGGCTGGCATCCGGGCGATCACGCAGGCGTTTTACCGCGAGACCAATTGCATCGCCAATCGCAGTTTCGCGCCCGGCAAAACCAATTTGTGCCTCTTGCAATAATTGATTAACGGTTTTGCGATCGTAAGTGAGTGGCGCTTGTAAATAAGCTTGGGCGCCAAACAAAATTAACCCCATGCGGTCGCTATTGCGGCGCACCACAAAATCACCAATCACTTTTTTAACAGCCATCAAGCGCGTTACGCGACGACCAGCAATGGCCATGTCGGTTTGTTCCATACTGCCGGATATATCTACTGCCATTAATAAATCGCGCCCGCTAGAGGGCATGCTGGTTGGCTCGCCAACCCACTGGGGATTGGTCGCCGCGAATAAACAACAAATCCAAATCAGCCACAGCGCCAATAATTTTGCCGGGCGTTTATTAATGCCGAGTTTACTGTGTTGTTCGAGTTGGCTGGCGTGTTGATAAAAGGGTACCCGCAGCGCCGCTTCAATGCGTTTTTTAGCGGGAATAAATGCCATCACTAAGGGCAGGGGAGCCAACAGAAGTAACCAAGGCCAATGCATTTCAAACATGGTTGGCCTCCGCTGTTGCGCTAGCTTTTTGTGTGGTGGCTTTTTGTAGGCTGGGAAGTTTTTGACGATGATTGCAATGCAGTTTTATCCACTGCTCACTGAGCTGGTACAAACCGGTGGCATCCACCTGCGGATTCTTCTGGTGCGCACTGGTTAATAAACTTTGCCCGAGCTCGCTGGAAAATTTTTGGTTGAGCGCCGGGCAAACAGCATCCAACCAACTCAACCACTCTGCACCTTTAATGCTGGCGTTAAAACTCTGTGGGTAAGCGGTGATTGCGGTGCGGCGCAACAACACACTGAGCGAGTGCAAATAGGCAGCGGTATCTTGTGATTGCTGATACTGCGTATAAATAGCGGCGAGTTCTTGCTGGGCAACAAGGCGGTAATAGTTTTGTTGTTTGCGCGTGCGCCAGATAAAAAAGCCAATAATGGCAATGATGAATAATGCGATTAAAACCCACCAGCCAGGTGCGAGTGGCCACCAGCTTAGGCTGTCGGGCAAATGAATGTCGGCTAATTGATCCAGTGGTGAAGGTGTTGCTTGCATAGGTGGCGGTTGCATAAGTAACTATTGTTCTTTTTCAGTGAATTTATTTTTTACGTCCGAATGCTTTGCGCAAGCCATCCTGAACATCGTCTTGCGTGGCAAAACTTAGCAGTGGAATACGCAGGCGTTTGCAGATGGTTGTGAGCAAGTTCAGGTGTCGGTCAAATTGATTTTTATAGGCTTGCTGAAATGCTTTTTCGTTTGCGGCTAATTGCAACCGTTCACGGCCATTGCTAATGGTGAGCGCTGAGTTGCTGATCAATTGTCGTTCGAGTTGATCGTAAATATGAATCAGGGTGACATCGGTATGGCGAGCCAGCTCAAACAGCTGTTGCTCGGCGCTTTCATCCATATCGTGAAAATCGCTGATGATAAACAGTGCACAACCTGGTTTGGCGATACGTCGTGCATCGGCCAACATGTCTTGCAGGCGGTTTGCTTGTTGCGGTTGGCCATTGGCTAGCGTGCCAGGTTCGGGCATGAGCGGCGATACAAGGCGGTGATTGTAATCCTGCAGCTGATGCAATAATTCCAGCACCGCATGTTTGCTGCGGCGCGGACGTACATCGCGCTGGTCGTAATCGCCAAATACCAACGCGCCCAAACGATCACCGTTGGCCAGCGCCGCCCAACCGAGCAGGGCGGCAATGTGCGCCGCGAGTACGGATTTAAAACAGCGCGTGCTGCCAAAAAAAAGTGGCGAGCGTTGATCCACCAGCATAAATACCGGGCGCTCGCGCTCTTCGCGAAAAATTTTGGTGTGGGCGACTTGGGTGCGCGCGGTGACTCGCCAATCAATGGAGCGAATATCATCGCCCGGTTGATATAGACGCACTTCTTCAAAATCCATCCCCCGCCCACGAAAACGGGTGCGTTCACCACCGGACAATAAACTGCGTGCCGGCCTGTGAGCGAAGAGTTTTAGATCCTGTGCGGAAAAACGGCAGCGCAATAACGATGCTAATTCGGTGTAAGCACCGCGCGGATTCAATTCCTGCTGCTCATTTTTAACTTGCTGTTGGTTGCGCATAACAATTAGCTCAAAGGTACGGCAGCAAGTAGTTGGTTGATAGCCTGATCGGGTGTGGTGCCGGTTGCCTCGGCTTCAAAACTTAAAATCAGGCGATGGCGCAGTGCATCGTGGGCCACGGCTTGCACGTCGTCGGGGCTGACAAAGTCGCGGCCTTCCAGCCAGGCGTGTGCTCGGGCGCAGCGGTCCAGCGCGATAGTGGCACGGGGGCTGGCACCGTATTCGATCAGCCCGGCCAATTCCGCCGAGTATTGTGCGGGGCGGCGGGTGGCGTTGATCAAATGGACGATGTAGTCCTCAACACTTTCGGCCATGTGAATCGCCAGAATTTCTTTGCGTGCGGCTTCAATGGTTGCTTGGGAAATTTGCGCCGGTTGCTCACTGCTTACCGCGGCGGCTTCATTGCGGGCCAATTTTAAAATACGGCGCTCGGCATCAATGCTGGGGTAATCCACTACCACATGTAATAAAAAGCGGTCGAGTTGCGCTTCGGGTAGCGGATAGGTGCCTTCTTGCTCGATGGGGTTTTGTGTCGCCATCACCATAAACAAACCAGGCAGTGGGTAGGTTTTGCTGCCCACACTCACTTGCCGCTCAGCCATAGCTTCCAACAGCGCCGATTGCACCTTGGCGGGCGCGCGGTTGATTTCATCGGCGAGTACTAAATTGTGGAAAATCGGGCCGGGCTGGAACTCAAAGCGATGCTGCTCAGGGCGGTAGATATCGGTACCGGTAACATCGGATGGCAATAAATCCGGAGTGAACTGAATGCGATGAAAGTTGCCTTCAATAGCCTGAGCCAGGGTTTTAATCGCCTTGGTTTTGGCAAGGCCGGGCGCGCCTTCAACTAACAAGTGGCCATCGGCAAGTAGCGCAATTAATAGGCGCTGGGTCAAATGTTCCTGTCCGATGATTTGATCGTTAAGCCAGGTGTTCAGAGACTGTAATTGTTGATATGCCTGCATTGGAGTTGAAGACCTTGTGTTGTAATCAAGAGGGCGATTAAGGGTTAGTCATTGCTGAGGGCGTTACGAGCACGCGCGACAGCGCCACAAAAGTGCTAAATAGACTGCTCTTACTGGTGTCGGTTCCCTGTAATTTCAAGTGTTTACAGTGATTTTTCGACTAGGCTTAAAGAATTCAGTCGCGGCACAAACAGGAGCATATGCCATGAACAGTACTTTGGTGAGCCAGCATAAGCCAGCCGAATTTTTGGAAGAATTTACGCGTTATGCCAACGAGCAGCTACCTGCCGCAGAACAGCCAGTATTTGGCGATTTTGCCAGCATGTTTTTCAACCACTATCCGCTTGATGAATTGCTCGGCAAGCGACTGAGCGATGTGTTTGGCAGCGTGTACCAGTGGTGGCAGTTTATGGCGCTGTACGATCGCCGCCAGCCCAAAATACGGCTGTTTAACCCAAGCCTGGCCGAGGATGGCTGGGTCAGTTCCCATACGGTGTTGGTCGTTTTACAGCGCGACATGCCGTTTTTGGTGGATTCGCTGCGCATTGAGGTAAATCGCCGTGGCATTCCCATTTACACCATCAAAAGCACCGTGTTGAAAGTAGAGCGCGACGGCCAGCAGTTAGTCAGCGTACAGGCGCGCAATGGTGCAGCGACCACGGAAAATCACGAAGCATTAATCGTGATGGAGATCAGTGCGCACAGTGACGCACAAGAACTGGCGGCCATCACCAGCGGTTTGCGCAGTGTATTAGCTGAGGTGGAACAGGTGGTCAGGGATTACCAACCCATGCGCGCCGCCGCATTGGCCGCAGAACAGAATTTGAACTTTATGCAGGATGCCGCCTGCGTTGCCCATGTACAGGAAACCAAAGCCTTCTTGCGCTGGCTCACAGAGGATAAATTCACGTTTCTGGGCTATTCCGAGTACGAATTTTGTGAGCTGGAGGGCAAAAAAACACTGCGCGAAATTACCGCCCAGCGACTGGGGATTTTTGCCCTGCGCGATACACCACCATCAACCTTAGCGATGGATTTATTCAACGAAGGTATGGCGCGCTTTCATTTGGTGCCGCAGCCCATTGTGTTTTCCAAATCCTCGTTGCGCGCACGCGTGCATCGTTATGCCTATTCGGATTATGTAATCATCAAACGCTTCAATGCCCAGGGTGAAGTGATTGGCGAGGCGCGTTTTCTCGGGCTCTACACTTCAGCAGTGTATTTGATGAACCCGGCCAATATCCCACTGATTAGCACCAAGGTTGCCCAGGTGTTTGCGCGCAGCGGGTTATTGGAATCCAGTCACGATGGCAAAAATTTTCGTCAGCTATTGGATACCTTTCCGCGCAACGAAATATTTTTGAGCAGCAGTGCCGAGCTATACGAAACCTTGATGGGTGTCGCGCGAATTAATGAGCGCTCCATGGTGCGCTTATTTATGCGACGCGATCCCTTTGGCAAATTTATTAACTTTATTATCTATGTGCCGCGCGATTATTTTTCTACCAAAATTCGTTTGGCCATTCAGGAGCTTATTGGCAAGGCCATAGGCTCTCACGAATGCGAATTTACCACCTATTTTTCTGAATCCATTTTGGCTCGGGTTTATCTGGTATTTAAATTGGATAAAAATGTGCCGCTACAGGTGGATGTCGCGGCACTGCAAGCCGGCATTGTGAATATCACCCGCTCTTGGGAAGATTTTTTACTGGGCGCACTGCAGGAAGCTCATGGCGAAGAGGCCAGTGCCCAACTGTTGCGCGAGTTTCGCGATGCTTTTTCGTCGGCGTATCAGGAGCAATATGATGCGCGCACCGCTGTGCAGGATATTCACACAATTCAATCCTTGCTGGAGCAGATACCGCGCAGCAGCACAAATGTTGTACCTATCGCGCTCAGTATTTACCAGCTGCGTGGTCAGGAGCAGGGCGCAAGTTTACAGTTCAAAATTTTTCACCCCACAACCACATTGGCACTGTCCGATGTTATTCCGGTGTTGGAGAATTTGGGTTTCAGGGTTATCAGTGAAAGTGCTCATGATATTCGTAGCACCTCTGGTCAGGTGGTGTGGGTGCATGATTTCAAACTCGCGCATCAAGCAGAATCTACTCTGGAATTTTCAGCGCTAAAAACCGTACTTGCCGATGCTTTTATTGCTATTTGGCAGGGCGATGCCGATAACGATGCGTTTAATACCTTGGTGGGTAGTGTAGGTTTGCACTGGCGCTCAGTGGTGATGCTGCGCGCCTATGCCAATTATATGCATCAAACCTTATTTCCTTTCAGTATTAATTACATGGCGACGGCGCTGGTGAATCAAGCCGATCTAACGCGCCAGCTGGTTGAATTGTTTCACCACAAATTTGATCCGCTTGTGCAGGGTGAATCTACTGCCGCACAAATCGACGCAGTTCGCTCGCGCATTGTTGGCGATTTGGATCAGGTACAAAACCTGAACGACGATCGCATCATTCGTCGTTTTATGGCGCTAATCGATAATAGTTTGCGCACCAATTTTTATCAGTGCGATGAACTCGGTGCTTATAAACCTTATCTCTCCATTAAATTTTCACCGCGAGGTTTGGCAGAAGTTCCCGAGCCGCGACCATTGTTTGAAATTTTTGTGTACGCAACACGTATGGAAGGTGTGCATTTGCGCACCAGTAAAGTAGCGCGCGGTGGTTTGCGCTGGTCAGATCGCCTGCAGGATTATCGCACCGAAGTGTTGGGCTTGGTAAAAGCCCAGCAGGTTAAAAATGCGGTGATTGTTCCGAGCGGTGCCAAGGGCGGATTTGTATGCAAAAAAATGCCTGCCAATGCCACGCGCGAACAGCAACAACAAGAAGCGATAGCGTGTTATCAATGGTTTATTCGCGGCTTATTAGACCTTACCGATAATTTAATTGATGGCAGTGTGGTAACGCCCAATAATGTAGTGCGTTACGACGATAATGATCCTTACCTGGTGGTAGCGGCGGACAAAGGTACCGCCAGTTTTTCTGATATCGCCAATACAATTTCTCAGGAATATAACCATTGGTTGGGGGATGCCTTTGCCTCAGGTGGCAGTCAGGGTTATGACCACAAAGGTATGGGTATTACCGCACGCGGTGCGTGGATTTCCGTGCAGCGCCACTTTTTGGAAAAAGAAATTGATGTGCAAAGCCAACCCATTACCGTGTTAGGTATTGGTGATATGGCGGGTGATGTATTTGGCAATGGGATGTTGCTTTCATCAGCCTTGAAGTTGGTGGCCGCGTTTAACCATCAGCATATTTTTATCGACCCCGAACCTGACCCTGCCGCCAGTTTTGCCGAGCGTCAACGGTTGTTTGCACTGCCTAAAAGTAGCTGGAGTGATTACGCTAAACATTTAATCAGCGAAGGCGGTGGCGTATTTGAGCGTAGCGCAAAAGTGATTGTGCTCACCCCGCAAATACGCGCGCGTTTTGCAATCGATGCGACCAACCTCACACCCACCGAATTTATTCATCAATTATTGCAGGCGCCGGTAGATTTAATTTGGAATGGCGGCATAGGCACTTATGTCAAAGCAGCGGCTGAAACCCATGCCGAGGTGGGTGATAAGGCCAATGACAGTTTGCGCGTTAATGGCGAACAATTGCGCTGCAAAGTATTTGGTGAAGGCGGTAATTTGGGTATGACTCAGCGCGGTCGTATCGAATACTGTTTGCAGGGTGGCGCCTGCAATACGGATTTTATTGATAATGCCGGTGGTGTGGATTGTTCGGACCACGAGGTCAATATCAAAATTTTATTAAATGAAATTGTCGTTAATGGTGATCTCACCCAAAAACAGCGCAACCAATTATTGGTAGATATGACCGATAACGTAGCCCAGCTAGTGCTCTATAACAATCGCCGTCAAGCGCAAGCAATAAGTGTGGCGCAGTCGGATGCACTGGCGCGCAGCGCGGAATATCGCCGGATGATGAATGCTTTGCAACAGCAGGGGCGGTTAAATCGCAAATTGGAGTTTTTGCCGAGTGATGAGAATTTATTGGAGCGACAAACACAAGGTAAAGGCTTAACCCGCCCCGAGTTGGCGATCCTCATTTCTTACGCCAAGGCAGTGTTAAAAGAAGATCTCGCGCAAGCTGCTATTGCCGACGATGATTACATGGCGGCATTTATTGAAACAGCGTTTCCACAAAAAATTTCGCAGTTATTTCCCATGGCGTTGCGCAATCACCGTTTGCGCCATGAAATAGTCGCCACGCAAATTGCCAATGATATGGTAAATACCATGGGCATTAGTTTTGCGCAGCGCTTGATGGAATCTACAGGTGCGAGTGTAGACGATATTGCTAAAGCCTATGTAATCGCTCGTGATATTTACGCTATGCCCGAGTTTTTAATCGCGCTTGAGCGAACATCAATCAGTATTTCATCTGCACTGCAGTTGCAAATGATTAACGGCATGATGCGCAAAATTCGCCGCGCGACACGCTGGTTTTTGCGCAATCGCCGCAGTTATTTAAACCCTGCAACCGAAGTGCAGCTATTTATCCCGGGTATGATGCATATCAATGAAAATTTAGTGCATTTACTTAATGGTGAGACATTGCAGGAATGGTTGGCCGCTACAGACCATTTGCGTGCGCTGGGTTTACCAGAAACGCTTATTAAACGTGTGGCACACCCAGCGGATCTCTATTCCGGTTTAAGTGTGATAGAGGCCGCGCGCATTGCCAATCAGCCCGTGGAAAGTTTGGCTAAAGTGTATTTTGCATTGGGAAATTATTTAAGTTTGCCTTGGTTTTCTGCACAGATTTCCAATTTGCCAGTGGATAATTTTTGGCAGGCCATGGCGCGCGAAACCTACCTGGGCGACCTGGAATCACAGTTGCGCAATCTGAGTGTGGCGTTAGTAAGGTTGATGGAAGATACGATGGATTTGGAGCAGCTTATTGAGCGCTGGAGTGCGCAGCATCAATTATTAATTGCGCGTTGGAAATCCATGGTCAATGAATTACAGGCCGCCAATGGAACCGATTTTGCGATGATTGCAGTCGCGCTGCGTGACCTGTTGGACTTGGCACAAGCTACCCAGCACTGCGAGACGCTGGACAATTGTGCGTGATTAACTCGGCGGTGCGGTATGCCCGCTGTTTATTTTATTGTTAACTGTTATCAGGGAATAGCTATGTCCAGTCTCTTTGCGCCAGCCGTTCAGCTGGCAAATAAAATGTCTTTCTCCAGCAAATTGCTCACCATTGTACTTATTTTTCTGTTGCCATTTGTGTGGTTGTTAAGCCAGCAATGGTTGCAAAATAATCGTACGGTTGCGGCGGCGGTGCGCACCCAAACCGGTGTGGAATTGATACTCGCGGTAAAACCTATCGCTCTTGGGTTGGCGCAACATCGCGGCCTCATGGCGCAGTATCTGGCAGGAGCAAGCGATAAAGCACCAGCTCTGCAGCAGCTTGAGCAAAAGCTGGATCAGGACTTTGCATTGGTAATCAAGCGTATTGATGAAACTACTGCATTTAATTCTGCATTATCAGAAATAGAGCAATCCTGGCGCGCACTAAAATTGGCGGCTATCGAGAAAGATGCTGCAAAAAGTTTTATCGGGCACACGCAGTTAGTCGCGCGCGTGCAAGCTGATATTAAATTACTGGTGGATTATTTTGATATTGAACTGCAATCCACGCGCGACAATTATTACCTCTCGCAATTAACCCTGTTTCAAATTCCTGAACTCCAGGAATTGCTCGGGCAGTTGCGGGGGCGTGGTGCCGGTGCCTTGACCGATCAGGTAATTACATCTGAGGAACGCGCAACATTGGTTGGGTTGCATTTTGGCGTAAAGAGAGCATTGACCAGTTTTGAGCAGCAAATCCAGTTGTTAAATCAGGATCAAACCCTCGCCAATTATTTTTCAACATCAGTCGATAAATTCAATAAATCCGCTGCTCTTTTTGATTCTATGCTGCTACAAGATGCGCTCGCACCTGCATCGCCCGTTGTCACTAATAGCGTGTTTTTTGCGCAGGCAACAACAGTGATTGATGCGCTGGCCGCAGTGGACGTGCTTGCCAGCGAGCAGTTGATGCGCAGTGCAACAACTGCACGTGCACAAGCTGCCGATACGCGGCTACTGCTGTTAGCAGTAGCCTTGGGGAGCGTGATTCTGGGGTGCTATGTTGCGATGGGAATTCTCGCTGCACTCAATGCCAGCGTGCACTCCGTAAACAACCTGACACAATCGCTCAAAAACGGTAATTTTTCTGAGACCTTGCAGGTGAGCAGCAAGGATGTCATCGGTGAAGTTGCTGATAATCTGGCCGCGATGGTGAATCAGGTATCGCGCTTGATCAATAATATCCAAGGGTCGGCAGATCAAGTTAATAAATTATCGGTTGAGCTACAAGCCGTAACAGACGTCACTAAAGGTGAGTTGGATCAGCAGAATAACCAGACCCAACAGTCTGCGTCGGCGGCCACTGAAATGGCGGCTACTGTGCGCGAAGTGGCCCGCACCTGCGTGGAGGCCAGCTCCGCTACCGATATTGCACGCGACACGGCAATTGAAGGGCGCGCACGCGTGAATGAGGCTATAGCGGTCATCAACCGTTTGGGAAGTGATGTGGGTGAAGCCAAAACAATCATCACTGAATTGCAACGCGATGTGGCGGACATCAGTGCGGTGCTGGAGGTAATTCGCAGTATTGCCGAGCAGACGAATTTGCTTGCACTGAATGCGGCGATAGAAGCAGCGCGCGCAGGTGAGCAGGGTAGAGGGTTTGCAGTGGTGGCCGATGAGGTGCGTTCGCTGGCAAAACGTACCCAGGATTCAACGGCGGAAATCCGCGCTGTGATTGAGAAATTACAGCAGCGTGCGGGTAAAGCGGTGGATATTATTTTGCAGAGTTTTGACGGCGCCCAGAGTTCGGTGCAAAGTGCCGCCAGTGCCGGTGAGTCGCTGCAACAAATAGTGCACAGTGTGGAAATGTTGCGCGATTTAAATACCCAAATCGCTACCGCTGCCGAACAACAAGCGGCAGTGGCAGAACAAATGTCGCGCAGTACCCGTGAGTTGGGCGATTCGTCGGAAAATATATTGGATCAGGTGCAGAAAACCCTCGGTTACAGTTTGAATCTGCGTCAGGGGGCGGATCGTCTATTGGAAAATACCCTGCAATTTAAAATCTGATTAGAATGGCTTTTCGTTTTGTCGTATTTGTTTTTTTGTTGTGGGGTTTTCTTGAAAAGTATTGTAGTCAGCTTGGCTATTTCAGCCGAAGAATTTCAGCGCTTGTATGAAGGCAGCGCCAAAACCGTTTTTGCCCAGAGTATAGATGGCCGCAGTATTCGTTTTCCGGCGGGTATTTTGCGGCCGTTTGTGTTGCACAATGGGGTGCGCGGCACATTTCAAATTAATTTTGATGAGGATAATCGCTTTCAATCCATCCAGCGCCTGGGTGGATAAACTCAAGGTTTGGGGTGATTTGGGGGCTGTAATCCAGTATCCTTGCGCCCTGTTTTGACTCCCTTTATTGATCTGCCAAGAGCCTGCCATGTATCAGCATATTCGCGATGTATTATTCCGCTTCGACGCCGAAACCTCCCATGAACTCAGCCTGGATATGCTCGGCGCCGCTGAGCGCTTGCGTCTCTTGAGTCTGTTTACCAGCAAGGTGCCTAGCAACCCGGTGCAGGTTATGGGGCTAAGCTTTGACAACCCGGTTGGGCTTGCCGCAGGCTTGGATAAAAATGGTGATTATTTTAATGCGCTTGGCGCCTTAGGTTTTGGTTTTGTGGAGATTGGCACTATTACTCCGCGCCCGCAGCCCGGCAATCCGCAACCGCGTTTGTTTCGCATTCCTGAAGCCCAAGCGATTATTAATCGCATGGGGTTTAACAATAAGGGTGTTGACCACTTGGTCGCGCAGGTTAAAAAACGCCGTTATAACGGGATCCTCGGCATTAACATCGGTAAAAATGCGGTAACGCCCGTTGAAAATGCGGTAGATGATTATTTGACCTGCCTGCGTAAAGTCTATGACTACGCTGATTACATCACTGTGAATATTTCGTCACCCAATACTCCCGGTCTACGCAACTTGCAATTTGGCGACTCGCTGTCGCAATTGTTAGCGCCACTCAAAACGGAACAGACCGCCTTGCACAAGGCAACCGGTCGCTATGTACCTATCGCGGTAAAAATCGCCCCGGATATGGATGAAGGCGAAATCCACCAAGTTGCTGGTATTCTGTTGCAAGAAGGTATGGATGGCGTTATCGCTACTAATACCACCATCACCCGCGTGGGTGTGGAAGAGTATGAAAATGGCAATGAGGCCGGTGGTCTGAGTGGTTTGCCTGTGCGCGATAAGAGCACTTATGTGATCAAAACCCTCAATGCTTGCCTGGGCGGGAAGTTGCCAATTATTGGCGTAGGCGGGATTTTGGATGGCGCGAGTGCCGCCGATAAAATCCGCGCTGGAGCCAGCCTGGTACAAATTTACAGTGGATTTATTTACGAAGGCCCTGCGCTGATTGCACGCGCCGCGCAAGGGATCGCCAGTTATCAAAAAGGTCTGTAAGTTGGTAGGGCTGGTCAAACTGCTGTGTTATAAATCGACAATTAATGCCCTGAATAGAACAAAGCCCGCAGTAGCGGGCTTATTCATTTAACATGATTGGGTAAAAAATTTGTAGGACTGTGTTCGATGCCAATAAGGCGAGTTAAACATTAGCCACTCATGGCCATGGGTTGAATGTTGTTAACCTTTTGAACCTGTGCCAAACGGCTGTAGCCATCCCATTGATCAATGCGCGACTCGCGCCAGCCATTTAGCCATTGTTGGCGAGCTTGGCCTGTTTCATGGGGGCAAAGACTTTTTGAACGCCCATCAATACCTGCTTGATACCCTTTTACAAATGCGCGTTCTGTTTGGTCACGTTTTTGACGTTTCATCAGTTATAGCACCTCTAAGTTGTGGATTATCGATAGGTTTTAGTTATCGACGAAAGCGGTGTTGCGGTCTTTCACTTGCCGGTCTGACTGGTTCTTGGATTCTCCTTAGCGTTAACAGGTTGGGTGAGTACACCAGATTTAACCTGCGTCGTGAACGATTAAATTTTTATACATAGGCCGTTCTATATGGCATATCGGCCTAGCAAATGTATTTGACAACTTAATGACAAACACCTTTGTTTAGTCAGGTGTGGTTCAGAAAAGTTCATATTGGAAACATTAATGACATATCAATATTTCGCTACCTGCCCCAAAGGGCTGGAAGGCTTGCTCTATACCGAGCTGCAAACCCTTGGCGCAGAAGACCTGCGCGAGACGGTTGCGGGCATCTATTTTTCTGGCGATATAGAGCTGGCGTACCGGGTCTGCCTCTGGTCGCGTTTGGCCAATAAGGTGTTACTACCGCTTGCAAGTTTCGAGGCCAATAGTCAGGAAGAACTCTATGACGGTGTACGTGAGTTGCGCTGGGAGGAGCATTTAAGCCCGAGTGGTAGCCTGTTAGTGGATTTTATTGGCACTAACGATGCGATCCGTAATACCCAGTTTGGCGCGGTAAAAGTAAAAGATGCGATTGTCGATTGTCTGCGCGATTTCAGCGGCGAGCGCCCCTCCGTCGCCAAACGCGACCCGGATTTGCGGGTAAATGTGCGTCTATCCAAGAGCAAAGTAATTGTCAGTATCGATTTGTCGGGCGACAGTCTGCATCGCCGCGGTTACCGCATTAAACAGGGCAGTGCGCCTATGAAGGAAAATCTGGCAGCGGGTATTTTGATTCGCGCCGGTTGGCCAGAGATTGCCGCGCAAGGTGGTGCGCTGCTGGACCCTATGTGTGGCTCTGGAACAATTTTGATTGAAGCGGCGTTAATAGCAGCGGATATTGCGCCCGGCTTGTTGCGCGGCAGTTTTGGTTTTGAGCGCTGGTTGAATCATCGCAATGACATTTGGCTGGCGTTGCGCGATGAAGCGTTCGAGCGCAAAAAAATCGGCCTCGCGCGTGAAAATTTACCGGAAATTCGCGGCTATGACGCCGATATAAAAGTGATTCGCGCGGCAGAAGAAAATATTGTCAGCGCCGAGTTGGATCACTGGTTGCGTGTGAGCCGCAAAGAATTGGCCGATTTTGTTAAACCGACGCACAATAAAACAATGGAATTTGGTTTGGTGCTTAGCAACCCGCCTTACGGTGAGCGCTTGGGTGAAATTGAATCGCTAAAATTATTGTATGCCCACTTGGGCGAGCGGTTGCGCAATGAATTCCAAGGTTGGCGTGCGGGTGTGTTTACCGGTAACCCGGAACTGGGCAAACAAATGGGTTTGCGCGCCGATAAAAAATACAAATTCTTTAATGGCACCATCCCCAGCGAACTGTTGATGTTTAGCATCAGCAGCGAGGCGTTTGTGCAAAGCCGTGTTGAACAGGATGCGCGTTTTAGTAAAGATGATACAGAGCGCAAAGAAGCAGAACAGCGCGTCAAAATCGAAAACAAAAAAGAGCAAGCTGCTGCCTTGTCTAATGGCGCGCAGATGCTGGTAAATCGCCTGCAAAAAAACCTCAAACAATTGGAAAAGTGGGCGAAGAAAAACGATATCAGTTGCTACCGTTTATACGATGCAGATATGCCGGAATATTCGGCTGCCATTGATATTTATCGCGGTCAAACCCAGTCCTATCATGCTCCGCAACTTTACGCCCATGTACAGGAATACGCGGCGCCCAAATCGGTCGATGAAGATCGCGCCGCACAGCGTTTTGCTGAAATTGAAATGGCCGTACCATTTGTGCTGGATATTCCCGCCGCAAATATCAGCTACAAACAACGCCGCCGCAATAAGGGCACCAGTCAGTACGAAAAAATCAGTGAGCGCCCGACAGGTGATGTGTTTAGTGTGCAGGAAGGGCAGGCCAAACTGCACATCAATATGTGGCAGTATTTGGATACCGGTTTGTTCCTCGATCATCGCCCTGTGCGTTTGATGATTGCGAATATGGCTAAAGACAAACGTTTCCTGAACCTGTTTTGCTACACCGCAACCGCAAGTGTACACGCCGCCATGGCGGGCGCGCGTTATACCGTGAGTGTGGATATGTCTAACACTTACTTGAATTGGGCGCGTAAGAATTATGCGTTAAATGGTTTGAGTGAATCGCGCAACCGTTTGGAGCAGGCAGATTGTTTACAGTGGCTGGAAGATAACGATCAGCAATTTGATTTGATTCTGCTCGACCCGCCCAGCTTTTCCAACTCAAAACGGATGGAAGATGTGTTGGACGTGCAGCGCGATCATGTGGGTATGATCAACAATGCCATGCGTTCACTTGCAGAGGGCGGTACGCTGATTTTCTCTAACAATCTGCGCAGTTTTAAATTGGATGCCGATGCGCTCAGCGGTTTCACTATTAAGGATATCAGCGCACAAACGATTGATGAGGATTTTAAACGCAACCCTAAAATCCACCAATGTTGGTTGATTACGCATTAATAGATAAAAAGGTGAATGCCCATGCGTCATTATTGTTTCAGTATCATTTTTTTATGGTTACTGACTAGTGGCGCCAAGGCGGACACCTTTTGTTTTGCCTCGGCCGAAACCTATTACGAGCAAGTCTATTGTCAGTTGCAAGCCAAAGCACAACTTAAAAATTTACCGCCGTTTCATCAATTTAAAAAGAATAACGAACAGGTTCAGTTTTCGCTGTTAAAACGCCCGGCAGAACGCAATGCAATCAAGTTACCCGCACCGGTAAAAAAATTATCCCCAGCGCTATTGCCTGCCAATCTAGCCCCAACCCTTGCGCCTACTTCCGTTCGTTCTTCTATCGGTGAACCACGTGTTGTTTCTGCACGTAATAATTTGATCGAATCAAGCCCTATGAATTCGTCAGCGTGTGAATTACAAGGGCGTCACATTCGCTGTGTTGACACCAACTACGAACTATTAGGGAATAAAGCCAATCACCGTCTCGCGGCTGGTGCGCTAGACGCCTATAACACTATGGCGTTGCCGAACGTGAAAGGTAGTTCAGTGACGCTAGCGGCGAGCTACGAAAAATACATCGACAAAATGTGTGAAATTGGCCTGTGTGCGGTGACCATGACTTATCGAAAGTTCGCCTATCTTTATCAAGATTTACAAACCAAAGGATTGGATTTCGCGCAACGTTTTGAAACTATGTTTGGCTTTCTTAAGAAAGATAAGGCAGCGATGGCCGTCAGCGAGTCAGTTAGTGTACCTCCGGCGTTGAGCATCACAGACTGTGACACCTTGGGTGATCGCTATTTTGTGTGCGACCACAACGGCAGAAATTATGTTTTTGCGCTGCTCAAGTAACAAATGTGTCTGCCGTGAGTCTATAGAGCAAATCCTTCCGCATTACCGAGGTCAATATGATTATCAAGCGACCAAGCGATATCCCATCTTCCGAAATTACCCCTGAAGCAATCTATAACGCGCGCCGCGATTTTATGCGCGGTGCGATGAGTGTTGCTGCACTGGGTGTTGGTGTGGCCGCCGCGCCGGGTATTTTAGCGGCACCTGGTCAGGTGACTGAGGCAGAAGTAAAAGGGCCTGATTGGCTAAAACAACAAATCGCTGAGGCAAGTTCGAATAAGGAAGTTATCCCTGATGCGCTTACGCCTTACGAGCACATTACTGGTTACAACAATTTTTATGAATACGGCTACGAAAAAACGGATCCCGCCGCAAAAGCCCATGTGTTAACAACAAATCCCTGGACAGTTGAAATAGCGGGTGAGGTTGGCAAGCCCGGCACCTTTGCACTGGAAGATTTATTAAAAGGTATTGCACTGGAAGAGCGGGTTTATCGCTTGCGCTGTGTCGAGGCATGGTCAATGGTGGTGCCCTGGGTGGGTTTTTCACTGGCCGATTTAATTAAGCGCGCTGAGCCAACCAGTAAAGCAAAATATGTGGCGTTCACCACGCTTGAGCGTCCCTCAGAAATGCCCGGGCAAAAAAGCCGTTTTAGCACCATCGATTGGCCATACCGCGAAGGTTTACGCATGGATGAAGCCATGCACCCCTTAACCACCTTGGCGGTGGGTTTGTATGGCAAGGTGTTGCCTAATCAAAACGGTGCGCCGCTGCGTTTGGTAGTGCCGTGGAAATATGGTTTCAAATACATCAAATCCATTGTGAAAATCGAGTTCACCGAAAAGCAACCTAAAACCACCTGGAGTATGCTCGCGCCTGATGAGTACGGTTTTTACGCTAACGTAAACCCTTCAGTGAGTCATCCACGCTGGAGTCAAGCGGAAGAGCGACGTTTGCCGAGCGGTTTATTGCGCCCGAACATTATTCCTACGCAATTGTTTAATGGTTACGCGGAGCAGGTGGCGCATCTGTATAAAGATATGGATTTGCGTAAATTTTATTGAGAGTGATTGTTATGCCTGTATTGTGGCGACGAGTTCTGATTTTTTTCCTCTCATTGATTCCACTGGTATTTATTGTTTATAAAACACTGACAAATCAGCTGGGTGCAGATCCAGCTAAAACCATTGTGTTGTTTACGGGTGAGTGGACAATCTATTTTTTGTTTATCACCCTTGCCGTAACACCGCTGCGGCGTTTTATCAATTTCAAAAGTTTTCACTTCCGCTGGTTGCAACCCCATCGGCGTATGTTGGGCCAATTTACACTTTTTTATGCCGTTTTGCATGTACTTGCTTTTCTGGTTTTTATTTTAGGGTTGGACTTTTCTCGCTTCGGAAAAGAATTGGTCGAGCGGCCTTATATTCTGGTTACTATCCCTGCTGTTATTTTGTTGGTTGTGTTGGGAATTACTTCAACTAAATCAATGATGCGACGCTTGGGGAATAACTGGATACGACTGCATAAAAGTATTTACTTAATTGCAATTCTTGCCTGGGTGCATGTGTTTATGCAGGTGCGTTCCAGTTATTTTGAGGCGGTATTATTTGGGGTGATTTTATTGGCGTTGTTGTTGCCTCGACTCTTTTGGGCGCTGCGAAAATAAAAAATTGACCACTATCATCTAAAAATAATTCCGCGTGCACTTGGGCTAATTCAGCAATTTCAAACTTGCCGTGATCGCTTCGTTAGTATCCATACCGGCACCACTGCTGCCGGATGTCGATGAAAGCTTTGCAACCAATAATCGGTTGCCTTGGGTGATATAGGTTTTTTCAACATCAAAATGAAACTCAAATCCGATGACTAGCGCAAAACGACCAGAGCCTTTTCCGGTTGAGCGGCTCGCGAGCGGGGTGCCATTTTCGTCAATCCAGAACTGCAGGTCGGTACGGTATTTTTTGAGATTTTTGCGCTCTTCTTCGCTCAGGTTTTCAAGCGGAATTTGTAGGTGAAGTAAACGCGCGGATTTTCCGTTGTAGATGACGTGTTCTTCCTTCACTAATTGTGCTTTGCTTAAATCGTCTCCGATATCGCGTACGGGGTTGAGTAGTATGCTGATTTCCGAATAGTTGAAACGATTCATCGCTTCGGTTGTGGGGGTTGATGCTTGTGGGTTTTGTTTTTTGGCTTCAGTTTCCCGGTCGATATTGCTGAGTAGTTCCGGTGAATAGCGGATGTGTAACCCCGCTGGGTTTTGTTCTACCGCAAATTGGGCAAGGCCTTCTTTGATATTGTGATCGTCGCCTTCTTTGTTTTGGTTTTTCACGCTGGCAGTCACTTGAGCACTGAACGGTGAATTTTGTTCAAACTTTTTTAGTGCTTGTTGCAGGTCGTGCAAGCTATCGGCATGGGCAGACGAAATTAGTGAGGCGAGGGAAAGGGAAAGTAAAAGTTTGAGTGAAGATATTGTGTGCATGATATTTCCTATTGTTGTTAACACTAAAATCCTGATGTCAGTAAAAACACAAATGGATAGATATTCAACAACAAAAATAGTTCAATACCACACACCAATAAAAATGGCGCCACAAGGGCGCCATTTTTTAACTGCGATACAGCTCTGCGATTAAGCGCGAGACTTGTATTCGCCAGTACGGGTGTCGATGATAATCTTTTGACCGATTTCAACAAACGCCGCCACTTGCAGTTCGGTGCCGTTGTTGAGTTTGGCGGTCTTCATCACTTTACCTGAGGTGTCGCCACGTACTGCAGGTTCGGTGTAAGCCACTTCGCGAGTGATGGCGTTAGGTGGAGTTACGGAGATTACTTTACCGTCGTAGAACACCGCATCACATACGTCTTCCATGCCGTCTTCCATCCAGGGCAACAGGTCGCCCAATTCTTCAGCAGTTACTTCGTATTGATTGAACTCTGGGTCCATAAATACGTACATTGGGTCGGCGTAGTAGGAGTAGGTTACTTCTTTACGATCCAGTTGAATGTCGTCGAATTTGTCGTCTGCACGGTAAACTGTTTCGGTGTTGATGCCGCTCAGCAGGTTTTTCAATTTCATTTTAACTACGGCAGAGTTACGGCCGGATTTGTTGTATTCCGCTTTTTGAACAACCCAGGGTGAGCCGTCGATCATCAGAACGTTGCCTGCGCGGCATTCTTGAGCATTTTTCATGGTAAATCCCAGTTTGCAATGGTTAACGAATAGGAGGGAAGCCTTGGTTCGCAGAGCGCGCGGGCCTTAAGCCCCCAGAGGTCCCGGGTTTGAAATCGGCGCGCTACTATACAGTTCTTTGGTGTTTTTCTGTAGTGCTTTTTTAGCCCGGCATTGCCAGGCAATGGTTGCATAGTTGTTGTGCTAAATCCGGTGTTTCGCTCAGTGCCTGAGTCCAGGTTTTGCAGTGCTCCTGCCATGCGGGCAGCAGGTTTATCAAGGTGATCCAGCTGCTATCGGTATGTCCGGCTTCATTCCAATCGAGCCAGAATTGGGTTATGGCCGACCTGAGCGCCTGATCTTTGGGTACATAGACGGCTAAAAATGCCTGTAATTTGACCAGATGTGCATCGTCATCTTGCACATAGATATGCCATACCACCGGTTTTCCGGCCCACTGGGCGCGGATGAAAGAATCCTCACCCCTGACAAAGTTAATGTCGCAGGCCCAGAGCAACTTGTCGTATTCGGTCTGGGTGAGAAAAGGGATGACTTGCACTGTCAGGCTGCCGGATTGATAAATATCGCCACAGACCAGGGTTTTACCCAAGTGTTGATTAATACTGCTGAGAATTTTCCCTTCCGGTACCAAGCAGTGGATTGGTTGTGATGACTGCTTCCACGCGGCTAGTAAACCACCAATGGCGGGATTCTCGTAAGCAAACAGGGAGATCAGCAGACTGTTGGGTGCTGGGTCTATGTTCATCTGATTAAGCCACTGCGACCGAAAAAATGCATCGCGCTGGCTAAGCAGGTTTTGCTCCCGCAACAAACCGCCAGTAGGCGCACTGAAGCCAGGAAAGAAAAAGGTTTTGCGCAAGCCTGTGGCTGGGTGAACGGAGGCCATGCCATGGCATTCTGCTACCCAAGGCTCAGCGCTCAGGTATTCCAGATTGATCCAAACCGGCGCTTTGCCGCTGGCCTTGAGTTTCGCCATTGTTTGTAGGTAAGTGTCTGGAATATCACAGGCAAAGGCTTCAATTACTACGTCGGCGGGCTGAGTTGATGCATCAAACGCCGCATGCCAGATGCGCACTTCTACACCTTCCAGCTGCTGATGTTCTTGCATATTGGTCTCTGGCCAGATGCGTTTTAGCGATGCAATATCATCCACCCATAAACGTACCTGCTGTTGATGCTCCGCCGCCAACTGGCGCGCCAAGCGCCAGCACACGCCAATATCACCAAAATTGTCGATCACACGGCAAAATATGTCCCAGCGTTTGATGGTGTTGGTTGGCATAGTCAGGTTTACACGAGGATAAATAAGGCGCGAATGATACCAGCAGGCGGCGCTTTCGTATTAGCAAAACGCCCCGGCACGTATAGATGACATTATGAAAAAACAACATTTACCCGAGAAAATCTGCGTTCACTGCCAGCGCCCTTTTAGCTGGCGCAAGAAATGGGAGCGGGTGTGGCAAGAGGTTAAATATTGTTCCAAAGCTTGCGCTAGTTCCGCGCGAAAAACCAAGGATAAAACCAATCAATGACTAAGCCTGCTACAAAAACTGCGCCCACAAGCGACAACCCCCCTGCAAATATTCGCCGCTTGTGTGTGATTTTGGGCGACCAACTCAATTGCGATAGTGCGTTGTTTGATGATTTTGATCCCGGACAAGATCTGTTGTGGATGGCAGAAGTGCAGGGCGAAAGTACCCATGTTCCCTCCAATAAACAGCGCAGTGTGATGTTTCTGGCGGCCATGCGACACTTTGCACAAATCCTACGCGATGAAAAATTGCCGCTGCATTACATTTCGCTGGATGAGCTTTGCCTACGCGATTTTTCCGCTGCGCTTGCAGCAACGCTGGCGCACTATCAGCCTGCACAACTGCGTTTGGTGTTGCCGGGGGATCATCGGGTGCTGCAAGCCTTCCGGCGCTTTTGCACCGAACACCATCTGCCGTTGGAGCTGCTGGCGGATAATCATTTCATCGCCCAACCCGGCGAATTTACCGCTTGGCAAAAAGGTAAAAAACAGTGGCGTATGGAATATTGGTATCGCCAATTGCGCAAGCGCACCGGCATTTTAATGCGCGGTGATCAGCCCGAAGGCGGCGAGTGGAATTACGATAAAGACAATCGCGGGTCCTTTTCGGCGCAAGGCCCTGGCTTGCTGGATGCCGCATTAGTATTTCCGGCTGATGCCGTGACCCAGAGTGCCATCGCGACAATTGAGCGATTCTTCCCCACTAATCCTGGTAATTTAATCAGTTTTGGCTGGCCGGTTAATCGCAACCAGGCGCTGCAATTGTTGGACTTTTTTATCGACAAAAATCTGCCGCTGTTTGGTGAATATCAGGATGCCATGTGGACTAACGAACCCTGGCTCTACCACTCGCGCTTATCGGCGGCACTTAATCTCAAACTGCTCTCGCCTCTGGAGGTGATCACCGCCGCCGAGCGCGCCTATCAAAAAGGAGCTGTGCCTTTAAATGCCGTGGAGGGTTTTATTCGTCAGATTCTCGGCTGGCGCGAGTACGTGCGCGGACTTTATTGGAGCTTGATGCCGCAGTGGCAAACCATGAATGCGCTGGACGCCCAGCACAACCTACCGGATTTTTACTGGACCGGTGCGGTGGACATGAACTGCTTGGCGCAGAGCATCAAACAAGTATTGGATCACGGCTATGGGCACCACATCCAGCGGTTAATGGTGACCGGTTTATTTGCCCAGCTGTGGCAGGTGCAACCGCAGCAAATTCACGCTTGGTATCTCGCTATGTATGTGGATGCGGTGGAATGGGTGGAATTGCCCAATGTATTGGGGATGAGCCAGTACGCCGATGGTGGCATAATGGCGTCCAAGCCCTACATTGCCACTGGTCGCTACATTGCCAAAATGAGCAATTACTGCGATGGCTGTGTTTACCAGCCCGATGCTGCTGAAACGGAAAATGCTTGCCCCTTTACCACGCTGTACTGGGAATTTCTCGCCAAACATCGCGAAAAATTCGTCAAGCATCCGCGCCTCGCGTTACAGGTAAAACACCTGGACGCGCAGAGCGATGAAAAACGCCGTGCGATTGCCAAACGTGCTGCGTGGGTGAGGGCGCATTACCCGGCAAATGCCTATCCAACAACTTAATTCAACAACTTAATTTTTTGAGCAGAATTTATTATGGCCTCCTTGCAAGACCAACTATTAAAAGCCGGTTTGATTGATGCCAAAAAAGCCAAACAGGCCAACAAAGAGAAACGCAAAGAAACCAATGTGGCGCGCCGCTCCAGCGAAGAAGTGATAGATGAAGTAAAACAATCGGCCGAGCAGGCGCGGTTGGAAAAAATCGAGCGCGACCGCGAATTAAATCGCCAGCGCGATTTGGAGTTGCAACAAAAAGCCATTGCTGCGCAAATTAAACAGCTGATCGAAAATCATCGCCAATCTAAAGGTGCGGGTAATGGCGATGTGGAGTACAACTTTACCGATGGTAAGCTCATCAAGAAAATGCGGGTATCGCCTTTGGTGCTGGAGCAAATTGCGCGGGGTTTATTAGCGGTAGTGAAATTGGGTGAAGGTTACGAGCTGGTGCCGCGTATCGTTGCTGACAAAATAGCACAGCGCGATGATAAATTTGTGGTGGTTGCCAATACCAAGCAAGACAATAAAGTGGATGAAGATGATCCCTATAAAGACTACGTCATTCCTGACGATTTGATGTGGTAAGGGCTATGTGGAATCCCATCCGCATGGTGCTGCATAGTAAATCGCCGCGCGGTATAAAAATAATTGCGTTAAGTTTGATGTTGGTGCTGGCAAGTGCAGCGCCGATCATGCTGTACAGTTTGTTTGGCCCTGATGATGGTGGCCCGGTATTTTTGGGTTGGTTATTTGCGGTGGGTGCGGTATTAGCCCACGTGGGTTTTTTGATTGGAATTTTGTTGGTGATATGGGATTTACATTTCGCCAAGAAGTAGCTGTGTGTGTAAGTAGGGCGGGTTCGCGCAGCAACCCGCCACATTTATCACAATGAAAATGATTTCAAAAACGTGCTAGAACTCTCCCAGGAATCCGCCTGACTGATGTGCCCACAAATGCGCATACACACCGCCTAATGCAATCAATTCATTGTGGGTTCCCTGTTCAATAATTTGGCCTTTATCCAACACGATTAAACGATCCAGCGCCGCGATGGTGGATAAACGGTGCGCGATTGCGATTACAGTCTTGCCTTGCATTAGCGTGGTTAAATTGGTTTGGATGGCGGCTTCCACCTCGGAGTCGAGTGCTGATGTAGCTTCATCCATAATCAAAATGGGTGCGTTTTTAATGAGCACCCGCGCTATAGCAATGCGCTGGCGCTGCCCACCTGATAGTTTTACACCGCGCTCGCCCACATGGGCGTCATAGCCGGTGCGGCCTTCGTTATCGCTGAGACCCATAATAAAATCATGCGCTTCCGCTTGCTGTGCTGCTTGAACCATTTCTGCTTCGGTAGCGTCTGGTTTACCGTAGAGCAGGTTGTCGCGAATAGAGCGGTGCAGGAGCGAGGTGTCCTGCGTCACCATACCAATTTGTGCGCGTAAACTTTCTTGTTTCACGTCGGCGATATTTTGTTGGTCGATTAATATGCTGCCGCTGTCCACATCGTAAAACCGCAGCAATAAATTCACCAGAGTGGATTTGCCCGCGCCGGAGCGACCAACCAGGCCAATTTTTTCACCGGCATTAATGTGCAGGTTAAAGTTATTCAGCAAACCTTCGTGTTTGCCGTAGTTAAAGTTTACCGATTTAAAGTCAATTGCACTGTGTTGGATAAGTAACGGCTTGGCATTGGGTTTGTCCTGCACTTCGCGGGGAATGGACAAGGTGTTTAAGCCATCGCGCGCGGTGCCAATGTTTTCAAATAGTGCAGACACTTCCCACATAATCCATTGCGCCATACCGTTTAAACGCAATACCAAACCAATGGCCGCAGCAATGGCTCCGGTTGTAATCGCTGCGTTTGACCATAGCCAAAGCGAGGTGGCAGCAATGGAGAAAATAAGGATCACACTAATAACCCATACGCTGGTGCCGAGTAGGGTGGCAAGGCGCATTTGTGGGTGAACTGTTGTTAAAAAATATTCCATGCCTTTTTTGGCGTAATCGGCCTCGCGATTGGAGTGGGAGAATAATTTCACCGTAGAAATATTGGTATAGGTATCCACCAGGCGGCCTGTCATATCCGAGCGTGCATGGGCTTGCGCAGTAGAAATTTGAGAGAGGCGTGGCAAAAAGTAATAGAGCAGGCCACAGTACACAAAAAACCAAACAATTAAGGGGAGCGCTAGGCGCCAATCCAGCGAAAAGGCTAATACCAGAATGCTGCTGAAGTACACCATTACATAAAGCAGTACATCCAGTAGCTTCATAATAGTTTCGCGTACTGCCAGCGCCGTTTGCATCACTTTGGTCGCTACACGGCCCGCAAATTCATTTTGATAAAACTGATAGCTCTGTCCCAGCAGGTAGCGGTGTGCTTGCCAGCGAATGCGCATGGGAAAATTGCCCAGCAAAGTTTGGTGCATGATTAATGAGTGCATTAATACTGAAACGGGTAAACCGATTAACAGGATAACCGCCATCCAGATTAATTCCTGCCGGGATTCCGCCCAAAAAACAGCCGGTGTGTGCTGATTAAGCGAATCCACTAAATTGCCAAGAAAGCCGAACAGCGAGACTTCTAAAATCGCAATGAGGCCGGTAAATACGGCCATGGCAATCAAATAAAATTCCGCGCCCCGGCTATAGTGCCGGCAAAATGCATAGAGCGTTTTGGGTGGGCTAGTGGGTTCTTGCGGAGGGAAGGGCTTTATCAGGCTTTCAAAAAAACGAAACATAATGCAATCGCCGGTAATAAATAAGAAGGGCTGACTAAAAACTGAGCCGCTATTGTAACAGCTCAAACTGCAGACTTCGTGTAACCAAGTGTTAATTTGCGGTGCTACACTGTCGTCCACTAAATAGAGGGGGCTATTCCTGTCAGGTGTTATGTCGGGTTTGGACCTTCGCTGTCGTTATACATCAGTCATTGTGCGAGTGAGCTTTTATGAGAAATACATTAACGGTATTTGGGGCAGGTTGTTTGGGTGGGTTGGTCATGTGTGTGGTTATGTGGCTATTTAGTTATTACGGCATTACCCAATCGTTAAATGTACGGCTTGCAGGTTCTCTCTCCCCGCATTGGATGTACCCACGCATTGTATGGGGTGGTTTGTGGGGGTTTTTGTTTTTGTTGCCGATTTATGCGAGCAGTATATTTGCGCGTAGCTTCGTGATTGCCTTGATTCCTACCCTGATCACACTCTTTGTGTTTTTTCCCTTTTATGAAGGGAAGGGGGTGGCAGGTTTGTCATTGGGTATTCTTACCCCATTTTTAGTATTCTTTTTCTTTTGGATTTGGTCGCTGACCGCCGCCATTAGCTTGCGTGTTTCTTGATAAGGCGGTAAACACAATGAAATGTATAACTCAGTTTCTCAGTGTTTTTTTAATAGTATTGGTGGCGATGTCAAGCCATGCGCAATTGTTGCCCGACAACAATAACCTGAATGTGCAATCGGTTAATCGCTGGATGAAAAGCAACCGCGATATGGCACCACTGATACAGGCTATTGATGCTCGCCACCTCACTCCAGAATCATTTAAAACATTTGAAGCTCTCTCTTCGATAGAGCAGGATCAGTACATTGAATTGGTGCTGCGTGAGGAGAATTTGTTGGGGCAGGCTGATAGCATAGTTCGACAGTACGGTTGGAAATCAGTGGGTGAATATATGCGGTTAAGCACCAAGTTAGGTAATGCAATTGCCGCTTACTTTTTGTTTGGCGATTTGGGTAAAGTGACGGAAGATCAAGCCAAGCAATTAAAAGAAAAAGCTGACCCTGCTGTATTGGCAGTTCCACAGGCGGATATTGATTTTATTCGCCGCAATGAAAAAACTTTACAGCAATATATTCAGGCGTATGGCGCCGGGCGATGATTGTTGCTGCCGAGTATAAAAAAGGCGGGCACCTGAGTGCCCGCCTTTTTTATTGCTCGTGTATTTTTCTTTTTATTATTTATTGGCTGTTATTTATTGATTGTTAATGGTTGTTGGGTTTTATTGTTTTTATCTACTTAGCGTGAACCGCCGCTTATACTTAAATACACCAGAGTTTGGTTTAACAATTGATAGGCAACTTCACCGAAGGTAATCGGGCCAGTTAAATCCCGGGTCTTTTTTCCCTCCAGTTCCGAGTAAAGATAGTTCAGAATACAGTTGCAGGAAAATGAAATTCCCTCACTGGCAGATGCCGATAATTCTTTGTTAAAACTTTCAATGTAATTATCCACCGGCTTGGCAAAACGATAGCTAATATCTGCAAACACCGGTGCATAAAGCTCAACTTTATTATTTGCTTCATCAACCTGTTGGATACTGACATTTACCATCACGCCGGAATAATTTGCTACCAGTGGTAGGCGAGTATCAATTTTTGCATGCTTGATGTAATCGGCTAAATTTGCTGGCTCACCGTTGATGGTGCAATCAGTAGCGCTAAAACCGGTATGTTTGAATTTGATTTCAGGGCCGTTACCCTGGGTAAACAGATTGACAATATTAATGTTGGCAAGTTGATTAACCGGCAATGGAATATGCATTGCAACCGCTTGCTGATCAAAGAGCATGCCACGCGCCGGGCCAAACCCTACCTTTGCGTTACGGCTGCCAATATCGTCCAGGTGCACGCCCGAAATCCAACCAATAATGGGTGAAAAATACATATTGGTGTAGTCCGGTGAATTTTGTGCGTAGGCTAAATGTATTTCTGACATAGCTGGCAATATCACAATGGTGAAGCCATGCTCCGGCGCCTCTTGTGCTATGCGTGAGATGGAATTGCCATCACAAAGGGTAATGCGCGGCGCGTTAGAGGACTGCACACCGTCTATGGTATGCACAAACATATTGTTGCGATCTGCAGTGCCACCCTCTGCGGTCATGAAGTAAGGAATAGTCCCTGCAATCCAATTGCCCGAAGGAAGATCAGTCAATACTGATTCATCTGCTGCAATAACCAAATACTCCCCTTTGTTAATTTTTTCGATAAGTTGCACGCGGTCGATAAGCTCGCTGCGAATACTGATGTCGGCCTCTTGTGCCATATCTATCTCCTTGGGAATCGAATTAATGTGCGTGGCTATTATTTATGACCATGCGCAATTCTTGTTGCATGAAGCGCTGGTTGTGTTTGATGAAATCCCTTACGCGGCGCGCAGCCGTTAATTCAACGACCGGGTCAGGGTTCATCAGCAACTGGGAGCGAAGATTAGCCAGCAATAATTTGTAAGCTATGTGTGAGCTGGGAATAAACGTGTCGTCTTTAAGAATTCGTTGCCAAATACCACTGTTTTCATCCGGTAGCGTAAACTGATTTTCCTCAGGTGCATTCATGAGTTGATTCATTAATATCAACTCTTTTTTCAATGTTCTTGCATTCTTACGAAAGAATTCCCGCAATGAATTAAGTGCTGTAATACGATTATTATTATCATCCATATGGGTGAACGCGTGTCGCAGCCGAACCAAAAATAGATTCAATGGCATGTTTGTGGATTTTAGATCTACCTTTCCGCTTACCAACTTCATCCAAATGCTATTTTTTAGTGAAGGCAAAACCAATTTTGTAGTTGTTGTTTGTCTTTCATCTATGGTGTGTTTTTTATTGGATAGCGCGCATATTTGCCCAACTTCGGATTCCAAGTGATTTATATGCGCAATAAAAAACTTGCGCAGTTCATTCACTGCATCGTTTATTTGAACATGGGTATTGGGGTCGATAATACTTAGCTTTAATTTTGATAGCATTAGTCGCAGCGGAAAGGACTGGGTTTTTAGGTGAAATTTATCGTGGACCATGTTTTCCCAAATGGGATCTACTTCGGTGGGTAAAACTATTGCCATACGATAGGATTCTGGTGTTTTCTCTATATCCGATAGCACTTCATCAACCAATGATGGTTCAATCAGCAGCATTTGTGAAATTGCTTCAGCAGCCAAACCTCGGGTATGAGCTAGCGCAATTTGTTGCCGCAGCTGATGACTATAGTTCCGGTTGGCATCCCCCAAAAATCCAGGTTGTAACAGGCTATCTCTACTTACACCCAAGGTTGTAATAGTGGGATCAAAGTAAGCAGAGTTAATTTGGCAGCTGTATTGTCCTAGCCGGGTATGTGTCCAACGCTTAACATTATTGGTATGTTGAATTTTTTGTGATGTTGTTTCACTGGGCTTTGCAAAGAAAGAAAACTTTGATTTTTCCAGCTGATAGGCAATATCGATTTTAATTATTTTATTCTTCTCATCAATACTTACGTCCTGTATCGACCATGGCGCATTAATTCCCAGAATGGTCTCGAAATAATACTTGGGCTGTTTTACCACTTGATTCTCCTTTGGTTCGTAATTGTCAAAAAACATATTTCACTTCGACAATACCTCAGGTCAAAGTACAGGTGCGAATGCAGTGCTAAGGCTATCTTGAATTCGTTATTAATATTGTGGCTTCACTCTTTATCAGTGGGCGCGCGATTATGAACATTTGCAGAGTGTGATGATAGGTTTTTAGCGCGGGATAAAAAAATTGTGGCATCTAAATTGGTGTTCTAATTTATTTTATGATTTTGATGCTGTTTCTATTAAGTATTTTTCAAATTGTAATATTTATATTCGTAGCTCTATTTTATTTTTCTATATTTACTTTTTAAATTAATGCGAGATGGTTCGCGAAAATTAATCCTTGATGTTCTCAACATGACGCTATTGTGGAATCTTTGCTGCGCTTTAGTGGTCGCCGATAGTTGGTCGGTTAATGCAATAATTCTTAAGGATTTGATTATGCAGTTTATTACATCATTATTAAAAGGCGATTTTTTTACGGGTGGAAAAGCTGCCGTCGCTAAACCGAGTGGCCGGTTGCGGGTAGGTATTTTGGGAACAGGTAAGATCGGGACAGATTTACTGATAAAAGTTCAGCGATCACCCTATATGGAATGCGTAATATTTGCGGGCAGAAATTTACAATCGGCAGGAATGCAACATGCAGTTAAGTTAGGTGTACCTGTCTCCGATAAAGGTGTTAGGGTTTTTTCTGATCAGTCTTGCCGCTGTGATATTGTTTTTGATGCCACATCAGCCGCACACCATATAGAGCACGCACAAATTTTTGATCAGTTGGGAATATTTGCTATCGACTTAACGCCGTCTCAAATAGGTGAGTGCTGTGTGCCTGCGTTGGGTATTAGTGAAGCGTTGGAAAATAAAAATATCAGTATGATTTCCTGTGGCGGCCAATCATCCATTCCTCTTGCCTATGTGCTAGCCAGCTTGATTCCCAATATTAGTCGCCTCAGCCTGAAGTCTGTTGTCTCTCCTGATTCTATCGGCCCTGGTACTCTTGCCAATATCGATGAGTATTATCGCAATACCCGCGCTGGTTTATATAAATACACTGGTATTAACACGATTGATATTGAGTTGATCAGTGACGAAGCGCATACGCAAAAACCTATGTTAAATACCTTGTGTGCCTATGCGGATGCGATTGATATGGTCGCTTTGCGTTGTGCATTGTTGGACATGGAAAAAATAGTGCAGGCCTATGTGCCCGGATATAAATTGCAGTCCGAACCCATAAGCATTGATGGTGGTGTGCAAATCGTTTTGACTGTGGAGGGCGTTGGCGACTATTTGCCAACCTATGCAGGTAATTTGGATATCATTAATTGTGCGGCAATAGCCGTGGCGGAACATTATGCGCAAGCCAGGTTAGCTGCGCATCAAGAGAGGCCACTGGGGCGCCGCCGTTATCAAACCATGGTTTTAGATTATTAATTTGCTGTATCGATAGCGACTGCAATGGCCTATCGATACATTATTTCATTCAACTAGCCAGGGTTCCCGCGCGATAATCCTGAATAGCTTGTTCAATTTCATCCGTAGTATTCATCACAAACGGGCCGTACTGCACAATCGGCTCTTTGATGGGTTTACCTGAAATCACCAAAAAGCGGGTGTCTGCGCCGAGTGCTTGTACTTTCAGTTCATCCCCTTTGCTTAACAGACCTGCATTGCCTTGGGTGAGCTTACGTCTATCTTCACCGATTGCAACATCGCCTTCATACACGTAGATGAAAGTATTGTGCTCGCTTGGAATGGCATGATTGAACTCTGCATGCTGGGGTAGATGTACATCCCAATAAATTGCTTCAGTGCTTAACCCTTGAATGGGGCCGCTGACAATTTTGTCATTGATCACTGCTGTGTTGGCGATCACCTTGATGCGTCCGCCACCCGGTAAGTTTGCTTGTGGAATATCGGCGGCCGGAATATCACGGTAGTGTGCTGGTTTCATTTTTTCCGCAGCGGGTAAATTCAACCAGAGCTGAAAACCGCGCATCAAGCCATGTTCCTGCTGTGGCATTTCGGAGTGGATAATGCCGCGCCCGGCGGTCATCCATTGCACATCACCGCTGCGTAAATGGCCTCTGTTGCCCATGTGGTCTTCATGCAACATGTGGCCCTCAAGCATGTAGGTCACTGTCTCAAATCCGCGGTGTGGATGAGCAGGAAACCCGGCGATGTAATCATCTGCACTGCTGCTACCAAATTCATCGAGCATCAGGAAGGGATCAAAGCGCGCATGTTGATGCTGCCCAAGGCTGCGTTTAATGCGAACACCAGCACCATCACTGGTCTCGCGCCCTTGAAGGATTTGTTGTAACTGGCGTTGCATAATATTTTCCTCGTTAAGGTTAGGCGGGAGGGCGGCTTAAGCCGCAACCTCTTCGCTAATTGCTGCTTTAGCGGCGCTAAAGGCTTGATCTTTTTGGCCCATGTTCAGACCCTCTGCATAAATGAAACGTACATCTTTTAGCCCTACAAAGCTCAGGAAGTTGTTCAGGAACTGGCTTTGGGTATCGCTGGGCAGACCTTGATGAACTCCACCGCGAGCAGCAATGATGTAAACAGGTTTGTCATTTAACAGGCCAACGGGGCCGGTTTCGGTGTACTTGAAGGTGACGCCCGCACGAGCTATGTGGTCGAAGTAGGCTTTCAGCGTTGAAGGCACACCAAAATTATAGAGTGGTACACCAATCACAATCACATCTGCCGCTTGAATCTCGGCAATAATTTTGTCCGAGTAGTCGACGACTGCTTGTTGTTCTGTCGTGCGGTCTGCTTCAGGGGTAAAGAGTGCCTGTACCCGAGTTGCATCCAGATGGGGAATAGTTTCCTTGGCGAAATCGCGCAGGATTACCTCACCAGTTGGATTTAGGGCTTTCCAGCGTTGTACAAATTCTTGGGAAAGTTGGCTGGAGTTACCATTCTCGCCGAACAAACTGCTATTGATCTGTAAAAGAGTTGCCATGTCATATTCCTCGTTGGGGTGGCTTAATTGCCATGTATCCATTTAATGATTTGACGAGCGAATGATAAATAGCGATATTTGGTTGCTTATGATCTAATTATTTAATCAATTTGATGGCATTGGAGTGGGAGCGTCGCTATGGCACAAGATCAAACCCCGGCGCGGGTGGTCAGCACGGAAAATAAAGTAACTCTGGAGCAATGGCGCGCGTTATTGGCGGTGATCGATGCGGGCGGTTATGCAAAGGCAGCTGAGTTGCTCAATAAAAGCCAATCGGCAGTGTCTTATGCCATATCGCAATTGGAATTGGCGCTGGGAGTAAAGGTTTTCCAATTGCAGGGACGTAAAGCGGTAGCGTCGGCAGCGGGTGAGCTGTTATATCGGCGGGCAAAACAACTATTGGAACAAGCGGAGCGCTTGGAAAAGTCGGCGGGCTGTTTATCTGTGCAAGTCGAGCCTTTGGTTAAAATCGCTGCCGATATCATCATCCCTCCGGCGCGGGTGTTGCAGTGTTTGGCCATTTTTGCAGAGGATTTTCCGGATACACGGGTGGAAGTGTTTGAGTCAGTACTCAGTGGTACCGAGGATGCGTTGCTGCAGCGCCAGGTTGACTTAGCGATTGGCGGACGAGTGCCTACGGGGTTTATGGGGGAAAAATTAGTCACGGTTGTGATGCATGGTGTGTCTAGTCCTGACCACCCGTTACAGCATCTTGGTCGACCTATTACTTATGAAGATATGCGCCAGCATCGACAAATTATCGTGCGCGATTCGGGGCAGTATCGCCGCAGGACTGAAGGTTGGCAGGAGGCTGATCAGCGCTGGACGGTGAGCCATATCAAAACCTCACTTGATGCCATTCGGTTGGGGCTTGGTTATGCCTGGTTACCCGATGCTTACACTTATGAGGATATTGCCGCTGGGCGCTTGAAGTATTTACCGGTTGAGGTAGGTGCGGTGCGCGAGGTGACCACTTACTTGACCTTTGCGGATCGCGATTTCGCCGGACCGGCAACACGCCGGCTGGCGGAAATATTGAAGCTTCATTTACCAACAATGTGTGGTTATGAAACCGGGTATTCATAGGGTTATTGCACGGTGAATGTCATTTCTTGCCATCACGGTGTTATTGATAGCTTGTTCTAACCACAATTTTTGATTTATCGCTCTAAAGCTTAAACCTTCAGTTCAACCCAGATAGGGCAGTGATCTGAAGGTTTTTCCATTCCTCGAACATCGTAATCAATTCCGCTGGCGCCACATTTATCCAGCAGGCTTTGAGTCATCAAAATCAAGTCAATGCGCAGGCCGCGTTTGGGGTTATCCTCAAAGCCTCCGCTGCGATAATCAAACCAGCTAAAAATGTCACAAATTTCCGGGTTATGCTCGCGAAAACTATCTTTTAAGCCCCAGGCCAGCAATTCATTCAGCCATTCACGTTCTTCAGGTAAAAAACTGCATTTACCGGTTTTTAACCAACGCTTGCGGTTGACTTCACCAATCCCGATATCAATATCCTGATGCGAGATATTCATATCACCCATGACGATCAGTTGTTTATCCGGTGTTTCAAAATTTTTCAGGTAATCGATCAAATCGCCATAAAACTTTCGTTTGGCTGGAAATTTTATGGCGTGGTCGCGGCTCTCCCCCTGAGGGAAATAACCATTGAGTATTGTTATCTCACCAAGTGGCGTGTCGAATACTCCACCGATAAAACGGCGTTGTGCATCCGGATCGCCGCCCGGAAAACCTTTAATGACTTCTTTGAATGGATATTTGGAAAGGAGAGCAACACCGTAGTGAGTTTTCTGGCCGAAATATTCAACGTGATAGCCGAGCGATTGAATCGTTTCCAATGGGAACTCGGGGTCGTTAACTTTAGTTTCTTGTAGTCCAATGAAATCCGGATTGTGCTTTGCAATCACCGCTTCAAGCTGATGGAAACGCATGCGAATACTATTGACGTTAAAGGATATGGCCTTCATAACTAAACTCTTTTAAAAAAACACCCGAGCACAAGTGCTCAGGTGTTTGGGGTTTTTTAGGAAAAATACTACTGTTGTGCGACTTTTGATTCGGGCGCTTTAACTTGGCCAATAAAGTCGGCAAGGATGTGACCGGCTTCCATCAGGTAAGGATCTTCTTTGGGATTAATTTCCTTATTATTTTCTTGTTCAGGTTCTGCATCCGGATCGTCTCCACCTTTGTCTGCTTTGAGCGCTGCATAATCAGCGTAAGGTTTTTCTCCTTTCGCAGCGCGCAATTCGTTCTCCATTTTCAGCATGCGTTCTTCAAGCTGCTGCTGTTCTTGTTTACGTGTTGCAAGGCGCAAAGAAACTTCTTTTTTTGCCGCTGCTTCTTTAAATATTTCGCTTTGCTTGTTCAAGTAAATAAATTCAGGGTCTCGTGCCAAGCGCTCTTGATGCGCTGTTTCAATCCGCGGTAGAAATTTACTAATGTTGTAATAGTTTTGATGCGGTGCTGGATGAATTCGATCCCAAGGCAGTGCATTGTCGTAACTGCTTTCGCCGATTTCATCCGGATCCAGAAGGCTCGGTAGTGAGACATCAGGGATGACGCCGCGATGCTGGGTACTGTCACCAGAGATGCGATAAAATTTGGCTTCAGTTATCTTCAGGCGACCATGTTTTAAGTCAACCAGGTTTTGCACTGAACCCTTACCAAAGGTGGTTGAACCAATCACAATGCCACGACCGTAATCTTGAATTGCCCCTGCAAAAATTTCCGATGCAGAGGCGCTTAAACGGTTGATCAGCACGGCGACAGGAGCGCGATAAACAGCGGGCTGATAAGCGCGATAATTGCGCGAAACTGTGTCATCGCTTTGGCGAATTTGTACAACAGGGCCCGGGTCAACAAACAGATCCGTGAGCATTGCTGCTTCCGGTAAAGACCCGCCACCATTGTCGCGCAAGTCGATAATAATCCCGTCAACTTTTTCTTTGTTTAATTCATTAAGTAAGTTGTAAACGTCGCGAGTGGTACTTTTGTAATTGGGGTCGCCTTTTTGGTAAGCCTCAAAATTCATATAAAAAGTCGGAATATCAATAACACCCAGTTTAAAGGTGGTGTCACCATTTTTAATTTCAAATACCGCTTTTTTGGCAGCCTGATCCTCTAATTTTACTGTTTCACGTTTAATAGTGACCTGCTTGTTCGCGGTAGCGGTTGGGTCGGCAGGCATCACTTCCAGGCGAACAATAGTGCCTTTGGGCCCGCGAATTAATTTGACTACTTCATCAAGGCGCCAGCCAACTACATCGACAAACTCGCCATCAATACCCTGTGCAATAGAAACAATTTTATCGTTGGGTTTTAGTTGACCTTGTTTTTGCGCCGGGCCGCCCACCACTAAACTACTGACTTTGGTGTAATCTTCATCGCTCTGCAATACGGCGCCAATTCCCTGTAGTTCCAGTGACATACTAATATCAAAGTTCTCGGCATTTTCGGGCGATAAATAATTGGTGTGTGGATCATAGAGTGTGGTGAGTGAGTTCATCATCACGCTAAATGCTTCTTCGGGAGTTTGCTGCTTGAGGCGGCGCAGTTGATTAGCGTAACGCTTGCGCAGTGTTGTTTTGCTTTCCTCCAGCGTCTTTTCTGACAGCATTGAATTGAGCAGGTTTGACTTGAGGTATTGGTGCCACAGTTTGTCTGCTTCGGCAGCAGTAGCTGGCCAGGCCGCCTTTTCACGATCAATTACAATTGATTCTTCTACATCAAAATCAAATTTTGTTTTGGGATCGTCCAGCTCTTTAATAACTTTTTCCAAGCGTTCAACCATGCGCTTGTTGAAGCGGTTATATATGGCGAAGCTATTATCCAATTGACCTTTTTTATAGTCATCATCAAATGTTTTGCGGTACTTTTCGAATTCGTTAATATCCGCTTGTAAAAAGAAATTTTTCGCATTGTCCAGCGATTTCAAATATTCGTCTAAATAACGAGAGGAGAGGGCGTCATTGAGTTCTTGATCCCGGTAATGCTCTTTGCTGAGTTTTTCTACCAGATCAGTAACGGCTTTACTTTGCTCCGGGCTAGGTTTGAGCTCTTCGACAGCGGCTAAACCTGGGAGCGACAAGCTTATCAAAACACTGAGTAGTGTAAATTTTAGCGATCTCACAACAGCAATTTGCATAAAGAGCTTCTCAAAAGGTCAAATACATACGAGCGAAAGTGGCAGGAACGATTAGAGGGGATGCCCCACTTGTTGCTCTCATAATAGCGGAAATGGGGGGGTAAAAGCAGTATCGGCCCCCTAAACAACCTAGGGCCGACCATGAATGGGATTATATTTTTCGCGAAAAGTTTCCTTTTTGGCTAATGCGCGATTTTACTCTTGGGGCAATTCCTCGTTTTGTATCCCATTTTCTTGATTGTTGCTTTCGATTGGTGCCTGGCGTGTCAGGTCTAGCCATAGCTCTTTTCTATCCAGTGGGGTTGCTTTAGGGAGATAAGGGTTGTTGATGCGAATAGCTCGGCGATTAGGTAGATCCGCCTTTTCCAGTGCCTCCTGAACTTCAGGGCTGCCATAAAAATATCGGTCAAAAGCACCGTCTTTAATAGCTGCTTCGAGCCCGTTTTCTATATCTCTGGCTAACTCTGGGTCTTTGGGAGTTACAAAAAAATAAGTGGGCAGTGGATAAATCAAGACCAGTCGCTTTTCTACGGTCAGTGCCAAGTTGGGAAAGGCGGTGAGTTCAGTCCAGACCTCGTTGGCCCCACGTGGGAATGCGTCAAAGCGCCCCCCCTCTAACATATAATAGAGGCTGGGCTTTTTTGTGGCTTTAACAACGTCAAGACCCGCACTTTCGAGGATTGACGCATCTTGCCAGCTGCGACCTTGGCCCATTTTTATTTTTTTTAGATCATCCAGCGTTTGGATATTGTCGAAGCGCGCCTGATCACCCTGACGTATGAAAAAGAGTCGGTGATTCATTAGGCCTCTGTAGGCATCGATTCTGATGGGGATAAAATCGCGCTCCATCTCTTCCGAGGTTCCCCCCCACATCACTGAAATACTGCCAGATTTGACGGACTCCATTACCCTTGGGCGCGAGTAAACTTCGGGTGTGGAGGTATAGGCATAATTTGTATTGGCGTAGGAAAGTGCCAACTTTAGCAGCCCGTTCATGTAATCCGTTTGCACGTTGGATTTCATGTTGGTGACTACTGTTTTTTGTTCTGCCGTTGCGCAATGGGAAATGCTTAGAGAGAAAAAGAGCCCTAAGAAAACACTGGGGATTTTTTTGATGAAGCTGGGCATAAATACTACTCGTCAAGAGTTGACTGATAATTATGTGCGATAGGGGACAGCGCAAGATTGCGCCATTTCTGTTCGCATTCACCGTTGCACAACAGGTTGACTGAATAATTGCCGATAAGTACAGGCGCTCTTATGAGTGCCTGTTTATTTTAATTTTTGAGAGTGTAGGTCAAGAAGCCGGGCTGTGCTAGCAGTGAGAGGCGTTAGCAGGTTGAGCTGCAATCAAACATCATTTGGATAAAATCGATCTGCTCTTGGTCGGTTATGTGATTGGGGTTTACTCTAACCACTTTCCGGTTTTCCCAGACGTAATCGTAACGAGTGAAAGTGATTTTCCCTTCGGGTAATTCATCGGCGCTAACTATCAGGCTTTGTTGGGGTGAGGTGTCGAGCATATCGAGTAGCTCGCGGATTGTGCGATGTAGGTGCTGTGGGCTTAGCAGTACATGGGGGCCAAAATGGCTGACGAAAATATAGTCGCAGCCCAACATGGTACTCACGCTCAATGCCAGCTCGCCCAGCTCCACCGCTTTCACGACCGCAGTTGTGCCAAGGGTATGGTGCGCTGAGTGGATGTTGGTAATTGCAGTTTTGAGTGGTTGACTGGGTGCCATAGTGAGCCTTTCAAGGTGACCGGATTAAATTGAGATGAGGTTGCATCCTGAGAGTCATTGCGGCGTGGAATCTAACAGTCGGCCCCTGAAAAGACCAGAGACGAACGGTATTTGTGTCGATAAATTTAACAATCTGTGAGCAAGCTAACTTTTATCCGGTATGCCTGTAAACAAAAAAGCGGCCATGAAAGGCCGCTTTTTGTGGTTTGTAAGAGGGCAATACTATACCTGCGCTCTTTTTACCAAGGCTTCTTTGATAGTGTCGCGCATTTTTCGTAGGCTGTTCTCTGTCGTGGCCCAATCGATACAGGCATCGGTCACTGAAACACCGTATTTGAGGTCGCATAAGTTGGCTGGGATGCTTTGGCTGCCTGCACCAATGTTGCTTTCAACCATCAAGCCGATGATGGATTTGTTGCCTTCAAGAATCTGATTGGCGACATTTTCCATTACCAGTGTTTGCAACTCGTGATTCTTGTTTGAGTTGGCATGGCTGCAGTCGACCATGATGTTGGGGACTACTTTTGCCTTGGTTAATTCTTGTTCGCAAACCGCCACGCTCACCGAATCGTAATTGGGCTTGCCATTGCCGCCACGCAGTACCACATGGCCGTAACCGTTGCCGCGAGTGTGGATAATTGCGACTTGTCCTTCGGTATTAATGCCCAGGAAGCGGTGTGGTTTGGATACTGATTGCAGTGCGTTAATAGCGACAGTCAGGCCACCATCAGTACCATTTTTGAAGCCCACAGCAGATGACAAACCACTGGCCATTTCACGGTGAGTCTGCGATTCGGTAGTGCGTGCGCCAATGGCTGACCAGCTGATCAAATCGTGTAAGTATTGTGGTGAAATCGGATCCAGTGCTTCGGTTGCCGCAGGTAAACCCAGTTCGGCAATATCCAACAACAGTTGGCGACCAATATGTAAACCCTCTTCAATTTTGAAGGAATCGTCTAGGTAGGGGTCGTTAATTAACCCTTTCCAGCCCACGGTAGTGCGTGGTTTCTCAAAATAGACACGCATTACTATGTAGATAGTGTCGCTCACTTCTTCTGCCAGTTTTTTCAGGCGCTGGGCGTAGTCTTTGGCAGCTGCCACGTCGTGAATAGAGCAGGGGCCAATCACTACAAAAATACGATGATCCTTGCGGTCGAGGATGTTGCGTACAACTTCGCGGCCCTGAGTAACAACGTCCCGTGCCTTTTCAGTGAGGGGAATTTTATGTTTTAAGGCTGCAGGGGAAATCAGCAGCTCTTGTGAGACCACATTGAGGTCATCAACTTGTGTGTGGGACATGGTCATGGCTTCCTGAAGGTTCGTAATTTGTAGGTCATTCTACCGAATGATATGCAAAAAGTGGGATGCTTTTTTTAATTGGGCTAATAAATAATGACAAAACACCTGATAATTACGCTTAAATTGGGATGTGTAGTTTGTGTGTCATGAAAAAAAACGACTGTCGTTTCATTAATCCTCAAATCGAGTCTAATTTAGGGACATATATCCTCTATCTACTCCTTTAAGTGCTCTGAATAGCAACTAAATCTGTCTTCTATAGGTTAATAAGTGAGCTATTTGCAGCTGATATTGGGGTGTTATAAGAAAGTTGCTATGTTTGCCTTTGTGATTGATCCTTCGTAGTACCTGTTATTGGCAAGCCCATATCCCTGTTTAGATCCTAAGGAAGATTGAGACCAGATGAAGAGAATACTGGCTGTAAGTTTGTTGTTGATCAGCATCAGTGTGGCTGCTGTTGCGGAATCGGGGCGTACCGCGTTAGTGCTGGGTGGTGGGGGCGCACGCGGCGCTGCCCACATCGGTGTGCTTGAAGTGCTTGAGCAAGAGCGTATCCCTGTGGATTGTGTGGTGGGCACTAGCATGGGCGGTTTGGTGGCAGGATCCTATGCGGCTGGGCTCTCGCCCAAAATGATGCGGGACAAGCTGGCAGGTGCTGATTGGACAGACATATTTCTTGATTTGGCCGATTACTCGCAATTGAGTTACCGCCAAAAGCGAGTGAGCAGGCGCTACTTGGCGGGTACCCAGGTGGGGTTGTCTGAGCGAGGTTTTCAAATTCAACCGGGGGTGGTCGCAGGTGAGAAGATCAAGCTCTTTTTTAATCAGCTAGTGGATGAAGACCTGGGTGAGCGCAATATCGAACAACTTCCCATCCCGCTCGCAATAGTGGCAACCGATATCGGTACCGGTGAGCGGGTGGTGTTTCGCAACGGTAGCCTTACCCAGGCAATGCGCGCAAGTATGTCGGTGCCAGGGCTGATGGCGCCGGTGGAATATCAGGGGCGCAAGCTGGTCGATGGTGGTTTGGTTGATAACCTGCCGGTCGAGGTCGCGCGCGATCTCTGTCAGGCCGATCGGGTTATTGTTGTGAATGTTGGCTCACCCCTGAAGGCGCCTGAGGAAGTTGGGTCGTTGCTCAGTGTTTCTGCCCAGATGATTGGCATATTAACCAAACAAAATGTGGAGCGATCCCTATCGACCTTGACGGGGGTGGATATCTATATCGCGCCAGAGTTGGGGGATATCCGGGCCACTGACTTTGCCCGTTACGAAGAGGCTGCTGCAACAGGGCGTGCTGCTGCAGAGCGGCAGTTATCGGCATTGCGTCTGCTCACAGCGACACCGGAAAGTTATGCGCTGTGGGGGCAAAAGCGGCGCAGTTCGGTACGCGAGGCGGTCGTTATTGATGAAGTTGTTATAGCGCCTACCAAGCGGGTACACCCAGCGTTCGTAGCCCGTCACATTCATCAGCAGGTCGGTCAAACGCTGGATCGTGCTGCATTGGAGCAAGATTTAATTCGCACTTATGGAGATGGTTTTTACGATGGCGTTGATTACAGGGTGGTTCGTCGCGATGAGCGCAATGTGTTGGAGGTATTGGTTAGAGAAAAAGACTGGGGTTCTGATTATGTTACTTTCGGATTCGCGATTGATAATGAGTACCGTCAGGGTTCCAGTTTTAATTTTCGCGGAGCCTATCGTAATACCTGGATAAATACCTATGGCGGTGAGTTTTTTGCTGCGATCGATGTGGGTGGGAAGCCTTCAATGGAGTTGAATTTTTATCAGCCATTAACACCCAGTCAGCGCTTTTTTGTGGAACCACTTTATTTCAGAAAGCGCGAGACTATTGGTATTTATAGCGATGACCAGCAGGTCGCAGAATACAAATTGGATACTTCTTATTACGAGCTGGCACTGGGTAAAAATTTGGGAGTTTATGGGCGATCGAAATTTGGGTGGAGGGATTATCACATGCGCGGCAGCGCCGATATTAGTGCTGTTGTATTGCCTGATGTGGATGAACAGTATGGTGGTTTTATTTATGAATTAAATTTGGATCGTCGCAACCGCTTGTATTTCCCTTCGCATGGGTGGCGAGCGGATATTAGTTATTTTGATTCACCTGATCAGGGTTACAAAAAGTTATCGCTTGATCTGGGTGCAGTTTATAAATTGGATGATTTTGTGGTTGGGGCGCGCGCCGCTCATATCACCTCATTGAAGGGTGTTTTGCCGGTTTATGATGCGGTGATGTTAGGGGGCTTTTTGAATATGTCGGGCTATGCGAGTAATCAAATATTGGGTGATGATGCGTTTTATGCGCACCTTCGTACTGAGCGTATTATTGGGCGTATGCCGCTGGGTTTGAATGGGGACTTGCGTCTTGGTTTGGGTATAGAAGCCGCGCGATTGGATCAAATATACACGCTTAATTCTGATGATTTGTGGCTTGATTCTGCCGTTATTTATCTGGGTGGGGAGACCCCATTGGGGCCTTTGTATTTAGGCTATGGGTTTACATTTAGTGGCGATTACAATCTGTATTTGCAGCTAGGCGCCCTGTAATTCGTAGGTGTTGAAAATACAAAGCCCCGCATGTGCGGGGCTTTGTATTTTGTTGTGGTTACTTGGTGTAGCTGAAGCTTAGAAGTGGAAAATCGCGGCTGCGTAAGGGCCTTTTAAGCGAATATCAGTATCTATGTCGTCTTCGTCAATTTTAATGGACGCGGCTTTGTAGCCAACCTCAATGCCCAGATCCAGTGCTGAATCGAACATGTAGCTGACTTTTGCGCTGTAATCAGAGACTGAGTTGCCGCTGTAATTGATGTAATTGCCTTCAAAGCCGGCCGAAAAACCAGTGAGTGGTAAATCGAATTGGAAGCGTGCATAGCCCAGGGGTAGTGTCACATCCACATCGACCTCATCGATTACACCGAATGCCTCCGCTTGCATTTGGCCTGAGTATTTACGAACTGTCACACCCAAATCCAGATTCAGCCAATTGTCCAGAAATTCGTAATAGAGCACGGCATCGGTATAGCTAAGGTCAAAATCAGTTGAAACTTCGGTACCTGTGGGATAAGTGGTGTTATCCAGACTGAAATCACTGTTTAAGGAGCCGGTTTGGCGACTGCTAATGTCGTTGTGCTGCAATTTGATGTTCGGAATTAGTGGGACGGGGTGTTCAACGGCAATGTAATAAAAGCTGTTGTTGTTTTCATCAAAACCCAGCTCATCCATAGTGGCTGAAGGGTTGCCGACACTACCGCTGTATTCACTTTGCCAAGTGCCTGCGCCAGCATAAATGCCAAAAATAGTATCGGCACTGGCATGGCTTGCTATCAGCAAGGACATGGCGCCAAACGAGTATTTAGCAATTGGTGAGAGTGATTTCATGGTGAGTTCCTTTTGTTGAAGATACTGAAACGAGTGGCGTTAGTGTAAATAATAGTGCATGACAATAGTGTGTTTGTGTGCTGTTTTTTCACTGGGAAGCGGTAGGAGTGATGGAGTGATTTTCCTTGTGCAAAAGTTGCAGAAACATTTTTGCGGCGTTGTTCAGTGAGCGCTGCTTATGATGAATACAGCCTAGTGGGCGCATAATAGGTTCGTGTACAACATCCAGAATAGTCAGTTGGTTATCCAGTATCCGTTTGGGCAGGATCCCCCAGCCGAGGCCAATACTCAACAGCATTTTAATCGTATCAAGATGATTCGAGACCATACCAATGTTCAACGCTGCATTTTGCGTCACAAAGAGGTTGCTAACTAACTGTGTTGTGTAGGTGTTGGTGTCGGGCATTATCGCAGGGTGCTGGCTTAAATCGGCCAGCTGAAGATACGATTGCGCGGTGAGGGGGTGGGTTGGCGCCGCAACGAAGTGGAGTTGGTCGTGCCAGAGGTTGTGGCTTTGGAGGCGCGCATCCTGTTCGAGTGCGAGCGTGATGATGGCGAGGTCGAATCTGCCTTGGAGTATTTCATGATATGCCTGCTCCGAATCCAAAAAGTGCAAATCCAGCTTTACTTGAGGAAATTGCTTGGAGAATTCGCGTAAATAAGGTGGTAAGTAATGAAGTCCTACATGGTGACTGGTGGCTATGCTCAGTTTGCCTTCAACTTCTCCTTTCAGGTCCGCAATGGCGCGTTGGGCGGCTGTCACCTCGGACAATATTAGTGTCGCTTTGCTTAACAAAACCTGACCAGCATGGGTGAGTGCAACCTGTCTACCTATCCGATCAAATAATGGTGACTTTAATTGCTCCTCCAGCAAAGCAATGCGTTTGCTGATTGCAGGCTGCGTAAGATGTAATCGTTCGGCTGCTGCCGAGAATGAGCCGCTCTCTGCTATGGCAACAAATGCTTGTAAATGTTGAGTATCCATAAGGCTTTTTAATTCATTCCATTTTGGAATGCAATATATAAAAAAGATAAATTTGTTTTATGGGTTGTCTGGTCGTACTATTGCTCCCATGCAGTAATGATCGGGCAGACCTGATTATTCATAACAAAACACCGTGTAAGCCGAATGATTGGAGATTCACCATGGCCGCTAAAACGCTTTACGACAAACTTTGGGATGCCCACCTCGTGCAGCAGCGCGATGATGGCTCTGCACTCATTTACATAGATCGTCACATAGTTCACGAGGTGACCTCCCCGCAAGCGTTTGATGGCCTGCGTTTGGCTGGCCGCAAGCCGTGGCGGGTGGATTCTATCCTCGCGACCCCAGACCATAATGTTCCAACTACGCAAAAAGAGCGGGCTCATGGTGTTGCGGGGATTGAAGACCCGGTGTCCTTGATCCAGGTGCAGACGTTGGATGATAACTGCGATGAATTCGGTATTGTCGAGTTCAAGATCAATGATCACCGCCAAGGTATTGTGCACGTTGTCGGCCCTGAAACCGGCGCCTGTTTACCCGGTATGACCGTCGTCTGTGGTGATTCCCATACCGCTACCAATGGCGCCTTGGGTTCATTGGCACACGGAATAGGTACGAGCGAAGTAGAGCACGTGATGGCGACCCAGTGTCTGGTCGCTAAAAAAATGAAAAACATGCTCATTAAAGTGGATGGCAAGCTCGGTTTGGGTGTGACACCAAAAGATGTTGTGCTCGCGATCATCGCCAAAATCGGTACCGCCGGTGGCACTGGCTACGCGATGGAGTTTGGCGGTCAGGTCTTCCGCGATATGAGCATGGAAGGTCGTATGACTGTATGTAATATGGCGATTGAAGCGGGTGCCCGTGCCGGTATGGTGGCGGTAGACCAAACGACCATCGACTACGTTAACGGGCGCACCTATGCACCCAAGGGTGAATTGTGGGAAAAAGCCGTAGCCGATTGGAAAAATTATGTGAGTGATGAGGGCGCACATTTCGATTCCATCGTTGAATTAAACGGCGCTGATATCAAGCCGCAAGTGAGTTGGGGTACTTCGCCGGAGATGGTTGTTTCGGTTGAGGACAAGGTGCCCGATCCGGCGCAAGAAACTGATCCGGTCAAGCGCGAAGGTATGTTGCGCGCATTGCAATATATGGGTTTACAAGCCAACCAACCGATTACCTCGATTCATGTTGATCGCGTATTTATAGGCTCTTGCACTAATTCGCGCATTGAAGATATTCGCGCCGCAGCTGAAGTGGTGAAAGGCCGCACCAAGGCGTCATCGGTAAAAGAGGCGATTGTGGTTCCTGGTTCTGGTGCAGTAAAAGCGCAAGCGGAAGCCGAAGGGCTGGATAAAATTTTTATCGCTGCCGGTTTGGAGTGGCGTGAGCCGGGTTGCTCTATGTGCCTTGCGATGAACGCGGATAAATTGGGTAATGGCGAGCACTGTGCATCAACATCCAATCGCAATTTTGAAGGGCGCCAGGGCTACGGTGGCAGAACGCATTTGGTGAGCCCGGCGATGGCTGCTGCCGCTGCAATTGCCGGTCATTTTGTCGATGTGCGCACATTCAATTAATCAGTAGGAGACCGCGATGAAAAGTTTTACCGTTTTGCAAGGCGTTGCTGCTCCTATGGATCGCGCCAATGTCGATACCGATATGATTATTCCCAAGCAATTTTTGAAATCGATTAAACGTACCGGTTTCGGAAAAAATTTGTTTGATGAGCTGCGCTATCTCGATGAAGGTAAGCCGGATCAAAGTTGCGAAGGGCGCCCAATAAACCCGGATTTTCCTCTGAATTTCCCCCGTTACCAAGGTGCGACTGTGCTGTTGTCGCGCGAAAATTTCGGTTGTGGCTCCAGCCGCGAGCATGCGCCTTGGGCATTGGATGACTACGGCTTTCGCTGCGTGATCGCCCCCAGCTTTGCCGATATTTTTTATAACAACTGTTTCAAGAATGGTTTGCTGCCTATCGTATTAAGTGATGTGATTGTCGATAAGTTGTTTAATGAAATGTACGCGGCAGAAGGCTATCAATTGACAATTGATTTGGCTGCGCAAGTTGTTAAAACCCCAAGCGGTGAAAGTTTTGCGTTCGATGTAGATGAATTTCGCAAACATTGCTTGTTAAATGGTTTGGATGATATTGGTTTAACCCTTGAACATGCCGATGCCATTCGCGCTTACGAAGCCAAAAAGCGTGTTGAAGCTCCTTGGTTGTTTGATGTAGTTAAATGAGAGGCGAAATAAGAATTTTTTAATTGGAGAATGCTTGTGGGCAAACATATTTTAATTCTGGAAGGCGATGGCATCGGCCCTGAAATTGTGCGTGAAGCGCGCAAAGTGATGGATGTGGTTAATGCCAAATTCGATTTGGGCTTAACCTTTGAAAACGAATTGATGGGCGGCTGCGCAATTGATGTGCATGGCGTTCCTCTGGCGGATTCCACGCTCGAAAAAGCACGCAAAGCCGATGCGATTTTGTTGGGTGCTGTTGGTGGCCCCAAGTGGGATAAATTGGATCGCTCGATTCGCCCGGAAAAAGGTTTGCTGAAGATCCGTTCACAATTGGGTTTGTATGCGAATCTGCGCCCGGCGTTGTTATATCCACAGTTGGTAGATGCATCATCGCTGAAGCCGGAAGTGGTTTCTGGCTTGGATATTTTGATCGTACGCGAATTGGCAGGCGGTATTTATTTTGGTGAGCCGCGCGGTATTCGTGTATTGGAAAATGGCGAGCGCGAAGGTTACAACACTTACAAATATTCCGAGAGCGAGATTATCCGCATCGGCCGTACTGCATTTGAAATGGCGCGCAAGCGTAATGGAAAAGTCTGCTCGGTAGATAAAGCGAATGTGCTTGAAGCTACTATGTTGTGGCGCGAGGTGATGGATACCCTGCATAAAGAGTATCCGGATGTCGAGCTGTCGCACATGTATGTCGATAACGCCGCTATGCAATTGGTGCGCGCGCCAAAACAGTTTGATGTGTTGGTGACTGGCAACATGTTTGGTGATATTTTGTCCGATGCGGCTGCTATGTTGACGGGTTCTATCGGTATGCTGCCGTCGGCGTCATTGGATAAGGATGGTCGCGGTATGTATGAGCCTTGCCATGGTTCTGCACCGGATATCGCCGGGCAGGACATAGCTAACCCGCTTGCGACGATTTTGTCAGTATCCATGATGCTGCGTTATTCGCTCGGTTATCCTCAGGTTGCAGACGCAATCGAGGTTGCGGTCGGCAAGGTGTTGGACCAAGGTTATCGCACCGCAGATATTTATACGGAAGGTAAGACCAAAGTATCTACCTCGCAAATGGGCGATGCTGTTGTTGCAGCGCTGGCCTAATCATTAGCTTGTGAATTGTTAAAGAGAGACTGAGATGAAAGTAGGTTTTGTAGGTTGGCGCGGTATGGTCGGCTCTGTGTTGATGGAGCGTATGCAAGCAGAAAACGACTTTGCAGCTATCGAGCCCGTATTTTTTACCACGTCAAATGTAGGTGGTGCTGCCCCGGCTGTTGCCGCTGGACTACCTGCATTGAAGGATGCTTATTCAGTTGATGACTTAAAGCAATTGGATGTGATTGTTACCTGTCAGGGTGGTGACTACACCAATGAGATTTTCCCGAAGCTGCGCTCCTCTGGCTGGAAGGGCTATTGGATCGACGCGGCCTCCAGTCTGCGTATGGAAGATGATGCGGTCATTATTCTTGACCCGGTTAATCAGGGTGTTATCGACTCGGCGCTGAAAAAAGGCGTTAAAAATTTTATTGGGGGTAACTGCACTAACTCCATCATGCTGATGGGTGTAGGTGGTTTGTTCCATGCGGGCTTGGTGGATTGGGTTAGCTCTATGACCTATCAAGCAGCTTCGGGTGGTGGTGCCAACCACATGCGCGAATTGTTGAAAGGTATGGGTGTGATTCATGATGCTGTGGCTGATGAGTTGGCAACACCTGCTTCAGCGATTTTGGATATCGACAGAAAAGTGGCTAACACTATCCGTAACGATGTGCCGTGCGAATTTTTTCCAGCTCCGCTTGCTGGCGGTTTGATCCCTTGGATCGACAAGCAATTGGATAATGGTCAGTCCAAAGAAGAGTGGAAAGGTCAGGCTGAAGTTAACAAAATTTTGGGGAATGCCGACACCATACCGGTTGATGGTTTGTGTGTGCGCATTGGCGCTATGCGGTGCCATAGTTTGGCGTTGACTATCAAGCTCAAAAAAGATCTTCCGCTTGCAGAGATTGAATCCATCATCAAGTCAGGCAATGATTGGGTTAAGTTTGTGCCAAACGACCGCAGCATCACTGAGCAGGAATTGACCCCAGCTTCCATCACGGGTGGTCTTAAAATCGGTGTGGGTCGAGTGCGCAAGCTCAACATGGGTCCAGAATATATTTCTGCTTTCGTGATTGGTGACCAGTTGTTGTGGGGTGCTGCTGAGCCATTGCGCCGTATGCTGCGCATACTCAAAGAGTCCAAATAGTCACTTTTGATTTAATGATTTGAACGAAATTAAAACCTCCGAGGGTATGGCTTCCTCGGAGGTTTTTGCTTTTTTATAGGTCAAAACAAGCTAAACAAGGATTTAAATGTCAGCCTTTTTTCACATTTTTATCAAAACGCTGCTGGAAATCATTAAAAAGTGATCTTTCCGAGGGCTTTGTCAAGACCCCGAGTATTGATAAAAAGCTATTTATAATGAATACTTACGAACGATACTGAAGATTCATTCGAGGTTTTATACCTCTTTGACACAGCACTCTTGACCGGCGTTACGCTGTGTTTATCAACTAAAATGTCTGGCTGCTCTAGTTCAATTAAGCCGTGGAATAATAAAAGGATAGCGCTATGCGTCTTCGTCAGTTGGTTTTAGCCTGTGGTCTTACATCCTTTGTGCTGTCGCCCTATGCCAGTGCTTTGGGGTTGGGTGAGGTTAAACTCAAATCATCGCTTAATCAGCCGCTCGAAGCTGAAGTAAAGTTGCTTGATACCCGCGATTTAACCGCTGAACAAATTCTCGTTACGCTTGCTTCTCCGGCAGATTTTGAACGAAATGGCGTAGATCGCCTTTACTTTTATACCGAACTGCAATTTCAGGTTGATTTGGAGTCTGCGGATGGCCCCAAAGTAATTATCAGGTCGCGCAACCCGGTACGCGAACCTTACTTGAACTTTCTTATAGAGGCGCGTTGGACTGCTGGGCGCCTGTTGCGTGAATACACATTATTGATGGATTTGCCGACATTTGAGGAGGATGCCAAGGTCTCTTCGGTGGCTGCACCAGCGGCTACGGCCCCATCACCGCGTGCGCAAACTACGGCACCCGTTACCTCACGCAGTGCTACAGTGTCCTCGGGTGCACCATCATCTCGTCAGCCATCCAGTGCTACCAAGTCCCCACTTAATAGCGATGAATATGAAGTTCGTGCCAACGATACTTTATGGGAGATCGCATTGCGTGCTCGCCCTGATTCCAGTGTGTCAGTACATCAAAGCATGATGGCCCTATATCGCGCTAACCCTGACGCGTTTATAAACGGTGACATCAACAAGTTGCGTCGTGGGCAGGTTTTACGTGTTCCTGATGCCAGTGATATGACCTCGGTTGCCAAGTCGGAAGCTGTCAGTCAGTTTGCGCAGGCCACTGGCGATTCAAACTACGGTGCCCAGCTCAATGCTTCTCGTCGCTCTACTAGCAATCGCACCGAATCTGCAGAGGTGAGTGGTCGAGTCAAATTAGCGGCGCCGACCTCAGGTGCCAATAACGCTGGGCAGGGCAGTGGTGCTAACGATGGCTCAGGCAGGGCGCTTGAGAGTGAATTGGCTACCACGCTGGAAGAGCTGGACAAAACCAAATCCGAAAATACTGAGCTTGGGTCTCGTGTTAAAGATCTCGAAGCTCAAATAGAAACCATGGAGCGTCTGGTTGCCGTGAGCAACGAGAAGTTACGAGCTCTTCAAGTTGCTGCCGGACAAGAACCAGCAGCAGAGCAGTCAGCTTCTCAGGTTTCTCAAGCATCCGCTGCTGCAACAGAAGTTGTTCCAGCTGTCTCCGCAGCAGCGTCCAGTGTGGCTGCTGCTCAGCCGCCCCAACCTACACCACCCAAGCCTAAACCAGTTGTTCAACAGCCTATAGCGGAGCCAAGTATTTTTGATTCGCTCAAAGATAATCCTTTATGGCTCGCGCTGGCCGTTCTTGGGCTCTTTGGTGCCGGTGCAGCGGCTTACGCTTATCGTCGTCGCCAGCAGGCCGAGCAACAGCAGGCTGAGGAAGAGGATGTATTTGCGTTGGATGAGTCTGTCTCTGATCAAGAAGACTACTCATCCCGTCATGAAGAGGAAGCTGTTGACGATATCGATTCCTCTCTGTTTGAAGAGAATGTTGAAACAACTGCAGTTGCGGAAACGGGTGATGTAGTTGGTGAGGCTGATATTTATATTGCCTATGGGAAGCTGGATCAGGCGGAGGAAATGCTGGTCAATGCTCTGAATAAAGATCCACAGTCAGCCGATATTCGCATGAAATTGCTGGAGGTTTATGCACAGCAACAAAATGCCCCAGCCTTTGATAAACACTATGCGCTTCTTTTGCCGGTTGCGGGAGCTGCACTCATATCGCGTGCATCTGAGTTGCGCGAAACAATTGCTGGTGCTGGAGAGTTTTCCGCAGTGGCGGACGTTTCCAGCAGTGATGAGTTTGATGGTGATTTCTCTTTAGATGATCTGGGTGCAGCGGATGCAAACTTGTCATCTACCAGTGACGAGCCAGCGGTATCTGCTCCGGTAGGGAGCGAAGATGAATTCAATTTCGATTTTGATTTGGACCTGGATGACGATGAGTCCACCATTGCTTCGCTGGCGCCCTCTCAGCTTGCGAGTCCTGATGTTGCGGACGGTGTATCAGAATTCGATTTTGATTTGTCGGATATAGATGAGCCAGAGGTAGCTGCTACGGTTGGGAATACTGATGACCTTTCTTTAGAGTTGGATGAATTAGATAACAGCTCGATTGTTACTGATGTGTCGTCAGGTGCACAGGATCTAGACGAGGAATTCAGTTTTGATTTTGATGACGATCTTGGTTTGGTGGACGTTTCCCCCCGCCCGGTGGCCGGCGCTGAATCGCTGGAGGTTGTTGCGGATGATTTCAATCTGGATATGGATGTTGATGATGTTGATTTGGCGGCGCTTGATCATGAAATGGAAAGTCTTGATGTGGACTTTGATGGAGAATCAGCTCTGGATGAAGAGCCGGTCATTGCTGAATTTGTTGCTGCTGAAATAGCTAAAGACGAGGCCGAGCCAGGTCTCGATCTTGATGATGATATTTACCCCTTGCACACTGAAAGCGAATTGGAGTTTTTGGCAGAGGATCTCGACTCCACCAAGTTGGTGTTGACTGATGATCTTGATAAAGTTGAAGAAGTTGAACTCGATGCGGACCTGCTGGGAGATGGTGAAAACGCATCTTTGTTGGCAGAAGTTGATGACACTGCATTTGACTTGTCAGATGCAGATGAATCACTTGATTTTGAGTCCCTCAATGAAGAGTTTGCCGCACTAGATGAGCAGTCTATAGATGCGGGGTTGCCTGCCACTGATGAGGAGGTTGTCGATCTTGAGCTGCATGACGAACTTCCATCGGCACTCGATGGTAGTGATGGTTTACAGGATTTGACCGGGCAGGTTGCATCCGTCCCTGCATTTGAGCAACCGCTGGATTTGGAGCAGGACGAGGATTTGTTTGATGAGGCCTTGTCTGATTTTGGTGCTGAATCCGATGAGTTGAATATAGACAGTTATTCCAGTGATGAATCTACCTTGGCCAATTTGTCTGATGAGGATATGGATTCGGAGTTGGATTTCCTTGCTGATGCCGATGAGGCAGCAACCAAGCTTGATTTGGCGCGTGCTTACATCGATATGGGGGATACTGAAGGGGCGAAGGATATACTTGCTGAGGTTATGAATGAAGGCAATGAAGAGCAGCGCGATGAGGCTAACGAGTTGCTTGGTCGTATAGTGTAACCTTCGCTGTTTTTTAAAAAGCCTTGCACTAACCTGCAAGGCTTTTTTATTTCAGATTTTTTTGATTGGTATTGTATGAACGATAACTATGTGCCGAGCTCCAAGCCTTATACACGCAGTGGTGAAATTGTAATGGATACCCTATGGCCAGAGGGTATGCATCGAATTGCTTTGGGTATTGAGTATAAGGGGACTGACTATCATGGTTTTCAAGTTCAGCCAAATGGTGTTAAGACTGTACAACAAGCGTTAGAGGTTGCTCTTTCCCGAGTGGCGAACGAGTCTATATCTTTGGTTTGTGCTGGGAGAACAGATGCAGGTGTTCATGCAACCAATCAAGTTATTCATTTTGACACTTTGGCTGTTCGGCCTGAAAAGGCTTGGCTGCGAGGTACACGCCCATATTTGCCAGATTCAGTCAGTGTGCGCTGGGCAAAAGAAGTTGTTCCCCAATTTCATGCGCGATTTTCGGCACAGAATCGTACCTATCGTTACTTATTAACTGATGCGAAAGTGCCATCAGGATTATTGCATGATCAGGTGACTTGGTCGTCGCGTCCATTGTGTGTCGATTCGATGCGCGCGGCAGCCAGTTACTTGGTTGGGCAGCACGATTTCACTTCATTTCGCGCTACGCAATGTCAGGCTAAAAGCCCTGTCCGCCGCATCGAATATATGCATATCGTGCGGCGCGGTGAATTGATTGTGCTGGAGGTGCAAGCTAATGCCTTTTTGCATCATATGGTACGTAATATAGTTGGTGTGCTGATGGCGGTTGGTGCGGGTGATAAGCCGGTGGAGTGGGTTGGTGAGGTGCTTGCTGCGCGTGATAGGAGTGCAGGCGGTGTGACTGCCAAGCCATTTGGTTTATATCTCGTTGGTGTTGAATACTCTGCAGGTTTTGAATTACCCAGTGCTCCACCCGGGCCTTTGTATTTCCCTGAACCTATTGGTGGTTTTGCTAATAAGGGCTGAGTCTACTCCCGTGTTTTTGCGGCCATAATGAGTAAATTCTGTTATTATCGCCGCCTTATTTTTGCCCTCTGGAACTTCTTGGCGGGCTCTGTTTTGGTTTGAACATTGGAGCGGCCGGTTTTGTCTTCTATGCGTGTGAAGATTTGCGGTATTACTTCGGTTGATGACGCTATCGCAGTCGCCCATGCTGGCGCCGATGCGCTTGGATTAGTTTTTTATGCCGCGAGTCCCCGGGCAGTTAGTCTGGATGTGGCACGAAAAATTTCGTTGGCTGCAGGGCCATTTATGTCGGTTACCGGCTTATTCGTTAATGCTGATCCAGAGTTTGTACACAGCGTATTGAATCAAGTCCCTCTGCAGTTATTGCAGTTTCATGGTGATGAAGCGGAGGCTTATTGTGAATCCTTCAAGCGCCCTTATATGAAGGCTATACGTATGCGTCCGGGGTTGGAAGTAAGTTCCGCAATTGCTGCTTATCCAGGTGCGTCTGGAATCCTCCTTGATGCATACCGTCCCGGTGTGCCGGGTGGAACAGGTGATACCTTTGATTGGGCGCGTGTTCCGCAAGGGTTATCAACACCGCTGGTCTTGGCTGGCGGTCTTACTCCTACCAATGTGAGAGAGGCGATAGCGGCAACGCGTGTTTACGGTGTTGACGTTAGCGGTGGCGTAGAGTCTGCACCCGGGAAAAAAGATCACAACAAACTAACAGCTTTTATTAATAACGCGCGACGCTGTATGGCTTCAGCCTGATACAGCATCCACTTCTTACAGGTGATTAAACGGTGAGTAACACTGACCAGAATTCTGTTATTGATTACAGTGCATTTCCGAACGCAGAAGGCCATTTTGGTCCATACGGCGGCCGCTTTGTATCCGAAACGCTGATCTATGCTCTTGATGAGCTTGAGTCTATTTACTCTCGCCTGAAAGATGACCCAGGTTTTCAGGCTGAGTTCGACAAGGATATGGCCCATTATGTTGGGCGCCCATCGCCACTCTATTTGGCTGAACGCTGGACTCGTGAGCTGGGTGGTGCACAAATTTATCTCAAGCGAGAGGATTTGAATCACACCGGTGCTCATAAGGTGAACAATACGATTGGTCAGGCATTACTGGCAAAATTCACTGGCAAGTCGCGTGTTATTGCTGAAACCGGTGCAGGGCAACATGGCGTTGCAACCGCAACTGTGGCTGCTCGCCTGGGTTTGAAATGCCGTGTCTACATGGGGGCCGAGGATGTAAAACGGCAAGCGCTCAATGTGTATCGCATGAAGCTATTGGGTGCGGAAGTATTTCCGGTCACTTCAGGTTCACGCACTCTCAAAGATGCGATGAATGAAGCTATGCGCGATTGGGCTACCAATGTGGATGATACCTTCTACATTATCGGTACCGTTGCTGGCCCACATCCTTATCCTCAATTGGTGCGTGATTTCCAATCAATTATCGGCCGTGAAGCGCGCCGCCAATCATTGGCGCAGGCTGGCAAACTACCTGATGCGTTGGTTGCCTGTGTGGGTGGTGGTTCCAATGCAATCGGTTTGTTTCATCCATTCCTGACTGATGAATCAGTCAAAATGTATGGTGTGGAAGCTGGTGGTCTAGGCATCGAAACCGGTAAACATGCAGCACCTTTGAACAAAGGTGTTCCGGGTGTGTTGCATGGTAACCGCACTTATTTGATGGAAGATGAAAACGGCCAAATCATTGAAACCCACTCGGTTTCCGCTGGTTTGGATTACCCTGGTGTTGGTCCAGAGCATTCGTGGTTAAAAGATATTGGTCGCGTAAATTATGTGGCGATCAATGATGACGAAGCGCTTGCTGCGTTTCGCAAAATCACAAAAACCGAAGGTATTATGCCTGCTTTGGAATCAAGCCATGCCTTGGCTTATGTTGAGAAGTTGGCTCCAACTATGAGCAAAGACCAGATTATTATCGCGAACCTTTCTGGTCGCGGCGATAAGGATATTTTGACCGTCGCTGGTTTGGATGGAATAACTGTTTAATTCAACTGGTGCAAAAAATATTTTAATTCACTGCTGTGACGGCAGGAAAAATCAGGAATTGTCGATGAGTCGTATTTCCCAGCGTTTATTGCAAGCCAAGAGTGCGGGCAAAAAAATTCTAGTTGCTTATATTGTTAATGGTGACCCTCATCCTGAGGCTACATTGCCAACTATGCATGCCTTGGTCGCACAGGGTGTTGATGTGATTGAGCTAGGTGTCCCTTTCTCTGACCCAATGGCGGAAGGGCCTGTTATCCAAAAAGGTCATGAGCGTGCCCTTGAGCACCATATTAGCCTCAAGGGAACTATCGAGCTTGTTAAGCAGTTTCGTACTACTAACACAACAACCCCAATTGTGTTGATGGGCTACGCTAACCCAGTGGAACGCTTCGGTTATGCTGAGTTCGCCAAGGCTGCTGCAGACGCAGGGGTTGATGGTCTTTTGACGGTTGATTTACCGCCGGAAGAAGTGGTCCAGCTCAAGGTTCATTTGGATGCCAATAATCTTGATAATATTTTCTTGCTTGCACCTACTACGACCGTGGCGCGTGCGCAAAAAATTGCTGCACATGCCACTGGTTTTCTCTACTACGTGTCACTAAAAGGTGTGACTGGCGCTGGTCATCTGGATGTTGATTCAGTCAAGAATAAGCTTGCCGAGTTTGGCAAACTGACAGATCTCCCTGTGTGCGTTGGTTTTGGTATTAAAGATCCAGAAACAGCAAAAGCCGTTGCTGCCTTGGCTGATGGGGTCGTTGTGGGCAGTGTTTTGGTTGATAAAATGGGCAGTATGGCAGGTAGAGATGCGCAGGAAATTGCCGGTGCTGTTGGTGATATAGTCGGTAGTATACGTGTTGCTATAGACAGTCTTTGAGTTACTGATTTTATTCATAAAGAGTCGGGCGAGTTTATATCTGAAGTCGTCCGATTAATTTCATCTACATGAGTACAGAGAAACAACCATGAGTTGGTTAGATAAAATTATCCCTAGTATTTCCCGCACAGATACCAAACGTAGCACCAAAGTGCCTGAGGGGCTTTGGGAGAAGTGCGTTAAGTGCGATGCAGTTTTATATAAACCAGAAATGGAAAAAACACTGGATGTTTGCCCTAAATGCGATCATCACATGCGGGTTGGCGCACGCGCACGCCTAAATATGTTTTTGGATGCGCAAAATCGCCAGGAATTGGCGACCGAGGTTGAGCCAATTGATCGCTTGAAGTTTAAAGATGTTAAAAAATATAAAGACCGTTTGACCGCTGCGCAAAAAGAAACGGGCGAGAAAGACGCGCTGGTTGCAATGCGTGGTGAACTAAAAGGGATGCCTGTTGTTGCGGTAGCGTTTGAGTTTGCGTTCCATGGTGGCTCTATGGGGTATGTCGTGGGTGAGCGTTTTACCCGTGCGGCAACAATTGCGCTGAAAGAAAATATTCCTTTTATTTGTTTTTCTGCAACTGGCGGTGCACGTATGCAGGAAGCACTTATTTCTTTGATGCAAATGGCAAAAACCAGCGCAGTAATTGAGCGCTTGAAAATGCAGGGGACTCCTTATATTTCAGTCATGACTGACCCCGTGTATGGTGGTGTATCCGCTAGTTTAGCTTTGCTAGGCGATTTGAATATTTGTGAGCCAGGTTCCCGTGCAGGTTTTGCTGGCCCCAGTATTATCGAACAAACCATTCGTCAAAAATTACCTAAAGGCTTCCAGCGCGCTGAGTTTTTGTTGGAGCATGGTGCAATCGATATGATTATTCATCGCCGTGATATGCGCGATAAATTGGCGTCGCTTCTAGCGAAATTCACCCGTAAAGCTGCAGTTTAAGCGAACAGTTAATTTATGCAGTCAGCGTCGCTACCTGCTTGGCTCTCCTGGTTGGAGCAAAATCATCCGCGGGAGATAGAGCTTGGCCTTGAGCGTATTTCTGCGGTAGCAAAGCGCATGTCATTGTTAGCTCCCGCTGCCAAAGTGGTCACGGTTGCGGGAACTAACGGCAAAGGCTCTTGTGTTACGGCAACCGCTGCACTGCTTGGCGCAGCTGGTTTCTCGGTTGGCGTTTATACCTCCCCCCACCTGATCCGCTACAACGAACGAATTGTTGTTGATGGCGATCCAGCTTCTGATGCTGAGATTTGTGCTGCTTTTAATGCGATATTTAATGCATGTCAGCAAGCAGATGAATTTGCAACTCAACCACTTAGTTTGACTTATTTTGAATATGGCACTCTTGCTGCGCTGGAGATTTTCCGTCGCCGTGGTGTTTCTGCCATGGTATTAGAGGTGGGGTTGGGCGGGCGCTTGGACGCCATTAATATTATCGATGCTGATATCGCCGTAATTACCAGTATTGCACTGGATCATACCGACTGGCTGGGCGATAACCGTGAAGTGATTGGGTTTGAAAAAGCTGGCATTATGCGTTCTGACAGGCCCGTCGTGTGCGCCGATTTATCACCGCCAGCGTCGATTGCAACTCATGCTAAAGAAGTAGGCGCAAAATTACATCTCATTGAGCGTGATTTTGGTTATCTCACCCAGAACGACAATAGTTGGTCATGGTGGTGCGGAGATTGTCGTTTCGCAGATCAGCCTTTACCGCAATTACCACTGCCGAGTTTAGCCGCTGCACTGCAAGTTGCTATTCTCTTGGGTTTGGATTTGACTCTCATTGATGCTTTTGAATGTTTGTCGCGATTGCGGGTTCCGGGGCGTTTTCAGCGTTTGCAGTGGCGTGATCGTGAGATAGTTCTCGATGTGGCGCACAATCCTGCAGCGACTGCTTATTTGTTATCCCGCTTACAGCAATCGCAGCTAGTGTCTCGGCCAATTCATGCTGTGGTTGCGATGATGTCAGACAAGGATCGCACCGAGAGTTTGGCAAATTTGAAAAATGTTGTTACTCATTGGTATGTCGCTGATCTTTCATCAATTCCCCGAGCGGCTTCAGTTGCCCAATTGCAGGAGACGCTCGAAAGTATGGGGTGCTCAGCACAATTCAGTGGCAGTGTAGAAAACTGTTTGGTGGCGGCGCATTTGGCGTCAAACCCGGGCGATATTATTTTGGTTTTTGGTTCTTTCTATACGGTTGCTGCAGGCTTGAAAGCCATCGATAACGCGCTGTAATTTGCTAGGTTAACTTTTGATACAGGGGTTTTAGGTGAGAGAATCAGTAAAACACCGTTTGATTGGGGCGGCAGTGTTGGCGGCAGTCGCGGTATTATTCTTGCCTAGCTTTTTTAAGGACCGCCAGCAATATCAAGTAGATACCAGTTCACATATACCCGGTCGCCCTAGCATTACCGCTGTTGATTTCAATGAGCCTGAACAGCCGGAGGGTATAGAGCCTGCCCCTGCACCGGAAACGATGTTTGTGCCCGAAGATCCTCCCGTGTCATCTTTGCCTGATGAAAAAGAAAATGCCGCATCCCCTGTGGTTGTCAGTGCATCTTCAGCCGTATCACTGACGTCTCAGTCGAGCTCCGTATCCTCGATTACGCCACCGGTCGATCAGGTTTTGCCGGAAGGCTGGGTTATCCAGGTGGCAAGCCTCAGTGTGCAAGAGGGTGCAAATAAACTGCGCGATCAATTGCAAGCCGACGGTCACCGGGCATATGTAAGAGCAGTTCCTTTAGCTAACACTACGATTTACCGGGTATTTATTGGGCCAAAACAAAACAAAGCAGAAGCCACCGCGCTCAAAACCCAATTAGATTCCCGCCTAAAAGTTAATTCTCTCGTTTTACCTTTCAAACCCTAAAGCAATCAACTATAGACCTCTGGTAGAATGCGCGCCTCTGTAAACCACTCATTGCTGATATGGGAGCGGGCGAGCCTATGAATTGGGCTGATTGGGCCATTATCGCTATATTTTCGCTCTCTTGTTTGATTGGCATGATCCGTGGGTTTGTGCGTGAAGCCCTGTCATTATTTATTTGGGTTGCTGCTGTCTTGGTTGCCAAAGTGTTTGGTGGCCAGTTCGAACATCTTTTGGCTAATCAGATAGAAACACCTTCCATACGTTTGATGACCGCTTATGCGGTGCTGTTTGTCGCTACTTTATTACTGGGTGCGATAGTGAGTTATTTGATTGGTGCTCTCGTGCGTGCCACGGGGTTATCTGGCACAGACCGTTTATTGGGAATGGTATTTGGTGCTGCCAGAGCATTTATTGTTGTTATGGCGCTGTTGATTCTTCTGCCTGGTTTTTTACCGGTCGATCAGGATGGTTGGTGGCATGAGTCAACGCTGATTCCCCATTTCCTGGCTTGTGAGGAGTGGGTGGTTTCGGCTTATAACCAGATCAGTGAATGGTTGTTAACGCTGTTTGGCAGTGTTGACGCACCTGAAAAAGTTTAATCTTGTTTAATTGTTATTGAGGCAATCTTATGTGCGGCATTGTAGGTATTGTAGGTAAACGCGATGTGAATGTGCAGCTTTACGATGCGTTGACGATCTTGCAGCACCGTGGACAGGATGCCGCTGGCATGGTCACTTGTCAGGATGGCCGGATGAGCCAACAAAAAGCTAACGGTTTGGTGCAGGATGTGTTTAGAACACGTCATATGCAGCGTTTGTTGGGCAATATGGGTATCGGTCATGTTCGTTATCCAACCGCGGGCAGTTCTGGCCCTGCATTGGCACAACCTTTTTATGTAAATTCTCCCTATGGTATTGCACTTGCACACAATGGCAACCTGACCAATGCCGATAAACTCAGTGAGGATATTTTTAAAACCGATCTTAGACATGTAAATACAGATTCTGATTCAGAAGTGTTGCTCAATGTGTTTGCCCATGAAATGCAAGTACAAGGAAAGTTGAGCCCAACGGCAGATGATATGTTCGCTGCGGTTGCGGGCGTTCACAATCGAGTTACCGGTGGTTATGCGGTAGTCGCGCTGATTGCGAATTATGGATTGATTGCATTCCGCGATCCGCATGGTATTCGTCCTCTCGTTTACGGTAAGCGCGTAGCAGAAGAGGGCGGTATCGAATATATGGTGGCCTCAGAAAGCGTGGCGTTGGATGTATTGGGTTTTGAATTGATTGGTGATGTCGCTCCCGGCGAGGCAATTTATATTACTGAGGAGGGTGAATTACATCGTCGTCAATGCGCTAAAGAAACCCGCTTAACTCCCTGTATTTTTGAGCATGTATATTTTGCACGCCCTGATTCGATTATGGATGGTATTTCCGTCTATAAAGCCCGTTTGCGTCAGGGTGAAAAGCTGGCAGAAAAAATCTTGCGCGAGCGCCCTGATCACGACATTGATGTGGTGATTCCTATTCCCGATACCAGTCGTGTTGCCGGTCAGGCGCTAGCGCAAAAGCTGGGTGTGAAATTTCGCGAAGGTTTGGTAAAAAACCGTTATATCGGTCGTACATTTATTATGCCCGGCCAGCAGCAGCGTAAAAAATCGGTGCGTCAAAAACTCAATCCCATTGAGTTGGAATTTAAAGGTAAAAATGTATTGCTGGTTGATGATTCGATTGTTCGCGGAACCACCTGTCAGCAAATTATCCAAATGGCGCGCGATGTGGGAGCGAAAAAAGTTTATTTTGCTTCGGCTGCACCCGCTGTTAAATATCCCAACGTTTATGGCATCGATATGCCTACAACGGCCGAGTTAATTGCACATGGTCATAGCGATGAAGAGGTTTGCCGCGAGATTGGTGCAGATTGGTTGATATACCAAAACTTGGATGACTTGGTGGCGGCATCAACGGAAGGTAACAGTAATGTTACGGAATTCGATTGCTCGGTATTTACCGGTGAGTATTGTGCTGGTGATGTGACTCCCGAATATTTGGAAAAGGTGGCAGCAGCGCGTAATGACAGTGCGAAGTCTGGCAAAAAAATCAAACAAATGGAGTTGCCAATTGGTTTGCACAACGGTGCAGCGCGCGGCTAATAAAACAAGCGGGTAATCACAATGGATAATTTTGATAATCATCTGGCGGAAGATCCGCTCTTTGGTGCGGCACTGGACACCTTGGCTGTTCGCGCCGGGCAAACACGCTCTCACGAAGGGGAGCACAGTGAAGCGCTCTACTTAACTTCAAGTTATGTCTTTGGTAGTGCGCAAGAGGCGGCTGAGCGTTTTTCCGGAGCGCAGCCGGGTAACGTCTATTCGCGTTACACCAATCCAACGGTACGGATGTTTGAAGAGCGTATCGCGGCCCTCGAAGGCGCAGAGACTGCCGTAGGTACATCTTCAGGCATGGCCGCTATTCTTTCTACTTGCATTGCATTACTAAAGTCTGGCGATCATATTTTGTGCTCGCGCAGTGTATTTGGCACCACTACTGTTTTGTTCACTAAATATTTACAAAAATTTGGTGTGACAACGACTTTTGTCAACCCAACTAATTACGCTGAGTGGGAGTCCGGGTTTACTGCCAATACCAAATTGGTGTTTGTTGAAACGCCCTCAAATCCATTGTGCGACGTAATTGATATCCAGCGTTTAGCCGATTTGACTCATGCTCACGATGCTTTGTTTGTGGTCGACAATTGCTTCTGTACCCCAGCTTTGCAGCAACCCTTGAAATTTGGAGCTGATCTGATTATTCACTCAGCAACAAAATACATCGATGGGCAGGGGCGCTGTTTGGGGGGCGTAGTTGCCGGTGCTAAACAATATGTTGATGAGGTGTTGGGTTTCATTCGTAGTGCCGGCCCAAGCATGAGCCCTTTTAATGCCTGGGTTTTCCTCAAAGGCTTGGAAACCTTGCGATTGCGTATGGAGGCTCACTCACGCAATGCGCTGGAGTTGGCGCAATGGTTGAACGGTCATCCTCAGGTTGAGAAAGTGTTTTATGCTGGCTTGCCGAGCCACACCGGCTATGAATTAGCGACTAAACAACAATCTGCGTTTGGTGGTGTTTTGTCGTTCCGGGTGAAAGGCGGGCGCGAGGAAGCATGGAAGGTTATTGATTCGACACGTATTATGTCGCTCACTGCTAACTTGGGTGATACCAAAACCACCATCGTCCATCCGGCAACAACAACGCATGGGCGTTTGTCACCTGAGCAAAAAGCTGATGCCGGAATTACCGAAAACCTGATTCGGGTTGCAGTGGGTCTAGAAGATATTGGTGATTTAAAAGCCGATCTTGCACGCGGTTTAGGCAATTACTAAGGGTTTGTGAGGCCAGGGCAGAAAAAAGTGTTTTTGGGTCTTGTCCTTGCGAATTCACCTTGGTAAAGTGCGCCCCTCCTTAGGACTATAGCTCAGTTGGTTAGAGCACCACCTTGACATGGTGGGGGTCAGCAGTTCGAGTCTGCTTAGTCCTACCAATTTTAAAAGCCGCTTTTAAAGCGGCTTTTTTATTGCCCGCAATTTCGTTTTATTTACGCCCCCTTGAATTTCCCCCTGTTTGCCCCATCTACTGTGCATTGCTATCAATCTTGATGGCCGTTATTTGTTTACTTATTTGTGCATTTAATTCAGGAGTTAAACATGACAGTTGATGCCCGCAAAGAAACTCGTGGTTTCCAAACCGAAGCCAAGCAGTTACTGCATTTAATGATCCATTCACTGTATTCCAATAAGGAAATTTTCCTCCGTGAATTAGTTTCTAACGCATCCGATGCGGCGGATAAATTGCGTTTTGAGGCTGTGTCAAATGGCGACTTATATGAAGGTGATACGGAATTAAAAATTCGCATCAGTTTCGATAAAGATGCAAAAACTCTCACTATCAGCGATAACGGTATAGGTATGTCGCGCGATGAGGTAATTGAGAACCTCGGTACTATCGCGAAATCTGGTACTGCACAATTTATGCAAAAATTGTCGGGCGACCAGAAAAAAGACGCACAATTAATTGGTCAGTTTGGTGTGGGTTTTTACTCTGCTTTTATTGTTGCGGATAAGGTTGTGGTAACAACCCGTCGTGCCGGTGCCGGTGCAAATGAAGCTGTGCGCTGGGAGTGTTCTGGTGATGCTGAATTTACAGTTGAGTCGGTTGAAAAACCAGGTCGCGGCATGACCGTGGAGTTGCATTTAAAAGATGATGCTTTGGAATTTGCTGATCATTGGCGTTTGCGTTCAATTATCAAAAAATACTCTGATCACATCGCTATTCCGGTTGTAATGCAAAAACAAAACCCTGCTGGCGAAGATGCTGACAAGGCTGAACCGGAAGATGAAGTGATCAACACGGCGACAGCGCTCTGGACGCGCTCACGCTCTGATGTGACCGATGATGAGTACAAAGAGTTTTATAAGCATGTGAGCCACGATTTTACTGATCCATTAAGTTGGAGCCATAATCGTGTAGAGGGAAACCTTGATTACACCAGCCTCTTGTATATCCCGGCGCGCGCACCGTTTGATTTGTACAACCGCGATGCATCTCGTGGAGTAAAGTTATATGTGCAGCGCACTTTTATTATGGACGATGCAGAACAATTCCTACCGCTTTATCTGCGTTTTATTAAGGGTGTGGTGGACTCCAACGATTTGAGCCTGAACGTATCACGCGAAATTTTACAAAAAGATCCCAATATCGATTCCATGCGTTCCGCACTGACTAAACGTGTATTGGATATGCTGAGTAAAATGGCAAAAAGCGAGCCTGAAAACTACACCACTTTCTGGAAAGAATTTGGCCAGGTTATGAAAGAGGGCCCGGCAGAAGATTTCGCCAACCGTGAGAAAATCGCCAAACTGTTGCGCTTTGCATCTACCCATACGGGCAGTGCAGATCAGGATCAGTCCTTGGATGATTACGTGTCGCGCATGAAAGATGGCCAGGAGAAGATTTATTACATCGCGGCGGATAATTTTAATACTGCAAAAAATAGTCCTCACCTTGAAGTATTCCGCAAAAAAGGTATCGAGGTACTGTTGTTGTCTGATCGTGTTGACGAATGGTTAATGAGCCATCTGCAAGAATTTGAAGGTAAAAATTTCCAGGATGTTGGTAAAGGCGAGCTTGATTTAGGTAAGCTGGACACAGAAGAAGAAAAGCAAGCGCAAGAAAAAGTTGCTGAGCAATTAAAACCCTTGCTGGAGCGTGTTCAAACAGTATTGGATGCGCAGGTCTCGGAAGTTCGCATTACACATCGGCTAACTGATTCTCCTGCCTGTGTGGTGGTTGGTCAGTTCGATATGGGCGCACAGATGCGACGCTTGCTTGAGTCAGCAGGGCAGAAAGTGCCAGATTCCAAACCAATTTTTGAATTGAATCCTGAGCATCCTTTGGTTAAAAAGCTGGAAGCAGAAGCGAATGAAGAGCGCTTTGGTGATTTGGCGCATATCTTGTTCGACCAGGCAAATCTTGCTGAAGGTGCCCACTTACAAGATCCAGCCGCTTACGTGCAGCGCTTGAATAAATTGTTGCTGGAGTTAAGTAACTAAAAAATTGCCAGTGCTAGCGATATATTAATGTTTATCGCTAATGTCATTCAAAATGACCTTGTCTATAATCGGACAAGGTCATTTTTTTTAAGTCTTATTTAGGTCTCAGGATTATGGAATACAAAAGCATTGTGTTACCGGCGAAAAAATCGATAGCCTTGGTTGCGCATGACAACAAAAAACAAGATCTTCTGGTGTGGTGTAAAACCCATCACACTACTTTACTGGCGCATAGGCTTTATGCGACGGGCACTACAGGTAGTTTGATTGCAGGCGAGACCGGCTTGGAAATTACTAAATTAATTTCTGGCCCCTTGGGGGGCGATCAACAAATTGGTGCTCTGATTACTGAGGGCAAAGTGGATATGTTGATCTTTTTTTGGGATCCCTTTGAGCCTATGCCCCATGATCCGGATGTGAAAGCCTTGCTACGGATCGCTGCTGTATGGAACATCCCGGTGGCGTGTAATCAGAGTTCTGCTGATTTTATGGTGACATCTCCTCTATTTAATGGCGAGTCATCCCACATAGTTCCTGATTACGAAGCTTACATCCTTAATCGTTCGCGCAAACAACCATAAAAAATTCCCTCCTTATTTCCAAGTTTTGTTAATATCTGTTAACGCCGGGTTTTTGGTTCTAATTATTAGTGCCAAAGCCGGGTTGTTTTTGGATAGCCGCTGGCTACTGCCGGCGATCATTGGATGAAGCAAACCGAGCAAATAACAATAAGCATCAAGGCTTTAGAGGTGTTTCATATGTCAGAACGTGAGATGGGTACGGTTAAATGGTTTAACAACGTACGTGGGTATGGCTTTATTACTCGGGGTGAAGGTGGCGAGGATATTTTTGTCCACTATCGCAATATCCGCGCTGAAGGTTATCGCTCCTTGGCGGAAGGCCAAAGTGTTGAGTTTCAGCTCCAACAAGGTGATAAAGGATTACAGGCGGAAGATGTTGTTCTGCTATTGAGCTAGATCATTAGTATAGATGGGCTATGAGCTACAAAAACACCAGCTTCGGCTGGTGTTTTTGTTTCTACCGTCCGGCTTTTTAAAGGGCAGGTTCTGAACTTTGTGTCTGGTATGGGGTAACTTGGATAATAATCCCGACTACGGGATGGTCTATGTAATGAACTTCGCTGCTGCGCATGTCTCGGCTTTGTTGCAGCAGAATAATTTGCCGTGTCAGATAATTATTTTCTGCAGCCGCCGTTTCGCTGCTGTTTGCTGTAGCGGGTACCTCGTTATTCCACTGCTGATTTTCAGCGGCTAGCGCTTGCTCAAGCTCCAACGAGGAATCCAGGGAGAGGCCTGCGATAGGTGTAGCTAAATAGTTAGGTTGTTTGGGTAGCTCTGGCCATTGCCGTGTTTGTTCCTGACCTACATTCAGATCAAATTGTGAGTACCACAGATTGGTCTGTAGCTTTAAATAGGTTGCTACGCTCAGACGGATGCTACCTTCCAGTTCCTGGTGTTGCCCAAACGTTTGTCCACCTTGAATTAATACTGATTTAGCGGCTTTTTCATGGGTAACGATTTGGCGCCAGGCACTATGGAATAACACCTGGAAGCGTGGGTTACGCTCCAATTTTTGTGCCTCGGCATTAAGTTGACGCTCAGTTGCAGGCAGGTGATAAAAAGCCTCTTTGGTTAAATCGACAGTGACATCTTCTACACTATTAATTTCTTTTAACTCTGCCCAGTCTGTTGGATAACGTAATTTAATATTGCTTGGCCAGTGTTCTTGACTAGTATCATTTTTGCGGGCAAATACAATGAGCTCCACTTGATACCAACCTTCGTGACCTGCAGTTCCTGTCTGTGCTTGGCATATTTGTGACAACAGCGTGCTGGCGATTAGTGTTGCAATGCCAAGCGCAGTTGTTAATTTTTTTAGTGATTGATAGTGCATAAATTGATTCCACCTGTGAGGCATAGGGCTCTGCATTATTTGTCTGTCATTAAATGATCAAGTAAATCTATTACGGTTTGAATGCGTTTCTCAGTTGCTTCCAAATCCATAGTGAATTTCAGTTGATTGGCGCCTTCCAGTTTATAAATACGTGGTTGGCTCTGTACCAGTTTTACTATTTTCAACGGGTCTACCCGCGTGTCACTGGAGAACTCTACTTTACCACCGCGTGCATTAGCTTCCAGTTTGGTAATGCCAATAGCCTCTGCTGTAATTTTAATTTGTGTGACACGGAACAGATTTTTAATTTGCTCGGGCAATAAACCAAAGCGGTCAATCATTTCTACTTGCAAGTCACGCAGTGACTCTTCGTTTTCGGCGCTCGCTAGGCGTTTGTACATTACCAACCGGGTGTGAACATCGGGTAAGTAATCTGCCGGAATGAGTGCAGGAATTCGCAAGTTGATTTCAATTGCTTCGCTCATCGCTTTTTCAAGATCTGCTTGTTTTCCTTGGCGAATTGCTTTTACTGCACGATCAAGCATATCCATATACAGCGAGAAGCCAATAGTTTGAATTTGTCCGCTCTGTTCATCGCCAAGTAATTCACCCGCGCCGCGAATTTCCATATCGTAAGTCGCCAGAGTAAAACCAGCGCCCAGATCTTCGGCGGCGCTAATCGCTTCCAAACGCTTTTGTGCGTCGTCGGTCATCGCACGGCGGTCCGGTGTTAATAAATAGGCATAGGCCTGGTGATGAGACCGGCCTACGCGGCCGCGCAGTTGATGTAGTTGCGCGAGACCAAATTTGTCTGCGCGGTTAATAATGATGGTATTGGCGCTGGGAATGTCGATACCAGTTTCAATAATAGTAGTGCACACCATAATGTTGAAACGTTTGTGATAAAAATCCGACATTACCCGTTCCAGATCACGCTCACGCATTTGCCCATGGCCAATACCAATCCGTGCTTCCGGAATCAGTTCTTGTATTTCGCGCGCAACTTTTTCAATGGTGTCGACTTCATTGTGTAGGTAGTACACTTGGCCACCGCGCAATATTTCACGCAAGATTGCCTCTTTGATTGTCGCCTCATCATAGGTGCGCACAAATGTTTTTACAGATAGGCGGCGCGCCGGTGGTGTTGCAATAATCGATAAATCGCGAATGCCTGCCATTGACATATTCAGTGTGCGCGGTATGGGTGTGGCAGTCAGGGTGAGGATGTCTATCTCGGCACGTAGCGCTTTAATTTGATCTTTTTGGCGCACGCCAAACCTATGTTCTTCATCGATAATTAGCAGGCCAAGGTTTTTGAATTTAATGTCAGGTGACAAGAGTTTGTGTGTGCCCACCACTATATCTACTTTACCTTCAGCGATTCGCTCAAGCACTTGATTGACTTCTTTTGTAGTGCGAAAGCGCGATAGCACCTCAACGGTAATTGGCCAATCTGCAAAGCGGTCCTTGAGTGATTCATAATGTTGTTGTGCAAGCAGTGTTGTCGGCGCAAGAATGACCACTTGTTTTCCGCCGTGACTGGCGATAAATGCGGCGCGCATCGCCACCTCGGTTTTACCAAAACCTACATCACCACAGACCAGACGATCCATGGGTTTATTGGACAACATGTCTTTTATAACAGCTTCAATGGCGCGTTGTTGATCTGCTGTTTCTTCAAACGGAAAGCTGGCTGCAAAGGCTTCATAGGCTGTTTTGGGGTCGGGAAATGCATAGCCTTTACGCGCGGCGCGGCGCGCATAAACTTCTAATAATTCCGCGGCTGTGTCGCGAATTTGTTCGGCAGCTTTGCGTCTTGCTTTTTGCCATGACTCACTACCCAGCCGATGCAGTGGTGCAAGGTCATCATCCGCACCGCTGTAGCGGCTAATTAAATGCAGATTGGTGACTGGTACATAAAGTTTTGCTTCATCCGCATATTCCAGAGTAAGGAATTCGTTGGTTTGATTATCAATAGTGATGGTTTCCAGCCCACGATAACGACCCACACCGTGATCCAGATGCACTACCGATGCGCCGATTTTTAATTCGGTCAGATTTTTTACTACCAGATCCGCATTATCTTGCGTTTGCTTGCGGCGACGCTGTTGTTGAATGCGTTCACCAAATAATTGCGATTCTGAAATTAATGCAATTTTCGGATCGGTTAACAACAGTCCCTGCTCCAGCGGAGCGATGGTTATGGCGAGCTTTTCAGGTTGATTTAAAAAATCGTTCCAGGTATCGAGCGTATTAGGGCGAATGCGAATCCGACTTAGTAATTCCAAAAGTGTTTCGCGCCTGCCTGCTGACTCTGCGCAGAATAAAACGCGACCATCGAACTCCATTAAAAATGCTTGAATTGCGGCTAATGGATTTTCTGCTTGTGCGCGAATTGGAAGCGATGGTGTGAGGGTAGAGGCAAAGTTGTAGTTGCCTACTTTTTCTTCGAGCGTGGCAGATTCTATGAATGTGCGAGAATATTTTTTAAGTTGCCCAAAAAACTCATCAATCGCCAGATAAATGGTGCGCGGCTCAAGTAGCGGGCGCAGTGGGTCCACGCGACGGCTTTCGTAGCGGCGCAGTGATTCCAACCAAAAATTTTCGGCTGATTTTTCAATATCGCCCAGCGCATAAACCAATGTGTTGGTAGGTAAGTAATCAAATAGCGTGCTACAGGTTTCGAAAAAAAGCGGCAGGTAATATTCGATGCCCGGTGGCGATATACCTGCGCTTACATCCTGGAATACCGGGCAGGCTTTGTGATTGACATCAAATCGTTCGAGCCATTGTTGTTTGAATAAATTGATACCTTGTTTATTCAGTGGGAACTCTTTCGCGGGTAAAAGTTGAATTTTTTCAACCTTGTCCACCGTCATTTGCGTTTCCGGGTCAAAGGTGCGCAGGCTTTCTATTTCGTCATCAAATAAATCGATACGATAGGGTACGTCGCTGCCCATGGGGAAAATATCCATGAGCGAACCGCGCACGGCAAATTCGCCGTGTTCGTACACTGTGTCTACGCAGTGATAACCGGCCCGCTCCAGATTTTGGCGCAACTCGTTAGTGTCGAATTTCTCGCCGACAGAGACCATTAGGCTATTGCCTATCAAATAAGACTGCGGCATTAATCGCTGCAATAGCGTGGTTACTGGCACCACTAAAATGCCGTGTTTTACACTGGGCAGTTTGTAGAGTGTGCTCAGCCGTTCGGAAATAATGTCCTGGTGCGGTGATATGGAATCGTAAGGCAGGGTTTCCCAGTCGGCCAAGTGCAACACTGGAAGCGCCTCGGGTCCTTTGGCAAAAAAAGACAGTTCAGATTCCAGGCGAATTGCGGTGCTGGTGTCGGCAGTGACTACCAGGCTTAGCCCGTTGTAGGCTTTGGCGGCGTTTACTATTGTTAGCGCTTGGGCACTACCATGTAATTGGCCCCAATATTGTCGATTGCCTGATTTATCCGAGATAGGTGGTTTGCTGGTTAACTGATAAGTCATAACGCGATATTCAAGTCATATCCAAAGTTAGCGGGCATTTTACCTGTGTTAGTTGTGCTCTGGGTGGCAAGTCTAATAAATAAACCTCTTGATAGCCCTGACGTCTACCGGGTGAAGATATTGGTTCTCAATGAGAATTGTTTTTATTTCCCTCTGGTTTGCAGAGTGCTCTGTGCAAAAATAAATCGAATCAGTGGAAAAGCCGCATAAAAGCTGCCTCAAATCGATGCATTGCTATGGTGCTAGGGGTGGGGCGCGTTTATAATTCCCGCGTTTTACTTGGGCCAATTAAAACTTCACATAAATCAATCTCTTGAGCGCGTTCTTTGGGCTACTAACAGAGTCGTCTGGAGTGATGTCGTGAAAGTTACTGGCTCAAATGCTCTGGCTGCTTAATCACTACGTACCAATTATTGGTAAGTATGGCCGGAGTACTCGCGGTTCAAGCGTCTCCCGAAATTGTGTCCGGTTCCCGCCAGGAAGTAACCGGATTTCAATAGCTGGCTTAAGGCTTGTCAACCGCATCCCCCGCGGCCTGGTTATCCAGGTCTACATCCACACGAACGACTAGGCAGAGACGTATGATCAAGATTCGTCGAGGATTGGATTTGCCCATTACTGGCAGCCCCAATCAATCTATTGAGGATGGCCCACAGGTTCGCCAAGTAGCTTTAATCGGGTTTGATTACCATGGTATGAAGCCCACTATGGCGGTACAGGTTGGTGATAAAGTTAAACTTGGTCAGGAACTTTTTTCTGACAAAAAGACCCCGGGTGTAATCTACACAGCTCCAGCATCAGGTACTGTCAGCGCAATTAATCGCGGTGATCAACGTGTTTTCCATTCATTAGTAATTGATGTGGAAGGTAACGAGGCTGTTGAGTTTGCTAAATATTCCGCATCTGAACTGGCCGGTTTGTCTCGCGAAAGCGTACAGCAAAACCTTGTTCAATCTGGCTTGTGGACTGCATTGCGCACTCGTCCATACAGCAAGGCTCCTGCCTTAGACTCAATTCCAAACTCGATTTTTGTTCAAGCGATTGACACTAATCCTTTGGCCGCAGACCCTGCTGTGATTATCGCAGCTAAAAAAGACGCTTTTGCGAACGGTTTGACCGTGATTGCACGCCTTACCGAAGGCAAAGTGTTTGTTTGTCAGGCTCCGGGTGTTGAATTGCCAAAAGGTCTGGGCGCTAATATTGCGGTCGAAACCTTTACTGGTGTTCATCCTGCAGGTAATGCCGGTACCCATATCCATTTCCTTGATCCAGTAAATGCACGTAAAACCGTTTGGACTGTTGGTTATCAAGACGTTATTGCGATTGGTGAATTGTTTATCACCGGTCAATTGAATACCGAACGTGTTGTTGCACTTGCTGGTCCACAAGTAGAGCGTCCTCGTTTGGTGCGTACTCGCTTGGGCGCTGATCTGAATTCGTTGGTTAACGGTCAGTTGAAGCAGGGTGAGAACCGCATCATTTCTGGTTCTGTATTTGGTGGTCGTCGCTCTCATGGCAATCTCACTTTCCTTGGGCGTTTCCACAATCAAGTCAGTGTTTTGCTTGAGGGGCGCGAACGTGAAATGCTGCATTACCTGCGCGCAGGCACCAACAAGTTCTCCGTGATGGGCATTTATTTGTCCAAGCTGTTTGGGGGTAAAAAGTTTGCCTTCACTACATCTACCAATGGTTCCGAGCGTGCAATGGTACCGGTGGGTTCTTACGAGAAGGTAATGCCTCTCGACATCCTGCCGACGCAGCTGCTGCGCTCTTTAATTGTTGGCGATACTGAAACAGCACAAAAACTGGGCTGCCTTGAATTGGACGAAGAAGATTTGGCGCTGTGCACCTTTGTGTGCCCCGGCAAATACGAATACGGCCCGATCCTGCGCAATAACCTTACTCGCATTGAGAATGAGGGCTAATTAATGAGTCTGAGAAGTTTACTCGACAGCATGGAGCCGCATTTCCACAAAGGCGGCAAATACGAAAAATGGTACTCACTGTACGAGGCCGTTGATACCGGTTTGTTTAAACCGGCAGATGTCACCAAATCTACCTCTCATGTGCGTGATGGTATCGATCTGAAACGCATCATGATCACGGTTTGGTTGTGCGCATGGCCAGCAATGTTCTTTGGTATGTACAACGTTGGTTTGCAAGCCAATACCATTTTAGCGGCGACTGGTGCTACTGGTATTGATAACTGGCATGGTGCTTTAGCAGCCATGTTTGCGGGTCACAACCCTGACAGTATTTGGGACAACTTTGTCTTAGGTGCTGCTTACTTCCTGCCAATTTATGCGACTGTATTTATTGTCGGTGGTTTCTGGGAGGTGTTGTTCGCTACTACTCGTGGTCATGAAGTTAACGAAGGTTTCTTTGTAACTTCGATTCTTTTCTCCTTGACCTGTCCTCCTGATTTGCCTTTGTGGCAAGCCGCCTTGGGTATCAGCTTTGGTGTAGTAATCGGAAAAGAAGTATTTGGTGGTACTGGTAAAAACTTCCTTAATCCGGCGCTCACCGGCCGTGCCTTCCTGTTTTTCGCCTACCCGGCGGAAATGTCAGGCGATGCAGTTTGGACTGCGGTTGATGGTTATACCGGTGCGACTACGCTCTCTATTGCTGCTCAACAGGGTATGGATGCTGTAGTCAACCACGTTAGCTGGTTTGATGCCTTTGTTGGTTTTGAGCACGGTTCTATTGGCGAAACCTCAGCACTGGCCTTAATGATTGGTGGTGTTGCGCTACTAATTATGGGCATTGCGTCTACTCGCATTGTGGTCGGGGTGTTGATTGGTGCAGTGCTGACTACCCTGTTGTATAACTGGGCCGGTGCAGGCAGCAGTAATCCAATGTTCCAAATGCCATTCTGGTGGCACTTTGTTATAGGTGGCTTTGCCTTTGGTCTCTTCTTTATGGCAACTGACCCAGTGTCGGCATCGATGACTGATGCGGGAAAATGGATCTATGGTGCATTGATCGGTTTCATGGTGATTACTATTCGTGTGGTCAACCCTGCTTATCCAGAGGGCATGATGTTGGCAATCTTGTTCGCAAACATGTTTGCACCGACCATCGACTACTTCGTCGTTCAATCCAACATTAAGCGGAGACTGGCGCGTGGCTAACCAACAAACAGCAAAATACACCATCACAGTCACATTGATTATGTGTTTGGTGGCATCCGTATTGGTGGCAGGTTCTGCGGTGTTGTTGCGCCCCGCACAGGTTGCCAACAAAGCGCTTGATTTCAAGCGTAACGTTTTATCTATCGCAGGTATTTTGAATAAAGATCAATCAGTGGAGGAGCAGTTCAAACAAGTTGAAGTAAAGATTGTTGATCTGAATAGTGGTCGTTTTACCGACGCTATCACTGATATTGAAAAGTTTGATCAAAATGCATCCGCTAAAAAGCCAGATCTTTCCGATAAATTATCCTCAGAGGAAGATATTGCCAAAATCATTAGTCGTGAAAAGTATGCCAAGGTATTTTTGGTAAACGACGCGAATGGTTTGTCAAAAGTCATTCTGCCTGTGCGTGGCTATGGTCTCTGGTCAACCATGTCAGGTTTTGTTGCTTTGGATAAAGACTTAAACACTATTCTTGGGTTCGGTTTTTATTCTCATGCCGAGACACCTGGCCTTGGCGGTGAAGTTGACAATCCAAAGTGGAAAGAAATCTGGATTGGTAAAAAAATCTACTCGGATTCTGGCGAAGTGAAAATTGATGTGATCAAAGGTCACGTAGATTCAGCTACCGCAGATGCTGAGTACAAAGTAGATGGTTTGTCAGGTGCAACGTTGACCAGCAATGGTGTGCGCAACCTGATGAAGTTTTGGATGGGTGACAAGGGTTATAAAACATTCCTTGCTAACTTGAAAAACGGAGAGGCTTAATTATGAGCTTGAAAACGAAAGATCTCCTCACAAAACCGATTCTGGAAAATAACCCGGTTATTTTACAAATCCTCGGTATTTGTTCTGCGTTGGCGGTAACCTCCAGTGTAAAAGTTAGTTTGGTAATGGCCATAGGTCTGACCTTGGTATCTGCCTTTTCCAACTTTTTTGTATCGCTGGTGCGTAACTTTCTGCCTAACAGTGTGCGTATTATTGCGCAGATGATCATTATTTCTGCATTGGTAATTGTGGTTGACCAAGTGCTGAAAGCCGTGGCTTATGACATCAGTAAACAACTCTCGGTATTTGTTGGGTTGATTATTACCAACTGTATCGTAATGGGGCGCACTGAAGCCTTTGCCTTGAAAAACCCACCAATTCCAAGCTTCCTTGATGGTATAGGTCATGGTTTGGGCTACTCGGCGCTGCTGATTGTTATCGCCACTTTCCGTGAGATTTTTGGTGCTGGCAAATGGTTCGGTATTCAAATTCTGCCTACCGTTACCGAAGGTGGGTGGTATGTACCTAACGGTCTGTTACTGCTGCCGCCCAGTGCGTTTTTCTTAATTGGTATCATTATCTGGGCGCTGCGCACCTGGAAGAAAAACCAGGTTGAGAAAGCCGATTTCAAAATAGCGCCTAACTCTTCGGCAAATCAGGAGATCGCATAATGGAACATCTACTGAGTTTGTTTATCCGTTCAGTATTTATTGAAAACATGGCGTTGGCATTCTTTTTGGGGATGTGCTCATTTATGGCCATGTCCAAAAAAATCAATGCTGCTATTGGTTTGGGTATCGCGGTTATTGTGGTGCAAACAGTAACTGTTCCTGCAAACAACCTGATTTTGACTTACCTGTTGAAAGAAGACGCGTTGGCCTGGGCTGGTGTAACCGGTGTTGATTTGACCTTCCTCAGTTTTATTTCATTTATTGGTGTTATCGCTGCAATTGTGCAGATTATGGAAATTGTGATGGATAAATATATGCCTGCGCTGTACAACGCGCTGGGGGTATTTTTACCACTGATTACCGTGAACTGCGTAATTATGGGTGGCTCACTGTTTATGGTTGAGCGCGATTACCATTTTGTTGAAAGCGTAGTTTACGGTGTCGGCTCGGGTGCTGGCTGGGCAATTGCAATTGTTGTGCTGGCGAGCATCAAAGAAAAGCTGAAATACTCAGATGTACCTGAAGGTCTTCGTGGCTTAGGTATTACCTTTATCACCGTGGGATTGATGTCATTGGGCTTTATGTCCTTTGGCGGCATCTCTCTCTAGGCTAAGCGAGGAATCTAATGAATACTGAGATTTTATTAGGCGTAGGCATGTTCACCTTCATAGTGCTGGCACTGGTGGTGGTGATTCTTGTTGCGCAGGCAAAACTGGTTAACAGCGGCGATGTGCAAATTCTTATCAATGATGAGAAAACCATTACCGTTCCTGCCGGTGGCAAGTTGTTACAAACACTTGCTGCTAACAATGTATTTCTGGCGTCAGCCTGTGGTGGTGGTAGCTGTGCACAGTGTAAATGCGTAGTAAATGATGGTGGCGGTTCTATTTTGCCAACGGAAGAAGCGCATTTTAATCGCCGTGAGCAAAATGAAGGCTGGCGTTTAAGTTGCCAGGTTCCGGTAAAACAAAACATGAAAATTCATGTGCCAGAAGAGGTGTTTGGTGTGAAGCAGTGGGTAACTACTGTCGAATCCAATCCTAACGTGGCAACTTTTATTAAAGAGCTGACCCTGCGTCTGCCCGAAGGTGAAAGCGTGGACTTCCGTGCGGGTGGTTATGTGCAACTTGAGTGTCCACCACACCACGTCAAGTTCTCAGACTTTGATATTGAGCCTGAATATCGCGGTGACTGGGAGCGCTTTGGTTTCTTTAATCTGGAATCAAAAGTGACTGAGCCAGTGATTCGCGCTTATTCAATGGCGAATTACCCGGAAGAAAAAGGTGTGGTTAAGTTCAATATTCGTATTGCAACACCTCCACCAAAATCTCAGGGCATTCCTCCGGGTCAAATGTCATCTTATGTGTTTAGTTTGAAGCCGGGCGATAAAATCACCGTATACGGTCCATTTGGTGAATTCTTTGCTAAAAAGACCAATGCTGAAATGGTGTTTATCGGTGGTGGTGCTGGTATGGCACCTATGCGTTCGCACATTTTCGATCAGCTGCGCCGCTTGAAAACCGATCGTAAAATGACATTCTGGTACGGTGCTCGCTCGCTGCGCGAACTCTTCTACAAAGAAGATTACGATATGCTGCAGGCAGAGAATGAGAACTTTAAATGGCATGTGGCGCTGTCAGATCCACAGCCAGAGGATAACTGGACCGGCCTCACGGGCTTCATTCACAATGTTCTCTATGAGAATTATTTGAAAGATCATCCGGCGCCAGAAGATTGTGAGTTCTACATGTGCGGCCCACCAATGATGAATGCCGCCGTGATTAAAATGTTGAAAAGTCTTGGTGTAGAAGACGACAATATTTTGTTAGACGACTTCGGCGGTTAATGAAAAGGAAAACGAGGCAGGGAAACCCGCCTCGTTTTTTTTTAACGATAGTTCATTTGCTTTTAACAAAAGCAGTAAAGCTTGGAGGTCTATCATGGCTGTACTTGTGGTTACACTAGTGGTGATGTTGTTTGTTGCATTCGCTTTGTCAATCAGTGTGTTGGCTGGCCGTAAACCTGTATCGGGTTCCTGTGGTGGTGTGGGTAAAGCCTTGGGGGATCCCAATTACGTGTGCGAGTTGTGCGGTGGCGACGAAGCAAAATGTGCGGAAGAAAAATCCAAGCCTGTCCGTACTGAGTTGAAGGCAGATGACCTTTCGTATGATGCGAGTAAGAAGAAGGAATAATTGTTGCAAGACTCAGCAAGTCTTGGATGTCTCATTTGATGATTAGAGGGGAATAAATTGACTGGTCGTAAAAAATCGGCAGATCACAGCTACGATCTTTTAGTAATCGGTTCTGGCCCTGCGGGAGAAAGTGCTGCTATAGCAGCCGCCAAAGCGGGCAAGCGTGTTGGTGTGGTAGAAAATAGGGCACTGGTTGGTGGTGGGTGCGCACATAAAGGCACAATTCCTTCTAAATCTTTGCGCCATGTGGTCAAACAAATATTGCAATTTAAAGCTAATAGCCTGTTTCGTGAAATTGGTGATAGCCGCCGTTTAACCTTTCCTCGGGTACTGCAATCTGCCGCGAAAGTGATTCCTAAACAAGTTGAATTGCATACCAACTTTTATGTACGCAACCGGGTAACGGTACATATGGGGCAGGCATCCTTTAGTAATCCGAATGTGATTAATTTGGCGATGCTGGATGGTGGTACAGAGACAATTCATGCCGATAAGATCGTAATAGCTACAGGTTCACGTCCTTATCGTCCAGTTGATATTGATTTTAATCATCCCCGTATTTATGACAGTGACACCATTCTGGAAATGCAGCACACCCCACGTCACATCATTATTTATGGCGCGGGTGTTATTGGCTGTGAATATGCCTCGATTTTTTCGGGCTTGGGTATGCGGGTAGATTTAATCAATAATCGTGAGCGATTGTTGTCATTTTTAGATGATGAGATTTCTGACGCGCTCAGTTATCACCTGCGCGACAGTGGTGTGACTGTACGTCATGGTGAGGAGTACGAGGCTATAGAGGCGAGCGATAGCAGTGTCACTCTCTTCTTAAAGTCCGGTAAGCGTTTAAAGGCGGATGCCATCCTTTGGTGTAATGGACGCAGTGGTAATACTGACCAGCTGAATTTAGCGGCGATAGGGTTGGAAGCAGATCATCGTGGCAATCTTAAAGTTGATGCAGAGTATCGCACGCAAATTGAAAATATATATGCGGTTGGTGATGTGATTGGCTGGCCCAGCTTGGCGAGTTCCTCCTATGGTCAGGGGCGAGCAGTGTCCGGTGGCATTTTTGGCGACGAATGCCGCCCGGTTCAAGATGTGCCCACAGGAATTTATACCTTACCGGAGATTAGTTCGGTGGGCAAAACGGAAACTGAATTGACACAGGCCAAGGTTCCCTATGAAGTCGGCCGTGCGTTATTTAAAAATACCGCACGCGGCCAAATCAGCGGTGAAGATGTGGGCATGTTGAAGCTGCTATTTCATGTGGATACGCTTGAAATCCTCGGTGTTCATTGTTTTGGTGCTGAGGCCGCGGAGATTGTTCATATTGGTCAGGCGATCATGACGCAAAAAGGCGAGGGAAATAATATTCATTATTTCCTCAACAACATCTTTAATTATCCAACGATGGCCGAAGCTTATCGTGTTGCGGCATTGGATGGCATTAATCGCATTAGTCGCCGTTAGTAGAATCTGTTTGGTGCTGACTCACAGATATAAATAAGGGCGCTTCAAGCGCCCTTATTTTATTGTCTGCGGAGATATTTTTTATTCGTCCAATATAATGGTTTGATCTTCCTGTGGTTTGAATTTGGCTACGGTATGAATGACATGATCATGTTCAAAATACACCACAAACTCGCTGTATTTCCAACTGGAAATAGGTGGCTCTCCTTTGGCGGGGGTGGTTTCCAGTGGCTCGCCAAAGGCCGCTTGCACGCTTGCTTTGATCATTCCTTTTGCGGGCATTTTCACTGAAGCTTTGGCGGCGGTTTGTTGCCCTATCGGTATTTTTATTTGTTCGGCATGGACGCCGCCCATAATGTTGGCCGCGAAGAACGTTATGGCGCTGGTGATGATAAATTTACGCAGACTGTTGGCGGTATTCACTCAGTAGTCTCCCGAATTATTGCAGGTAATGTTGGCTTTTACGTCGCTCGGCCATTTGGGCGCGCATGATTTGCTGGCCAATCAGTTGTTGGTGAGCATCCGTGGCACGATGAAATTTTGCCGCAATCTGATATTCGCCACTGTTATTGGGTTCACAGCGTATGACCTTGGCAAACAACGCCAGCCCTGCATTACTGGGTAAAAAAATCAAACGCATGGCGATAAAAGAGTTTGGTTTAACGAGGCGCGAACTACCAAAGGCCACACCACCTTCACTGAGATTGACCTGTTTGATGGTTTTTGAGGGCGGCAGGGGTTTGGAATCCGCCATTATCTGCTGGCTAATGATGTCAATTTTGCGATTGAGATTTTGTAAATACTCACCCATTGCGCGGCTGGTTTCCTTGATCTGATGAAAAAGGTGCGCGTTGTCATTATCAATCTTGCGCAGCTCGGCGAAAAACTTTAACGACAAAGTGTCGGGGAACTGCAGCTCGGGTGCAGCGGTATTGGCGGTGATCTCTTCCACCTCTTTAAATTCGATGGCGATACTTTCATCGATGCGAAAGTAGCTGCGGCGTTCACTCATGACAAAAATCTTCCCGCTGTGATGATTGAGTAAACATAGCACAAGCTGGTCCTGCTGGCGCCGATTTATCGGTGGGGAGGGTGGTTTTACTTGAGCAACGCAAGGCAATTGGGTTTAATGCGCTCATGCTAAAAAACATTCCCCTCTATATCGGTTTGCGCTATACCCGCGCTAAACGTCGCAATCAGTTTATTTCTTTCATTAGTGCCTTTTCATTGGTCGGCATGGCGCTGGGCGTTATGGCGCTGATCATCGTACTTTCGGTGATGAATGGCTTTGATCGTGAAATGAAGGAGCGCATTCTCAGCGTGATTCCTCACGGCTACATAGATCAGCTGCCAGCATTAAAAGATTGGCAAGCGCTTTCTGCAACAGTTGAAAAACACCCCGATGTTATTACCTCCGCTCCCTATATCGCCAGCAGTGCGATGGTGAGTTACGCCGGTGGTTTTGAGGCGATAGAGCTGCAGGGGATTCTGCCAGACGCCGAGGAGCGGGTATCTATAGTCAATCAACGCATGGTGGTTGGCGATATGGCAGCATTACAACCCGGCGAATACGGCATTGTGATGGGGCGCCTATTGGCGAGTCGTTTGATGCTGACACCCGGCGATAAAGTGCGCGTGACCTCGCCGGAAATTAATATGACCCCCATGGGCGCATTTACGCGCTCACGCAGCTTTACGCTGGTGGGTGTGTTTGAGGTGAAGGCACAGGTTGATTCCACGCTTGCGTTGATTCATTTGCAAGATGCACAAAAATTCCTGCGCCAGCCGGGCGTGCAAGGGCTGCACGTAAAAACCACGGATTTATACAGCGCGGGCCGGGTAATGGCAGAGCTGCGCCAGCAATTGGGTGAACAGCAATATCAGGTGAAGGATTGGAGCCAAACTCAAGGCAGCTTATTTCAAGCGGTGAAAATGGAAAAAATCGTTATTGGCTCGCTGTTGATGATCATTATTGCCGTGGCGGCGTTCAACATTGTTTCCAGTTTGGTATTGATGGTGGCGGATAAGCGCTCTGATATCGCGGTATTGCGCACCATGGGTGTGAGTGCGCGCCAGGTGATGGCTATTTTTATCGTGCAGGGCAGTGCAGTGGGTTTTATTGGCACCCTTATTGGTGCTGTATTGGGTTGTGTTATCGCGGTGTCACTGACCCCGGTGATGGGCTTTTTGGAATCTCTGGTCGGGCTGCAGGTATTTGATCCTGAGGTGTATTTTATTAGTCAGTTGCCCTCGCTACTGCTGTGGACTGACGTTGTATTTATTTGCTCAGTGGCGCTGTTGTTAAGTTTTATTGCCACTTTATATCCCGCCTATCGCGCGGCCCAAATTGAACCGGCCGAAGCGCTGCGTTATGAATAATCCGAAGGCTGTTATGAATAATCCGAAAGCTGTTATGAATGATTCTGCCGCCGTATTAGTGTGTCGTCAGGTGAGTAAATCTTATCGTCAGGGTTCGCTGGCAGTTGATGTGCTGCACAGCGTGGACTTTCAAATCAACAAGAGTGAGCGCGTCGCCATCGTCGGTGCCTCGGGTTCCGGTAAATCGACGCTACTTAATATTCTCGGTGGTCTGGATGTGCCGGATAGTGGCGAGGTGATTGTCGCGGGTGAGCAGTTGTCGCGTTTGAGTGCCGATGCGCGCGGTCGTTTGCGCAATCGCAGCCTGGGTTTTGTCTACCAGTTTCATCATTTGCTACCAGAATTCACGGCGCTGGAAAACGTGACTATGCCGCTGTTGATTGGCAATTGTGCACCTGTTCAAGCCAAAGCCCGTGCACTGGAATTGCTAGCGAGAGTGGGTTTGGCTAAACGGGTCGATCACAAGCCTTCCGAGCTTTCGGGGGGCGAGCGTCAACGGGTGGCGATTGCCCGCGCTTTGGTGACCAATCCTGCCTGTGTATTGATGGACGAACCCACCGGCAATTTGGACAGTCATGCTGCTGATGCTATCCAGGCGTTGATGCTGGAGTTAAATCAAGCGATAGGTACCAGTTTTGTGGTGGTAACCCACGATCCGCGTCTGGCAGCACGCATGGATCGCACTTTGCGTTTGGTCGATGGTGCGCTGGTGCGGGACGAAGAATCCTCTGCGGCGACCGGTGCTTACTGATGTTAAATCGCACTATCTTTTTAATCGGCGCACGCTACGGCATAGCCCGGGGCCAAAATCATTTGGTGTCTTTTATATCGCGTTTATCAATCGCAGGCTTGGTTATCGGTGTCGCCTTATTGATTTTGGTGATGTCGATTATGAGCGGTTTTGAAAAGGAGCTGCGTGACAATATTTTGGGCGTTATGCCGCAAGCGATGGTTTATCACCGGCAGGCAATCGAAGATCCCCATGCTTTAGTGGCTGAGTTAAAGCAGCATCCACGTGTTGTGGGCGCTACGCCGTTTGTGCAACTGCAAGGGCTGCTCAGCCAACAAAAGCGTGTAGCTCCGGTCAATATTTTTGGCATCGACGCAACACAGGAACACACCACCTCCAAACTGCCTGAATTTTTACCCGAGGGAACGTTGCTGCAATTGGCGGGCAACAAATCGGCGATTGTGATTGGTCGCGGCGTCGCTGAAAAATTACGCCTTAGTAAGGATGACAATCTCAGTTTGATTTTACCTAACGAAGGCAATAACTCACCCACAGTAAAAGTGCTGCAGGTAATAGCGATTCTGGATACTCATACCGATATCGATAACGGTTTGGCTTTAATGGATATAGAAAGCGCTGCTGAACTTTCCGGTTACCCGGGGCAGGTGACAGGTATCCGGCTCAAGGTGGATGATTTATTTGCGGCGCCACAAATTGTGCGTGAGATTATGCAAAACCTGCCTGTTGATTATTACGGTGTAAGTTGGATGCGTACCCACGGTGGTGTTTATCAATCCATCCAAATGTCAAAAAACATGGTCAGCATGTTGCTGTTTTTGATTATCGCTATCGCCGCGTTTAATTTGGTTTCAACACTCATTATGGTGGTAGTCGATAAACAGGGCGATATTGCGATCCTGCGCACTATGGGCGCCTCGACGTATGAAATTATGGCGATCTTTATGGTGCAGGGCGGGCTGATTGGTTTGATTGGAACTTCAATTGGATTGGTGCTGGGTGTTGTACTTTCCCATTGGGTAACTCCCTTTGTGCAATGGATTGAACGCACCTTTGGCGTTCAGTTTTTACACTCGGATGTCTACCCGATTACTTATCTGCCTTCCGAATTGGTTATTGCAGATGTTGCCAAGGTGGTGATCACAGCACTGGTGATCAGTTTTTTTGTCACCCTTTACCCCGCATGGCGCGCCGCGCGAATTCAACCGGCCGATGCGCTGCGCTATGAATAGTTGGATAAATTAAAAGCATAAAAAAACCCGCTCTAGCGGGTTTTTTTATGCTTTTAATTTTCTTCAGAAGCTTTATGAATGCGTTTTTGCTTCCGCTTTTCCCAGTTATGTCGCACATGCCATCGCCAATATAATTGCATACCAAAATAACCCAGTGTCCCAAACACCAAACCGGTAAGAACCGATCCGGCAAGTAATGGTTTCCATAAATGACCAAATTCGTTTGCCAGCCAATCCCAGGTTAATTCTGGTTGCACCAGCAGTGGCTCACTTTGCAGAATTACTCGTCCCACTTGATAGGTGATGAAAAAGAAAAAGGGCATAGTTAATGGGTTGGTAATCCATACCAATGCCACCGAAATAGGCAGGTTGCACCGAAAGATCAGCGCGGCTACCGCCGCCACGGGCATCTGCCCTGGAATAGGCAGCAATGCGATAAAAAGCCCCCAAAAAAAAGCGACTGATACAGAGTGGCGATTCAGGTGGAATAAGTTTGGGTCGTGCAGCAGATCGCCCAAAAAATGCAGTGCCGGATTGCTTTTAATTGCAGCGGGTGATGGAAAAAAACGTTTCAGTAAATTGCGTGCCATGCTGGAAACCAGAGTACAGCGTAAAAGATTGCGCATTATGCCTATAAATCTGCATTAACACTACGCAGACTTTACGGGCTGGTGCACTTGTTTGCGTAAGGATCATGCCATAAGCTGGGCTGCAATCTGATGACAAGGAGCTCATCTGGACTCACTACTCACCTACGAAAGGATTCTGTAATTGCCATTAAAACTCCTGTTTTTCAGCCTGGGCGTAATCGCCTTCGGTTATTCCCCGCACTTAATTTCACTGTCGTGGCTTTGGTTGCTTGCACCCCTTGCTCTGGCCGCTATTTATTGGCCGCGATTTCGGCTCCCGGTTATGTTCAGCGCAGGTCTCGCGTGGGGGCTGGTATCTGGCCACAATTTAATCGAACAGCAGTTGGCGGAGAACTTGGTCGGTCGCGACCTTGTGGTAACTGGGCAAATTACTGGTTTACCTGAGCGCGATGTACATCGTTTGCGTTTTGACTTTCGGGTGCGGGCGATTACTGGCGCCAGTGGCGAACCTCTCCCACTTGACCAATTCCCGCGCAAATTACAATTGAGTTGGTACTTGCCACGAACGTATGGCGTTCAAGATTCCGCTCGGCTAACGCACAGCGAGCTGCCGCAATTGGCAATTGGCGACTACTGGCAGTTGACCGTGCGCCTCAAGCGACCGCGCGGTTTTGTGAACCCGGCGGGATTTGATTATCACGCCTGGTTACTACGGCAAGGCGTTGGCGCCACTGGGTACGTGCTAGCGACAAGTGATAATCGCGCGCTTCATTCCACCAATACATCATTTCACTGGGATGATTGGATCAACCAGCGGCGCCATAATCTCCAGCAATGGGTGGTGCAGCAGAGCGATAGCCCCGAGCGGGGTATTCTGGTGGCCTTATTAATTGGCGATTCGGCGCTGGTCGAAAAAGCCCAATGGCAGCGTATGCAGCAAACTGGCACCAGCCACTTAATTGCCATCTCTGGCCTGCATGTGGGGTTTCTTGCACTCTTTGGGTTTTATGTGGGGCTGCTGCTGGGCAAGTGTGTGCAATTGTTGTGGCATCGTTGCCCGGCGCTGATGATCGCCTGGCTCAGCGCTATTGTTTGCGCCAGTTTTTACGCGGCCTTGGCAGGGTTTAATATTCCCACGGTGCGCACGCTCATTATGCTTAGTTTGTTTTACGCCGCGTGTTTGGCGCGCCGCAACCTACGTATTAGCGATATTTTTTGCTGGGCTTTGGCGCTCGTTGTGCTCTTGGACCCGCTGGCCGCGTTCGACATGGGTTTTTGGCTGTCTTTCGGTGCTGTAGCACTGTTGCTCATGTATTTTTCCGGACGTTTGGTGACCAAACGCACTATAGAACCCTGGGCTGGTTTTACCTTCAAAGAACTGCTGATCGGCTTCATTCGCTCCCAGTGGGTAATGTTTATTGGGCTTATGCTGCCGCTCAGTTTATTGGTTAGCACGGTTTCGCTGGTCGCGCCGGTGGGTAATGCTATCGCCATTCCGCTGATCACTTTTTTTGTCGTGCCCTTGTTGCTGATTGGTGCTGCGGTGGGCGATGTATGGTTGGGCCTAAGTAACAGTTTACTGGCGATGGCGGCAGGTGCGATGGAATGGCTTGCCGTGTTTTTGGACGGCTTGCTCGCGTTTGCCGGCTCTTGGGCTAGCCCGGTGGTGGCTTTTTCACCCGGCCTATTACTGCTATTGGCGCTGAGCGTTGTGGTGATGTTATTACCGCGCGGTTTGCTGCCTAAATACCTGGGGGTTATCGGTATTGCTGTGGCGGCCAGTTTGAGCTTTTTAATTAAACCGCCTGCGGCAGACGATTTAACCGTTACCGTTCTGGATGTCGGCCAAGGTACTGCCATCGTGGTGCAAGTCGGCTCGCGCACCTTGGTGTACGACACCGGCCCGCAATATTCCCGCAGTTTTGATGCCGGTAGCGCCATAGTTGTCCCTTACTTGTATGCGCAGGGTATTCGCACCATCGACTATTTGGTGGTTAGCCATTGGGATGCGGATCACGCCGGTGGCCTCAAGGGGTTGCTGGAAAAAGTTGAGTCAAGGCAGTTATTGGGTGGTGAGCCGGAGCGAGTGGTCAGTGCGCCCACACAATTGCAAAGCTGCCATGACCATTTACCTTGGCGTTGGGAGAGCGTCGAATTCCGCTTTTTACCCGTACCAACCAGTGCACGGACTAGTGCCAATAATCACTCTTGTGTGCTGCTGATCAGTTATGGCGCTGAACATATTGTTTTGCCGGGCGATATAGAAACCAGCGTCGAACATCAGTTGCTCTATGAGGATCAGGTGCCCGATAAGTTGGCGTTGCTTGCAGCTGCGCATCATGGCAGTCGCACTTCGTCCGGCGTGTTGTGGGTGCAGCGCACACAACCGCGTTACGTGGTGTATTCGGCAGGTTATCGCAACCAACACGGGCACCCGCATCCACAGGTGCAAGCGCGATATCGCGCTGCTGGCAGTCAGACGATTAATACCGCCGATACCGGCGCGGCGGTTTTTCGTTGGCGTGATGGTAGCCTGCAGGCCGTTGAATTACAGCGGGAAAGAGCAGGGCGCTATTGGTATGACCACTAGCGCCAGCAGAGCTAACTGCCACGGGGATATGAAAATTAACGACGTGCCTTTTTGGTTTTAGTCGCTTTGCTTGAGGGGTGTTTACCGGTAGTTTTTGCTTGCAGGGCAAGGTTGGAGAGCATCAGCTGAAAGGCGCCAAAAAATATCGCCATCAAACCAAGCAATGCGGAAAACACAAAACCGCCACTATTGGTAAGTACATAAGCCAGTAGGATTATCAGCACCCCAAATGCGATAAAACCCAAGCCCAATTTTTTTTGAAAGTGCATTGCGAGTTCACTCCTGTTGTTATGAAATTTGGAATTAATCGTTAAATTAAAATGGCGAAAGAACCTAGCTGAAACAAAGTGCTCAGGCTGATGCGCCTGGGCACCAACCTGTTACTAAAAATTATCTATTTTTTGCCTTAAATACGGCAAGCCATTGGCTGATGATGACCAGCGCCAGCGCAATTAACGCCCCCAAAAATTCACGCGCCTCTTCAATATAAGGTTTGTTGGGGTTCATGCTTTGCATAAGCGGCTCTTCTGCCATATGCAAATAATAGTTATAGGCTCCAGCCCCTGTGCGCGCCATTTCAATAGCACAGGCGATGAGTGCTACTACCGCAACGATTTTTAATGGCTTATTAATGAGCGCCAGAAAGGGGACAGCGGCACAGAGCAGATAAAACGCAATCCACAGAATTGGGTCTGGATCGTTCCATTGCACGGCAGAAAAAGCGAGCAACAATAGCAGGTTGATGGTGAGGACAGCATTGCTTACATAACGCATAGATTATTCTCTTGGGGAAGCGGGCAGGCGTGCGATAGTAACAAGCTGGCCCGCTGCTCGCCAAGCGAGTTTGTTTTACTGCCAGGGGCGATTAGTTGTCGCGGAACTCATACATAAGGCTAAACTGCGACTCAGATTATTGGTATAGGTTTTGGTGTAGATGATGGCGGTGGAGATTTGTTAATGGATCAATGTTCACAACCCGGGTTACTGGCTGTTGAGGCTGCGCTGGAGCGCATATTAAATCAGTTAGCGCCAGTGCAAGAGACTGAAACAGTGGCGCTCGCGGATGCACTGGATCGCGTATTGGCGCAAACGGTAATGGCGCCGATTAATGTTCCGGCTGGTGATAACTCGGCGATGGACGGTTACGCGCTGCGGGCTGCGGATTGTAGCGGGGCGAGTGCTGTGACCTTGCGCGTTATAGGTCAATCACTCGCAGGGCACCCCTATGCCGGTGAGCTGTGTGCGGGCGAGGCGGTTCGCATCATGACGGGCGGTCTGCTTCCGGTGGGCGCTGATGCGGTGGTAATGCAGGAAAATACCCTGCGTGTCGGTGATGAGGTAAAGATCAATCAACCCCCTGTTACCGGCGAGAATATCCGTCGCGCTGGTGAAGACATAACCCTTGGTACTCAATTACTACCTGCTGGCCAATTTGTTACGGGGTTGGATATCGGGCTGCTAGCCTCGGTAGGCTGTGCCAGCGTAAACGTACTGCGCAAACTGCGCATTGCCTTGCTCACCACCGGCGATGAGTTATTGCTGCCAGGCATGACGCCACAGTTGGGTAAAATTTACGACAGTAATCGCCCGTTACTGGCGGCATTACTGCAACGATTGCCGGTAGAACTGCTGGATCTCGGTATTATCCCTGACGATCCACACGCCTTGCGCGCCGCGTTCACTACTGCAAGCCAGTGGGCTGATGTGGTGATTTCCACCGGAGGTGTCTCGGTGGGCGATGCGGATTACACCAAAGATGTGCTCGCGGAGTTGGGAGCTATCGACTTTTGGAAAATCGCCATGAAACCGGGTAAACCCTTTGCGTTTGGGCGTTTGGGGCAAGGTTGGTTTTTTGGCCTGCCGGGCAACCCGGTTTCCACCGCAGTCACCTATCACCAATTGGTAGTACCGGCGCTGCGCCATTTGGCGGGCGAGCAATTGTTTGCCGCCGCATCGATTATGGCGCAAGCCGTTGCACCCTTAAAAAAGCAACCGGGGCGTATGGATTTCCAGCGTGGTCTGCTCACTAATGAGCAGGGTGCTAACCGTGTAATCAGCGTTGGCTCGCAAAGCTCTGGTGTACTTAGCAGCATGGCTAAAGCCAATTGTTATATTTGTCTGGAGCGCGAACGCGGCTCGGTAGCGGCGGGCGAATGGGTAAATGTTATGCCGTTCGATAAATTTATTCGCTAGCAGATGCGGACAGGCGAATAAAACGCTCTCCATCAAAATAATAAACTGGTGTTTGATACTGCTCGGGAAGCAACAAGCTGTAAGCCGTAATCCGCCCGGTAGTATCGAGTTGGTCGATGCGTAGGGTTGTAGCGCCCTGGGTGAAAATATCCGGTTTGGCAAAAAAGATCTGCTGGTTGGGCAAGCGGAAATAACGGTAAGCGTTGGGGGTAATGCCAAAGCTGATCTCATTCCCGCTGTGGCTCAGTGCAAGCGAGTTTTGCGTATCCAGGTTCATATAACTCAGCACTTCAATACGCGGGCTGTGACCATAGCGAACCCTGAGCGCCTCCTCAAATGAACTGTGCGTAAATAAAAATGCGCTCTGGTAGCCAAACGGCATATTGGCAATAGCGATCACCTCGTGCTGGCGCAGCTCATGGGTTTCGGCTGCGGATAATAAGCGCTCATTTATTTGACTTTGTTCATGCCAAATAAATGACTGGCGTAAGGTTTCGCCACTGTAAATTAACAGAATGATTACCAGCAGAAGATTTAACAATGTGCGCCTGATGCCGCTGGTTGCTGGCCACAGCGTCGCAAAAATCAAACTCAATCCGGCGCTGGGTAAATATAAATACCAGCGGTGAGAGTTGCCTCCCGTCATAGGCACCAGAGTTACGAGAATCCAAATAACCCCCAGCCACAGCAGTGGTGAGCGCACAAGGCGACAAGCCGTTGGTCGCCAGATATAGGCCGAAATAGCCAGAATTGATAAGCAAGCAATAACCGTTAGCGCGACAAACAGTTGTGTGTGCAGCAATTGCCATTCGCGGGCAACGTAAAGATCAAAGGGGTAGAGCAGAGCAAATGCCCATTCTGCATAGTTGGTCAAAATATTCAGCGGCGAAAAATCGGTGTATACCGCAACAGCGGCATCCATGGACTTCCATTGATAAATACGCGCGAACAAATAAATCAGTGCCAGCAATGCGTAAGGCCAGAGCGATAGCGCAGTGCGAAACATGGGCATGAAGGCAAGGCTTTGGCGCTGTAATAACAAAATCGCCAACATCATTGCGGGCAGGGTGATGGATAACTCTTTGGAGAGCAGTGCCGCCACAAACCACAACAGAGTGATGAGCTGTTGCCCAAGGCGGGGCGATTGTTTCCAACCCGCAACGCAGTAGAGCGTAGCCAAATAAAATACCGCTGCCACTAAATCAGTGCGCCCCAAAATAAAATGCACACTGGTGGTGTGAATGGGGTGCAATGCAAAAATGCTGCTGGCAATCAGGGCTGTTGTTTTAGCCACACCCAAGCGCAACATTATTCCGTAGAGCAACACAACACACAGCAAGTGCATCAATAAATTGCTGAGTTTGTAGGCGAGTGCGGTATCGCCCATTTGATGATTCAACCACAGTGATAACCGCACCAGTGGGCGATATTCACGACCATAAGGGGTAATGAAAACCTCGGATGCTTCCGCCAGGTTTTTGAAGTGAATATTATTTTCCAAATGGACAAAGTCATCGGAAGAGAAGGACGGCGTCACACCTTTAAAAAAAACAGCACCCGTCAATAACAGCAGTAGTAATAGATAGCGGTGATTAAATAACAGGCGAATTACAGGTAGGTTTTCCATAGGTACATCGGGAAGTCGTGGTGATAACGGTCGCTATTATGATGGCTTTTGCGCTCAGGTGCAGCAGTTAACTAAGCTACTTGTGCCATTAGCTTAACCACGCCAAACCCTCATGTTGGATTCGCAAACGCTGCTTAACTGCCTTGGGGAGTTTTTTTACGATTAGCGCGTAGGAGTGATCTATCTGCTTGAACACCTCGCTTTGTGGCAAATTGCCGGTTAAATCCACTGTGTTCCAGTGCTTTTTGTTCATGTGGTAGCCGGGGGTTACTTCGCTAAAAACCATGCGCAGTTGTTCTGCCAGTACCGGGTCGCACTTTAGGTTCAGGCGCTTGCTCTTCGCATCCTCAAAATAAATAGCAAACACTTTGCCTTCCACTTTATACACATGAATATCATCGCCAAACGGGTAATCCAGTAATGCGGCTGGGAGATTGATTAAATACTTGTGTAATGTTGTATTCGGGTTCATTGTTTAAATCACCTGTTAAGCCTGAGCTGGCGGTAATCCAAAAATTGGCGATGTTCTGTGCCTGCACTGAGCGAATTAATTTTATTCGGATGTTTGATAGCTTTCCAATTATCGACTTGTTTACCAGTATTTAAATGGGGGAACTGTGCATGCGCGAACTGTGCAGTAACCGGTGGTTCAATCCCGATGAACCGCAATAATGTTGGCAGGCTATTACTGTTGCTAATATCGATGCGTAAAAAGTCATCCCGCTGCGCGAAATAATTCATCACCTGTTGTTGATGGTTTATATAACAGGTTTCCAAGTGTTCTTTGCTTAAGGGATCGCTGCTGGTGAGAGGCGCAAACGTTTGGTTCATCACCCGCTTCAACACCGGGTTCAGGTAACCAGTTTTAGGTGCAAGTTCCGGCAGCATTTTGTTTAGCAACATCTGAATGGATGGCACCCAGCGCTCAAGGCTGCGTTCCAGATACACAAACTTCGAATGGGGAAATAGCTGATCCAGTTCTTGGTAATCACAAAAGCAGGGCGCATCGGAAACAACATCGGCTAATTCAAATGCGCGTTTGGTATACGCCGTGTGCGCCACTTTAAATCCATAATCCAACAGCGCCACACTGATGCTGGTGGTGCCAGTACGCGGCAATCCGATGATAAAAAGTTTATTCATAAGGTGCTGCACAATTCGCGGCTTTGAAATTAATGCTTGATCGCAACAAAAAACGCATTGCCTGCCGCGTTTTCCCAGGGGGCGATTCGCTCGTAATCATGCGCAAGAATATGCACTTCGAAATAGGGTTCAAGCAATTGTTGTAAGTGCGCAAAGGTGAGGGCGACCATTGCGTGTTGGTCACGCCAGTGTTCAGTAATACCGTTGGTGGTTCGTTCAATGCTCAGCTGTAATTGTTGCTGTTCGCCTTCACCTGAGTAATACCAATTGGACTGAAAACTAAAATTACTCTGGTCATGTGTGAGTTGGCGTTTAATGCCAGCGCGATTATCAATAGTGCTTTTATCCACCGCATTAAAACAAAATAGACCGCCGGGTTTTAGCGCGCGGTGAACGCTGGCAATACAATCGGTAAGTGTGGCAATACTTTGGTTGTAATGGATGGAATATAAAAAGCAGCTGATTAAGTCCATCTGCGCGTCCATATTCAGGTCGCTCATATCCTGTTGGGTAAATTGCGCCTCGGGGCAACGTAGCTGTGCAATATCCAGCATGGGCTGATTAATATCCACACCACTAGCCGTATAACCAAAGTCGATAAAATGCCGCAAGTGTGGGCCGGTGCCACAGGCTAAATCCAACACATTTTTCCCCTGATTGCCAAACAACTCATGCAGCCTGCGCACATAATTGCTCTGCTCGCGATAGTCGATATCGGCACACATTAAATCGTAATAACCAGAGAGGTCGGTGTAGAGGGCGGTAACTGACATGGTGCGAGGTGTCCGGGAAAGATTGCCGCCTAGTATACGCTCGCACTGTTAAAGGTGATTAGGCATTTTTGCCCAATCACCTTGCTGTAATTAATTCACTGTTGCTGCTTGTTGTTGCATCAGCTGTTGTTGTGCCTGCTCGATGCTTTCAAAAAAGTAGGGTGGGCGCGTAAACGAGCCGCTGTAAGGCTGCAGTGTTATGGCGCCAAGCTCGGGATACTGTTTAATAATCGCCGCTTGGTTGGCGGGTGTTTTGGTGTCCACGACCCAAAATGTTTTGGCTAACATTCGTCTGAATTTCGGCCGAACTTTACGTGTTGATCTCAGGCTGTGCGCGGTCAAAGTTCCCAAATAGTAATGTTTGCCCGCCTCAAAGTTGAAGGTGAGATTGATGGGTTCCTCCGAGCGGAAATTGGCGCCGCCGCTATAACTCCAGGAGTCCGATACCAATACCGGCAATCTGTCGCGGGTGCTAGTTGAATTGTAACGCTCGTGGCTGGTGGCTGATGCGTCCAAAGGTGTCGCGGAGCGAATGGCGTTAATGGTGTACTGGCCGGGTTTTAATCGCAGTTTAATAATGGCGTAGCGCCCATCGGCAGTTTTGTAGTCGCCCATACTGGTTAACAGTGGCGAGGAATGTTTCAATTTAATGGAGAGCGGTTCTGCCTTCTCCGCGCTAATCAGTTCAATTTCGTTGTTGGACATTAAACTTTGGAATTCACCTTGAGTGGCTTGTCCAATGGCGGCGACTACTGTTACGGCATCGTCACCTTGGTAAGCCCAGCTGTCAGGTAACGTAACCGGCTCGTGGGCGCAGGCGGTCAATAGTAACGCGGTAGCGATGAAGGATATGATTTTCATAAACGGGTCCTTTTGTATTATTGTGAAAAATAATTGTAGGACATATCTTATGAAAAAAGTGAAAAGTTTACTTGTAAATAAAATTAAAAAACCAATCACGCGTGATTGGTTTTTTGTTAGTAGGGGCGGGGATTATCTTCTGTAGAATTCTGTCGGCATCTAATCTATGTGCATTTACAGAGTTCAATAAATTGAATGCCTATAAGGCGGTGTGCTGGGTTTGTTGTATAGCTTGCTTGATTTGTTTGGTGTTGGCACCCATAAAACCCACTTTGAATCCTGCTTTTTTAATTAATCTGTTCGCCCGTGAGCTGGCAGCAACTACCACTAAAAAGTTAATAATGGGAACAATACCCAGAATAATCATCACTACTGCAAAAAACTTTCCATACACTTTCCAGCATAAGCGCGCATTTAAAATAATGATGGCAATCCATATCGGAATAACAATAAGGCTTGCGACTTGCCTGATTTCTGGCGGCGCTGCTTGCACGAGCACTGCCGCTACAAAATATACGAGAAAGGTATAAATAAGCGCTTTTTGCTGTTTAGCGACATGTAAAACGTTTTCCAGCCCTTCGGTTTGTTGGGGGTTGAAGTCAACAAGGTTTGCTTTGGGGGCATCGTAAATTGTGTTGGTTTCCATTTGTTATTATCCAAATTAAATTGAACTGGTGGGGTGTTGTGGGTGAATAACCGTAAAATGACCATACATCCGTAACCACCAAAACTATAAAGAATGCGCAGTTGAAGTGATGTTGTTAGTTTTTTTGATTAGAAGACTATAGTTGTTTTTCCTATCAGTTTTTCTTTTGGCACAAACCCCCATTCACGGCTATCCAGCGAATTGTCTCTGTTGTCACCCATTACGAAATAGTGGTCGACAGGGGTGGTGACTTTGATATCACGATAAAGGTTTTCTTCATTCAAATATTGTACTTGATATGTGGTGTCGTTAAGTGTTTCCGAAAATAATGCGTCATTTAGCTTCTTGGTTTCAACGGGTTTATTATTTATTGTCAATTGTTTGTCAGTGAAGTGAATAACATCTCCTGGAATTCCTATAACACGTTTTAAGTAAACCGTATTCGGCTGGTGTGGCGGGTTGAATGCAATTATATCCCCCCGCCGGGGTTGGTTGCTGTCGGGCTTGCCTTTTATGGTGTCTCGGTAAATGTGTTTGTTAACGATAACTGTATCGCCAACATTTATTGTGGGTGCCATCGATCCAGCGGGTATTGAATATATGTCGTAAAGAAAAGTGCGCGGGATGTAAATAGAGAAAAACAAAACCGCCGATAACACGATAGCGCCGAGCAAATACAGTATGTTTTGAGTAACTGGGTTTAGTTTTTTTATGTTCATTATTGTTCCAGTGAGGCGAGCAATTTATCAATTAAAAAGTGATTACGTGTTTTTTATTGGCGTGTCATCGGGGCTTGCAATGGAAAACAGCCCCCAAGCATGATCATGTACCCGCAGCCACTAGAGCCAAATTATGTGTGCCGTTGATTGGTTTTCGTATTAATTCAGCACAAAAAATTTCAAATAAACCGCACCGAGTGTCAAAAATGTCATTACCGTAACGGCGTGGCCCAGCGCTTTTGCGTCACCTTTTTTCATGCCAATTTTTACCAGCTCTCTTGTAATAAAACGATAACCAATAAGCATAGATAGAATAGCCAAAAAGAGCAGGGCGATTATCGTCGAAAGAATTCCATTGCTCAGTTGTGAAATAAATTCGTTATTCATGATTGAACTATTTGTAGGTTGCGGCGGGGCGCGTAGCTTGAGGAACAAACCGCAACATGACCATACATCCGCAGCCACCAAAACCAAAATACATGTGCCGTTAATTGGTTTTTCGCATTCACAAAGCAGCGTGCCATTTGCGATTACGAATGTTGGGGTTCGCAAACTCACCGCCAATCTACATAAACCCAACCTACGAGCTACAAGTTATCAGATTTATGCCTAATTCGGTCTACGGTATTGACTGCTTTTCGGAAGCAGGGATGAATCTGCACCTCCTCAAATCTAGGCTCATGTCTTTCACTATGAGAATAAAATGTTTTGCTTCCGCCTTCGCCTCCAAGAACAAAATCGCCTATAAATCCGATTTCATATAATATTTCCAAAAATTTTGTATAGTTTGCATCGGCTACTATTTTGTTAAACCAAGGTTGGTTTAGTGTGACGTCCGCTATTATGTTGAACAGCATCTCTTCAATTTCGTTTCTTTTTAAATGATATTTATGCCTGAAATATTTTGTTTTCCAGTAGGACATTATTTCATTTATGCCGGGATATTGATTTGAGTATTCGGAGCATAGATCGTCAAGTTTCCATGAGGAGTAATTACTTTCAGAATCTTTTAATTTTGTGTCGTTTGGTGCGTCACCTTCTACGGACTCTGTGTAGTAGCGTGAAAGCTGAATCAATTCGCGTGGGCGAGAGAGGGTGCGTTCAGTTAGCCAATTGTCACAGTAGGTGGTGCTGACCATTTCAGGGAATACTGCATGAAAAAGATGCGCAGGGACTGATTCGCCTGCCTTTGAGTAATTAAATGCAATTCTGTTAACTAATATTTGAATTAGCTCTTCTTTTTCCCAGCGTAGTCTTTCGACGTTTCTGTATTTGTCAGAGTGTTGAGTTTTGCTTATTAAGATTGAGTAAACATCTTCTCTCAAAAAAATTATTGTATGAATATTTTTGTGTAGTCCTGCAATGTGGTTGGTTGCGCTTAGCAATCCAAGCAAAAGGTTGTTTGCTGTTTCGCTGTTATCCCAGCCTAAATCAAGATCGTCAATCATTACCACAAATTTGGCGTTCGTATTGCAGATCTGAATTAGATGGTGCTCCAGTGCTTCAACTTCAGCCACAGCTCGCAATTCTTTTTCAAGGGCTAGCCCTAGGTCGCCAAGTGATCCTGCTTTAATTTTTATTGATGATAATATTTCTGCAATATTTTCGACGAGATCCTTTGATGTTCTATTGAGTGATAAGGAAATATCTCTTGCAAATCTTAGGCTTTCTTCCGCGTATTTTCCTTTGGCGTTGTCACCAATTTTACAGAGGGAGTCTAAAAGTATTTGTCTCAGCCATGTATGCTGAAAGAATATTTCTTTTCCGAACTCATTGTTGATTTCTTCGTCGTTTAAAATTGTGCGAATTGCATTGTATTTGGGGGATAGTGTTATGACATGGGTGTTGTCTTGATCTTCAAATGTTTCTGCTAGCATTGTGCGTAAGGCGGATTTTCCTGATCCTTTTCTTCCTATTACAATGCTTTTGGTTTTTTCTGCTAGCCTTTTGAAGGGCTGCGATGATACGAAATACTCGAAAAGGTTTGGGTCCCTTTCTGCGCTGTCGTCGCCCCAAATAATTTGATTCAGCTCCATTTTCTCATTCCTTTTATAGTGTTGATTTGTATTAATGGTTTCTTAGCAATAAAAAACGCCGAACCCATTTCTGTAGTTCGGCGTTTTCGGTTTACGCTAAATTAATCCCAGCTCAATGCCCCACCAGTCTGATATTCAATCACACGCGTCTCAAAGAAATTCTTCTCCTTACGCAAATCCATAATCTCACTCATCCATGGGAATGGATTCTGTGCGCCTGGGAATTGTTCTTTCAAACCGACTTGTGCGCAGCGGCGGTTGGCGATGAAGTGGAGGTATTCTTCCATCATCGCGGCATTCATGCCGAGTACGCCGCGTGGCATAGAGTCGCGCGCGTATTGGATTTCCAGCTCGGTGCCTTCCAAAATCATTTGGATAACTTCTTGTTGGAATTCTGCAGTCCACAAGTGCGGGTTTTCCAATTTGATTTGGTTGATTACATCGATACCAAAGTTCAAATGCATGGATTCATCGCGCAGGATGTATTGGAACTGTTCGGCAACGCCGGTCATTTTGTTGCGGCGGCCCATGCTGAGAATTTGGCTGAATCCGCAGTAGAAGAAAATACCTTCGGTCACTACATAAAACGCAACGAGGTTGCGCAGCAATTCCTGATCGGTTTCCGGTGTGCCGGTGGTGAAGGTTGGGTCGCCCAGGGTTTGTGTGTGTTTCAAACTCCATGCAGCTTTGTTCGCAACGCTTGGCAATTCGCGGTACATGTTGAAGATTTCGCCTTCATCCATACCCAGCGATTCAATGCAATATTGATAAGCGTGGGTGTGGATCGCTTCTTCGAATGATTGACGCAAAATGTATTGGCGGCATTCTGGGTTGGTGATCAAACGGTAAATCGCGAGTACGAGGTTGTTTGCTACCAGTGAATCAGCGGTAGAGAAGTAACCGAGGCTGCGCATCACAATGCGACGCTCGTCGTCGGTCAGGCCGTCTTTGCTTTTCCAGGTGGCGATGTCGGCGGTCATGTTTACTTCTTGTGGCATCCAGTGGTTGGAGCAGCCATCAAGGTATTTTTGCCATGCCCAGTCGTATTTGAACGGGACGAGTTGGTTCAAGTCAGCGCGACAGTTGATCATGCGCTTTTCATCAACCTGGATACGGGCGGCACCCATTTCCAATTCTTGCAAACCGGGTGCCGGGTCAAGTGCAGCGAGGCTCGCGCGCGCTTTGGCAAGTTCAGGGCTGATGCCTGCTTCTTTGGCGGCGGCAGCAAAGGCGGTGTTCACGGCTTGTGCATCGGCAGCGGCACTTACCTGGGTGGCCTGCGCTTGCGCTACTTGGGCTGGTGTTGGTTGCGCCACGGGTGCGGCTGCCTTGGTTTGCGCGGCGCTGATGGCGTCTTGACGTGCTGTTTCTTTTACGGCTTCTTCGGTATCGAATTCATCCCAACTTAGCATGTGATCCTCGTTTAATTCTGCGTGCGTGTATCGCGTATTTTGTGTTTTTGTTGCGGTTCGTTCCTCACCAGCAACCTACGAAGCACCCTGTAGGTTGCTGGTGAGCCTGCGAACCGCAACATCTTTATTGGCAGGCTTCACAATCCGGATTGTCTATCGAGCAAGCCAATGGCACTGGCGCTGCTTCGGCGAAACTCGCGGCTTCTACTTCTGATACGGCAGGTTTTGCAGCAGCCGGTGCAGCTGACAATCCACTCGCACCACCACCAGCCGATACGGCGTTCAATGCACCGGTGTTAATGGTGGATTTCTCAGTAGTGGTTGCCGCCAAGGCACGCAGGTAATACGTAGTCTTTAAGCCGGAGAACCATGCCATGCGGTAAGTAATGTCTAATTTTTTGCCGTTAGCGCCAGCGATGTAGAGGTTCAAGCTCTGCGCTTGGTCAATCCACTTCTGGCGACGGCTGGCGGCTTCTACGATCCACTTGGGTTCTACTTCAAACGCGGTGGCGTAGATGGCCTTGAGGTCGGCCGGGATGCGGTCGATCTTTTGCAGTGAGCCTTCGTAGTATTTCAAATCGTTAACCATTACCGCATCCCACAAGCCACGGGCTTTTAAGTCGTGTACCAAGTGCGGGTTAACTACGGTGAATTCGCCTGAGAGGTTGGATTTCACGTAGAGGTTTTGGTAAGTCGGTTCAATCGACTGGGTTACGCCGGTGATGTTGGAAATGGTTGCCGTGGGTGCAATCGCCATCACGTTGGAGTTGCGCATACCTTGTGCTTTTACTTGTGCACGCAAGGTCGCCCAGTCGAAGGTTTGGCTGCGATCCACTTTGATGTAATTCTCGCCACGGTTTTGCGCGAGGATTTCAATCGAGTCGATGGGCAGAATGCCTTTGCTCCACAGGGAACCGTCAAAAGTTGAATACTTGCCGCGCTCGGCTGCCAGTTCGCTGGAGGCTTTGATCGCGTAGTAGCTCACGGCTTCCATGGAGGTATCGGCAAAATCCACAGCGGCTTGCGAGCTGTAGGCGATACGCTGCTCATAGAGTGCATCCTGGAAGCCCATAATGCCAAGGCCGATAGGGCGGTGACGTAGGTTGGACTGCTTGGAGGTAGCCACCGCGTAGTAGTTAATGTCGATCACGTTATCGAGCATGCGGATTGCAGTTTTAACGGTGCGCTCCAGCTTCGCTTGATCGAGTTTGCCATCCACAATATGTTGCGCCAGGTTGATGGAGCCGAGGTTACATACCGCGATTTCATCGTTGGCTTTGGTGTTGAGGGTGATCTCGGTGCACAGGTTGGACGAGTGAACCACACCGGCATGCTGCTGCGGGCTGCGCAGGTTGCATGGGTCTTTGAAGGTGATCCATGGGTGGCCAGTTTCAAACAGCATGCCCAGCATCTTTCTCCACAAATCCAGTGCGCGCACGGTTTTGAAGACTTTGATCTTGCCGGCGGCGGCTTCGCGCTCGTAATGCTCGTAGCGCTCTTCGAATGCCTTGCCGTACAGGTCGTGCAGGTCGGGCACATCGTTGGGCGAGAACAGGGTCCACTCTTTATCGTCAAACACACGCTTCATGAACAGGTCGGGCACCCAGTTGGCAGTGTTCATGTCATGGGTACGGCGACGGTCATCACCGGTGTTTTTGCGCAGTTCAAGGAACTCTTCGGTATCCAAGTGCCAGGTTTCCAAATACGCACACACGGCGCCTTTGCGTTTACCGCCTTGGTTTACCGCCACGGCGGTATCGTTGGCTACCTTCAGGAAGGGAACTACACCTTGTGATTTGCCGTTGGTGCCTTTGATATAGGCGCCCAGTGCACGCACCGGCGTCCAGTCGTTACCCAAGCCGCCAGCAAATTTGCTGAGCATGGCGTTGTCTTGAATGGCGCCATAAATACCGTGCAGGTCGTCCGGTACGGTAGTCAGGTAGCAAGAGGACAACTGCGGGCGCAAGGTGCCGGAGTTGAACAGGGTTGGAGTGGAGCTCATGTAATCGAACGAAGAGAGCAGGCGATAGAACTCAATCGCGCGGTCTTCGCGGTTCTTTTCTTGAATCGCCAAGCCCATAGCAACGCGCATAAAGAATATTTGCGGCAGTTCGATGCGAGTGTCGTTGCTGTGGATGAAGTAGCGGTCATACAGGGTTTGCAGGCCGAGGTAGGTGAACTGCAGATCGCGCTCGGCGATCAGGGCTTTGCCCAGTTTCTCCAAGTCAAAGTTTTGCAATTCAGGGGAGATCAGTTCCAGCTCAACCCCTTTTTTGATGTAGAGCGGCAGGGTTTGGGCGTAGAGGGTTTCCATATCCGCTTGGGTTGCTGAGTTGGCTACACCAAAGAAGCTCAGGGCTTCAGCGCGCAGTTTGTCCATCAGCAGGCGAGCGGTTACAAAAGAGTAGTTTGGCTCTTTTTCTACCAGGGTGCGGGCGGTAATCACCAATGAGGTGTTTACGTCTTTTTCCGCCACACCGTCATAGAGGTTGCGCATGGCTTCATCGAGAATCGCCTTCTCTTCTACACCGGCTAAACCGGCACAGGCTTCACGCACGATGGTGCGCATACGGCCAATATCCAACGGCGCGCGGCTGCCATCGGCCAGAATCACGTTCAGGCTGGGGTAATCCGGGTCTGGCTCTTGGGAGCTGGATTGTTTTTGGGCACGCAGGCGAGCGTGCTCTTCGCGGTAGAGCACGTAATCGCGGGCGATTTTTTGCTCGCCCGAGCGCATCAGAATCAGTTCAACCTGATCCTGGATCTCTTCAATATGGATAGTGCCGCCCGAGGGCATACGGCGTTTGAAGGTGGCGGTAATTTGCTGGGTGAGGCTGCTCACCACTTCATGTACCCGTGTAGAAGCAGCAGCAGTGCCACCTTCTACCGCCAAAAAGGCTTTGGTCATGGCGATGGCAATTTTGCTGGCATCGAAGGGAACCACCGTTCCGTTGCGTTTGATGACGCGCAGTTGGCCGGGCGCTGTGGCCGAGAGCGGCGCGCCGCCGCTGTGAATATCCTGTTGCACGTTGCGTGTACCGGTGGTGGTTTCAATGTCAGTTTGCATAGACGTCTCCCGCGTGAGGTCTTTCCTGGTTGAAATGACTGGTTGGTAAAAAAACTGTGATAAAGCATTGTGTATGAGTGACCCGGGCGCTGCATTCTAAAAGCAGCCGTTGTTATTAAAATCAGGGTCTGCAACACGGTTTTGCCTATTTTGTCTGACCACAAGATCTTGTGGTTGACTCCATTGCACTTGGTGCCCATACAGCTGATGCCGGAGATACCCACTTGGAGTAGCGCCCCAGCCACTTAATTACTGCTGCCAATACGACAAACAATAGGTAAGCGTTCAATTGGGTCAAAATTTTGCTTGACGATTTAGCTCTGCAGGGTTAGGCACCATTAGTGTGCTTGGCGCGCTTAACACCTATATCTAGGGGTAAATCGTGAATGGGCTACAAGATAATGCGATTGTGGGTTTTATGCAAGCTTGAAAAGCTGTGGATAAGGTGTGGGTGACAGGGGTACAAACTGGGGGCAAGTCAGCAAGAATCAGGCGTTGCGCCGGAAAAGCCCCGCAATTGGCGACGTATGCAAAATGTGACGGTTTGTCGTGAAACTTAGACTTTTTTCTAATAATCCAATTGTCGGGTTATGACTACATATAGTGTCTGTTGGTTTTTGCTACAGATTGCTGTTTTTTTGCGGGGGCGCCAGCGGGTTTTAGTCAAGCTGACCCGCTGGCGGTTGATGGTGCAGTGATGATCAGTCTGGTTGTTTGCGATACAGCTGGGGCAGTTGCAGCGCCAATAACAGCAGTGTGCACAGAATAACCAGTGGCCCGCTGCTGGTAATCATAAACGGCGTCCAATCCTTCACTGCGTGAATCACACCGGTAAAAGTTTGTGCGGTAAAGGAATTGCTTTGGCTGATGATCTTACCTTTGTTGTCGATAATCGCGCTGGGGCCGTTGTTGGTGCTGTACACCAGATAGCGGCCGGTTTCGAGGGCGCGCATTTGCGCCATCTGCATAAACTGCTTGGACTGGATGGAATCCAGGAACCAGCCGAGGTTGTTAACGCTGAGCAGCACTTGCGTCTCTTTGGCTGCTTGTGCAATTAAATCCGGGTAGACAATTTCATAGCAAATCGCGGGCGTGATACGTACTCCCTTGGCAATCAGGCCGTGTTGATCCTGCGGGCCCAAATGGATAAACGAAGTAGGCAGGTTGAAAAACTCGATCAGCCCGCGCAGTTGGTCTTCCAGCGGTACGTATTCGCCAAAGGGCACTAAGCGGCGCTTGTGATAAAACCCATAGCCTTCACCCAGCCCGGCTATTGAGTTGTAGTATTTCTGTTTGTCGCGATCCTCATAAATCACCCCGGTGAACAGCGCGGTATTGGCGGCAGCGGCTTTGCTGTTCATCTCCTCCAAAAAGGGCAGTGCTTCATGGAAGGTAAGGCTGGTGGGGATGGCGGCCTCCGGCCAGACTACCCAGTCGTTATTCCACAGGTCAGTGCTGAGTTCGCGTAATTGGTTCAGGGCGGCGAGGGTGCTTTCCTCATTGAACGTGAGTTTGGTGCTCTGATCTACGTTGGGCTGCACCATGCCAATCTTGATGGGTGTTTGCTCCGGTTTAGCCCAAGTGATGCTGCTTAGCACGGCGCCGCTCACCCAGAACGCAAGGTTAAGAGTGATCGCACTTATGACTACCGGCTTTTGTTGGCGGGCAGCTTTGCCGTGCCATACCAGTTCAGCGATTGCACCGGCGTTGGCTGCCAGAATAAAACTAATGCCCATCACACCGGTAACCGGTGCCCAGCCAGCGAGCCAGGTATCCACATGGCTATAGCCTAAAAATAACCAGGGGAAACCTGTTAGTAACCAGGTGCGTGTCCACTCCCCGAGCAACCAGCATGCGGGCAGGGCGATGAGCAAGGCAAAACGGTGGTAGCTAAACCAGCGGCCATAAATATAGAGCGGCAGTGCAAAAATAAGCGCCATAAAACAGGCGAATATCAATACCAAAAAGGCGGCAAACAGGGGGGCAGCGCCACCAAAGTTATGGATGCTGACGTAAATCCAGTGAATACCTGCGCCATACAGCCCTACGCCAAATGCAAAGCTACGCCAGAGTACCTGGTTTCTGGGTTGCTCTTTGAGCAGCAAGGCAAAGGTGGTGAGGCTCAGTAGGGTAATTGGCCAGAGGTTAAACGGTGCAAAGCTCAGGGTGATAAGCGCACCGCTAACCAGTGCAAACAGCAGTGCCAGTGGGTTGGGGAGATTGCGAAAGGTATCGGCCATGGGTGGGTAATCTTTTTTAGACGGTTAAAAAAATCCCGCCGGGAGAGGGCGGGATTTCCAGGTTTTTGCTCTGTTACAGCTGCGAAGATTAATCTGTTGCGATTGTTAAGCGCAATAAATGGATTTGGCGATTGTCGGCGTAGAGCACGCGGAACTGCATCTTGTCCATTTGTACCACCTCGTTGCGCTTGGGCAAATGGCCAAACTCCTGCATCAAAATCCCGCCCAGGGTATCAAAGTCTTCGTTGCTGAATTGGGTGTTGAAAAATTCGTTGAAGTCTTCAATGGGGGTCAGCGCTTTGACTATATAGTCGGTTTCGCTCACGCGTTTGATGAAGTCTGAGGCTTCATCTTCTTCGTCGGTTTCATCTTCAATTTCGCCGACAATTTCTTCCAGGATATCTTCAATGGTGAGCAGGCCAGTAATGCCGCCGTATTCGTCCATCACTAATGCCATGTGATAGCGATTTTCACGGAATTCCCTCAGCAAAATATTTACGCGTTTGCTCTCCGGCACAATGTTGGCGGGGCGCAGTATGGTTTCCAGATTGAAGTTGTCGGTGCCTTTTAAGGCGAGCGGCAGTAAGTCTTTAGCGAGCAAAATACCGCGTACATCATCGATATTTTCACCAATCACCGGAAAGCGTGAGTGGCCGGATTCGATAATTTGCGGCAGGTATTCCTGCGGTGAGTCTTCCAGGCGAATGGCGACTATGTGTGAGCGCGGCACCATAATTTCACGCGCTTGCAGGGAGGATACATCCAGTGCGCCCTCGATAATGCTCAGGGCTTCCTGGTCGAGCAATTGGTTATCGGCGGCGTCTTTAATAATTTCCAGCAGCTCATCGCGGGATTTAGGTTCTGCGCTGAAGGCGTGCAGTACTTTATCCAGCCACGATCGCTCGTGTTTATCGCTGCGTTCGTATTTGTCAGTAGTTGTGCTACTCGGATGGTCGTCCGACATGATGCTAGTTCCCAAGGTTTTTATTCTGCCGTAAGTTCATTATAGGGAGCAGGGTAACCCAGCCCGGTGATAATTGCTGTTTCAAGCGCTTCCATCTCGTCGGCTTCAGTATCGTCGATGTGATCGAAGCCCAGGAGGTGCAAGCTGCCGTGCACCAGCATATGTGCCCAGTGGGCGGCCAAGGTTTTACCTTGTTCCTGAGCTTCGCGCTCCACCACAGGGGCGCAGACCACCAAGTCACCCAAGAGCGGTACACCCACTTCCTCGGGAATATCTGCCGGGAAGGAGAGCACGTTGGTGGGGTAGTCTTTGCTGCGATACTGGCTATTAAGTTGCTGACTTTCGTCTTCGTCGACGATATAGAGGCTTACTTCTGCATCTTCAAGTTTTTGGCTGTGCAGCGCGGCACCAATCCAGCGCTCCAGTTCAGCCAGAGCCGGTATCTGTTGGCTTTGGCTATTGCTTTCTATATCAATTTGGTAGGCCATGATTAGCGCGCGTCATCCGGTTTGGGGTTCTTTTGTTCAAATGCGTCATAGGCTTCGACTATGCGCTGAACAATCGGGTGGCGCACCACATCTTTAGAGGTGAAGTGGGTAAAGCTGATACCGTTGACGTTATCCAACACCTCAATCGCGTGGCGCAAGCCAGAGGCCATGCCGCGGGGCAAGTCGATCTGGGTTGGGTCGCCAGTGATTACGGCGGTAGTGCCAAAACCGATGCGGGTCAGGAACATTTTCATCTGCTCGCGGGTGGTGTTTTGGCTTTCATCCAGAATCACGAAAGAATTGTTCAGGGTGCGGCCGCGCATAAACGCGAGGGGCGCCACTTCAATCACACCGCGCTCCATCAGCTTGCCTACGGTATCAAAGCCCAGCATTTCAAACAGGGCGTCGTAGAGCGGGCGCAGGTAGGGGTCGACTTTCTGCGCTAAGTCGCCTGGTAGAAACCCGAGTTTCTCACCTGCTTCAACCGCAGGGCGCACCAGCAAAATACGCTCTATCTCATTTTTCAATAAGGCTTCTACCGCACAGGCTACAGCGAGGTAGGTCTTGCCCGTACCGGCTGGGCCAATACCGAAATTGATGTCATGGCGCTGCACGGCGCGCACGTAACGCTGTTGGTTGAGGCCACGTGGCTTGATAGTGCACTTTTTAGTGCGGATAAGCGTAATGCCGCCTTCGTCACCCGTGGTTTCGGTGGCAGGTGCTGTAGCGCCGATTGCGGCGTCATCCACAATAGACTCGGCGTTATCGAGTTGTTGCATAAGCTGTTCAATTCCTGAGGTTTGCAAAGCGAGATGTACTTCATCCGGGGTGAGTTCACTGTGACCGGTAAATTCGTAAAGATTTCGCAGTAGTTCGGCGGCCGCACGGGTTTTGTTGGCGGGGCCTACCAGCTGGAACTCTGAACCGCGATTGCGAATTTCAATATCAAGGCGCTCTTCAATCTGGCGCAGGTGTTGGCCGAGCAGACCATTGAGGTTGGCAAGGCGACGACTATCACTAGGCTCCAGCGATAGAGGCTGGGTAATAATTTCCGGGGGGGATATAACGTGGGTGTTCAAGTGGTTAGTAGGCTCGTGTGACTTAATTAAAAGTAAGACTAAACCATTCAGCGGGAGGGATAAAGCCTAAATTACAGCTGAACAAACGCTGAACCCTTTGCTGAAGTTGCATGTCTTTGTGAGGTTTGTTTTATAACTTGTTGTATTTGCACTTGTTTTTACCTTAATGCGAAGCCGGGGCGGTACCCGCCCCGTTAATAATATTCACATCAAGTTTTGTGCTCATTGGAATCACGACTTAATTTGCAAATTATTCACCACACCTTTCACATTTTCGTGTTTGGCGGCTATTGCTTGCGCTAATGCTTTTTGTTCCAGTGAACTCACTTGACCGGAAAGGGTTACCTTATGGTTTAGTGTGTCCACATCAATTGCCAAGCCTTTAATGTTGGGCGAAGCCAGCAGTTCGGTTTTAATTGCCGCAGTGGTGGAAACGTCAGCGACATACTGTGCGAAGTTACGACCTTGCGGGGCAACAGATTCTGCGGTTTTAGCGGGTTTTTCAATTACCTTGATGTTATTGGTCACTGCGTCAATGCCTTCAACGCCCAGCGCAATATTTTCGGCCAGTTCTTTTTCAATATCGGAGTGAACTTCTCCACCCAGAGTGGCCATATCTTTATCGACTTCAATGTCAATTTTGAATGCATTGAGGTGCTCATTCAGGATTAACGCTGTTTCCAGCTTGCTTTCAATCCAGCCGTCTTTGAATGCTGCTTTACTATCCTGCCAGGTCTGTTTGCTATCCTGTTTAAAGTCGGCCCAAAATTCTGCCGCGCTTCTTTTCTCAGTGTAAGTTTTTTCGGTATAAGTGTTCTCTGTATGGGCACTATTATTTGCTGCAGGCTCTGTGTTGGCTGCGACGGCAGACAGTGACGTGGTGAGCGCAAGGGCGCTAAGAGAAATGGTGATTGAGTCAAATAAAGTATTTTTCATGATGTTCTCCTTTGGAAAATTTTTTCAAAAAATATTGAAAATATTTCGTTGAAAAACATGCGCTCGTTAAAGAGGGCACGGAAAGGATAAAGCTTAATTCATGCCAATTAATCAAAAATTACCCGGGAACCACTGTTTTTGCGTGTGGGAAAAATCTGAGGGGGATATTTGATGTGATTATTTTTGGTTTATATGGCGGGCAATAAATTAAGATTTATGAAAAAACTACAAAAATATGTAAATTTTTATTAAAGGCAATTGCATTATGAGAGTTAAGTGTATCTTTTTCGCATAAAGCTGGTATGGAAATAGCAGATATCCTGAGTCAATGCCAATGCTCAGGGAGTCGTTATGAATAGTCCAATTGTGCATCACAACCCGGGGAGTACGCCTGATACACAGATAATAAGGCGTATTAATTTCTCCAATACTATAGGCATGGCTCTAAATATATTGGTAGTGATTGCAGTACTCTATACCTTGTATTTTTGCCGCACCTTATTACTACCGATATTTGTTGCCGGTTTTATTGCATTATTTTCCAGTCCGCTTGTGCGGCTCCTCGCCGATTTTAAATTACCGCATCCGCTTGCTGCCGCATTAGTGGTTATTTTTCTGCTTTTTATGCTGGGCTTGACCTGTGTTTTCCTCGGTGGGCCTGCTGCGCATTGGTTAGGTAGTTTGCCCGAGCTGGGGAATAAATTAACTGCACATCTAAATGGCTTTGCTGATCAGTTTAATTTGTTGCGATCACAGGTCATGCCCTCGGCTAGTCAAGAAAGTAATGCTGTTAGCAGCCTCTTTGAAACGATTCTTTTTTCTGCAGTGTCACTCGCCGCAGGTACTACGGCGATGTTTTTAGTCCAGGTTGCTGCAGTATTTGTCATTACTTATTTCTTTCTGGTATACGGTGATAACCTGATGCGTAATTTTGTTCGCTCCCAATCATCATTTGCCGAAAAAAAGAAAGCGGTGATTATCTTTCAGACTGTGCGCGACGATATATCCCGCTATGCATTGTTAATTTCTATTATCAATATTGGTTTGGGGGCAGCAACGGCCTGTGTAATGGCAATAATAGGTGTGGAAGATCCGTTGCTTTGGGGTACGTTGGCGGCCATGTTAAATTTTGCACCTTATATCGGACCATTATTGTTGTGCGTAATTCTGACCGGTGTCGGTTTTTTAGAATACGAGTCAGTGAGTATGGCGCTGCTGGTGCCAGGTAGTTTTTTGGCATTAAATTTTATTGAGTCGCAGTTGGTAACGCCAACAGTATTAGGTCGACGGTTTAATATGAATCCCTTATTGGTCGTGTTGTGGATGTTCGCCTGGGGTTGGCTGTGGGGGGTTATCGGCTTGCTAATTGCCATTCCTTTGTTGGTGTGCTTTAAAATTTTATCATTACACTTGAATTTGCTCGGTTGCTGGATCAATCTTCTTGATGGAGATGTCGCTAGTAACAAAGAGTAGTGGCTAATAGCAAATTGAATAGGGGTGTAAGTTTTTCGAATTTTTGTAGTCTTTGCAAATATTACTCCGCCAAAGGATGATTTTTTTGTTAGCGCCATGCTTTTTATGATTTTTATCAATATCTAGCTTGTTGAGTTTTGATTGCGATCAAAAATGCCTGTAGCCAGCTCCATTACAGTGTTAAAGCTATACTCCATTGCTAATTTTTTCTATTTTTTTCAGCCAAGTTAAAATGAGTTGGCATGTTCATTGAAAGTAATACAGTGAATGTTAAACAGAGGAGCATCCCATGCTTTACTATTCACTAGTATTTTTTATTGTTGCCATTATTGCTGGTCTTTTAGGCTTTGGTGGTATCGCTGGGGCAGCAACAGGAATAGCGCAAATTTTATTTTTTGTATTTCTCGTGCTGTTTATCTTGTCGCTTATTTTTGGCCGGCGTCGCCTTTAGTACTGTAGAAACTGTGTCAGTGATTTGAACGTAAATTGGTAAAATCCTAAACCTGTTTTTCAACAACCCAAGAGGTAATAACCATGGCTACTCAAACTTCAGTAAAAAGTAATGAGAACGGTAAAATGGACGATATCTCCATGTCTGAAGCTATCGCCCAGTTTAAGGAAGCCACCTCCAGTATCTATGATGCGGTTGGTTCTATTGGTACGGCTACAGCGGCTAATGCCAAAATCAAGCTCAATGAAGGTAAGGCGCGTGCTATTGAGTTGGAAGAGAAAGCCGAAGAAGCCGTTAGAGCCAAACCCTTGGTAACGGTGGGTGTTGCTTTTGCAGCCGGTTGTCTGGTGTCGTATTTACTTACTCGTCGTCACTGAGTAAGCAAATATGCATATCCCTGAGCGCAATCAGCAGGCTCCTGAGGCTACCCAGCCTCAGGAGCGTGTTTCACCGTCATCTGATCAACCTGCAGCTAACTGGGAAGCTGATGTGGCCCAAACCGTACAGCTGGGCGAGCAGTTAATTGGTTTTGCGGGCGGCGTTATTGACTTGGCGCGCACAGAAGCATTACTGGCAGTACATACACTGCCCAAAGTAATGATGCTGTGGTTGATTATGATGCCCATTATTTTGCTGACCTGGTGTTCATTTTCCGCATTGGTTGCCTGGTCAGTTGTGGCTTTAAGCGAACAACTTGGTCTGGGCATGCTCACGTTTTTCTTGCTGCAGGTTTTGCTTTTGTTTGTTTGCCGTTGGTTGTTTGTGAAATATCGTGCACGCATGACTTTTCCTTATACCCGTGCGCACATTGATAATTTTGTGCGGAGTACTAAAAATGAATTTAGTCGTCGAAGTGAAACAAAAGAGTGATCGCTTGGCATTGCAGGGCGCGGAGCTACAACAATGTCTGAATTTGGCGCTTAATAAACCGGCATTTAGTTCATTTCTGATTACCTTTGTGTTTGCCCCATTGTTAGTGGGTGTTGTCGCGGGAATTGCCTCTGCACCCACAGGGTCTACCATGCAGCGAATATTTCGCGTTGCGTTTCCCGGATTGCGCCTTTTGCCATTTTTTTAAATATTCAAAAAAGTGAATTGCATCGCTAAGTTATTGATCGGTGGTGCATTCCTATATCTGACTGGTGCTAGAATGAGCCTCGCGCTAACTGGCAACATGAGGATATAAATCGTGGCTGAAGTTTTATTGGTTGACGATGATCGGCGGTTCTTGGATGCAACAGTTCAGTTATTAAGTTTGTTGGGCCACAAGGTGATGGCGGCCGATTCGGTGGCGCAAGCACGTGAATTGCTTGGCAAAAATCGCTATTCGCATGTGATTTTGGATTTAATTTTACCGGATGGCAGTGGCTTGCATTTATTGGAGGCATTACCTGAGCGAAATCAAACAAAAATCACACTTATTACCGGGCATCCCTCCATTAAGTCCATTGTGACTGATCTCTATGGTTCGAATATAAATTACCTGATTAAACCAATTGATCTGCAACAGCTGGAATCTCTATTTGAAGACAAACGGCTGGCAACAAAAAAGAACGAGTCATCCGTTAGTTTGCATTTTAATCATTTGGTGGGTGAATCCGCATCCATGCAGCATGTGTATCAAATGATTGAGCGGGTATCGACCACCAAAGCTAATGTGATGTTGCTAGGTGAGAGCGGTGTTGGTAAAGAAATGGTTGCTGCCGCTATTCATTATGCCAGCCAGGCAGAAGGTGATTATGTCCCTGCCAATTGTGGTGCATTTTCCCGCGAGCTAATTAGCAGTGAATTATTTGGTCACGAAAAAGGTGCTTTTACTGGAGCGATACAGCGGAAAATTGGTGTATTTGAACAAGCTAATAAAGGTACTTTATTTCTGGATGAAATAACAGAAATGCCGATTGAATTACAGCCCAATTTGTTACGCGTATTAGAGACGCAAAAAGTAACCCGGCTTGGTTCAACGTCTAGTATTGATATTGAAGCCCGCGTGGTGTCGGCAACAAATCGTTCAGAGCAGGATATTGCGATACAAGGTTGCCTGCGTGAGGATTTATATTTTCGTTTGGCAGTATTTCCAATTCATATTCCACCACTGCGTGAGCGCAAAGAAGATATTCCCTTGTTGGTGCAATATTTTCTTGAAGCATTTAATCAGGAGTATTCAAGCGATATAGGTATTAGTAGCTCCTCGCTGAAGCGTCTGATGGATTACGACTGGCCGGGCAATGTGCGTGAGTTGCGCCATGCAATTCATCGTGGCTATATCATGGCGGATCAACAACAGAAAATATTGGTATTGCCTGATAATTTGACGTCGCCCTTTTCAAAAGTTGCAAGCCAACATAAGACCGGAATACGGGTTGGAAAAACAGTGGAGGAGGTGGAGCGCGAGCTGATCGAGTCAACCCTGGAGCATTTTGATGGCGATAAAAAACAAGCGGCGGATGTTTTGGGTATCAGTTTAAAAACACTTTATAACCGCTTAAATACCTATGGTAGTGTTGAGTTGTAAGGGGAAATCAAATGGATGGTGAAAAAAATCGTTTTGTGCATGATTTACGGAATCCACTAAATACCATTTCGGTCAATGCTGAATTGGGAAAGCTGACTCTGGAGCGCACGGGCGATATACGTAAAGCAATCAGTATATTTGAAACCATTCTGCTGGAATGCCGTCAGTGCAGCCAACTACTGGAAACCCTAAAAGATACCCGCTTCGTCCGCGACGAAAGCCATAGCGAGTCGCAAGAATGAGCGAGAGCCCACTTGTGGATGGCCGATCATTTAATCAATTTGTTATCAACAAACTCCCCAGCTCGGTTTGGGTAATGGCGCTTGCTGCGGCCATTACTTTTTTTACGGTCAGTGCCGTTCTTGCTTACCGTTCCATCGATGTCATTACGCAAAACAATATTGGCATTAATAACACCTTGCAGACGATTAATCTCATCAAGGATTTAAATCGCGAACTCATGGCGGCCGAATCCAGTCAGAGAGGGTATCTGCTTACGGAAGACCCTGAATACTTGCACCCTTACCGCCAAACGTTGGCGGTGGTGGATGATTTACTCGATCAGCTTGGTGCTTCAACCGCGCAATTACCAATGCAGAAAAAACGCTTTGAATCCCTGCGTTATTATGTTCGGCATAAAATTGATGATATGCACCGTATTGTTACCTTGACCAATCGCGAGGAAATTCGCGCCGCAATACGACAAGTAAAAACAGATGAAGGGATTGAGCTTATGCGTGCTATTTCCCAGCTGTTAATAGAAATGGAAAGTGAAGAGCGTTTGGTGTTGGAAAAAAATAAAGCACTTGCCGCTGAAAATCGTCAGTTTATTATCATGGCGTTATTACTTGCCAATGCAATTGGTTTGCTTTTGTCGCTAGGTGTTTTTTATTTCTGGTATCGCAATGCGACTTATGTGGCTGAGCTGAATTCTGCGCTCGCGGCAGCCAATGCCGAGTTGGAGGAAAAGGTTGGTGTGCGCACCCAGGCTCTATTGCAATATTCTGAAGAGTTGCAGCGTAGCAATCGTGAGCTGGAAGAATTTGCGTTTGTTGCATCACATGATTTGCAAGAGCCATTGCGAAAAATTCGCGCCTTTGGTGACCGCTTGCAGCAAAAGTTTTCTGCCGAGTTAGGTGAGACGGGTTCGGATTACGTACTGCGCATGCAAGCGGCTTCCGGGCGTATGTCGGCGTTAATTGATGATTTGCTTAGCTTCTCACGGGTAACCACTAAACAGCGGCCATTTGTTGCAGTGGATTTAAATACCGTTATGCACAGTGTGATGGATGACCTGGATTATGCAATTGAGGACAGTGGTGCTCAGGTTCATATAGATCCATTGCCGACCATTGATGCAGACGGTTCCCAGATGGCACAGGTATTTATGAATTTGCTCGGCAATAGTTTGAAATTTCATGCGCCGGGTCATCGCCCAATAGTAACGGTAACCAGTGAAACTAATCTTGTATCCCCGCTGGAGGGTGACAATCGAGCCTGGTGCTGTTTACGTTTTGCTGATCAGGGTATCGGCTTTGAGGCGCAGTATGCCGAGCGAGTGTTTAGTTTGTTTCAGCGTCTGCATGGACGCGAGGAATATTCTGGTACTGGTATCGGTTTGGCATTGTGCCGAAAAATTATTGAGCGTCATGGTGGCACTATTACCGCACAAAGTGAACCCGGTGAAGGTGCGGTGTTTACACTGTTATTGCCTATGACTCAAACATCTATAGAACCCTTGAGGGATTTGCTCGCTGATGCTTCATAGCAACACGTTATGCTATTCCTGCGATTAAGGATATGACTATGAGTATTCCCAAAAAAACATTAATTATTTTAATGGCCGATGACGATGCTGATGATCGTTTATTGGCGCAAGAAGCCATGCACGAAAGCCGCGTGCTTAATGAATTGTATTTTGTTGAGGATGGTGTGCAGCTTTTACGTTATCTGCGCGGTGATGGTGAGTTTTCCGATCGTCAGGCTTACCCCATGCCCGGGTTGATTCTTCTGGATTTAAATATGCCCAAAATGGACGGGCGTGAAGCACTCGCACACATTAAAGCCGATCCTCGTTTGCGCCGTATTCCTGTTGTTATTTTAACAACATCCAAAGCAGAGGAAGATATGGTGAAGGGATATGACCTGGGCGCTGCCTCTTATATCACCAAGCCAGTAACATTTGATGCCTTGGTAGATCTGATGCGCACTTTGGGAAAATATTGGGTTGAATTTGTAGAGTTGCCATGATTGGCGAAGCAGTGAGGATGGGATGCAGAATATAAGGTTATTAATTATTGACGATGACGAAGATGATTTTATTCTCGTCAAAGATTTATTAACCGATATTAGCCAAAGCTGCATATTGGATTGGGCTCCAACTTATGAGATGGGGCAGCGATTGCTGCAGGAAGACAAACACGATTTGTGTTTGATGGATTATAAACTCGGCGCACGCGATGGCATCGAGTTATTAAAGTTTGCGCATGAAGTTGGTTTTTCCGGCCCAGTTATTCTTTTAACGGGTATGCATCAAGTTGAGGTGGATCGGCAAGCTTTGCAAGCTGGTGCGGTGGATTATTTAGTGAAATCCACGCTCAGTGCAGAGCAACTTGCGCGCGCCATTCGCTATGCGCTGGCACGACGGGATGTGGAGCGCGAGCGAGTAGAACGCTTGAAAGCGGAATCAGAAAATCGCTCCAAAAGTGAATTCCTTGCGCACCTTAGTCATGAGTTGCGCACCCCTTTATCGGCTATTTTAGGTTTTACCGAGCTGCTGCTCAATAAAACGACTGATTCCGAGAATGCAGGGCATTTACGCATTGTGCATCGCAATGGCAAACATTTGCTCGGCTTACTCAACGATATTCTGGATCTCTCCAAAATTGAAGCGGGAAAATTGGAATTGGAAAAGCAGCCGGTTTCGTTCGCGGCTTTTTTGACTGATATTTATTTTTTAATGCAGGGTGCCGCCGCCGATAAAAATTTGCAGCTGCGCATAGAAGCTCCGCAACCATTGCCGCTTACCATTAATACCGACCCTATGCGCTTGCGACAGATTTTATTAAACCTGATGGGCAATGCCATAAAATTTACGCATCAAGGCGAGGTGGTGCTCACTATCGATTGGGTTGATCAAACCCGGAAAGACAAAATCCGTTTTTCTGTGAAAGATTCCGGTATCGGCATTTGCGAAGAAACTCTCAAGGTAATCTTTGAGCCTTTTGTGCAATCCAAAAATGCGCAGGTACATCCGCGAGCGGGCACAGGTTTAGGGCTCACTATCAGCAAGCAATTAGTTGAGCGACTGGGCGGAAATATTCAGGTAAGCAGTGTGGTGGGAGAGGGTAGCGAGTTTAGTTTTACCCTCGCTATAGAAGAATCCGACTGCACGGAAACTGCCATTTTATCGTTAAACATTGCAGCGGCGACGGAACACAATGTGGAAATTCCCCGTTTTAACGGGCGGGTTTTGGTTGCCGATGACCTGCGCGATATTCGCACCTTAATCGGCCATTTTGTACAGTTAACCGGTGCAGAAGTTGTTTATGCCACTGATGGTGCCAACGCCGTGCGGATCATCAATGCTGATAAATTATTGGGTAAACATTTTGATTTGGTATTGATGGATATTCATATGCCCGTTATGGATGGTCATCAAGCTGCGCAGCAATTGCGCAGTGAAGGATTCACTCTGCCACTGGTTGCTTTGACTGCCGCGCACATGAAAGGCGATATGGATCATTGTTTTGAGTCGGGATTTACCGCTTATCTGGGTAAGCCGCTTGATCAGGCCCGGCTTTATAATTGTTTGGCAAGATTTTTAACCCCTTCCACTTCGGCATTAACCACCTCATCTCCTGCTAAATCTATTTTAGTTGTGGAAGATGATGCAGATACTTTGGCGGCGATGACTGGCTTGTTAACTCTGCTGGGGTGGCAGGTATTTTGCGCGCAATGCGCCGCCGCCGCATTGGAAGAGTTGGATAAACACAAGCTGCATACTGTACTAATCGATTTGAATTTACCGGATATGAGTGGCTATTTATGCGCAGCGAAAATCCGCGAGCGCAACCCAGAGGTGCGCCTCATAGTTGCTAGTGGTGAGACAGTAGATCCGCAGCGTGCGGCAGATGCAGGCATTGCTGCGAGCTTATTAAAACCCGTATCGCTCGCACAACTTGAAGCAATCTTGGATTGAATGCTTTTTGTATCCCTATTTTTGTACTCATCGCTTACTTGTTGTAAAAATTGCAAAAAATAATCTGCATTATTAACTATTCTGTTCTTTTATTTGCTTGAAACTCCCGTCTGTAGCGGGTTTGGGGGAGTTGGCACGCAATACGCAAAGAATTTCATGTCATTAAAACAACGTATAGGGAGTTTTTATGAATTTACTTCAACGTGTATTTATCATCGCTTTATTAGCTTTGCCCTTGGCGGCCTGTGATTCCAGCGATGGCCCTGCAGAAAAATTGGGTGAGGATGTTGATAAAGCGCTTGATGAAACCCGCGATAAATTGGATGACGCGGCAGATGAAATCAAGGATGGTGTTGAGGATGCTTGTGAAGAGGCATCCGACAAGAACTGCTAGTGCAAATAGGCAGTCTTGGCAAACAAAACCCCGTGTTGGCAGTGCCAGCACGGGGTTTTTCTTGATGGGTTTAAAACAATAGTAATTATTTGACCCAGTCTGCATCCAATTCCGAGCTGAGCAGGGTGCCCCGCAGGGAGTTGGTCAGTGCTTCTTCAATCAATATGTCAGCAAATTTTCCAATCAAGTCGGCATTGTCGCTGCGGAAATTAACGACGCGGTTGTTCTCGGTGCGGCCGCACAATTGGCCTGGATCTTTGCGTGAATAACCGGTAATTAAGATGCGCTCGGTATTGCCCACCATGCGACGGCTGATTGCCATTGCTTGTTGAATCAACCGATCCTGCAAAATTGCCAAACGCTGTTTTTTCACTTCTTCCGGTGTGTCATCGGGCAAATCTGCCGCGGGTGTGCCGGGGCGTGGGCTGTAGATGAAGCTGTAGGAAGTATCAAAATCCATATCGTGGATCAGCTTCATGGTCGCTTCAAAATCGGCTTCGGTTTCGCCAGGGAAACCAATAATAAAGTCCGATGAAAAACTGATGTTCGGGCGATTCTTTTTAATACGGCGCAATTTGGATTTGTATTCCAGTGCGGTATGGCCGCGTTTCATCGCCATCAAAATACGATCTGAACCGCTTTGCACCGGCAAATGCAAATGGCTGACCAGCTCGGGCACCTGGTTGTACACTTCAATTAGCGCATCGGTAAATTCAACCGGGTGCGAGGTAGTGAAACGAATGCGGTCAATGCCATCAATCGCCGCTACATAGGTGATCAATTCCGCCAAATCGATAAAAGTGCCATCGGCGGTCGCGCCGCGATAAGCATTCACGTTTTGGCCGAGCAGGTTCACTTCACGCACACCTTGTTTGGCCAAATGGAGAATCTCTGCCATCACATCGGCCACTGGGCGGCTCACTTCTTCGCCACGGGTATAGGGCACCACGCAGAAAGTACAATACTTGGAGCAGCCTTCCATAATCGATACAAACGCGCTCACGCCATCGGCATCCGGTTGGGGAAGGCGGTCAAATTTTTCGATTTCCGGAAAGCTGACATCCACCACCACTACGCCATTTTCGCGTTTGGTTTCCATCATTTCCGGCAGGCGATGCAGGGTTTGCGGGCCAAAAATCAGGTCCACATAGGGCGCGCGTTTGGCAATAGCTTCACCTTCCTGGCTAGCCACACAGCCGCCTACACCAATCACCAGATCGGGGTTTTTCTTCTTCAGTTTTTTCCAGCGGCCCAATTCGTGGAACAGGCGTTCCTGGGCTTTTTCGCGGATTGAGCAGGTATTAATCAGGATTACGTCGGCATCTTCCGGGTCTTCGGTCGGTACCATATTGTGCGATTCACCCAACAAATCCTTCATGCGTGATGAATCATACTCATTCATCTGGCAGCCATGGGTTTTGATATAGAGCTTTTTGATCGGCATTTCGGTGGTCGACATCTAACTACTACCTGGTTAAAAAAGAATGGTTGGAGCAAAAGTGTTGATTAAAAAACACGCAGAAAAAGGAGGCGCGCATTATAGCCATCTTGGGCGCTAAAGCCTACACAAATGCCCCTTGGCAATGGCGCCCGTGTTACCATGCGCGCCACTTTACTGCCGCGCACATTCTTCTTTATATACATTCTCTTCTTTATCTACAGGTAAGCCATGAAAAAGACGTTCAAACTCCAGGTCGAAGGCAAGCATCCCGATCGTTTATTGGAGGCCATCAAACACGAAGTGCGCAAATACGTGAAACGTGAGCGCCGCAAAACCCTGCCAGCGGGTGTGGATTTCTGGGCGTTTGATTGCAAATTCGGTGTGACTGCCGAGCAGGCAGAAGTGGTGCGGTTAGGCGAAATCACTAAAAAGATGGATGAAGTTGCCAGCGCCGGTGGCGACAGTTTTTATGTGGAGATTATTGCTGCTCACGGTGTTCGCAAAGCGCGTGATGAGTTTGATGAGCTGGATGACGACGAAGACTTGAACGACTAGTTCCCAACTAATCGCCCGAAAAACAAAAGCCGCCCCCGAGTGATCGAGGGCGGCTTTTTATTAGGCTCAGCTTTAAACAACTGCACCTTTTGTCATACCCGCGAACGCGGGTATCCATTTGTGTTACTTCTTTTTAGGGCGGGTAGATGAGCCTAACTTGCTCGCCGGACGCGCATCTTTACTGCCTTTGCGCACCGGTTTTTTGGCAGCGGTATGGCCGCTGGAGCCGGATTTGCCCGGTTTGGCAAAGGCCGATTTTTTCGGATCACCCGCGCGCGATTTTGCTCCCAGTTTAAGGCCGCTTGGCTTGGTTGCCAGTTTCAACAATCCGCTTTTGGGTTTGGTGACGGTTTTAACCACTTGCTCGGTTACATCAAAACCTTTGATTTTTTCGCGTTTGATTTTGGTACCAATCACTTCTTCGATCAGCGAAATCTTGTGTTCTTCCGCCGGTGTGACCAACGAAATCGCCACACCTTTTTTACCCGCGCGACCGGTGCGGCCTACGCGGTGCACATAGTCTTCGGTGAAGAAGGGCAAATCGAGGTTGACTACAAAGTCCAGCCCTTGAATGTCCAACCCACGCGCGGCGACTTCGGTGGCTACTAATACTTGCAGCTTATCTTCCTTAAATTCCTGCAGGGCACGGCGCCGTGAGCCCTGGGTTTTTTCGCTGTGAATCACCGCAGCGTCTACTTTGTCTTCTTTTAATGCCTTGTATAGGTTCTCTGCCTCGTCGCGGGTGCTGCTGAATACCATCACCTGATGCCAGTTTTGCTCGCGCAACAAATGGATAAACAGCTCGTATTTGCGGTCGCTATCTACCGGATACAGCACGTGATCGACGGTTTCTGCCACCGAGTTACGCTTGGAGATGGAGATCAGGGTAGGGCGATTCATTGCCTGTTTGGCGAGGTTAGTTACCAAGGGCGAGCTAGTGGCGGAGAAAAACATCGTTTGATGTTTGCGCACAATGCTGGTGAGAATCGTGTGCATATCGTTCACAAAACCCATATCCATCATGCGGTCAGCTTCGTCCAGCACCACAAATTCGGTTTTAGCCAAATTGATATTGCCCAGCTCCACATGTTCTTTCAGGCGGCCCGGTGTGGCGACCAGAATATCCACACCCGCGCGCAGTTTGGTGCTTTGGCCGGTGAGCTTTACACCGCCGTAAACGGTGGCGATTTTATAGGGCGTGAACTGCGCAAATTGTTGCATCGCGGTGGCGATCTGCTCCACCAGCTCGCGGGTGGGCGCCAGAATCAGCGTGCGCACAAAACCGGCTTCGGTATGTTTGGGTTTTTCCAGCATTTGCTGCAGTACGGGCAAGCTGTAGGCGGCAGTTTTACCGGTACCGGTTTGTGCGGTAGCGAGCAAGTCGATACCGCGGCGGGCGGCGGGAATCGCCTCCTGCTGAATGGGGGTAAGGGTTTTAAACCCGATGACTTTAATCGCGTGCAGGAGTTCTTGGGCAAGGCCGAGCGAAGCAAAATTCATAAATAATCGACTGAAAAGGGAAAAAATGGCGCGCAGTATACCGGTTAATGGGGCGCTTTAGTGGATTGCCCTCCGTTATCGGCTACTTTTTGTGCAGTTGGGGCGTGAATCGCCAGGAAGGTGTGTTATTCTTCGCGCCCCCTCGCGATGGGGTAAAGCCGACCGCGATGGTGTGTTTTGGTCGCGTTCTGAGTGAGCGCATTGCAGCAGAGAGAGTTATGGCAGTTAAACCCGTTTATAAAGTGATATTCCTCAACCAGGCTCAGGTCTACGAGGTGTTTTGCTCGGCGATTTACCAAAGTGAAATGTACGGCTTTATCGAAATCGAAGAATTTGTGTTTGGTGAACGCAGCGGCCTGTTAATTGACCCGGCCGAAGAAAAGCTCAAAACCGAATTTGCGGGCGTAAAGCGCTCTTATATTCCCATGCATTCGATCGTGCGTATCGATGAAGTGGAAAAAGAAGGCCCTGCAAAAATCACCGAAGTCAAAGGTGGCAGCGATAAAATCGCCCAGTTCCCCTACAGCGGTTTTATGCCCGGTCCTCAATCCGGCGAATAAACGGTAAATTCTCGCTACACTTGCTCGATGACACCACTATTATCGAGCAAGCATTATGCCCCCGGTTTCCTCTCCCGTTTTTAGCAACAACCTGCACCTCGCCATCGATCAAGGCGGTCAAAGCACACGCGTCGCCATTTATACCAGCAGCGGCCAACAGGTTTGTATTTATTCCGCACCCTGCGCAACACGCACATATCAACCCGAAAATTCTGCCTATCCCTTTATCGAACAAGATGGCGCTGAGATTCTTGCGGGCATACGCACTTGCTTGCAAAAAATCCAGCAGCAACTCGGTGCCGATGTGCAGCATATTGTCAGCGCCGGATTTGCGGGGCAGGGCTCATCGCTCTTATGTTGGAATAATCAAACCGGTGAAACCTTAACACCGGTGTTGAGCTGGCAGGATATTCGCGGCGAACCCTACTTAAACGATATTTCACTGACACACCAACAAACTCAACAACTGACGGGGTTACGTTTATCGCCGCATTACGGCGCAACAAAAATGCGCTGGTGTTTGGAACACAATGAAAAAGTCGCCCAAGCACAAAAAGATAATTGCCTCAGCATTGGCCCCATCGTCAGTTATATTTTTTGGCATTTGTTGGATAACTCTTCAGCAATACATAAACAATCCCTTGTCGATCCCGGTCACGCCCAGCGCACACTGTTATGGAATTTGCGGCGCAATGAATGGGATCAATCGCTGTTGGAACTTTTTAAAATCCCGCGCGCGGTTTTACCGCATTGCCAACACCACAATAGTCACTTTGGAAATTTGCAATTGGGCGATTACACAATTCCCTTCACCGCGAGCGCCCGCGATCAAGGTGCGTCATTGTTTGCGCGTGGTTTGCCGGAGCCCGATGCCTGCTACATCAATATCGGCACCGGCGCATTTATCCAGCGTCTGAGTGAAAATTTGCATGCGCCAGAAGGGTTATTAGTCAGTCCCCTATGGTTGCCTAAAAATGGGTTGCCTGAAAATGAATTGCCAGAAAATTCGGCAGCAAAAAAATATTACGCCTGGGAGGCAACCGTAAACGGTGCAGCGGCTGCGATCAGTTTTATCCAGCAGCACACCGGTTTAGCAATTACCCCGCAAGAAATTGACAGTGCTCTTGAATTAAATCCCGCGGGTGATTGTTATTTCCTTAACGCCGTCGGTGGCCTAAGTGCGCCTTATTGGCGAACTGATTTGAAATCAGGCTTCAGCGAAAATTTATCCGCAGCAGAAAAAATTCTTGCGTGGATTGAATCCGTTATTTTCCAGATTGTTATCAACGTGCAATTGATGAATCAGTTGGGCGATACCCAAAAAATAATTATCAGTGGCGGCTTCAGCAAAGCCGATACCGTTTGCCAAAAAATTGCAGACCTCACTAACGCAACAGTTCACCGCAGTGATAACCCGGACGCAACCGTACAAGGTATCGCCTGCATGGCTGCTGGGTTACCACAAACTTGGAAGCCTGCTTTGCAGGAAGATGTATTTAGGCCGCAGCAAAACCCGGTATTGCAACAACGCTTCGCAAACTGGCAAGTGGCCATGGATAACTGGCTGAAGTAGTCTATGGTGAACGGGTAAAAAAATTATGAAAAAACATGGAGTAAGCATGGAAAAATCGACCGCTCATCAACGCTTTCAATTAATCGAATTGCTTGCCTACTGGGAAGGGCGAGTCAATGCCAAGGACCTGGAAAATTATTTTAACCAAAGCCGACAGCAAAGCAGTGCAGACATTAATAGTTACAAGCAGTTAATGCCCAATAATTTGCACTACGACGCTTCGCACAAAGCCTATTTACCCACCCCTGAATTTATTCCCCACACCATTAGCGCCAGCCCGGACGAATATCTCTATTGGTTTCATTCCGGTCAGCTCAGTGCGCGCGAAAATAAAACCCCCTTTGCACGCTCACTCTTATCCGAAAATTTGCAACTGCCGGCACGCAAAATATCACCCGATATAATGCGCGGTTTAGTTGCCGCCATGCGTCAACAAAAACGTATAGAGGTGGATTACGTTTCACTCAGCAACCCCAACCGCGAAGGCCGCATCATCGCCCCGCACAGTTTTGTAAACACCGGCTTACGCTGGCATTTACGTGCATGGTGTGAAAAATCCCAACAATACCGCGATTTTGTGCTCAGCCGTTTTCGCGGCGTACCCGAATTGCGCGATAAAACCCAACACACCGCCAAACAAGATCACGGCTGGAACACCCAAGTCACCATCATCCTGCAACCCGACCCACGCTTATCTCTCGCCAAACGCGAGGTGTTGGAAAACGACTACCAAATGCAAGCAGGCCAATTACACATCACCACCAAAGGTTGTTTGGTGCAGTATTTACTACGCGAAATGCAAGTCAGCACCAAAATGCTGGACGGCACTCCCGAAGCGCAACAACTCGTATGTGTAAACCAAGCTGACATAAAACCGTGGTTGTTTGAGGGGTAATAACGTGTAATTGCCAAAAACCTGCACAGTCTGTTTACCTGTGTTTTTGGGCAGTGTTGCGAAATATAAAAATAGCCGTAGATTGCGGTAGCAATAAACGAAACAGGTATGTGTAATGGATGATTTATCGCCCTCGGATTTAAAAGCAATTCTACATTCCAAGCGAGCCAATCTTTACTATTTAGAGCATTGTAGGGTCATGCAGAAAGATGGTCGCGTGCTTTATTTGCAAGAAGCCAAACACGAAAACCAGTATTGGAACATTCCTATCGCCAATACGACGGTATTGATGTTGGGTACGGGTACTTCCATTACACAAGCCGCTGTGCGCATGTTGGCGCAGGCGGGTGTACTACTTGGGTTCTCGGGTGGCGGTGGTACACCACTGTATATGGCAAATGAAATTGAATGGCTTACGCCTCAAAGTGAATACCGCCCAACGCAATACCTTCAAGGGTGGTTATCCTTTTGGTTTGACGATGCACAGCGTTTTCAGGCCGCAAAGCATATTCAAATGGCGCGGATAGATTTTTTAAACACTGTCTGGCAAAAGGATAAGGATTTAAAAGCAGAAGGATTCAATGCTGCCGATTCAGATATACAACAAGCCATCCAGAATTACAGCCAGCGAATAGAGTCTGCACAAAAATCAGCTGACATCTTATTAACCGAAGCGCAACTCACCAAAGCTCTTTACAAATACGCTGCACTTCTAACCAAGCAAGACGGTTTTTCGCGTGAGCGTGAAGGACTGGATAAAGCCAATGCGTTTTTAAATCACGGCAATTATTTAGCCTATGGTTTAGCGGCTTGCACCTTGTGGGTATTAGGTATTCCACACGGTTTTGCAGTAATGCACGGTAAAACCCGGCGTGGCGCTTTGGTGTTTGATGTGGCTGATTTAATAAAAGATGCCATTGTCTTGCCGTGGGCATTTATCTGTGCCAAAGAAAATGCCACTGAACAAGAGTTCCGGCAGCAATGCCTGCAGTCCTTTACGAATCATAAAGCCTTGGACTTTATGTTCGATCAAGTCAAAGCTATCGCGTTGCGGGGTGAGCTTGAAGAAGGTAGCACACTATGATGGTTACCTTTGTCTCACAATGCCAAAAAAACTCCCTTAAAAAGACCCGCAGGGTATTGGATGCATTTGCAGACAGAATAGGCGATAACACCTGGCAAACCGTGATAACGGAAGATGGTCTGCTAACCGTTAAAAAAATGCTGCGCCAAACCGCGAGTAAAAACACCGCCGTAGCTTGCCACTGGATACGCAGCCGCTCGCGCAGTGAGTTGTTATGGGTGGTGGGAAATAGAAATCAGTTTGATGAGGTGGGTAGGGTGCCGGTGAATAGTACCGAAAAGAGAATTCAACTAGAGGAAAGCAACTGGGAATACTTACCTATTATTCGTGCGTTAGCTGCACTGGCAGCGTTACTGCATGATTGGGGTAAGGCAACAAAAGTATTTCAGGAAAAATTACAGCCAAATTTTAAGAGTAATTTAGGTGATCCAATTCGCCATGAATGGATTTCTTGTGTGTTGCTCGATTCGTTTATTCGTTATTGCGAATCTAACCAACGTGATTGGCTGTTTGAGTTAGCAGAGGGAAATATTCATGAGGAGTCAGTTAAAGCTAATTTTTTAACGAAGCCTGAAAAACTTTTTGCAGGGCATGACACTGTTGCCCAGCTTTTGATGTGGCTTATTGTTTCCCATCATCGCTTACCCTTGCCTCAAGGTAATCGTGAAGATTTGAAACACTTTAAAGAAGTACATGCTGAAACCATGGCGGCATGCTTGAGACAAATTACTAAAGCGTGGGGTTACGAGAATCGCAAAGATGAGGCCGAGTTTGCTAAACGCGTGAGCGGCTGCTTTGATTTTCCTAATGGTTTGATGACGGCATCCAGCTTATGGTTAAAAGACCTAAAGCGTTGGGCTGCGAAGCTTGAATCTTTAAGGTCTCAGGTTGACTCGTTGGTTGAAAACAACGGGATACGTTTGGTGCTTCACCATGCGCGTTTGTGTTTAATGCTTGGCGATCATCGCTATTCATCGCAGCCACAGGATCAAAAATGGCAGTCTCCAGTATATTTATTTGCTAATACAGACAGAAAAACAAAGCAGTTAAAGCAAAAATTAGATGAGCATTTGGTGGGAGTTAAAACGTATGCGCTCGAAGTGGCTAATTTGCTGCCTAGTGTTCAGCGTTTAGAGCATGACGATGCAACGGCAGTATTTGGTAATACCGCATTGCGCAAACCAAGTACGGGTGATTATGCGTGGCAGCAAAAAGTAGTTAATTGTATTGGTGCTTATAAAAAGCAAGAAGGTGATAGCGGTGCGTTTATTGTGAATATGGCAAGCACTGGCTGTGGTAAAACATTTGCCAATGCCAAAATTATGCAAGCGCTCTCGCCAGAGGGCGATAGCTTGCGTTATATATTAGCTTTGGGCTTGCGCACACTTACCTTGCAAACTGGTGATGAATACCGTGAACGTATAGGTTTGAGCGGCGATGAATTGGCCGTGCTTATAGGTTCCAAAGCTGTGAGTGAATTACATAATGGTGGCAAAGCAAAATCGAATACCGACGATAGTGTATTGAGTTTTGAAGATTCTGGTTCTGAATCTTTAGAGCCATTGCTTGAAAATGACATAGATTTCAGTGGGTTGTTGCGCGAGGACAGTTTAAGTACTGTATTAACAGATGAGCGTGCAAGAAAATTTTTATATGCACCGGTACTGGCTTGCACCATCGATCACATTATGGGTGCTACGGAAACTAAACGCGGTGGTCGTTACATATTGCCTAGTCTTCGGTTGCTATCTTCGGACTTGGTTATAGATGAGGTTGATGATTTTACCGGTGAGGATCTAGCCGCTATAGGCCGCTTGGTGCATTTGGTTGGTATGCTTGGCCGTAAAGTGATGATCTCATCGGCGACTATTCCACCAGCTTTGGCAGAAGGTTTTTTTAATGCTTACCGTTTAGGTTGGCAACTATTTAGCCTTAGTCAAAATAAACCCGCGACTGTTTGTGGTATTTGGGTAGATGAGTTTGCTAGTGAGGCTGTAAAGATCAATAGCGATGAAAAAGGAATTGAAAATTATCGGGACATTCATACGCAGTTTATAGAAAAACGTGTAGCCAAACTCGCCAAACAACCTGCCAAACGAAAGGCTAATATCGTTGAGTGCTCATTGAAGCCGATAGACAAGAATAATAAAAGTGCTTCAAAGCAGCAGCACTATTTCAATGTGGTTTGGCAAGCTATTTTGACGAAGCATATTGAGCACAATACCCTTGACGCTATAAGCAAAAAAAATGTCTCTTTTGGTGTGGTGCGGGTAGCCAATATTCCAACCTGTGTGGATCTCACGCGCTTTCTATTAGGTGTATCTTTGCCAGAAGATACTGATATTCGTGTTATGGCCTACCATAGCCAACAAGTTTTATTGATGCGTCATGCACAAGAACAACATTTGGATTCTGTATTAAAACGAAAGGAAGTTGCAGGTGCGCAACCACAAGCATTTTCAAGCTCAGTTATTCGCACACATTTGGATCAGTCTTCAGCAAAAAATTATTTATTCATTTTGGTTGCGACTCCGGTAGAGGAAGTAGGGCGTGACCATGATTTCGACTGGGCAATAGTAGAGCCTTCATCTTATCGTTCGATTGTTCAATTAGCCGGACGAGTGCGTCGCCATCGTGCGGGAGAGGTTGCCAGCCCAAACGTGGGGTTGCTTCAATATAACTGGAAAGCTTTTGAAAGGGATGATGAAAAAGGTAGGTACTTTGTTAGACCAGGTTATGAAAGCGAGATAAAAGATTCATTACCCAATCATAATCTTGCAAAGCTTGTTGATTTGGTGCTGCTTGCTAGGCGCCTGGACGCCGCTCCTCGTATTCAAGCTCCCAAGCAGCAAACAAGCGATCACGTTTTTGCAGGAATAGAGCACGGAGCAACCAAACAGCTTCTTACTGAATACAGCAATGTCAGCGTAAGCAATATTCAAGGCTATTTACAGCATTCATGGTGGTTAACTGCCTTGCCTCAAATGTTCCAGTCATTTAGGCGATCCAAGCCTGCTGTGTCTCTGTTTTATGTGTGGGACGAAAATAAGCAGCGCTTTTACTGGGCAGAAAAAGATGATGATGGAAAGCCAGTTAACCGCGAACAACAACGAGGAATCAAAAGTGTTGAATTGAATCCGGTGCATAGCGAGAGATTATGGTTACAAAGAAATTATGAATTGCTGCTAACTCAATGGGCAAAAAAGAGTGATTCCACTATACACAAAATGAGCTTGCGCTATGGTGAGCTTAGCTTAACGATTTATAGTGACAGCGATATGTTTGAATACAATCCGCAATTGGGGATGTATCGAATTAACAAAGGGGAAAAAAATGATTGATCCTGCTATATCAAAATTTTTCGAAGATCAAAAAACTGCTTGGCTTTCTGAGAATGCTAAAAAGCTAGAAGGAGAGGAGCTGGCACAAAAACAGATCGAATGCGATGCGATTTTTGATATTACAGAGTGGTTGACTGTAAATGCGCCGAAAGCTGCTAGTCGTGCAATGACTACTCACCCAAGTAAATTCAGTCATCCTGATACAGGTGTTGGAAAAACAAATGTAAAAAATGGAACTTATGTTAGTTCAATTATGTTTTATGGGGAGCGTTCGGAGGATGGATTATTAAAAACAGGTAATGTTACTGGTTGTGAAGTTGACTCTATAGGAGATGCCGGTGCTTTAAAAATTGAGGCTTTTTTAAAGATTAAAACTGATTTTGATGGTCGATTATTGGTTAATCATTTGCTTGATGATACCCAGGTCGCCAAAGAGCTTTATGAGTGCTCAAAGCTCGATGGTGAGTGGTTGAAAGGTAGCTTGCTTGGAGGTATGGCTAAGGATTCAGGGGGAGTTATTTTTACAAATTCTCGAATCAAACAAGTATATTTTCCAGTGAAAGAAAGTTATCACCAGCTTTCTGTATTGGCTAATTCTGGTTTGGTGTTTGAATTGCGTAAGCGATTAAATAATATGCATTTTGGTGAGGGTGTAAAGTCGAAGCGTGAGTTAAAAAAGAAAGCCGAATATAGCGAGAGTGGATATAGTGAAATTTATGATATTACAACAATTGTTTTTGGCGGTTCCAAACCATTAAATATTAGCTCTCTAAATAATCGGTACAACGGCACCGCATATTTACTTGCTTCTGTACCACCGCATGTTTCAATTCGTGAGTTTCGTTTCCCGAAAAGTGATTTTTTCAATGAGTCCTTGAATTATCGTCAATTCAAAGAACTGTTTGAAGACTTGCATAAGGTGATGAAAATTGAGTTGGGTGGCAATATCACTCGGCAGAAACTATTGACTGCACGCGATAATCGCATTAAGGCCTTGGTGCTAAAGATCATGGATTCTGTTTATTTAATGCGTGAGTCCTCAGCTTCCCAATATAAAGAGTCATCTGGGTTGCCGGTCGCTCAAGTGATTTGGTTGTGTGCAGAAAAAGCTGATGAGCGAGATAGTAGTGATGCATGGTTGGATGAAATTATTCATGATTGTACACGTTGGCTGAATTACACCTATGCGAAGTTATTGGGCGATAAACAGATTTTGCTGGGTAACGAAGAATTTAATGAAATAAAGAAACTCATAGAGCACAGAGTCTCTGAAAATAGGGAGTTTTTACGATGAGTGATTTGAAGCGGCTATTGATAATCCCGCGTGTTCAAGTGCAAAACGCCAATGCGTTATCCAGTCCGTTTACGATTGGGTTCCCTGCGATGACGGCTTGGTTAGGGGCTGTACATGTGTTACAACGAAACTTGCAACAGGCGGGTTTTAAATCACTTAAATTAGAGTCTGTGGGGGTTGTTTCGCATCAATTTGATTTACAAACTCATCGCCACAACGGCGATTATGTTACCTCGATTATTGGTACTGGCAATCCACTCGACAAAGATGGAAACCGTCCTTCGTTCATTGAAGAGGCAAGGGCACATTTAACAGCATCTTTAGTCATTGAATACACTGGCTTGGATGCTGACGATAAAGACAATACGTTAATTCAGATAACTCAATTAATGCACGGCAAATTAAAAATTGCTGGTGGTGATATTTTAGCCTTCGGAAAACCCTATTTTACGAACGCAGAAAACTCTGCCGATACCCAAAAAGTACTACGCAAGTTAATGCCAGGGTATGTGTTGTTAGAACGACGTGAACTTATACAAGCAGCAATGCAAACTGGCCAAGATGCTTTAGATGCCTTAATTGACTACCTTGCTATCCACCATAGCTGTACCCAAGAGAATGAAAAGGTTGAATGGAAAAGCGGGCGTAAGGAGAAGGGCTGGTTAGTACCAATAGCTGTGGGTTTTCAGGGCGTTAGCCCCATTGGGCAGGCATTGAATCAGCGCGATGCGGATACGCCTCATAGGTTTGCTGAGGCTCTGGTGACGCTGGGGGAATTTAAAATGGCTCATCACATTGACGATATTGAATCCATACTCTGGCGCTACCAAACCGATTTAGATAAAAATTTGTACTTTTGCCAACCGAGGAAAATAGAGGCATCGGACGATTTGTCGGCTTATTTTTAGTTTTCACATTATTTTTTAATTAATCAAAAAAAGGAAAAGATCATGGCTAAAAACAAAAATTCAATTGCTTCTGTACTTTCTTTCGAGAAAAAATTAGTGCCTTCAGATGGTTATATGTTCGGTACAACTTGGGATAAGCGTAATGAATTCACTGCTTTGACATTGACGGAAAAATCTGTGAGAGGGACTATCTCAAACCGTTTAAAACCTGCTGTTCAAAATGATCCCTTAAAACTTAATGCTGAAGTTGAAAAACCCAATTTGCAGCGTGTGGATACCTGCTCTTTGTTACCTGAACAAGATACGCTCAAATTGCAGTTTACTTTAAAGATTTTGGGTGGCGTACAAAAGCCTTCTGCCTGTAATAGTTCAGAGTTTAAGCAAAGCTACAGAGCTGCTGTTGCGGGCTATATTGAGGAACATGGTTTTGCTGAATTAGCAAAGCGCTATGCAACCAATATAGCAAATGCGCGCTTTTTATGGCGTAACCGTTTAGGAGCTGAGCATATTATTGTGCAAGTCAAAGCATTAAATGAAAACGCCCAGCAGAGCTGGGAGTTTGATGCTACTAAAGTACCGCTACGCGATTTTAGCGTTCAAGATGAAAAAATTAATAGCTTGGCAAAGCGCATTGCAGAAGTGTTAGTCAGTGAAGATCAATTTTTAATGCTAGAGGTTACTTGCTTTGCAAAAGTGGGTAAGGCACAAGAAGTTTACCCAAGCGAAGAATTAGTCTTGGATAAAAGCAATAGTAAAGAGAAGAAGAGCAAGATTCTTTACAGCAATAACGGTATAGCCGCAATGCACACGCAAAAGATCGGCAATGCTTTACGCACTATAGATACCTGGTATGCCGATTTTTCTAATCCAGAACAATCAGCAGGGCCAATTGCAGTAGAACCCTATGGCGCTGTGACTAATTTAGGTAAAGCCTTCCGCACGCCCAAAGACAAACAAGATTTTTACACCTTTTTTGACTCCTTTGCATTAGGTGAAAAATTAGCGCGTGTTGAAGATGAGCACTACGTAATGGCTACGTTAATTCGTGGCGGTGTATTTGGAGCTAGCGATAAGGAGTAATGCATGCAGCATTATGTAGAGATTACCTTGCTCCCTACCGACGATATCGGCCATTATTTTCTATGGAGCAAAATTTATCAGCAATTACATTTGGCTTTGGTGGAACTGACTGCAGGGCAGGGTGGGAGTGTTGGTTTTTCCTTTCCCGAATACAGTGCCAAGCAGCCCCGCCTTGGACGGAAAGTTCGTGTGTTTGCTCCATCTGAGGCGCAGCTCGTGCAGTTTAATGCTCAAAAATGGCTGGAGCGTTTGAGTGATTACTGTCATATCAGCAGCATTCGTGGTGTGCCTGAGAAAATGCTATATGCCGTTTTCAATCGCAAGCAATGTGTGAATAATCCCGAGCGCTTGGCGCGCAGGCGTGCCAAGCGCAAAGGCGAAACTTTTGAGCAAGCGCTAGCGCACTTTGCCGGTTTCGATGGCGAGTTTTCATCATTACCTTTTGTCGAGTTAGAAAGTTTATCGACAGCACCAGCGACAGATGCTAATCATCGTTTTAAATTGTTTATCGATCAGAAAATAGTGTCACAACCGCAGGAAGGTAGCTTTAATTGCTATGGTTTGAGTAATACCGCCACCATCCCCTGGTTTTAGTTATCCCCTGTAAGAATGATTCAGCCAGTAGGTTACAAGTTGTAACCTACTGGCTGTTTTTTTTCTTGATGCAGAAACTGTTTTTATATACAGTGGTTGGCTTCGCAAGCCAATAATCAAGGGATTAATACAGGTATTAGATCAGGAAATAGGCACGTCGCAAGTCAACGGCATTGAGTACATTTGCATTACAGATATCGCTCGATATAAAAGCTCCACTAACACAGATGATTTGATCCGTAATTGGTTGAGGAACCGCAACACGGTGGATTTTCTAGGTATATGGGAGCAACTCAACAACCCTGATTTTAAACCCGTGGAATTCGACGGGTTTAAAAAATTGGCAGGCCTTAATAGTTTCACCCTCACCCCTAAACAGTGGATCGAATCCACTAATGCGATTGGAATAATTTCGAAGGCCGGTCGTTATGGCGGTACCTACGCTCAAAAGGATATAGTGTTTGAATTTGCAAGTTGGATTTCGGTTGAGTTCAAGTTGTATCTGATCAAAGAATTCCAGCGGTTGAAAGAGCAGGAGTTTGTTCAGCTGGGTTGGGACATTCGTCGTAATCTTGCCAAAGTAAATTATCAAATTCATACCGATGCCATTAAAGAGAATCTAATTCCCGATACGCTAACTAAACAGCAAATTAATGCGGTTTACGCATCCGAAGCAGATTTATTGAATATGGCCTTGTTCGGCATTACTGCTAAACAGTGGCGAGATCAGAACCCGGCTGTGAAAGGAAATATGCGGGATTATGCGAATATCCATCAATTAGTGTGTTTGGCAAATTTGGAATCAATGAATGCTTACTACATTGCAGAGGGCGTCCTTCAATCGGAGCGCTTGGCCAAGTTGAATGCGCTGGCCATATCGCAAATGAAGGTGTTATTAAAATACGTCTCTCCAAATTCCCTTAAAACAACCCAGTAATTACCAACCTCCAGACCATTAAAAATCACCCTTTAAAAAATCGTTTAAAAATCAGATAGTTAGAAAACCCCTAAAATATAATGGTAAAAATGGGTTATCACGCATAACTCTTTGTTGCATAAGTCTTTTTTGTAGTTAGACTACTATTCACTGCCGCACAGGCAGCTTAGAAAATCGGCAGCAGACTGCGAATAGCCATCGCCAAATTCACTGCCGCACAGGCAGCTTAGAAAAATGACAAGGGCCTACCCGGTGAAGATGATGAATTCACTGCCGCACAGGCAGCTTAGAAAATCCACTGAGCGAACCGCGTTAGCAGGGATGCATTCACTGCCGCACAGGCAGCTTAGAAAACGGACAAATACCCTCACTACATAACCATCGTATTCACTGCCGCACAGGCAGCTTAGAAAATTTCAAAGTTTCGCAGCGTGAGATTGCTTCGATTCACTGCCGCACAGGCAGCTTAGAAATTTTGCTATCAAAGCCAAAAAATAGCCATATGATTCACTGCCGCACAGGCAGCTTAGAAATATGGGTGCGCGTAGCATTGATTCTGTTTACCATTCACTGCCGCACAGGCAGCTTAGAAAATGTTCAGGCAAGTTGGGTTTATGTAAGTGTTATTCACTGCCGCACAGGCAGCTTAGAAATGCGTTTGATCCGGTCATATTGCATGTGGCAGATTCACTGCCGCACAGGCAGCTTAGAAATGAAGACGCCAAGAGCAGCCGACCTAATGGCGATTCACTGCCGCACAGGCAGCTTAGAAATAGGTATGGCGGCGCCGGTTTTGCTGTGGAAATTCACTGCCGCACAGGCAGCTTAGAAATTGACAGACGTTTCGCCGGGGTACATTTTCTCATTCACTGCCGCACAGGCAGCGTAGAAATTTTCCTTCACTTATGATGAGTTGGATTTCACATTCACTGCCGCACAGGCAGCTTAGAAACGAGGTAGCTAAGGTGGTTGAGGTTAAGCAGGATTCACTGCCGCACAGGCAGCTTAGAAAGTTGGCAATAGTTCCGGTGACGCCTGAAATGGATTCACTGCCGCACAGGCAGCTTAGAAAGCGAGAAATCGTAGCTGCATTTGGAGCTGACAATTCACTGCCGCACAGGCAGCTTAGAAAGTTGGAGGTTACGCTGTGACAACACCCATTTTATTCACTGCCGCACAGGCAGCTTAGAAATGAGTGAGTCAACGCAATCCGAGAAGCTGGATATTCACTGCCGCACAGGCAGCTTAGAAATGTAACTCTCCGGCAACCACCTCCAACTCGCTATTCACTGCCGCACAGGCAGCTTAGAAAGTGATGCGTTTGGGCTTCAATCGGATCTATGGATTCACTGCCGCACAGGCAGCTTAGAAACGTTGATTATGTTGTCATGAACTCGGGTTCCTATTCACTGCCGCACAGGCAGCTTAGAAACAAAGAATTGACGGCTGAAAATGGTGGTAAGAATTCACTGCCGCACAGGCAGCTTAGAAAAAACCCTGCCGGATGTTGTGTCAGATGCTGATATTCACTGCCGCACAGGCAGCTTAGAAAAAGCAAAGGAGCACGCACTTAACAACGGTAAAATTCACTGCCGCACAGGCAGCTTAGAAAACCAGCCCTGCCACTTATGCAGCAAAGGTCTAATTCACTGCCGCACAGGCAGCTTAGAAACAACACCTTCTACGCCCAGCGTTTTGAGGTGAATTCACTGCCGCACAGGCAGCTTAGAAAAAGACCAACCGGTGCCCTGGTATCACTGACTAATTCACTGCCGCACAGGCAGCTTAGAAAAGGAACCCACGTACTGTTCACTGGCGTTTAGTATTCACTGCCGCACAGGCAGCTTAGAAAGTGGCGAGTATAAGCGAAACAGTGCGCAGCGCATTCACTGCCGCACAGGCAGCTTAGAAACAGTAGCAAGATAATCAATAAGCCAAGAAAATATTCACTGCCGCACAGGCAGCTTAGAAAAAGCAATAAGCGAGATAGAGAAGCGCAAAGGCATTCACTGCCGCACAGGCAGCTTAGAAATTCGCCTGGATTACGTTTACTTTCATGCTGCCATTCACTGCCGCACAGGCAGCTTAGAAAGTAATACTTAATTAAAAATGCGCGCACTTCGCATTCACTGCCGCACAGGCAGCTTAGAAATTTTCGTATTCCCAATCTTCAATGTAGCGGTCATTCACTGCCGCACAGGCAGCTTAGAAAATCCGAAAGAATGGATCGTGCAATGCTGGCAAATTCACTGCCGCACAGGCAGCTTAGAAACGGTCAATTGTGTGGGTGAAATTGTCGGGGCTGATTCACTGCCGCACAGGCAGCTTAGAAAGATAACGAAAGATTGGAGAGATTGAATGGAAGATTCACTGCCGCACAGGCAGCTTAGAAAGGTCTCGACGTGAAAACTTTCACCCAAATCAAATTCACTGCCGCACAGGCAGCTTAGAAACACCAGTACCAGTTTCGATTACGTCAAAAACTATTCACTGCCGCACAGGCAGCTTAGAAAGCTCAGTGCTAGGCGGAAGCTCCAATACTTTAATTCACTGCCGCACAGGCAGCTTAGAAATTGAAGGCGATTATATCGTCGCAAGAGATAACATTCACTGCCGCACAGGCAGCTTAGAAATGCCAGTTTCGCTTTCCGTTAGACTCTGGCATATTCACTGCCGCACAGGCAGCTTAGAAATATTGGGCGTTCGTTAGTCTGGATAGATTTAGATTCACTGCCGCACAGGCAGCTTAGAAAGGACGAAAAGACCGAGCAGATCACCAAGCGCGATTCACTGCCGCACAGGCAGCTTAGAAAGCTATCAATCAAACAAAGGCAAGTTTTCCTGCATTCACTGCCGCACAGGCAGCTTAGAAAATTGAGCTGCGCGCATTGACCGAGGCCGACATATTCACTGCCGCACAGGCAGCTTAGAAAATTACTATTCATAATTTATCGGAGCAAAGTAAATTCACTGCCGCACAGGCAGCTTAGAAAATTCTGAATAATGCTTAACGCGGAATGCGCGAATTCACTGCCGCACAGGCAGCTTAGAAAATTGAGCTGCGCGCATTGACCGAGGCGGACATATTCACTGCCGCACAGGCAGCTTAGAAAATTCAAGAACGGTGATTTCATCGCCTGCGGTTATTCACTGCCGCACAGGCAGCTTAGAAAATCAATCCTAAACTCTAAAAGGCTTGATATCGATTCACTGCCGCACAGGCAGCTTAGAAACCGGTGCGAAAGCGTTGGGGCTTTTTTATTTCATTCACTGCCGCACAGGCAGCTTAGAAAAAGAGCGGATCATTGAGGCGATTGAATCTAAAATTCACTGCCGCACAGGCAGCTTAGAAACATTCAGTACCGCGAAGGCCACGCACAAAATTATTCACTGCCGCACAGGCAGCTTAGAAACAAAAAAGGCGGAGCTTGGTGCAGCAACACCAATTCACTGCCGCACAGGCAGCTTAGAAAAGACCTCCGGCAAACAGGGCAGTTTGCCAATCATTCACTGCCGCACAGGCAGCTTAGAAATCTAATCTGTATCCATTTACTTCTATGTCTTCATTCACTGCCGCACAGGCAGCTTAGAAACACAGTCACCGCTTTAAACTGTCGCGATATCAATTCACTGCCGCACAGGCAGCTTAGAAATGATCAGCCCCCACCGGTTTGGAAATATTGCTATTCACTGCCGCACAGGCAGCTTAGAAAAGGTAGATACCCGTTACATTTTTGAAAATGGTATTCACTGCCGCACAGGCAGCTTAGAAAAGGCCGAAGCGGTCTTGCGCGGTTACGGTGTGATTCACTGCCGCACAGGCAGCTTAGAAAGATGACTCAAGTTCAATTTGTGTCAATAAGTCATTCACTGCCGCACAGGCAGCTTAGAAAGCGCAATATGCACCCGATCAGTTCGTTATCATATTCACTGCCGCACAGGCAGCTTAGAAAACGGCCAAGCACATCACACACCGCTTGCGCGTATTCACTGCCGCACAGGCAGCTTAGAAATAACGGTGCTGGCCGTGGTCTTTACCAGTGCGATTCACTGCCGCACAGGCAGCTTAGAAAAAAAGGACGTCGTTCAGCTCCTGGGTGTCCGTATTCACTGCCGCACAGGCAGCTTAGAAAAGTACGATAGTGACAAGGTTTTACCTCCTGCTATTCACTGCCGCACAGGCAGCTTAGAAATTGCTGTAAAGCGAATTTATCTAAAAATCCACATTCACTGCCGCACAGGCAGCTTAGAAAACAGGCTGGAGAGGTTGGCACATGGGTCAATAATTCACTGCCGCACAGGCAGCTTAGAAATCAAATAGCAGGGTTAGCGCTTGCTATGGGTAATTCACTGCCGCACAGGCAGCTTAGAAACAACGTCCAGTTGCTATCGCCTGTCAGCGCCTATTCACTGCCGCACAGGCAGCTTAGAAATTACCGGTAGACATTGCAGACTGAATGTTATTATTCACTGCCGCACAGGCAGCTTAGAAAGCACAAAAAACCACAGCATTCGCAATGGACGAATTCACTGCCGCACAGGCAGCTTAGAAATTGGTCGCGCAGCCATTGCGCTTCTAGCTCGGATTCACTGCCGCACAGGCAGCTTAGAAAAAAGCGAAAGCGGTGCGCGGTATGCAAAAATCATTCACTGCCGCACAGGCAGCTTAGAAATTCCAACATGCAAAAAGTTGATACCCAAAACGATACACTGCTGTACAGGCAGCTTAGAAAATGCAAGTTGATGATTCCGACAAATGGTTAAGATTCAATGCCGCACAGGCAGTTTGGAGCGTGCAGGTTTGTGCGGGAAATTAAATATCCTGATTGACGTTCCCTAAAAATATTTAACTGAAAATATTTTTTCACATAATTGAATATCGTTGTTTTGGAAGGAAATTGGGCGCAGCAAGCAGCGTCCATACGGTTTGGAAATTTGGGTACACTTTGTTATAGCAATCGATCCGCTTACTCTACCTGACATTCCAGCGACTAATCGCATCTCCAGCAGCTGCCTGATTTTTGTTGGTACTGTGCGCTTAGATTTTAAGTTTGATTGGACGACGCGCGAAAAAAATAAAGATCATTCCGGCTAGTAATAACCCAAGTGGAATGGGTTCCGCTACGGATACTTTTTCTATAGTCAATTGACTCTCATAATTTGCAAAGTGAACGTCCGTGTTTAATATCCATTCCATCTGTTGTCGTCTGTAAACCCAATTGTCCCAATAATACATAAAATTAGCGATGCCATTTCCAACACCGGAGCCATCCGGGTTCCAACTAATAAAACCTCCCGTGGAGAATGAGCCGCCGCTTGCAGTTCCATTTGTCAGAGGTCCGCTTTCAATAACGTCAAACGTCAGGCTCCAGTAAGAGAATAGGGGGCCTTCAGGTATTAACTCAAATCGGCTTTTAGTTATCAGTGGAGATGTGAAAATATTAGATGTGCTGATACTTTTTATAACATCATTGAAAACAGACGGCGCTGTTTCTGGGTTTGAAGATTCAATATCTGGAATGATAATCTTTATTTTGAAGTTGATCGTCTGGTCTATAAAGAAGTCCCCGTAAGAGGCGTAATCGTCGTCGTCAATTCGCAACTCCTCGCTCTGCCACATGAGGTCATTGCTATCATAATTAATCACTAAATAAGCAAGCGCATTGGAACCCCATAGAGCGAAAATAATAAAAACAAGAGGTTTGTAAAATACGGAATAAAACCGTGGTGCTTTCATAACCGACTCCTTATCGTGATTGATGGATGATGCATACAGATAATACCTGCGCCCCAAAGTAGCAGCCTCTGAAGCAATTTAGTAGTGTTTATAAGTTCATAGTGGTTCAATTAAATATGTTTGGCGCGCAACTCAATAGTTAACCGTTTTTTTGATTTTTTGATTTTTTGATTTTTTGATTTTTTGATTTTTTGATTTTTTGATTTATTTGGCGTTTTTCTCTTATCTGGTAAATTGGGGGCAGCAAGTGCTGCCTCTAGAAAAATTAGCGTTGCTATTGGGTTGCGGTGGTGGGTACTAAAATTTCATAAAGGAGAATCGTTATGAGTAATCACGCAAAAAATAGAATTTGTCTTTGGTATGTTGATGATGCTGAGGCGGCGGCGCAATTTTACGCGGAAACATTTCCCAACTCGTCGGTTGGTTCTGTATTTCGTGCGCCAGGTGATTATCCGTCGGGGAAGCAGGGTGATGTGTTGACGGTGGAGTTTACCGTCATGGGGATTCCCTGTCTTGGACTTAATGGTGGTGATACTTTTACGCACAGTGAAGCATTTTCGTTTCAAGTCTCCACAGTTGATCAGGCAGAAACTGATCGTTATTGGCATGCAATTGTCAATAATGGCGGCGCGGAGAGTGAGTGCGGATGGTGTAAGGATAAGTGGGGGTTGTCCTGGCAGATTACGCCCGTTGCCTTGATGCAGGCCATTGTGAATCCTGATCCTGCTGCGGCGAAACGTGCTTTTGATGCGATGATGACAATGAAAAAAATCGACATCGCCACTATTGAGGCTGCGTTGCGTGGGTAAGGTGTAGGCGCGCCGCTTTCCGCGCCCTGGTTAAAATAAGGCGCATCTGGGTGTCGAAAGAGGCGCCCTTATGTACCGATCCAGGTAATAGATTGCTTGCTTATCAGCGTGCGTATTTTAATTCCCTTCCAGTTGATCCATATCAGAATCCTCACTTGTAATTTCCATTACGAAGGTAACACTTAGGTTAGTGTCTTTTTATCTTAAAAAGACGCGCCTACAGTGTTTTGGTTTATTTGATATTTCGCAGTGTGACCTTTGCAAGAGGGATGAAATAACTGGCATGAATGATCAATCGGCGATGGTGGAATTGGAGCAGGTCTCGTTTGGCTATGGCTCGCGCAAGATCTTGCATAACATCAGTTTACGCATTCCGCGTGGCAAGGTGGTGGCCATTATGGGCGGGAGTGGCTGCGGCAAAACAACTATTTTGCGCTTGATTGGCGGGCAGGTGAAACCAACTTCCGGGCGAGTGTTGGTGGATAACCAATCGGTGGAGGAATTAAATGCGCAAAAGTTATTTTTGTTGCGCCGCAAAATGGGCATGTTGTTTCAAATGGGTGCGCTATTTACCGATCAAACCGTGTTTGAAAATGTTGCCTTTCAAATGCGCGAGCATACCGATCTGCCTGAGGATTTAATTCGCAACCTGGTGCTAATGAAATTACACGCGGTGGGTTTGCGTGGCGCACATCATTTAATGCCGTCCGAACTGTCGGGCGGTATGGCGCGGCGCGTAGCTTTAGCGCGCTGCATTGCACTGGACCCGGAATTAATTCTTTACGATGAACCTTTTGCAGGGCTAGACCCAATTTCACTCGGTGTCATCGGGCAGTTAATTCGCCGCTTTAATGATGCGCTGGGTGCAACCTCGATTGTGGTGACTCACGATATTAAAGAGTCGCTCAAAATAGTGGATTACGTTTATATGATCGCCGACGGTACGGTTATCGCCGAAGGTACTCCTGCTGATATTCAAATGTCCGATCATCCTTTCCTCGCACAATTCGTCAACGGTAAAGCCGATGGGCCGGTGCCATTTCATTACCCTGCGCCGGATTATGCCAGCCACTTACTGGGAGCTGAGCGATGAAATCTATTTTGCAGGGCGTTGAGTTCATTGGGCGGCAGGTGACAGATCGGTTGATATTGCTCGGCGCTATTTGTCGGTTTTTAATTTCTATTTTATTGATGTCTGCAATGTGTTTGCGCCGCCCCTGGTTGGTGGTGCGCGAAGTTTATTTTATTGGTGTGCTCTCGCTGTTAATTATTGTGGTGTCCGGTTTATTTGTGGGGTTGGTGCTGGGCTTGCAAATGTACGACACACTGGAGCGTTTTGGTTCCGGTGATGGTGTGGGCATGGTGGTAGCCTTAGCACTGGTGCGTGAATTGGGGCCGGTATTATCGGCATTGCTATTTTCAAGTCGCGCGGGTTCTGCGGTAACAGCAGAAATCGGTTTGATGAAAGCGACTGAGCAATTAAATGCGCTGGAAATGATGGCGATTCAACCACTGGCGCGAGTAATTGCACCGCGCTTTTGGGCGGGCGTTATTTCGCTGCCATTACTCAATGTAATTTTTTGCGCGCTCGGAATTTTTGGCGGCTATTTAGTGGCGGTGCGATTGCTGGGTGTGGATGCAGGAACCTTTTGGTCGCAAATGCAAAACGCGGTGGATTTTCGGCAGGATGTTGTCAATGGCATTATTAAAAGCCTGATTTTTGCGGTGGCAGTAAGTTTGATCGCGGTATACGAAGGTTATTCTGCGGTGGCGACTGCCGAAGGGGTTTCGCGGGCGACAACACGCACAGTGGTGGTTTCAGCGTTAGTGGTGTTGGCATTGGATTTTGTGCTGACTGCTTTTATGTTCAGAGGGTTTTGAGAATGAATCGCACACTGGTTGATTTGTGGGTTGGTTTTTTTGTCGCGCTGGGAATGGCGGCAGTGGTTTTTTTAGCGCTGAAGGTTGCAAATCAATCCAGCTTTCGCGCCGCACCGAGTTATGAGGTGCATGCCTACTTTACCAATATTGGTGGGCTAAAAATGCGTTCGCCGGTTAAAAGCGCTGGAGTAGTGGTAGGGCGTGTTACAGATATTCAGTTGGATACTTCAAATTACCAAGCCAAAGTCAGTATGGCGCTTGATAACCGCTATGAATTTAGTGTGGATTCTTCGGCGAGTATTATTACCTCCGGTTTGCTGGGCGAGCAGTATGTCGGCTTGGATGTAGGAGCGGAAGAGGACATGCTCAAGGCTGGTGACACTATTGAGTTCACTTCTTCTGCGCTGTTGCTGGAAAAATTAATCGGTGAGTTTGGCTTGAACAAAGCCACGAGCACTTCCGCAGAGGAAACGAATCATGAATAACTTACTAACACCATTATTTTTTTTGCGTTCATTCAGGGCGATTTTTTGTACCTTGTTTTTGTTTTCACTATCATTGGCTGTTCGTGCCGATACGGCGGGTAACCAAAAAGCAGATCCGGCTGGGGTAATGCAGGTTGCGATTGAAAATGTATTAACCCAGTTAAAAAAACATGAGGCGCTTTATCAAACTGACCCGGAACAACTGCGCAGTATTGTGGCTGAGTCTGCATTACCTAACCTGGCGATTAAACGTATGGCGCAACTCGCGTTGGCAAAACACTGGCGTAGTGCCAGTGCGCAGCAGCGGGAAATTTACTTGCGCGAATTTCAGCGCTATTTAATTCGTAGCTACACCAAAACCTTGTACCTGTACCGCAATACCAAACCGGAAATGCTCGGTCGTGATAATAAAAACAGCAGTCAGAGTGAAACCAAAACCACCCTTAAAGTGCGGGTAAATAACGAGCGCGGTGAGGCGGTAATTTTATTTTTGCGGTTGGAGCTGCAAGATGATAAGTGGAAAATTGTGGACATCAATGTGGAGGGCATTAGTTTGGTGGTTACTGCCCGCGGGGTGTTCGATGAGGAAATCAATCGCACTAATTTGGATGCTTTTTTAAAAAACCTGACTGAACAAAACGACAAAGCGGCAGCGGCTAAAAATGAGTGAATTAATACTGAGTGAGCATGTGCTTTATGTGCGCGGCGAGGTGAGTTTTAAAACGGTGACTCACTTGCGGGAGCAATTGCAGCGCACCCTTCACACCAGTGTGCAATCCAATATACGCACTCTGGATTGCAGCGGTGTAACCAAGGTGGATTCTTCCATCGCCTCACTCTTGTTGGCGGCATTGAGTTTGACCAAGGCTGCCGGTACGAAGCTTTCCATTGCCCAGCTGCCCCTGGCGGCGAGGAAGTTGCTTGGGCTTTATGACCTGGATGGTGTTATTCAGCACCATTAATCGCATTTCCAGCGCACAGCTGTCGATCATTCTTACAAGTCTGTCTATACTCTGGCTGATTTTTCTCCCGGACGAAATTCAATGAAATACGACATTGTCGTTGTAGGCGCAGGTATTCAGGGCGCCGGTGTCGCTCAGGCGGCAGCGGCAGCGGGTTATTCGGTATTGGTCGTCGAGCAAACTGCGCCGGCGGCGGGTACATCCTCCAAATCTTCCAAGCTGATTCACGGCGGGCTGCGTTACCTGGAGACAGCCCAGTTCGGTTTGGTGCGCGAGAGCTTACGCGAGCGAGCGCTGCTATTACGGCTTGCCCCCGAATTGGTAAAACTGCGCCCCTTGCACATTCCCGTTTATGAGAATTCAACTCGCTCACCGCTGACAATTCGGGCGGGGCTGAGCCTTTACGCTGGTTTGGCGGGGTTTGATAAAAACAGCTTGTTTCGTCAATTGTCGCGCTCGGAATGGGATCAGTTGAGCGGGTTAAAGCAGCAGGGGTTGAAAGCTGTGTTCCGTTATCACGAAGCGCAAACCGATGATGCGGCGCTCACGCGTTCGGTATTGCAGTCGGCCATTTTGTTGGGAGCAGATATGCTCATGCCTGCGCGCTTTGTGGGCGCAGAGCGCAATGGTCAATGTTGCAAGGTAGATATCCAAACCGAATCCGGCCAACAGTCGATCAGCTGTCGCGTATTGGTCAATTGCGCTGGCCCTTGGGCGACGGAGGTATTGGCCAAGATTAAACCGGCGATAAATCATCCCCAGGTCGAGCTAGTGCAGGGCAGTCATTTGCTATTGCCGCCGCTGCTTGCGCAGTATTTCTATCTGGAGGCTCCAGCCGATAAACGCGCGGTATTTGTATTGCCGTGGGAAGGGCAGTTAATGGTCGGCACCACTGAAAAGCTGCACCAAGGGCGCCCGGAAACAGCGTTTTGTAGTGATGAAGAAAAGGCTTATTTGCTCGCGACCTTGCGTCACTATTTCCCGGAATTGCCAGTGGAGGATAGTCAGGTCGATACTTTTGCCGGCTTGCGAGTGCTGCCCAAGAGTGACAAGGCGGCATTTGGTCGTTCGCGCGATGTGATTTTCTCGGTGGATAACGAACACCAGCCTAGAGTGCTCTCGGTAATGGGCGGCAAGTTAACCACTTATCGCGCTACGGCCGAGGCGGCATTGGAGCGCATGATGCCATCGCTGCCCACTAAAGAGCGGCGTGCCGATACGCGCCTGGTCTCGCTGATTCCGGTGCACTAGGTTTTTTTATCATTAGCCGTTGGTATCGCGCTTTGCTGTCGTTAAAATGGCGGCCGTTTTTGTCCCCCTTTGGTTTTGCCTCTTTGGTCAGCGGTCTCACCGCTAAGGACTTCTTGTGAATTTTACAGGCGCGCACATTCTCTCTATCAAACAATTTGAACGCGCGGACATCCAGCGCATCTTCGACGTGGCCGACGCCATGGAACCCTACGCCCTGCGTCGCAAGGTCACGCGGGTATTGGAAGGGGCGATTTTGGGCAACATGTTTTTTGAACCCAGTACCCGCACCCGGGTGAGTTTTGGCTCGGCGTTTAATTTGCTGGGCGGCAATGTACGCGAAACTACTGGTTTTGAAAGCTCATCGCTCACCAAGGGCGAATCCCTGTTTGATACCGCCCGCGTACTGTCCGGTTACAGCGATGTGATTTGTATGCGTCACCCGCAAGCAGGTTCGGTCGCAGAATTTGCCGAAGGCAGTCGCGTGCCGGTATTAAATGGCGGTGATGGTGCCAACGAACACCCGACCCAAGCGCTGCTGGATTTGTACACCATTCGCAAAGAGTTGCGGGCTAACGGGCGCAGTATTGATGGCTTGCGCATTGCGATGATCGGCGATTTAAAACATGGTCGCACAGTGCATTCTCTGTGTAAGTTGCTGTGCTTGTTTCAAAACATTAGCGTGTGTTTGGTGTCACCCAAAGAGTTGGCAATGCCGGACTATATCGTTGAGGGGTTGCGCAGTGCAGGGCACAAGGTGACGATTACGGATGACTTGGCATCCAGCATCGGCAATATCGATATCGCTTATTCAACACGTATCCAGGAAGAGCGTTTCGCCAGTAAAGAAGAGGCCGATTTGTATCGCGGTCGGTTCCGTTTGAATCAATCCATCTATACCCAATACTGCGAACCGAATACGGTGATCATGCACCCGCTGCCGCGAGATTCACGGGCAGACGCCAATGAGCTGGATAATGATTTGAATGCAAACCCCAACCTGGCCATTTTCCGCCAGGCGGACAATGGCGTGTTGGTGCGCATGGCGCTGTTTGCGCTGGTGTTGGATGTGGCCGATCAGGTGGATAAATATTCACGCGAGGTAAATTGGTACAACTCGCTGCGCAGCAATTAATGCGGTGAATGGCTGCTCATCAGTGCGCGTCGTTAAGCAGTTTGACAATGTTGTTGAGCAGCGTGGGCGCACTGAGGCTCTTATCAAAAAAATGGTTGATATTGAGTGTTTGCCCAAGTGTTTTGATTTTGTCGTCGGTTTGTTCGCTCACAAGCGCTAACAGGCTGTTGGCTGTTTTTGGGGTACGTGCGAGCCAGTTGCACAGTTCGGCACCGGCTTGGGTATCTACAATGCCACTGCCTAACAATATTAAGTCTGGATGCAATTCAATCGCTAACTCCAGGCATTCACGCTGTGTTTCGGCGGTGAGCAAATTAAAGTGCGCTTGCAAGCAGCCGCTGAAATGACGCAGTAACTCCTGATCTGTATCCGCCAGCAAAATAGTTTTGTGGGTGGCTACTTCCTCCACCCAACTGCGATTGCGCCCCGCGCGTTTGGCTTTATACAGAGCGCGGTCGGCATTTTTAATCAGTTCTTCCAAATCATGGCCGGTGGTGCGCAGGCAAGTTGCACCGCCAATGCTGGCGGTTACATAGCTGTCGGTGGGTGATACATCGTGGCGTATTTGCAACTGCGCCAAGGCTTCACCGATAGATTGGGATACGCGCATTGCACCCTTCGCATCGGTTTCCGGCAGTAGTACTACAAACTCTTCGCCGCCATAGCGGCCCAAAATATCTCCGCTGCGGTGCAGGCAACTTTTAATCGCCTGGCTGACTTTTTTCAGGCAGGCATCACCCGCCGGGTGACCGTAGTGATCGTTAAATAATTTGAAGTGGTCCACGTCGATCATCAACGCACTAATGGGTTGTTGATGGCGTTTAGCCAGCGACCACTGTTGCTGTGCCAAATCATTAAAGGTGCGGCGGTTATATATTTGCGTGAGGCTGTCGAGCTGGCTCAGTGCCTCCAATTCCACGTTGAGCTGATTCAGCTGGTCGCGCATTTCGGCGATACGCTCCATCGCGCGGATTTTTGCTTTGATAATCATGAAGCTGACCGGCTTGATCAGATAATCATCGCCACCGGCTTCTATGCCTTCGCGGTAATTTTCGTCCTCATTCAGGCCGGTTACAAAAATGATGGGTATCCAGTGGCCCGCAAGCCACTCGCGGATGAGGCGTGTCGTTTCAAAGCCATTCAAGCCGGGCATTTCCACGTCCATAATGATCATATCGACCGGGGTATTTTCGAGCAGCTGCAGCGCTTCTTCGCCACTGCGTGCAATCAAGGGTTCATGACCCGCTTCGAGAATATAATTGCGCATGGCATGGCGCAGGGTTGCACTGTCTTCGACCAGCAAAATTTTCATAGAGTCAGAGAGTTAGAGTCTTGGCAAATGGCACACCGGAGAGTGTAGCCGCTAATAGCGCAATGGATATTATGATTTTGGCGCTATTTTAAGCATTAGTGAGTGATGAGGTGATCAGCTAATGCGATCAGTGGCGGATTTTTGTGCGCTTCGCCGGTTGCATCACATTTCTTTATTATTTGTGTCGAAAATTTGACTCTGTCACGGCTCCACATGATCAACATAAAACCACTTACCCAAGTGCTTTCTAAATAATGAAGTTTCATGGTGCTGATGCAGTTGCCCTTGTTGGCGAAAAATCGCTACAAATTCAACGATGCCGGAATCATCATACTCTGCTCCTGCGTGGGTGTTGCGTATCTGCAGACCCAACCAGTCGCAGCTTTCAGCCCAGGCGCGAATGTCGCTCTTGCTGGAGCGCAAACGCTGTTCCGGGCTCCAGGTGTCCCACAGGTAATCGACGGCGACAAGGCTGTGCGCGGTATAGCGCGAGCGCATTAAGCTTTCAGCCGTGGGGGGCAGGCGGGTGCCTTCGATAAAATCCAGACAACAGGCTTGCAGTGATTGCTGGCTACCGCAGGGGCAGGGGGCGTTGCTATCAGTATTGCGATTGATGTGTGGTGTTTTTGGTGGCATTTTGCGACCCTTTTCGGTATTTTGTGCGCCTATTTTCGCTGGCTTCCGGCCCTTATGCAAAGCGCTTGTTCTTGGAGCGCATAATGTCTGTTTGGATATAAACCCATTCCGATAGATGTTGAAATTGCCTTCTTACTGATGACTCCCTTATATGACTGAATTTGATGATATTCGCCCCTACCGCGATGATGAAGTTCGCTCCACGCTTGATCGCCTGTTAGCCGACCCGGAATTGGTCGATGCCGTAACCCGTTTGCGTTTTCCCGGTGCGCACCAATGGTTGGGGTGGGCGATAAAACCTCTGGTAAAAGCGAAGCTCAAACAGCAGTTATCCGGCATTCAGGATGTGGATGGTTTTCAGCATGTGGTTGAAAACTATATGGCGGCTATGATGGCCAAGCGCGTCACCGCATTAACTACATCAGGCCTGGATAAGCTGGATAAAAAAACGGCCTATTTGTTTATAAGCAACCATCGCGATATCGCGATGGACCCGGCATTTGTCAATTGGGTTCTCTATCACAACCACAGCAATACTTTGCGTATCGCGATTGGCGATAACTTGCTGACCAAACCTTTTGTGTCAGATTTAATGCGGTTGAATAAAAGTTTTATTGTTAACCGTTCGGCAAAAGCGCCGCGTGAAAAACTCAAAGCGGCAAAATATTTGTCGTCTTATATTCATCATTCAATTTGCAATGAACATTCAAGTATCTGGATCGCCCAGCGTGAAGGTCGCGCCAAAGATGGTTGCGATAAAACCAATTCCGCGGTGCTGGGTATGATCGCGCTAAATAAACCCAAAACGGAAGAGTTGGCCACTTATATCCGGCAGTTGCGCATAGTGCCGGTATCTATTTCTTACGAGTTGGACCCTTGCGATGCAGCGAAAGCGCGCGAGCTTTATTTACAGCGCACGCAAGGCAGTTACCAAAAAGAAGAGCATGAGGATGTAAAAAGCATCGCCATGGGAATTGCTGGCGACAAAGGTAATGTGCATTTGGCATTCGGCGATATTTTGGATGGCGATTACACCGATACTGATGAGCTGGTTGCCGCCTTGGACAAACAAATTCTTGGCAACTATGTATTGCATGCTACTAACTGTATTGCTTATGAAATGTTGCATGGCAATGTGCCGACAGTGAATTATGGTGTAAACAACACACCTTATGACCCTGCAACTTTAAGTGCAGAAAAAGCAGCCTTTGCCCAGCGTATGAATGCAATCCCCGAAGGGCAGCGCGAAATTGCGCTGGGAATTTATGCTAACCCGGTTGTGAGCAAACTGAGTAGCAGCAGCTAATGCTAACCGATGACCTCAAAAAACAAATTCAAAGCGCCTACAGCACATTTTTGGAAAATAAGGGCTTAAAGTCCCGCTATGGCCAAAAATTAATGATCGCTGAAATCGCTAAAGCGCTTGGAAGTATTAAATTGGATGATGAAAATCATCGTCTAGTGGAGGATCGTGCCGGTGGTCATATTTGTGTGGTTGAGGCAGGTACAGGTACGGGCAAAACTATCGCCTATTTACTGCCGGCGCTGGTCATGGCCAAAGCTCTGGGTAAGAAGTTAGTTGTCTCTACCGCGACAGTCGCGCTGCAAGAGCAAATCGTAAATAAAGATTTACCCGATTTACATCGCAACAGTGGGCTACATTTTTCCTTCACGCTCGCCAAAGGCCGTGGTCGCTATTTGTGTTTGAGTAAGCTCGATAATCTCATTGCTGAATACGAAAGCGGTGTAAACCCCACCCGCGCGCTCTATGAAGATGAATATCCGAGTGTGTCTGCACAAAGCGTAAAACTGTATCAATCCATGATGGAATCCCTCGCTGGCAATAAATGGAATGGCGAGCGCGACACCTGGCCGCAAGCACTCGAACAAAACGAGTGGCAAATCATTACCACTGATCATCGCCAATGTACCGGACGCCGCTGTTCCAATGTGTCGGTGTGCAGTTTTTTTAAAGCGCGGGATTCAATGCATGCCGTGGATTGTATTGTTACCAATCACGATTTGGTGCTGGCCGATTTGGCCTTAGGCGGTGGTGCTATTTTGCCCGCACCGGAGGACGCGATTTTTGTGTTCGATGAAGGTCATCACTTACCGCAAAAAGCACTCAATCATTTTGCGCATCACAGCCGCATGCTCGCGACCAGCAAATGGCTGGATCAATGCAATAAAGCGCTCGGCGCAATTTTAGGTGCGGTGAGTGGCGCTGGGAATGTGGATCGTTATGGCGAGCAATTACCGGAGGCATTAATCGATTGCAAACAACGACTGGATCAGTTGTATCCGGTGTTTGATCAGTTGGCGCAGAGCATTGCCTTTGATGATCGCCAAAATCATTATCGTTTTGACAGCGGCGTAATTCCTCAGGATCTACTCCTGCCTTGTGTTGAGTTGTACAAAGGCTTTGATCGCCTGAGTGAATTGCTCAAAAAAATGTGCGATGAATTAACCCAATCGATGGAAGATGCGCATTGCCCCGTACCCAAAATTGATTTGGAAAATAATTATCCGCTGCTGGGAACCTGGCAGTCGCGTGCGGAAGCCAATCGCGATTTGTGGGCGAGTTTTGCTACGCCCGATAAACCCGGTTCGGTTCCCAAAGCCCGTTGGATCACCCCCATAGACCACACTGGCAGCCTCGATTTGGAAATTTGCTCCAGCCCGATTCTTGCCGCCAAAACCCTTGAATACAGTTTGTGGGAAAAAGCCTGCGGTGCGGTTATTACCTCCGCAACTTTAACCGCGTTGGGGAATTTTCAACGCTTTCAAATGCGCGCGGGAACTCCTGCGGACGCCAACTACCATGTAGTGCCCAGCCCTTTTAATTTTCAACAGGCGACGCTGGAAATTCCCGTGGCTGCAGTGGAGGCGACTAATGCGGATGTGCATACCCTTGCCATTATTGACGATCTGCCGAATTTAATTGATCCCGATGCGGGCACTCTGGTGTTGTTTTCATCGCGCAAACAAATGCTCGATGTATTTGAGGATATGCCGGAAGATCTACGCGAAATTATTTTGGTGCAGGGTGATAATTCCAAGCAGGAAATGTTGGTGCAGCATAAAAAAGCTATCGATGAAGGGCGCGGTAGTGTGCTGTTTGGGTTGGCAAGTTTTGCCGAAGGGGTGGATCTACCGGGTAAATATTGCACGCACGTGATTATTGCCAAACTGCCGTTTGCGGTTCCCGATGATCCAATTGAAGCATCATTATCGGAGTGGATTGAAGCGCGTGGTGGCAATGCATTTATGGAAATTACCGTACCGGATGCATCGCTAAAATTAATTCAGGCTTGTGGGCGTTTGCTGCGCACTGAAACGGATACAGGCAAAATCAGCCTGCTTGATCGCCGCATTATTACCAAGCGTTACGGCAAAGCGATTTTGAATTCGCTGCCGCCGTTTACCCATATCGTTCACAAATGATTTTTTAAAAAGCGTGTTGGGCATCGCTGCGCTCAGCACCAACCTACGAAGCACCCTGACTGCCGGATATACCATGAATAAACTCCACATCGCCGTTGCCGAAGTGTTAATGGACGTTGAACAACAACTGCGGCAATTACAGCTGTGGGAATTTGAAATGATTTCCGAGGAGGCGCTGGCGAGTACGGAGCCTTTCGCGATAGATACCATGAACTTTCCGCAGTGGTTGCAGTTTATTTTTTTACCGCGCTTGTATTCTATGATTGAGCAACAAATGGAGCTTCCCAAATATTGCTCAGTAGCACCTATGGCTGAAGAGTATTTTTCAGTGTTGAATTTACACTCAGCACCGCTGATTACCCACCTGCAAAAAATTGATAATCTTTTAACTCGCAATTAATAATTGCACTACTGTTTTAGGCTTCTGCAATTGCACCTTTGTTAATGCCTTCATACGCTTTCACGCGAATAAAGGTATCGGGGTTTTCCTGGCGGCTTTTTTGCGCAATGTGATGGGCGATAAACTCTACGGTAGTTTCGGTATCGATCAGATAGCAGCAGCGTTGCGGCAGGGTAATTTCAAACGGGCCTTGCTCCGCCTCGTAGGCAAAGTGGTAGTAATTCGTGCCTTGGTGTTGCGGTTTGCCAATCAGATCTTCACGAGTAGCCAAATAAATATCTTTCCATTCATCGGCCCAACGCTGCTCCAGTTTCGGTGATTTTTTGCCGTTGGCCCAAATATCTATGCGTGAGCGATGGCCGTGTGCAATGCGTTGGCAATTACCCCGGTGTTTTTTCAAACCGTGACTGTAGTGGTAATAGGCTCCAGTTATAGGCTCCAATGAGAAGTCCAACTCCAAACGTGCCACGCTCATTGGGAATCGTTGCTTGAGTTGGCTAATGCACCATTCGGCAATAGATTCTTGTGTTAGAACCTCTGCATCGACAAGAGCAATTGCATCGCGCGGTGAGCGTGTGTGTAAAAATTCACCATTGCTGCCAAATTGCCAATGAATGGTGAGAAAGTCGCCTTCATCGTCAATGCCAATTTGCGGTGAGCGAATGGGCACAGCCAAGCGGTGATCTAACTCTGTATCCAACCAATGACGCATGACTTTTTTAACGGTGCCGAAATCGCACACCATGCCTTGTTCATCCAGTTCCCCATACAAACGAACATTTGCTAACCAGGTCTCGCCGAGAAGGCCGCGCTGGGGGTCAAGGAAACTGAAATCGACATTGGTTAGGTTATCGACAAACAACAGCATAAAAGTGGCCATAAGAATGGAAATTGAGGGCTGCCATGATACCACTTAGTCTTATTAAGGTGGCTGGAGGCGACGGAAAAAGCAAAACCCTTTATCGCAAAACCACCTCCGCTGGGCTATCCTGAGCAGATTAAAACGCTTTACACGAGGGAATCGCACAAGGTGAAGTCTGTGCTGGGAAGGTGGGCCAAAGTTACTGGCCGTCGCTTGGTTTATTCTGGTGTGGGAGTCTTGCTCTTCACGCCTTTTTTTGTGGCTTCGGCGAATGCGTCCGAGGCTAGCTTGCGCGTTGCATTTGTCTATAACTTTTTGAAATTCATCGAATGGCCCGCACACAAAGATCAATCGGTTTCGCTTTGTGCTTTGGGGGCAGAAGGTGTTACCCGTCAAGCCTTGGCGCAGTTGGAAAAAAAATCCCAACCGCAGCGTCAGACCAGAGTTGTCTATCTCGATAAAACGGCGGATCTCGATCAGTATTTAAATTCTTGCCAAATGATTTATCGCCCCGCAAGCGGTGAACGTATTTCCTTGCCCGCACAATTGCCACCGGGTGTCTTGCTCGTAGCGGATGAACCTGATCCCCGGGATGGGCGTGTTGCTATCGCACTGCTGCGTACGAATGATAATCGTATTGAGTTTGTGATCAACGAACAGGCGATTGCCAGTGCCGGTGTAAAAGTCAGTAGCCAGCTGCTCAAATTGGCTAAAAAGCCAACAATGGAGCGCCGCTAAGATGCCAAACTCCATTCCTAATACTTCGCTAACCCGCAAAATCACTTTGCTCGCCATGTTATTAACCAGCATTGCAGTCTTGGGTGCGGCACTAGCAACCAGTTGGCAGCAATACAATTACTTTGTGAATCAAGTAAATAACCAGCTGCAAATTTTGGCGGAAGCAACTGCGCTGAATATGGCAGCGCCGAGTATGTTTGCCGACAAAGAAGCCGCCCAACAAACGCTGGCCGTATTGCGTGTGGAACCTAAAGTGATTGCGGCACGTTTGATTCTCAGCAACAACGAGTTGCTGGCTGAATACCGCGCTGCGCTTGGCGATACTGTAGCGCTCGGCCCTGAGCGCGATATCCGGGTGCGCGCAGACGTTTTTTGGGCAGAAGAGCCTCTGGGCTATTTGGAGTTGGATGTCACGCTAAAACCATTGCGCGAACAGTTTTATGGCCAGATCGGTTGGGTGTTGGCTGCCGCTTTTGTGGCACTGTTGGTGTCCGGTATTTTGGCTTGGGCTTTGATCTCCCGCGTAATGCGCCCCTTGGGGAGCTTGAGTGAATTGGCGCGGCGGGTGGGCGATCAAGGGCATTACGATGCCCGCGCACCTGAGTCCGCTGTACGCGATGAGGTGGGGCTGCTGACCCGGCGTTTTAACGCCATGTTGGATCGTATTGAAATGCAAGACAGCGAGTTGCGCCAAAACCAGGAGCTGCTGGAGCAGCGGGTACTGGAGCGCACCCTGGAGTTGCAATACGCGCGTGAACAAGCGGAAGCAGCCAGTAAAGCCAAAAGTGATTTTCTGGCGGTCATGAGCCATGAAATCCGCACCCCCTTAAATGGCATTATGGGCATGACCGGTTTGTTGTTGGAGACAGAGCTGGACAGCAAACAAAAACGATTTGCCCGGGTGGCACGTCGCTCCAGCGAAGATTTGCTTCTTATCATTAACGATATTCTTGATTTCTCTAAAATCGAAGCCGGCAAATTGGAATTAGAGTTACTGCCATTCCCGCTCAATACCCTGATTGAAGATATCGCGGAGCGTTACGCGCCTATTGCGCACGGGAAAAATTTGGAGCTCCTGTGTAGAACACCATTGCCGCCTGTCTCTGTGATAGGAGACGGCCCGCGGCTCGGGCAGGTAATTACCAATCTATTGAGCAACGCCATCAAATTCACCGACAGCGGCGAAGTAGAAATCAGTGTTGGGCTTGTGGCTAACAAGGCAGACCAATTGCAGCTGCGCTTTGCTGTGCGCGATACAGGAATTGGTATTTCTCCTGAGCAGAGCGCAAAACTATTTCAATCCTTTACCCAAGCGGATTCCTCCATGTCGCGCAAGTACGGCGGCACTGGTTTGGGGTTGGCAATTTCGCAGCGCCTGATTGAAATGATGGGTGGGCAGATTCAGTTGGAAAGTCAGCCGGGAGAGGGCAGTCGTTTCTATTTTGATTTATTGCTGGCGCAGCATATTAATACTGAGGCGGCACCGGAGTTTCAGCCACTCAAGCCCTTGCGCACATTGGTAGTGGATGACAACGAGGTCAACCGCGATATTCTGGACGATTGGTTGCGTGCTTGGGGAATCACTCCGGTGCTTGCAGAGTCCGCTGTCGAGGCGCTGGCGCTGTTAAATAAACAGGCTAAAACGGACGCTCCATTTGAACTGCTATTAACTGACTGGGCGATGCCGGATATGAATGCCGGTGCATTGCTGGATAATTTGGCGGCCTCACCAATATTTGAATCGCTAGCGGTAATTGTGCTGTGCCCCGCCGGCATTGCGATTCAGGAGTCCCTTGCCAACCGTGCATTGATGTTATTCAAGCCGGCGCGCCAGACGGAGTTACATGGGCTTATCGCCCAGGTTGCGGCTGGTGATTTTATCTACCAACCGCTGGGTTCCGAGTCCCTGGTCAGTGAGGGCGCAAAGCCAATGCCCGGTGTAAAACCGCTGCGCGGTCGGGTATTGCTGGCGGAGGACAATCCAGTGAATCAGGAAGTTGCCAAAGCCATGCTGCAGCGCATGGGGTTGGATATGACAATTGCCAACAACGGTCAGGAAGCGCTGGCGCTTATTGATCGCCTGTCATTCGACCTGGTGTTGATGGACTGCCAAATGCCAGTGATGGACGGGTTTGAAGCCAGCCGACGAATTCGTCAGCGCGAGCAAACAATGGGCTTGAATCCTTTACCCATTATTGCGCTTACCGCGAATGCTATCAGTGGTGATCGTGAGCATTGTTTGGCGCAGGGGATGGATGATTACCTGAGCAAACCCTTTTCACAATTACAGCTGAACCAAACCCTGAGCCGTTGGTTACCCGAAAAGGATTCAACGCCTGTTGAATCGTCCACGTCAGGCAAAATTGAAATTGATCAACAGGTTATTCGCCAACTGCGCGAGTTACGTGTTGGTTTGTTGCCAAAAATTATTGGTTTATTTCGCGGCGCTAGTCCTGCGCTAATTACCCAGCTGCATCAGGCAGTGGCCGCGGGCGATGCCAATTTACTCTACAAAACCGCACACAATTTTAAAAACAGTGCTGCTAATCTAGGTTTGCTGGATTTGGCAGCGGCTTGTCGCGATTGTGAGGCCAGCGCGCGCAAAGGTGAAATGGAGGGTGCCGCGCAGCAGGTCGACAGCATTTTACGGCTCTATGATTTATCGCTAGAAGGTTTGGCTGAATTAGAGCGAAAGGAGTTATCCACGTGAAAGAAACCCGCTCGATGCCTGATTCAGCACTCAACCTAACAACCAGCAACGGTATGCCGCTGATCACGCTGGGTGATGCCAATGTGAATCTGGTATTGGTTGTTGATGACGATGAAGCCGCGCGCTTAATGACTACCATCACCCTTGAGCAGTCAGGCTTTCAGGTGATGGAGGCGGTCGACTGCGCCTCTGCACGCGCACGTTTTGCAGAGCGTAAACCAGATATTGTTTTGTTAGATGTGCTCCTGCCCGACGGTGATGGTTTCAGCTTGTGTCGTGAGTTGCTGCAAGACCCACGCGGCCACGATTTACCTATCGCCATGGTCACCGGGCTGGGCGATATAGAATCCATTCATCACGCCTATGAATCCGGCGCCACAGATTTTATTACCAAGCCCGTCAGTTGGGGCTCTCTGCCGTATCGTTTGCAATTTATTCTGCGCGCCAAAAAAGCTTTTCGCGATGTCAGTGTAAGTGAGGGTAAAACCCGCGCGCTGCTGGCGGGTATTCCCGACATGATTTTGCGTATTGACCGCGATGGTCATGTAATTGATATGCAAGTCGGCGCTTACACTCATGAGATGGATCATTGGGTTAGTTACGATGAGGACAGTGGTGAAGGGCACTTGCCTGCACCTGTCTATCGCATTCTTGCACCACAAATTCGCCGGGTGTTTGCCGGTAAAGGTGAACAATTAGTCGAGTTTGATTGGTCGCCTCTGGCAGGAAAAATGCGCACCTGGGAGGCACGGGTAATGCTGCGCGAGCAGCAAGAAGTGGTGATGGTGATTCGTGACATCACCCAGCGTAAACATCAGGAAGCGGAATTGCGTTTGTGGGCCAAAGTATTTGAAGGCAGCAATGAAGCGATCATGATTTTGGATGACCAATTCCGCATAGTTCTGGTGAATAAAACCTACGAAAAAATGATGGGCTTCAGTGCTGAAGATGTGTTGGGTGTGGACGCCGCCCAAATAGGTGCGAGCCAACATCCGCGAGGATTTTTCCGCAACCTGATTGCCATTCTCAACGAGCGTGGGGCCTGGTTGGGTGAGCTTAGCAACCGGCGCAAAAATGGTGAGACATTCCCCTCCTGGTTTTCAATTAGCCGCGTATTGGGTAGCGACGGTCAGATAGAAAATTACATCGCTATTTTTACTGATATTTCCGAGCGCAAAAAATCCCGCGAACGACTCGACTTTCTTGCGCACCACGACAGCCTCACCGAGTTGCCCAATCGCACTTTATTAAATGATCGTTTGGAAATGGCGATTAATACTGCCAAACGGCGTCAGGAAAAAGTTGGCTTGCTGTTTATCGATTTGGATCGTTTTAAAAATATCAATGACTCGCTCGGCCATGCAGCGGGCGATCAAATTTTGCGCCAGACAGCCCTGCGTTTGAAAAAAGTTATCCGTAATGACGATACAGTTGCGCGCCTGGGTGGCGATGAGTTTGTGGTGTTATTGCCGCGTGTGCATGATGAGCGCGATTTGGCGGAAGTGGCAATCAAAGTGCGCGAAGAATTATTAAAGCCTTATTTAGTGGAAGAGATGCCACTGCATTTAAGCCCAAGTATTGGTATCGCGATTTACCCTGAGGATGGCAGTTCACCGAGCGAACTGATTAAAAATGCCGATGCTGCAATGTATCTCGCCAAAGAAAAAGGCCGCAACAATTATCAGTTCTATACACCGCTATTAAATTCGCGCACGTTGGATCGCTTAAAACTTGAGTACGACTTGCGGCAAGCCTTGGAGTTGGGGCAGTTTGAACTTCATTATCAACCGCAGATGGATGCCACTAATCAGCAACTTTACGGTGCTGAGGCCCTAATTCGCTGGCGTCACCCGGAGCGCGGTTTGGTTCAGCCCAATGATTTTATTCCGCTGGCGGAAGAAATTGGTTTGATTATTCCTATCGGCAATTGGGTGATCGCCGAAGCGGCGCGACAGGTCACTCGCTGGCAGGCGGAAGGTGCCATTTCACTGGTGGTCAGTGTGAATATTTCAGCACTGCAATTCCACCAACCTGGTTTTATGGCAGAGGTGCAAACCATCATGGACGACGCGGGCGCGGCACCCCAGTCGTTGGAGTTGGAGCTGACAGAGAGCATGCTGATGAGCGATATGGATGCCTCTATCGAGGTGTTGCAGAAGTTTCGCGACTTGGGCTATCGCATTGCAATTGATGATTTTGGCACTGGCTTTTCCTGCCTGAATTATCTGCGCCGCTTGCCGGTAAACATTTTAAAAATTGATCAATCGTTTGTTCGTGATATGCAGTCGGATGAGGCGTCGCTGGCGATTGTTAGTTACATCATCCGTCTCGCACAGTCACTGGGTATGGATACCATTGCTGAAGGCGTAGAAACCAGCCATGAAATGACTCTGCTTGTGAATGAAGGGTGTCGTTTAATGCAGGGCTATCACTTTTCCAAACCCTTACCGCCTGGGCAGTTTGATGCCTGGTTGGCAGATTGGTCAGCTCGCTGACCTGCGCCCGGTATTACTGACGTGGAGAATCGCACTATGGTCATCAAACCGAAAGTTTATCGCGCACCGCGCTGCTTGTTGGCGTTGATGTGTCTGCTCAGTATGGGCGCACACGCGGATGAATTTGCCTACCTCGAATTAAGCCTTGAACAGTTGCTGGAAACCCCGGTGACTGGGTCGACCCTTACCCAAGAGTCGATTAAAACGGTACCGGCGGCGGTGTCGGTATTTACTCATGAGCACATAGAGCGCTTGGGTGTGGATTACCTGCACGAGTTGCTCGGGTTGGTGCCGGGGTTTCAATTTAATCGCAATGCCAATAGTGGGTTGGCTTACACCTACAGCGCGCGTGGCCGACGCACCACCCAGGTATCGCTGGAGGTGCTGTTGCTGATTGACGGCAAGGTATTTAACGACCCCCGTGCTGGCAGCCCCGATGTCACCTTGCCGCTATTTCCATTAGCGCAGGTGGAGCGGGTGGAAGTGATTCGCGGCCCAGGGTCTGCGGTTTACGGCAGCTCTGCTTTCACTGGTGTAATTAATATTGTCACCCGCAAACAGCAAAAAGCCCTCGCTGTGGGCGTGGGCAGTGAGCAGCGGCGCGCACTGGATGCACTTTGGAGTCACGCCGGTGAAGAATGGCAGGCGGATGCGTACCTGCATGCCTATGAGGACAAAGGGCAAGATTTGACGATTACCGATAGCTTCAGCCGTTTGCCACTGGAGACTGAAGATCCGCGTCGTTTGTTGAATATGGATCTGGGGTTAAGTCGCGGCAAAACCCAAATTGATCTGACCTATTATCGCGGCGAGTCGGAGGATTTTTATCTCTCGGAAAATACTGCCAACGGGGTGAATGATCACGCCCGTGAGCTGTGGAACTTAAGTGTGGATCAGGGCATTGAATGGACACCTGCGATCAAATCCAATTTCTCTCTCAGCTATCAACAATTCACCTTTGAGCTTGAAGGGTTTGTGCAGGGGCCGGGGGCCTTGGCGGCGGTAAGCGTACCCAGCAGCAATGAACCATTTAGGATTCAAGCAACACAAGCCGGCGAAAGCTATCGCTTGGCCTACACAACGGACTGGACTATAGACGACAAGTCCAGCGCCCAATGGGGCATACAAGCGGCGCACCACGAAGAGATCAAAGCGCGTGCTTACAGCAACTACGATCTGGTGCAATTAATCCAGCGACAATTCCCCATCACTTATTACGGCGAAATGAGTGAACGCACACCCCTGGGGGTTTCAGGTTCACAATCCACCACGGGTATTCATGGTCAATATATTCGCAGCCTGCGCGATTCAACCAGGCTCACCATTGGGGGCCGCTATGATGACTACTCAGATGTAGAGGCACGTTTTAGCCCGCGTTTGGCACTGGTAGAACAACTCAATGAAACCTACAGCCTGAAGTTGTTATACGGCGAAGCATTCCGCGCACCGACGCTGGCAGAGACAGCGTTTATTAATAACCCCACATTGCTTGGCAATCCGGATCTTGAACATGAGGTGGTAAAAACCTGGGACTTGATTCTAATGGGCAATTGGCAGACCACCAGCCTTAGCGCTGGTGTGTTTCAAAACCGCTACGAACAACCGATCATGACTGGTTTTATTGGCACTACCCGTACGTATGTCAATGGCGATAGCGAGCGCAGTGATGGCCTTGAAATAGAGTGGCTACAAAAATTCGGCGATCGCTGGTCACTGCGCAGCACTTATACCAATATGAATTTACCGGAGACGGCATTTCGCGAAGCGGAATCGCTGGCATCCTTTGAAATTAATTACGCCGCCCAGCGTTGGAATTGGAATTTGCTTGGTGTATATCAAGATGAACACCAAGCTCCTGTGTCGGCAACAACTGAAATAACACTGGATGATTTTTGGGTGCTCAACACCCAATGGCGCTACCGCTTTACCAGTGGTTACGACATTAGTTTGCAAATAAAAAATCTTACCGATGAGGATTATGCAACTCCGGCACAAGGGCTCGGTAAATTGGATGGTGTACCTAGTCGTGGCCGCGAGTTAACGGCGGAAATTCAGTGGCGTTGGTAATGATTCACTAAAAATGCCGCCGTGCAAAACACGGCGGCATTTTTGTTTGTGCCTGGTAATGTAATCGGCAATTTACACCCAATAGCGGTCAATCGGCGTCCACGCCCTTTGTTGACGACAGGATTATTTTGGGCGAAACACAAACATGAATAAAACTGGTGATTTTCGGTTTTAACGTGAATATGGTTAATGTTACCCTGTGCGGATTGATTCATTGAGTGGGTAGGTTGGAAAAACGCAGCGACTTCCGACACAACAAATATTCAGGCATATCACTGCTATTGGGCTGCATCGTCGGAAGGCGCTACGCTTTTCCAAGCTACGTGAGAGCATAACTATGATCGAAATTCGCCATTTAAAAACCCTTATCGCTCTGCGTGAAACCGGCAGTTTGGTGGAGGCGGCAGAGCGTTTATTTCTCACGCAGTCTGCGCTGTCTCACCAGCTCAAAGAACTGGAGTCGCGCGTGGAGTGCGAATTGTTTATCCGTAAAAGTCGGCCGTTGCGGTTTACTGAGGCAGGAAAACGATTGCTGCTATTGGCAGACGATGTGCTCGCCAGAGTTAGCGATGCTGAGCGCGATGTAAAAAAATTAGTGCACGGCGAGGCAGGGCGCTTATACATGGCAATTGAATGTCACAGTTGTTTTAACTGGTTGATGCCGACTATCGATATATATCGCAATCAATGGCCTGCTATTGAATTGGATTTCTCTGGGGGTTTTACCTTTGAGCCACTACCAGCCTTGGCGCAGGGCGATATTGATTTGGTAATTACTTCTGATCCACAAGTAATCAAGGGTATTGAGTATGTGCCCTTGTTTGGTTACGAAATGCAAATCGCACTGGCGAATGAGCATCGGTTGACCGCCCGGGAATATTTACAGCCGCAAGATCTTGCTGACCAAACGTTAATTAGCTACCCCGTGAGCCGCAATCGCCTGGATGTGTTTACCCAATTTTTAATTCCCGCCGGAGTAGAGCCAGCCGCTGTGCGCACTTCGGAATTAACTTTGATGATGGTGCAATTGGTTGCCAGTGGGCGCGGTGTGTGTGCTTTACCAAATTGGGTGGCGGCTGAATATGTGGCGCAGGGTTTGATTAGCGTACGTTCTGCCGGGCCACAAGGTATTTGGCCCACACTTTATGCGGCAGTGCGTGAAGAATATTTGGTGCTACCTTATGTGCAGGATTTTTTGGCACTGGCCAAGGCCCATTGCCTGAAAAATTTGCAAGGTGTCATTGCGCTCTAGCTTGTGTGGGTTTGGTGCACAGGTTGCAGCCAATAAAAAAGGCCGCCTATTTTTCCGGCAGCCTTTTATCTATACGAACAGTATTTATCAAGCGCGTGAGTTTTAACGCGTGATTATTTGTTCGCTGCTACATAGTTAACAACGTCTTGTGCAACGTCATCCAACATTGCGTTGGACGCAACACCAAATGCATCGGTATAGGCCCCTGCTTTACGCATAAAACCGGGGTTACTTAGTTTGGTTCCATTTGCGCCGTCTTCAAAAGCTACGTCCATAATTACTACAGAGCTGCCAGCCATTGCACCAGCCCAAAAACGGGCTGCACCGCCAATAAATTTGATTTGTTTAACATAGGGCTTGATGAACAGCACATTGCCATTGTTAGCCAAATTTTCAGATTTGATTTGATCCAGAGTTTTTACCTGCATGTTCTCCAAAACACCACCCAAACGTTCAGCAAGAATTTCATCAATTTTTTTGACTGCTTTTAAGTTGGCGGGGTGAGAAGCATAGGTTGGTGCAATTTCAGTTTTGACTAAAATAACCTGACTGAATTCGCCCAAGTCGGTAGTTGCTGGTGTTACTTTTGACGGGGTTTCCGTTACCTGAGTAGCACAGCCGCTAACCAATGCAGTAACCAGAACCAATAACGCAGATAGTTTGAAACGAGACATCCTGTTTTCCTTTTTATCGTATTAAGTTAATGACTATTTGGTAAGCCGTTAGCAGGGATATCTATTGGTTTTTTACAAAAAATACCCTGCTAACAGCTTTGGCAAGACTAATATAATGTGACGTTAAAATCTACACCGGTGTGTGAATATAGGGTCGCTTTTGCGGGGGTTGATGCTCAATTTAGCAAGAGTGTGGCGGGTTGTTTGCTGTTAATAAAGTGTGCCAACTGGTCGGGCGGTACGGGCTTTGAAAATAAATAACCCTGGCCTAAATCACAGCCGCGTGAGTGTAGGAAGTGGCGTTGGTTTTCCTCTTCAATTCCTTCGCCAACAATGTGCATGGGAATTATTTTATTGAGCCCGATGATCGCATTTACCATTTCATCATGTTCCTTGCCGGTACCAATTAGACTGACAAACGAGCGATCAATTTTCAGGTACTGCGGGGAAAAGCGCAAAATGTAGCTCAGCGATGAATAACCTATACCAAAATCATCCAACGATATTTTAATGCCCAGGTTTTTAAGTTGGGTAATTTGTCGCAAATTGTTTTCCGTATTTTCCAGAAACATTTGCTCGGTGATTTCGATGGTAAGTTGGTCGCCGCGCAAGTTGTATTGCTCAAGCATCTGTTCAAAAACGGGCAATAGATCTTGCTGCATAAACTGCCGCGCAGAAACATTAATAGATATATTGATATGTATACCCTCGCTATTCCATTGCGCAAGCTGATGACATGCTTCGTTGATGATCCAATTACCGATGGGCAAGATCAAACCACTTTCTTGTGCATAGGGAATAAATTCATCCGGCCCTACGCGCCCGCGTTTGGGGTGATTCCAGCGAATAAGTGCTTCGGCAGAAACAACCTGATTGGTGTCAAGATCAATCACCGGTTGGTAGTGCACCTCAAATTCGTGATTGATAATTGCTTTGCGCAGGTCGGCATCCAACTGTAAGCGATTGTGAACGTATTCAGTCAGCTCTTTGCGGTACAGTTGATAGCAACCGCGGCCTTTTGCTTTGGCATCATACAAAGCACTGTCGGCATTGCGCAGCAGGGTTTTGGCATCATCGCCATCGGTGGGGTAAAGGGCAATGCCAAAACTCATGCTGACATGTACGCGATTTTTCCCCAGGCGAATCGGTTTGTGAATTTTTTGCAGGAGTTTATCGGCTACCGAAGCTACGGCTTCAAAGCGCGGAATGTCAGGTAATAAAATTACAAATTCATCGCCGCCCAAGCGGCAAATAATGTCTTCGTGGCGCAGCGATTTTTGCAGTCGACGCGCGACAGTTTTTAGCAGTATGTCGCCCGCCTCGTGCCCCAATCCATCATTGATTTGTTTGAAGTGATCCAGGTCGCCAAAAATAACTGCAAAAGGAGCTGTGCTGCGGCTGGCTTTGCGAATTAAAAATTCAATTTCCCGGTTCATTTTTTCGCGGTTGCCCAAACCGGTAAGGCTATCAAAATGGGCGAGTTTCAGCAGCTGATGTTCATAGCGTTTGCGCTCGGATAAATCGTAAATTTGTAGCAGGTAACAAGGTTCGCCAGAAAATTCTTTAATATAAGCCGCATTGATCATAGTGGGAATGCTGTTGCCATTATGGGTTTGGCAGCGGGTTTCATATTGGGCAAATAGTTGATTGCCACTGTAAAGTCGCTCCAGCTCAACCAGCGCATTGGTTATATCCTCTGCGATAAAAAGATCACTGATTTTAAGCAGTGGTTTTGCTGAGCTGGCAGTTTGTGTTTTTCCCTGATTGTCATACCCCAGTAGGTGCCGCAGTGCCGGGTTGGTTTGGATGATAATTCCTTGCATATTAATCAGCGCCATACCCAGCGGTGCATAATCAAACGCAGCGTGGAATAACTGCTCGCTGTGAGCCAGTGCCTGACGAGTCGATTCCATTTCGGTAATGTCGGTGTTGGTGCCCAACCAACGAAGTACATCACCTTGTGAATTTTTTTGCGGTATTGCACGGGTATCAAACCAACGATAGTGGCCGTCGTTTCGACGAATCCTAAATTTGACAAACATTTCCTCCCGATTAGCGACTGCTTTTGCCCAGTTGCGAGCAAGGTATTCGCGATCATCAGGATGCACTGCGTTTATCCAGTTTGTGCCCATTTGTTCTGCTTTGGGAATACCGGTGTAATCACACCAACGTTGGTTTAAATAATCACAGGCCCCATCCGGTGTACATGTCCATGCGAGGTGAGGTAAGCCTTCGGCAAGGTGGTGTACGCGCGCTTGATCCTCTTGTTGCAGGCGCGCTTGTTCCGCCCAAATAAGGCTTGCTTCAAGGGTAGTAATTAAGGTCTCAGCAGTAAGTTGGCGTTTGGGTAGGTAGTCAAATGCACCCTCGCGCATAATGTCAGCGACAATGCGCTCGTCGCTGTTGCCGCTAATCATAATTACGGGAGTGGGGTTTTGTTTGTGATTTTTTATCTGCAGTAGTAATTCCGAGCCCAATCCATCTTGAAGGCGATAATCCAAAATTGCACAGTCATATGTGTGTTGATTGATAAGTTCTATCGCTTGGTTGGTCGAGGTGGCGGTAGTAATGGTGACATTGAGTGCACCTTTTTGCAGTAGTCGTTTTATTTTTTCTAAATCAACATCGTCGTCCTCAATAATGAGTAACGATACCGGGCGAACTACAGTCGTTACTTGCATATCAATGAATCATCCTGATATTGACGTTAATTAATTGGGAAGGCTGATTGTTGAGCGATAGCTTTCAAGCAGCGATGCAAGCTTGGAAAATTGTGGGCCCACCGCCGATTTCACCATGTAGCCGGCAATGTTTTCATCGTATGCGCGAGCGCGATCCGACTCGGCATCGGACGTGGTCAACACAAAAACAATACTGTTGTGAAGTTTTTTGTCGTTGCGTACTTCGTGTAAAAATTCAAAACCATTCATGCGCGGCATATTTAAATCCAGCAATACCAGATACGGTTTGGTGATGCTGAGGTGAGGGTGTGCGGAGCGCAGTATTTCCAAGGCTTCCATGCCGTCGCGCGCAAGGGTGATGGGAAAATCAACAGCATTTTTGCGCAGGCTGCGGACGACGGATTCAGCGGATACATCATCGTCGTCAACAAGCAAAATGTTAATTTTGGGTTCGCTAGTCATCGATATCTTTCCTCGAAAAACGCGGCCACCACACATGAAAACTGCAGCCTGGTTGCTCGCTGTTGCTGATGAGTTCTATTTGCCCACCGTGGCTTTCTGTCAATCGCTTTGCCAATGCCAAACCAATCCCGCTACCTCCTGCCTCCTGAGAATTAAGGGTTTGAAATAAACGAAAAACGCGCTCTTGTGCTATTTCGGGAATGCCGGGTCCGTTATCAATTACTTTAAACAGGCAATAGCTGCCGCTCGGCTCAGCACTGATGGTTATTTCCGGTGTGGTGCCGTGATGATGTTTAAGGGCGTTGCTGAATAAATTGCGCAACACGGTTTCCAGTGGTGTTTTTGCAGCATAAATTTCATTGATGTGGATATCTTGTTTGATGCTGAATTGCGCGGGAACCGGGTGCATATCCACAATGTTATTGATTAGTTCCGGCACATTTACCGCCGCTGATTCTTTATGGCGCCTACCGGCACGGGCGTAAAGCAGTAAGTCTTCGATCAACCGCTCCATACGCCCGATGCGGATGCGGATTCGGTCAATATTATTGGTGACGGGTGCAGGTACGTTATTGCCCAGGTCTTCTGCAATCCATTCAACCAAATCAGCAATGCCGCGCAAAGGTGATTTCAAATCGTGGGAGGCGACATAGGTGAATTCTTCCAGATGAGCATTCGCTTGTTTTAAATTGAGTTCGAGGCGTTTTCTCTCGGATATATCCGTCACCACTGCCAATGTCATTTTCCCTGCGTCGCTATCCACAGGGCTTAAACCAATTTCGATGGGAATTTCAGTGCCGTTTTTATGGCGGCCGGTTAAGTCGCGACCTAAACCCATGGCTCTGAGTGAGGGTTTTTGCACATAACCTTCGCGCAGCTTTTGGTGTCCCTCGCGGTAACGCTCAGGCAATAACACGTCCATGGACTTACCCAGCAGTTCATTTTTTTCGTAGCCAAACAATGTCAGGAGGCTGGGGTTAATCAGTTGAATAATGCCTCTATCATCAACCAGTAATTGACCATAGGGCGAGGCATCGATAACAGCGGCAAGGCGGTCTTCAAGTTGCTTGCGGCGGGTGATATTCACAATGGTGGCGACCACAAATCGCTCGCCGTCGGCAATCAGTGGACGCAGGCCAATTTCCAGCGGGAATTCAGTGTTGTCTTTACGTTTGCCGTAAAGGTCGCGGCCTGCACCCATGTAGCGAGTGGACGGTTGCTGCAAATAGCTTTGGCGTAAATCGGCATGGTTACCGCTAAAGCGATCCGGCAGTAAGGTCTCGATATTTTGATCGATTAGTTCATGGCGCGAGTAACCAAACAGACGTTCAGCCTCTTCGTTGAGGTAGCTAATCCGGCCATCCTGACGGCTGACAATAATCCCTGCAGGTACTGCATCCAAAAGTTCGCGGGTAAAGTCGCTGCCGGATTTTTTTGCTTCATCCTGAGTGAGCATGTGCACTCGGCTCCCTATTATTGCTAATGCGCTACAACAAGTAGTATTAGGGTTGAGTATAGGTGGCGAGGCGCGGCAGGCGTGTTGGGCAGGCTAAAAAATCTTATTTTTTAAGAGTCTTTAGTCATAAAAATGACTTTTTGATAAGAAGTTTGATTGATAGGGGTTTTGTTGATTGTTGCTGTTATCGGCTGGTCGAGAAACCACCTAAAGATGGAAATAAAAACGCCAGCGCAAGGGCTGGCGTTTTGGCTTTCGCACAATCGTGATTATGCGAGTGCTTTTAATGCGGCGTCGTAGTTAGGCTCGTGCGCCACTTCGCTTACTAATTCCGTGTGCAATACTTTGCCATCGGTGCCTACTACTACAACAGCGCGCGCTGTTAAACCAGTCAGTGGGCCATCAATCAGTTTTACGCCATAGTCGCTGGCAAAGTCTGAGCGGAAGGCAGATGCGGGAATTACCTTGTCCAAACCTTCAGCACCGCAAAAGCGTGCTAATGCAAAAGGCAGGTCTTGAGAGGCACAGACCACTACCGTATTTTCCAGTGCGCTTGCTTGTGCGTTAAATGTACGCACTGACTGTGCACAGGTTGGGGTATCGACACTGGGGAAAATGTTCAGCACTACGCGCTTGCCTGCCAAATCAGCCAAAGAGACTTCCGATAAATCTGTTTTAACCAGTTTAAATGAGGGAGCCTTGCTGCCTGCAGCGGGCAGGTTGCCGTTAGTGTTGAATGGATTTCCTTTGAGGGTCACTGTTGCCATAAATAATGCTCCTGAGCGTTAGGTGTGTTTGATCATTAAAATATTAAACAAGCCTAGTTGATAGTGGCGCAAAAGGGAATTGCAATGAGTGCCACTGCAATAAAATCTTTGTTCTGGTGCGATTTATTACAATTTCGTACGGTGCTTATTGATTGTTGCGTTTTTGATCAGCAGCGAACTGCAATCGGGACATCTGTAAATTAAGGTGGTGCGGTAGAGGTAATTAAACCAGTTGCCCTTTAAATTGAGCCTTGCAATGCCGAGGTAAACTGATGATAATGCGCGCCTCTTGCGTAGCCCACTCCCAGTGAGCATTACTGCGTAAGCTGCTATGGTGATCTAGCCGGTCCCCTCGCAATGACGATCTGTAAACCCCGCCAGGCCCGGAAGGGAGCAACGGTAGCAGTAAGTTATGTGCCGGGGTGTGGCTGGTTAGGTCGCCACCCATTTATTGTGAATCCTCCTTCTTTATAACTTCCTGTTTAATTCAATTTACCAAACTCTGTGTTGCTCACTTCATTGTTGTTTCCTTGCTAACACTTTGCTCTTCGTCCTGCTTGTCGGGTACTTATGTTCGGTATTTATTTCCGTCGTTGGCAGCTATAATCGCGCCCTGTTTTTGCAACCAGCACACTTCACATACAGAGAGCAGCAATTGGCATGAGCTATCAAGTTCTGGCGCGCAAGTGGCGCCCGCGTGTGTTCCGGGAAATGGTCGGGCAGGAGCATGTCCTGCAGGCACTTATTAATGCGCTGGATCATAACCGCTTGCACCACGCTTATCTCTTCACTGGTACCCGGGGTGTGGGTAAGACCACCATCGCGCGGATTCTCGCCAAATGCCTCAATTGTGAAACCGGTGTTAGCTCTGAGCCCTGCGGCCAGTGTTCCAGTTGCCGTGAAATCGCCGAGGGGCGTTTTGTTGATTTGATTGAAGTGGATGCGGCGTCGCGTACCAAAGTGGAAGATACCCGCGAGCTGCTGGAGAACGTGCAATATGCGCCTACCCGCGGCCGTTATAAGGTCTACCTGATCGACGAAGTTCATATGCTCTCCAATAGCAGTTTTAATGCGCTGCTAAAAACCCTGGAAGAGCCTCCACCCCACGTAAAGTTTTTGCTGGCGACCACCGACCCACAAAAGCTGCCGATGACAATTCTGTCGCGCTGTTTGCAATTCAACCTTAAAAATATGAACCCTGAGCGTATCGTTCAGCATTTGAAGTTTGTATTGAATGAAGAATTGGTACCGTTTGAAGAGTCGGCACTCTGGCATTTGGGGCGCGCGGCCGATGGCAGTATGCGCGATGCGATGAGCCTCACCGACCAAGCGATTGCCTATGGTTCCGGCAAAATTACGGAAGCTGAAGTTAGTACCATGCTCGGCACCATCGATCAAACAGCGGTGTACGATGTGGTAAATGCACTGGCGTCGCTGGATGGTAGGGCAGTGTTGGCTGCTGTTGAGCGGATGTCTGAACAGGCACCTGATTACGCCAGTGCGATTGCTGAGATGTTAGCAGTACTACATCGCATTGCGATTGCCCAGGCGCTACCTGAAGCGGTTGATAATAGTCACGGTGATCGCGAGCGGATCATGCAGCTTGCGCAGCAATTGCCCTCGGAAGACGTACAGCTGTTTTATCAAACTGCATTATTGGGGCGCCGCGATTTACCGCTTGCCCCCGATCCGCGCGCCGGGTTTGAGATGGTGTTGTTGCGCATGCTGGCGTTTAAGCCGCAGGGCGTTATTGAGATGCCGACCCAGACATTGCCACAATCGACTGCACCCATAAAGCCTTCATCGACTCCACAGGTCGCGGCTCCGGCAGTTGTCGCTCCGGTGGCCGCGCCGGCGCCAGTTCCGACGGTAAGCGAAGCTCCCCCTGCGAGTGTTACACCTGAGCCTGTAGCTCAGGGTGGGTCGGTTGAGTCTGAGCCTCCGCCTGCGTTTGAGGAGGCTTACGGCAATGCCCCCGAAGATGATTATGTTCCGGCCAGTGAAGACGAATACGAACCCGCACCCGCGTATTACGAAGCGCCCGTTGCGCCCGAGGTAAACGAGCCAAAAAAGCCTGAGGCGGCTGAGCCGCCGCCAACGGCAGTGCAGCAAGTTACAGTTCCTGCGACACAAATTGCAGCTGCGCCGGAACCGGTGAAGGTTCCCACGCCAAAAACTCTACGCAAAGTTCCCTATGAACAAGCGGGCCCTGCGGATTGGACGGAAATTTATTTAGGCTTGGGTGTTACCGGTATTTTGCAAAGTACGGTGGCGAATTGCCAAATGGTTAAACGCCAGGGCAATGAATTCTTTTTTGTGCTGGATGAAGCCAATAGCACCCTGTATGACGTGAGCCATGAAAAGCGCCTTGCCGATTTAATGGGTGATTATTTTGTCGAGCCAGTGCGCGTGCATATCCAGCTGGGGCAAGTGACGGCCGAAACACCGTCGATGATGGCGATTCGTTTGCGCGAGGAGCGTTTACAAGATGCAATCCATGCGATTAAAAATGATCCTATAGTGCAGCAACTCATCGCTCAATTTGGTGCGACATTGCGCGAAGAAACCATTCAACCAATCTAATTTACTTATCTAATTTACTGAAGAGGATGCTATGAAAGGTCTCGGCGATTTGATGAAACAGGCCCAGGAAATGCAGGCCAATATGCAAAAAATGCAGGAAGATTTAGCGAAAGCGGAAGTCACTGGTGCGGCGGGTGCCGGTTTGGTGAGTGTGGTCATGACTGGCCGTCACGATGTAAAACGCGTACACATTGATGCAAGCCTGATGACTGAAGACAAAGAAATGTTGGAAGACTTACTGGCGGCAGCCGTGAACGATGCAGTGCGTAAAATTGAACTGCAAAATCGCGAGCAAATGGAAAAAATGACTGCGGGTATGGGAATCCCACCGGGATTCAAAATGCCGTTTTAATCGTTGGCGCGTGCGCCTCCTGAAAAACCGTAAAAATATCAGGGCGTAGCAAGCGGCGCCCTTACAAATTTTGGAAATTGAATGTTCAGCCCTTTAATCGATGACCTTATGGCCTCACTGCGCTGCTTGCCCGGCGTGGGTCCTAAATCTGCCCAGCGCATGGCGTTGCATTTATTGGAGCGTGACCGCGCCGGTGCTGAACGGCTCGCGCTGAGTTTGCATAAGGCAGTTGAAGGTGTCGGGCGCTGCCAGCGCTGCCGCACGCTTACAGAGCAAGCCCATTGTGGAATTTGTGCCAATAACCGGCGCGATAACAGTTTGCTATGCGTGGTTGAAACCCCCGGCGATGTATTGGCGATCGAACAGGCGGGTACTTATCAAGGTAAATATTTTGTACTACTGGGGCATTTGTCGCCGATTGATGGCATTGGCCCGGAAGATATTGGTGTCGATCAATTAATTAATTTGTTACAGCAAGAGCCGATCACTGAAGTCATTCTCGCCACCAACCCCACAGTGGAAGGTGAAGCGACAGCTTATTACATCAGTGAACGCGCTAAAAATTTGAATGTAACTGTCTCGCGTATTGCCCATGGTGTCCCGCTCGGTGGCGAGCTGGAATTTATCGATGGCGGCACTCTCGCGCACGCTTTTTCCTCTCGCAGAAGTTTGTAATTTTAATGCTAATACCCACTGAACCTATTTGGATTGATCAGGACGATCAACTCGCTGAACTTTGCGTGCGCTGGCAACAGCAAGCGGCGCTGGCGATTGATACTGAATTTATGCGCAGCGATACCTTTTATCCCATCGCAGGTTTGCTGCAGATTGGCGATGGCAAGGGATGCTATTTAATTGATCCGCTTGCGATTGGCAATCTCGAACCTTTGCGCGAATTGATGCTAAACCCTGCAGTCACCAAAGTATTGCATTCTTGTTCGGAAGATCTGGAGGTATTTCAGTGCTGGTTGGGAGTAGTGCCGGCGCCATTATTTGATACACAAGTGGCAGCCGCATTTGCAGGTTTGGGCTTTGGGTTGGGTTACGCCAATTTAGTCAAAAACCTGCTAACTATTGAAATTCCCAAAGAAGAAACTCGCTCGGATTGGTTGCAGCGCCCGCTCAGTGCAGCGCAATTAAAATACGCCGCACTTGACGTTGCGCATATGCTGATTGTGTATGGAAAATTATTGCAGTTATTAAAAACAACCGAGCGTTTGGAGTGGGTGAAAAGTGATTGTGCTGATTTGATAAGCAATGCGCGCAAAGCAGATGATTTTAGCGAGGCGTATCAAAAAGTAGGTTTTGCCTGGAAATTGCGTGAACAGGAGTTATTAATTTTAAAGCAGCTTTGTATTTGGCGCGAAACTGAAGCACGGGCACGTAACATTCCGCGCAATAGGTTAATAAAAGAGCCTTCATTATGGGAAATTGCGCGTAAAAGAATTCAGGATGCGACGCAATTACAGCGTGTACCGGATATTCCCTCGCGCACTTTAAAAAATGATAGTGAAACTATTTTACAAATAGTCAGCGACGCTTTGGCAATGGATGAAGCTGCATGGCCTGCGCGACTCGATCCGCCTTTAGCGCAAAGCGAAGGCCCGCTGATGAAGGCGTTGAAAAATTATGTGCGCGAATACGCCGAACAAGCCCAGTTGCCGCCCGAAGTATTGATTCGCAAAAAGGATTACGAGCATTTGGTTCGCTCCGGGATGAATGGTAGCGAATATCGTTTGCCCGAGCGTTTATTGGGCTGGCGTTTTGATCTAATTGGCGAAGGCTTGTTGCGTATTGTTCGGCAACAGAATGTTTAGTCGCACTAGGCGTATAACAAGGTGAAGACCCGTGAAAATTATTTGTGAAATTTATCGTAGCACCAAGGAAGAGGGCATGTATCTGTACGTGAAAAAGGAGGAGGGGTTGAGTAAGGTACCTCCAGATTTACTCAAGCTTTTTGGTCGTCCACAGCAGGCAATGGTTCTGCTGTTAACTCCCGGTAAAAAGCTTGCCCACGCGACGGTTGAAAAAGTTGCTGAAAGCCTGGAAACACAAGGTTTTTATTTGCAATTGCCGCCACGCAATGATCGCGACCCGGAAGCTGAGCGTTTGCGTGCGTTCAATTCCAAGCTGGCTGGCCAGTAGTATCGACACTTTTTTAATGATCTGGGCATGTCATGGCACAACAAGTTTTTTGGCAACGTAAAACATTTCAGGAAATGTCGCCGGAGGAGTTTGAATCCCTCTGCGATGGTTGCGGCAAGTGCTGTCTGCACAAATTGGAAGATGAAGATTCGGGTGATGTGTATTACACCAAGGTTGCCTGTCGTTATTTGGATCATGACACCTGTCGTTGTCAGGAATACACTGATCGTCAACAATTAGTAGAAGCCTGTGCCGTATTAACGCCGGACAGTGTTAAGGAAACCTATTGGTTACCGGAGACCTGTGCTTATAGGCTAGTGGCCGATGGTATTCCGCTGTTTGATTGGCATCCACTGGTTTCAGGCGACCCTGACTCGGTGCATAAAGCCGGTATTTCGGTGGCGGGGCGTGTAGTGCATGAGCAGGATGTCGATCCTGAGGATTATGAAGATTATGTTATTCGCTGGGTTAATTGAGCGGCTGAAACCAGTGCTGGCGAACCGGAAGGAGAATTTGCTGTGGAAAATATGACTGACTATCAATATGCGTGGATGCTGTACCTGACAGGTGCAACAGGTTGTGTGCTTGCGGCATGGCTAATGTTCCGCCGTTTTGGTCGCGCTGTTACGCATTTTTTTGTCATCACCGTGATGGTTGTGCTGTTCACACCCTATGCGATTGATGCAGAGAAAATGACTATGGCGCCTGCGGTTTATACGCTACTTTTCGGGTTCCTGGATGGAGGCTTTGCCAGCGTTAAACCAGTCTTGAAGCTTATGTTAGGGTTATGGGGCTGTGCCCTTATTCTGTCCCTGATCTATCAATTGCTGACCCGCAATAGAGGCGGGGCTACTCATGAGATCCCTGAACCGCGTCGCCGTCAGTCAACGCGGCAAAACCGCAATAAGGCCTATGTTGACGACGATGAACCTGATTTTGATTACAGCCCCCAGGCGCGCCGTGCCAATAGTAGTCGCGGTTTGAGCCGTGAGGAGCGCATCGCACGGGATGAGTTATTAAACGAAGAGCCCATCAGAGCTATTCGCTAATTGATCATCTATTAGCTTTTCGCTAGCAATCGTTGTTTAAAAGCCAGCCTGAGTGCTGGCTTTTTGCATTCTGTTGTTTGCATTTTTTGAGTGCTTTCAGTGAATGGATTTTTTCATAAATGGCGAATCGGGGTGGAGCTGCTATAACTAATGGCAATATGGCCAGTAAACGGCACTTTATCTTGGCATTCTCAATATCGGCGCTCTTAGCTTTTTGTTTTGGTGGAAATACCCATGCGACAGGTTCTTCATTATTTATTGCTCGGTTGCACACTGTTCTCCGCAGTGTGTGATGCCAGTGAAATTACTGCCCCTAAACCGGCCGATGTGCGGGTGGTGATTGATATATCGGGCAGTATGAAAAAGACTGACCCCAACAATTTACGTAAACCCGCCGTGGATTTGATCGTGCGTTTGTTACCGGATCAAAGTAAAGCAGGGCTTTGGACCTTTGGACAGTCGGTCAATATGTTGGTGCCGCACCGTGTAGTTGACTCCCAATGGCGCGAAGAGGGAGCAAAAAAAGCGAACTCAATTAACTCGGTGGCGATGTTTACCAATATCGGTGGTGCCTTGGAGGCAGCGGCAGCAGATCACGCAACGGAATCCAGCGCTTACCAGCGCAACGTTATTTTGCTTACCGACGGTGTTGTCGATATCAGCAAAGAGGCGGTGGTTAATCTCAACGAGCGCAAACGCATCCTCACCGAATTATTGCCGCGCTTAAAAGCTTCTGATTACCGTATCCATACCATTGCGCTTTCTGCTGATGCTGATCAAGAGCTGATGAAGAAACTGTCCATCGCCACCGACGGCATTTTTGAGGTGGCCGATACCGCCGATGAGTTGATGGCGACCTTCCTGCGTATTTTTGATCAGGCCGTGCCTGCCGAACGGGTTCCGTTGGATGAAAATGGTTTTTTAGTCGATAACAGCATTCAAGAGTTTACCGCGCTGATTTTTCGGCGCGCCGAAGTTCCCGCTACGGTGATTATTGCGCCTGACGGTAAAGAGTATTCCGCGACTGACCCTGCTAACAATGTTAATTGGTATCGCACCGACAAATATGACCTTATCACTGTGCAGCAACCTGTGGCTGGCCAATGGAAAGTAAAAACTGACATGGCACCGGGGAGCCGCGTGACTGTGGTGAGTAATTTACAGTTGGTGGTGCAGCCGCTTAAAAGCAATATCAAACTCAATGAAACTATTGATATCGCCTATTCGTTTATTGCCAATAATGAAACGCTCACTAATACCGAATTCTTGAGTTTATTGACCGGTGAGGCGTTTGTGACTCCCGCAGCAAGCAAGGAAACCAAAACCCATACCTTGAACAAACCGGCTGCGGCCAATGGTGTCTTCTCTGATCAGCTGGAGGGTTTCACTACCCAAGGTGCCCACGATATTAAGATTCTGATTGATGGTAAAACCTTCAAGCGTGAGTTTATCCATCGGGTCAATGTGAGTGATTCTGCGTTCCGCGTTGAAAAGCGTATTGATGAGCAGGGCGATAAAAAAACCTATGTGTATAAGTTGATTGCAGATCTTGAGATTGTTGATGTGGCAAGCACCAAGGTAATGGCAACGATTAAAAACTCCAAGGGTAATAATCTGGAGCGTGAACTGAATGCGATTGAACAATCCCAATGGGAATTTTCCTTCGCGCCAGCGGAAACTGCGCGTTACACAATCGCCATGCAGGTAACGGGTACCCAGATCGATGGCAGCCCATTGAGCGAGACAATTGCGCTGGATGATTTTGCCTACCCGGATGAGGCCGCCGTCTTGGCTGGTCAAGTGCCTGCCAGTGAGGCGAGTACAGAGTCGTCTTCTGCTAGCAGCGAGGCAGCGCCAGTAACCACTGATACATCCGCCGCCGCGGACTCATCCAATACCTGGGTATATATTGCGATTGTTGCAGCCAATTTGTTGGTGCTTGTAATGGGGTTTGTCGCCTACAGGGTTATCGCCGGCAAGAGCCACAAAGCAGAGCTGGAAGAGATGGAAAAGACCTTGAATATGTCACCCGATAGCCTTAAAAAAGCCACCGCAAAAGACACCCCGGCAGCAATGGATTCCGGCGGTAATAGTGCGGGTGAGATGGCGATGGATAGTGGCGGGGGAATGGATTTATCCATGCCCGATGACCTGATGGCCGACAACCTGTTTCCGTTGGATAATATGGAAGACGATAGTAACAAAGATAAAACTTGATACCCGTGTCCGAATTATTACAAACACCCTCGCCACACTCCGAAATGGTTTTTTGCGCAGAGCAACCTGAGCGTTACGCAGTGGTCGATCGTTTTTACCGCGCTCAGGGTTACAAGGTAAAAACGGCTGCTAGTGAATCCGTGTATGTTATTTACGGGGTTGGGGGAACGGGCGGCCCCACTGAAATCATTGCAGCGGCACGTTATGTCCCCCAAAACTCGGGGCACTTTTGGCTGCGCAATTTGCTGGTTGCCAAAGAGCGGCGCGGGCAGGGGTTGGCGAGTGCGCTGCTGCAATACTCCTTGCCGCTTATTTACCCAAAAGGTTGTTACTGTTTTGCATTGCCGCATTTGAAGGGGTTTTATGACCGTTTGGGTTATGAATTAGAGCCCAATCACTGCCCTACAGATATCCAACAAAAATACCAGCAATACCGTGCACGTGGCCGTGATTGGTTATTAATGGGATATTTAGCCTCAAATCATGGTCAAACCTGATATGCATCGCCATTTGGCAATACCAGCCATAGGCAAAAGCAACTGGTGATGCGAATCATGGAGATTTATCTTATAAACACCCACATGCTCATTTGAGCGATTTTTTAGAAAAACGATTCAAACAGCGATTTAAAGGAGTCACTATGAATATAGATATCGGAATTTCCCAAGAGCACCGCGAAGACATCGCCCACGGTCTGTCCAGAGTATTAGCCGACACCTACACGCTCTACTTGAAAACCCACAACTTTCACTGGAACGTCACCGGGCCAATGTTTCAAACCTTGCACTTAATGTTTGAAACCCAATACAACGAGCTGTCCTTGGCTGTTGACCTTATTGCTGAACGTATTCGTTCCCTGGGTTTCCCGGCTCCCGGCACTTACAAGCAGTATGCAGAGTTGAGTAGCATCAAAGAGGAAGAGGGCATCCCCGCGGCCAAAGACATGATTCGTTTATTGGTTGAAGGACAGGAGGCGGTGGTCCGCACCGCGCGTTCACTTTACCCCTCAGTGGAAGCTGCGAGCGATGAAGCGACCGCAGACTTGTTAACCCAGCGCATTCAGTTACACGAAAAAACCGCCTGGATGCTACGCAGCTTGCTGGAGTGATCATTCTCCATTTTTGCGCTCCTAAAACCCGGCTTGCCGGGTTTTTTATTGCCCCAAATTCACTGCGCGCACCTTAAAACTGGCCTTCAGAAAGTATTTTTTGTGGAATAGGGTGCCAATTTTTAGCAAAAAATACTGCTAATCTAACGTTAAAGTTGTTTATTAACTATTTGATAATAAAGGATTATTTTCAGTGTTCGCTTAAAAACACTCAACTCGAACTTCCCACCTTAACCCTAATTAACTAACTCGGACGCCCGAACCTTTCCAACGCGCAACTATAGGCTCGCGTGAATGCCACCTCATGGGTGGCTAGCGTAGGAAAAAATAAGACTAGTGAGTAACTGGCACAAGGTTCTGTGTTTTTGCACAGGCCCCAACGAGAGGCAAGTTACGATAACAATAACGGTTCGAGGATTATGCTCATGCAAAACCCAATCAACTTTAAAAGAAAGATCATGGCTACGGCAGTGGCATCGGTGATGGCAGCTGGTTTCAGTTCAGTGGCAATGGCGCAAGACAATGCCTTGGAAGAGGTCATTGTTACCGGTATTAAAGCGTCGCTGCAGGCCTCTATGGATGTAAAACGCGAAGCAGTGGGTGTAGTCGATGCTATTTCGGCGGAAGATATCGGCAAAATGCCTGATACCAACCTTGCCGAATCCCTGCAACGTATCCCCGGTGTATCGATCGACCGTGTAAACGGTGAAGGTAGCAAGGTAACGGTGCGTGGTTTGTCAGGCGATTACAATTTGGTGACCTTAAACAGCCGTCAAATGCCTGCATCATCATTCGGTACCAGCCGTTCTTTTGACTTCGCGAACCTGGCCTCTGAAGGTGTTTCCGGGGTTCAGGTGTATAAAAGCGGCCGTGCTGATGTGCAATCTGGCGGTATGGGTGCATTGATCAACATTGTCACCCCGCGTCCGCTCAGCAGCCCCGGTTTGAAAGCCGTGCTCGGCGGCAAAGCGGTATATGACGATTCTTCGGTAATGAAGGATGACCTGACTCCGGAAGTCTCCGGCTTGTTCAGTAATACCTTTGCGGACGACACCATCGGTGTTGCGCTGACAGGTAGTTATCAAGAGCGTAACAGCGGCGATCGCAATGCCAGCGTCAGTGACTGGTTTGTGCATGCCACAGATGGTGGCGACTGGGCTGGAATTCCTGCCGAACATCAGCCGGGAGATGGCAGAACCTACGCCATTCCTTCTGAGGTGATGTATTCGGTCAATGAAGTAAACCGTAAGCGCTTGAATAGCCAGTTGACCCTGCAATACCAACCGATAGAGCAGCTAACCGTGACGGCGGATTACCTCTATGTAACCCAGCAAAACGAAGTTAACAATTTTGGTACCGGCTTTTGGTTTACCCGCGATAACGATTTGGACATTGAATGGAGTGATACCAACCCTGCGTATCCGCTGTCTTACACGGAAAACTCGGGTCGTCATGAAATCAATAGTATTGTTAAGTTCAACAAGACCAAATCCAACCTAAAGTCATCCGGTTTAAATGTTAAGTGGGATGCGACTGACAATCTGGAACTGGAGTTTGACGCACACAACTCAACGTCGTTGTCAGGTCCAAACGGCAAGTGGGGTGGTAACAACCAATTTAACTTTGGTTCTATCGATAACTACCGAGTGTCTATGGATTTCTCTGGCAAGTTCCCGGTCATGAATAGAATTGGCCATGAGGATGGCCGCACTAACGTGGCGCCGGATATCTCTCTGATGCAATTGACCAACAACATCTTCCGCATTCAAGAGCAGGATTCCTCGGTTGATGAATATCAATTAAAAGGAACCTATAACTTTGATGATAGCTTTATCGACAACGTCAAAGCCGGTGTAGGTACTAACGAAATCACCAACAAGTATTTCTTCCTTGGCTACCAAGCGCAAAACCAGGGTAGCTGGAGTGGTGTGCAGGGTGAAAACGGTGTTGGCGATATTCCTCGCTCCTACTGGATTGTAGATAAGCTATCTAACTATTTTGATCACGATGCCACGAATGGCGCTAACTTCCAAAACAGTTTTGTCCGCGGTAAATGGGACGAGCTGTTGGCCGTCGGCGCAGACCTTTATGGTTCAGATACCGGTCACTGCATCAGAGCCTATTGCACCACTCGGGACCCTGCCTTGGCGAATGACGGGTTGGACGATCAAACCACGGTAGAAACGTCAGATTTTGCCTACTTACAGTTTGGTTTCAAACCTGAGATTGCCGGTATGCCTGCTAATTTGGCGGTAGGTGTTCGCCATGAGACTACGGACGTCGAATCAACCGCTTACGTGTCTGCCTATACTCCCTACATTCGCTGGAACAGTGGTAACGAGTACTCCCTGATAGCTAATGGTAGTGAGTACGGTGTCACCACCGGTAGCTACTCAAAAACCTTGCCTAATTTGGATTTTGATATAGCGCTGACCGATGACATCAAAGCGCGCGCATCATTTAGCAAAACGATTTCTCGTCCAAACTACAATGATCTCAAGGGTGGATTTGTGTGGGGCACAGCGCCGCGCGTCAGCATGGGTTCTGCCTCCGCTGGCGATCCTGACCTGAACCCAATGGAGTCAACCAATTTCGATCTGTCTGCTGAATGGTACTACGCTGATTCAAGCTATGTATCTCTTGGATTCTTCAAGAAAGACGTTGTGGATTTCATTGGTAGCAGTGCGCCTGTCACTATCACAGACAGCGGCTTCCATACTCCAGTCGGTGGGCCACGTTGGAACGCGGCGGTTGCAGCGGTGGGTAATAACCTGACGGCAATTAACGAATATATTGTTGCTAACTATCCCGGTAGCGTGGATGCGGCAAATAACCATGTATTTGCATTGCCCGAAGATCCAATTCTGCCTTTTGAAGTGACTCGCCCAATCAACAATGAAGATGTTGCCATTGATGGTATCGAGATCGCTGTGCAACATAGTTTTGGTGAGTCGGGTTATGGTTTCCAGGCTAACGTTACCAAAGTGGATTCCGATACCGAATACAACAATGTATCCAAGGCTAGTCAGTTTGCGATTTATGGTTTGAGCGATTCAGCCAACCTGATTGGCTTCTACGATAAGGATGGCCTGCAGGTACGTATTGCATACAACTGGCGTGATGATTTCCTCGCCGGTGGCGGTGGAAACCCACGCTACACTGAAGCCTATGGTCAGGTGGATGCGAGCGTGAGTTACGAGCTTACTGACAACCTGACTTTGTCACTTGAAGGTCTAAACATTACCAACGAAACCACGCGTCAATATGGCCGTCATGAGAATATGACGTTTAACTATATTGAAACTGGTGCTCGTTACAACCTGGGTGCTCGTTACAGTTTCTAATTATTAGCTGCTGTAACGCAACCAAAAAAGCCGCTGGTAACAGCGGCTTTTTTTACTGGATTTATCGAGTCACTGGAAAAAATAATGACGGGGATTACGTATGCCTAATTTTGTATTGCTTAATAATGTCGCCCATAAAAATCTCTGTGTTATTCGAGACTATGCTCCGCACTATGGCGACAACGAAATGTCCGCAGTCACTTTTCCGCAGGAGTTTCGCGCCATTCAAAATGAATATCCCATTTTCTTCCGGAAAAATCCTGAGACTGGAAAGTTTCTCACCGTGGCATTGCTTGGCTTGCGCCAAAATGAAAATCTTTTTTTGTCTGATAGTGGATGGGATGCACAATATATTCCAGCATCGGTAAAAAGACGGCCATTTCTGATTGGAATACAGCCTCCCAGGCCAGATCAAGATGATAACCAGCCAAGCCGGATGATGTATGTAGATATGGATAGCCCGCGGGTCAGTGAAACCCAGGGTGAGCGGGTTTTTTTACCGCACGGTGGCTACTCACTTTTTTTGGAAAAAATGGTTGCTGTGTTGGAATACATTCAATATGGCACAGATTTGAGTGAACTTTTTATCACTGAATTATTGAATTACGATTTGCTTGAAGTGGTGACTCTTGATATCACTTTAAAAAACGGTGAGCGTAATAATTTGACTGGCCTGTATACAATTAATGAAGAAAAGTTGAGCGCATTGAACGGGAGTGTTGTGGCTGAGTTACACAGTAAAGGTTATCTGGAGTTTATCTATATGCTATTGGCTTCCCATTCCAACGTGATGAAGTTAATCGCACGTCTTGAAACCCGGCTTCAGAATCAATAATCGATGCACTGTGGTACACGCGATGAATTATCTAACAAAAGTAAAAAAAGTAGTTATTGTCGGTGGTGGTACAGCGGGCTGGATGGCTGCTGCATCCTTTGCCAAGCTGCTAGGGAAAAGTGTCGCGGTTATATTGGTTGAATCCGATGAGATCTCCACCGTCGGCGTGGGAGAAGCTACGGTACCTCCGCTGATTTTATTGAATCGTTATCTGGGTATAAATGAACAGGAATTGTTGACCTTCGTTAAAGGTACGATCAAGTTAGGCATCTCATTTGAAAATTGGAAAAACATAAACGACCGCTATATTCACTCCTTTGGTCATACCGGCAAAGATACGTGGGCTGCGAGCTTTCAGCATTTCTGGCGCAGAGGATTGGATATTGGCGTGGATGATCCATTGGGTGATTATTCCCTGGAATATGCAGCTGCATTGCACAATAAATTTGCCCATATGTCGAACCCACCGTTGACCTATGCCTACCATATTGATGCCGGTTTTTACGCTAAATTTTTGCGTCGTATCGCTGAAAATGCGGGCGCTCTCCGCATTGAAGGCAAAGTAGAAAACGTGGTTTTGGACGATTCCGGGTACATCAAAAATATTCGTCTCGCATCCGGTACTGTCGTTGAAGGTGATTTTTTTATCGACTGTTCTGGCTTTCGTGGTTTGTTGATTGAAGAGGCATTGCATACGGGTTATGAAGATTGGTCGCATTGGTTGCCCTGCGATAGCGCGATAGCCGTGCAAACCGAATCAGTGCGTGAACCGGTTCCTTATACACGTGCGATTGCGCATCACGCTGGCTGGCAGTGGCAAATTCCGTTGCAGCATCGCGTTGGCAATGGTTTTGTTTATTGCAGCCAATATATGAGTGATGAAGACGCCAGAACTCTGTTGCTGGAAAAAATTGATGGACAATTGATCTCAGAGCCGCGAGTCATAAAATTTAAAACGGGCCAACGCCTCAAACACTGGAATAAAAATTGTGTGGCCTTGGGGTTGGCGAGTGGTTTTATCGAGCCGCTGGAGTCCACAAGCATTCATCTTATCCAGCGTGGTATTACCCGTCTCATTCAAATGTTCCCGTATGATGGTATTCGTGCGTGTGATATGGATGAATATAATAACCAGATGAAAACAGAAATATTAACAATCAGGGATTTTGTGATAATGCATTACCATTTAACCGAGCGCGAAGACAGTGGATTCTGGCGTTACTGTAAAAATATGCCTATCCCGGAATCGCTTGAGCATCGCATACGTTTGTTTAGGGAAACCGGGAAATTATTTGTTGAATCACCCTATAAACTTTTTGCGGAGTCATCCTGGTTGCAAGTAATGGTGGGTCAGGGGTTGGTGCCGGAGCGCTATCATGCGGTGGCAAATGAGATGACAGACGCTGAGCTGAAAACGTTTTTAAGTGATATCAGAAGTCAGGTAAAACACAGCGTTCAAAAAATGCCAGGGCACCATGATTATTTGCAGTATTACTGTAAAGCTGCTGTGTGGGGTGATGCGTGTGAATAATGAGGCGAAACAATACGGAATACTATGACGACCGATAATTTTTTACCGCCGTTGCACGCTAATTTCCGTTATCGCATCGATCATGTTGGCAATGAAAAGCGCCCGGTATTGGTTGTGGATAATTTTTTACACCAAGCAGAAGCCTTGGTGGGTTTTGCGGTGAAATACGGCCAGTTTCGCCCTGGTGTTGATTTTTATCCCGGTATTCAGTCAAAGGTGCCGGAATTTTATGCTGCCGCGCTTGCCACACATTTGCGCGATATTATTAGTGATTGCTTTAACCTCTCGCCGGAACAAATCGAATATTCCCAATCTATTTATTCCATGGTGATGACGCCACCGGAGCACCTGAGCGTACCGCAAGCGCGCCCGCATGTGGATAGTATCAAGTCCACTAAACTCGCTGCTGTGCATTACTTGTGTACTCCGGACAAGGGTGGAACCTCGTTATATCGCCACAAAGCCACCGGTTTTGAGCGCTTGGATGAAACGCGAATGCCGCTCTACAGCGATTTTTTGGCGAAGGAAGAGCAAGACCCCGTTTGGCAAAAGCGATACATTTGCGGGACTAATGACTACTACGAGGAGATTGCCTACTACGAGGCGAATTTTAATCGCCTGATTATCTATTCTGGCGATGTTTTACATTCCGCCTCCATAGCACCTAATTTCAATTTTACGGCTAATCCCCTTGCCGGGCGTTTGACCCTGACCAGTTTCATCTACTGCAAATAGTGGCCATCCCTTAATGTCGAGGGGCGCCCATGATCCATATCAATTGTGTTTGGCGACTATTAGTGGTCAAATTCGCTGTGCTATTACAATAACCGCGGTTGATAAAACGGCTTATCAAACCTATTCGCCAGTTGTAACTAACAAGAAGAATTGACCATGCTCGACATCCCAACGACAGTAAAAGAAGTTCAGGGTATAGACCCAAACAATATACCTGCAGAGTTGCTCAGCGGTAACCAGCCCCTCGTTCTCAAGGGTATTGCGCGCGACTGGCCTCTGGTGCAGGCTGGTTTGAAGTCCCACGAGGCGGCTGACGCCTATCTGCGCCCGTTTTACAGCGGTAAAACCGTAGGCGCGTTTTTTGGTCCGCCGGAAATTCAAGGCCATTATTTTTACAATCAGGATATGACGGCGCTGAATTATGTGGCTGACCGCGTGCGGCTGGATACTGTGCTTGACAATATTCTTGCCCACAAAGATGACGCTTTGCCGCCTACATTTTATGTAGGGTCAACTACGGTGGATGTCTGTTTACCGGGTTTTCGTGCGCAAAACGATTTAAAGATCCCGCAGGAAGATAATCCACTCGTGAGTATCTGGATTGGCAATAAATCGCGTATTTCCTGCCATTTTGATGCACCCGATAATCTGGCCTGTAATGTGGTGGGCAATCGTCGGTTTACTGTTTTTCCGCCGGAGCAAGTGGAGAATCTTTACCCGGGCCCGTTGGATTTTAATCCCGCTGGGCAGCAAATTAGCCTGGTAGATTTTGTAAACCCCGACTTTGAGAAGTTTCCGCGCTTTCGCGACGCCATGGCGGCCGGGCAGGTGGCGGAACTTGAACCGGGTGATGCGCTCTACCTTCCCAGTATGTGGTGGCACCATATAGAAGGGCAGAGCTCGCTGAATGTGCTGGTGAATTACTGGTGGCGAACCGCGCCGGACTTTGTTGGCCCTGCCGTCAACGTGTTAAAACACGCTATTTTGAGCATTCGCGATTTGCCCGAGCGCGAAAAAGCGGCGTGGAAAGCACTGTTCGATTTTTATATTTTTGGCGATAACGACCGCCCGCGGGAAAATATTCCACCTGCTGTACAGGGGTTGTTGGCCCCGGTGGATGATCTCAAATCCCGCCAATTGCGCGCCTGGCTGATCAATCGTTTGAATCGTTAACCAGCAGCGCTGTATTATCCACTGCTTATTTACTGACGCGCTGAATCCACGTCGCGTCAGCTAGCAGGAAGTGCAGTGCGCTGAGTTAATATGTCGAATATTTGGTCAAGTTATAAACAATCTATTGTTGATGTCATGGGGCCGGACCAGTACAAACTGGTTCGCCGCCTCAATGAAATTGAAAAACTCGCCCGCGCGGAAAAACCCTACGCCGAATCGCTGGAGAAATGGCAGGCTCAATTAGCCCGCTCGCAAGCCACTGTGCAGCGCCGCAAAACACTGGTGCCTGAACAAATTGAGTTCCCCAATTTACCGGTTTGTGAAAAACGCGAGGAAATCGCGCAGATTATTGCCAATAATCAGGTGGTAGTGCTCGCTGGTGAAACCGGTTCGGGCAAAACCACCCAAATCCCCAAAATTTGTTTGACAATTGGTCGTGGTGTAAAAGGTTTGATTGGTCACACCCAGCCGCGTCGCATTGCAGCGAATACAGTTGCAAATCGCATTGCGGAAGAACTAAAAACCACCCTCGGTGAGAAGGTGGGCTATCAGGTTCGCTTCAGCGATCAGTCCAATGAAAATACCCTGATCAAAGTCATGACGGACGGGATTTTGTTGGCCGAAATCCAGCATGATCCTTTTCTTAATAAATACGACACGCTCATTATCGACGAAGCCCATGAGCGCAGTTTGAATATCGATTTTCTGCTCGGTTATTTAAAACAACTGTTACCGAAACGCCCCGATTTAAAATTAATTATCACCTCAGCGACTATCGATCTCGAACGCTTCTCGCAACATTTCAACAATGCACCCATCATTGAGGTTTCTGGCCGCACTTATCCGGTTGAAGTTTGGTATCGCCCACTCTATGAATTTGAGGGCAGCGATGAGAGTGAAAACGAACCGGATCAATACGCCGCGATTGTTGATGCGGTGCACGAAATTGAACTGCATGAAAAAACCGGATCAGGCGCACGTGGTGGCGACATACTGATATTTTTGAGCGGCGAACGCGAAATTCGCGAAGCGGCGGAAGCGTTGCGCAAAGCACAATTTGCGCACATGGAAGTGATTCCCTTTTATGCGCGTTTAAGTTTGGCCGAGCAGCAAAAAGTATTTGCACCGCACACTGGGCGCCGAATTGTGTTGGCGACTAACGTGGCGGAAACCTCGATCACTGTGCCGGGAATTCGCTATGTGATTGACCCGGGTTTTGCGCGTATCAGCCGCTATTCGTATCGCACTAAAGTACAGCGATTACCGATTGAACCCGTCTCGCAAGCGAGTGCCAATCAGCGCAAAGGTCGCTGTGGTCGTGTCGCAGAAGGTATTTGTATTCGCCTGTACAGCGAGGAGGATTTTAATTCGCGCCCAGCGTTTACCGATGCAGAAATTCTGCGCACCAACCTCGCTGCTGTTATTTTGCAAATGCTGCAATTGCGTATGGGCGATATTCATAAGTTTCCCTTTATTGATGCGCCGGATCATCGTTTGATTAGCGATGGTTTTAAACTGCTGGAAGAGTTGCATGCGGTAAACACCAAAAATCAATTAACACCCGTGGGGCAACAGCTGAGCAAATTGCCGCTTGATCCACGTTTGGCGCGCATGCTGTTATCCGCACAGGAGCAGTCCTGTGTGCGTGAGTTATTGATTATCGCCAGTGCGCTTTCCGTGCAAGATCCGCGCGAGCGCCCGTCAGAAAAACAGCAAGCGGCTGATCAAATGCATCGCCGGTTTTGGGCTGAACATTCGGACTTTCTTGGATTTGTAGGGGTGTGGGATTATTTTGAAACCCAGCGGCAGGAACTCTCACAAAACCAGTTGCGCAAACTGTGTAAGAAAGAATTCCTTTCTTACTTACGCTTGCGTGAATGGCGCGATGTGCATCACCAATTGTGCGTGGCGGTTAAGGATTTGGGAATTCGTGTGAATAGCGAGCCTGCAAACTATGAGTCCATTCATAAAGCGTTGTTAACGGGTTTGCTCGGCAACCTTGGTTTTAATCACGAGGAGCGCGAATATTTAGGCGCGCGCAATCGAAAGTTTTCTATTTTCCCCGGTTCGTCCTTAGTGAAAAAAACGCCCAAATGGATTATGGCTGCGGAACTGATTGAAACCTCCAAGTTATTTGCGCATACCGTTGCCAAAATAGAGCCTGAGTGGATCACGGCGGCGGCCGAGCATTTAATCAAACGCCAACATTTTGAACCGCACTACGACAGCCGTAGCGGGCAGGTGATGGTGTTTGAAAAAATCACGCTCTATGGTTTAACCATTGTGGAGAAAAAGTCCGTCAGCTATAGCCATATAGACCCTGCGCAATGCCGCGAGGTGTTTATTCGTGCCGCGCTGGTGGAAGGGCAATACGATCAACACCCCAAACGCAAAAGCCTGCGCAATAAAAATCCTGAAACCGATTTTTTTGCGCATCAATTACAATTACTGGCCGAATTGGAAGAGCTGGAATCCAAAGCGCGTCGTCGCGATATTGTGGTAGATGAGCAGGTGATTTTTGATTTTTACAATGAGCGAATTCCTGTTCATGTAGTTAACCTTGCTGGGTTTGAGGCATGGCGCAAAAAAGCGGAGCAGGAAAAACCCAAGCTATTATTTCTCACCCGCGAAATACTCATGCGCCACGGCGCGGGCGATATCACCCAAGCCCAATTTCCCAATGAATTGGAATGGCGCGGCATGGTATTTCCATTGAGCTATCACTTTGAACCTAATCATGCGTTTGATGGTGTAAGCATCCATGTGCCGATGAGTGTTTTGCATCAAGTGCCAGAGCAGCGCTTGGAATGGTTAGTGCCGGGTATGCTGCGTGAAAAATGTATTGGTTTGATTAAATCCCTGCCCAAAAACCTGCGTAAACATTTTGTACCGGTACCCGATGTGGTGGATAAAATTCTCGCCACACTTGCGCCTGATAACAAACCACTCAGCGAAGCGCTCACACAGCAGTTAAAACGGCTAACCGGTGTTGATATACCCAAAGAAGCTTGGTTAGAAACCAGTGTGGACGATTACTACCGCTTTAATATCCACGTGGTGGACGACAAGGGAAAAATTATTGCCAGTGGGCGTGACTTGACACCGCTGCGCGATAAATACCGCGAGCGAGTGCAACAAAATATTCAATCGGCCGCCACCGATATCGAACGCGATGGAATTATTGCGTGGGATTTCGCCGAACTTCCGCAAGCTATTCAGCTGCCGCGCGGTGGCATTAGTATTCGCGCTTATCCTGCATTAGTTGATAAACAAACTTCGGTGGCGCTGCAGGTACTGGATAACCCTTTGCAAGCACTGGATTTAACCCAGCGCGGCATAACGCGGTTGATTTTTTTAGCGCTGAACCAAACTGTTAAATACTTGCAGAAAGAATTATTAAAAGGGCAAGAGGTTGCGCTCACGCTAGCGGGCATTGGTAATCGCGATCAGGTAGCGGATGATTTAATCATGGCGGCAATTAAACAATTAGCGCTCGCCGATCAACAACATTTGCCCCGTAGTCACGCGGCGTTTGAGGTGGCGGTAAATCTCGTCAAGGATAAACTCATCCTGCAAGCACAAGAACTCGCCAGCCAATTAATCGCCAGTTTGAAGTTATTGGTGGAAATTAAAAAGCAGCTTAAACAGCAAAAAAATATGCTAATGCTGGCATTCACCATCAGCGATATCAATCACCAATTAACCCAGTTGTTTTATCCCGGTTTGGTATATAAAACCCCGGCACTGTGGCTGCACCAATACCCCAAATATATGCGGGGGATCCAGCAGCGGTTGGAAAAGGCGGCACTCAACCCGCAAAAAGACAAACTGCAATTGGCCGAGGTGGGGCCCCATTGGCAGCGGCTGGTGGATTATTTAGCCAAGGAGGGGGATTATCGCCTCGCGCAGAATAGCGAGCTTCTGGATTACCGCTGGTGGATCGAGGAGCTGCGTATTTCGCTTTTTGCACAGACCCTGAAAACCCAGATACCGGTCTCAGATAAGCGTTTGGATAAACAGTGGGAGCAGGCTATGCTTGTGGCTCAGGGTTAACCAAGGGGTGCACCAAAAAAATCTGTAACAAATTCGCGGTAGCGGATTCTATAGTGCAACCAGTCGCTAGAGTTGGTTAGTTCATTTGGTGATTGTCCATTCCGGTTATTGCCACTTTTATCCAGGTATTAATACAACGGAGTCTTTTTATGAATAACAAAATATCTTCTATGTCTGCATTAATGGGTGTTGCATTTGCTGCTTCTGCCACGCTTTCACCCCTGGCTTCTGCGAATACCAGCTTTACCGCCACTTCACTCAATGCCGGTTATACCTTGGCTGATAACCATGCGGGTAAAACCGAGGGTGAGCACAAGTGCGGCGAAGCAAAGTGTGGTGCTGAGCATAAAAAAGCCGATGGTGAAGGCAAATGCGGTGAGGGCAAGTGCGGCGCCGAGCATAAAAAAGCAGACGGTGAAGGCAAATGTGGCGAAGGTAAGTGCGGTGAAGGTAAGTGCGGTGCCGATAAAAAAGCTGCAGGTGAAGGCAAGTGCGGCGAAGGTAAATGCGGCGCGGATAAAAAAGCAGAGTAATGAGCCAGTTGTTACCCACAAATTATGTGGCTCCCATCTCCGGTGCAGGTTTGGGCCTGCGCCGGAGTTTGCTTGATACCCTTGAGCAATCCACGCCTGATGACATCCAATTTATGGAAGTTGCACCGGAAAATTGGATTAATCTTGGTGGGCGTCTGGGTAAAAAATTCCGCCGTTATACTGAACGTTTTCCGTTTGTGTGCCATGGCTTATCGCTTTCTATTGGTTCACCTGCACCGCTAAATACCGAACTATTGCACGCTATAAAAAAGTTGATGCAAGAACATGGTATTCGTTATTACAGCGAACATTTAAGTTATTGCTCTGACGATGGTCAGCTATACGATTTGTTGCCTATTCCATTTACGGAAGAGGCTGTCGATTATGTTGCTGCACGCATTCAGCAAGCGCAGGATATTTTGGGGCAACGTATTGCGATAGAAAATTCATCCTATTATTGCGCACCGCAACAAGAGATGAGTGAGAGTGAATTTATTAATGCGGTAATTAAAAAAGCGGATTGTGCGCTGTTGCTGGATGTTAATAATATCTACGTGAACAGTATCAATCATCGCTATGATCCCTTTGAGTTTCTGGCCAGTTTACCTGGTGAGCGCACAGCGTATATTCACATCGCAGGGCATTATGAGGAGGCTGAAGATTTACGGGTAGATACACACGGCACAGCAGTCATTGACCCTGTATGGGCGCTGCTTGAAAAAAGTTATGCGCTCTTTGGTGTAAAGCCCACCCTGCTCGAACGCGATTTTAATATTCCACCTTTACCTGAATTGATGAGTGAATTGGATTTCATCAAACAGCGCCAGTCACAATGTTTGTAACATGAAATCCTTTCAGCAAACTCAAATGGATTTCGCCCGCTATTTGCGCGCACCGGATGAATACGCAATACCCGCCGCGATGGAAGCGCGACGCATGGAAATTTATCGCGATCTGATTTACAACAATATTGAAAATTTAGTCGCCGGCGTATTTCCGGTATTGCGCTCATTGCTGAATGATGAGCAATGGCATGGCTTGGTACGGCAATTTATCCAACATCACCGCTGTCAAACCCCTTATTTTTTAGAAATCAGCGAAGAGTTTTTACAGTTCCTTACCCAGTCCGCCCATTTGTATCCTGAATTGCCTTTTATATGTGAATTGGCGCATTACGAATGGGTTGAATTGGCACTGGATATTAGTGAAGCGCAACTGCCAGAGTACAAATTAGCTACAAATGATATTTTTGCCGCCAGTTTTTGTGTGTCTCCCTTGGCGATTGCATTGCATTATCAGTACCCCGTCCATAAAATTTCCCCGCGTTTTAAACCGATACTACCTGAACCGGTAGATTTGGTTGTCTACCGTAACAGCAGCGATAAAGTTTGCTTTATGGCTGTTAATCCCATGACTTTGCGTTTACTTTATCTAATGCAGGTTAACCAAGGCTCTTCTTTGAGCGAACTATTGACAATAATTGCCGGTGAGTTATCTCATCCTCATCCGGAGCAATTTACGTCTGATGCTGGGTCGCTTGTGAAAGAGTTATGCGAACTGGGCGTAGTTCACCCAGTGGTGTAATCGGCTATTATTGCGCGCTGTCATAATTCTGTAATCTTAGATTCACATAATGGCAACAACAGTGACACACAAGTGTCATTTTTGACTAACGACCAGTGTTCAGGATTTGAACACATCATCATCTCTAGGAGACGACTCCATGAAAAAATCATTACTGGCCTTTGCAGTGGCCTCTCTTTTCCCAATGGCTGCAGTTGCCGACGTTATTGTTTACGGTAAGGCGAATGTTTCACTTCAGAGCGTAGATGAAGCAGAGTACTCCACCGCAAACGGAAATAATGCTGACGGTACACGAGTAGAATTAGTCAGCAACGCTTCAAGAATTGGAGTTAAAGGCGGCGAAGCGGTTAATTCCAGCCTGAAAGTTATTTATCAGTTTGAATACCAAACGGAAGTTGATGATGGTTCAGGTAGTGGTGGCACTTTTAGCCAGCGCAATATTTACCTCGGTTTACAAGGTACTGCGGGTACTATTATGGGTGGTCACTTTGATACTCCCACCAAAGTTGCCCAGGAAAAAATAGACCTGTTCAATGATTTGGAAGGGGATATCACCAACATTTTCAAAGGTGAAATTCGTGCAAGCAATATTGTGCAATACACAACCCCAACTTTTGGTGGCGGTTTTGCAGGTTCGGTTGCTTATGTAACGGAAGAAAATGATGGAACTACCAAAAAAGATGGTGAAGAAACTGCGGGTGCTTCCGCATCCTTTGGTTATACATCACCCGTGTTCTACGTTGGCGTTGCTATGGATCAAGACGTTGAAGCTAAAGGGGTTGATCTGATCCGATTGGTTGGTCGTTTGAACCTTGGTGCGTTCCAGTTTGGTGTTTTGGTAGAAGACTACGCCGATAAGAGACAAGTTACTTGTGTCGGCGGCGCGACAGCTCCTTGCTATCGTGATCTAGATGAAGATGGAGCATTAGTCTCTGCGCTTTGGAACATCAACGACAAGTGGGCCCTGAAAACCCAATACGGTGATTCCGATGTACGCTGGATTGATGGCGAGGCGGCCAGTATCGGTGTGGACTACAAAATGACCAAGAGCGCGACTCTTTATGGTTATTACACCCAAGTTCAAAATGGTGTGATGGATGTTATTCCCGAAGCTCCAATTACTGATGCTGATCGTGATAATTTCCGCGATGATAGTTACGTTGGTATTGGCATGGATTACAAATTCTAAATCTTGCTTGATTCAAACAAAGGGTGCTTCGGCACCCTTTGTTGTTTTTGAAAGATATACAAAATCGAGGTTAAACAATGAAAAAATTATGCTGCTCCCTGTTAGTAATCTGGCTGGCTACTGGTGGCATATCAGCGGCATTTGCTGAAGAGGAATGTGCGAATGCCGTTGATGCCGCCGATTCAATGAATGTAAATCAAAAAGACTGTGATTATAGTGATAAAGGATTAAATGGCTTTTTGCAAAAAGCCTTTAAAAAAGGCAGCGAGGGTGCGGTACTCAACACATCCACTGAAGTGAACGGTGAGCAAGCGGCGAGTAAGGTTGCAGCTGAAGAAAATATTTCTGCGTCTCGCGAAAAAACAGTATTGAGTGTTGAGGTAGAGCAGTGGGCGAATGTTGGACTGGCTAAAAATCAATTATTACAAAAGGTTATGGAGCGTTGTAGCAAGGGTTTTAATGTGCAGGGTGAAACCTATCGTCCGTTACCTATGGGACGTATAGAATTGAGCTTGGAATACCATTGTTTGTAAATTCTTAATCTGATTTTAGATTAATGATTAATTTTTAAATGAAAAAGGCCGCAACAAGTGCGGCCTTTTTGTTGAGCATTGATTGTTGCTTATTTTTTGTAATTCACCACTGCGATGTAGTGCATAGCGGTGGGAGTGTCTTGTACAAAGCCTGGGATAAACTTCGACTTTTTCAGCGCACTTTCAATATTTGCCGCATCGGATTGTTTGCGCATGGCGGCTTCCAGCGTGCTTACGGTTTCCACTTTGCCATCTGCTTCGATATTTGCCATAACACGTGTCATCTTCCCGTCAGCAAAAAATAACTTTCCATCACCGCGCTCTTTAGTACTGTAATGGGCATACCAGTCGCTAGTGTCGAGCCTTTCTTGCGGAGCGTAGTAGTGGGTACCGTATTTGGCTTGCAGTGTTCCCAGGTTAGGTAGCAACACTATAGGAGCTTGGGTGCCGCCCAGTGAATAAACTACCCGCATCTGCATTCTTACAGGCACCGCTTTGCCATCAATAGTTGCCGGTTCAAAGGTTGATGATTTCAGTGCTGACTCTGTTACTTTCTGCATTGAAACTTTAGGGCTGCTTTCATAACAATTTACGTTGTTAATTAAACCACTGGTGAGCACATCTGCCTGGCAGTAAACCGCAACTGTACGTACACCTTCACCAAAGGAGGTGGGTAATGTGATTTGTTTGCTCAGGGTTTCTTCTGCGTTGCCAAATTTTGCGGGAGTATAAGCAGCTGCGTAGCTCGCTAATGGGGCAATAGCCGCTAACATTACCAGTGAGCGAATCATTTTTTTAAGAATAGTGTTGGTCATAGTGTGCTCCTCGTGAATCATTAATGCGGTTATCTGCACCCTTGTGGGTCAAGATCGCCGTCTTCATGGTTAGATTAGCACCGCACCTAGCACACCAATGTGAATAGTTTGTGACAATTTTGGGTGTAAACAGAAAAAATATAAAAATTTTTAGTTATTTGGAGCGGGATGTTTAAAAACAACAAAGCCACTCGCAAGTGGCTTTGTTGTACCCTGTAAAATCAACCGTTTGTTTTAGAAAGTGTATTTCACTTCCAGACTGACACTGGTGCCTACGTCTTGTTCCAAAATGGTAACGGTGTTGCCATTTGAGTTGGTTTGTTCAAAAGTACGTTTTTCATCGAGAATATTGTCGATTTTCAACTTGGTAGTGAACAACTCTGTGGGATAAAACGAGTAGACAATATTGAGTGAATTAAACGGTTGTTCAAACGCATCGTCGTGACCATTGTTGTTGGAGGCGTAGTAAACACGCTCGCCAAAGAGGTTGTAGGCTAGGGCGACTGTGTGCATGCCGTCATCCGAATCAAAACCCAGCTGACCGTTAAACATATAATCAGATTGGCCGGTCATTTGACGTTTGATATTGGTGAAGCCACCACCTTCTGGTGAAATAATTTCGGAATCGGTCAAGGTCAGGTTACCGGTCACAAAAAAGCCCGCGCCTAATTCTTTCAAGCCTTCAAATTCCAGGCCGGTGATTTCACCGGAGACGGCGTTGTAAAAGGTCAGCAAAATTGAATCGTCCGAACCGGGAACGCGGCTTTGTTCAATCGGATTGGTGATGTCTTTGTAAAACAGCGACAAGGTAAAGTTATCGCCATTGTCGTATACCCATTCGCTGCGTAAATCAAAATGATCTATATCTGATGTTTGCAGACGCGAATTACCTTGTACCTGAATGCCCAGCTCCGGGTCTATGTAGTAAACATCCGAGACTTCACGTAAATCCGGGCGAACCAGTGTTTGAGCAAAGCTGGCGCGAACTTGAAAGTCCTGCGCACCCATAAAACCGGAGTTCATGTAGGTTACAGCCAATGATGGATACCAACCATCATCGCGCAGGGCAAACTTCTGGTCGTCTTCCTGAATTTCATCGATGATTTTGTCGATGCTCTCGCCGCTGTAATCGAGCAAATCAACCGGCAACAAGGCTTGGCGGAAATCCTCGTAACGCGCACCACCGGTGACACGAATGGTTTCATTCCATTTCAAGTCAAACATACCGTAAGCCGCGTCAGTCATTTGTGCAGCGATATAACTTTCGGTGCCCAAGCCACCGCCTACCGTAAATTCAAACGGTGAATTCAAATCAGTGAGCTTGGCATCGGTCAGTACGTTGCCCGGTGTGCCTTGCAATACGCTGGAGGAAACTCCAATGGCGTTGATGTTAGCGGTGTAGCCGTAGTATTCGCGCACTTTGTCGTTGTAGTTATAACCACCTGAAAACGTGATTTCGGTATTGTCGAACAACAGCGGCACAGCAACATCAAAACCATAGTTTTCTACATCGTCAGCCAGTGATAAGAATGAATAGGTGGCAGCAGATGAGGTAGCCAGTATTTGGGTATTGGTCACTTCGCCGGTGAGCGCGTCAATGTTATTGAGGCCCTTGACGGCAGCCTTACCTGGGATGTCGGTTTCTGCGCTGGAATCTGAATACACCCAATCAACCATTACGTCACCCAGCAGGCCGCCGCTGAGTTGATCCAGTTTGTGTTCGCCCAAGAACTGCAACACTTCCAGTGAGCGCTCCTCATAGCGAGTGATGTAATCAACGGTTTGACGACCGTCTTGCGCGCGGTTGCTGGCATCGTGACCGGTTTCAATCTGCGCTTCATCTTCGCGGTTATCAATCTTGTAGCCATTCATTTCCAGATTGTGCATACCCTGGTAGTCGATACCCAAGTTAACTGCGACCAGGTCACTGCGTTCTTCAACGGTACGCTCTGTTTCAGAATAGATTTGGTCCGGGTCGCCGATAGCTTGGCGGCGCTGGTTTTTATTGCGGGTTTCATTATCGTAACTGGCGTTCAGCATCGCGCCGATACTCCAGTCATCGTCGATGTCCCACGCGTTGCCCAAGGCAACACTGGTGCTGACGTCGACGGGGATAGATTTCTTTTCGATTTCGATATTGCGATCGAGGTTGAGCATTAATTCGCGGTTAATAGTGCGCGCTTGGGTCAATTGTTCTGCAGTCGGTGAGCCGCCGTTGGTGTCGATGATGTCGACAATACCGTTGACGTTGACTTTACCCTGATAGATATCGAGTGCTTGATCAATTGCTTTTGGTAAACCGCTGGTTGATCCGCCGCTGCGGTAAGAAAGACCGTCATCGCTGCTTTCGCTGTTCATGCCGGTACCGACGGAGAGTTCAAAGACCAGCTCATCGGGAATGCTTTTGGTGCGGATATCCACATTACCACCGCCAAAATGCGCGGGTAGGTCGGGTGAGTAGGATTTTTGTACTTTGAGGGTGCGCACGATGGATGCGGGAATGCCATCCAAGGGCAACACATTGCGCGTTAATTCTGGGGAGGGCACAGCGGCGCCATTTAGCAGCACGCTGGAGTAGCGTTCACCCAAACCGCGAACATACACATATTGATTGTCGATCAGCGTAATACCGGGTACACGCAGCAGGGCGGTTGCAACATTTGAATCGCCAACGCGGGAGATTTGTTCACTGCCAAGAATGTCAGCAGCGAAGGGTTCTTGCAGGCGTTGATCAACCACTGATTGGGCACCGCTCATCAGTCGCCCAGTCACTAGCATCTCTTCCAATACCGGCGCTTCAATTGCGGGCATGGGAGCTGACATGCCGGTGTTTTCGTTATCCTGCGCAAGGCTGCCAGCAGAGCCAGAGGCAGCAGCAATCGCTAAAAATAAAGTGTGTTTGCGTAAACTATTTGTTTGCATGATCCTGACCTTTTTCAATGCAGTTCATCTGAACGAGAGCGGCGCTAAACGCCTGTGGCTTCAAGAAGAGAGGCGCCCTTAGGCGCCTCTCGTCACTGCCAGCAACCTAGCGGTTCAATTCCCCTGAATTATTCGCTCAGGCCTACAGTCCAACCTTCGGTCCAGTCGCTACCGGCTTTCACGGCACCGATGAAATCAACAGCGGTGAAAAAGCTGCTGCTACCGGCGCTGCCCAGAGCAGGTGCTGCGCCAGCCTCAAACTCGTCTTCCAAACGGGTCACATCGTAGGCAGGAATGCTGATTCCAGCGGCATTACCGTCAGCAAAGGCAGCAGCTGTAATGTAAGCACGGTTGTTGGTAGCAAGGTCTGCGAGGATGGTGACGGGCAAGGTACCAGCAACCGAACCGTTAACTACTACGTTGTTAGCGTTAGGTGCTGTGTTCAGCCAAGTAGCTAAAGAGAAGTCACTATTGGCTGGATTGACACCTTGTTTCAGTGCTTCGGTACAGGCAATGAAGTTGCTTGCAGCAACAGACCAGCCTGCTTTGGCGCCAGCGATGGTCTCTGGGCCTTCAGAGTCGATAATTTCCAGACACTCGTTAGAGCTCATGCCATCAGCACTTGAGGTCACGATAGAGTTGTACATCTCAAAGAAAGCGCCTTCACGGAACACGGGGCCTTCAGAGTCGCCTTTAGATGAAGGTTGATCACCTTGGCCAGCATCTACGTTGGAGGTTAAGCAGGTCAGGTTAGAGATACGGCCTTTGGTCAGCGGCGCTATACCATCACCACGGCCTGAACCGGTGTTGTCGGCTTCCACACAGGTATTTCCGCCAGAAGTTGCTACTGAAAGTGCAAATTGGATATTGCCAGTCCAGCCTTCAGAGAAGTCAAAAGTGTCATCACCCACGTTAACGCCAACAACGTGTTTCAGGTCTACCGCACCGCCAAACATTTCAAAGCCATCATCTTGCGTGGTGTAGGTTTGAACGTATTCGATACGGGTGCCTGAACCAACAGCATTCAGAGTCAAACCATTCAATTCACTGCCTTCTACAACTTCGTAACCAGCATGTTTGATAACGACATAACGCAAGCTGCCAGAGTTTTCAGCATTGTTGTTACCACCGTAAGCGGCCGGGCGACCTTCTGCTGTGGCGTGACAGTTGTGAGGGTTTGCACCGCTTGGCTGACGTTCTGCGTCTGAACATTTATTAGTGAGGCCGTTACCGTTAATTTGTACACCGCCCCACAGACCGCGGTCGGCTTCGGTGCCCGCATTGTCGCGCAGGTCAGTTACTGAGCTGAATACGATAGGTTTGGCTGCGGTACCTTCTGCAACAATGCGTGAGCCACGGGCAATACGCACATAATCTTCCGATGCAGAGAACGCCAGTTTGGCTCCAGCCGCAATAGTGAGGGTTGGGCCTTCACCGTCTTGTGGTACGCGGATGCCAGAAGCGGCGGCACTGGCGTTAACATCTTCACCAACAAAGAGGCTATCTTCAAAAATGTGCAGGCCGTTGTTTGCCAACTCTGGAATAAATAAGTCTTCGGTCAAAGGGCGAGAGTCGCTCACAAAGCTTGCTGCATAAGTACAGTTGCCTGAAGCAAAAATACCTTGGAACACTTGACCGGCAGCGGTGTATTTGGCGCAAGGGTTAACTTCAGCAACTGGGCCACCTTCAACAACGGTGTTGTTAGAGTCGATCACCGTGTTGCTCGGGTTCAAATTAATATCGCCACCGCCACAGGCTGCCAAGGTTGCCGCCATTACATTCAGTGCAAAAATATTCTTCAGTTTCATGAGTTCACTCTCTTCTCAGTTGTCACAAGGGTGTATGGAAAATCGTTGCGCTGTTTTGGTCCCTAGCGCTTAGGTGACGCTATCTTTGATGACAAATGTGAAACTTGGGCGACAAAACGATGAAGCTTTTGTTGCGAAAACATGGCAGAAATATTTCATTGGTGGCGTGGGAGTGAACTGTTTGTGGTGCCAAGGCGAATATAGGCAGCATCGCGAAATGCACCTAAGAGGGGTCACTTAATCTTTTGCAGTTGCTCGTGACACTTGTCAGTAATCGTTGTCCAACAGGTCGGGTGGTAGGTCTTGAGTGTTAATTGAGTTGAGCGCTTTCCGGCGATTCGCTAAAGTGGCGCGCCTCGATAGCAGTTTCCAGCCTGCTTCCCTCCAATTCTGTTTTGACTTTGTCGCTGTGGCGACACTCAGGGATTTTATGACGCCTATCCGTAAACCAATCGCTCTTGTGCTGTTAACACTTTTACCTTCAGCCGTTTGTTATGCGCAGGATGAAAAAAATCCAGACCCTTGGCAGGGGTGGAATCGTGCGGTTTTCAATTTTAATGACCGCGTTGATCGCTGGTTCCTGAAACCGCTGGCTAAAGGGTATAAAGCCGTTACTCCCGATCCGATTGAAGTGGGCGTAAGCAATATATTTTCCAATATAGGTGAGGTACCCAACGTTATTAACGGCGCGCTCCAGGGCGACCTCAAGGGTGCCGGGTATGATACAGGCCGCTTTTTAGTGAATAGCACCTTGGGTCTGGGTGGTTTGCTGGATGTTGCCAAGCATATGAACCTGCCAGCCGATACCCCGGAAGATTTTGGCCAAACCTTGGCCACTTGGGGTGTAGGGCAGGGACCATATTTGGTATTGCCCCTGCTTGGTCCGAGTACAGTGCGCGATACGGCTGGCATGCCCGTCAATTGGTATACCGACCCCACTACTTATATTTCCCACGAGCGCACCGAAATCAGTGTGAAAGCATTGTCGATTCTTGACGCACGCGCTGGCCTGTTGGAGCTTGAAAAAAATATCACCGGAGATCGCTACGTATTTATTCGTGATGTATACCTGCAGCGCCGTGCATATCTTGTTAACAATGGCGAGGTGACGGACGACTTTGGTGATGAGGATTTTAGCGAGGAAGATTTTGAAGGTGATTTCTAGCTATCGCTTTATAACCTGTTGATTCGCAATAAAAAAACGGCTACTTGGTAGCCGTTTTTTTATGGTGTGTATCGAACCCTTATTCAGTGAAGCCGTTCAGGGCAAAATATTAATAATTTCCAACCCCAACAAATGCCCGCCATTGTCTGAGGGCACTGAGCGAACCACTTTGGCATTGGCTTTCAGTGTAGGGTTGTGGCCGTGATCTGAGGAGACTTCTACTTCTACCTGGGTGCCTATTGCGAGCGCCTGTTGTGCTTCCACTTGCAGGCCGCCGCCACTTAAATCCAGACATAGGCCGTCAATAACCTCTGATTCGGCGGCAATTTTAGCGTTTAGTGGAGCACCGATTTTCATCCGGATAAAATCGCGCTTTTCGCTGTAAGCCTTGTCATTGATCCCCATAGCATGTTCCTCGTTATTGGTTACTTCATATTGGACTTGGGTTTTGCTTGGTCTAAAAAGTCAAATTGAGTGTAGCACAGGCGCTTAAATAGCCAGTTTTGCCGGGCGAAAAAAAACCGCGACTGGCGCGGTTTTTTTTTAAGTCGTGTATCAGCAAAAGCCAATTAACGCTCCAGATATTGCAACTTACCGGGGACACCATCCCATTCTTCCGCATCAGCGGGAGAGTCTTTGATCTCGGTGATATTTGGCCATACCTGCGCCAACTCGGCGTTCAACTCCAGGAATACCGCTTGATCTTCCGGCAATTCGTCCTCTGAGAAGATGGCGCCAACTGGGCACTCAGGCTCACACAATGCGCAGTCAATACACTCGTCCGGGTGAATCACCAAAAAATTGGGGCCTTCGTAGAAGCAATCTACCGGGCATACTTCCACACAGTCTGTGTGCTTACATTTAATGCAATTTTCCCCAACTACAAACGTCATAGGAGACTCCCACAGGTAACAGAATTCGATAGTTAACGCGCGCAACAAAATGGCGCTCAAACAAGAGCGCGCATTCTAAACAGCATCCACCGGTTTGGGTAGGCTTTTGCCGGCGAAAATCAGCAGAAAAGCCGCGAAAACAGCGGCAAAAAGCGATAGTTGAGAATGGTTCCTTTTAACAGCTATTTTCCCTTGGCGTAGAGTTCTTTCAGGCGATACAACTGCTCCAGCGCTTCACGCGGGCTGAGGTTATCGGGATTGATTTTATGCAGTGCTGCCAGCGCCGGATTGGGCAATGCATCGAACAGACCTGACTGCAACGGCGACACAAGTGTAGTAACTAAATCATTAGTTTGTTGTACAGCCTCTGCCACTGTAATACTTGGGGCTGCTACCGAAGAAGATGATTTAATCGAATGCGGATGTTCGCCATTCTCCAGCAGATGCAACTGTTGCTGCGCTTCCGCCAATACTTGCGCGGGAATACCTGCAAGTTTTGCCACCTGCAAACCATAACTTTTGCTGGCAGGCCCTTCCTGTACTTTGTGCAGGAACACAATATTGTCTTTGTGCTCGGTTGCATTCAAATGCACGTTGGCGATGCCTGTCACGGTTTCCGGCAGTGTCGTAATTTCAAAATAGTGAGTGGCGAACAAAGTAAACGCGCGCACTTTTTCGGCGAGATGTTTTGCGCAGGCCCACGCAAGCGACAAACCATCGAAGGTGCTCGTGCCGCGCCCGATTTCATCCATCAATACCAAACTGCGCTCGGTAGCGTTATGCAAAATATTCGCAGTCTCCGTCATCTCCACCATAAAGGTTGAGCGGCCACCGGCTAAATCATCCGCTGAACCGATACGGGTAAAGATGCGGTCAACAATACCAATCGTCGCTTTTTGCGCTGGCACAAAGCTGCCAATGTGCGCGAGCAATGTGATCAACGCTGCCTGCCGCATATAGGTGGATTTACCACCCATATTTGGGCCGGTGATGATGAGCATATGGCGCTGTGGATTAAATTCCAGATCGTTCGGCACAAAAGGCGCCGATGTCACTTGCTCAACCACCGGATGGCGCCCGCCAATAATATTAATGCCGGCGCGCAAGGATAATTCCGGCTTGCAAAAACCGAGTGCATCGGCGCGCTCTGCCAGAGTCGCAAGCACATCCAATTCAGCAACGGCCGCAGCGGAATCTTGCAGCGGAACTAATTGCACATTCAAAATATCAATCAGTTCTTCATAAAGTGCTTTTTCACGCGCAAGCGCGCGGCTTTGTGCGGAGAGCGCTTTATCTTCAAATTCTTTTAATTCCGGCGTGATGTAACGCTCGGCATTTTTTAGCGTCTGGCGACGGATGTAATCTGCAGGCGCTTTTTCCGATTGCGCCGTGGTCAACTCAATAAAATAACCGTGCACACGGTTGTAGCCGACTTTTAATGTCGGGATACCCGTGCGCTCGCGTTCACGTGTTTCCAAATCCAATAAATACTGGCCAGCATTCGTGCTGATATTGCGCAGATCATCCAGCTCGGCATCGTAACCTTCGGCGATAACACCGCCATCGCGAATCACCACTGGCGGGTTTTCAATAATCGCGCGCGATAACAACTCTACCAAATCAGGAAAGGTCGAAATTTGCTGCGCGAGATTTTTTAATTGCGATGAATTTTTATGAGCTAACTCATTCTGTAATTCAGGATAGGTGCCAATCGACATCAACAAGCGCGATAAATCGCGCGGGCGCGCTGAGCGCAATGCAAGGCGACCGAGAATGCGCTCCATATCACCGACACGTTTTAAAATGCCATTAAAAATTTCAAACGCATAATTGTGTTGCAGCTCGGCGATCGCATCTTGTCGGCCGACCAATAAATCCAGATCGCGCAGCGGGCGATTTAACCAGCGGCGCAGCAAGCGGCTTCCCATACTGGTTGCAGCGCGATTCAACACCGAAAATAATGTATGTTCATCGCCACCGGTTAAATTAATATCCAATTCCAAATTGCGGCGTGTCGCTGCATCCATAATTACCGCTTCATCGCGGTTTTCATGGGCGAGGCTCCGTACATGGGGCAGGGCGGTACGTTGGGTTTCACGCGCATAACTTAATAAGCAGCCAGCGGCGCAAAGCGCGGTTGTTAAATGATCGCAACCAAAACCCGCTAAATCTTTGGTAGAGAATTGTTGGATCAACAACCGCTCGGCGGTTTCCAAATCAAATTCCCAGGGGCCGCGGCGGCGCAAGCCTTTGCGATTCTCCACCAATGCCGGTGTGGTGATGTGATCGCTAATCAATAATTCGGCAGGGCTCAAGCGCTGTAATTCTCCGAGCGCCGATTCCAAGCCTTCCACTTCCAATACCAGAAAGCGGCCACTGGCCATATCCAGTGAGGCGATCCCAAACGTCTCGCCGGATTGATGCAATGCCACCAATAAATTATCGCGGCGCGAATCCAGCAACGCTTCATCGCTCACGGTACCCGGCGTCACAATGCGCATCACCTTGCGCTCAACCGGCCCTTTGCTGGTGGCCGGATCGCCAATTTGTTCGCACACGGCGACGGAAATTCCTTCTTTCACCAATTTGGCGAGATAGCCATCAGCGGAATGAAACGGAATGCCCGCCATGGGAATCGGCTCGCCATTGGACTTGCCGCGCGCGGTGAGGGTGATGTCCAAAATTTGGGATGCGCGCTTTGCATCATCAAAAAACAGCTCGTAAAAATCCCCCATGCGATAAAACACTATCTCGTCTTTATGCTGGGCTTTGATGCGCAAGTACTGCTGCATCATCGGTGTGTGCTGATCTGTTGGCTCTATTGCATTCATTGTGTAAATGTCTTTTAAGTAATTGATTTATATATAAATAATTCTATTGTTGGCGGGCTGCAAGGTACTGGTTTCGCTGCGCTGATGACTTGGCCCAAATAAGAGTTGGGCATTATCCCACAGTCTGGTGCTTGGCGGCGCCCCTCGATTTTCAATGTTATGTCATGATTTTGAGCCGGCTCAAACCCAGAAATAATCTGGATTAGAGGGAAAGTTTTACACTTGGGGCTGTTACGTGCTCTGCAAAATACTTCCGCAAATAACAGAGTGGGTTATGCAGAGATCGATGTGATCACCCAGTAGTGCGGTAACGCTTGCGATACACCAACGGCGTCATTCCCAAAATACGTTTGAAGTGGTGAATGAAATTGCTGTGATCGTAAAAGCCACAGTCGATGGCGATATCGGCAATAGGTTCGATGGTGTATTTCAGGCGATCGCTGGCAATTAGCACGCGCAAGCGAATTAAATATTGCGAAGGGCTGATGCGAAAGGTGTCGGCGAAACGACGTTCAAGTTGGCGTTCGGAAAAACCAAATTGTTTGGCAATATCGGGGACGCTCAAATGCTCCGCATAATGTGAGCGAATATATTGAACCACTTGAAATAGCGGATTTTGTGAGTGGTCCAACATTCGCTCATAACTTTGCACTATGCCGCAAAGTCCATGAATTTTTCCGCTGCGCTCAAAGAGCGGAAGTTTTTGCGTAATAAACCATTCCGGCAGTCCTTCGCGGGTCGGAAACAGTTCAATTAAATTTAGTAAAGATGTGCCATTTTTTAGTAAAAGTTCGTCATCGCGGCGAAATTTCTCTGCCATGTAGAGCGGAAAAAGCTCCTCATCACGTTTACCAAAAAGCTCATCCGGCGAGCGGCAACCACAGCGTTCCGCAAACGCCTGATTACCAGTCATGATGCGGCCTTCGCAGTCTTTCACAAAATACATCACGTTGGGCATGTAGTCGAAAAGCTCTGCTGGCGAGTGTCGTGGATCTAGCTGGGTTAGCCAATCATCAAAAGGGTTCATGTCGGAATCGTACAATTTTATTACGGTAGGGTACAAGCGCCAGCGGGAGCGGGCAGGCTAGCATGGCGCCACATCATAATAATTGTTGAAGCAGGAGTTCGTTGATCCCATGAAATTTGGCGCTAGTACCTGGCTGTGGACTTCTCCCTTTACCGACCAGCAAATCACACTGCTCGAAAAAATTGCTGCGCTGGGGTTCGATTTTGTCGAGCTGCCAGTGGAGGACCCAAGCCACTTCTCGGTAGAAAAACTAAAGCCGGTCTTAACGGACTTGGGCCTAACGGCGGTGATTTGCGCCGCCGTTACCAAAGAGCGTGACCTGAGTGCAGAGAGCCTCGCCTCGCGCAAACAGGCGTTTCATTACTTTGAGTCTTGTCTTGTGCTAGCAGAAGGGCTGGGGTCGCCTTGTGTGGTGGGCCCGCTGTACGCGCCGGTCGCTAAAGCGCGCCTGGCAACGGAATCCCTGCGCTCTGCGGAGTGGGATAGATCCGTCGCGAGCCTTGCACAATTGGCGCAAACCGCCGGCAATTGTGGTGTGCATTTGGGGCTGGAGCCGCTCAACCGCTTTGAAACCGACATGATCAATACCGTTGCGGATGCGCAACGTTTTCTGCAGCAGGCGGACAGCCGCTATCTGGGTATTTCACTGGATAGTTTTCACATGAATATCGAGGAGACTGATTTCCATCGCGCTATCACTCTGGCGGGTGAAAAACTGATTCATTTGCAAGTATCAGACAGCCATCGCGGTGTGCCGGGTGAGGGCAATAGTGACTGGGCCGGGTTGCGCGCAGGGCTGATCGAGATCGGTTATGACGGCACTATCGGCATTGAAAGTTTTTCACCGGATGCCTCCAGTTTGGCAGAGGCGGTGTGTATTTGGCGCCGCTTTGCCAACACTCAGGATGACTTTGCGCGCGATGGCCAGGCGTTTTTGCGCCAGTGGTGGGCAGGCGCTTAACGCTACTTTTAAAAACCTATAACAGGTATCACAGGAGATTCGAACTATGTCTGCGACGTTAACGGCTAAAAAATTGAGAGTTGGTCTTGTCGGGTTGGGGTTTGGGGCGGAATTTATCCCTATTTATCAGGCTCATCCGCAGGCGGAGGTGGTGGCTATTTGCCAGCGCAACCAACAAAAGATGGAGGCTCTGGTACAGCAGTTTGGGATAGCGGCCAAGTGTTATACCAACTACGAAGAGATGCTCGCCGACCCTGATGTCGATGCAGTACACATCAATACCCCCATTGGCGATCATGCGCGCCATACCTTGATGGCATTGGCGGCGGGCAAACACGTTGCCTGCACTGTGCCCATGGCGACTTCGGTGGAAGATTGCGAGCGTATCGTGCAGGCCTCGCGCGATAGCGGCAAGGTGTACATGATGATGGAAACCGTGGTTTACAGCCGCGAATTCCTGTTTGTCAAAGAGCTATATGAGCGGGGGGAACTGGGCAAAATCCAGTTTTTACAAGCCAGTCACCAGCAGGATATGAACGGCTGGCCAAGCTACTGGGAAGGCATGCCGCCCATGCATTACGCCACTCACTGTGTCGGCCCGGTGTTGGGGCTGGAGCGCAAGTTGGCCAAAGCAGTCTCCTGTGTGGGCTCAGGTCGTATCCGCGATGAGTTGGCGCGAGTGTACGGTTCGCCGTTTGCGGTTGAGTCTTGCCATATCCAGTTGCAGGATTCCGATGTGGCGGCGCAAATCCATCGCTCGCTGTTTGATACCGCGCGCCAGTATCGCGAGAGTTTCAACGTGTATGGATCGCTTAAGTCCTACGAATGGCCGCTGGTCGAGGGCGAAGAGCCGGTCATTCATACCTTGGGTAAACCCGAGCCAGAAATTCCGGCATGGGTAGATGTGCCCGATTACGCCCATTTGTTGCCTGAGTCCATCCGTCACTTTACCGGGCGTGGTGTTTACGACGCCGACAGCAATCAGCACCTGAGCTTTACCCAAGGGGGCGGACACGGTGGTTCACATCCACATTTGGTGCATCAGTTTATTCGCGCAGTATTGGAAGGGCATAACGCTTACCCCAACGCGGTAGAGTCCGCCAATATCAGTTGTGTGGGAATCCTTGCACATGAGTCTGCGCTTGCGGGTGGCACATTAATGACCATGCCTGCATTCACGCTCGTGCAGTAAATCGTGTAATCGCTATTTTTCTGAAAGACATAACTATGAAAACTATAAATAACTACACCATCCAACGACTGTTTACCTTGATTCTGTTGCTTGCCAGCGCCGTATTTCCCCTTAATAGCGCTCTGGCAAACAGCGAAAAAGGCATCATCAACTTACTGTTTATTGGCCATGACAAGCGTGAAGGCTCGGGCTATCACCTGTCGTATTTATATGCTCCCCTGTTGAACCAATCGCTCGGCCGAGAAAAAATTCGCATGGAGTACCATGAGGATTTAAGCCAGCTGACCGCTGAGGGTTTGGCGCAATTTGATGCGGTAATGCTCTACGCCAATTACGATCAAATTACGCCTGCACAAGAGGCCAGCCTGCTGCGCTTTGTGGAGCAGGGCGGTGCCTTTTTGCCCATACACAGCGCCAGCGCCTGTTTCAGCAAATCAGACGCTTACGTGAAGTTGGTGGGTGGTCGTTTCCACAGCCATGGTTTGGAAACCTTCACTACCCGTATTGCGCCGGGGCAAGAAAATCACCCGGTGCTCCGTGGTTACAAAGGCTTTGAAACCAAGGATGAAACCTATGTACACCGGGACCACAACGAGGACGGACGTACCGTATTGATGCTGCGCGACCAGGAGCCCTGGACCTGGGTGCGCGAGCAGGGCAAAGGTCGCGTGTTTTACACCGCTTATGGTCATGACGAAGCGACTTGGGGGCAGTTGGAATTTCACGATCTGCTGATTCGCGGCATTTTGTGGAGCGTAGGCGACGAGAAACGCAAGGCGAATCGTGCGCTCGCCAAATCCCTGCCAACGGCCAAGTATGAGGACAGAGGCACTATTCCCAACTACCGTAAAGTGGCTCCGCCGCCACAATATCAACATCCACTCAAACCGCAGGAAACCATGGCCTTGAGCATGGTTGAAAAGGATTTTGAGCTGCAACAGTTTGTGGCTGAGCCAGATATCGCCAACCCTGTGGCCTTTGCCTGGGATGAGCGCGGCCGTCTGTTTGTGGTGGAATCACTGGATTACCCCAATGAATTACGCGCCGATGGCAAGGGTTCTGATCGCATCAGTATGTGTGAAGACACGGATGGTGATGGTCGCGCTAATCGCTGTTCGGTATTCGCCGATGGTTTGAATATTCCCACGGGCATAGTCGCGGTCAATGGTGGCTTTATCGTTGCCCAGGCGCCGCATTTTCTGTTTTTAAAAGATACCAATGACGATGGCAAAGCCGATGTACGTCAGGTGCTAAACAGTGTCTGGGGCATAGAAGATACCCATGCTGGTCCGTCGAACCTCCGTTACGGTCACGACAATCGTATCTGGGGCGCGGTGGGTTACTCGGGCGGGCGCAGCGAGACCCAAGGTGAGTTTCAAAACATGCTTTATCGCATGGATGTGGATGGCCGCAACATCGAACCTATCGCCCAGCTCAATAACAATACCTGGGGTTTGGGGTTGAGCGAGGATTTTGAAGTGTTTGGTTCCACTGCCAACAATGCACCTGCATGGCATGCGCCGCTGTGGCGGAAATATGTCTATGGTCAGCACGAGCAGCTGGCGCCAGGCATGGCCGCTAAAATCGATAACTTTCCCCAAATTTTCCCAATCACCCACAATTTTTTGCAGGTGGATTCGCACGGTCGTTACACCGCCGGTTCCGGCTTTAACCTTTATACAGCTCGCGCGTTTCCCGAGCGTTTCTGGAACCGCAGTGCGTTTATTGGCGAACCTACCGCCCATTTGTTAGGGCAGTTTTTTCTGGAGGAAAACGGTAGTAGCTACCGCGCGAGCAATCAGGGTTCCCTATTAACCAGCACCGATGAATGGTTGTCACCGGTTTATTCCGATGTAGGGCCGGATGGCCAGCTATGGGTTGCTGACTGGTACAACTTTATTATTCAGCATAATCCTATTCCTACTAAAGAATCTGCCGGTTTTGATGCGGTAGTCGGCAAAGGCAATGCGCACGAAAACCCGCTACGCGACGGCAAACACGGGCGCATTTATCGCCTTGTGGCCAAGGGCGCGCCTGCCTATAAGCCACTGGATTTAAGCAAGGCAGATACCGCCGGGCTGGTTGCAACCCTGGCGAATGACAATTTATTTTGGCGGATGACTGCCCAGCGCAAGTTGGTACAAGAAAAGCGGTTTGATTCAGTGTCTGCGCTGCGCAAAATTTTGTTGGCTGAACCCAAAATCGATGCCATCGGTTTGGATGTGCAATCCATTCATGCTATCTGGACCTTGCAAGGCTTAGGGCAGTTCACCATGGCGGACAAAACAAATGTCGCGGCCATCAAGCGCGCATTGCAACACCCATCACCTGCAACACGCAAAAATGCGGTGAAAGCCTTGTTGGAAAGCGGTTCTCCCGCTGACTTGGTGGCGGCAGCTGCCAGCCTCGATGATGCAGATGCTAAAACCCGACTTTGGGCGCTTATTGCAGTCGCACAACAAAAACCATCCAAAGTGGCGGCGCAAGAATTATTGCGTTTGCGCACGCAGCTGCCATCCGACTCATGGCTGGCACAAGCCTTTACCCTGGCAACCTTGCGCCATGGCGACCATTATTGGGCGGCGCTAAATCGCGCGGATGTTGCTGTCAAAGGCAGTTTTTTCCAACACTTCGCCACACTGGAACAAACGCCGGAATACATGCTTACTCGGAAGATGCTTGCGGGCGAATCGGGCGATCTCACAAAAACCATCGCCAGCTGGCAGCGCCTGCCAGATCAGCGTTTGCCGTTAATGGCCACGGCGTTATTGGAAGTTTGGCGCGACCTGCGCCGGGAGCCAAGTGCATCAGAGCTAAAGGCTTTGCAGGGCTTACTTGATCAGTTTGATAGCGAATCGCAAATGGTATTTAAGCTCCGGGCTTCAGGGCTTGCCCTTAAATACAATAATGTGGATGAGGCGACCTACGCCAAGTACTACGAGCAGTATGCGTTCAAGCCGCAAGTGTGGCAGTGGGCATCACCGGAGAGTGGCGTTGTGCTTTATCGCCAGCATTGCGCCAGTTGTCACGGCGGTGATGCAGGTGGCGATGCTGCATTGGGCGCGCCTGCGCTAGCGGGGCTGGACCACGCCTATGTACAAACGCAATTGCAGAAATTTCTGGTGGGGTTGCGCGGTACGCACTTTAAGGATGTGGATGGTATTTCCATGCGCGCCGCTGTTGATTTCCTCCAGCCGGAGCTAGAGCGTATGCGCAATATTTCGCACCTGTCCCATCATGTAGCGAAGTTGCCCAGCGTGAAACAACCAGCGACGGTCAAAGGTGATATACAGCGCGGGGCCCAGTATTTTGCAACCTGTGTGGCCTGTCATGGAGCTGATGGCAAAGGCAATACTGATCTGGGAGCACCGCGTATTGCGGGGCAGGCGGATTGGTACTTGCTAAAACAATTGCAAAAATATCGAGCGGGAGCGCGCGGTGCAGATCCACGCGATGTTGCTGGTCAACAGATGGCGGCAATTGCCAAAACTCTGGCGGATGAGCAGGCACTGAAAGATGTTGTAGCTTACATCCACTCGCTGGATGCATCTGCTCAATAGTGTGCTTTTGAAGGCTCAAGACAACCACGACATGGCGCGCCTTCCCGGTGCCATGTCGTTGGTGTTGCGGGTTACACCGGATAATCAAATACAATAATATCGTCCAGCAGTGGTACAAATTCCTCCTTTAAAGCTTCGTGCTGCGGGTGCGGTAAATAGCGCGCGCGGGCAGCTTCATCGGCAAATGTCATTAATACTGCATGGGTGAAGTTTTTATTCATTCCTTCAGGGCTATCGTTCAGGCCCCACTCCACATCCACAACACCTTCAATTTTATCTGGCATGGTTTCAAACAGCGTTTTGACGGCAGTTATTTGTGACGATTGTACTGAGGCTTTAAATTTTATTAACAGAATATGTCGAATCATTTATTGCTCCATTGATAGGTGATAAGAAATCTAATTGTGTTTTGTCGCGTGCAATTTTTACATCATTGATTCTACAGGATTGGTTATACTACTTTTCATGGGTATATAAATGAATAATTATATTTTTTGCATTCTTATAAAGTTATAAAGGAAGATCTCCATGCAGCATTCTTTTTGTCATCGCTTTTTTGCTTTTAATCGCAATGCAATCTTAGTCAGTTTATTGTTTGCAACATCTATTTCACCTGCATGGGCCGCACCTGCTACATCTGCAAAAAATTGTACTGCTTTAATGGAGTATAAGTTTCCATCGTCTTTGCACTTGGTTGTGCAGAATGCAACAGTGAATGAAGCAGACGCTTTTTGTCAGCTGAATGGTATTGTCAATTCACGTACTGGTATCGACGGTAAACATTACGGCATTGAATTTGAAATGCGTTTACCTTTGTCGTGGAACGGCCGTTTTGTGTATCAAATGAATGGCGGTAATGACGGCACTGTGGTTCCCGCAGAGGGTGGTTCGGCGCGCGCGCAGGGTTATGCGGTGTTAAGTACCAATGCGGGCCACTCGGGCAACGCTGCAGAAAATCAGCAATATGGTTTGGCGGCGGGTAATCGTTTTGGTTTGGATCCGCAAGCGCGGGATGATTATGGTTACGCCGCAACGGCAACCATGACACCTATTGCCCATCATATTATCAAGGCGTTTTATGGCGCATCGGCTGAGTACACATACCTGGCGGGTTGTTCTAACGGTGGTCGTCATGGCATGGTCGCGGCCAGCCGTTACGGTGATATGTTTGATGGGATTTTAGTGGGCGCCCCCGGGTTTAATTTGCCAAAATCGGCGGTGCAACATGCGTGGGATATACAAAGTACTCAACAAGTTGATCCACAATTACGCAACGCGTTTAGTCGTAGTGATATGAAATTGTTGGCAAATAAAGTCATTGAAATGTGCGATGGTTTGGATGGCATCAAAGACGGTTTAGTCAATAAAGTTCGCCACTGTCAGGATGTTTTTGATATCAATAGCCTGCGCTGTGATAAACAAAAAACGGCCAGCTGTTTGACTGACGTACAAATAAAATCCTTCGCCCGCATGATGAGTGGCCCGAAGAACAGCAAAGGTCAATCGCTTTACAATCATTGGTGGTATGACGCAGGTATCGCGGATGATGATTGGCGTTTTTGGAAATTTGAAAGCCCCATTCCCGCGTGGAATAACCATCCATTAATTGCCACCATGGGCGCGGGCTCACTCGCTTATTTGTTCACGACACCCGCCACCGAAGTGGAAGGTACGCCCGAGAAGTTGCTGCAGTTTTTAAGCGAATTTGATTTTGACCGCGATGCTCCAAAAATTTACGCGACTCACGGCAAATTTAAAAAGTCTGCCATGGAATATATGACCCCGCCCGATGTGGATAATCCACGACTTACAAAATTCTACAAAAACGACGGCAAGCTAATTATTTACCACGGCCAAAGCGACCCGGTATTTACCACGGTGGATATTGTGGAATGGTATGAAAAGCTCAATAAAAATTATGCGGGCCAAGCACAAGATTTTGCACGCTTGTTTGTCGTGCCCGGTATGAACCATTGCAGTGGCGGCCCGGCGACAGATCAGTTTGACGCCTTTGGTGCACTGGTGGCATGGGTGGAAAAAGGTGAGGCACCTGCAACCCTTACCGCCACAGTGAACCCTGAGAATAAATCCCTCCCTGCCGACTGGAGCAAAACCCGTTCAAGGCCGTTATGTCCTTGGCCGAGTGTTGCTATCTACAAAGCAGGTGATATTGAGGTGGCGAGCAGTTTTGCTTGTGAGGTTCACTAAGCTTCAGCTCATTTAGGTGAAGGGTGCTGCTCTGTTCTTTCGGGTGACACCGATCGGCCTCTATTAGTACCTTTCGTTAGATTAGACAAGTAATCCCTGCTAACAGGTGGTTGTTGTCGTCTTGATAATTAATTAAGATGGTAAACAATAATCATTATCAACAATTGCTCTGCTTAATTGTTGGTTAGTATGGGAGAACCTCAGTGCCGCCTGACGCTGTATCAAACCAGCAATTCGATGCATGGTATTCAACGCACAATGACTGGCTGCAAGGGTGGCTTCGGCGCCGTTTGGGCGATCATGCTACGGCGGCCGATCTAGCCCATGACACTTTTCTCCGGGTGTGGGTTAAATCCCAATCCAACAAGCCCCCTGAAGTCAATGAACCACGAGCTTATCTCACTACTATCGCCAAGCGATTGATGATCAATTATTACGAGCGCCAATCGCTCGAGCGGGCGTTTATGGTGACGCTTGAGCAATTACCGGAACCCTTGGTGCCCTCTATTGAAGAGCAGGTTATTGTGTTGGAGACATTGCACGAATTGGATGTGCTGCTAGCCGAGCTTCCATCCAGAGTTCGTTCCGCCTTTCTTATGTCCCAATTGGAAGGGGTCACTTATGAGGAGATTGCTGCCCGTTTACATGTGAACGTGCGTACCGTTACCCGCTATATGGCGCAGGGGTTCCGCCAATGTTTGCGTTTAATGTTAGCCAGTGACTGACCAATGAAAGTGGATAATCATAGCGATGAACAGCTTACCTCCCGGGTGATTGATGAGGCCGCCGATTGGTTGGCGCGCATGCACAGCAAAAACCTGTCGGATGCTGAGAAAAATGCATGGTCGCAATGGTTGGAGCAGAGTGCCGAGCATCAGCGTGTGTGGAAAAACGCTGAGTTACTTGTCGACCAATTTAATCGCCTTGAACCTAAATTAGCGATGTCTGTGCTTGACCGACCGCGTGAGCTGGCATCCCGTCGCAGGTTCCTTCGCGCAGTTGCCACATCGCTGTTTATTCCTGCCGCTACTTGGTTTGGTGTCCAGTATTACCAGGCTAATCAAACGAACTTTTATCGCACGGCTACCGGTGAGCGCCGCGAAATTATCTTGGCAGATCGCAGTGTTGTTGTATTGAATACTGCTACAGAGCTGAATGTAAAATTTGATAATGTGCAGCGCCTGCTGGAGCATAAAACCGGCGAAATTTTTGTGCGAACAGCACCTGATACTCACGTATCAAGCCGACCATTTCTGGTTGAAACCGATAATGGTCGAATGCGCGCTCTGGGTACGGAGTTTGTGGTCAGGCACAGCGACACAGGCACGCGCTTGTCCGTCTTTGAGGGGGCGGTCGAGATCACAACCCGCCATAGTCAATCCAGAATAATTGTTGAGTCAGGGCAAGAAGTGAACTTCACAGCCCGGTCTATCGATGCAATAACCCCCATTCAATCCGGTGCGGGTGCTTGGCGAAATGGCGTTCTCTACGCTCAAGGAATGCGCCTTGCGGATTTCACTAAAGAGCTGGCCAGATACCGGCCCGGCTTGCTGCATTGCAATCCCGCTGTTGGTGAATTGCGAGTAACAGGTGTTTTCCGGCTCACGGATACTGACACTGTTCTCCGCTTGCTCGCCGATACCTTGCCTGTGGCCATTGATGCGCGCACCCGTTACTGGGTGACAATCAACCCTCGCCAATAAATTTTAAAAAATTCCATTTTGGGTGTCCGGTTTTTGCGTTTCGCCTGTCATGTCTTTTGAAAACTTCGTTCACTGACTTTTGACTTGGATCTAACCGATGTTTGAATACCGTACCCTTTTTCCCGCTCGCCGATTAACTCCGCGCAATACAGCGATCCATACCGCCCTGGTTATTTGTACTGGCTTGGCTATCGCCAATGTCACCATGGTTCCCAGCGCATGGGCACAAGAAAATATTTCTGCTCAGGAAGTAAAAACCTATCGCATTGACGCGGGGTCATTGGAATCCGCTTTGCTGGCATTTGCCGGTCAGTCTGGCGTTAATTTAAGTCTCAATAGCGATCATTTGCAGGGCCTGAACAGCGCTGGGTTGGTGGGCGCATTTTCAGTAGAGGAGGGGTTCTCGCACTTATTGAGTGAGACCAATTTGCGCGTTGTTAAACTGGAGGAAGGCAATTACACCATTGAAACTAAACCCGCGCCGCCAGCAGTGAAAGCCCTGCCTCCGGTAATAGTTACCGCGCGTACCGACAGTAATGTTGTGGAACCATCCCGCTCAGTGACGCTTATTGAAAAGGAAGAGCTGGACACTTTACGTCAAGGTTCGGACAGCCTTGCCACCTTGCTTGGAAAAGCAATCGCAGGAATGGGCGATTCGACCCACACCATCACCGAGTATGGGCAGACATTGCGAGGCAGGGAGACATTGGTGCTAGTGGATGGCGTGCCGCTGAATACTAACCGCGGTTCTTCACGCAACCTGGCCAACATCAACCTTGCCGATGTGGAGCAAATAGAAGTGTTGCGTGGTAGTAGCGCCATTTATGGCAGTGGAGCGGCGGGTGGGATTATTTCAATTCGCACGCGTAAACCCGAAGGCGAAACCCAGGCGCGAACAACAATTACCGGTGTTATACCTTTATCAAAAATTGGCACTTCCGGATTGGGTGGTGAAGTCCAGCATTACATTTCAGCGGCAAGTGAAGCGGTGGATTACACCCTGAGCCTTGGTGCCCGTCATGTAGGTGGATCATTTGATGCAAAAGGAAATCGCATTGCACCCGAGCCAAGCCAGGGCGATATGTTTGATTCAAATATTTACAGTGCCGCGACAAAACTCGGTTTTAAAATAAATGCAGATCAGCGTTTGCAATTGTCGGCCAGTTATTACGATGTGCAGCAAGATACTGACTATGCCACTGATCCATCTGTTGCTTCACTGCCACCAAATAGTGTTCCCGCTCGCTCGATAAAAGGGCTTGATCTGAAAGAGCAAAATCGCGTCCAGAATACACTTTTTGGTGTCGATTACGAACACCGCAATATCGCGGGCAATACACTTGCGGCACAACTTTATTATCGGGATTTTTTCACCCGCTTTGCGCCATTTGATGCGCGTAGAGTTGCTGTGCGTGGCGGGAATGTTGATCAGTCAATGCAAAACTCTGAAGTCTATGGCGGGCGTTTGACGATCAAATCACCGCTTGGTGAGAGCAAAACTACCCAACTGGTGTGGGGTGGCGATTTTCACAATGAAGTCACTGATATGCCGTTGGATATTTTTGATCCGGTGATTTACGACGCAAGTGGCGGCTTGGTTTTCAAAAAAACAGGAAAACTTATTTATATGCCGGAAGTGACAACCAATGCGTCAGGTGCATTTGCGCAATTGGAGCATCGCGTTAATAAACGCTGGTCAATCGAAGCAGGAACAAGATACGACCGTGCCAAGGCAAGCTTCGACGACTTCATCCCCTTATCACAATCCAAATTAGCCAATCCCGGAACGGTTGTGGGCGGCTCAGTCGATTACGATGCTTGGACATATAATGCCGGCACGGTGTTTTCTTTGACCAAGGCGCATGAAATTTATGCGTCGTTTAGCCAAGGTTTTCAATTGCCGGATATTGGTTTGCAGGTTCGCAATGCAACACCTGCATTTAATATCAATAGTTCAAATTTGCAGGCGGTAAAAACGGATACTGCCGAATTGGGTTGGCGGGGGCGCTGGGATAATTCACTGGCAACATTTAGTGTGTTTGAGTCCCGATCAGATTTGGGCGGTGTACAAAGTTTTAATAATGGTCTTCGGCTGATCCGCACCAAAGAGCGAATCTTTGGTGTTGAGGGCGGCATTGATTATTTTACCGATGACGAGCGCTGGAGTATTGGTTCAACTATTACCTGGATGAAAGGCGAGGAGTTGCCACAAAATTCCAGTCAGTATCAGGACATGCCAGGCAATCGTATTCCCCCGTTAAAGTTTACTGCTTATGTCGAGTATCGGCCTTCAGAAAATTGGAGCCATAAACTCCAAACAACGGCATTTCAAGGAAAAGATTACCGACTTAACGGCGTTGCAAGTTTCAGCCGCAGGGATACGAATGGCTATGCCACAGTCGATTTAATTTCCCGCTGGAAAATCGATGACGAAAGCAGTGTTGCGATGGGTGTGGAAAACCTTCTTAACCACTATTACTACCCACTCTACAGTCAACTTCTTCGTAGCGATAGCAATACCAGTCATTTGCCTGCAAGTGGAACGGTGTTGAAGCTAAGCTTTACCCATAACTGGTAATCGATTTTACAAGAAAGGCGCAGCCTTAATTGGCTACGCCTCTCAATAAAACAAACTTATCGTCAATACAAGCTGAAAATGTTTCTGCAGTAAACGCAACGAATTGAAACCTTCAATTCGTTAAGCCATTTATATTTTTTATGTAATGATAAAAATAATAAGTAAGTTACTTTCATTTCACGAAGCGCCATAAATACACTTTTCCTTACACTCGCGAATGTGAGTTCTTATTTCCTTATGCTCACGAATGTGAGGTCCTAAAAAATCCATAAATTAAATTAGCGGTGTCGCTCTATGTGTTGTAGAAGCGGTGATTAATCTTGTGCTGGTTTGAATTAATTTAATTTTTATTTATTAAAAATATTTTTTTGTTTTTAATCTGTTTTTGGGCGACAAAATTCACTTCAATCGCAAAAACACATTGATATATTATTTTGTTGGGTATAGATTCTCAAATGAAAATACTTATCATTTGTTTAAAGTGAATATCTCAAAGGATGACAAACAATGTCCGCTCAAAATAATGCCTTGTTACTTTCCGTTTCTTCAATTTCACCCGAACCGCTTTTGTATTTAAGTCAAAGTGATTTGGTGGGGCTAGGGGCAGCATCCAGCCATCATTACATTACTGCCGTTACCCAGGGTTTAATTCAGCACGCTGAAGGGCAGGTGGTTCAGCCGATTAAACCTTATTTGCGTTGGCCTGAGGCAAATCATATTGCAGATCGCATTATTGCTATGCCTTGCTATCTTGGCGGCAATACGCCGGCGGCGGGCATTAAATGGGTGGGTAGCCGAGAGGCAAATGGCCGTAAATTTGGATTGCCCCGTGCAAGCGCTGTCATCATTCTTAATGATGTAAATACAAATTATCCCATCGCGATTTTAGAAGGGAGTTTGATAAGCGGTATGCGCACCGCGGCGGTCACTGCAATCGCAGCCAGGTATCTGGCAAAAACCGGATTCAAATCCGTGGCCTGTGTTGGTTGCGGCCCCATAGCTAAAATGCAGATTGTTACACTGATCGAACAATTTCCTGCTATCGAAAATATTTATCTATTTGATATTAACCCTCATGCCGCTGAAATTTTTACCCGTCAGTTTGGTGAAAATTATCCGCACATTCATTTCCATGCAATGGATTCCGCCAAACACGCCGTAAAGCAAGGCGATGTGGTTGTAACCTGTACGGTGACCGATTCTCCATACATTGAATACGACTGGATAAAGCCAGGGGCATTCATCAGTAATGTATCCATTATGGATGTTCATAAAGAGGTTTATGAGCGCGCCGATAAAGTTGTGGTTGACGATTGGGAGCAGTGTAATCGCGAAAAGAAAATTATTAACCAGTTAGTGCTTGAAGGGCGTTTTTCCAAAGAGCAATTACACGCTGAGTTGGGGGAGTTAGTCACCAATAGAAAAGTGGGGCGTGAAAATAATGAAGAAATTATTTTATTAAATGCAATGGGTATGGCAGTAGATGATATTGCGTGTGCGCGCCATTTTTACGAATTAGCAAGAAGCCAATCAGCCGGCACTGCTTTGTCGTTATTCTAAGGATTTAATTATGCGCTTCTGGTCGGATTACCATCGACATTTTTTCTTCATTTGTAGTTGCCAATGTATAGCGACATTGGGGCTTATGGCGATGGTACCGATTATGCCCTTATATTTGGAAACCATAGGTAAAGGTTACGAACCTTATTGGTCCAGTGTTGCACTCGCAGCGCCAGCCATTACCGGAATATTATTTTCAAAAAAAATGGGGGCAGCATGCGATAGGTATGGCTATCGCTTTATGGTGGTTATGGCTCTGGCGGGGTTTTCAGTGAGTATGTTTTTAATGGCGCTGAGTGAGTCCATGATCGGTTTTTTAATGGGGCGTTTATTGTTAGGCGCGGCGGGTTTGAGCTTAACGCTAACGGCATTTTCCTGTGCGGCAAGCTTGGCGTCACAGCGGGGGCAATCGCTGGGCTTATTGCAAAGTGCTTCAGCACTAGGCTCTTTAGCCGGGCCGGCAATTGGTGGTGCCATGATGGATTTTTGGTCGCTGCCTTTATTTTTAGTTCTAATCGCTAGCTTTGCTGGCATGGCTGCAATCGTAGCGCCTTGGCTACTGGAAGAACCGATAAAAATAAAACAACCGCCAGTATCCGGTGCTTCTCAATTGTTGGTCGACAATAACAGCGGTCAAATCGTACAAAAAAATACCGCTTTGAAATATTGGGCAATTGCTGCCTGTTTATCGCAAGCAGCGGCGTTTGCATTGGTTAATGTATTTGTGCTTTTTCTGGAAGGTCGAGTGCAGGGTTTGCCCTTGGCAACATCGGCGGGTGTTATCCATGCGGGAGCTTGGGCAGCCACCATGCTTTTTAGTCCCTGGTGGGGTAGGGCCAATGATCGCTACTCACCACGGCGCAATTTTTTTCTGGCCGCTTTAGGTTGTGCAATTTCAATCGGTGTACTGCCATTTATCCACGACCTTTGGTTAATTGTTGCATTACGTTTTTTTCAAGGTGCATGTTTTTCCGCGCTCGCACAAACCATATTTTATGCGCTGACACTCGATAAAAATAATGCCTTGCCGGGGGCGGGCGTTGGGCTTGCAAAACAGTATTTGCTGGCTGGGCAAATTGTTGGCCCGCTATTAGTGGCAATACTAATTCCCTGGGTATCAGTGACTTATATTTTGTACTGGGTTTCAGGTTTATTTTTACTTTCTGCGTTTGTTGCTTTCTGTGTGACTGAGAAGCAAACAAAAAGCACATTACTTTCCGGGGCGACACAGATGACCTTACAAGAAAAAAACTAATTAGCTGCGAATTAAGTCATTGTGCAATAGGTTCTCCATAACGCAGAGCCAATCATAGGTTTACGGTTTCATGCTGTTTGTAATCACCAGTAACAATTAATCCACGAACTAATAACCCACACCCAATAACCCACAAACCAGTAACCCACGAACCAGGGAGATAAAATAATGAACTCATTATCCATCGCTAATTGCATCGGAAATACCCCTATAGTCCGATTGAATTGCATTTTCGGTAACCAGGATGTCCGTGTTTACGCCAAGCTGGAATTATTAAATCCGGGTGGTAGCGTTAAAGATCGGCCAGCGAAATTTATTATTGAGCAAGGGTTGCGTGACGGCAGTATTCCCAAGGGGGCGCACTTAATTGAAAGCACCTCGGGCAATTTGGGTGTGGCATTGGCAATGATGTCTCGTGTGCACCACTTACAACTCACTTGTGTGGTTGACCCTAATATTTCCAAAACTAATTTGGAAATTATGAGGCTCTATGGGGCGCATATTGAAATGGTGACTGAGCGTGATGCTTGTGGTGGATATCTGGAAACGCGAATTGCCCGTGTTAAATCACTATTACAAGAAAAGCAAAACGGTGTGTGGATCAATCAGTACGCGAATGTACGTAACTGGCAAAGCCATTACCATGGTGAAGGTGAAGAATTGCTAAAGCAATTACCTGAGCGCCCAGATTACTTGGTAATGGGTGTCAGCACGTCCGGCACAATATTGGGAATTGCACGGCGATTGCGTGAAGCCTATCCGGAATTAAAAGTGATTGGTGTGGATGCACTGGGTTCAATGTTGTTTGGTAATAAGCCTGGCAAACGGTTTTTACCGGGTATTGGTGCGAGTCGTGTGCCTGAATTGCTGGCTAAAGAAGAAATTGATGATGTGATTTATGCCAGTGATTTGGAGTCATGTGAAAGTTGCCTGGATTTGGTTAAGGATGAAGGTATTTTTGCCGGTGGTTCATCAGGCTCTGTGGTGGCTGCAATCAAGAAATTAATTCCTCATATTCCTAAAGGCAGTTGTATTGCTACTCTTTTTCCTGATCGTGGTGATCGCTATATGGATATGGTTTATAACGCAGAGTGGCGAGCAACTCTGCAACAGGGTGATGCGCAGTTTATTCCCCAGTTTATCCGCAAAAAAACGCCTGCAGTTTGTACGCCTGAGTACGATGTATCCTTGGCAGTTTAAATGAGATGGGAATGACAATGAATATTCATATGGAAAATCCGGTTGAAAATCACAAAGAAAGTTTCGTTGCAGAAGCGAAGCTAAAAGAGCTTTTTGACGGTTTGGTAATGGAAAATATTTTTGCTCTGCAGGAACGCTTCACAATCATCCGAGCGCTCAATTTTTCGATAGAGCTACCTGATTTTTTGCTGCAGGAGAATGAGCATTATTATTCGTATGAACTGCAAAGCGGGGCATGCCTTGTCGCGCGCGTAACCACAGATGTTGATGTTCAAGTCTGCCGTTTAAGCCGGGGGCCAATTATTTTTTGTGCGCAGGGTGCGCGCACAATAACCGGAATTAATGACGCACTGGCCTTGATGAAATGTCTGGTGCAATACGCCACGGAAGATTCCTTGCCGGACCTGAGTGGGCTGGATGATTTCATGCAAAATTTGGCCTTAGCTCAGGCGCAATCGACATGGTCGTCAGAATATCTCGACATCATCATTGAAAATTGCCGGCAGCATCATGTCACCTTGCATCATTGGGAACAATTATCGGCTCTGCGTGATCGCCCATTCCACCCCTTGGCAAAGTCAAAAAAGGGGTGGAGTGCAGAGAATTTCCGGCAATACTCTGCGGAAACCAGTGATGGGTTTGGTTTAACCTGGGTTGCAGTGAACAATAATTATCTTGTAGGTAATGCCCAACTCCAAGGAATGGTAATTGCAGAGCAGTTGCTTAACGAAACAGAACAAAACGCTTTATCTAATGCATGCAGAAACATTGCTCTGGACTGTACACAATATACGCTTATTCCGGTTCACCCCTGGCATTTTAAAATGCATTTAAAAAAGGAGTTTGATCCCGAAATTAATGATGGCCAGATAATATTGGTGACAGAATCCCTGGGAAGCTTCTTGCCCACTGCATCCGGTAGATCACTAATTCCCAATCACCAATCGGCAGTGCACGCCAAATTGCCCTTAGCGCTATTGTGTTTGGGCGCATTGCGTATCCTGCCGTCCCGCTATTTATTTAACGGTTATCAAGCGCAGCAAATGTTGGTGGCGATAATTGCGCGAATGCCGGAGAGAGGAAAAATAAATTTGTGTGATGAAAGCCAATGGCTGGCTTTCTTACCAGAGAATACGTCTGAGCTATCTAACCGATCCGGATTCCTATCTTGTCTGTTACGGCGTTACCCGGAAGCTGATGGTAAAGCTTTAATTCCCATGTCGGCCCTTGCGGTAGCTACAAAAGGCAAGGTGCCTGCCATTGAGTGGTTGTATCGTCAGCATGTTACAGACCATTCAATAGCTGAATTTTCCCTGCATACATTTACCGCAATTGCCAGATTGTTTTGTGAGTTTTCATTCCATTGCTTTAGTCATGGCGTGATGCCCGAAGTTCACGGGCAAAATATTCTGGTTACATTTAATTCCATCGCCGTGGAACAATTAACCTTGCGTGACCACGATACCTTACGCATCTTTCCTCCGTGGTTGCAGCAACAACAAATTCCCCTGCTTGATTACCAGATGGATTGGTCAACACCGAACTCCTTGATTTGTTTATCACCACAGCAATTGCTCAGTTATTTTTTAACCTTGGGCGTTCAAGTGAATTTGCGCGCAATTGCAGATGCTTTGTCACAGGCCTACGGCATACCTATGGTTGAATTTTGGCGGCAACTAAAATGTGTGATTGAAAGCCTTCTCAATGAAATGAATTTGCCGGTTATGTCAAAAGCCATTCTGCGCAAAGAGATTATAGATAGTCACTTGTGGCCATCGCGACAAATCTTATTGCCTTGTTTGATTAAGCGAACCCGTATGATGGGGATGCCAAGTGCAACAGGAAGTGTGACAAATCCTTTTCATTGTGTGGAAGAGAGAGGTAATTAATGAATTTTTTAACCAAAATCTTGATTGATGCAAGCAGTGCCCATCTTTTTCACACAGAAGAATATATCCAGAGCAGGCGACGTTTGTTTAAGCAATTAATACAGGCGCTGGTGTACGAAGACACAATTAAGTATGCAGAAAAAAAACTATCAACCAGCCTTATTGAGTTCAGCGTGCAGGGTGTTGCCAAAAATGGACAGCCAGTGATTTATAGCTGCAAAGGCTACCGTAGGGCAAGCTTTGGGCGGGTTGAGCTCAGTGCTGAACCAGTATTGCGCACATGCTCCGGTCAGGTTAGTGAAACTGTATCCGTGCGTGAGTTTCTCAGTGAAATAGCAGGCAGTTTTACTATAGCTGCAGAGTTTATGGAGCGCTTTATTCAAGAGCTAGATCATACACTCGCAAATGATACGGCTGCTTTGTTTTATGCCAATGAGCAATATACATATGGTGCCGATAATCAAGCTATTCGATTGCTGAGGAATATGCCCTATGACGATATCGAAAGCGGTTTGCTCAGGGCACATCCATATCATCCTTGTTATAAATCGCGTATTGGTTTTGATGCTGTCGATAATCTTCATTATGGCCCGGAGTTTTCACCGGATATTAAGTTGGTTTGGCTTGCCGTTAGAAAGTTAAATTGTTTGTCGATTGCTTCGCCTTCACTAAGCGAATTGGATTTTTACCAGCAGCAGTTAGGTGATCAGTTAATACAATTTAATACCTTGCTCAGGGGGTATGGATGCAATCCCGACGATTATGTATTTATGCCGGTTCACCCCTGGCAGTGGTTAAACCAATTATTGCCGCTTTATACGGCCGATATTCATCAAAAAAATATTATTTTGTTGGGGGAGGGAGTTGAAACATATCGCCCGCAACAATCTATCCGTACGCTCGCTAATGCTGTTCGCCCTGAGGTGCATTACGCAAAGCTCGCGTTGAATATTGTCAATACCTCCACCGCGAGAGGTTTAGCGGAACATACAATTGCTAATGCACCGGTTATTAGTGACTGGCTGCATCGCTTGGTTGCTGAGGATAGTTATTTAGCGAAGGAGCTCAATCCAATTATTCTCAGGGAGGTTAAGGCAATTAGCTTTTCATCCGCGTGTGAGGCTATCGCCTCTGGGCAAATCGCATGCCTGTGGCGAGAAAGTCTTTACCCCTATTTAACAGCCGATGAGCGAGCTATCCCATTCAGCGGTTTGACGGAAATGGATCGTGATGCACTACCGGTAATTCAAAATTGGGTTGCCCGCTATGGGGTTTACGAGTGGTTGGTGCAGCTATTAACAGTGAGTATGCTGCCGTTGATTAGGCTGCTTTATGCCCACGGTGTTGCCTTGGAGTCCCACGCCCAAAACATGATTCTTATTCATAAAGATGGCTGGCCAATCCGTGTAGCCTTTAAGGATTTTCATGATGGTGTGCGTTTTATTCAAGGCCAGGTAACTCACAGTGAATGCTTAACTATTTTGCGCTCGACACCCAGGCAGCACCTTGCGCTTAATAGCAGTTCTTACATTAGTGCCAGCGAGCCCGAAGATGTAAAAAATTTTTTGTATAGCGCTTTTTTTTCAATGAACCTTTCAGAGGTTGCATTGTTTTTTGACCTTCACTACCAGGTTGCTGAATCAACATTTTGGTGTTTAGTCAACGATTGCATTATGGGTTATCAGCGCGATTTTCCTGAGCAATATAAACAATTCCAACTGTTTAATCTCCAGTCTGAGTACGTGATTGTAGAAGCCCATACCAAGCGGAGACTGCAAAATGAATCCTCTGTTCGCATTAATCGGGTTAAAAACCCCTTGTTTTCCCAGCCACTCCCTAGTTCTTCGCAGCCCATCATGGAAGTTTCACATCATGAATAAATTTGCCCCTGAATCCATTGACCTGATTGCTTACCGCTATTCGGCATTAGCGCTACTCAATTGTTATGTCAGAGAAATTGCGATACCAAATGATTTGTTGGAATTTATCCCGAATAAAATTGAGAAAGGCCCTGCAGGAATGTTGCTTGTCAAGTTTCCACAGCTCGGAAAGCGCTTGTCAGTTAAGGTTGCGAATCGCTCTGCGATTGGAAATTATATTTATACCTCTGCGTTGTCTATTGCCGATTTTAATGCCGGTTCGGTTTTTGAATTATTGCCATGGAAAAGCCTATCCACACTGATAGTAGAGGAGCTTTGCCTGCGTTACCAGAATGCTAAGGTAAAGCAGGAAATGCTTGATCAAATACAAAATAGCACGGAGTTTATTCAACAAAGTGTCGCCCGTTGTTTTGATGTCAGCGCAGAACACTACAGCGCTTATATCGAGTCAGAATCTGCGCTTATTTATGGTCATAGCTTTCATCCTGCGCCTAAATGTCGGCAAGGATTCTCTGCAACAGAATCTTTACGTTATAGCCCGGAATTTGGCAGCGCGTTCCAATTGCATTATTTTGCGTTGTCTCCTCAGGTTCAGTGGGTGGCAAACAGCAGTGAGCTTGAAATACAACCTTTAGTTGAGCAGATGGCGCAGGTGTCCCGTCATGATATTCCTGCTGGATGGAGCCTTGTGCCTTGTCACCCTTGGCAAGCTAACTATTTATTGCAGCATGCCCCCATTCATAAAAGTATTGAAGAGGGAGTAGTAAAATACCTTGGCGCTTCGGGTATTTATTTTAAGCCCACCATATCCGTCCGCACCTTGTATAACGCTGATTTCCCCTATTTTTTAAAATGTTCACTGAGTATGCGAATCACCAATAGTGTGAGAAAGAACGCTTATTATGAACTTGATGCAGCGGTCAAGTTGACAAACATTCTTTCGCCTATTGTGGTTGGTATGAAAAAGCAGTTTCCGGGTTTTGAATTTGTACTGGAGCCTTTTGCGTTATCCGCTGATATTCCTCATGCGGATGAAAATGTTCAGGCGGATTTGCGTAGCCATTTCGGTGTCATCTTTCGTGATGCCAAACCATTTCAATTTTCACAAAACATTCAGAATGTGTTGAGTGCAACTTTATTTGGAGATAACCATAAAGGGGAATCCTGGTTAGAAAAATGTTTTAACTCCCTGGGCGCAATCAAGGGTACCTCGCAAGGCAACCAGGTTGCCCTTGAATGGTTTTCGCTATATCTCAGTCATCTTGTGCAGCCGCTATTATCTGCCTATTTCGAGCAGGGCGTTGTGTGCGAGCCGCATCTACAAAATGTGGTTGTAAAATTGGAAAGTGGATGGCCTGTTGGTGTCATACTGCGGGATTTGGAAGGTACAAAATTAATTAAAGGAATGTGGGACCAAAGCCTGCTGCATGGAATGCAAGGAAAAGCCCTGACCAGTGTGTTACACGATGAAAATAAAACCTGGCAGCGGCTCAATTATTGTTTATTTGTGAATCATCTCGGGCAAGTGATTTATCAGATTTGCCGATTTGGCCTCAATGAACAGCAGTTATGGGAAATGGTACGAAAAACCTTGGAGCGTTTTTCAACTAGCGTTAATTCGAAGCTACTTAATTCGGAACCGGTTAATTCGGAATTAGTTGAACGGCGTATTGGGGGATTATTAAAAGGGGATGCCTTAATTGCCAAAGCCAACCTGATAACACGATTTTTTCAACATGCCGATAGTGATGCGAGTTATGTATTGCTGCCCAATCCCCTGGTTATTTCAGTGGAAGAGGTAATGGAGTATGCATAGTGGGTTGCGCGCGCGCGTTCATAACAAAGAGCCGCTGTCGGGGATTTTTTGTTTTACTCCATCACCATTGCTAGTGGAGTTTATTGCTGTTGCAAACTACGACTTTGTAATCATTGATCTGGAACATAGCCTCACGGATATGCAAACCTTGGATCATATGATTGTGACCGCTCGCAGCCACGGATTGGCTGTATTGGTCAGGGTTCCGTTGGCGCGATCCCATTTGGTATTGCCCATACTCGATGCGGGAGCCAGTGGCATAGTGTTTCCGCGTATTCAATCGGCAGAGCAGGCACGAATGGCCGTGCGCTTATGTCGCTATGCGCCGGAAGGTGATCGGGGGCTAAGTGTGCACCGCCATTTGAATTTTCAATCTGATGAACTTGCCATGCGCAATCAGAATGTAAACGATAGTGTTTGTGTGGTGTTAATGATTGAAGATAAAAACGGTGTTGATAATTGTCAGGAGTTAGCCCGTGTGGATGGCGTAGATGTGATTCTGGAGGGTGCAGCAGATTTATCTGCATCTCTTGGTGTGCCCTGGCAAACACAACATCCCTTGGTGAAAGATTCATTAAAAAAGATTGCAATGGCTGTTGCATCAAGCCCAGCACAATTTTGTGCAATTCCCCGAGCCACTGAAGACTACCAAGCCTGGTTGGAGCAGGGGGTATCTATGTTTGTTCTTGGGACGGATCGCGGGGTGATAAGGCAGGCATTGCAGGCCAATAAAAACAGGTTTAGTGCGTGACCTGTATTTGAAGACTAATTCCTGTGAGCTTGAAGCGCGCATATTAATTGTCAATAAAAAGCAATTGTCAATAAAAAACAATTGCCAATAAAAACGGGCAGAGATTTTAAAAATTTCTGCCCGTTTTTTTATTTGCTTGTCACATTTTTACGCGGCACAAGTCGAGTTAATTTATCTCGCCAACTTGCCTCCGGGTTTAATACTTCTATCAACAAGCACGGCAAGAAGCTCAGCGTCAGCAGCATGGAAGCGGTGAGGCCGCAGAGCACAACTATGCCGACACCGCGATACAACTCCGTGCCAGCACCGGGAATAAGTACCAGTGGCAATAGCCCAAAGATGGTGGTGGCGGTGGACATGAGGATGGGGCGCAGGCGGCTGGCGACGGCTTCGCGCACTGCCTCTGCGATAGGCAGTTGGCGCTCATCCAGATTGCGGCGGGTTTGCTCCACAATCAGGATGGGGTTGTTGACGACTGTCCCCAACAAAATCACAAAACCCAGCATGGTAATCATGTCGAACGCCTGATGGCTGCCGCCCAGGCCGATAGTTGCCAGCAGTGCGCTCAGAGCATTGGTTGCTACCAAGCCCACCAGGCCACCGGCGATTCCCAAGGGTACCGTCGTCATAATCAGGAGCGGGTATCCCCAGTGCGAAAATATTGCCACTAACAATAGGTAAATCATCACCAGGGCGACGGCGAAGTTATTCAGTAATGAGGCGCGGGTGGAGGCGAGATCGTCCGCAGCGCCGGTAATACTGAGCGCGACGCGGCTGGGTAATTCGCCAGCGCGTTTCATGGCCGGAATTAATTCGGTGCGCATTTTATCCACCGCCGTTTCCAGCGCGACATCATCGGCAGGAATGATATAAACCGATACGGTGCGCTGACCATTCACGCGGCGCAACTCTTCGCTATCGACTGTTTCGCGCAGCTCGGCGAGCGCGGAAAGCGGCATGACTTGCCCGTTGGGTGTGCTGATGGGGACTTGCGCCAGCTCGCTGAGCTGTTGGCGATTGCCTGCGGTGCTGAACAAAAACATATCGATCTTGTCGTCGCCATCGATAAATTCACCCACAAAAGCGCCATCGCTATAAGCGGCAACAATAAAGCCGAATTCCTCCGGGCTAAAACCGAGTTCAGCCAAACGCTCCCAGCGCGGGCGGATTTCAATCAGCGGTTGGTCGAGTGAGAGCGATGAGGGCGATGAATCAATACGCGGTTCTTCAAATACGTCTTCCGCGCGGCGCATCACGTGGCGCGCTGTGTCGTAGAGTTCGCCCAGGTCAGGGCCGGTGATGTTTAACTCCACCGCGCGGGTGCCGCCCTGATTGCTGGAGATAATCGAACCACGGGCCGAAAAGGCGCGCATGCCGGGGTAGGTCTCAAAGCGGTTCACCAGTGCGGTCATCATGACATCGATATCGGCGGGGTCGCGCGGTTCGCTCATCAGCCAGAGTTGCCCGGCACTGATCCGCAGAAAGTAGTATTTCAGCGGCGGAATACCACCGTTTTCAGTGGTGAAGTCCTCTGCAGTTGCCTGATTCAATTCGGTTTGAATTTCAGTGCCGATCTTGTGCATTTCCTCGATGTTATAGCCGGGCGGCGCAAACATACTGCTAAAGGCTTTTGGCTCTTCGCCCTCAGGCAGGTATTCGGCGGCGGGCATAAATACCAGTGCCAAACCAAGGCTACCGACCAGCGTCAGAGCCATCGTCAGGTAGCGACGCTTGAGGGTGCAGCACAGCCAGTCAGTTATTTTCAGGATAGCTGCTTCGCGTTTGGAGCCTTCGCCCATGTCCATGCGCCCACCGATGGCGGCACTGGCGGCGGGCACCACAAACAGTGCAAACAGCATTGAGGCAAAAATAGAGGCAGAGATAGCCAGTGCGATATCGGAATAGAGTTGTCCCGCTTCGTCGGTAACAAATAGCACCGGCGCAAATACCAAAATGGTGGTAGCGCTGGATGCAATCACCGCGCTCCATACCTCGCGCACGCCGGTGACGGCGGCTTCGATACGATCCAACCCGCGTCGCCGCGCCTGTTCAATGCTTTCCAGCACCACAATACTGTTATCCACCGTCATACCAATCGCAAAGGCAATACCGGCGAGGGAGATCACGTTGATGGTGCGATCAAAGGCGGCCAGCCCAATGAAGGAGGCGATAGTGCACACCGGAATCCCCATCAAGCAGATGAGCGTAGCGCGGCCCGAACGCAGGAATAGGTACATCACCAGAGTGGCGAGCAGGGCGCCGAGGCAAAGGTTGGAGAAAACATTGCTGATGGAGCTCTCAACGTAGCGCACATCGTCGCCAATCATCAAAATGCGCAGGCCGTTGGGCTCCAGCAGGTCAACGCGCAATTTGTCGATCTCCGCGAGCATGGCGCGTTTGATATCGATAACGTTGGAACCCTGCTGGCGTTTGACGGCCAGGGTCAGTGCTTCCTCGCCGTTAACGATGGAGTAGCCGCGTTTCTCATAGTGATCAAGGCGGACTTCGGCGACATCTCCTAAACGGATATGGCTGCCATCGCTGTGGGTGATAATCAGGTTTTGCAGGTCGTTAATATCATCGAAGCGGCTGGTAGTGCGCAGCAAGTAACGGCGTTTGCCTTCGTTGATGTCGCCGGCGGATACATCGCGGTTACGGGCGCGAATGGCGTTGCTCACATCCTCCAGGCTCAGGTTGCGCTGGGCGATCCGCGCTGGGTCGACTTGAATCTGGATCTGGCGCAGGGTGTTGCTCATCTCGACTTGCGATACTCCGGCAACCCGCTCCATGCGCGGGCGTAGGTTGTCATCGATAAAATCGCTGATCATGTCCATATCCAAATCGCGTGGGTTGCCCACTTGCGGCAGCACGGCGAAATACATGAACGCATTTTCGGAAAAGGATTCGCTGTACAGGCGCGGTTGATCGACGTTTTCGGGGTAGTTGGGCACCTGGCTTAGGGCATTGGAAACCCGGATAAGCGCTTCATTGGCCTCGACTCCGATGGGGAATTCCAACTCGATCACGGCTGTGCCCATCTCGGCGAAGGATTCCATGCGGCTGAGGTTGGGCAGCGAACGCAGGTAGCGCTCCTGTTCCAGCAGGATTTCTTTTTCAATATCTTGCGGTGTCGCCCCCGGCCAGCCGGTTTCAACGGTGATGATGCGGGTATCCAGGTTGGGAATCATCTGCACCGGCATGCGCAGGGCTGCTGCCAAGCCGAGTACACACACAATCAGCACTATAACGCTCAGCAAGCGCCCTTGAAGAACCAGTTTTTCAATCATCGTTTTGGCCCTGCGCGCTGGATGTTGGGGCGGCGGTAATGGTCACTGATTGCTCATCACTTAACAGCTCGTTGCCGCGAATTACCACCTGCTCTCCGGCTTTTAACCCTTGTTCGACTAAATAACCGTCGCGCCCGCTGTTGCCCAGCGCAATCTGGCGGCGCTTGGCTTTACCGTTTTCCACCACAAAGACACTGAAGTTACCGTCGGCATTGCGTAGCACCGCATCGCGCGGCAATAACACAGCAGTCTTCGCTTGCTTGAACACTAAATGTGCACGGGCAGAGGCGCCCGGTACCAGTGCGGGCGAAGCCTCCGTTGCCGCGAGGCGCAGCAGGAAGCTGCGCGATGCGTCACCCACCGGCACTAGCGTGTCGATCCGCGCTGGAATCTGCAGGCCGGGTTGGGAATCAGGGCGGATCTGCACGGTTTGAATATGCTCGATGCTGGGCAGGTGTTCCTGCGGCAGCTGGACATCCAGGCGCAATAAATCCATTGAGACGAGGGTAAAAACTTGATCGCCCGGGTTTAACCATTGCCCCAGATCAGTCCACCGCGCACTGATCACCCCATCAAATGGCGCTTTGAGGTGATGTTTGGCTAAATGTTCGGCGGCGATACGCGCGTCGGCGCGGGCTTCCTGCAAGCGTGCCATTGCCAGTTTGGCTGCGCTTTCACGTGCGCTCACTTCACTCTGGGCAATATGACTTTGCTGTTTTAAGCGCAGTGCTTCATCGCGCAGGCGAGCGGCTTCAGTGGCGGCAGTTTCAGCGGCAGACAGCTGCGCCAGAGCGCGCTGGTGCTCCTGTTTGGCGATGCTGTCGTCCAACTCCAGCAGCAGATCACCCTGTTTAACGCGGCTGCCAAGGTCTACATGCAGGCGCTTGACTAGCGCATTAACGGAAACCGACAAGGTGGAATCGCGCAGGGCACGCAGCGTGCCACTCAGCTCCAACTCACTGCCCAGCGCCGTGGTTTCCAAGCGATGGGTAACAACTTGCAGCTCGTTGGGCTGAGCATTAATCGAATGGGATGTGGCCAACAATGGTAGAAACAGACAGGTGGTTAAGAGCAGGCGCTGCATAAGTCCTCATCAGTAGGGTAGGTGTCAGGGGGGCCATCTTAATGGGTTTAAGTTGGGAATCAATCTCATTTGATTAATGCTTTCACGTCTTAACACTTCTTCTTTGCTGGTTCTTATTGCGAATAAGTATCATTTATGAAAGCATGTGTGACTTTTCAGAAATGTGAGGCGACAGAGTGTTGTACCTCAGTGTTATACGACGAGACTTCTTATGACGACGTATTGGGTCACCATCAACCGTATCGCGGCGGCGCTTTTGGGCGGTTACGCATTTACCTGGGGTTTTACCGCACTCGGCATGGCCGGGTTGGTGGCGCTGGGTGTGGATTTTCACGAGGCCGAGACCGGGGTTTTACTACTCTCGTTTCTGGTGTTTTTGGGGTTATTCCTCTGGGCGTTTGCCGCCGCCAGTATGCTGCGGGTATGGGTCTTGTTGGGTAGTGGGGCAGTATTAATGACCTCGGCCGCTTGGGCGCTGCAACGCACCTTATTGGGCTGAGGTTTTCATGGTGGGAGATTTTAATGTTTAACAATTTTCGTCTATCAATGACATGGGTACACACCTGGTTTGGCCTGGTGCTGGGCTTTGTGCTCATGATTTGTTTCTTCTTTGGCGCGCTCTCGGTGTTTGATCGTGAGATTGACCGCTGGGCGATTCCTGACACCCGTTTCGAACCCCAGCCCATGCCGTCGTTTGATCATTTACTTAAACCGGTGTTTGAAAAACTGCGTGCACATCCAGACGATATGGCCGCAACCGCAGCGCGGGTAGTGGGCGATTTACCCCATCCAGACACTATGCCCATGGCATCGCTCTATGCCTACACCACACACCGCGACCCGGTATTGTCCATTGGTGCCGAGTTCAGTATCCCCAATAAACCCCTGAATCCAGCCGACGATCACCTGCACGTCCATGGTTGGGCGACCATCGATCCGCGCACCGGTGCGGCCATTCCCGACGATGCCTTAAAAATTGGCAGCCGCTGGTTTTACCCCATGCATTACAGCCTCAACTGGCATTGGAAAAATATTGGTTACTACATAGTCGGGCTGGCGGCTTTTGTGATGCTGGCGGCGCTGGTGACCGGGGTGATTATGCATCGCAAAATTTTCCGGGAGTTGTTTACCTTCCGCCCTAAAAAGCGCACCCAGCGCAGCGCTCTGGATTTGCACAATATGACCGGTGTGGTGGCCTTGCCTTTCCACTTCTTTTTTGCGTTTACCGGTTTGGTAATTTTTGCCAGCTTCTTTTACTTTCCTGTGTCGCATACCTTGCTCAAACCTTTGCATGACCAGCACGAGGTATTGGAGGCGGAGCGCACGGGGTTGCCGCATGAAGCAGCGGGTATTGCTGCGCCCATGGCATCGGTGGATGCCATGGTGGCCGAAGCGAAACGCCGCTGGGCTGCGCGCGATATGGCAGGCGAGGTGGGCTACCTGTTTGCCGATCATTTGGGCGACCAAAATGGCTACGTCAGTATCTATCGCGCGGGCAGCGACCGGGTTGCCTTGGTAGGTGAGGGCATTCACTTTAAAGCCAGTACCGGCGAAGTGTTGCGTGAGGACCCGCCACGCACTGTGGTGTCTGAAATCAATGAGTTTTTAACTGGTTTGCACTTGCAGCACTTTGAGCATTGGTTATTGCGCTGGCTTTATGTCATCGGTGGATTGCTGGGCTGCATTTGTATCGCAACAGGTTTTATTTTCTTCGTCGAGAAGCGCAAGCAGCAACACGCCAAAACTCAAAGCCAGGGCAGCCGTATCGTGGATGCTTTGGCGGTTACTACGGTGACAGGAATGTTGATTGCCAGTTTCGCCATGCTGGTTGCGAATCGCCTATTACCCGCCGACCTGGCTGGAAAAGGCGATTGGGAAATCAATGCCTTTTGGTTCGCCTGGTTACTGGCCTTTTTACATGCGGCATGGCGCAGTGCACCCGTTGCCCGCGCCGCCCGCAACCCCGCTTGGCGCGAGCAGTGTTGGATCGCTGCTTTGTTGGCGGTTGCAGCCGTTGTACTTAACTGGCTCACCACTGGCGATCATTTGGTCAAAACTGTGTTTACCCACACCTATTGGCCGGTTGCGGGAGTGGATCTCAGTTTGCTGGCTACCGCGGCGCTCTCGGTTTACGCCGCGCGCAAGTTGAAATTACGTGAGCAACCCGTCGCTAACATTGCTGCGCAAGAGGTTGATCTGGAACTTGTTGGGGATATGAAACATGTTTGAACCCTGGATTGTATTGATATTGGCAGGCATCAGTTGCCTTGTTGGTTTTGCCTGGCTGGCGTTGGCGATGAACGCTCACTGGCAACAAGTGATGGGAACAAGCGCACCCAGCACCCAGGTGCGAATTAAGCTCAGGTTGTTGGGGAGTCTCGGCCTATTTTTGTCGGCCGTGCTGTGTTTTATCGCCGACCGTCCATCTATGGCGGTATTGGTTTGGATTATGTTCTTGGCGGCAGCGGCGCCGTCGGTTGGTATGCTGTTGAGCTGGCGCCCACAGCTGTTGCGGATGGTGTGGCCGAGCCGTTAAACATTTTTGCGTGTGCACAACATCCGGATTGAAGATGAGCCATATGATTGGCTTAAACCAAAAGGCCCATTACGGGCCTTTTGGTTTTGTGAGGGTGGTGTTTTGTGTGGCTGATGTTTAAGTGAGCGATGTTTTACTGATTAAGTGTTGAGCGGTTTAAGCCGCAAAGAATCACAACTTCCACTTCACGGTGAGTGACACATTTCTCGGCTCGCCGTAGTTTGCGTAATCAATATTTGCCCAATAGATTTCGTCGAACACGTTAGTTGCGCTCAGCGAGGCCGTCCAGCTTTCGTTGAAATTCCACGTGGCATAGAGGTTGGTAAGTAAGTAGGAATCCTGGGTGAATGTTGCATCCGTACGAGTCGGATGAGTTACACCGTAGCCGATGGTTTCGCTTTGCCAGTTAACGCCGCCACCCAAAACCAGCGGTGCCAATGCGCCCGAGAAATGGTAGTGGCTGGACAATTGCACCGAGTGTTCAGGCAGGTTGGTCCAGATGCGATCATTGGTGTGGCGCTTGGTATCTACGTAGGTATAGCCAGCGTTAATCACCCACTGTGCGCTGAGGTTCCCGCTCAGGCTCAATTCAATGCCTTCGCTTTCGGTGCCATTAACCCCCACATAGGCTGAGCTGCCATCCGGCAGTGAATTTTCCGGCTGGGTCATATCGCGCACGGCGTAGTTGTCCTGTTTGGTTTTGAACACCGCGGTAGATGCGAGCAGCTTGCCATCAAAAAACTCACCTTTCACACCCAGTTCGGCGTTGCTGCCAAGTACCGGCTCAAGCAAATTGTTGTCCTTATCCTTGTAGTTCTGCGGATTAAAAATATCGGTGTAGCTGGTGTAGAGCGAAAATTGTTTGCTCAAGTCATACACCAGCCCTGCATAAGATGTCAGTTCATTGTCGACCTCAAATGTGCCGGTCTTATTCACATAAGCACCGGTGGTATTGTAGTTGTCTGTTCCTGTCTCCCAGGAGGTGACACGGGCGCCGATTACGGCAGAGAGTGAATCCGTAAGGCTAAAACGGTTGGCGGTATAAACACCCATTTGTTCCGTTGTGGCGATACGGAATGCGCCTGTTCGGGAATAGGTGGGCTGCGGTGCCTTGCCATCGTAGTTCCAGGCATCGGGTACCAGATAACTCCAGGAGGCAACCGACGTATAACCGGGTGTATTGGATTCCATCTCATAACTATTGGCGCCAACGATCAAGGTGTGCTCGCGCCCCAGCCAGTGGTAATCACCGGTGAGGTAAAGATCGATGCTGTCACGGGTGTCGTCACCGGCGCCAACACCGGCTAACAGTCGCACGCCTTCTCCGGTTTCACGGTCAGGGAAACCTTGGGCATAAACCCGCAAGCTAAATACGTCGCCTTCAGTGCGGTTTACTGCAAAGCGCAGTTTCCAGTCCTCATTGAAATTGTGCTCTACATCGGCAAACAAGGTGCTGGATTCACGCTGCCAGGTTGTCCACTCGGGGGCAAAACTGGTCGATACGGGCAGCTTGGCTTTGGAGCCGTCAGCCGCGAACAGTGGGATGGTTCCCCAAATAGTGCCTTCGGGGTTGTTGTCCTGATTTTGATAGCCCACAGCAACCGTGGTTTTTTCACCAATATCGCCCTCTACAACACCCAATACCGCAGTTTTGTCTTCGCGATAGCGGTCGCGAAAACTGTCGGAATCCTGATAGGCGACAACAACCCGGCTGCGCAATTTTCCGTCGCTGGTCAGTGGCGTTGAGACATCCACAACGCCGCGCTGGCGATCCCATGAGCCCACACTGGCAGATGCTGATGCATCCAGCGTTTTACCCGGACGTTTGCGCACCAGATTCACAGTGGCCGAGGGCGTGCCAACCCCTGAGAGCAGGCCATTGGCACCGCGAATTACTTCCACTCGCTCATAAAGTGCCGTGTCGTATTCCTGGTTGGTAGAGCCGCTGTAGGTGGGGATGCCATCAACCTGAAAATCGGTGATTTGGAAACCGCGCGCAAAGTACAGTGGGCGCTGGGTGTCGTAGAGTGTGACGTTGACACCGGTGACATTCATCATCAGGTCATTCATGTCGGTCATGGAGGTCAGCTCAATCATTTCTTGTGATATTTCACTGATTGATTGCGGTAGTTCGCGCAGGGCAAAGGGAAGGCGAGTAGCGGTTTTTCGTTCCTGGTTGCGGCCGTCAACTTGAACCTCCTCGACATCCGGGCTGGCGGCTGCCAGTTGCATCGGCAAGTCGGTAGCCTGAGCTTCAGCCCCAAGTGCTCCGGCGGGCAAACCCAAGGTTAATGCGAGAGTGGTCATTGCTAGATGGCGGTTGGATGGATGCTTGGCGACAGTATTTACTCGTAATGAAAACGGAAAGTGAATCTTATTCATGGGGGTTTTAGAGCCTGAGAGAGAAGTTGATATTTTCGTTAAACATAATGATAATAATTAGCATTCGCATTTTAGGTCGCGAGATTTTCCCCCGTCAAGGAAAAACGTGCCAACAAACTTCTCTCCCCCCGCTATAAGGATCTCCATTAATGTTTACGAAACGCATACTGGCGCAGGCAGTAGCTACGCTGTTCGGCTTGGGTTTTAGCTTCACGGGTCTTGCGGCTGATGCAGACGTGCAAGCCGAACCGTTGCTTAAAGGCAGCAAAAAATCTGGCACTGGTAACGTATCAATTGAAGAGGTGATGGTGACCGGTAGTTACACCACGCGCTCTATGAACGGTGCAACCGGGCTTGAGATGAGCCTGCGTGAGACCCCGCAAACTGTCACCATCATGACCAGCCAGATGATTGAAGACAAAGCGTTGGTGGACATGGAGCAGGTGCTTGATCATGTTCCCGGTGTTAGCAAAGTGGGCGATGCCTCTGAGTACAGCATGGTATTCGTGCGCGGTTTCCAGTTGGATACCGGCGTGCAAGTGGATGGCATGATCACCACCCCCGCCAATTCAACTTATTCCGGCGACCTGAGCCAGAGTATTGATCCGGTGATTGCTGAGCGTATTGAGGTATTAAAAGGTGCAGCCGGTATTTTAGGTGGGCAGGGTGAGCCGTCAGCGACGGTGAATATGATCCGCAAGCGCCCGACGAGCGACTTCAAATCCTCTGTTTCTGTATCGGGCGGAAGTTGGGATAACTATCGCACCGAGGGCGATATATCGGGCGCTTTAAACGAGTCCGGCAGTGTGCGTGGCCGTATTGTAGGCGCTTATCTCGATGGCGATTCCTATATTGACCGTTACACGCGCGATAAATCGGTGATTTACGGCGTTATCGAAGCCGATCTTTCAGAGCAAACCACCGTCGCGCTATTGGCCGATAACACAGAAGTCAACGCCAGTGGTGTTTATAACTGGAGCTCCAATCCGGCGTTTTATACTGACGGCACGCTGATCGACCACGAGGTTTCTTACTCCACTGGCCAGCCATGGGCGCACCGCAACATCAAACAAAGCAGCGTGATGCCAGAGCTAAGGCACGATTTTGGCAACGGCTGGACAGTCAAAAGTAACTATCGCTACGCGACTGCATCGCAAGACGTAAGCAACGCAAACTTCGGTTCCTTTGTCGATAAGGTTACTGGCGCCTTTGTTGATCCCTGGTCGCCCCGGCCGACATCACTGCAATCGGATCGCGAATCCGATACCCAGAGTTTTAATCTGATGGTCAACGGTGATTTTGTCCTTTTTGAACGCGATCACGATGTGGTTTTAGGGCACAGCTACAGCAGTAATGAATTCACTATGTATATGTCGACGACTTACGTCGAGTCGCTCAATTTTTATGTTGAAAGTACGCCACCAGCACCTGATTACTCACAATCACACCGTCGTTACGGCAACCTTGAAGAGGGCACTCAATCGGGCACCTTTGGGACTGTGCGCTTTAACCTTGCCGACCCTTTGAAGGTAATGGTGGGTGGTCGTGTAAGCGACTGGAGTTATAAAAACACCGATCTGATTGGCAGTGCTGCGACCAAGCGTAGTTCTGAAAATAATGTTGTCACGCCCTATGCCGGACTAGTGTATGACTTGAGTGATGTTATGTCGGTTTACACTAGCTACACCGGTATTTTCTTACCGGTCAGTCAATACGGTGCGGATGGAAACATATTGGAACCTACCGAGGGTACTAATACCGAAGCCGGTATCAAGCTGGCGTTTTTCGACAATGATTTAAATATTTCTGCGGCGGTGTATCGCGCCAATAAAGACAATGTTTCTGAATATGCCAACTTGGGGAGACTGCCCAATGGCAGTTATATCTACGAAAGTATCGATGGTATTAAGACCGACGGTTATGAGATTGAGATTGCCGGCGCCTTGAGCGAACAATGGAAGATCAGTGGTGGCTATACCCATAACGAAGCAGAAGATAAGGAGGGCAACCCGCGTCAGACGTACATCCCGAATGAAATGTTCAAGATTACCCACAGCTATACCTTTACGGATACTTGGGATGGCCTAACCCTGGGCGCCAGTGCGCGGTGGCAGAGCGATTCCTATTACAACTCCAGCATCGCTGCCAGCGTCAGTACAACGGGTGAACCTATTGATGTCAGACAGGAACAGCCGTCCTATTGGTTGGTCGATGTTATGGCGCGTTATGCATTGAATGAGTCGCTATCGGTCTCACTCAATATCGATAACCTGTTCGACGAATTCTACAACCGCTCCATGTGGGGTTATGCTGATTTTGGTGAGCCGCGCAGCGCAACATTGGGCATGAAATATAGGTTTTAAAGCAGTTGGTTTTTGTGAGCGCACTTATCAGCCGATAAGTGCCTTATAAAGATTAAACACCGATATCCCGCTAATCAGTAATCCCACCAAAATCAGTAAAGTCCTGGTCGAGAACTTTTTGCACGCATAGGCGGCGAAGGGGGCGGCGAATAATCCGCCTACAATCAAACCCGCGACCACATGCCAGATGGTTTCATCAACGAGAATAAACAGTGATGCGGCGCTGGTGAGCGTCAGAAAAAATTCAGCGAAGTTAACCGAGCCAATTGTGGTGCGTGGATCATGGCCGGTACCGACCAATGTAGTAGTCACTACCGGACCCCAACCGCCACCGCCTGAGGTATCCACAAAACCGCCCAATAACGCGAGTTTGGCAACATGCTTGGGTTCACCTTTGCGCGTGGCAATATGTTTGCGAAACGCTTTGCTCAGCACGTACATACCCATCAACAATAAATACACGGTGATAAAGGGTTTCAAGGTGTCGCCGTCAATTTGAGTAACGAGCAGTGCACCGAGCAGGCCGCCGACAATGCCGGGAATCAATAAACGTAAAAATAATTTCTTATCAACATTGCCGAATTTGGCGTGGCTTATACCTGATATGCCGGTGGTAAAGACTTCTGCCATATGCACCGATGCGCTCGCCAATGCCGGTGATGCGCCGGTCGCGAGCAGAAAGCTGGTTGAGGTGAGGCCATAAGCCATACCCAATGCGCCATCGACTATTTGCGCCAACAACCCCACCAGTAAAGCATTCCAAAACATGGAGTCATTGAGTGTGGTTTTGATGGTAGTAACGCCTTCATCCCAGCTGCTGCCAAATACCTGTGCTGCGCCCAAAGCGACAAGGCCAATAAGTGTCAGTATCGCAAACCATACTGCGGTGCGGATAATTGGGTGGAGGGGAATTTGTTCTACAGGAGGAATGCCGAGTGCTTCATGTTCCTGGTTGATGGCGTTATCGGATAGGTCGAGGTCACGAATTTTCATTCAAGCGTATTTCCATTCCAGTGTTGGGTGAGCGCATCCTATTGAGATGCCACCGGTTTGAGAAATATCGACTTGTTATCAGCTTATAACATCTGGTCCAGGGAATAAGGTTATTGCCCCTTGCCAGTAAAACTCAGGGGAGCAGGGTAACCCGGTTTCTCCCTCCCTCTTTGGAGCGGTAAAGGCCTTGGTCTGCTTTTTCGATCCAGTGACGATGATCGTGCAAGTCCTGATTCAGCTCTGCTACGCCCATGCTAACGGTAAACTGAATCACGTGTCCCTCTGCGTAAATGGTAGATTCCTCGATGGTTTTTCGCAGGCGTTCGGCAAATACGCAGGCACCATCGCCATTGGTGTTGGTCAAGATAATTCCAAATTCTTCGCCGCCGTATCTACCGGGAATATCCAGATCGCGGGTGTGCTCCCGGATGGTTCTACTGACGGCGCGAATAGCTTCATCGCCTACTGTGTGGCCGTAGGTGTCGTTAATTTTTTTGAAGTGATCGATATCCAGCATAATCAGGCTGGAAGGTTGTTCATACCGGTCAAAGCGTTTGAATTCTTGAATTAATCTCAACTCCCAGTAACCGCGATTAAATAAACCGGTCAGGTGATCAGTGCGGCTGAGGTTTTGCAGTTGTTTGTTAGCTTGTTGTTGTGCGAGTTTATTGACGGCGGTGTCGGTGACATCATAAATAATCAGGCAGATGTGACGTGCGACTCCATTGGTATCCAGTAGCGGGATAATGCTGCTATTTTGGTACATAAATTCAGCGGTGCCGGTAATAGGGCGATAATGCGGAAAGCGAAATAAATAAGGTCGCTGCTCCCAAGTAGTAAAGGCAGTATTTTGAAGTACAAAAACGGATTGGGCTTTATGTTTGAACCAAGCTTCCGGGAGTTCAGGAAATGCTTCAAATAAGCTCTTACCCAATACTTTCTCTGGGGCTTTACCGCTGTGGTTTTGCATAAAACTATTCCACACATCGATGGTATAGTTTTCGTCCATTACAACGAGCCCGACATCAATATTTTGCAAAATGTCCATTTGCCAATGAACATCGTCGAACAGCTTGTTTGAATCTTTATTTTTCGCCATCGGTGTCATTCAACCTAATCAAGTAGGTAGTCGAGTTTTTCGGTTAAGCCCGAGATTGAGTGCTCGGCAACCACTAACAATAAGTCGCAATTAATTTTGTGATCTTCAATGGCGTAATTTATCTCTACCACCAATGCCTGTTTCCATTTCATATTATTATTTTGTAACAAGTCGGTAATGTTGCAGTGTTGCCCCAGTAGCATGGGTGGGCCAAAACTGAAATGGGTATCCAACTGTTCGGCAAGTCCGCGCAGGCAGGCTCCGTTAAGCACATTAGCGGTATCCATCAGTAATTCGTATTGCGCTTGTTCATCCGGTACTTTGTCGTATTTCAGCAATCGCGCCAGGTCGTTGAAGTCGGTACCGTGAAAGATCAACATGGCTTCACCTGCGATTCCACCGCCAATAAATCCCTGGCATACACCATGAACTACATCGTTGTGATTTTCGCGGTTGAGTGATTGAAGCGCCATGGCGATATCGGTTGGGTTTAATACGCTGACGTGAGGAATGGACAGCACCACAAATACATCCAGCAGGCGAGCCAAATGGGAGCCGGCTTGGCCCATGGCGACGTTGGTAATCTCTTGCAAACAGTCGCGCTGGTCTTCAGTAAGCAGGTATTCAGGCATAGTTTCGATCTTGTTATACGCATCTGGAGGATTAATTCAAGCTTAGCAGCAATCTGTAGCTTTGTTGCAAAAGATCCCGGCAGTGAAAAGCAAAGGTTTTCGGCTTCTTGCCAAGCCTGAATCGGGCTGATTTTTTATACTCTAAGTGTCTATCGGCTATGGTTTTTTAGGCTCTTTGTTTGTGGTGGAAAGTGTACTACCATGCCCTGAAGGTAGGTTGGCTGGCGTTGACGATGGTATTGTCGATCATGCGCTTTCTTGAACAATAGTTAATAGAGGCAATTATGAGTCGATGCAAGGTTATCTTGACGAACATCTGTGCACTTAATCCGCTTGGCTTTCTCAAGCCGGTTTCTGTTCTGGCACTGGGGCTGGGGTTCCTAACTGGTTGCAGTCCAAGCCCAACAGAAAATAGTTCATCCTCTTCTTCTACTGCGTCTATCGCATGGCAGCAGCCAACCGATAAAGTTGCCGCAGACTACCTTGCAAATTGCCAAGCTGATCACAGTCAAATCCTGGAGCAAATGAAGGCGTTTTCTGTTGAATCAAAACGCTATGAAGCAAAAGAATTGCTCTCCGCAATTAACAATATAGATCTGCTATTAGATAAACAAATGAGTTTGGCGAGCCTCTACGCCAACGTGCACCCCAACGAAGCCGTGCGTGTTAGCGCTGAAGAGTGCGAGCAAAAATTTGTAGAACTGGTTAGCGAAATTAGTTTGTCGCGCCCACTTTACAATCATTTGGTGGCGGTAGATAACCAAGGGCTGGATGCGCTGGATAAACGTTTTCTCGAACATTTATTGCGCGACTTTAAACGCGCCGGTGTTGATAAAGATGAAGCAACCCGTAACCGCATTAAAAAACTGAATGAAGAAATCAATTTAATTGGTCAGAGTTTTGATAAAAACATTCGCGATGGCGCGCGCCAGCTGGTATTGGATTCTGTCGATGACTTAAAAGGTTTGCCGCAGGATTATATCGACGCTCACAAACCGAATGATGAAGGCAAAATTGTTCTCACAACGGCTTATCCTGATTATGTTCCCTTCATGCAATACGCTGAAAGCGACGAGCTGCGCAAACAGTTCTACATTATTTTCCGCCAGCAAGCCTACCCTGAAAACAAAGCAGTCTTACAAAACCTGATTGAAAAACGCCATGAACTGGCAAAAGTTCTCGGCTATGAAAATTTCTCGGCGTTTGTCACCGAAGATAAAATGATTGGTTCGCCCGCTAACGCGCAAACTTTTATCGATAAAGTGTCTGGCGTTGCAACTCCGCGTGCAGAGCAGGAATATCAACAACTATTAGCGCGCCTGCAAAAAATAGATCCTACGGCGACCCGTGTTGCTGACTGGCAAAAAATGTACGTAGAAGATCTGGTAAAAAAAGAACAGTACCAAGTTAACGCACAAGAAGTGCGTCAGTATTTTCATTACGACAAGGTTAAACAGGGTATTTTTGACCTTGTACAGGCAATGTTTGGGGTGACCATCCGCCCGTGGCAAACGGATGTGTGGCATGAATCGGTAAACGCGTTTGAAATAGTGGAGGGTGATAAAGTTATCGGGCGTTTTTATCTGGATATGCACCCACGTACAGGTAAATATAAACATGCCGCCGCCTTTTCTGTTGTAAACGGTATTGAAGGGGTTCAATTACCTGTTGCTGCCTTAGTGTGTAATTTCCCCGGTGGGGATGGCAGTTCAGGCCTAATGGAACATGCTGACGTAGAAACTTTTCTGCACGAGTTTGGTCATTTGTTACACGGCATTTTTGCGGGTACCAACCAGCGTTGGATGTATTTTTCCGGCATTAAAACTGAGTGGGATTTTGTGGAAGCACCTTCGCAAATGTTGGAAGAGTGGGTGTGGGATGCTGAAACACTTGCTAGCTTTGCACAAAACGACAAAGGTGAAGTTATTCCTCCAGCGCTGGTAGAAAAAATGATCGCTGCAAGAGATTTTGGCCGCGCCATGTGGACCAAGCATCAACTGTTTTATGCAGCCCTGTCATTGGGCCTCTACAACAATGATCCAGCGGCGCTGGATTTGAATGAGGCGATGAAAACAATCCAATCAACTTATTCTCCATTTGGTTATGTAGAAGATACCTACTTTTACGCCAGCTTCGGTCATCTCAATGGCTACTCCTCAATTTATTACACCTACATGTGGTCGCTGGTGATCGCTGCTGACATGCACAGCGAATTTGTGAAGAAAGGCTTGCGCAACCCTGAACTGGCAAACCATTTCCGTAAAACAGTACTCGAACCCGGTGGAAGCAAAGATGCAGCTGAATTGGTGCAGGATTTCCTGGGGCGCCCTTATAGTTTTGATGCGTTTGCGAAAGATTTAGCGACTGAGTAAAGAGAAGCCCGCACTGCAACCCCAGTGCGGGCTTTGTGGTTCATGCCTTACTTGACATTGGTTTTCTTATGAAATCTGCATTAAAAGTTTATCTTGTGATCGCCTTGAGTCTTTCTTTATTGTCATGCGGTGATCGGAAAACGTTGGTTGATATTGGTACGGAACAACAAATACTTCACATAGGGAATGGCACTGAGCCCGCCGAAATTGACCCCCATACAACGACAGGTATGCCTGAATACCATTTGCAAATGGCCTTATTTGAAGGCTTGGTTTCTAAACATCCTGAAACATTGGAAATTGTGCCTGCGGTTGCCGAACGATGGAGCATTTCTGAAGATGGTTTGGTGTATACCTTTCATATTCGCCCAACTGCAAAATGGTCAAATGGTGAGGCATTAGTTGCTGAGGATTTTGTTTTGTCTTGGCAGCGCGCGCTTTCAGTGGCTTTGGGTAATCAGTATGCCAGTATGCTTTACAGCATTAAAAATGCTGAAGCCTACCATTCAGGAAAGATTACAAATTTTTCTGAGGTTGGGGTGACGGCAATTGATGAACATACATTGCAGGTCATTTTGGAAAACCCTACACCCTACTTTTTACAAATATTGGACCACCATAGTGCTTATCCTGTCCATGTGCCTACGCTGCTCAAATATGGTCGCATGGATGAAGCCGCCACACGCTGGACGCGCCCCGAAAATTTTGTAGGTAATGGTCCTTTTATTATCGAAGAATGGACTCCGGGAAAAGTGTTTTCCGTTGTACGTAACAATAATTATTGGGATTCTTCTACCGTTAAGATAAATAAAATTAATTTCTATCCTATCGATCAAGCATTGGTTGAAGAGCGGATGTTCAAAGCAGGGCAGTTGCATAAAACTGAAACTATGCCCAGTACTAAAATTGAGCGCTATCGCGAGAAAAATTCTGCTCAATACAAAGGGAATTTATATTTCGGTACTTATTATTATGCGTTTAACGTGACACAAAAGCCTCTAAATGACGTGCGTGTGCGCAAGGCACTTGCTTACACAGTTGATCGCGAGGCTATAACTAAAAATGTTACTCGCGGCGGGCAGTTGCCTACGTATGCACTCACACCGCCTGATACATTGGGCTATACACCTAATGCTAAAATGACCTATGACATTGAATTGGCGCGGAAGCTACTGGCTGAGGCAGGCTATCCCGATGGAAAAGGTTTCCCTAAATTAGAATTGGTTTATAACACCAGTCAGGATCACCAGAAAATTGCAGTTGCCATTCAACAAATGTGGAAGAAAGCGTTGAATATTGATGTCTCGTTGCAAAATCAGGAGTGGAAGGTTTTTTTGAGCAATCAACAATTGCTCAATTTTCAAATTGGCCGACGAGGTTGGATCGGTGATTACATAGACCCGTACACCTTTCTTGAGCTGTTTATGACTGGCGGTGGGAATAACAATACTGGATGGGGTAATGCACGCTACGATGAGCTCATGCGCCTTTCAACATCCGCTAAATCTCGCGATGAGCGTTATGCCTATTTTCAAGAAGCCGAACAAATTCTTGTGGATGAAGCGCCAATTCTTCCCATCTACAACTACACCACTAATTATTTACTCTCGGAAGATGTAAAAGGTTATTTCCCCAATACTATGGATTATCACCCCTACAAATATATGTATTTGGAAGCCAGCAATAAGGGGGGCGAATAATGTTGCGATTTATTATTCAGCGCAGCCTACAAGCCATTCCCGTTTTGTTGCTGGTGGCAACAGTCACTTTTTTTATGATCAGAATGGCTCCCGGAGGCCCTTTTGATGCAGAGCGCGCAGTACCTCCAGAAGTACTTAAACATTTAAACGAGCGCTATCACCTTGATGATCCCTTATGGAAGCAGTATTTAGATTACATGGGTAATTTACTGCAGGGGGATTTTGGCCCTTCTTTTAAATATCCAACCCATACCGTAAATGACTTAATTGCAGCGGGTTTTCCCGCCACGGCGGAGCTATCGCTTTATGCAATTTTGTTTGCACTAGTGGTGGGGCTTGCAGCCGGTATTTTTGCATCTTTAAAAAGCAATACGCTGCAAGATTACATTCCCATGTCTGCTGCAATGATTGGTATTTGTATGCCGACTTTTGTACTTGGGCCAATACTTTTATTGGTATTTGGAATCTGGTTGGGATGGTTGCCAGTAGCCGGTTGGGGGCAAATTGCGGGTGATAAAATTCTTCCCTCCATCACGTTGGGTTTTGCTTATGCAGCTTATATAGCGCGTATCAGTCGTGGTGGCATGCTGGATGTGTTGTCGCAGGATTATATTCGCACCGCAAAAGCCAAGGGTTTATCGACGGCGCGTATCGTATTTGTACATGCGCTGCGCGGGGGCATTACACCGGTTATTTCATTTCTCGGGCCAGCCATTGCGGGTTTGCTCGCTGGGTCATTTGTGGTTGAGTCTATTTTTCAAATTCCGGGGCTTGGGCGTTTTTATGTCATGGCGGCATTTAATCGCGATTACACGTTAATTCTCGGCCTAACCATTTTCTTCGCTTTTCTTATTGTGCTGTTTAATTTGCTGGCCGATATTGCGTTGGTCTGGTTAAACCCAAAAGTGCGTCAGGATCTTGGGGGTAAACAATAATGCCGGTTAATAGCTTGCCAGTTGAATTACTGGAATCAGAAAAAGGGCGCTCTCTCACCCAGGATGCAATCGCCCGGCTCAAAAAAAATAAAATGGCAATGATTGGTCTGTTTGTCATTTTGTTTATGGTGGTTATCGCACTACTTACGCCGTGGATCGCGCCTTACAGTTATGAAGAGCAAAATTTGGATCTCGGTGCTTCTGCTCCATCCGCGGCGCATTGGTTGGGTACGGATACACTCGGACGCGATCAACTCACGCGCATTATGTACGGCAGCCGCATTTCATTGATGGTGGGCTTTATTGCAACGGCAGTCGCACTTACGATTGGTGTGCTCTGGGGCGCAATCGCCGGTTTTATTGGTGGCCGTGTTGATGCCGTGATGATGCGTATTGTCGATGCACTTTATGCCTTGCCGTTTACCATTTTTATTATTTTACTTACCGTCATTTTTGGTAGCAGTATGTTGCTATTGTTTTTGGCGATTGGTGCTGTTGAGTGGTTGACCATGGCGCGTATTGTGCGCGGGCAAGTGCTTAGCATTAAGCGACAAGAATTTGTTGAGGCGGCAATCTCCATGGGTTTATCGCCATGGCGGATTATCACTCGCCACTTAATTCCCAATGTGCTCGGGCCAGTCATCGTATACACCACACTGACTATTCCCAGTGTGATTTTGTTGGAATCATTTCTTAGCTTTTTAGGTCTCGGTATTCAACCACCAGCCAGTTCCTGGGGGTCATTAATTTCTGGCGGTGTGGAGACTATGGAGGAATATCCATGGTTACTTATCTTTCCCGGTTTAGTGCTAACTATCACGCTATTTTCTCTCAACTTCCTCGGTGATGGTTTGCGTGATGCGCTTGACCCACGAGCCTCCAAGGATTAAGTCATGAGCCAAGAAACATTATTAGCGGTTGAAAATTTGCGCGTGGTATTTAATACCCGCAATGGGCAAACAGTAGCGGTTGAAAATCTACATTTCTCACTCAAGGCCGGTGAAGTGCTGGGTATAGTGGGCGAGTCGGGTTCAGGTAAATCTGTAGCCTGTTATAGCTTGCTGGGGCTCATTCCTATGCCACCGGGAAAAATTGAATCTGGTCGTGCGTTATTTCATGGACAAGATCTGTTGCAAATGAGCGAAGCCGAGTTGCGTCAAGTTCGCGGCAATAAAATCGCCATGATTTTTCAAGATCCAATGACCTGTCTTAATCCAAACATGCGCATTGCGGATCAACTAACCGAAGTGTTATTGCAACATAAAGGGGTAAGTAAACAGCAGGCGCTTGAAAAGGCGATTGCTACGCTGCATGAAGTAGGTATTCAAGATGCAGCCAAACGTATACACGAATATCCGCACCAATTTTCCGGCGGTATGCGCCAACGCGTCATGATTGCGATGGCGTTATTGGCTGAGCCGGAGTTGTTAATTGCCGATGAACCAACCACGGCGCTGGATGTTACGGTACAAGCGCAAATTCTCACCCTCATAAAACAACTGCAACAAACACGCAAGTTGGCAGTTATTTTTATCACCCATGATTTGGGCGTGGCTGCGCAAATGGCTGATCATGTATTGGTGATGGAAAAGGGTAAGCTGGTAGAGCAGGGTACTGCAGTGGGAATCTTTAAAAATCCTACACAGGAATATACGCGCAAATTATTGAGTGCAGTGCTGACTACCGCCAAACCGGTTCCAAGTGCTGTGCAACCGAATGAAGCGCCACTGCTGGAAATTAAAAAATTACAGGTTGGATTTCCTCACAGAGTTGGTGCTATTTTCAGAAGAGTAACTCGCTTTGCGCGCGGTGTGGATGATGTGAGCATTACTATTCGCCGTGGAGAAATTTTGGGTTTGGTGGGTGAATCCGGCTCAGGGAAATCAACCTTGGGGCGCAGTATTATTCGCTTGGTGGATGCGCAATCCGGGGAGATTGTGTTTAACGGTAAAAATCTTCTTGCTGCAACTGAAGTGGATTTCAGTAGTGTCCGCCCCCAAATTCAAATGATCTTTCAAGACCCCTATGCATCGCTTAATCCGCGTATGACGGTATTTGATACTTTGGCTGAACCACTGTTAGTGCATAAGCTGGCCACTCAGGCCACCGTGCTTGAAAAAGTAAAAGAGTTAATGGATGACGTCGGGCTGGATCGTCGGTTTATTCGCAAATACCCCCATGAGTTTTCCGGCGGTCAGCGTCAGCGTATCGCTATCGCTCGTGCTATTGCATTAAAACCGCGCTTGATTATTGCCGATGAGCCAGTCTCGGCACTCGATGTGACTATTCGTGCACAAATTCTCGCCCTGTTATTGGAGCTAACTCAAAAACACAATTTAACCATGTTGTTTATTTCCCACGACATGTCGGTGGTGCGTTACTTGTGTGACAGGGTAGTTGTAATGCAGAAAGGTAAGTTGATAGAGGAAGGTGAAACAGAGCAATTGTTTGCATCGCCACAGCAAGAATACACCCGTCACTTACTAGCAGCGATTCCAACGTTATAGACCTGAAAGGATTTTTTATGAATCAGCCAGACGATAAACCCCAAGTTCCCGCTCCACAAACGAATAGTCCACAGAATGTGAATACACCAAAAACTGCATCACGCTCTGTTAATTGGCCGCTCGGTTTGGCTATTGTTGTGATTGGTGGCTTGTTGTTGGCGCGCAACCTGGGCTATGAATTATTCTTTTTGGATTTTCACAACTGGTGGGCATTTTTTATTTTGCTTGCTGCCATTGGGCCGCTACAGCAGGCATTTAGTTTTTATCGCAAAGAGGGGCTGGGCGTTGCTGTAGCCAACTCACTGGTATCAGCGGGAACAATTGTGTTTGTCGCGCTGATGTTTCTGCTGGATCTTTCATTTTGGACTTGGTGGCCGCTGTTTGTAATTGTTGCTGGGCTTTACATGATGACAAGTCGCAGCCGTTAAACTTTCAACCAGAGTGGTTGTGAGACCTTTTGCTTAAAAGGCTTGGTTATTTAAAGCTACAATAAATTAGTTTTTTAAATCTCCCAGTTTTTTAGTTCCATACCATTGCTGTCGGCCCTGATGCACCAGGCAAAATCATGCCAATCGCCCAGTACAATGCGCTCTGCAGGACGGTTGTTAGCCAACAGCTTATGGCGTGCAGGGCGGTGAGTGTGGCCGTGAATCATAACTTGTACTTTTGCCTCTTCCATCTGTTTAACTACTTCGGCCGGTGTTACATCCATTATATCTGCCGCTTTCAGGCTATTCATACTTTGACTTTTATCACGCAGTTGCGCTGCTAACGCACGGCGTGCGGCAAGTGGCTGCGCAAGCACTTGTTGTTGCCATTGTGCGCTGCGAACCATTGCTCGAAATGCTTGGTAATCTTTATCGTCGGTGCAGAGCGCATCGCCATGAACCAGTAGCGTTGCTGTGCCATATAAATCAATAACGGTGCCTTCGGGGATAATTATCATGCCCGATTTTTTGGCGTAGCTATCGCCTAATAAAAAATCCCGGTTGCCATGCATAAAATAAATCGTGACGCCATTCCGGGTAAGTGCAAGTAATTCATTCGCTACTTGTTGGGGAAGCTCAGCGTCATCATCGTCGCCAATCCAGGCGTCAAAAAAATCACCAAGGATATAAAGTGCTTCGGCGTTAATTGCTTGTGTATGCAAAAAATGAAAAAACGCCCGCGTGATCTGCGGGCGTGATTCGTGGAGATGTAAATCTGAAATAAACAGTGTGTACATATTATTCAGCGATAGTGGCGCTTTGAATAATAACGGCTTCTTTAGGTACGTCTTGATGGAAACCTTTGCTGCCAGTTTTTACACCTTTGATTTTGTTGACCACGTCCATGCCATTAACAACTTTACCAAACACACAGTAGCCCCAACCGGATGCATTTTTGCCTGAGTGATTGAGGAAGCTGTTGTCTTTTACGTTAATAAAGAATTGCGCGGTGGCGCTGTGCGGATCATTGGTGCGCGCCATAGCCAAAGTGCCGGTCAGGTTTTGCAGGCCATTGTCAGCTTCGTTCTGAATCATTTCACGGGTTTCTTTTTGTTGAAAATCTTCCGTAAAACCGCCACCTTGGATCATAAAGCCATCAATGACACGATGAAAAATAGTGCCGTTATAAAAGCCTTCTTCTACATATTGTTTAAAGTTGGCTGCGGTCTTGGGCGCTTTATCAAAATCCAGTTCAATAACGATATCGCCGTAGTTAGTGTGTAATGTGATCATGGTGAATCTCCCTTGAGATTTAGAGGGTGGTGCTGGAAAAAGCCGGTATGATACGCGCTCCCCCAAGGGGAAGGAATGCGTAAGTTATTAAATTTAAGATCAGAGAGAGTTATGCAACGCGGCAAATTTCTTACTATAGAAGGCACCGAAGGTGTCGGGAAGAGTACCAACCTGGCCTTTGTGCGCGATTGGTTGGAGGCCAAGGGTATTGAGGTAATTGTTACCCGCGAACCCGGCGGTACACCTTTGGCAGAACAGATTCGCCACCTATTGCTTAGCAAACGTGATGAGCCAGTGGATGAGACGGCAGAACTCTTGCTGGTATTTGCCGCCCGTGCCCAGCATTTGGCACAGGTGATTAAGCCGGCGCTTGCGCGCGGTGCATGGGTATTGAGTGATCGTTTTACCGATGCGACCTACGCTTATCAGGGCGGTGGGCGCGGCTTGAGTAAATCAACCATCGACCAGCTTGAGCAGCTGGTGCAGGGAGATTTACGGCCTGATTTAACCTTAATTCTGGATATAGACGTCCAGCTTGGGCTGGATCGCGCTCGTCAGCGCGGTGAGTTGGATCGATTTGAGAGCGAAACTATCGTCTTTTTTGAGCGAGTTCGCGCCGCTTATCGCCAGCGCGCTTTGGCGGCACCAGAGTGCTACGCCTTGGTGGATGCGGGACAACCCCTGAGTGAAGTTCAAACTGATATAGATAAAGTGCTATCGGCGCTGCTGAATTAACTTCTTGCCCCGGTGTGTTAACAAGAAACTAAAACGCAGCTGGAGCTTCCACTCGTAATGGATTGCCGGTGATAGGGTGGTCAAACCATAGCTCCTGGGCGTGAAGCAACAGGCGCGGAGATTTGGCGAGTACATCGGCGGGTGCATAAAGTCCATCGCCCAGCATTGGGTGCCCAAGGCTCAGCATGTGCACGCGCAACTGATGGGTTCGTCCACTAACTGGTTCAAGCAGGACGCGAGTGGTATTGGTGTCGCTATGGCGCTCTAGTACTTTGTAACGGGTATGGGCTGATTTGCCACTTTCAAAACACACTTTTTGCAACGGGCGATTGGGCCAATCGCAAATCAGCGGCAGCGTTATCTCGCCCTCATCCTCGGCCACCAATCCCTCGACTACTGCCACATAACGCTTGTGAATATCGCGTGCCTCAAACTTATGGGTAAGGTTTTTCAACGTGAGGTAATTGAGGGGGAACATCACAATACCGGATGTACCTTGGTCCAACCTATGCACCACGCGGGCGTTAGGGTTGAATTTCAGTGCGCGATTGTAAAGGCAGTCTTGCTTATCAGGGCCTTTACCGGGTACGCAGAGCAGCCCTGCCGGCTTGTTCGCAATGAGCAAATCCTCGTCAAGGTAGAGAATGTCGAGCTGGGAATCGGTCATTGGCTGGCCTGAGGCTGAATTAAGCGGGCGCGGATTATCGCAAATTTGCTAAGCTTGCCCAATCTTTTATTCGTTTTGCTATTTTCGAGTAGTTTCATGAGTGATTTCCCGATTCATCCTTACCCTTGGCAATTACCTGAGTGGCAGCAGTTGGTGCAGCAACATACCGCCCGAAAGCTGCCTCATGCCATGATGTTTGCCGGGCCGCGCGGCATTGGTAAGCGTCATTTGGCCGATGCCTTGGCGCAGCTTTTGTTGTGCGATGCGCCCATTGAAGGCACTGTCTGTGGCAAATGCCGCGGCTGTGAATTGAATAAAGCCCATACCCATCCGGATCTGGTTTGGTTGGAGCCAGAAGAAGCGGGGAAGGCAATCAAGGTTGACCAGGTGCGTGAGTTAACCGAATCGCTCAGTAAAACTGCCCAGCAGGGCGGTTATAAAGTGGTCATTATCGAACCTGCTGAGGCGATGAATGGCAATGCGGCTAACGCGCTATTGAAATCTTTGGAAGAGCCGGCAGCAAATACCTTGCTGGTATTAATTGCGCACAGCCCCAGCGCAGTGCTGCCCACCATCCGCAGTCGCTGCCAATTGCGTAAATTTCCCATGCCGCGCAGCGAGCAGGTTATTCGTTGGTTATCACCGTTGTTGGTCGGCAGCAATGCCACACCAGAAAGCCTTTTGGCGGCGGCGCGTGGGTCGCCTTTAACTGCGCTGGCGTTGCTGCAGGGGGATGCACTGGAGCAGCGTGAACAGACACTACAATTATTTACCCGCTTAAGTTTAGGGCAGGTGTCGGCGATAGAGGTGGCTGCCCAATGGCACGGCGGTGATGTACAAGGGCTGGTGGAATGGTTGCTCAGTTTGCTGCATAGCATAGCTCGCTGGAAAGCTGGAGCTGATGATGCGCAAATGCAGCACACACCGGTAGAGCTGCGCGAACGATTAAACCATCTGAATTTACCGCTGTTGCATCGCTATGTTGAAAAATTAATGCTCTCCAAAAGGCAACTTCTCAGCGGTGCAAACCCCAATAAGCAATTGTTATTAGAGGAATTATTGCTCGATTGGGGTGCCTTATTGCGCGCCAGCACGAATCGCGCAATGGCGTCTGGACACTAGTCAGCTAATCTATTAGTGTTCGATCTCATTGGCGCTCGTGTAGTTAAAAAAACGACAAACAGGATCAGTTATGCAACCGATTGGTGGTGGTGCCCGCAACGGCATACTTTCGTTAACGATCAAAGACAAGGCCGTACTTTATGCCGCATACATGCCATTCGTAAAAAATGGCGGCATGTTTATCCCGACTAACAAGACCTATAAATTGGGCGACGAAGTATTTATGTTGCTGAGTTTAATGGATGAGCCGGAGAAGATTCCGGTTGCCGGCAAAGTCGTCTGGGTAACACCAAAAGGTGCCCAGGGAAACCGGGCGGCGGGAATCGGTGTGCAGTTTAGCGATCAGGATAATACTGCTATCAACAAAATCGAAAATTACCTCGCTGGCATGCTCAGTTCAGACAAACCTACGCATACCATGTAAAATTCTTTACTCTTGATATGCGCAAAGCCAGGTCATGCCTGGCTTTGCTATTTTTATCGCCCGTACTTCTGTGAGTTGCCATGTTAATTGATTCCCACTGCCACCTTGATCGCCTAAAGCTTGATCCCTATGGCGGCGATTTAAGTGCTGCTATTGCCTCCGCCCATGAGCGCGGTATTCAACAAATGTTATGTATCGGTATTAGTTTGGAGAACATCCAAACGGTGATTGATATTGCTCAGGCGCATCCACGTGTAGTCGCGTCAGTTGGTGTTCATCCCTGTGATGTGAAAGAAGGGGCGGCAACTGCAGAGCAATTAATCAATTGGGCATCACAACCCAAAGTGGTTGCGCTAGGTGAAACGGGTTTGGACTATCACTACGAAACCGAAAGTAAAGATATCCAGCACGAAAGTTTTGCGTTGCATTTGAGCGTTGGTAAACAAATTGGTCTGCCCATTGTGGTGCATACCCGCGAAGCCAAAGCCGATACCCTTGCCTTGATTAAAACGCACGGCAGCCTTGAACACAGCGGTGTGCTGCATTGTTTCACCGAAGATTGGGATATGGCCAAAGCCGCGCTGGATCTGAATTACTATATTTCGATTTCCGGTATTGTCACGTTCAAAACGGCTGAACAAATCCGTGATGTGGTGCGCAATATGCCAATCGATCGGTTGTTGGTGGAAACGGATTCGCCGTACCTCGCTCCAATTCCTTATCGCGGCAAACCTAACGAGCCGAAATACGTGCGCGAAGTTGCGCAGTTTGTGGCAGATGTACGCGGAATTCCGCTGCAAGAACTTGCGGAAAAAACTACCGAAAATTTTTATCGTTTGTTTGGTAAAGCGAAACAGTATTTGCCAGCTTAAAAACTCCGTCGTCATCCTCGCGTAGCGGGGATCCAGCTTTTAAAAGAGAAACAACATGAACGCCCAACAAATTAAAATCATGCTCGAACTGCAAGATGCCATGAATACCAAGGTGAATGCCAATTGGAAACAACAAGGCTATGAATGGTATCGCGCCATATGGGTGGAGTGTGCCGAGTTGATGGATCATTACGGTTGGAAATGGTGGAAAAAACAATCGCCCGATACCGAGCAAGTGGCATTAGAGCTGATTGATATCTGGCACTTTGGCTTGAGTATTTTGCTGCAGTCCGGCGCCGCTGTAGACGACATTGTTGCGCGCCTGCAAGGCGAGTTAGTTATTGCGACAGATGAACAAGATTTCCGTCTTGATTTGGAAAAGTTTGTCGCTGCTACTTTAGCCTATCGCCAATTTCACATCGGTTTATTCGCACGCTTAATGGCAGGTGTGGATATGAGTTTTGAGCAGCTCTACCGCGGTTACGTCGGTAAAAATGTACTCAATTTCTTCCGTCAGGATCACGGTTATAAAGACGGCAGCTACCGCAAACACTGGCATGATGGCCGGGAAGATAACGAGCATTTGGTCGAAGCTGTGCTCAGTTTGGACGCGACCAAAGTTGAGTTCAAAGACGAGTTATATCAAGCATTGGCTCTGCGCTATCAACAGTAAAACTTGATGAAGGATGCACTGGAGGCAATCCATGACGCGCACGCGCACGCGTGCAGGCTTCGTTTGGTTTGCCTTCTTCATCCAAAATATTAAATTCGCGGCAAGTGCTTGAGCGATTTTCATAAATACTACAGCTAACCGCTGAACCCACATTCCCTGTCAATGCAGTACAGCGAGCAGGATTAGTTTCTGTTCCCTTCATACAGGCATGGTGCGGACTGATCTGTACTGTCAGTTCATCAGGGACCAGACCGCCTGTGCTCTGACATTCACCCCAATAAAAAGACACGCGAAAGTGGGCACAGCAAGCCCCACAGCTAAGGCACGGCGATTCCTGACTCATTTAAATTCACACAAAGGGTTTTTAGGTAGGGAGAATCCCTGACTGCTCAAGAGAACTCTTGATGGGTGCTGATTGTGCTGCATCGGTTGAAATTTTCAAGTGGTTAAGGAAGCTTTATTTTTGCTCATTGAATCACCATTCGGCACTTGGCGTTTTTGTCGCTGTTAAATAGGGAGTGAATCACATGATTGGTTAACGATTGAAACCAAATCTCGTTTGATCCGTCAGATCCATACAGTTTGTAAAAAAGGAGTAAAGGGTATGACTGCACGTAAAGTTGATATTGCAATTATTGGCGCAGGTACAGCAGGGTTAAGTGCTTATCGCGCCGCCAAAAAATACACCGATAACCTTGTGCTTATTGAGGCGGCCCAACATGGAACCACCTGCGCTCGAGTCGGGTGTATGCCAAGTAAATTGCTGATTGCAGCTGCTGAGTATGCCCATCATGGTCAGCAAGGCGATATTTTTGGTGTGAGTTATGCGCCTCCGGTTATTAATGGCGCGGCGGTAATGCAGCGAGTGCGTAGGGAGCGTGATAGATTTGTAAATTCTGTCATTGAATCCGTTGATGAGTTTCCTGACAACCACAAACTTAATGGTTATGCAAAATTTATCTCGCCAACAGAATTAGAGGTAACACAAACAGGTGGCAACAGCATAAAAGTAGATGCAGCGCGCATTATTATCGCGACGGGTTCTTCGCCATTCATTCCCAATTTTCTAACAACTGCTGGGAAACGCGTAGTAACAAGTGACGATCTTTTTGAATGGCAGGATTTGCCATCATCAATTGCAATTTTTGGCCCGGGCGTCATTGGTTTGGAGCTTGGTCAAGCATTAAGTCGATTAGGTGTCAGGGTAGTACTTTTTGGTCGGAGTGGTGAGCTTGCAGTAATTCAGGATGCGGCTATCAGTCACTATGCCGATATAGAATTTAATCGCGAGTTTTATTTGGACCTGAATGCGGAAATTAAAACTGTTCGGGAAGAAAAAAATGCCATAGCGATTGAGTATCGCCATCGCGAAAAAGGCATGATTGAAGAAACGTTTAATTATGTATTAGCAGCAACAGGTCGTCGTCCGAATATCGAAGGGCTGGCACTGGAAAATTCGGGCCTGGAATTGGATGGCAAGGGGGCTCCTCTTTATAACCGCTACACCGGCCAATGTGGAAACTCCTCTATTTATATTGCCGGTGATGCTTCTAGCGATGTTCCTTTGTTGCATGAGGCGGCGGATGAAGGGCGCATCGCCGGTGGGAATGCCGGCCGCTCTTTACGCAACCCGGATGACATTCGCGCTGGTACTCGCCGCACGCCGTTGAGTATTGTGTTTACGGATCCGCAAATCGCCAGTGTTGGGCAGAATCTGGAATCCGTGAGGAAAAATTGTAGTAATTGTTATGCCATCGGTGAAGTCAGTTTTGAGAATCAGGGACGAGCCACCGTCATCAATAAAAACCGCGGGTTATTGCGTGTGTATGGCGAGCAGGGGAGTGGGTTACTGCTGGGGGCTGAAATGTTTGGTCCGGCGGCAGAGCATATTGCACACCAACTGGCATGGGTTATCCAGTTGCGGTTAACAGTGCAAGAGGTGTTAGAGCTGCCGTTTTATCATCCCGTTCTTGAGGAGGGGGTGCGAACAGCGTTACGCGATTTACATCAAAAATTGCACATGGGTAGTGCAACGGGGAATTCCTGCCTGGATTGTGGGCCCGGTGCTTGAGTGGGTGGCAGGGTGTAAATATCCAGTTAATCTCGCGAATCTCTCTCATTTAGTGTGATTCTTGGGGTGAATTTTTTACCCAAATGCCTATAATGCTCGCCCGTCTTATCAGTAAAACCCAGGCACACAATGCCGAACTTTCGTTTCCTTCCAATATCACCCGAATAAATGGAGTCTCATCGTGAAAGCACCTGTAAGAGTTACCGTCACTGGCGCCGCAGGCCAAATCAGCTACTCATTGTTGTTCCGCATTGCCGCTGGCGACATGTTAGGTAAAGATCAACCCGTTATCCTGCAATTGCTGGAAATCACCCCGGCACTGAAAGCGCTGCAAGGTGTAGCCATGGAATTGGACGACTGTGCATTCCCATTGTTGGCTGGCATTGTGACCACTGATGATCCAACTGTAGCTTTCAAAGATACTGATTACGCGCTGTTGGTAGGGGCACGTCCACGCGGCCCAGGTATGGAGCGTAAAGATTTGCTGGCCGCTAACGCCGCAATCTTCTCGGTGCAAGGCAAGGCAATCAATGACCATGCCTCACGCAACATCAAAGTATTGGTAGTTGGCAACCCCGCAAACACCAATGCCCTGATCGCCCAGCGCAACGCGCCGGACATCAACCCACGTCAATTTACTGCAATGACCCGTTTGGATCACAACCGTGCGCTGTCACAGTTGGCGACCAAAACCGGCACCAGCATCAACAACATTACCAAGGCATTGATCTGGGGCAACCACTCATCTACCCAATACCCAGACCTGCACAACACTTTGGTTGATGGCAAACCAGCACTGAGCTTGGTAGATCAAGCTTGGTACGAAGCAGATTACATCCCAACCGTACAACAACGTGGTGCTGCCATTATTGCTGCGCGCGGTGCTTCGTCGGCTGCTTCTGCTGCTAACGCAGCAATCAACCACATCCGCGATTGGGCGTTGGGTACTCCAGCAAACGATTGGACCAGCATGGGTGTATACAGCGACGGCTCTTACGGCATTGAAAAAGGCCTGATCTACTCATTCCCCGTTGTGTGCAAAAACGGTGACTGGGAAATCGTGCAAGGTTTGGATATCAATGAATTCTCGCGCGCTCGCATGACCGCTACCGAGAAAGAATTGCAAGAAGAACGCGATGCGGTGAAAGAGTTGTTGCCTGCGTAATTAGCAATTAACTAAAAAAAATGCCGCTGTTTTGCGAAAAACAGCGGCATTTTTTTATGGGCACTTAATAATTAAACTTGTTTGAATTCCATCCACGCACTTTTGCTGGTGCCAGCGGTTAAGTGCCATTTTTCACTGAGCGCCGCGCCGCGCTCAACGCAGATATAAAACTGCTCCTGACCTTCGCCAATATCGGCAATTTTCGCGGCGGCTTCCTGACCAGGATTCCACACTACAACGCTGGGGCAATCGCTGTGAGTGATTTCAATGGAAGGCGAGCCACTGATGCGAACGCTGTTATCGATAGCGGGATAAACGCGATCTACGGGTCCAGTAAAACTGACATCACCAGATTGATGTTTTGCTGCGTAGTTTTCAAAGTTGTCTAAATAAGTACGCTCAGCCAAGCCGAGCACCTGCACATCAGTTAGCGAGCTGATGCGATGGTAGTTGTGCATAGCCCAGCTGCAGTCAAAGTCTTCGGTGTCGGTATTGTTGATAGTTAATTCAAGTTTGGCGCTGGTCCCCAGTGTGATACGCAATTCGGCGGAAAAATCGTAAGGGAACAATTCATTCGCGTCGCTCAGGAATAAAAATTCCAGCTCAACAGCGCCATCACTCAACAGGTGCGCTTCCCCCAATTCCCAAAAGCTATTGCGGGCAAATCCATGTTTGGGTTTGTCCGGGTAGGCTTGATTGACCCCAAACCAAGGCAGGCACAGTGGAACACCGCCGCGCAGAGCGACGCCGGGGGTAAAGTCGCAATTGGGGCTCAGCCAGAGTAGAGGGTCGCCCTCGGTGGTTTTAAATTCGAGTAAATGGGCACCTTGCAGGGATATAACTGCACTGCACAGGGCGGTTTCCACGATGAGAAGTGGCAAGCCTGCGCCCATGGCATTGGGGTAGTGCGCATTGCTAGTGGTGAGACGTAAAAAGTCGGTTTTGGCAACGAGTTGTTCAAGGCGCTGGGTGCTTGCGGCATCGGGTGTATTAATGTGCATGGAGGCTACCATTCAGGTGACAAGTGGCTTGGATTCTATAGAAAACTGCGCCAGCTCACAGCCAAATTTTTTGGTTTTGTGGCCTCTAAAACAGTATGATGCGCGCCTTTTCGATAATTCTGATTTTGTAAGTAGGTATTTGCGTGAGTAGAACCAGGTTTACGGGTGAAGCGGCTTTTGTAATAGGCCAACGCTGGATAAGTGAGTCAGAGGCAGATTTGGGGTTGGGCATAGTCCTGGACGTGGCCAATCGTCGTTTAACCTTGAGTTTCCCCGCTGCGGGCGAGCGTCGCACCTATGCGATGGATAATGCACCGGTAAGCCGGGTTAAGTATGAAGTGGGTGAAAAAGTTCGCCATCAGGACGGTACTAAAATTCAGATCACCCGCATCGTGGAGCAGGCCGGTTGCTTGATGTATATCGGGCTCACCAAAGACGACGAAGAGTTTGCTATTCCCGAATTTGAATTGGATAGTTTTGTTCAGTTCAGCACGCCACGCGATCGTTTATTTGCCGGTCAAATCGATAAACACACCCACTTTACATTGCGCTACCAAACACTTCACTACCAAAACCAGCATCGTCAATCACCTATGTTTGGCTTGGCAGGGCCGCGTGTGCAACTGTTGCCGCATCAGTTATATATCGCCAGTGAAGTCTCCCAGCGTCATGCGCCACGGGTATTGTTGGCCGATGAAGTGGGCTTGGGTAAAACTATTGAAGCAGGCTTGATTTTGCATCAACAAATCATGAGTGGTCGCGTACAGCGTGCCTTGATTGTGGTGCCCGCGAGTTTGCAACACCAGTGGCTGGTGGAGATGTTACGTCGCTTTAATTTTGCGTTCACGCTGCTGGATGAAGCCCGTTGTAATGCACTGGTCGGGTTGGATAGCGTGGAAGAGTCGGTGGATTATATCGATGACTTTGTCGATGTTGATTTTAAAGGTGATGACAAAGAGGGCTTCGAGCAGCAAGCGGATATTAGCAATCCATTTGAAACAGCGCAGTTGGTGATTTGCTCGCTCGATTTCCTTACCAAAAATAATTATCGCTACGAGCAGGCTGTTGCCGCCGAATGGGATTTGTTGTTGGTGGATGAAGCGCATCACCTGCAATGGAGCGAAAAGAAACCAAGCAAGGCTTATACTTGTATTGAAGGCTTGGCGCAAAAATCCAAAGGTTTATTGCTGCTCACGGCAACACCGGAACAATTGGGCCTGGAAAGCCATTTCGCCCGTTTGCGTTTACTTGACCCGGATCGCTATTACGATTTGGGAAAATTTATTGCCGAACAAAAAGCTTATCACCCACTGAATGACTTGGTGCAGGAGTTATTAAAAGCACAGAGCGATAGCGCGCAAAAAATCCCTGCCAGTTTAGTAAAATCACTTGGTGATTATTTACCTGCCGAGACGATTGTAGAGTTGCAAGCTCAGGCGGAAAGCCAAACTCTTGGTGCGGCGATTGACACCGCGATCCACTATTTGTTGGATCGCCATGGCACCGGCCGCGTACTATTCCGCAATACGCGTAACTCAGTCACCGGGTTCCCCGAACGCCAATTACATGCGCACGCTTTAACCTTGACTGAGGATGACTTGTTTGCCGTGCAAGCCCAACCATTAGCTGTGCAAATTTGTGCTGAGCAATATTGGCAACAAAAAACCGAAGCTGATTGGTGGGTGCAAGACCCACGCGTAATTTGGTTGGCGGAATGGTTGCGCCAAAATCGCCGCAAAAAAGTATTGGTGATTTGCGCCAACGCGGATTCCGCTCAGTCTATCGAAGAATATTTGCGCTTGCGCAAAGGTCTCACTACCGCCGTGTTCCATGAAGGTTTGAACCTGATTGAGCGCGACCGTGCCGCGGCTTATTTTGCGGAAGCGGAAGATGGCGCTCAGGTACTGATTTGTTCGGAGATTGGGAGTGAAGGGCGTAATTTCCAATTCGCTCAAGACCTGGTGCTGTTTGATTTACCTACCAACCCCGATTTATTGGAGCAGCGTATTGGTCGTTTGGATCGTATCGGCCAAACCGCCACCGTCAATATTCATGTGCCTTACTACCAACACTCGGCGCAAGAAAAATTACTCGATTGGTATCATCAAGGTTTAAATGCCTTTGAAAAAACCTGCGCCATAGGGCAGGCGGCCTATGTGCAATTTGTTGATGTCCTTTTGCCCGCGCTAGTGAATAAAGATGAAAATACTTTCGCACAGCTAGTTGAAGAAACTCGCATTTTTTCCGCTGCCTTGGTTGCGCAACTGCAGCAAGGGCGCGATCGTTTACTGGAGTTAAATTCCTGCAAACCTGCGCAAGCCGCTGAATTGGTAGCTGCTTTGGCTGAAAACGATGTGAATGCCGCGCTGCCGATTTATATGGAACAGGTGTTTGATAGTTTTGGTATCGACTATGAAAAACACAGTGAAAAAAGTTTGGTATTGCATCCTAGCGATCACATGCGTATTGAGCAATTCCCGGGTTTACCCGAGGGTGGTCTGACCGTTACTTACGACCGCCAGCAGGCGCTGTCGCGCGAGGACATGCAGTTCTTGACTTGGGAGCACCCCTTGGTGCGCGGCGCTCAGGATCTGGTATCGCTCAGTGAATTTGGTAATACCGCGTTTTGTACCCTGAAGTTGCCGCCGTTAAAGCCCGGTACACTGATGCTGGAAGCCTTGTTTGTATTGCATTGCCCAGCGCCTGCTGAATTGCAGTTATTCCGCTATATGCCACAATCCTTATTACGGGTATTGCTGGATGATAAGGGCAAGGACTTATCGAATGTGCTGGGCATTACCCAATTGAGTAAGCTCCTGCAAAAAGTGCCACGGAATAATGCGCAAGATCTGGTGCGTCACGCCCGCCCAACCTTGACGACCATGGTGCAAAAGGCGGAAGAAATTACTCATGCCAAACAGGCTGAGTTGATTGCAGAAGCGCAAGCAAAAGTCAGTGAGCAATTAAATGGTGAGCTGGCGCGGATGAAAGCGCTTAAAGCGGTGAACCCAAATGTTCGTCAGGAAGAGATTGATTATTTGGCGCAGCGCTTAGCGGCCAGTCAACACTTTTTGGCGCAGGCGAAAATCCGCCTGGATGCACTGCGTGTGGTCATGACGATTTGATTTTATAAAAACAGGATAAAAATTATGTATATCTTCTCTGCTAATGGCCGCGCCAAGCGTGCATTTGACGATATCAAAGAAGGGCAGATGGTCCCTTTTATTGTGTACATCAACTTTAAGGATTTATTCGGTGCTGAACACTTATGCAAACTGTATTTGATGCGTGCAGGTTTTATGGAAATCCAAATCGAAAACCGTAAGCTGGTGCCGAGTAATTTGACTAGTGATCTACGTGTCATTGCGGCCGACAAGGCAATGGCTGAAGCGCTAAAAGATGGCTATATGATTCAAATGTTTGACGAGTAACTTGGCTTTCTGTTTGTGTTGCAATGGTTAATAGTTGAACTTTAGATTTACCGGTGAGTCTAGATTCGATCTTGTTCTATCGAATCCAGGCTCACAAGTATGTTGGCTGATCCCACTTATGTCAGGGAAGTTGATCTTTCCCGCTTCGCAAACTCCATTGCAGAGTTAGACGCCCACCCTCGTTCCTATTCCTCCATCCGCTATTTATTGGTTGGCCTGTTTTTTTCTGCATTGCTGCATGGTTTCTTATTTTTTTGGCAAATCGATAGTCCTATGATCGATAGCTCTGTGCTACCCCAATCTGCTCCGCGTATTTATCTCACACTGAACCCAATTGACGTTAAACCGAAAGAAGATATTTTATCGTCAGCTCAACCAGAAAAACCTGTAACTACCAGCGATCTTGCACCGGTATCCGTATCGCCCGCAACCCTTCCGGAAGCTGCAATCAGCAGCGATGAATTGCCGTTACCAGTAGAACAAGCGCGAATGATCACCACCTTATCGCGCGATGAAATGCAGGAAATCTACCCTGAGCGCACATCAACAATAGCTCCACAATTGAAGGGTAGTATTGCCGAGAACGTGTTTAACCCTGCATTGCGTGAACGTCTTATGACAGAAGAAAACAGGCCGGATTTACAGCGAGCGGATACTGGCCCTAAAACCCATATGGATCCATCCGGTGCTACCGTTGTCGAGTTGGGAAATGGAAAGTGTTTACGCTCATCTGCTTTGACTAAAGTGGGGGAGGCGCAAAACTGGTACATGACAAGTTGTGGTGGAAAATCTGAATCTGAACGAATGATGGAGCGGATAAATGATCAGGTAAATGGAAAGTTGCGGTTTGACGAGTAGGGGTTCAATTTATTGAACCCAAACCCAAACCCAAACCCAAGGTTTCATTTTTTTGCAATTAAAAAAAGGGCGCAATAAATTGCGCCCCTACGGAATTGCTCTTAATTTAGTATTTAGTCAGATTTCTTGGGGCGAAAGCTGGTTTTTTTGCCGTCGCGCTCACCAAAGCGAGGCTTGTCACGGCCACCTTCACGTGGAGCGCCATCTCGGGGGCCAAAGTCACGCTTCGGCTTGCGGCTAAAGTCATCGCCACCGCGTGGGCCAGTGTCTAATGAAATTTCCAATGGACGATTACGCACGCGCACTTTTTTCAATTTTGCCAAAATGTCTTTTGACATGCCGGTTGGTAAATCTACCGTTGAAAACTCATCGTGCAATTTGATGTGACCGATAAACCGACTCTCGATACCCGCTTCATTAGCAATAGCGCCAACGATGTCGCCAGGGCGAGCTTCGTGATTGCGACCTACTTCAATGCGGTAGCGATCCATGTTCTCGTCATTGCGTTCGCGACGTGGGCGATCTTCACGGGGACCGCGATCGCGTCCACTGTCCCGGCTACTGCGTTCATCCCGACCACCGCGTTCGTCACGGCTGCTGCGCTCACGCTCAGGTTTAATGTCGGTAAATTTCACTTGCAGCGGGCGCTCGCGTTGTAATAAGTAGGCGAGGGCCGAGGCAATTTGTTCTGGCGATACATCATTTTTGTGGCTGTATTCGGCCAACAAATCATTGAAGAAGGTCAGATCGCCTTGTGCTTGCAAGGTATCGGTAATTTGTTGGGTAAATTGATCGATACGATGTTTGGTAACAGTTGCGCCGCTAGGCAATTCCATCAGTGTAATTGGCTTTTTAGTGGCCTTTTCGATGGTGTAGAGCAGGCGTTTTTCACGCGGAGCAACAAACAGAATTGCTTTACCGCTACGGCCGGCACGACCGGTACGACCAATGCGGTGAACGTAAGCTTCGCTATCGTAAGGGATATCGTAGTTCACCACGTGGCTCACACGTTCAACGTCGATACCGCGTGCGGCAACGTCGGTCGCGATAACGATATCAAGCTTGTTGGTTTTCAACCGCTCGATAGTGCGCTCACGCAATTGTTGGTTCATGTCACCATTTAATGCAGCTGCAGAGTAACCGCGCGCTTCCAATTTTTCAGCCAGTTCAACAGTGGCAGTTTTGGTGCGCACAAAAATAATCATGCCGTCGAAAGGCTCAACTTCCAAAATGCGTGTAAGCGCATCAAGTTTGTTGGTGCCACTTACCATCCAATACACTTGTTCGATATTGGCATCGGTTGATTGGCTGCTAGCGATTTTAATTTCGGTAGCGTTATTCAAATAGTTGTTGCATACATGGCGAATTTCTTTCGGCATGGTGGCAGAGAACAATGCGGTTTGACGGGTTTTTGGGGTGTGTTCCAAAATCCATTCAACATCATCGATAAAACCCATGCGCAACATTTCGTCGGCTTCGTCGAGAACCAACGCTTTCAGATTGTTGAGGTTCAAGCTGCCGCGACGCAAGTGATCCATCACGCGGCCCGGTGTACCTACCACCACGTGGGCGCCACGCTTTAATGAGCGCAACTGGGTAGTCATTTCCTGGCCGCCGTAAATCGGCAGCACATGGAAGCCAGGAATTTCACTGGCGTATTTTTGGAAAGCTTCAGCAACTTGAATCGCGAGTTCACGCGTTGGTGCCAATACCAAAATTTGTGGCTCTGCTTGTTTGGTGTCGATACGTGACAACAAAGGCAAGGCAAATGCCGCTGTTTTACCGGTGCCAGTCTGAGCCATACCTAAAATATCGCCGCCCGCAAGCAATACAGGGATAGCAGCAGCTTGAATTGGGGATGGTTGTTCGTAGCCCACCTTTTGAATGGCGCGCATTACGGGTTCAGAAAGGGCTAAATCGGCAAACATAATAGTTTCAGACATGTAATAACCTGTTTTGAGTAAACATGATAATCAAGCGCAAACCATGCCAGCGAAACAGTTCAAAAACTGTACCAGCGATTTACGGTTTGATTCTTATAAGTTCTAAAGGGTGTTTGCAAAAGTCATCGCCAATTAACGAGCGCATAACATAAAAAGCGCAACGCAAAAAGTAAGGCGATAGTGAATGGGCAAACACAATAAAGTGGGAGCGATGATTGGATCGCTATGCGTATGAACTACATACCAGGCGTTAAGTGCCTGTGAAAATGCCTGTGAAAATAACTCGTGTGAGTCAGGGCACAAGGGCAATCATAAAAAGCGATTTAATCAACAAATTCCCGCGTAGTCTGCAAGCAGACACAGCTACAATCCACAACATCCATATTGCAAAACCGATTGTATACTTTGGGGCAGGCTGAATAGATTGTGGAGCAGAATCGATCAGCGTGAATAGTTACCAAGATGGTAAACCGGCAGCCCTCAGACATCCGTCTGTATCAGCATTACCCCGGCAAGACATTCACGATCAAGGAAGGGGGTCACTGAAAGTGCGCGAATTATAGGGACTTAGCCGTCCCAAGGCCAGTTAAATTTGATGCGCGCCGCAAAAAACTACTGAGTAGTTCTAATCAGGAATCGCTAAATAGCGAGGGCGCGACTGTATTGTCGCGGCACCGGGCGTTACACTCAGCGACCTTAAATGACAGAAGTCGGCTCGTTTTACAGGACAGATTATGGCTGAACGGCATATTTCAACGACGGCACTGGCTCGCCTCATCGGCAAAGAGAGTAAGGAGCTATTTGTGCTGCTCACCACCGGTGGTTGGATCGTCAAGGTTGATAACCATTGGCAATTGACCGAGAAGGGCAAATTTGAGGGCGGGATTTACGTTAATCACCCCAAATTCGGCGAGTACATTGCGTGGCCTGAAGCTATTCAGCATCACCATTTATTAAAGCTATTGCCTGAAGCCCCTTTGAGTGCGACCAATCTCGCGCACAAGTGGGAGATTCCTGCACGCTTGGTGAATTTACTGCTAGCGGAAAAGGCTTTGATTTCGCGCTATGTGCGCGGTTGGCAGTTGACTGAGCGCGGCAAAAAAATCGGCGGGCAACAACATGAGGCCGACTCGGGGGTGCCGTTTGTAACCTGGCCTGAAACGATTCTGGATGATCCTGAGCTGATTGCTGCACTGCTGCAAATTGTGGGCGATGATCGTGTTGATACTCATCCAACCATGGATGGCCACAGCGTCAACAATGCGATGCAGCGCCGCATTGACAATTGGTTGTATCTAACGCGCACCAGTCATGCACGGGATTACCGTTTGCAGTGGGGTGTGGAGTACGCGATCGCCGATTTTTATATTCCAGAGCTGGGGTTGTGCGTCGAATGTTGGGCCGATCAATTGGGTCAAGAGCAAAACCGCGCGGCGGTTATTGGCGATGAATTGGAAAAACACCAGCTCTATAAAAAATATAAAGTCGCTTATATAGAGTTTCGCGATGAAAACATTCATCAAGTCGATGAAATCCTAGCGCGCGAGATGTTGCGTCGCGGCGTTGCTATTTATTAATCCTATCGTTCAATTAATGGTAAAAGTTTAAAGAGGAACTATTAATGGCCAGTGTATTTAGTTTGATTATGGAAGGAAAAATCCCCGGCAATTTTGTATGGAAGGACGACAAAGCCGTTGCGATTTTGACGATTCAACCTATTCGCCAAGGTCATGTCCTGGTAATTCCACGGGAAGAAATTGATCAGTGGAGTGATCTGCCATTGGGTCTCGCTGCGCACTTGATGCAAGTGAGTCACAAAATCGCCAATGCATTAAAGGTCGCTTATCCTGCCACGCGTGTGGGTTTTATGATCGCCGGTCTTGAAGTTCCTCATACTCACATTCATTTGGTGCCAATGGATTCAATGGATGATCTTAGTTTTGCGTTTGCAAAAAATGCGGATGGGGAAGCACTAAAACAAACAGCGGAAAAAATTCGCGAGGTTTTGCATAAGCAAGGGCACAGTGAATCCAAAGTGTAAGGCTTGGTAGTTGCCGACCATGAACTTACTTTTACCACCTAATGGCGCATTGTTTTGGTTGGCTACAGCGATCAGTTTGCCGACGCTGCTGCTGGCAGTCCGCTATGCGCCATGGACACAGCTGTTTATTAATCAGGCACGACAACATATTTTATTCGCGACTATATTGGCACTGGCGTTGTTGTGGTTGTTGCAAGTGGAAGTGCGTGCAACGCTGGCTATTCACCCTTTACTTATAACAGTTACCGCAATGGTATTTGGGTGGAGCTTTGCACTACTTATTGGTGTTTGTGCGCTGGTGGTATTGGAGTGCTATCAACTACCGTTGCGTGCAGTACATATGGATTGGGATGTGGCTTTAGCCCAGTTTGATTTAAGTGCATTGCCGGTAGATTTTTGTTTGAGTGTTCTAGTGCCAGCGAGTTGGGCCTGGTGTGTGTTATGGCTGGTTGATCGCTGGAAGTTTAAAAATCCATTCACCTATTTCTGGGGTGTTGGCTTTTTTGGCGCCATGCTTAGTTGCCTGCTAGTGGGAGCGGCGGCACTTACATTGTTTGCATTAACCGCTAGTGATGTGCATTTGAACAGTACACGCGAACACTTTTTTGTTTTTTTATTAATGATGTTTCCTGAAGGTTTTATTAACGGATTAATTGCAACCGTGATGACTGTACTTTATCCGGATTTGGTTAAAACCTATCGCGACGACTGGTACCTGAAAGATTGATCCCCAGTCATCGCGCGCCGAACTAGATTACAGCTTCATAAACAAAAATATAATCAAATCAAGTTCCAAGCAAGGTCGCAATTCCCAATAAAATAAACAGCACACAAGCCGCTTTGTGGGCAAAGCCGAGCGGCAGTTTATCCATGAGCCATTTTCCTGCAAAAATGACTGGCACGTTAGCTAACAGCATGCCTAAGGTTGTACCGGCAATAACGGCGCAGGTCATCCACATATCTGCATTGAATTTTGCAGCCAATATCACGGTGGCAATTTGGGTTTTATCGCCAATCTCTGCCAGAAAAAATAATACCAGTGTTGCTACAAATGGACCGTAGTTGGCGAGACGGCCCATATTGTCATCTTCTTTGTCGGGAATTAACAACCAGAGGCCGATGACAAAAAAACTGCCGGCGATAATCCAGCGAATCCATTCGGTGGGGATAACATCTGCGAGCACGGTACCAAGCCAAGCGGAAAGTGCATGATTTATCAATGTCGCAATTAATACGCCCAAGCTAATGATATAAGGGCGGCCGTAACGGGCAGCAAGAAAAAGTGCGAGTAACTGGGTTTTATCGCCAATTTCTGCAATAGCGACAGCGAGGGTTGAGCTGAGAAAAGCTTCCATTAGATTTTCCAGGGCGGGATGAAATACATGAGATACGGCCACATCCCGCCCGGGGCTGTAGCTGTATCTCAGGTCTCATCAATCCGAAGTGTGCTGTTGGTGCAGCACTACAAAGGACGCTTTTGCCATGCCGTAGGTGCGCTCTTAATCAAGAAAACAATTTTGATAAAGAGTGCGGCAAGTTTGTTGACAAAAGCGCTCAGTGGTTTTTTGATAATGATTATCAAATTTACTGGAGCAGATTACTCCCCCGAGAGGAGCTGCGAATTATAGTGATGCGCTACGCACTCGGCAAGCACCTAATTTGTGCGAGGTAAGCGGTACATTATCCCGCCATCGTAGGGGAGTTTGGGTAGGTGCTTTTCCATCAATAAAATTGCATCATCGTAGATTTTTTTCACGTTTGGCGCTGAGCCAATTTCCATGCGGCGTGACAACATAGTGACCGGAAACAAACACTCATTGGTATTTTTAACGCAGAGCGCGCGGCTCCTACCAACTTCATCCTCGTACACTTTCCATGCAAAAGTATTTGGAAAATCAGCCAGCATCACGTTGCCGAGCACAACTCCCATTGCTTGCTGGGTTGCATAATCATCGCGTGCCACCCAGGCACCATCTACAAGGCGTTGTAATAATTGTAAATCAGAGAGATCGCGACGGATGGTGCTGCCTATTTTGGTTTGAGCCAGTTCATTGACTGACGTTATTTCCTGCTCCATTTTGTTGTGATCCATCCAGCCCAATTCTTTGATGCTAATTTCTTTTTCTTCGGAAAGTGGTTTTTTATTGTTTTCGGAAACGACATTTAATGGTGTGTACTGGGCAACACAAATATTTGCAGTGAAAAGTATTGCGAGTGCGATAATAAGTTTACTTTTTTTCATAAATACCTCTTGCAAGAAAAACTATATTTAATGCTTGGTCGATGCTTCATCGCTACTGGTGCGGTTCTCTGCTGCAGTAAAAATTAAGGGCTGTGGATTTACGCTTTCCCAAGGGGCTGAGAAGCCATTGTTAGTGATGATATGAAGGTGACGCATTTTTAATTGTCGCGGCTCAGCAAGCCCACAGGAATGAGCAATCATCGCAACACTTTTACTCAGGTTGCGCTGATAAGAAGCCACTCGCTCGGCTTTATCAGTTGGGTCCAGGCCTTTTTGCAATTTGGTGTTGTGGGTGGTAATGCCGGTAGGGCAGGTATTTTTATGGCATTGCATTGCCTGAATACAGCCCAGCGCAAACATAAAGCCACGCGCGCTATTCACGAAATCAGCACCACAGGCCAGCGCCCAAGCCACCATATGGGGGGTAATCAACTTGCCCGCCACAATGATTTTAATACGCTCTTTCAAGCCTGCTTGCTCCAGAAGTGCTGCCAGCCACGGCAAGCTCTCTTTAATCGGCAAGCCGACATGGTCCAACAATGGTTGTGGTGCTGCGCCGCTGCCACCATCGGCGCTATCCAGAGTGATGAAATCCGGCGCGGATTCAATGCCTTGCACGCGTATTTCATTGATCAAGTCAACCAACCAGGTTTTTTCGCCGAGCACCGCTTTAAAGCCGACGGGTTTGCCTGTTACTTTGCGGATATGGTTGACCATTGCCAACAAATCAATCACCGAGTGAATGTCAGTGTGGCCATTAGGGCTAATGGATGCCTGGCCTTGGGCAATTCCACGGATATAAGCGACCTCCGCCGACACTTTTTCCGCGGGCAATATGCCGCCTTTACCGGGCTTGGCACCTTGGCTCAATTTAATCTCGAACATCTTGATTTGCGGAAGGGTTGCAAGTTCCGCCAAACGCTCATCGTTGAGGTTGCCATGTAAATCACGCACGCCGTATTTCGCTGTGCCTATTTGAAAAACCAAATCGCAGTTGCCTTCGAGGTGATAGGGCGACAAGCCACCCTCACCGGTATTGAGCCAGCAGCCCGCTTTGGCCGCACCGCGCGACAAGGCCAGAATTGCCGGGCGGGAAATGGCGCCGTAACTCATGCCGGAAATATTAAAAATAGAATTGGTGGTGTAGGGAGTTTTGCAGAAGGGGCCGAGAGTGACTGGCGCGGCGATCAGAGCCTCCTCTTCCTGAACGGGAAATGCAGAGTTCAAAAAGAGCAGGGTGCCGGGCTGGTTCAGGTTGAGGGTGGAGCCAAAACCCACATTGCTGTCGATATTTTTTGCGGCGCGATAAACCCAGGAGCGGTCTGCGCGATTAAATGGCAATTCCTCGCGATCTTGGGCAAAAAAATACTGACGAAAAAACTCGCCTAAATGCTCGAAAAAATAGCGAAAACGTCCAATAAGTGGATAGTTTTTGCGAATGGTATGTGTATTTTGTGTGATATCGGCAATGTACATAATTGCCAGTGACAACAAGATTAAACCGATAACTGTGATAAACGTTACTTCAAGCCAAGTGAGTAGCTTGAGTGCCCAGTGCATATCTACCATTTGTCATTGAGTCCTACGCTGAATGAATGCCCCTAGTTTAAGGGGTGCGAAACGATTAATCGCGTCAATTAACGTAATGAGTTTGTTATTTTTGGCGAGACCCAATGACTTGGGCGGGGTTTCCAGCAACTTTGCTGTAGTCTGCCACCGATTTTGTTACCAGGCTGCCCATGCCAATCACCGCATGATCGCCGATGTGCACGCCATCCACTATGCCCACATTGGCGCCAATCCAGACATCACAACCAATACTGATGCCTTTGGAGTTGACGGGTTGCTCGTTGATTAACCTCTCTGGCGCCATGCCATGATTAAACGCATAAGCAGAGGTATAGGCTGCAATACGCGAGTTATCCCCAATGGTGATACCTTTGCTGCCGCCATCCAAACTGACGTGGTGATTGATAGATACCCCTTGACCAATCGTTACGGGGCCGTGAATCACACAATCGGCGGCAATATAGGAGTTATCACCAATAATGATTGGACGTCCGGGTTCAGCAAAAAGTCTGGCTTCCGGGGCGATAAAACAATTCTTGCCGAGCATAATTGTTTCCATATCGCAGAGATAAGCCTGCCATTCTTCTTGCCATTGCTGCGCCCATTCGCGCGGGGCAGGTTTCAGGCGCGCATAAAGCCACGGCATATAGCTCAAGCGCAGTTTATGCTGGGTGCGATAACGATCGGTAGTTGATGGAGCCGTAATCATAGAGGCTTGGTTAAATAGAGAGGAATGAGTGAACTGGTGCCAATTTAATTGGCAAGAAGCGTTGATTGGAATTATAAGCACAAGGTTCGTCGCTTCAAACAACAAAAATAGCGCAGAATAAAGGAAAATAGCCAGATTGAGGCGAATAGTGTTGCTAACACGTTAAATATAAAAAGGTGCCCGCCAGCTGTAGGTGATTGGTTTGTTCGCTTGGTCGCTGGCGCTACTGCAAATGCAGCAAGCTGGACACAATTCGAAACATGGAGTGCCGAGATAGACACTCTTAGGGTTAACCCGTCATTACGACAGCTGAGCGGACACCTGTGTTGATTATAGTCAGCTGCACTTATGACGCTAGCCTTGGCTTAGTTTTTTAAGTCACAACGTTTCTACTTTTATAGCAGAAATATTCTATGACTTTATTGCGACAAAGTTTGTCGTGGTTTGATCTGACAGAGATAACTGAATGTATGAGTTGATCGACGAGAATGCCGATTTTTTGGTGATCTATAAAAAACCGAACACCAGTTTTCACAGTGACTCCGGTGAAATGGGATTATTTGAATATTGTAAGCAGCAGCAAGGGCTATCTGAGCTTTACCCTGTACATCGTTTGGATAAGGTTACCTCTGGCTTATTGCTTATGGCAAAAACCGCTGAAATTAACAACCAACTTACTGCGGCATTTCGTGCACGCCACATAGAAAAATATTATCTCGCCCTCAGTGCAAAAAAGCCTACAAAAAAACAAGGCTTGATTAAGGGTGATATGACTACCGCACGGCGCGGCGCATTTAAATTATTGGCGACACAAGAAAACCCCGCTATCACACAATTTTTTAGTAAGAGCGTTGTACCTGGGCGCCGGTTATTTATGATCAAACCTCACACCGGCAAAACTCATCAGATTCGTGTTGCCTTAAAAAGTATCGGCGCACCGATTATGGGTGATGTGCTTTATGCGGATGCTGCATCAAATAGCGCCATAGATCGCACCTATTTACACGCCTATAGCTTGGGCTTTGCATTGGCTGAAAAACAATACCGCTATACCGCATTACCTCGTGAGGGCGAATATTTCCGTGATGATTTTTTTTCTGCAGCCATTATGGAGTGGCGTGATCCTTGGTTACTGTCTTGGCCTAAGGTTGTAGAAAAATGAGTAGACATCGCTACTGGTTTTCTGCCTGTATGGCTTTAATGGCGCTACTTTTTGTTGCGCATCATTTTTATACTCGCGCGGGTGCCAGCGAATTATCAACTTCACCGCAAGCTTATAAATTCCTCACGACACCTTGTTGGTTTGATGCGGATTGGACGGCGGAAATACGTTGCGGTGAGTTGCATACGCCAAGCGCCTCCGGCGCATTTCGTTTGCCGGTTGTGATACTGAAGGATGAGACTGCCACACGACGTAAGGACTCTATTGTTTATTTGCAGGGAGGGCCGGGGGCAGGAGCGCGCTTGCACAGTGATGGTATAAAAAGCTGGCTAAACTGGATGCGCTATGCAGCCCTTGGGCGCGATATTATTCTTATCGATACCCGCGGCACCGGGCGCAGTAGTCCTGCACTGGTATGTGCTGAATACAATCGCAGTAATCAGCAAATGCTGCGTGAACATGTTTCATTGGCAGAGGAATTGGCGTCGGGTTTTGATGTTACCCGCACATGTTTCGACACAGCCGTCGCACGCAATCCAGCACTGGATTACCGTCATTTTAGTACCCGGCAATCGGCAAGTGATATTCGTGCGCTTATGCAGCTACTTGAGTATCCCGAGTGGAATATCTTGGGTGTGTCATACGGAACGCGTTTGGCGCTGGAAATTTCTTATCAGGAATCGCTTCAACAACAGCCAACGAAACTCAAAGCAATGGTGCTTGATTCAATTTACCCAGCCGGTTTTGGTGGCGTACAAACCTGGCCGCAAGTGCTTGATGAGGCGATGCATAAATTTTTTAGTGGTTGTGCGGCGCAGCCTGAATGTATTAACGCGTTGGGTGACTCTAACCGGTCACCACTAGAATTGTTTATGGGGGCGTTGGACAGTTTGCGCGAATCCCCCATTGAATTAACTATTAAACGCTGGGATGGTGAAGCGCCAGTCAGCTTTTTGTTAAACGACCATCGTTTTTTATCGGCTGCGTTTGCGGCAACTTACACGCCTCGTGATTGGTTAAAAATTGCAGCAGCTATCAAAGGTGTGGAAGAGCACAATCGCGAAGCACTCAAACCACTGATAGAGCCTTTTGTAAATCAAAGTATGAGCGAAGATTTTAACAGCCTAACGTTTACGGCTGTTGATTGCTCGGATAATCCGGTGATGAATGAAATGGATTATCTCGCGCTGGTGAATCAATATTCGCTATTGCAAAATTATACTCGCGATCAATGGCGTTACCAGTTGTGTCATCACCTGGTTGCAGAGGCTCCATTGCAATCCTACCAGCCTTATGTGCCTACATTGATACTGGCGGGTGAGTTGGATCCGGTAACTCCAGTGGAGTGGGCGCAAGCGGTACATTCGAAATGGAAAAATACCCAGCTGTATATCAGTCAAAATACCGCACACTCGGTATTGAGTAGTGAGGCCTGCCTACTGCAGTCGCTTGTACATTTTTACGATCAGCCTGCTGCAACTTTTGAGAGGTGTATGGAGGAAGATCGCTAGTCTCTTGGATGAGGAGGTAGTGGAGATAATTGAAGGCGAAAAAATAAAAAAGGCCGCACGAGTGCGACCTTTTAAATTTGGCTCCGCCTGCTGGACTCGAACCAGCGACCCAATGATTAACAGTCATTTGCTCTACCGACTGAGCTAAGGCGGAATTACGCTTCCTGTAAGGAAGTGGCGCGCATCATATAGAGCTGTTACCTATTGGTCAACCCGTTCGCGATCTGATTATGATTGAGTGGGGGAGGGCTGTATGGTTTTTGGTTTATCTGTTTATTAACGCGGCAAAATAAAAAATAAAAGCGCCGAAGCGCCTTTATTTTGTTGATTCAATTGGGCGCAATCACTCGCGACACAATTCATCTAACAATGTTTATTCGTATTTGCACAGATAAGAAGTTTCCACGTCTGCGCTAACTTTAAACCGCTGATTGGCTTCAACGATAAAGGTTTGGCCTGCTGCAAAAGTCTCTGCTTTATCGCTACCAGGCAATACAACCGTCAGGCTACCACTTACAACAGTCATGTATTCTTTCTGGCTGGTACCAAATTCGTAGTCACCTTTGGCCATTACACCAATAGTCGCAGGCAGGGTTTCAGTTTGAAAGGCGATAGATTTAACCGCGCCGCCGAAATATTCGTTAACGTTAAACATAGGATGCTCCACAAACGATGGATGGGGATGAAATACACAATATAGCGCGCACAAAAAAGGCCGCATAAATGCGGCCTTTTTTGTTTAATTTGGCTCCGCCTGCTGGACTCGAACCAGCGACCCAATGATTAACAGTCATTTGCTCTACCGACTGAGCTAAGGCGGATCGGTGACTTCCTCTGTGGAAGTGGAGCGCATGATATAGAGCCGGTTTTGGTTGGTCAACCGTTTTTTGGTGCTTTGTGGCAAGTTTTTTTCTGAAAAAACCTCAATGAATTCAAGGCTGTTCATTAATTCCACAGTATGTCGGCAAGTTGTTCAATCCCGCGCCGCGCCTATCGGTTTACTCAGGCGAATTACCTTAAAGCTACCGTTATCGATAACGAGCGAGATATCCCTGAATAGCCCCACCGCCTTGCGCTCTAATGGAATAAATTGATTAACCACAAAAAGCGCTAGACCATCACTTGCCAATAATCGCTGCGCGCTACGGAGGAACTTATCCGTCAGGTCTCCATCGACACTAAAACCTTGATGGAAAGGGGGGTTGCAAAGCAGTAAATCCACTTGTTTGTTGATCTGTTTCCCCGCATCGGCGCCAATCACTTCACCAGAAATCCCGTTGTCTTTCAGGTTTGCCTGAGCGGCAATAAGTGCAGCGGCATTATTATCGGTAAGTATCCAGTCATTAATTTGTTGACAGGCATCAAGCTGTGTGGCTGCCAGCGTCAGGTATCCATAACCGCAGCCCAGATCTAAACAAGATTGAGGGTGCATTCCACCCAATGCATCATTGTTAATTTGCTCAATAAGTAGCGCGCTACCTGCATCGATTTTATTCCAACCAAAAAGCCCAGGCTTACTTAGAACCCTAAAGCCTTCACCCTCCACAACAAGGCGTAAGTGCGCATAATTGCAGTCATCAATCCGTTGCTCGTGGTTATAGCCAGCGTGTTTGTAAATAACCGAGGAGTAGCTGGGCCCGTCTTTTTCTATCTTTTTTTCAGCGCCCATGAGCTTGCTAACTTTTTCGATGTAGGTTTTGGTCCCTTCATTTTTATAGCCGGCGATAATCAGCGGGGCACCAATCTTGAGGCAACGCCAGGCTTCATTTAATAAATGATGAACTAGTGGTTTTTCTTTTGATATGCGATAAAAAAAACCATCGAGACTGTCGCTGGGGATGGCGTTGCAATCGAAGTCACTAAATTGTGTATTGAATCCACGTTGGGCCGCTTCGTGGGCCACATCCCACCGGTTGGTCATCAGTATTAAACCTTGATGATTAAAAGCGGGCGGCAAATTGTTGAGTGAGTTTTCATCTGTGCACCAGAGAAACTTGCCTTGAGTGTTTTGTGTGTGCTCGCCCAATTCCTGTACAACTTTGGCCAGCGCTAAATCAATCATAAATAAATGCTCTGTATTTCGTCGGTACTTAAATGGCGAAACTCACCTGAGGCGAGCACTGGATCCAGTGTTATTGAGCCAATCGCTTCGCGATGAAGTTCAACAACGTGATTGCCGGTCGCGGCAAACATGCGTTTTACCTGGTGGTATTTGCCTTCATGAATCGTTAGTCGTGCCTCTTGCAAGGATAACAGTTCAAGCTGTGCGGGCCGGGTAGGGGCTTTTTCTCCATGCAATTGTACTCCGCGCGCAAATAGTTCAATGACTTCGCGGTCAATAGGATTGGCTGTTTTTACCTTGTAAGTTTTTTGGCATTCATGGCGGGGCGAGGTGATACGATGATTCCACTGGCCATCATCCGTCAACAGAACCAAACCTGTGGTATCAATATCCAGTCGCCCCACGATTTGCAATTCTTGCCAGCGTGGCAAGTTGATCAGATCAACTACTACGGGGTGCTCGCTATCGCTATTTGCGCACACATACCCCAGCGGTTTGTTCAGCATTAAATAGCGCACGTTAAGCGCTTCAACTAATTTTCCGTCAAGCGTAACGATTTCGTTGCCCAGTAATTTTTGCTCACCTTTTTTGGCGATGGTACCATCAACCGTTACCCGCCCTGCCTTTATAGCCTGCTGAATAAGTGAGCGAGAGCGTTCGCTATTTTGGCTGAGAAATTTATCTAGGCGCATTAATAATCCTGAGCGGTAATCCAACTTGAGGGCAGGGCATCACCCCAGTTAAATTGGTGAATAATATGAGTAAATTTTGTCGCGAGTGGTGCCGTTAAAATCAATGCTTCATTTTTTACAGGATGAATTAATTGCATTTCGGTCGCTGCTAGCATTAATCCATCGCAAGCAAATTTTTCCTGAAAAAAACGGTTGTGGTTGCCCTTACCATGTTTTGCATCGCCAATAATAGGGTGGCTGATATGCTTCATGTGACGGCGAATTTGATGTTTGCGTCCGGTCTGTGGCGTGCATTGCACCAGGGAGTAGCGAGTACAAGGATATTTATCAATGCTAAACGGGAATTCAATCTGTGCAAGCGTCTTGAATTCGGTAATCGCTTCCTGTGCTGGTTTGTTAGCGCGCGCTTTTTTATCTGTATATTTATCCTGCTCTTCAACGAGAGGGTGGTCGATAATTCCATGTTCTGGTGCAAAGCCGCGTACTAATGCAACATAGGTTTTGGTTAGTGCATGGCACGCAAAAATATCCCCTAATTGGCGTGCAATCTCTGATGAAAGTGCAAATACCAATACGCCAGAAGTGGGTTTATCCAAACGATGTACAGGGTAAACCATTTGACCGATTTGATCGCGCAGCAACTGCATGGCAAAGCGCGTTTCGTGGCGATCAATTTCACTTCGGTGCACGAGAAGACCGCTTGGCTTATTGATGGCAACCAAGTATTCATCGCGGTAAATAATTGGCAGGATTTCACTCATTACTATTTATTGAGCCTTTTAGTTCTTAAAAGCAAAAAAGCAGGCGTCCGCCTGCTTTTTGATGTATGACCAATCAAGTGTTAACTGATTTTCTTTTCACCAGAGTCGACGGTTTGATAAATCAACGTGTTGATTGTCATAGGGCCTACGCCGCCGGGAACAGGGGTATAAGCAGCAACACGGTCGACCAGCGGTTTCAATTCAATGTCGCCCACACCACCTGGGTGGTAGCCAGCATCTACAACAACGGCACCATCTTTAATCCATTCGGCCTTAATAAATTCCGGCTTGCCTACAGCGCCAACCAGAATATCCGCTTGCTTTATTAAATCTGGAAGATTTTTTGTGCGTGAGTGACAAATAGTGACTGTGGCATTCGCATTTAGCATCATCAATGCCATGGGTTTGCCAAGAATCGGGCTGCGCCCAACAACAACGGCATGCTTGCCTTCGAACTGAATGCCATAGGCCTCCAGTAAACGCATAATCCCTTTAGGGGTTGCGCAGCCATAAGCTTCTTCGCCCATGCTCATGCGGCCAAAGCCTAAACAGGTCACGCCATCTACGTCTTTTTCTGCGCTAATTGCATCAAAGCAAATACGCTCATCAATTTGATGCGGAACCGGGTGTTGCAACAAAATTCCATGCACGTTGGGGTTGTTGTTAAGCTCGTGAATAGTGTTTAGCAGCTCTTCAGTGGTAGTGGTTGACGGTAGCTCCACCTTCATCGATTCCATGCCAATGCGTGTACAAGCATTGCCTTTCATCTTTACATAGGTTGCTGAGGCTGGGTCGTCTCCCACCAGGATTGTTGCCAAAATTGGAGTCTGGCCATTGCTCCGCACCTTTAATGCGGCAACGCGAGCGGAGAGTTCCTGTTCAGTTTTTTCGGCAAGGGCTTTGCCATCCAATACGAGTGCGGACATGGGCATTAATTACCTGTGTGTTAGCAGAAAAGAAGTAGTAAAACGAAATTGTGCGCATTTTCCCATAGTGAGCATAGGACGCCAAGGAAATTAATATCGGGAGGTGGGGGCTTGAAAAAGTAGCAGTAGCCGCAGTGGGCTTCATGATTTAATTTGGATAGCACTCTCTAACGAGAAGATTTTTTTGATTTATTGAGAATATGGGGTGGCTGATGGGGCTCGAACCCACGACCACTGGAATCACAATCCAGGGCTCTACCAACTGAGCTACAGCCACCGTAGCAAGGAAATATTTACAGGCTTTGCCTGACAATATCTTTAAGAGAAGTTTGAGCGATATATATATGCCAATGTGGCGCGCCCGGCAGGATTCGAACCTGCGACCACCCGCTTAGAAGGCGGGTGCTCTATCCAGCTGAGCTACGGGCACATACTGGATCAAACCTTCGCAGGTTCGATAAAAAAGATGGTCGGAGTGGAGGGATTCGAACCCCCGACATTCTGCTCCCAAAACAGACGCGCTACCGGGCTGCGCTACACTCCGACGACTTAAAACGTTGTGCGTTTCAAGTGGTGCGCATATTAACGGTGAGTCTTGATGTCGTCAACGAAAAAAACACAACAAAATAAAATATTTAGCACGGCAAGTTAATTTCTAAGCAGCTTGAACAAGTAGTGTTCCGGCTTGGTGAAAATTGCGGCACAGCATTGGTTTAGCGCACGGCTATCACACTTTTTACTCTGCATTTTTACCAGAGTGGTCATACCGTTTTTTGAACGATACCTGGCGGCTTGGTGTTTTTTTGGTGTTTGGCGCCGCTTGTTTGTAGGGCAGTAGCTAGTCAGAATACGCGCTTGACTAGGTTTGGGAGTTTTTATGCAAAACAACAGTTTGGCGTCTTCTATGAAGTTAGGCATGCGCAGGCTAGCTTCAGGTGTTTGTGTGCTGTCCACTTCTTTAGGTGGAGATGAGCGGTTTGCGATGACCGTATCTTCTGTGACTTCAGTGTCAGATTCTCCAGCATCATTACTTGTGTGTATCAATCAGGCTGTTTCGCAGCAGGCGCACCTGAGTAGCCCTGATGTGATGTTTGCCATCAATGTACTTTCCGTCAATCATCAGGATGTCTCCAATGTTTGTGCGGGGCGCGACCCTTCAAAAAACCGGTTTGGCGTTGGGCACTGGGTAACTGATGAGTCAGGATTGCCTGTGTTAGCAGATGCACTTGCTGTGTTTATTTGCAAAACCGATAAGGTTATGACTTACGGAACTCACAAAATAGTCATAGGTGCGATTAGCAATGTAATTGTTAACGGGGAAGAGGTGAATCCTCTTCTTTATGCCAATGGAAGCTATGGTGCGCTTGGCTCAATTGAGTGATGCTTTCCCTGTAGCGCTGAGCTGACCCACTGATTTTTCTTGCACATGTTTTTGAAGTGTTTTTTTGATTCAAAATGAAGCATGGATATTGTTAAAAATTATCTTGCAATATGAATCTTTCCGGTCTATCGGCGCTTTAAGGTTAATAATCACTAACTCTTTATGCACACCTCTTGTGCTATTTGACGATTCCAGTACAAGCGCTGAGCAAAAATGCGAAAAAACGTGCTTTTAATGCTGTATTTTTATGTAACTAATTGATTAATAAGAAATTAATTTAATTGATCAAAAATTAATCAATTTGTTATTGCTATAGATTTTATAGGGGTTTGCGGCGGTTTCCCAAAATCTATCCACTAACTTATCCACAGAAAATGTGGACAAAGTTTAGATGAAAGTTTTTGTGCAAAAAAGTTACAGTTTGGGTGATTTGTGAGTTTTTTAGTTGGTAACAGGTGACGTTTTTGCAGTGCACCCTTTGGCTAATTCGGTGGATATTTTTATGAGTAAAATTTCAAAAATAACAGTATTGGGAGGCGGTAGTTTTGGCACAGCGATTGCCAATATTATTGCCTGTAACCAGTACCCTACCTATTTGTGGATGCGCTCTGCAGAGCAGGCGGAAGCCACGGCGGCAGCACACGAAAATACTCGTTACTTGCCAGGCTATGCGCTTAACAAAGGTTTAGTTATCACCGCTGATTTGGCCGATGCTGTTGTCGGAGCAGACTTGATTTTTATTTCTATCCCCACGCATTCATTCCGGGCCGTTACACAAATGATCAAACCATTATTGGATGCCCATACCATGGTGGTGAGCACTGCAAAAGGAATCGAGCCAGAAGGCTTTACTCTTATGAGTCAAATACTTGAACAGGAGTTGCCTGGGCATGCGATTGGCGTGTTAAGTGGCCCCAACTTTGCCAAAGAAATAGTTCAGCAGCAGCAAACGGGGACAGTGATCGCCAGTGAAAGTGATGCTCTGACTAGTGCTGTGCAGTGCACTTTAAAGTCCGAAACGTTTCGTGTTTATGCTAACCATGATCGTTACGGCGTGGAATTGGGCGGCGCGCTTAAAAATATCTACGCTATTATTTGCGGTATGGCAGCGGCGCTGGGGGCAGGGCACAACACGCAAGCAATGCTACTGACTCGTAGTCTTGCCGAAATGAGCCGTTTTGCGCAGGTGATGGGGGCTAATCCCATGACTTTTTTAGGCTTGGCCGGCGTTGGCGATTTGATATTAACCTGCACCTCGGATTTAAGCCGAAATTACCGTGTAGGTTTTGCCTTAGGCCAGGGAAAGCAATTGGATGAAATCGTCGCTTCGCTTGGCCAGGTAGCCGAGGGTGTGAATACTCTGCGTCAGGTAAAGCAAAAAGCCGGCGAGCTAGGTATTTACATGCCTTTGGTAAATGGGTTGTATGCTGTGCTTTTTGAAGGGCGAGCTATTTCTGAAGTGGCTCGTGGTTTAATGGTTGGTGAGCAAGCCGACGATGTTGAATTTTTAAGGGGAAACTAATGGATAACGAACAACTGAAATCAAACCTGACTTCAAGCAAGCACTGGTTTCGACTGGTATTTATGCTTATTTTTGCCGCTGTTTTACAGGTGGCAAGTATCGTTATGTGGGTATTGGTGATTGCCCAATTTTTCTTTTCGCTGATTACCGGTGAGGACAATCAATACCTGCGTCGCTTTGGCCATTCACTCTCAACTTATATTTATGATGTGTTGAAGTTCTTGTGTTACAGCAGTGATGAAAAACCCTTCCCGTTTGCTGATTGGCCCAAAGGTTCTGCTGAAAAACATGCTGGTGCCGATGAAAAATCAGTAGAGCCAGTCAATACCGATGCTGCAACTGATGTCATCACCGACGACACAAAAGGCGATAAATGATCATTTATATATTGCGCCATGGCCAGGCCGAGGCGCAGATAACCTCTGACGAGGCGCGCAAACTCACGCAGAAGGGTTTTTTTGAATCCGAGAAAGTACTGGCGGCGCGACTGAAAGAACTGGCAAATATCGCAGCAATCTGGGCCAGTCCCCTCGTTCGTGCACAGCAAACAGCGCAGATAGCCCAGCAATATTTCCCTGCTATTCCTTTGCAAACGACGGAGTTTTTGATACCTGAGGCAGATCCCAATCAACTAATCGATTGGCTTTACCGTAACGATGCATCAAACCCAGGGGCCATACTGCTGGTAAGCCATCAGCCAATGGTAGGTAAACTTCTCGGGTTACTTTGCGGCAAACCGGAGGGGTTTTATCCCATGGGGACTAGCTCATTGGCAGCTGTCGAGATTCAAACTATCGCATCCGGACTGGGAGAGCTGCTCTGGCTTGATCACGCAGTTCATTAACCCAGTACCTCCCAAAAAATAATGTTCGACACCTCAGCGCTGGAGCTTCGAGAATGCAACAAGTTTTAGACGATTCCAGATCTCCACGCGAACTGCGATTCACTGTTAATGACCTTGAGTTCTCCGCACAGGAGTGGGGCGATTCTGGTCAGCTTCCAGTGCTGGCACTTCATGGTTGGCTGGATAACTCCGCCAGTTTTTTCAAACTTGCTCCGCAACTACAAAACCTGCACATAGTTGCACTTGATTTGGCTGGCCACGGCCAAAGCTCGCACCGCTTGGGCCAAACGGCTTACACACCTTGGGATGATGTCAACGATATTTTTGCTGTAGCCGATTATTTGGGCTGGCAGCGATTTGCACTCCTTGGGCATTCCCGCGGTGCGATTATTAGCACTTTGGCGGCAGGCACATTTCCTGAACGATGCATTGGGCTTGGTCTAATAGAGGGGATTCTGCCAGAGCCGGCATCCCCCCAGGATGCGCCGGCACAACTCGCCAGTGCCATAACAGGTTTGCGTGCCCAGCAACAAAAAACTCAATCCGTATACACCAATCTTGATGTGGCGATTAAGGCTCGTGAGCGGGGGATGTTTCCTTTGGGGAGTGAGGCTGCCACCGCCTTAACTATGAGAGGTGTTGTTGAGCGCGACGGTGGTTTTTCCTGGAGCACTGATCCACGCCTGATGGTTCCATCGGTATTTAAAATGTCGCGTGAGCAATTAGCGGCTTTTTTGAATCGTGTTGAAGCACCAATTAAATTATTGCTTGCGGACAATGGTTTACCCAAGCTTTATGCAAATTATTTGGAAGAAGTTAATAAGTTTTCTCAAGTGGATTACGAGGTTCTGGGCGGCGGGCATCATCTTCATATGGAGCAAGAGTCGGAATTAATTGCAAAAAAGCTGAACACTTTTTTTGCAAGATTATCGTTATAGCTGTCTTTTATAGAGTTGTTTTTACCCTGGAATTGCTTATGAAATTGCTTTTGATCACTGCAGTTTTTATTTTCTCCGGTTTTGTTCATGCGGCAGAGTTATCGCTTGAGCCTTATCACAATGCCCGCATTCTCTTCCAAAGCTCAGGGGAGACTGATGATTATTTATTTGCGCTAGGTAGTTATAAAAAAATCGCGGGCAGTTGGCGATTGGATCGTCAGCAGCGCTTGAGTGGTAATTTGACTCGCTATACGGTGGAGTTGCCTGAGGGGCATAGCGCAAGCAAGGGATTTGACTTCTATTTGGATCAATTGCAAAACTTTAATTTGCGCGAGTTGTTTCATTGTAATGGCCGCGATTGCGGTACCAGTAATTCGTGGGCTAATAATCATTTTAAAATCCTTCAGCTGTATGGTTTGGATCAATTTCAACAGTACGGCGCTTATGAAGTTATCAATGCCGATGCAAAGCCGTTTTATGTTGCGCTATATGCAGTTCAGCGCGGTAATAAACGCGTTTATTTGCAGTTAGATATTGTGCATGTGGATCGGGTTAATGAGCAGGGAATTGCAGCTAATCCTGAGTCAATTATTCGTGCCTTGGATTCCAGCGGTTACTACGTATTTCCGGATTTACTGACGGGTGACGCTCAGGGCGTTATGACTATTAATATCAAACCCGCGCATCTGCAGGCATTGGTTGATGTGTTAAAAAGCCGCCCTGAATGGACTCTCGCCATTGTCGGGCACGATTATTCGCCGGTACCGCTGGCTGTTCAGCAGAAAAACTCCCATGCTTACGCTGAGCAATTAAAAACAGCGGTGCAAGAAGCTGGTATTGGCGCTGATCGTCTGGTGTCTTATGGGGTCGGTGGGTTAGCGCCAGCAGGTAAGGGCGATAGAACGGCGCGAGTTGAATTGGTGAAAATTTACCGCCAATAAAAAACCACAACTGTGTGTGGTTTTTTATTGGCCGATCGATGTGACCGACAGTGGCAATCTAGTCGCGAAGTAATGATAAAAATTCGCTGCGCGTTGCTTGGTTGGAGCGGAATGAGCCAAGCATGGCAGAGGTTTTCATTGAAGAGTTTTGCTTTTCAACACCGCGCATCATCATACACATGTGTTTTGCTTCAATAATAACCCCCACGCCTGATGCGCCGGTAATCTGCTGAATGCACTCCGCAATTTGCACTGTCAGTTGCTCCTGAATTTGCAGGCGACGCGCAAACATATCGACGATACGTGCAACTTTAGATAGCCCCAGTACTTTTCCAGTGGGGATATAAGCCACATGGGCTTTGCCGATAAACGGCAGCAGGTGATGCTCGCAAAGTGAATAGAGTTCAATATCTTTCACCATAATCATCTCCTCCGAGTCCGATGGAAAAAGTGCATCATTCACAACTTCTTCAAGGGTTTGATTGTAGCCTCGGGTTAGAAACTGAAACGCTTTTGCGGCACGGTCGGGGGTGTCTAATAAACCGGGGCGGGTTAAATCTTCGCCAATGCTGGCAATAATACTCGCAAAGTGTTCTTTCATTGGTGCTCCTCCTGCGGCAGCTGCGCACTGCCATTCACAAAACCGCAGTTTACCGCGTTAGCCGTGCTACTAGAAAACATAAATCCTGATTGATTCAATTAATTCGGTAGAATATTGCTACAAAAAAGTATTCGAGGTTATTCATGGCTTTATCTCCTTCTGATTTTGATGCCGCACGCGATGAATTATTGACCATTCGCGATTTCTTGCGTTGGGGTGCGAGTGAGTTTATTGCGGCCAAACTGTTTTATGGTCACGGTACCGACAACCCTTGGGATGAAGCGGAACAATTAGTGCTGCATGCCATTAACCTGTCGCCGCCTTTGGGTGACGAATGGCTGGATGCTCGCTTAACTTTGCCCGAACGTAAAAAAGTTGTCGCCAACTTGGCGCGACGCATTCAAGAGCGAGTTCCTGCCGCCTATATCACCCGCCAAGCCTGGTTTGCCGGGTTGCCGTTTGTGGTGGATGAGCGGGTATTAGTGCCGCGCTCCCCAATTGGCGAGCTGATCCAAAAACGGTTTGAGCCGTGGTTGGTCAATGAACCTGCGCAGATTCTGGATTTGTGCACCGGTAGTGGCTGTATCGGTATTGCTTGCGCTTATGCCTTTCCTGAGGCTTATGTGCAATTAAGTGATATCTCTTTTGATGCGTTGGCGGTAGCAGAAGAAAATATCGAGCAGCATGGCTTGGCTGAGCGGGTATTTGCCATGCAGTCGGATCTATTTGAGAGCCTGCAAGGGCAAGTGTTTGATCTGATCGTTTCCAATCCGCCCTATGTTGATGCCGAAGATATGGCCAGCCTGCCTGAGGAGTATCACGCAGAGCCGGAGCTGGGGTTAGCCTCTGGTGATGACGGCTTGGATTTTACCCGTCGCTTATTGACTGAGGCCGTAGATTACCTGAGCGAGCAGGGCGTGTTGCTGGTGGAGGTAGGGAACTCCTGGCCGGCGCTGGAAGCGGCTTACCCTGCGTTGCCTTTTACCTGGATTGAATTTGAACGCGGTGGTCATGGGGTATTCGTATTAAATGCAGAAGACCTGCGCAAAGCGCGTGCCGATGGAATTCTATAGCGCAGTGCTGCTGGCGATGCGTCATGGCCTTAACTCACGTATAATCCGCCCACTTTTTTATTGATCAGGTGTTTGATTTCTATGTCTGGAAATACCTACGGCAAATTATTTACGGTTACCACCTTTGGCGAGAGTCACGGCGTAGCGCTGGGCGCGATTGTGGATGGTTGCCCACCCGGCCTTGAGTTGACTGAGGCGGATATTCAAATTGATCTGGATCGCCGCAAGCCCGGGCAGTCACGCTACACCACCCAGCGTCGCGAAGAGGATGCAGTCAAGATTTTGTCGGGAGTGTTTGAGGGCAAAACTACCGGTACACCGATTGGCATGCTGATCGAGAACACTGATCAACGCTCCAAAGATTACTCCAATATCAAAGACCAATTTCGCCCGGCCCACGCCGATTACACCTACATGCAAAAATACGGTGTGCGCGACTATCGCGGTGGCGGTCGTTCCTCCGCGCGTGAGACGGCCATGCGTGTTGCAGCTGGCTCTATCGCCAAAAAATATTTGAAAGATTTTCACGGCATTGAAGTGCGCGGTTATCTGTCGCAGCTTGGCCCGATAAAAATTGAATCGGTTGATTGGGACCAAATCGACCAAAACCCGTTTTTCTGCCCGGACGCCAGTAAGGTGCCAGAGATGGAGACCTTTATGCAGGCGCTCAATAAAGAGGGCGATTCCATCGGTGCAAAAATCACCGTGGTCGCCACCAATGTGCCGCCGGGTTTAGGCGAGCCTATTTTCGATCGCCTCGATGCCGAAATCGCCCACGCATTGATGAGTATTAACGCAGTAAAAGGTGTTGAAATTGGTGAAGGTTTTGGCTCGGTTGAGCAGCGTGGTAGCCAACATCGCGACGAGATGACACCCGAAGGTTTCTTGTCGAATAACGCGGGTGGTATTTTGGGCGGTATTTCATCCGGTCAGGATATTATTGCCAACATCGCCCTTAAACCTACCTCCAGCTTGCACATTCCCGGTCGCAGTGTAGATGTGCACGGCAATCCAGTTGAAGTAATTACCAAAGGGCGTCACGACCCCTGCGTGGGTATTCGTGCAACACCAATTGCCGAAGCAATGTTGGCCTTGGTGCTGATGGATCACTTACTGCGAAACCGTGGGCAGAATGGTGCGGTGCAGCATTCGGTTCCTGTCATTCCCGGAAGTGTTAAATAAGTACGCCGCTGTTTTTGTAACGAATTTGCTTCACACATAGCCGCTCCATTGAGCGGCTATTTTTATCCCAGGGTTTATTGCTGGCTTTCAAAATCCGGCTTAATAAACAATCTACTCCCTCCGCAGCATGCCTATGTCTCTTTCGTTTGCACAACAAGCAATTCCCTATTGGCGTTTATCCGGCTTTTATTTTTTTTATTTTGCGGTGGTAGGCGCATTAATTCCCTATTGGGGGATTTATCTCAAGTCATTGGGCTATTCCTCGCAAGATGTAGGGGTGATCAGTGCGATTATTTTGGCCACGCGTATTATCGCTCCCAATTTTTGGGGCTGGTTGGCTGACCGCACCCAGCAGCGGCTGCGCATTATTCGTGTTGGCAGTTTGCTGGCGAGCATTATTTTTGCCGGCGTGATGTTGGATTCACGCTATTGGTGGCTGGTGTTGGTAGTCAGTTGCTACACTTTTTTTTGGCATGCCGTGTTGCCGCAATTTGAAGTTATCACCCTCGGTTATTTAGGTGATAACTACTCGCGCTATGGGCAAATTCGTCTCTGGGGTTCCATGGGGTTTATGGCCGCGGTGGTGGGATTGGGCTGGGTATTTGATGTGCTGCCCGTTCGCTATTTACCGCTCTTTATTCTCAGTTTTCTAATTCTGATTTGGCTTTCAAGTTTAAGCCTGAAAGACATGACCCGGAAAAAAACAGCCGCAATCAGCGGTGGTTTTTGGGGGGTGATAATGCAGCCAACGGTATTGTGTTTTTTAATCGCCAGTTTTTTGCTGCAATTTAGCCATGGCCCTTACTATACTTTTTATACTCTGTATCTGGTCGAGAATTATAACTACTCACGCTCTGCCACAGGGCTGTTGTGGGCACTGGGGGTACTGGCGGAAGTAGCCATATTCATAGTGATGTTTAAGCTCCTGCAGCGCTTCACATTGCGCACTTTATTGCTGTTTAGTTTGCTGGTCAGCATGGTGCGTTGGTTGTTAATTGGTTACCTGGCAGATTCATTGTGGGTACTCTTGTTTGCCCAGCTTATGCACGCTTGCAGTTTCGGTATTGCCCATTCTGTTTCCATCGAGTTAGTGCGCAATTATTTTACCGGTGGACATCAAGGGCAAGGGCAAGCTCTCTATAGTTCATTCAGTTTTGGTGCGGGCGGTGCAGCGGGTGCGTTAGTAGGTGGGTTACTCTGGGATTACAGCGCCCCCTTAACTTTTTTATTGGCGGCGATTTCAGTGGGCATCGCATTTTTATTGTGTTATTTCTGGTTGCATCCTGCACATCAAGCCTTACGAGGTGATTGACCTTGAAGAATCTGGTAGTTGCTTTAGTTCAACATATGATTACCCCGAATGCGCCCGAAGAAAATTTGGTGCGCTACGCTGCCGCGCTGGCATCGATGAATAAAAAAGTGGATTTAATCGTTTTGCCCGAAGTTTTCACTACAGGTTTTTGTTCGAGTGCTCGCCAGTACGCTGAAGTTGTTGGCGGGCGCGCTTATCAATGGATGCACCAACAAGCACATCAGTATAGCGCCGTAGTGACAGGTAGCCTGGTGGTAAAAAGAGGTGATGAGTATTTTAATCGCCTGGTGTGGATGCGCCCTGATGGCACTCATGTGCATTACGATAAACGCCATTTATTTCGCATGGCAGGTGAACATACCCGCTATGCGATGGGAAGTGAGCGTGTTTTGGTGGAGCTTAACGGCTGGCGTATATTGCCGTTAATTTGTTACGACCTGCGCTTCCCTGTGTGGAGTCGCAATAGAAACGATTACGATCTCGCACTCTATGTGGCAAATTGGCCAAGTGCCCGCGCCTTGCATTGGAATCGGCTGTTGCAAGCGCGGGCTATTGAGAATCTGAGCTATGTCATTGGTGTAAATCGTGTTGGTATGGATGAAGCGTCGCAGCATTATGCAGGCGACTCCAGTGTTTACAGTGCTACCGGTGAACTGATTGCTACCAGCCAGGAAGCTGAGGTGTTAGTCGTTGAGTTATTTGCCGAACAATTGCAAGAGTATCGCGCGCGTTTTCCTGCGCATTTGGATGCAGACAACTTTGAATTGCGCGGCTAATTTTATTTGGAGAGTGTGGTATGGCTAAGGGTTTTGGTGACAAGTTAGTGATAGCGATTTCATCGCGTGCCTTATTCAATCTTGACGATAGCCATCAGGTGTATATGAAGGATGGCCTGGCTGCTTACGCGCAATACCAAATTGATCATGAAGACGAAATACTACCGCCAGGTGACGCATTCCCAATGGTCAAAAAATTGTTGCGTTTGAATGAACGTCTGGGGGGGGGGCCGCGTGTGGAGGTTATTCTGTTGTCTCGCAACAGTGCAGATACCGGCTTGCGGGTGTTTAACTCCATCGAGCATTACGGCCTCAAGATTAGTCGCGCTGCATTTTGTGGCGGTACTTCTCCTTACCGCTACGCATCGGCATTTGGCTGTCATTTATTCCTTTCAACTGAGCCGGATGATGTGCGTCAAGCATTGGATCACGGCATGGCGGCAGCAACATTAATTGCCTCCAAACCGCAAGTTGAGAATGAAGACGAACTGCGTTTTGCATTTGATGGCGACGCAGTGATTTTTTCCGATGAGGCGGAGCAGGTTTATAAGTTGCAAGGCTTGTCAGCCTTTACCGAAAGCGAAAAAGCGTCTGCCAAAGAGCCTCTCAGTGGCGGCCCATTCAAACAGTTCCTTTCCGCACTACATGGGTTGCAAGCGGAGTTTGGTGAAAATTGCCCCATTCGCACCGCATTAGTAACAGCACGCTCAGCTCCTGCTCATGAACGGGTTATTCGCACCTTGCGTGCCTGGAATATTCGTATCGATGAATCCCTCTTTTTGGGTGGCTTGGCAAAAGGGACTTTTTTAAAGGCTTATGGGGCAGATGTTTTTTTTGATGATCAAAAAATGCACTGCGAGTCGGCCCGAGAACATGTAGCGACTGGGCATGTACCTCATGGAATTGCGAATCGCCCCTAGGGCTGGCACGTAAATTTGTTATCCCATATAGCCAATAATGACTGTTTTGCCCCTAATTTTTATCATTTTTGTAATATTAGAGGTTTAGTCGCTTTGCATTTGGTAGATATAGTCTAAAGTTGTAAACAGAGCTGTTTGGCGTGAAATTAATAATTCCAAGCGAGCTGTCCTGCATCAACTATTCTTTTTGTAAATAAATACCTTTAATTTTATAACCTTGGGGTTATCTCAAGGATCATGTTACCGGTATCGCTACTGGCGGTATCCCCAGTGAGTGAGCCAATCGGAGGGCTTATGAAGCTGCAACAATTACGTTACATCTGGGAAGTGGCACATCACGACCTGAATGTGTCTGCCACAGCACAGAGTCTGTATACCTCCCAGCCGGGCATCAGTAAGCAAATACGCTTATTAGAGGATGAGCTAGGTGTAGAGATTTTTTCCCGAAGCGGGAAGCACTTAACCCGCATTACGCCGGCGGGTGAAGCCATACTGAAAACGGCAGGAGAGATCCTGCGTAAGGTTGAGAGTATCAAGCAGGTGGCTCAGGAGTTCAGCAATGAACGCAAGGGCACATTGACCTTGGCGACAACTCACACCCAGGCACGTTATGCCTTGCCACCGGTGATTGGCTCCTTTATCAAGCAATACCCTGAAGTTGCACTGCATATGCATCAGGGAACGCCGATGCAGATTTCTGAAATGGCGGCTGATGGCACAGTTGATTTTGCCATCGCGACAGAAGCCATGGAGCTGTTTAGCGATTTGATTATGATGCCGTGCTACCGTTGGAATCGCAGCATCGTAGTACCCAAGAATCACCCACTGGCACAGGTTGCCAACCTGACGCTGGAAGATGTCGCCAAATATCCAATTGTCACCTATGTGTTTGGTTTCACGGGGCGCTCCAAACTCGACGAAGCGTTTATTAATCGTGGTTTGGCTCCTAAAGTTGTTTTCACGGCGGCAGATGCGGACGTAATCAAGACCTACGTGCGTCTGGGGCTGGGGGTTGGCATTATTGCGAGCATGGCCTACAACGAGACGACCGATACTGACCTGGTTGCACTGGATGCAAGCCATTTATTTGAGGACAGCGTTACCAAAATCGGCTTTCGGCGCGGTACGTTCCTGCGCGGCTTCATGTACGACTTTATTGAAAAATTTGCGCCACACCTCACCAAAGATATTATCAATGAAGCATTTAATCGCCATTCACGTGCCGAGTTGGATGAATTATTTGAAAATATCAAAATTCCTCGTCATTAAACCAAAAATAAAAACCGGGCTAAATGCCCGGTTTTTTTATTCTTGTTTATCAAGCAGTTGCTGATCAATCTTAAAAATAATTTTAATTTCTTGATGGCCCGCACGAGTGTATTTAACTGTCGGTTTTTCGATTATTTTTTGAATAAGTTATACAAATTATTTGCTTTGTATAGGTTTGTGTATTAAAACTTATACATCACCAATTATTTGTATAGGTTTTCCATGATCAAGATTCCTGTAGGTGTTAGCCAGTGTCTCTTGGGCGAGCAAGTGCGTTTTGATGGTGGCCACAAACGTAGCCGCTATTTAACAGACGTACTCTCCAACTTCATCGAGTTCCGCCCTGTATGCCCGGAAGTGGCTATCGGTCTGGGAATTCCGCGTAAACCAATCCGCTTGATGGTAATTGGTGACGAGACCCGGGTTGTTGGTGTCGCCAATCCCGAGCTGGATGTCACTGATGCTTTGGTGGCTCAAGCTGAGTTGGCCGTTGCACAAATGCCGGACATCTGCGGCTATGTATTCATGCAAAACTCCCCCAGCTGTGGGGTTTATGGCATGAAACGCTATCGCATTAATGGTTACACCATGGATGCCAAAGGGCGCGGTGCTTATGCCAAACGTTTTATGGAGCTGATGCCTCATTTACCGGTGGAAGAAGCAGGGCGCCTGAATGATGCGGGGCTGCGCGATAACTTTCTCACCCGCGTATTTGCATTTCACGATTTTAAAAAGCACCTTGCCCATGAACCCACTGCCAAAAAGCTGATTAACTTTTACTCCCGCTATAAATATCAGGTGATGGCCCACCATGTGCCCAGTTACTTTGAGCTAGGGCGTTTTTTATCCAACCTTGCCGGGCGCGATATTCAAGCCAGCTGCGAACAATTTTTTCAATTATTCATGGCTGCACTTTCACACCACGCCACGCGCAAAGGCAATACCAACGCCATGATGCACTTGCGTGGCTACCTCAAAGAAATTCTGAGCACGCAGGACAAACAAGAGTTGTCACAGCTCATTGATTCCTACAAAGCTGGCATGGTGCCTTTGGTGGTGCCCTTGACCCTGTTAAAACACCATCTGCTCAAGTTGGAAAACCCTTACCTTAAATCACAAACCTTTTGGTCACCGCATCCAGAACAGCTGGGTTTACGTAACCACATCATTGAGAACAGCTGACAATGAGTAGCACTCAATCATTGCCACTCGAGGGCGAATCAGTTGATGCAGAGCTGGTTCCAATTCGAGAGATATCGCGTGTGACGGGCGTCAATACCGTAACACTGCGGGCGTGGGAGCGCCGTTATGGTTTATTAGTTCCCCAGCGAACCAGCAAAGGCCACCGGCTCTACAGTCGTAGCGATATCCAGCGTGTTAAAGAGGTGCAGTTGTGGCTCGGGCGCGGCTTGGCTATTAGCAAAGTAAAAGCGCTGCTGGCCAATCAAACCCTGGCGCAAAATGAGCAAGTTATTGATTCGAATTGGATTCAACTCGCGCAGCAAATTTATACTGCCATTAATAATTTTCAGCGCAAGCCACTCGAGCGATTAATCGCCGATACGCTCGCGCTTTATCCGGCGGAGATGGTTGCCGATTATTTATTTATACCACTGATGGATGACTTGGCAGGAAACGAACCAGGTATGAGTGCACGGCGTGCTTTCTTTTCAAATCTGGCGCTGGAGATGATTTTAGAGGCGCAAGCGCGGCAGCGCCAATCAGCAGCAGGCGAGCGAATTTTGTTGTTGTCTCCTACAGAACAAGAGAATCCGCTACTGGCACAGTTATTCGGTTATAGCCTGTTAATTAACCAACATCCGATTGAATACCTGGGGTACTTGAATCCACAGGAAGCGCTGCTGGCATGTCAGGCGCTTAATGCAAAAATAGTTGTGCTTATAGGTTACGACACCGTGAATGCTGCAGGCTTACAACTACACTTAACAAGCTTACTGGAAAAGTCCGCGGTACAAATTGTGGTGGTGGGAGAGTTGATTGCACCATTCCCCGCACTTGATTTGGCCGGGCAACCTGCGGTGAAGCCTTGCACTAACCAGCAAGAGGCCGTTTTATTTATTAATCAATTTTTGAAGGGATGATTCGTCTCTATGACGCCAACAGTTCCACAAAAAGTGCGTGCCATGTATATGCGCTTTGATAAAAAAATACTCAAAATTCTGCCGGAAATTTATAGCGATGACATACAGTTTCGTGATCCATTACACGCCGTAAATGGTATTAATAATCTTGCGCAATATTTTGGTGGGATGATGGATGACTTGCTTGAGTGTCGCTTTGAATTCCATCATTCATTGGAAATGGTAGAGCGCGGTGAAGCCATTCTGTTTTGGACCATGCACTACCGGCACAAAAAAATTGCCGGAGGAAAACCACTTGAACTCACGGGTAATAGTCACCTGCTGTTCAACGAAAAAGTTTATTACCACCGCGATTATTTTGATGCCGGCTCTATGCTGTATGAGCATTTACCCTTATTGGGTGCCGCGATTCGCTACGTTAAAAAACGCATAGGTGCCAAATGACGGCTTTAGTGTGGTTGCGTCACGATTTGCGTTTGCGCGATAACCCGGCGTTGTTTAAAGCGGCAGAGTTGGGTGCCGGTGTGGTCGCTGTTTATATTCATTGCGATGCCTATGTGCGGTTGCATGATCAGTCTGCCGCCCAGCGCGACTTTATTCGTCGTCACTTGCATATTTTGCGCAACGAGTTGGCAAGGCTGAATATTACGCTGTTGGTGAGCCGGGTGGAAAAACCCGCGCAGATCGCACCGGAATTATTGCGTCTCGCACAAAGTGTGAATGGGAGCCATTGTTTTTTTAATGCGGAATATCCGGTTAATGAATTAAATCGCGATATGGCTGCCAATCAATTGCTGCGCGAGCAGGGCATCGCTGTAAAACGCTGCCATGATCGCTGCATTGTGCCACCCGGTATGGTGCGCAATGGTCAAGGCGAGCCTTACAAAGTATTTACCGCGTTTAAAAAGAAGTGGCTGCAAACAGTTATGCCCCTGTCGCTAACACCATTGGCGTTGCCACAATCGCAAACATTGGACTCCGTTATCAAAGCTTGTTCGCCAGATGCGATAGATCAACTATTTTCAGGCCATGATTTACGCGACCTTTCGGCGCTTTGGCCTGCTGGTGAGCAGGAGGCATATCGCCGGCTGGATGACTTTATCGCCAATGGTCTCACCCAATATCTGGATCAGCGCGACTATCCCGCTATCGAAGGTACATCCACACTCTCTCCCTATTTTGCCGTGGGTTCTCTTTCGCCACGGCAGGCTTTATCTGCAGTGCTCGCCTACACCTATGGCGATTGGAGTGGTAATGCCGGCGCCGCTTGTTGGATTAGTGAATTAATCTGGCGTGAGTTCTACCAGCATGTGGTGGTGGACTACCCGCAAGTGTGCAAACGCAAAGCGATGCAGGCGCACACCGAAGCGTTTCCCTGGCAAAAAGATACTGCTTTATTTGAAGCTTGGTGCAAAGGCATGACCGGCATTCCCATTGTTGATGCAGCCATGCGCCAGTTAAACGCGACCGGGTGGATGCACAATCGCCTACGCATGGTGGTGGCGATGTTTCTCACTAAAAATTGCCAAATTGATTGGCGCTGGGGCGAGCAATATTTTATGTCGCAGCTGATTGATGGCGATTTTGCAGCCAATAACGGTGGCTGGCAGTGGAGCGCATCTACCGGTACCGATGCCGCCCCTTATTTCCGTATTTTTAATCCCTGCAGTCAATCGGAACGCTTTGATCCAAAAGGCGATTTCATTCGTAAGTGGGTATCAGAAGTAGCGCATTTGTCTGCCAAGGAAATCCACAATCCGCCGCCCTTGATTAAGTACCCGCGACCCATTGTTGATTTGTCAGAGAGCCGCAAAGCCACGATTGCGCTATTCAAAAATTTACCGCCTGTTGCCACTACCTAGAGTTATTGCCATGACACCTGCTGCCGCGCAACGCACGATTTTAATTACTGGTGCCTCCAGCGGAATTGGGCGTGAATTGGCGCGCAGTTATCTAGCTGCAGGGGAGAGGGTATTTGTGTTGGCGCGTTCGGCCGAAAGTTTGGCAGAGTTGGTTGCGGCTTATCCTACCAGTTGTATCGCTGTGCCAGTGGATTTAACCAGCGACGCCGATTGCCTGCGTGCTGTAGAAGCCATTCATTCGCAAACTGATTACTTGGATATCGCGATTCTAAATGCGGGCACCTGTGAATATGTGGATGTCTATAACTTATCCATCGAGCCGTTCGACAAAGTAATGGCTATTAATTGGCGCGGCACATTAAACAGTTTGCAGTTTTGTTTGCCCTTGTTACGCAAATGCCAAGGGTCGCAATTAGTGGGCGTTTCCAGCATGGCCAGTATTTTACCAATGCCGCGCTCACAAGCTTATGGCTCTTCCAAGGCGGCGCTTGAATATTTATTTAATTCACTGCGCGTGGACCTAGTTAAAGAAGCGATTGATATTTCCATTGTGCGACCCGGTTTTGTAAAAACACCGCTGACAGCACGCAACGATTTTCCTATGCCATTTGCGGTGGAGAGCGATTTCGCTGTGAAAAAAATAGTACAGGGTATCGCTAAACGTAAGTGGATTATTTCATTTCCGTGGCAGTTGGTGTGGATCATGAACTTTATCGCGTATCTACCACTGAAATTACAAACAGCGTTATTGAAAAAAATTTCCCGAAACTCGGGCTGAATCTTTTTTTTGCTAAAAATTGAATATGAATTGGTAAGTACCTGGATAAGAGTAAATAAATGTCATCACTGATACGTAAAAAAATTGCCATTATCGGCAGCGGTATTAGCGGCTTATTGAGCGCCTATTTATTAGCACGTCGACACGATGTGCACGTGTTTGAGTCTACCAATGAAATTGGTGGTCATACCGCAACTAAAACGGTCAGCTTGGGTGATGAACAATTCGATGTTGATACCGGTTTTATTGTGTTTAACGATCGCACCTATCCCAATTTTATTAAATTGCTTGAGCTGTTAGGCGTTGCTTATCAGCCTACGGATATGGGGTTTAGTGTTTCTTGCACTACCAGTCAATTTGAGTACAGCGGTACTTCTTTGAATGGTGTATTTGCCCAACGTAAAAATATTTTTAGCCTTGCTCACCTGCGCATGCTTAATGAAATAGTGCGGTTTAATAAAGCCTGCACCCAACTTTACCACTCAGATGACATTCCAACGGAAAAAACCTTGGGTGATTATTTGCATGAGCAAAGCTATAGCGAGAGATTTCGTCGCTTTTATATATTGCCCATGGTCTCTGCTATTTGGTCTTCCGGGCTGGAAACGGCAGCCGCTATGCCGCTGGTGTTTTTTGTGCGCTTCTTTCACAACCACGGTTTGCTCACCGTAACCCAACAGCCCCAGTGGTTTACGATCAAAGGTGGTTCGCACCAGTATCTGGAGCCGCTAACACGCTCTTATCAACAAAACATCCATATCAACTGCGCTATCAGCTCAGTAAAACGTGTGGCAGAAGGTGTGCTGGTTACCAGTACCAAGTTTGGCGAACAATTGTTTGATGAAGTTGTATTCGCCTGCCATAGCGACCAAGCACTTAAATTATTAGCTGACCCCAGTACAGCTGAATATGAAATTTTATCGGCGATTCCCTACAAGCCCAACGACGTTGTTTTGCACAGCGATGTTCGCTATTTGCCAAAATCCACCCGTGCTTGGGCCAGTTGGAATTATTTGCTATTGGATGAGTCTGCCGATGCAACGGCACTCACTTACAATATGAATATTTTGCAAAGGCTGAGTGCGCCGGTTACCTTTTGTGTATCGGTTAATGCAGGTGATGGCATTGATCCGGAAAAGGTCTACGGCCGTTATCACTACAGCCACCCCATGTTCACACTTGATTCCATTGCAGCGCAGGCGCGTTGGGCAGAGATCAGTGGCGTAAACAAAACACATTTTTGCGGTGCTTATTGGCGCAATGGTTTTCATGAGGACGGCGTCGTTTCTGCGATACGTGTCGCGCAATCGCTCGGAGAAATCTGGTGATGATTTACGTCTATCATGTTTGGAGTGGCGCTTATGCATAGCGCTATTTATCAAGGTAAGTTACGTCACAGGCGTTTTCATCCCAAACGTCATGAGTTTACTTATAACTCCACCCTATTTTATATCGACCTGGACGAATTGCCTGAACTTTTTTCTGGTGTGCGCGGCTGGTCGTTGAATCGAAAAAATATTGGCAGCTTTTTGCGTAGCGATTATTTAGGTGATCCTTCAATCCCATTAAAAGATGCAGTGCGCAGCAAAGTGAAAGCGTTGGTGGGCTCTTGTCCCCTTGGCCCAATACGCATGCTGACCAATTTACGCATGTGGGGGTTCTGCTTTAACCCGGTGACCTTGTATTACCTATTTGAAGCTGATGCGAACTGCCCAAGCGTGATTCTTGCCGAGGTGAATAATACGCCGTGGAATGAACGCCACTGTTACTTGGTACAGTGCAGCAGTCAGTCGGGAAAGACCAAAACTGAATTTGAAAAAAAATTCCATGTTTCACCTTTTAATCCACTGGACATGGTTTATCACTGGGTAAGTACAAACCCGGATGAAAACTTGTTAGTGCACATGGAAAATCATGCACCGCCTATACAAAAAAAACTCACTGGCACCACTAATCCCATCTGCCATATGGATGCCACTCTCAATTTGCGACGCTATGCATGGTCGCCCATTTTGTTAAAACGATTGCTGTGGTTACAACCTTGGGCCGCGATAAAAGTGCCACTCGCAATTTATTGGCAAGCAGCCCGTTTATTTTTTAAAGGTGCACCCGTGTATTCGCACCAAACAATAAATCCTTTGCACACTGACACCAGTGTAGAACTTAAAACGACAGGGGAAAAATCGTGAAATCGACCAGTATCGCACTTGCACCTAAACACCGCGTTACTTCACTCACACGCAACCAGTCTATCGCCAAAGGGTTGTTGTTCAACATGTTGCGGGGGCTTGAGACCGGTTGCCTGCGTGTGCATGAGCAGGGTGAGCTGTTTGAGTTTGGTCAAGCGCATGAACAAACCGAATTGGTGGCGGATATTTTTGTACATGATGCCAATTTTTATTCGGATGTGATTTTTGGTGGTTCGGTAGGTGCAGGTGAAGCCTACATGAGCGGTTATTGGTCTACCCCTAATTTAACCCAAGTGATGCGGTTGTTTGTGCGCAATATGGATGCCCTTGATCGACTGGACAATAGTCAATCGATTATTGGGCAGTGGTTGTTGAAAGTATTTCATTGGTTTAATCGCAATACCAAAGAGGGGTCACGTAAAAATATCTCGGCGCACTATGATTTGGGTAATGATTTCTTCAAATTATTTCTTGACGAAACCATGATGTATTCGTCAGCTATTTATCCTGCGCCGGACGCAAGCTTGTCTGTTGCGGCGGTTCATAAATTGCAGCGTGTGTGTGAAAAACTTCAGCTGACTGCACAGGATCATTTGTTGGAAATTGGTACTGGCTGGGGTGGAATGGCCATTTATGCGGCACAACACTATGGCTGTCGTGTGACCACAACAACTATCTCAAAAGAGCAGCGGGAGTATGCGCTGGCACGCGTTGCGGCGGCAGGTTTGAGCGATAAAATTACTGTGCTATTTGATGATTATCGGGATCTCCAGGGGCAATTTACTAAACTGGTGTCAATAGAAATGATTGAGGCAGTAGGGCACGATCATTACGCGCAATACTTTGCAACTTGTTCGCGTCTGCTCGCGCCAAACGGGTTGATGTTGATCCAAGCAATTACCATTAAAGATCAGCGCTATGAGCGTGCACGAAAAGCTGTTGATTTTATCCAGCGCTATATTTTCCCTGGTGGTTCCTTACCGTCTATTAGTGTTGTTAGCGATTTTGTTAAACGCAAAACCGACATGAATATTTTACACATCGAAGATATTGGCGAGCACTACGCGCAAACCTTGAAACACTGGCGGGATTTGTTTATAGAAAAGTTGGATGAGGTGCGGGCTCAAGGTTTTGATGATCGCTTTATTCGCATGTGGGAATTTTACCTTTGTTATTGTGAAGGCGGATTTCGCGAGCGCAGTATAGGAACCGCACAGATAGTTTTTGCTAAACCTGACTATCGCACAGGGTTTTTCGATTAATGAAACGCAGTCTAGTATTGACCACAACTAACATTTTCTTGTTTCAGGTGGGGTGGCTGGTTTGCATTTTATGCGGCAGCCAATGGGCATTGTTATACACCGCAGGGGCGCTCTGTTTGCATTTTTTCTTGTCGACGCAGCGCCTTGGCGATTTGGTGGCAGTGATGTTGTGCTTAGCGATTGGATTGGCGCACGACCTTATTTTGATCAGAACCGGTCAAATCAATTTTGTTGAATCTCCTCTCTGGCCGCCCTTGTGGTTGGTTTGTCTCTGGATTTTGATGGGGATTACACTCAATCACTCATTGCTTTGGGTTTACGAGCGCCCCTATTGGGCTGCAGCCTTGGGGGCAATATCTGGCCCCTTGAGTTATTTAGCGGGTGTTAAGCTTTCTTCGGCACAATGGTCTAGCCCCTTAACCGAGGTTGTTCCTATAATAGCCTTCCTGTGGCTGCTCGTTCTGCCGTTGCATCGTTTTCTGAGTGTGAGGATTAAGCCTTATGTACCGCATTAACTCCCTTATTCCGACCCATGTTGTGAGCGTTTTATTGTTAATGCTCACTATTGTTTCTTTGCCTGTTGTGGCCGAGAAGAGTTATGTTGTGGCGGGTACCGCCTACAATCTGGAAAACAATCAACTTGCCTACCGTGAGCTGTATACCGCGCTGGATGAAAATAAATCGGTAACTGTTGATTATTTTTCGCCAGAGGGAAATCTCTTTGCCACTAAAACTCTGGTTTATCAGGGGGAGTTTTTTCAGCCCAGCTTTGAATTGCAAGACAACCGCGACAACGAATATGTAGCAGCCCAATTTCAAGGTGCGCGCTTAGTGCTGAGCCATGGCAAAAGTGCCAATGTGAACGAAAAAGTAATTCTCGATAATGCTCGCCTGGTTATCGATGCAGGGTTTGATGCTTACATTCAGATGAATTGGGAGCAATTAATGGCGGGTAAACGCTTGAAGTTTGAGTTTGCTTTGCCAGTCCGACTAAGCACCATTCAGTTGGAAGCGCGCAAAATCAAAGCAAGTGAGTCGCCAGCAAACGATAAAGAATTTGGCGCAGATTGGGTGCACTTCCGCATAGCTCCGGCAAAAGCATTTATTTCTTTTTTTGCCGACCCGATCTACTTGGCTTACAACCCTAATGGCAAATTTCTAATGCGATTCTACGGCCGTTCCAATCTGGATAATAATGCAGGTGATCCGGTGGATGTTAGAATTGACTACGAGTATCTGAATTAACAATACCGACAATTTTTGATGCTTGGTTAGTTTTGCCAGGCATCTGGCACTTTTCCTTCCAATTGATACGCAAAGGCGATGATGTAGGCAACGGCAATATAAAGTGCCTCGGGAATTTCATCGCCTAACTCCAGCGTTACCAGCAAATCGACTAATGCTGCGTTATCGCACAGCGGCACACCATGTTCGTTGGCAATATTAATAATTTGCTCTGCCACTGCACCGGTGCCTTTGGCGCTTACATGGGGAGCATTTTTTCCGTCGTAATACAGAGCGACAGCCTTTTGTAATTGCGTGCCGGAATAGGTTTCAGTCATACCAGACTCTCACAATGGTTAATAAATTTTTCCTGTCAGGGCATCAGGTTTTTATATCAACTAACGAATAATTTACCGACATTTTGGGTGTGGGCGGCAAGCCGGGTACACATTGCAATTGTGCGATTTGAATGCCTTCTTTTTCCAATTGCGCTTTGAAAGTATCGAGCCGTGCCTGTGCTTGCTGTAACGTTTTTTCTTGTTCTGCCCAAAATTTTACGCTGAGCCGTTCGTTGAGTAATGCGAGCTGCGCATAAAGCTTTCCTACCGCTGGCAAATCAAATCCCAACATGACATTCCATTGCCGTACGCGTTTTGCTTCCTTCTCGGTGGACTCTTCAGAATCTTCAACCCACTTTTGTTCAAGCTGAATAGTTAAGGGGTGGACGTCTTGTCCTTGGCGAACGGGAATTTCCATCTGCCAGGATTGGGTGGGTTGTGGCTGGTCGGTTTGTGTCAGTTGGTGGCTGAGGGTGTGAATTTGCTGCAGCTGGATTTTTGCCAGGCTGCCGAGGGTGTACTGGTGCATTAACATCACTAACTGGGCGCGCAATTGTTTTTGATTCAATTCTGCTGGTTGTTTTTGCATCATAAAGGCAAGCAATTGGGGTAGGGCGCCAGCCAGATTCAATTTGCCGGTTTCACTGATAGGAACCAGTGCGGCAGCTGAGCTGGCGACAAGTTCTCGCTCCAATTGATGTAACACGCCCAGCAACGCACCTTTTAAATCCTGCGCAATGATTTTATCCAGATTGATGACTGGCGTTTTTGAGCCGTTTGCTGCAACTCCAGCAGCGAGAAGGTTAGTTGCGCCAGCAGTCAAAAGCTTGTTCGCTAATTGGTTTTTATCAGTAGCTGATGCGCTGGCACCAAGACCTGCCTGAGCAGCAGTAGTTACTGGGATTTGCTTGTCAGCTGGCTGAACTGTGGCATTTGCGGTCGCCATAACAAGGCCAAGTGCTTGCGCCAATTTCTGTTCAAAACGCTGGCCGTTGTTATTGAGCGTCGTTTCCAGCAGTTTGGGATTGGTTAATTGATCGGTGAGGCGAATATGGTTGGCGACGGTTTTCAATGCACCCTGTAACTCGCTCGACAACCATTCCCCACGTGAAGCTGGCGGCATTTGCTGCACAAATTGGGTGAGTTTCGGCAGGGCCTCCAGTAAATCCTGACCTCGGTCTTTAACGGGCAGTAGCTGGCGTAGGCTTTCACTGATAGCGTTTTGCGCCTTCACCGCCAGCTGCTCTTGCACGCTGCCTTGTTGCACACTGCGCAATACGTCTAACAGCGATGCTGGCAAAGCTTTTCCTTCGCTCTGTAAGGATGTAATTAAGCTAATCACCTTGTTCAACTGCTCGTGGGCAATAGGCTCCAGTATTTGTATGCGTTGGTTCGCCGTTAACTGCAGCAGGAGTGATTGCCCAACACTCACAGGTTCGATGCTATAGCTCAACAGGTGAGTAGGAACGGGTGGCGTAGCACTGGTCGAGGTTTGCAACGGGTTGGATACCGCCAAATTGATCAGCTTCAGACTGGGTGTTTGGGCCAGTGCTTTTTGCTCGAGTAGCTGTGCTAAAACGGCTTTCACTGCCGGCACAGCAGAGTTTTTATTGAGTTGTGTTAATGCTGTTTCAATTGATTTCAGTAGCTCGGCGCGCTCAGCCGGGCTTGCCTGGGTTACTTTTTCCACCTGCGCAATAAATTGATCGCCCGTTTTCAACCCGAGGGTTTTGGCGAGCGCGCTAACCTGTTCGATCTGTATCTGCTGTTGGCTGCGCAAAGACAAATCGGATTTATTGGTGATAGCGTTAATGTCCATTAGCGATTCCGATTATTGATTCATCGCATCAAATGCGCAATTTGAGGTGCTTTGCCGGGAGCCACACGGCTATAATCGCGCGCAGTTTCTTGAGCGCAGGATGCGGACTCCGGACAAGTGAGCTGTGATGAGTATAGCGGCTCGCCCTTTTGCTGTGTCGATTTGTGATTCGACCCAGATAGACTTTGGCACTCCCGGCTAGGTCGATAACTAAGGTAAATAGCTAAGGTTGAAACACCGCATGACTGATTTGCTAACCCCGCTGCTTGAATTGCACGACCTCAGTTGCGAGCGCGATGAACGCTGCTTATTTACTGGCCTTAACATCCGCTTTGCAGCGGGCGATTTAGTGCAAATCGGCGGCCCTAATGGTGCGGGTAAAACCACCTTGCTACGCGCCATTGCGGGTATCAGTCAGGATTATGAAGGTGAAATCCGCTATAGCGGGCAGCCACTCGCCACCGCGCGCTGGGAGTTCGTGCGCGACAGTCTTTATCTCGGTCATCTTGCCGGTATCAAAAAAGCCCTAAGCCCTGCAGAAAACCTCTCCTGGTATCTCGCTCAAACAGGTGATAGTAGTGACATCAATCAAGCGCTCACGGCTGTGGGTCTCTACGGTTACGAAGATACCCCTTGTTACCAGCTCTCCGCCGGACAATTACGCCGTGTGGCCTTGGCGCGTTTGTATTTAAGTCAGGCACGCATTTGGATTCTTGACGAACCTTTTACCGCTATCGATAAACCGGGCGTTGCCCAACTGGAAGCACTTATCGCACGCCAGGTAACGCAGGGTGGTTTGGTGATTTTGACCTCGCATCAGGATTTAACCTTGCCACAGCTGCGCATGATTAATTTGCAGGGTTACCAGCCAACAGCGTCAGCGTTTGAGCCGGGTGGGGCAACTGCCAATGGCTAATCCGACATTAAAAAATGATCGTGGGGGATTCTCGTTGTTGGCTGGTTTTGTTGCTAATTTTCGACGTGACTTGTTAGTTGCCGCGCGCCACAAATCCGAATTGGCGAATCCGCTGGTATTTTTCCTGATTGCGATCACCTTGATTCCCTTGGGCGTTAGCCCGGAAAAATCAGTATTGGCACTTTTGGCGCCAGGTATTGTGTGGGTAATGGCGCTGTTGGCAACACTCTTATCGCTCGATGGTTTATTTCGCAGTGACTATGACGACGGCTCACTTGAGCAAATGTTAATCAGCCCGCAATCACTCTATTTTGCGGTAATGGCCAAGGTGCTGGTGCATTGGTTAGTATCCGGCTTACCAGTCACATTGTTGGCACCAGTTCTGGCGCTTATGCTGAGCCTGCCTGCGGAAGGTTTTTGGGCACTGTTCACTTCACTGTTACTTGGCACCGCATCCATGAGTTTAATTGGCGCAGTAGGGGCAGCACTCACAGTTTCACTGCGTAAAGGTGGGTTATTGTTGTCGCTGATCGTCATGCCCCTGTATATTCCGGTTCTCATTTTTGGTGCAAGTGCTGTGCAAAGCGCGGTGCAGGGCGGTGCAATCGGTATGCAATTGGCAATTCTGGGGGCTTTTTTAGCCTTGGCGATTGTTTTGGCACCTATAGCGGCAATGGGCGCGTTGCGCATCAGTGCCAACGGTTAAACATAATAATCAGGTCTTACTCTATATGGCATGGCAATGGTTTCATCGTTTAGGTTCACCGCGCTGGTTTTATGAAAAAACCACTTCCTGGCTGCCATGGTTGGCGGGAATTAGCATTGCGTTACTCCTGACTGGCGCAGTATGGGGTTTGGCTTTTGCGCCCGCAGATTACAAGCAGGGCAATAGCTATCGCATCATCTATATCCATGTTCCTGCCGCATTTTTGGCGCTGGCGGGTTATTACATCATGGCGCTGTCAGGTGCAGTGGGTCTGATCTGGAAAATGAAATTGCCCTTTATGGTGATGAAATCTGCTGCCCCCATAGGCGCAGTACTCACATTCATTTCTTTGGTCACAGGATCAATTTGGGGTAAGCCTACTTGGGGAACCTGGTGGGAGTGGGATGCGCGCATCACTTCCATGTTAATTCTGTTTTTTCTCTACCTGGGCATGATTGCCCTACAGCAGGCTTTCCAGCATCGTGATACCGCCGATAAAGCCAGTGCGGTCTTAGCGCTGGTGGGCATGGTGAACATTCCGATCATTTATAAATCGGTGGATTGGTGGAACACCTTGCACCAACCAGCAACTATTAAATTCACCAGCAAATCCTCTATCGATCCCTCCATGCTCTATCCCTTGCTGACAATGGTGATTGGTTTTTATTGTTTTTATGCCTTGGTATTACTCCTTAATACGCGCCTTGAAGTGTTGCGTCGTGAAAGTAAAACCCAATGGGTTAGTGATTTACTGAACAATATCAAACCGGAGTCCAAATAATGAAATTCCAATTTGAATCACTGGCAGACTTTATGGCAATGAGCGGTCACGGTCCTTATGTATGGGCTTCTTATGCGATCACCTTTATTGCCCTGATCTTTTTAGTAGTGAATCCGGTACTACAGCAAAAGAAACTGATAAAACAACAACAGAAATTACGCAAGCTAGCCCAAAGTGCGCCCGCACAACACCAATAGATCACTGACTTTAAATGATTTTTTTGAGAGTAGAACGAATTATGCATCCGCTTCGTAAACAACGTTTGATGATTGTGATTTTTATTGTGGTGTTTTCCAGCATCGCCGTGGGCCTTATGGCTTACGCGCTGCGTGAAAACATCAACCTGTTTTACCCGCCCAGCAAAATTGCCGCGGGTGATGTTCCACACAATAAACGTATTCGAGCGGGTGGTTGCGTCAAACCAGGCAGCGTCCAACGCGCCAGTGACTCGCTGCAAATCCAATTTGTGATTACAGACGGCACCGCTGATGTAAAAGTTAATTTCAATGGAATATTGCCTGACTTGTTCGCCGAGGGGGAGGCTGCAGTAATCAATGGCGTTGTAACTGACGCTGGCGAGCTTGATGCCAGTGAAGTGCTAGCCAAACACGATGAAAATTACATTCCACCTGAAGTGGCAGAAGCTATGAAAGATAAGGGCGAGCATCAAGCCAGTTGCGAGGGTCTAAAATATGCCTCTTGATTTTGTCCAACTGGCGCCCGAGTTAGGGCAATTCGCCTTAATTTTGTCGCTTTGCCTGAGTACGGCGTTATTTTTCTTACCATTAATCGGCGCGCACTATGGCAGTCATCTGCTCATGCGTTCCGGCCCGTCATTGGCAACGGGTTTCTTTTTTTTCGTCGCCTTTGCTTTTTTTTGCTTGACCTATTCTTTTATTCACGACGATTTTTCTGTTCGCTACGTAGCGACTAACTCCAACTCCCTGTTGCCGATTCAATACAAAATCAGCGCTGTGTGGGGGGGGCATGAAGGCTCACTGTTGTTATGGATTTTAATGTTGGCTGGTTGGACTTTAGCCGTTGCAGTTTTCAGTCGCTCATTGCCACTGGACATGCAGGCGCGAGTGTTATCGGTGATGGGTTTTGTGGCGATTGGATTCCTCTCCTTTATTTTGTTTACCTCCAATCCGTTTGATCGCATTTTGCCTATGCCGCCACAAGACGGCAGTGATCTCAATCCGTTATTGCAAGATATTGGCCTTATTATTCATCCACCTGTTTTGTATATGGGTTATGTGGGGTTCAGCGTTTGTTTTGCATTTGCGATCGCAGCATTACTGACAGGCCGGCTGGATAGCGCCTGGGCTCGCTGGTCGCGCCCTTGGGCAACAATGGCTTGGGGTTTTCTGTCGGTGGGCATCGCTTTGGGGAGCTGGTGGGCTTATTACGAATTGGGTTGGGGTGGCTGGTGGTTCTGGGATCCAGTGGAAAATGCTTCTTTCTTGCCTTGGCTAATTGGTACCGCATTAATTCACTCATTGGCCGTTACAGAAAAACGTAGCTTATTCAAAAGCTGGACAATTCTGCTCGCCATTTTCACCTTTTCATTGAGCTTGCTGGGAACCTTTCTGGTGCGTTCTGGCGTGTTAACGTCAGTTCATGCCTTTGCAAATGACCCGGAGCGCGGTGTATTTATTCTCGGGTTTTTATTACTGGTAGTTGGTGGCTCGCTTACCCTTTATGCCCTGCGTGCACCCGTCGTAAAAGGCTCAACCGGGTTTGGTTTGTTTGCGCGCGAGACCCTGCTACTGGGGAACAACATTTTATTAACTATCATCATGATTATGGTGTTGATCGGAACTCTTTATCCATTAATTGCCGATGCCTTGAATCTGGGTAAAATTTCCGTCGGCCCGCCATACTTTAATGTGTTCTTTTTACCCTTGATGGGATTGCTGTGCCTGCTGATGGCATTTGGCCCCTTGGCTAATTGGAAGCGCACATCGGGCAAACAATTCCTTTCACTCCTGTGGAAACCATGGGTAATCAGTTTGATTTTTGCGCTTTTATTTCCGCTCTTTTATCGCGATACCTATGAGCCACTTGCTGCACTGACCGTATTTGTAGCTAGCTGGGTATTCACTGCACTTATTGCCGATACTCTCTATCGCATCCGCAATGGTTCAACGTTAGTTAATGGCCTAAAAAAATTAAGCCTCAGCTATTACGCGATGGTTATCGCGCATGCGGGAATTGCGGTCACTGTAACCGGTGTCGGCTTAACGAGTATTTATACCGAAGAGCGCGACATCCGGATGGAAGTTGGCCAGCACGTACAGGTTGTTGAGTACGAATTTGTATTGAATAAATTGGTAAAAGTGGAAGGCCCCAATTACATCGCCGATGAGGCGCAAATTTCTGTATTTAAGGATGGTCAGTTTTTACGTGAAATGAAACCGCAGAAGCGCCGCTATTTAGCATCGGGCAGCACCATGACAGAAGTGGCACTTGATGTAGGGTTCTTCCGCGATCTCTATATCGCGATGGGGGAGCCACTCACTGAAACTGCATGGGCGATGCGTGTCCACCTCAAGCCGTTTGTGCGTTGGATTTGGCTTGGTGCATTGATGATGGCCTTAGGGGCAGTGCTTGCCGTGGCCGACAAGCGCTACCGCAAAGCGGTTAAACAAGAGATCCAGGTTGATCTGCCCACAGGAAAATTACTCAATGAATAAGCAGCGGTTATTTTTATTTATACCTCTGTTGGTATTTGTTGTGCTCGCTATTTTTTTCTGGCGCGGCTTGTCTCTTGACCCCAACGCCATGCCTTCGGCGTTGCTAAATAAACCTGTTCCTGTTTTCGAGCTACCTGTATTGCCGGCACCGGAGAATCCCTCCGGTCTGGTCACCGCCAATCAGGAATTATTGAAGGGCAGGGTAAGCCTGTTAAATGTGTGGGCGACCTGGTGTGTCACCTGCAGACAGGAGCATGAATTTTTAAACACCTTAAAAGCACAAGGCATTCCTATCTACGGTATAAATTACAAAGATAACAATGATGACGCGCAGAATTGGTTAGCCGAGCTACACAATCCATACGTGTTTAGTGTGATCGACGCCGATGGTCGCCTGGGATTAAATTTAGGCGTATTTGGCGCACCGGAAACTTACATTATCGATAAACAAGGTGTGATTCGTTATAAGCACATTGGGGATGTGAATGCCGCTGTTTGGGAAAACACCATCAAGCCCATCTTTAATAGTTTGCAATAAACCTATCTCAACAACATAAAACGCGTTTGATCCTGATCAATTGTTTTATTCTAGGCATAAGTAGACTGAATCCGTTGAATCAATTGGCGGAGGTGCCTTATGTATATGGATTCTATTGTTGCTTATGGTCTGGTAATCGTGGCTTTGGCTTGCATAATGATTACTTATGTCGGTATCTATGCGTACAAACACATTAAAGAAGACTCTGCAAAAGCAGATAGAGAACTAAATAAGAAAGCTATTTAAGTGAGCGCAGAGAAAACCTAAATACTCAGATAGAAACCAAAGAGCCCCTTGTGGGCTTTTTGTGTTTTAGTACGATTATTTTCTCGTTAGTCATTATATTGCGGACATAAAAAAAGCCCCAGATGTGGGGCTTTTTTCATTTCATATATGGCGGACCGGACGGGGCTCGAACCCGCGACCTCCGGCGTGACAGGCCGGCATTCTAACCGACTGAACTACCGGTCCGCAGCGTCACTAAGAACCACTATTACCTTTTGAGTAGAAGTGGTGGGCGGTACAAGACTCGAACTTGTGACCCATGCCTTGTAAGGGCATTGCTCTACCAACTGAGCTAACCGCCCAAGATATTCGCTTTTCAGCGATCACCTTGTTGGTGGCGCGTATTCTAATGATGTAAAAATTTCGGTCAACCTTTTTCTTACGGTTTTTCCAAAAAAATGTAAAAAACCTAAAAAGTGGTTGCAAAACAATCGCTTGCGATCAGTTTTTACCCTTTATTCAGGCGTACCTCTCATGCTTATGAGTTGTTATACTCGCGCACAAATTTTCATTTGCGGCGGATGGCTTGTTATGCGATCACAATTATTAAGGCTAGGTCTGTATGTCGGATTTTTAGTGTTTTCGTCGTGGAGTATGGCGGCAATTGATGTGCATGAATTCGACAATGAGGTTGATCGCAAACGCTATCAAAGTTTTATTGATGAAATGCGCTGCCCTAAATGCCAGAACCAAAATCTTTCCGGTTCGGATTCACCAATAGCCATGGATTTGCGTCGGGAGCTTTATCTAATGATAGAGGACGGAAAGTCAGACAAAGAGATCGTGGATTTCATGGTGGAGCGTTATGGCGAATTTATCCTTTATCGACCACGAGTTACGTCGTCCACCCTATTGCTGTGGGGGGCACCAATATTTTTGCTGATTGCAGGCATCATCTTATTGCTACTCATTGTGCGCAAACGCCGTTCGATTGACTTGACGGCCAGTGGGTCAAGTTTGTCTCCCGAGGAGCGAGAGCGCCTTGCTGGGCTATTGGGCAGCAGGCGAAATAAAGATTCAGTTGCCAAGCAGGAGAACAAGCAATGACCGCTCTGTGGGGAGGCGCTGTTGCGCTGTGTATTATCGCTACGTTATTTATTTTTTGGCCGGTTTGGCGCTATAGGTCGCAAAACTCCATAACTGCAGCAGTTAATGTGGAAGAGCGACTTGCTGAAAATGTGCGTTTATTTCACGAGCATGTGGCCGAACTGGAGTCGCAACTTGCTTCCGGTCGAATTGATTCCGCACAGTTTGCCCAACTGAAGCTCGAACAAGAACGAGCACTGCTGGATGATGAAGCTAATATTCGTGCAGCACAGCAAACGCGCCAACTTAACGTTGGTGGTATTACCTTTGCGGTGGTAGCACTTGCGGCATTGCTTGCCGCTTATGGTTTATATCGCGAGCTGGGCAGTAGTGCCGATGTCGAGATACGAATGGCGCAAGCCGAAAAACAGCATCTTGATATGCTGGACTATCAAGCGGGGCGAAATCCTGACCCGGTGCGTACCCGTGAGATGATCCGCTTAATTGAGGCTCGTCTGGCCGATAACCCGGATCAGCTTCAATACTGGTTTTTTCTCGCCCGGATGTACATGGACATAAGCGATTTTACCAATGCAACCAATGCCTATTTGCAAGCGTTAGAGCGAGATAAAGAGTCATCAATGGTGATGGCTGAGGCAGCTCAGGCAATGTTTCTGCGCGATGGGAGCAAAGTCAACCCGGCAACTGTTGATTTGGTACAAAAAGCCTTAAAGCTAGATCCTGATAACACTATGGCGTTGGGCTTGGCAGGTATAGACGCTTTCGGAAAGCAAGACTATCTAGGTGCCATTAAATATTGGGGGCGCGTGGTTAATCTAAGCGGCCCGGACTCCGCTGGTGGTCAGGCGCTTACCGCGGGCATAGAGCGAGCTGCCGGGCTGTTTTTTGCCAATGGCGGCACTCAGGAACAATTGGATGCAGCGCGCAACGGGCGGCAAATCGCGGTTAATGTTTCACTGGCGAACGATGTGAAGGTTCAACCCGATCAGTTGGTTTTTGTTTATGCACGAGCGTGGCAGGGGGCCAAAATGCCTTTGGCGATTGCCCGTTTCAAAGTATCTGAGTTACCCAAGCGCGTATTGCTAACTGAAGCAATGGCAATGACCGATGCTATGACACTCGCCACAGTTGATAGTGTTGAATTAGTGGCGAGGGTATCCCAGGATGGTACAGCAACCGCGAAAGCGGGTGATTGGCAAGGCAGTATCGGCCCCGTGGATGCGGCTGCTGCGCAGGCAGATTTGCAAATAACCATCAGTGAGCAAGTCGCTCCCTAGGGTTGTAATTTATTTAGGAATAGATGAATCGCTCAAAAAGCAGGCGACCACTGCCGCACTTGATAAGCAATCCCATGTTTGCCGTTTTGGGCGGGTGTAAAGCTCTACACAAATGTGTAGAATCCCGCCCTTAGTGGTTAATTTGGCGTTTTCTTAAAATTTTATAGCAGTCAAAAAGACTAACAAAATCAAACAGCTAGGCGACTCGAATCGCCAGCGGACTATTTCTTGAACAGGTGGATTGAAGATGGGCGTTTCAATCGCAAAAACCTGCTGAATCATGAGTGATACGGATCTATGCGGTTAAAGTGCATCAAACTGGCTGGCTTCAAATCGTTTGTTGATCCGACAACGGTCAACTTCCCCAGCAATTTATGCGCTGTTGTCGGGCCAAACGGCTGCGGCAAGTCAAATATTATCGACGCGGTACGTTGGGTAATGGGTGAATCATCAGCCAAAAACCTGCGCGGCGAAAACATGACTGACGTTATTTTCAATGGCTCCAGTGGCCGTAAACCAGTTGGTCAGGCCTCCATTGAACTGGTGTTCGACAATTCAGATGCAACACTGACTGGCGAGTACGCGGGTTTCAGTGAAATCAGTATTAAACGTAAAGTTTCTCGCGATGGTGATAACAGCTATTACTTGAATGGCACCAAGTGTCGCCGCCGTGACATTACCGATATTTTCCTCGGTACCGGCTTGGGCCCTCGCAGTTACGCCATTATTGAACAGGGCATGATTTCGAAGTTAATCGAAGCCAAGCCCGAAGAATTACGGGTTTACATTGAAGAAGCCGCCGGTATTTCCAAATATAAAGAGCGTCGTCGCGACACAGAAAGCCGTATGCGCCGCACCCAGGAAAACCTGGAGCGTTTAACCGATATTCGGGATGAGCTCGAGCGGCAACTATCACGTTTGCAGCGCCAGGCACAAGCTGCCGAAAAGTATGCCGAATATAAAAAAGAAGAACGCTTGTTAAAAGCGCAGTTGCAGGCGCTCAAATACCAGCAGCTTGATCAGCAAGCTAAGGCCAAACAGCTAGCCATCCGTGACTTGGAATTGCGCATGGAATCTTTTGTGACTGATCAAGTCAATAAAGATACCCAAATTGAAAAATATCGCACCCAGTACACTGAACTGGGCGATAAGTTTAACGAAGTTCAAGGACGTTATTACGCTATTGGTGCTGAAATTGCGCGCCTTGAACAAAGCATCCAGCATGCTAATGAACGTGCGCGTCAGCTTCAAACAGATCTGGATCAAACCAGTCGCGACAGCAAAGAAGCAGAAGAAAATCTTGCCATAGATACCCAAAAAGTTGAGGCGTGGGAAGAGGAGCTACTGGAGCTGGAACCAGAATTGGAGTTGGTGAAGGCTGCGGAAGAAACTTCCAGTGAGTCCTTGATTGATGCCGAAGAGGCAATGCAACGCTGGCAAAATGATTGGGATAGTTTTAATCAGCGCGCAGCGGAGCCGCGTCAGCGTGCAGAAGTCCAACAGTCCCGTATCCAGCATTTGGAACAAGTTCAGCAGCGCTTACTGCAACGCATCGAAAAATTACGCGAAGAAAAAACGAACTTGCAGGATGGCTCTGACGACGAGTCGATTAATGAGCTCACTGAGCAGCTTGCAGAGTTGGATTTGATTGCCGATGAAAAACGAGCGCGTCTCGATGGTTTTGTAGAAACACTTGATACAACCCGTAATGAAAATAATCGCCTCGTCAATGAGCTTGATCAGGCGCGCAGTCAATTGCAGAAAATGCGGGGCCGCCATGCTTCACTGGAAGCATTGCAACAAGCAGCCATGGGCGAAAAAAATAAAGCCGTAACCGAATGGCTCGCCAAGAATAATTTATCTGGACAGTCGCGACTGGCCGAATCAATCGCGGTTGTCGATGGCTGGGACAAAGCATTAGAGACAGTGCTAGGCAATTCGTTACAAGCGGTTTGTGTCGATCAACTTGATGCCGTAGCCGGCCTGCTGACAAATCTCACTCAAGGTGAATTGGTGTTATTTGACCCGCAGGCAAAAACAGCGGCGGCGCCTTTTACAAAAGCAGAATTGTTAAGCACGAAAGTTAGCGCTGAATGGGATGCGCAAGGCGTGCTCGCCGGAATTTATATTGCTGATGATTTATCTGCAGCGCTTGCATTGCGCAAACAGCTCACAGCCAATGAATCCGTGATTACTCGCGATGGAATATGGCTGAGCGCACACTGGGTGCGTGTCACACGCGATACGGATGCAAGCTCTGGTGTTATTGCCCGTCGTCAGGAATTAGAAGAGCTCACTGCAGCAATTGCCAGCGCTGAAGAACAAGTTGAGTTATTAAGCTCGCAGCTTGATAAGGGGCGTGACGCCATCAAGCGCCTTGAACAGGAGCGTGAAGCCCTGCGGCGCGAAGTGGATGAGCAGAACCGCAAACACAGCGAGTTGCGCTCACAGTTGAGTGCCAAACAAGCTCGTATCGAACAAATGAATATGCGTCGTGAGCGTGCTGAAAATGAAATCCGCGAAGCGCGCGAGCAAATGGAGCAAGAAGCAGAGCATTTGTCGGAAGCACGAGTAATTCTGAGCGAAGCCATCGAAATGATGGAGCAGGATACTGACCTGAGAGAGTCATTATTACAACAGCGCGATGATATTCGTTCCGGTTTGGATAGCGCACGACAACGCGCCCGCCACGACAAAGACAAAGCGCACGAAATTGCAATGCGCTATCAGTCTGTAAAAACCCAGCTGGAATCGATTCGCTTGGGGATTGGACGCTTGCGCGAACAAGTTGCTCGCTTGCATGAACGGCGTGAACAATTAATTGCTAGCATTGCCGATAATCGCGATCCGGTAGAGGAATATAAATTAGAGCTTGAGGCCTCATTGTCCAAGCGTCTCTCTGTAGAAGCGTCATTAACTGAAGCTCGTCGGGCGCTGGAAACTGTGGAGCACGAATTACGCAACTCTGAGCAAGCGCGCAATCGCGCCGAGCAAGAAGTGCAAGCAGTGCGTGCACATTTGGAGCAGGAGCGTTTAGCAGCGCAAATGTTCGAAGTGCAGCGTGCTGGCATTGTTGAACAGCTTGAGGAAGAAGAATTAAATCTGGATATTATTCTGGCTGAAATGCCTGAAGGTACAGAAGTAAAACCGTTGGAAGAGGAATTGGAGTCCATTGCCGGTCGCATTAGCCGTTTGGGCCCAATTAACCTTGCTGCCATTGATGAATATAAAACCGAATCCGAGCGCAAAAATTATCTTGATGCGCAAAATGCGGATTTGATGGAAGCACTTGAAACGCTTGAGAATGCTATCAAGCGCATTGATCGTGAAACGCGTACGCGCTTCAAAGAAACATTTGATCAGGTTAACAAGAGTTTGCAGGAGCTGTTCCCGAAAGTTTTTGGCGGTGGTCATGCTTATCTTGAACTGACCGGTGACGAACTGTTGGATACAGGCATTACCATTATGGCTCGCCCGCCAGGTAAGCGTAACAGTACTATTCATTTGCTGTCGGGCGGCGAAAAAGCGCTAACAGCAATTGCATTGGTATTTTCTATTTTCCGTTTGAACCCGGCGCCTTTCTGTATGCTGGATGAGGTAGATGCACCGCTCGATGACGCAAACGTAGGGCGCTATGCACGTATGGTTGAAGAAATGTCAGCCCAAGTGCAATTTATTTACATCACACACAATAAAAATGCGATGGAGATGGCGCACCAATTGTTGGGCGTCACCATGCACGAGCCCGGTGTTTCACGCCTGGTGACAGTAGATGTTGACGAGGCCGCAGAACTCGCTGCGGTTTAACACTAAATACATATTACGGATAACCTTATGAAAGATTGGGTCATCATTATCGGATTCCTGTTTATTGTTTTGATTCTGGTCGATGGAATCAGACGCAAACATAATGAGCGCACTGGCAAAATTAAAGTGTCGCGCTCACTTAAAAAAAGCCTTAAGCAGCCAGCACTGGAAGACGAAGAAGATCAGCTTGCTGCAGCACCTAGTTATACCAGTGAACTGCCTAATGGTGGCGCTCGTGTAGTAGCAAAGCGCGACCCACAAGCGCCAATTCCAAGTATTGAAAAAAAGGCGCACGCCAAATCCTACACAGAAAAACAGCAGCGTAATGCGCTTACAGAAGCGCCTATTACACGAGCTCAACGCGAACCCCAGCAGACCAGTCTCAATCTTGGACAGTCGGTACCTATTTTGATGGAATCAGTGGAAGATAAAAATCGTTCACTGCCGCTGGATGAGCGTATAGAGCCCAGCTTCTCCGCTGTAACACCCGACTCGGATCTCGACCATGTCAATGACGGACAAGATTACGAAGGAGAGGACTACGAGGAAGATGATCACCCCTATGTGCGTGAACTTGATGATGAAAGAGATGATATAGATTCCAATGAAGAGGAAGATTACGAATACGAGGATGAGCTTCCGCAGGACGATCATGAGCAAGGTGATGCTGACTATGATGATGAAGATTACGAAGAAGATGATGAATATGAAGATCATCAGCAGCCAGCAGCGCAAAACAAAAATGAATTAAACCAACAGCCCGCGCCAGAACCGGAAGAGGTTTTAATTATTAACGTAATGGCTCATAAAGGTGAGATGTTTAAGGGCAGTGACTTATTAGACATCATCCTGAAATGCGGTATGCGCTACGGAAGCATGGATATTTTCCATCGCTACAGTGATGCAAAAGGCGAGGGTGCACTGCTATTTAGTATGGCGAATATGGTGAAGCCAGGAACTTTTGATCTTGATGCTATGGATGAATTTGAAACTCCAGGCGTAAGTTTGTTCATGACTTTACCGATTAATGCAGATTCAATGCAATCGTTTGATTTGATGGCGGATACTGCACGTGCGATTGCAGAAACATTAAATGGCGAATTGAAAGATGAGCAACGCAGTGTGATGACTCGTCAAACACTCGAACATTGTCGCCAGCGTATTCGTGATTTTGAACGAACTCGTCTATTTCGCCGTCCACCGCGCCACTAAGATCAATTCTTAAGATGCAGGGATGCATCTGCTGTCTATCAAGGCATGAATCGCAGCGTGTTGCTAACCGCAGGATTCGCTTCTTCAGGTACATTCATTCATGTCTACTTTGTCTCTCTTTGATAATTCCCCCCCAGAAATTCAACAGCTGCGTCAGGAGATTAATTTCCACAGTTATCGTTACTACGCATTGGATGATCCCCAAATAACCGATGCCGACTACGATCGGTTAATGCAGCGTTTACGTGAACTAGAACTTCAGTTTCCAGATTCTGTCACACCCGACTCGCCAACCCAACGGGTCGGTGCTGCGCCGCTGTCTGCATTCCAGACAGTGATTCACGAAATGCCAATGCTGTCCTTGGATAATGCATTTAGCGATGAAGACTTATTGGCGTTTAATCAACGTGTACAAGATCGCCTTAAAAGTACGGGGGATATTGAGTACGCATGCGAATTAAAACTGGATGGTATAGCTGTCAGTTTGTTATATCGCGACGGCGTACTTGTGCGTGGTGCAACACGGGGTGATGGCACCAATGGTGAAGATATCACTCAAAATGTACGTACCATTAAATCAATTCCCTTGCGTCTGCACGGGGAAGGTTATCCCGTAGTTTTAGAAGTTCGCGGCGAAATCTATATGCCCAAGGCCGGTTTTGAAGCGCTCAATGAAAAGGCTCGGGGGGCGAGTGAAAAATTGTTTGTAAATCCACGTAATGCGGCCGCAGGTTCTTTGCGCCAATTGGATCCTCGCATTACGGCAAGTCGCCCGCTCGAAATGTGTGCATACAGTGTTGGATTGGTTGATGGTGGTCAGTTGCCGGAAACCCATAGCGGCACCTTAACTGCTTTAAAAAACTGGGGCTTTTTAACCAATCGCGAAACGCAAGTTGCAAAAAATATTCAGGAAGCAATGGATTTCTATCGTCGAATTGGACTGAGACGCGACGGACTTGCTTACGATATTGACGGTATAGTTTTCAAGGTTAACTCTCGCGAGTTACAAGAAAAGCTCGGTTTTATTTCTCGTGCACCACGCTGGGCTATTGCTTATAAATTTCCTGCGCAAGAAGAATCCACACTATTGTTGGATGTGGAGTTTCAAGTCGGCCGCACTGGTGCCGTCACGCCAGTGGCTCGTTTGCAGCCCGTATTTGTGGGTGGCGTTACCGTTTCTAATGCAACGCTTCACAATCGCGATGAAATTAATCGCCTAGGCATAAAAATTGGCGATACGGTTATTGTTCGTCGCGCGGGTGATGTTATTCCGCAGATTGTGCAAGTGGTAGAAAGTAAGCGAACACCTGATGCCCGCGATATTATTTTCCCTGTCTCATGTCCGGTTTGTGGTTCGCCCGTAGAGACAGTTGCCGATGAAGCTGTCGCTCGTTGCTCAGGCGGGCTCGTGTGCGCAGCGCAGCGCAAAGAAGCGATTAAACATTTTGCTTCACGCAAGGCAATGAATGTAGAGGGCTTGGGAGATAAACTCGTAGAACAGCTTGTCGATTTGGGCTTGGTCAATAATCTTGCGGATATTTATTCCCTGAGTCGCGAACAATTATCGGCCATGGAGCGCATGGGGGAAAAGTCTGCGGACAATATTCTAAGCGCGTTGGAGACCTCCAAAAAAACTACCTTGGCAAAATTTATTTATGCCTTGGGTATTCGTGAAGTGGGAGAGGCAACCGCGCGCAATTTTGCCAATTACTTTGGCAGTTTTGAGGCGCTGGCGGCTGCCGATCAGGAGACCTTACAAAAAGTGCCTGATGTTGGCCCTGTGGTCGCACACTTTGTAGCGGAATTTTTTGCACAAGAGTGCAATATTATTGCCGTATCTGCATTGCGTAATCATGGTATTCATTGGGACAACATTGATGTCGTGAGCCCTGAGGAGTTGCCACTGGCTGGGCTTACTTATGTATTAACGGGCACATTGGAATCGCTCTCTCGTGATGATGCCAAAGCACACTTGCTAGCGCTTGGCGCAAAAGTAGCCGGTAGCGTATCCGCTAAAACAGATTATGTTGTCGCTGGGCCGGGCGCTGGATCAAAACTCGCTAAAGCAGAAGAGCTGGGCCTGAAGGTTATGGACGAAGCGGGATTACTTGAGTTACTACAGCAGCATGGAAGGAGCATTTAGCAATGCAATATAAAAACGCATTAATAGTTTTTGCGCGGTTGCTGTGCTTGGTTGGCTTAATAGGTTTAATCGGGTGCTCCAGCTTGCCCCCAACAAAACCTCAAGATCTCTGTGCAATTTTTGATGAAAAACCTTCTTGGTACAAAGAATCAAAAAAAGCCGAAAAACGTTGGGGCTCATCAGTACCGACCATGATGTCAATCATGTTTCAGGAGTCTCAATTCAAACATAATGCACGGCCAGCACGCACAAAAATCCTGTGGGTGATTCCAGGGCCGCGTCCTAGTGATGCTTATGGTTACCCCCAGGCAAAAAATGCCACCTGGAATGAATACCAAAAAAACAGTGGAAATGGTTGGTCGCGCCGCGATAATTTTGGTGATGCGATTGATTTTATTGGTTGGTATAACAGACAAAGCCAAACCCGCAGCCGAATCAACCCCGGGGACAGTTATAATTTGTATCTCGCGTATCACGAAGGCCATGGAGGCTTTAATCGTGGGACTTATAAGCGAAAGAATTGGTTAATCAATACTGCCCGTAAAGTTGAATCCCGTGCACAGCAATATGACTATCAGTTGCGGGCCTGTGAGGATCGGTTTAAAGGCAGTTGGTGGTGGCCGTTTTAAAAGTCGTTAGTTGTCGTTACTAATGTCGGAGTGATTATGGATCAAGAATCAATTGTCTACGGTTGTATTAAGGATGTATCACCGTCAGCGCTGGAGTCTGAACGTATTCGTGTTAACCGCGAGGCGATGCTGTCTTTACCTCATGCAGACGAGTGGCCGTTTCTGAGTCAGGAAATGTTTTCTATTCCTGGTGTTAATTCGCCATTTTTTAATTATCAAACAGAAGTCATGCACTTCGGCGCGTCTTACAAGGCAGTGGAATATGAATGGGATCAATGGATTGCCCAGTTTGAGTCGCTGCTGAGCAAAATGTATTGGGTTTCTGCTACCGTTCACTTGGAGACGGAATTGTCAGGTACACATACATTTACTTGGGAAGCGAACGGCAGTTTTCATAAGCCCGGCTCTGGCAATATGCGGGTACGCTGTGAATGGAGCCACGAAGGCTCTTTGAGCATTTAAATATTTATTGAGTTTAGTTATGCAGATTCCACTGACCAAACCTGACTTTCGTTTTCGTCGCCTGCGCAGAACTACAGCCCTGCGTGAATTAGTGCGTGAAACTCATTTGCATATGAGCGATTTTATTTTGCCCATTTTTGTGGAAGAGGGCATTAGTGAGCCGGTTCCAATTAAATCCATGCCGGGTGTATTTCGCTACCCGGAAGCGCAACTCGCAGATATTGTAGTACGCGCTTGGGACAAGGGTGTGCGTGCAATTATTTTGTTTGGTGTGTCCACACATAAAGATCACGAGGGTTCCGATACCTGGTGTGAGCATGGTTTGCTCGCGCGAATGATTCGTGCCGCAAAAGCAGCACAGCCAGAAATGTTAGTTATTAGCGATAACTGTTTCTGCGAATACACCGACCATGGTCACTGCGGTGTAGTTACCCATGATGATGTGGATAACGACAAAACTCTCGCAAATTTACAAAAACAAGTTGTACTGGCAGCGCAAGCCGGTGTGGATATGATTGCCCCGTCGGGCATGATGGACGGCATGATCAGTGCAATTCGCCAAGCGTTGGACAGTGCCGGGTTTACGCATATTCCAATCATGTCTTACTCCACCAAATTTGCTTCTGCATTTTATGGCCCGTTTAGAGACGCGGTTGATAGCAGCTTTAAGGGCACGCGCAACACCTATCAAATGGATCCATCCAATTCACGTGAAGCGCTTGCCGAATCCATGCAGGATGAAATGGAAGGTGCCGATATTCTCATGGTAAAACCGGGCATTGCGTATTTGGATATTCTTGCCAGTATTCGCGCCAATTCAACGCGCCCCTTGGCGGTTTACCATGTGAGCGGCGAATACGCGATGATTAAAGCCGGCGCGGCTGCCGGTGTTATCGATGAGAGATCTATCGTTCTTGAAACCATGACGGCATTTAAGCGTGCAGGAGCTGATTTAATTATCACTTACTATGCCGAAAAAATGGCTGAATGGCTTTAAGTTTTGCTTATTGGGTTGAAATTAGAATCAGGATTTATAAGTAATGATGTCATTGTTTCGCGAGCAAAAATTCCTTGTCATATTGTTAATTCTCAGTGTGTTGGTGCTGGGTTTAGGGTTATTTATGATTCAATCAACTAACAAAAAATCTGAGCAACAAACAAAACAGCTAGTGAATGAGCAGGAAAAAACCGTTGCAGCCATGAATTTAGTGGCTGAAATTGCTCAGCAGGAATTAAAAGCACAACAATCAAACCAACAAATGGTACAGACTGTAGGTGATATAAAACCGCAGGAATCGCTTGATCGTGTCGCTGCACTAAATGGTCGTATACCTGAAGTGGGTAGCGATGATTGGTGTGAAGTGATGATGGTGAAAGACGCTAAAGATTGGACTGAAGATGAGCAATCGCTTTTTGCCAAACATTGTCTGTAATTTATTCGCCGCAACTTTGTGAACCCTTCTGATGTTTTTTAGCGATTCCCGGCTTCATTTTTTTAATCCGCTCACGGGTAAATACCGGGCGCTCGCTGCTGAGTGCCTGCGTCTTTTATATCAGCGTTTATACACAGATCTGCGTGACTATGGACATGCGATTAATCGTGAACAGCTAGTCGATATTTTTAAAGAGGCGATTGCTCGCGCGCCCATTTTGGATATTGATCTTGATGTCGATACCGAAGGTGAGGATACAAGTGAGGGGCGCTTTAAAACCCAGCGCGATCTGGCGAGTTTTATTATTAACCGTTTAATTGAAAATGGTTGGCTGGAAAAGCAAGTCGACGAAACCAGTTTGCAAAGTAGCTATGGTTTTAGTCGCATGGGCCGTTTATTTACCCAGCCCTTTGCCGATAACGATGCGAATCAATTTCGTACCCGCAATCGCAACACCCGTAACACCCGCAATAGTTTGCAAGCCTTTTACGATCAAGGTGAAATTAACGATTTGCTCGATGCTTATGAATACTCAGAGCGAATCATCAGTGATTTCACCGATGTCATCGCCGAGCTTGAAGAGCGCAAGCGTCAATTGGTGCGTGAAGTGGAATCACGCCAATTAATTCAGCAAGCGAGCGATGAGTTTTTTGATTTTATGGAGACGGTATTCAAACCTGACCTGGAAGTACGTTTGTCTGCTGATAGTGTAGAAAAATACCGCGACCAAATTTCCGACATAATCACCAAAATTCGCCGCAAACGGAAATACGGTTTGGGCGATGAAGAAACCGCTGCAAAAGATTGGCGCGCAGTAATGGAAATTCGCTTGCGCAAAGCATTACCGCAAAAAGTAGTTACCGGTGTATCGCTGCTGGAGACCTTGCTGCAAACCATTGACTCACGCTTGAAAAATGCCTGTGACATTATGTTGCCCGCGCTGCGTCGCGCATTGAACACCTTTACCCAGCGGGCTGACATTATTATTCGCCAGCTCAGCTACATTAATAGCCGCGGGCAGGATGACCTGATGGACATTTACCGCTCGCTTGGCAATTTATCGCCCGAGCAGCAGGATGAGGTATTAGTCGTGCAAGGCGAAGCGATTGCCAGTATCCAAATGGGTTATATCGACCCTGCGCAAATCCAATTGCGTGCCCCGCGCAATATTCAAGTTGTACGCTCAATGCTTGACGAGGATAAAGCATTGGATGCAGAAGCTCAAAAATCGTTGTTCATTCAACAAGCGTTGGATAAAGCCTTTATTTTGCAATCCAGTAGTGTGCGTGATTATGTCCATCGTGCACTGCTGGAAAAAGGTGAGATTCGCAGCAGCGAGTTGCAGGCGAATTCCATGCAGGAATTATTAAATCTCTCCCATGCCATTGAAGTTGGCGCTGCAGACAATCTTTCGTCCCGTTATCGTTTTTGTGTTCAACAAAATAGCGAATGGTTGCACCAACAGCCTTTGGTAGCAAATAGCGCTTACTTTAAGCAGCGCGATGAATTTGTAATTAGCTTGACCGATGAAGGTAAGCCCAATGAGTAACGCATTAAGCTCGCTCCTGCAGGAGCAGTTGGATAAACACAATTTAAGTTTGGAAAACTGGCGTGAGCTGGTACAGCGGCTACTGGATTACGGTGTCTTATGTCGCGATGACAGTCAGGTTGAAGCCGAACTCTATGACCGCTTTTTGCGTATTCATGAACTACTGAATGATTACTTGAGTTTGATGGGAATTCGCTTTCAGCATGACAGCCATTTTCGTTTTGTGCGCATTCTGCCACCGGGTGCACGTTTACCCGGTATGGATGATGAAACTGACGAGCCATTCAACGCAGGGTTGCGCAGCCGCTTAAATCAACACGAAGTTGCTTTGGTATTAGTGCTGCGCGCCGAATACGACAAAGCGTTACGTGAAGGTAGCATCGACGAGCAGGGTTGCGCCACTTTATCGCTCGAAGCCATCGCCATGGCGATGAAAAGTTTGCTGCGTCGCAGCTTGCCGGAAAATATCGGTGAGCGTCGCCAGGCGTTTAAACGTTTACGCCAGCTGCGGTTGATTAATTTTTTCGCCGAATCAGATATTGACTCCAGTGAAAGTTGGATAAAAATTCGTCCGTTAATCATTAATCTCGTTAATAACGAATGGCTTGAGCAGATCCGTAATCACCTTGCCGAAAACTTACTACTAGTTGATGAGGATGCAGAAGAGCCCAGCACAGCAAGCGACGCTCGTCCATCCCCCGTCAAGCCCACCCCGCATTTTAATCGCTCGCTTTTTGCCGCTGAAGAATAGTTATGTATCTGAAAAAGTTTATTTACGTTAACTGGGGCAATGTACCCAATACCGAGTTTGAATTTGGGCCGATTAATTTATTTTCCGGCGGCAATGGCTCGGGCAAAACTACGGCGGCGGATGCGATTCAAACCATCATGACGGCAGCCCATGATAATTTGTTTCATTTCAACCCTGGGCAGGATGAATCGAGTCAGCGTGGCCGCGGTGGAAAACTGGTGCGCACACTCGCATCCTATGTGCTGGGCTGTGACGATGGTGCGTATTCCCGCCCGCAAGGTTGCGATGGATATTTAGCGGCAATATTTCACCCCACACAAGGTGAAAATAGCGAGCCATTTACCGCATTAATCGGCATGCGTGCGTTTTTAGAAACAGCAGGGCAAGGAGCAGGCCTACAAAAAGTTGCCCGTTTGGATGATACCCAGTTTTATATTCTGAGTGATGTAGAACTGGGGTTAAACGATTTATTAAAAGAAGAAAAAACACACAAGTATGTAGTTCCACTCGACAAACTCTACGCTGGTTTGCGCCGCAAATATGGTCAGTCACAAGTAGAGAAATACGACAAGAAAAAATCTTATCTCTGCCGGCTTTATGGTGTTTTGCGCGGCAAAAAGGATGCAATCTCCGAGCGTGAAGCCATGAATGCCGCCCGCGCATTTTCGCGCTTTATGGCATACAAACCTATTAAGGGTATCGATGAATTTGTTGCCAACGAGATTCTGGAGTACCGCGATTTAGGCGAAGCCATTCGCACCGTATCCACCATGCTTAAACGTATTCATACCATGGAGTCAGACGCCCGCACGCTGCGCCAAGGCATTGAGCGTATGGCACAGGGGCGTCAGTGGTCGGACAACTTTATCGCCAACTGGCTTGAACAACAGGTGCTGCAATACTCTGTAGCAAAACGCCGCTATACCGACTCACAAAGTTTGTATTTGGATGCAAAACATAAACAGCAATTGCTACGTGAAAGCTCGGCGGGACATCAGCAATCGTTATCTGCCTGTGAAGCCCAGCGCGATGAAATTAACCAATTGATTCTTGCCGCAACAGCCCGCCGCTTAGGCGTTCCGGCACTGCGTGATAAAGATCAACTGGAACAGGAAAAAGTTGCTCAAGAAAAGCTGATTCAAACCCAAGTGCCGGAACTGCGTAAGCAACATCAGCAACTTTTGGTTAACCTTGAAGCTGCCCAACAATTCTCACTGGCTTTGCGCCAAACCTCCATCGCAGTGGATTTACCTGCGTTAAAAGATAGCAACCTGACGGCATTGGTTAAAAACCTGTGTAGCGATTCCGAGGCACTGGATATCCACCAGCTTCTCAATCGTGACTTAATTGAGCTTAGCCCGCTGGAACCTCAGCTGGAAAAAGTGGTGGAGCTGCAAAAACATCACAATGCATTTTTCGCCAGCTTATTTACGCAAGATTCCAATGCCGGTGTTGCGCGGATTAATTTACGCGATCAAATCGCTCAGGAGCGCGATAAACGCAAAACCCAGGCTGAGCGTTTGCAAAAAAATACTGAGGTAAAACGCCGCGAAATCCAGACCTTGGAATCACGTCAAGTGAGTTACCCCGGTTTTGTGCGCGTCGCGCTTGACGCGATTGCTACCCAGTGCCCGAAAGCCGATGCCAGGGTTTTATGCGATTACGTGGATATCACCGATCGCGAATGGCAAGCGGCGATCGAAGGTTATATTGGCGCAGCACGTTTTGGCATTATTGTTGAACCGGAATACGAAGCCGAGGCGATTGCTATTGTGCGCAATATGGCAGGGCAGGGGAATCGCGCCCGCATTATTCAGGGCGATAAAGCGCGTAAGGATATTGATAAATCTGGCGAACCGACTAGTAACTCCATTATTCAAGTAATGAATTTTTCCCACGCCACCGCAGAGGCCTACATTAAAGCGAGTTATGGCAATGTACAACGCGTAGAAAATGCCAAAGAGTTAAAAAACACGCGGCGCGGCATCACCAAAGATGCTATGGGCTCGGGCAATTACGCGATGTTTCGCTGTGATATGGCAGATTCAGAATTGGTATTTGGCCAAGGCGCTCGCGAGCGCGCACTGGATGCCAAACGCAATGAATTCCATACGCTGGTAAGTGAATGGCAAGCCGCAACGGCTTATGCGGAAGAGGCCCAAGAACTCTTGCTTGCGCTGGATAAACTTAAGCCCTTGAGTTATGCCGAAACATTACAGGCGATGCTGGCGGCACAAACAAAAATTCAAGCGATTGATAGTAAATTGCAGCAATTGGATTTAAGTGATACCACGGCATTAGAGGCAGAGTTAAATGAACTGCAATTGCGTTTGCAGGAGCAGAACCAACATTATGCTCGCTTAAACAATGCACAAGTGGATTGCCGCGCAGAATTAAAGTTGGCGGATAATCTCTGCCACAAACTGGATGCAGAGCAAGATAAAACCCTCGCGCAGGTTGATAGTTGCGAAACCAACCTGCAAGCCATTGCTGCATTCTGGCCAGACTTTGACGCGGACGCACGTTTGCAACTTGCCGATGAAGAGATAGGCCAACACAGCGTGCAGTACTTTGAAACCCAGTTAGCTGGGGTAAATGCCGAGTTAAAAACTATTTTACATCGCTTGCAACAAGCGGCGATGGTGCACAACCAGTTCTGTGCAACCAGCGATGCCATTTTGTTTGATATTGACTACAACGACGATTTGGGAAGCGCGAATTTCCGTGCAATTTGCGATATGCGTCGGCAATTTGATGCGCTCTATAATCGCGATAAAAATCATATTCTCGCTCAGCGACATCAGGAAATTGAATCGCTGCGTGAAAGTTTTAACAATGCCTTTGTCACCAATCTGTGCCACTCCATTTATCAAGCTATTAATGATGGTAAAAAAACACTGGAGGATTTGAATAAAGAGTTGGAGCATCACCGCTTTGGCGCGGACCGCGAGCGCTTCCGTTTTGATTGGGAATGGGTACCTGAATTCAAAGAGTATTGGCAATTCTTCAAAGCCGTAATCGATAGCCCCAGCCTGGGGGAAGGCGAAACACTGTTCAATATGAAGCTGGATGAAAAACACCAGCGTGTGCGCGAACGACTAATGGCGATGTTGCTGGATGAGGACGAACAAAAAGCCTTGCGTGAATTAACGCGCATTGCCGATTATCGTAATTATCGCTGCTATGAAATTTACAAAGAACCAGAAGGTAAAGCCCCCATTGCACTCAGCCAATATGGCACGGGCTCTGGTGGGCAGCTGGAAACACCGGCTTACATTATTCGCAGCGCCGCCATTACCTCCGCATTTCGCTTTAATGAAGGCAACAGCCATTTGCGCATGGTGTTGGTAGATGAGGCGTTTTCTAAAATGGATGAGCATCGCTCCCGTGAAGTGATTAATTACTTAACAGAAAGCTTGGGCTTGCAGCTGAATTTTATTATGCCAAGCAGTAAGTCAGGCCCATTTATGGATTTAATCTCCAATCAGTTTGTATTCAGTAAATGCCCAACAAGCGAACCGGTTGGTGAATTAAAGACGCGGGTAATGCTTGATCGCCAAGTGTGTGATCAGGAAAAGATTAAAAAGTTAATGGCCAATCACCGTCGAGCGATACGTCAGCAGGCCGCGTTGGATTTTATGTTGGAGGTTGAAGGGTAAAAAGATGAGAGCATTAGCTCTCATCTTCTAATTTAACTTGCGGAAAGAAACGCGCAATTTTTTTAATTAGCTTATCTTGCTCCAGAGGTTTAACCACATAGTCATCAACACCGTCCTCAATGGCAGCGCGAATCTGTTTGGCTTCTGTTACGGCGGTAACCAACATAAAAACCGTACCTAAATAACGCTCTGCGGCGCGCATCGCATTGTGTACATCAATGCCGGATTTGGTAGGCATATTCCAATCGCAAAGTACCAGATCGTAAATGGGATTTGCGTCATACATAGCGCTAATCGCCTTCAACCCATCGTTGGCAAAATCAACCTGATAAATACCTGATGCGCGTAAAAATGCGTTAATCAGCTCGCATATCAATTGGTCATCATCTACAACCAACACTCGAATTTGCCCTGACAACAACTCTTGACGACGACCAAATGCCGCTTGGCGGATGGGGGATACAGCCTTGGGCGATATGTAGTGATTGATACGCTCGTTAACAGGGGCATCAAAAGTGTGTAGTTTATCGCTCAATTTTTGTAAGGCGGATTCAATCAGGGGCAGGTCTTGCATCAGCTGCGCCTTGGCTTTCTCGATTTCTGTGTTGTTCAGGTTTTTAGTTATCCAATCGCGCTTTTGCGCCAATGTTTTTCCAATAACCTGCAATTCCTGTTTGGTAAACATAGAAAACCTTTTGCGTGAAATTACCATTAAACCTTTTACAATATAGCCCAGAGCTATCACATGGCTAGTAACTTAATCCAATTTTAGAGGGTAATCCAGCGTGTCAAATCTTGATTTATTCATATCCCGTTTGGAGCAGCTAATTGAGCGAGTAGAGGCAATATTGCCTGCTCAGCGCCCCGAACCCGATTGGAATGCCAGCGCATTTCGTTGGCGTACACGTGTGAACGGTGAGGGCTATTTGCAGGCAGTTAAACACCCGCACAAGGTCGCGTTGGAGTCGTTGAAGAATATTGAGCACCAAAAACAGTCTATTCTGCGTAATACGGCCCAGTTTGTGGCCGGGCGCGACGCCAATAACGTACTGCTGACTGGTGCACGTGGTACGGGTAAATCCACGCTGATCAAAGCCGTCTGGGCTGAGTTTGCCCCCAAGGGGTTAAAGATTATCGAAGTAGATAAAACAGACCTCCTGCATCTAAGCGAAATCGTTGATTTACTGGGCGAACGACCTGAAAAGTTCATTATCTTTTGCGATGATTTATCGTTTGAAGAAGGCGAGATCAGCTATAAAGCATTGAAATCGGTATTGGATGGATCTATTTCTGCACCCACTGCGAATATGCTGTTCTATGCCACCAGTAACCGCCGTCACCTTATCCCGCAAAAAATGCGCGAGAATCTGGATGTTAGCGATGAAAGCGGTGAAGTGCGCCCAAGTGACGCCATTGAAGAAAAGGTATCTCTGTCGGAGCGATTTGGGCTCTGGCTGAGCTTTTACCCATTCAGTCAGGACGATTACCTCGCTGCCGCCCAGTACTGGATTGCTCATTTGGGCGGTCAGTGGACGGAAGCAGCTGAGCAGGCTGCGCTCTTGTGGCATAGAACCCGCGGTGCACGCAGTGGTCGCGTGGCATGGCAGTTCGCCAAGGATTATGTTGGTCGCCAGTAATAGTGCCTGTTAAGGGTGGCGATTAGCGTAACAAATTGGTGTTTTCTGCATCCATGATCAACGATCTATGGCAACACCTACAGGTGTGGATCGCCGCCTTACTTACAGGAAAGAATCAGGAGCATACCAATGCACTCAGGACATAACACGCTGCGCCAAGCCGCCTCATCGATGGACTCCGCTCAAGCGCGAGTACTTTCAAGCTTTGCGGCCAATCCTTTACTCACTCGCACACCTAACCTGCGTGAGGGGAATGAAGCGAGTTTTAGACGAATTTTACGTGACTATTTTCTCACTACGTTTGATTGCTATGAATCGCTCTTTGAATGCCTGGCTAATGATCAGGCTTATTACATTAAGCCCATCACTTTACGTCATCCGCTGATTTTTTATTTTGGTCACACTGCTACTTTTTTTGTAAATAAATTGTTGCTGACACGCATGATCAGCGAACGCATTAACCAACGCTTTGAATCCATGTTTGCCGTAGGCGTGGACGAAATGAGTTGGGATGATTTGAATGAAGCACATTACCAATGGCCTACACCCGCCGAAGTAAAAGCCTATCGCGATAAAGTGCGCACGCTGGTGGTTAACCTGATTGAAACCGCCCCCCTGCAAATGCCGGTTGATTGGAATAACCCTTGGTGGGCAATCATTATGGGGGTTGAACATGAGCGGATTCATTTGGAAACATCATCCGTACTGATTCGCCAACACAAACTGCAATATGTAAAAAGCTCATCCAATTGGCAAGCAGCGCAGGAATCGGCGACTGCACCAACAAATGAATTAATTTCAGTTGCTGCGGGAACAGTTCGTCTTGCCAAAGACAAACAAGACCCTTACTACGGTTGGGACAATGAATACGGCTTGCATGAATCTGACATTAGCGGATTTAAAGCCGCTAAATTTTTGGTGAGCAATCAAGAATTTTTAGCGTTTGTTGAAGCGGGTGGCTATTTAAATTTACACAACTGGGAGGAGGAGGGGAAAGGCTGGCTGGCTTTTACTAAAGCACAGCACCCTACCTTTTGGGTTAAAAAAACCAATGGCTGGTATTTGCGGTTAATGACCGAAGAAGTGCCTATGTGTTGGGACTGGCCCGCTGAAGTGAACTATCACGAAGCAAAAGCATTTTGTAACTGGAAAAAATCTGAAACTGGTATGAACGTTCGCCTGCCCACCGAGGACGAATGGTATCGATTGTATGATGTAAGTGGCCTACACAATATTGGTGAATCCGCTGCGAATGCCAACCTTCATTTAGATCATTTTGCATCATCTTGTCCGGTGAATAAATTTGCACAGGGGGATTTTTACGATGTTGTCGGCAACGTTTGGCAGTGGACTGAAACACCGATTTATCCTTTTGAAGGTTTTGAAGTGCATAGTATTTACGATGACTTCACCACACCCACATTCGATGAGCGTCACAATCTAATTAAGGGTGGCTCATGGATTTCCTGCGGTAATGAAACCCTGCGCTCATCGCGCTACGCATTCCGCCGTCACTTTTTCCAACATGCGGGCTTTCGCTATGTTGTTTCCGGAGATGTAAAACCCTTGCCTAGTTCCCATTACGAAACCGATAAACTTTTATCTGAATATGCCGAATTCCATTACGGGGATGAATATTTTGGTGTACCCAATTTTTCTAAAGCCTTGGCTGAACTCGCGATAAAAACACTTGGCGATAAACCCAAACATAAAGCACTGGATTTGGGTTGTGCCTCTGGACGCGCGACTTTTGAATTAGCACGTGCATTTGATTTTGTTACCGGCATCGATTTTTCCGCCCGTTTCATCGGTCAAGGTGTCCAACTCGCCAACAGCGAAACCTTGCGCTACACCTTAACTGATGAAGGTGAACTGGTTTCCTACAAATCCCGTTCATTAAACGATTTGGGGCTGAATGAATACAAACACAAAGTTGAATTTTTCCAGGGCGATGCTTGTAATTTAAAACCGCAATTCACCGGCTATGATTTAATCCTCGCCGCCAATTTAATTGATCGTCTTTACAGCCCGGCGAAGTTTCTCACCAGTATTTACGAGCGTGTAAACTTGGGCGGCGTTTTGATGCTAACTTCGCCCTATACCTGGTTGACCGAACATACACCGCGTGAAGAGTGGATTGGAGGCTTCAAAAAGGACGGCGAAAGTTTCACCACACTGGATGGGCTGCAAGCTCATCTGGGCAAACACTTCCGTTTAATCAAAGGCCCGCAAGAAGTTCCGTTTGTAATTCGCGAAACCAAACGTAAATTCCAGCATACGCTTTCTGAGGTTACATTTTGGGAGCGGATTAGCTAAATATATTCTTATAAAATATTGTTATCATTGGCCTGATGCAAATCAGGCCAGGAGAAACAATGAAAATTCAATACTACACATCTTCAAGTCTCGATGGTTTTATTGCCACTGAGGACCATTCCCTTGAATGGTTATTCCCGCTGGCCGATATCAATCAATCCAGCTATCCCCAATTTATCGAGCAAGTCGGGGCTATTGTGATGGGCTCTGGAACATATGAATGGATGCTACGCAATGCCGATGCAGTGATCGCCGAAGTGGGTTCACCCTGGCCTTACACGCAACCAGCATGGGTGTTTAGTCATCGCAATTTACCCGCTGTTAATGGTGCAAATATTCATTTTGTGAAGGGGAATGTGCGAGCCCAATATGCACAAATTCGTGCTGCTGCCGCTGGCAAAAATATTTGGATAGTTGGCGGCGGTGAGCTTGCAACGCAGTTTTATGAGGCTGGGTTGTTGGACGAAATTATTATCCAACTCGGTTCGGTTACCTTGGGGAAGGGGCGCCCTGTATTTCCGCGTCGCGTGCTGAGCCCTACATTAAAATTAAAGTCCGTACAGCAAATGGGCGAGGGGATGTTGGAATTACGCTACGATGTTCATCGAACAGCATCTGTAGAATAGACTCAACAATTCAATAGATCGATGCAAGATTGAAATTGATCGCTAATTGCTTTTAGTTTTCCTGCTTTGTTTTTCCAGCTCGACAATTTCTTTGAGCAAGTAGGGTTTATCTTGCTCAAAGAAACTTTTATCAATATTGGTGTTAGTTAAAAAGAACGTTTTTCGTTGTTTATTGCGCAGGCGTTTGAGGGCTTCAGTAAAATGTGATTCAAACAGTTTATTCAACTGCCCATTTTTATGAGCCCTATGCAGGCCATATGTTAATCGCTCGGCCAACAGTGGTTGGTTTTTTGAAACAAAAAAATACATAGGCAGATAAGTGTACAAACCAAAATTATTGACAATGGTTAAGTCCGGCATTTTACGTTTGTAGGCATTCAGTTCAGGCCCCACTTCATAAATACTGCGCATTAATAATTCAAAACGATTTGCTTTTAACATGGGAATAAGCGTTGCGTAGGGGCCACCCTGCATAACGTTGAAACCGTTGTCCTCCAGAATTTTTGCTGTAGACCAACCTTGTCCTTGCCCGATAGTTAATGCTTTTAGTTCTTTTAAGGTATTGATGTTTTTAAGCATCGCCTGATTTTTGTCGCTGGCAAGAAATAATCGATAACTGGCAAGACCTTTCATGATCGGCACTTGAACGATTTGGGTTTTCTCCAGCCACTCAGGTGTAGGCATGGATACTGCGAGAGAGAGGTTTTTGCCCGCTTCAACTTCCAGTAGCTGACGGCGAATAACGGTTTCCTGTCGCTGTTGCACAATTTGATAAGGCCCGTATTTGTCCTTTGATAACTCAAGCGCTAAACGCAATAATTCATCCGCGTAGACACGGTGAGCCGCTTCGCGCTCCATGTAGGGAATGCGAACGACGAGGGTATCATTCAGGCTGCTCTGTGCGTGCAAAGGTATAGCCGCAACAACAAAGACTAATGCCAGGAAAATTCGTATCATTCTGTAGCGTGTTCTGTGGTGAATGTCGGGTAGTCTATTCAATATTTTTTAAGTGTATCAGGATAATTTTATGACGGTTGACTTTGACCAGTACATTAATAGAGAGCAGACCAGTTGCGTGAAGTTTGATGGTCGCCAGCAATACTTTGGCACCAGTGATGTGCTGCCGCTGTGGGTTGCCGATATGGATTTTGCAGTCCCTGAATGTGTGACACACGCATTGCAAACACGAATCAATCACCCCGTATTTGGTTATACGCTTTACCCCGAAAGCCTTTATCAGGCTGTTGTCGATTGGTTTGTGCGCAGGCACAAGTGGAAAATTGAACGCGAGTGGATCGTATTTGCCCCTGGGGTTGTACCCTCGCTGTTTGCTGCTGTGCAGGCGTTTACTAAAGAAGGTGAGGGTGTGATAGTGCAATCACCGGTCTATTTTCCCTTCTTTTCTGCAGTAACAACCAATCATCGAACATTATTCAACAACCCGCTACGCGAAGTGAATGGCCGTTATGAAATTGATTTTGAGCATTTGGAGGATTGCGCAAAACAGGGCGCGAGCTTGTTGCTGCTCTGCACACCTCATAATCCAGTTGGCCGTGTATGGCGAGAAGACGAATTACTACGCCTCTTGGATATTAGCCGTCGCTACAATTTAACTATTCTCTCTGATGACATTCACTGCGATTTAGTTTACTCGGGCGTAACTCACACTATGTTAGGCCGACTGTCACAACCGGGCGATAAAATTGTCACTACAGTTGCACCCAATAAAAGTTTCAATATTCCCGGTTTGGGCTTGTCAGCCTTGATTATTCCCAACCTTGCAGAACGAAATGCGATGAAACAGGTTTTTGAGCGTTTGCACGTTGGTAATTACAACCCGCTCAGTATGGTTGCTTTTGAGGCCGCCTATCGCGATGGTGATGAATGGCTCGATGCGCTGATGATTTATTTGGAGCAAACTCGCGATATTGCTGCTGACTTTATCGCACGCGAGTTACCACAAATTAAGTTAATAAAACCAGAAGCGACTTATCTGCTATGGTTAGATTGCCGCGCCTTGGGTTTAAATGACAGTGCGCTGCGCGATTTTTTTGTTAAGGGTTGCAAGCTGGGCATGAACCCTGGTTCAGTGTTTGGAGAAGGTGGAAGCGGCTTTATGCGAATGAATATTGGTTGCCGCAGATCGGTTATTATGGAAGCGCTAGTTAGTATTAGGGAGAATATAATTCATCAGAGCTAGCTGGCTCTGTATACAACAGAACTTGATATGGAAATGGAGGCTTCTGTTGATGAAATATTTTTTAGTTTGCCTAAATTAATTGGTATTAAAATGGTCTTAATTTGCTGAATCATTCATGACAAATTTTGCATTTAATAGGGTAGGGTTATCAATATGTCCAATCAGAACAAACTGACGCGATTAGGCGACATGTTGATTGAGCGCGGCGTGATTACACGGCAACAACTCCGCGAAGCCATCGAGATTCAGCAAGCTCGTCAAGTATTGAGTGAAACTGGAAAAGCCTGCACGCCAGGGCCACTTGGGGAAATACTGGTAGAGCTGGGGTATATCAACCGGCGGCAATTGAAGCAGACTTTAGGGTGGCAAAGCCGCTTGCGTAAAGCCACTCTGGTTATGTCGTTTGTTGCACCTATATTGACGACGGCATGCGGCGGCGGTGGCGGTGCAACGAATACAACGAATGGCAACAAAACAACTAACAATACTGCAGTGTCCTCAGTGATGGTGGAGCAATCTTCTTCTGCGATTTCGCTGACTCCAACATCCAGCTCTAGTCTTAGCAGTGAAATAACATCTGCACCGGTTGAATCCTCCAGCGCATCGTCAGCTATTTCGTTTTCATCGCAACAGTCGTCGTCATCTGTTGGACTGGGCAACCTCATAAACGGGCCTGTGTTATTGAAATGGGCAGTGCCATCCGCGCGTGAAAATGGCGAGCAACTGGCAACGGATGAAATTGGGGGTTATGAACTGCGTTACAAGGTAGATAATGAGGCTGATTACACCTCGGTTGTTGTCGAGGGCGGTTATGTGAATACTTATTATTTCAATCATCTTGAAGGTAAATTGACCTTCGAAATTGCCGCATATGACACCAATGGCCTATATAGCCGTTTTGTAGAAATTCAGCCCCAGATCAACTAGATCCATCAAACACATTACAGCCAATGTAAATTTTGCAGAAGAATCACCCTGCTGCATGCAAATTAGCCTGCAACCCCCTACAATAGCCGCCTTTTTTGACCGACCTATCCCTTGAGATACTATGACTGTAAATACCTTCGACCCTTCACAAACCACCACCTTGGATACTCCAGCCAAAACGTTGGCAAGCCAAGCACAAACTGGTAGCAGCAAAGGCAATACTATTGGTTTTGTGTCACTCGGCTGCCCTAAGAACCTGGTGGATTCAGAGCGTATTCTTACCCAATTACGCACCGAGGGTTACAACATAGTACCTACCTATAACGATGCCGATATGGTGATTGTCAACACCTGCGGTTTTATCGATAGCGCGGTACAGGAATCGCTGGGAGCAATTGGTGAGGCATTGGCGGAAAATGGCAAGGTGCTGGTGACCGGTTGTTTGGGCGCTAAAAAGGACGAAATCATTCAAGTTCACCCTAATGTTCTGGGTATTACCGGCGCACACGCCTATGAAGAGGTGCTGTCGCAAGTGCATGAACACTTGCCACCCAACCCAAGCCACAACCCGTTTACTGATCTGGTGCCGCCGCAGGGCATCAAGCTCACTCCACGTCACTATGCTTATTTAAAAATCTCCGAGGGCTGTAATCACTCCTGCAGTTTTTGCATTATCCCCGACATGCGCGGCAAACTTGTGAGCCGTCCGATTGGCCAAGTAATGGGTGAGGCGGAACGCTTGGTCAAAGCCGGCGTTAAAGAATTATTGGTGATTTCGCAAGACACCTCTGCCTACGGCGTAGATATCAAACACCGCACGGATTTCTGGGATGGCCGACCACTCAAAACCGATATGTACCAATTAGCCGCTGCACTGGGCGAATTGGGCGTGTGGGTTCGCCTGCATTATGTTTACCCCTATTTGCATGTAGATAACGTGATCCCACTGATGGCGCAGGGCAAGGTACTGCCTTATTTGGATATTCCGTTCCAGCACGCAAGCCCAACCTTGTTACGTAAAATGCGCCGCCCAGGCCAGGTTGAACAAACCCTGGAGCGCATCAAGAATTGGCGTGAACAAGTACCCAATTTGACCATTCGCTCGACCTTTATTGTTGGCTTCCCCGGTGAAACAGAAGACGACTTCCAACAATTGCTCGACTTCCTGCAAGAAGCGCAATTGGATCGTGTTGGTTGTTTCCAGTATTCGCCCGTTGAAGGCGCCAAAGCCAACGACTTGCCAAATCACGTGCCGGATGAGATCAAACAAGAGCGCTATGATCGCTTTATGCAATTGCAGCAAAAAATCTCTACTGAGCGTTTAAAACAGAAAGTAGGGCAGGTATTGCAGGTATTGATTGATGAAGTTGATGAAGAGGGCGCCATTGGCCGCAGCTTTGCGGATGCACCGGAAATCGACGGCTGTGTTTATTTGAACGGCGAAGAGAATGTAAAAGCCGGTGATTTGATCAATGTATTGATCGAGCACTCGGATGAGTACGATTTGTGGGGCACCAAGGTTTAAATAACCCATAATCTGTCGCCGGAAAATCCCCCAGCTGTACGCACACTGGGGGATTTTTTTATGCTGTGTGTTCTACACTAGGCACTTACCTTGGAGTAGCAGCTAATGACAAATGTGCAGCACCTGACAGACCAACAGCGATTTGTAATTCATTATGAAGGCGGTGAAGCCATATTGGCCTATAGGTTATTCACCAATGGCACTACAGCGGCTATCGATTTCACCAGCACTTATGTACCACCTGAATTCCGTGGCAAGGGGCTTGCAGAGAAATTGGTGCGCGCAGGGCTCACATGGGCAAAGTCCCAAGGCTATGAACTGCATGCCAGCTGTTGGTATGTAGCAAAATTTATTCGTTAATATCCCTTGTGTAAAAGAAGGAATCGGTGTGAAAAAAACGCGTGGCTTTACTCTAATTGAAATGATGGTAGTTGTGGCGATTATTGCAATATTGGCATTAATGGCTATCCCAAAAGCCGACCCGACCATTGCACGCCGTCAGGTTTTGGAGTCAATGGAACTAATTGAGGACTACAAAAAACTCGTTGTCTATTATCACAAAAGCACCCTGGTATTTTTAAAGAACAATAAAGAGGCAGGTATTCCGGAACCGGAAAAATTGTTAGGCAACTATGTGGATTGGATTGAATTAAAAGACGGCGCATTCCACATCCATTTTGGTAACAAAGCGCACCCTTCCATTAAAGATAAAATTCTTAGTGTGCAACCCATTATCGTAAAAGACTCACCACAAAGCCCTATATCCTGGCTATGTGGTAAAGGCGCAGTGCCTCCAGGTATGCACGCAGTGGGAGAGAATCGCACCGATGTGGAATTAAAAGATCTACCAATCAATTGTCGAATTTGACCCTTAAGATTTGAATAAATCGAGTAAATTTAAATGATTACATTACAAAAAGACTTAACCGGAATTTACCGTCAACGTATCAGCGTAAATAGCCATCAGTTTTTTGCCGACGTTGGCACAGACGTAGGTGGCGAAGACTCAGCACCAGACCCGCATGATTTACTCGATTCATCTCTCGCCGCTTGCACAGCAATCACTTTGACAATGTTTGCCAAACGTCGCGGCATGCCGCTGGAGTCGATTAATGCGGAGGTGGTGCGCGATAGCAGTAAAGAAAAAACCGGCGAATATAATTTATCACTCCAACTGGAATTTATTGGCAACTTAACTGAAGAGCAGCGCCAACAACTTGTAGCTATTGTTGAAAAATGTCCGATTCACAAATTGTTATCCCACGCCACCATTAGCATAAACACTCAGGTCGTTTAGGAGCAGGTTATGACACTCATCATTCCACCGCGCGTTCAGGATATTGGTTTTACTGTCAAACGTTTATTGCCGTCACGTTTGCAACAACGTGTTGGCCCGTTTATTTTTGTTGATCATATGGGACCTGCCCAGTTTAGTGTGGGCACCACCGCTGATGATGTGCGCCAGCATCCACACATTGGCCTAGCGACAGTGACCTATTTATTTTCCGGCGCCATGATGCATAAAGACAGCCTGGGTTTTCATCAGCGCATTGAACCGGGCGCTATTAATTTAATGACGGCGGGGAGTGGAATTGTTCACTCCGAGCGTTTGCCTGAAGATATACGCGCGGGCAGTATTCCGGTTGAGGGAATTCAAATTTGGTTGGCGCTGCCCACCAACACTGAAGATTGCGCCCCTTCTTTTGCGCATTATCCGGCAGATATTATTCCATCAGTCAACTTACCCACGATGAGTGCTCAAGTGCTTATTGGAAATGCGTTTGGAGTTGAATCACCGGTAAAAACGGCGAGTGTAACAACTTATCTGGATTTAGCCTTGGGAGCGGGTACACGCTACGTGCCAGATTTCCCCCAGCAAGAATTGGCTATTTATGTCGCTTGGGGCAATGTTACTGTGAATGGTGAAGAGGTGCCTGAATTTCACTTGGCGGTATTGGAGGAAAATGCAGTCATCGAAACCACTCACGATGCGCGTGTCTTCTTGCTCGGCGGCGAGCCATTGTCTGGTGAGCGATTTATTTTATGGAACTTTGTTGCGTCATCACGCGAAAAAATACGCGCTGCCGCTGAACGTTGGGAAAACAAAGGTTTTGCGATGGTGGAAGGGGAGAGTGATTTTATCCCACTGCCCAAGCCATAAGAAATAAATAAAAACGCCCGATTACTCGGGCGTTTTTATTCGAGCAACTGCTGTTTATTTAGGTAATTGCCTTATCGACAATTACTTGTGCTTCGGCAATCAGCTGTTGCAAGTGTTCTTTGCCTTTAAAGCTTTCTGCGTAAATTTTATAAATTTCCTCAGTGCCCGATGGGCGTGCGGCAAACCAGCCATTTTTGCTCATCACTTTAATGCCGCCAAATGCAGCGTTGTTGCCAGGGGCGTGTGTCAAAATACTTTCAATAGCATCACCGGCCAACTCAGTTGAAGTTATTTGCTCAGGGGATAATTTTGACAACGCTTTTTTCTGTGCGCTATTCGCTGGAGCTTCTACACGGGCTTCTGCTGCATGGCCAAATTCATCGGCTAATAATTTGTAGCATTCACCAGGGTCGCGCCCGGTTTTGGCTTTAATTTCTGCCGACAATAGCGATGGAATAATCCCGTCCTTATCGGTTGTCCACACACTACCATCAATGCGAAGGAAAGATGCACCAGCACTTTCTTCACCGCCAAAACCAAGTGAGCCATCAAATAAACCCGGTGCAAACCATTTAAAGCCGACAGGTACTTCGTATAAACGACGACCAATTTTTTTCGCCACTTTGTCAATCATTGCACTACTTACGACGGTTTTGCCAATCGCAGTATCTGCACCCCATTGCGGGCGATTTTGAAAAAGATATTCAATCGCTACCGCCAAATAGTGGTTGGGTGGCAACAGGCCGCAACTGGGCGCAACAATACCGTGGCGATCATGATCCGCATCACAAGCGAATGCGACATCAAATAAATTACGGCGATCAACCATACCTTGCATGGTGTAGGCAGAGGATGGGTCCATACGGATTTTTCCATCCCAGTCAGCAGTCATAAATGAAAAGGTTTTATCAACACTGGTATTGAGTACTTTTAAATTCAGCTGGTAGTGGTCGGCAATCGCACTCCAATAATTAACACCTGCGCCACCGAGTGGATCTGCCCCCATGTACACATTTGCACTGCGAATGGCTTCCATGTCGATAACGTTAATCAAATCTTTCACGTAGTGATGAACATAATCGTGGTGGTGCGTAGTGGCTGCTTTGAGTGCCTGGTGATAATCCATACGTTTAACATCACGCAAATTATTTTCCAGCAACTCATTTGCGCGCGCCTGCATCCAATTAGTGATATCGCTATCCGCAGGGCCACCATTGGGCGGGTTGTATTTAAAGCCACCGTTGTCCGGTGGATTGTGTGACGGGGTAATAACAATACCATCGGCCAACCCACTAGTACGGCCACGGTTGTAAGTCAAAATAGCATGTGAAATCGCCGGCGTTGGTGTGTATTCGCCACCATGAGCGAGCATGATCTCAACCCCATTGGCGGCCAGCACTTCAACTGCACTGATTTGTGCAGGTTCAGAAAGTGCGTGGGTATCGATTCCGACATAGAGAGGGCCGGTAATACCGGCGTGTTTGCGGTAATCGCAAATTGCCTGGCTAATCGCGAGCACATGGTTTTCATTGAAACTAGTATTGAATGCGGAGCCACGATGACCGGAGGTACCAAAACTGACACGCTGTTCAGGGATACCTACATCAGGCGTATTGGTGTAATAGGCATCAATTAATTTGGGAAGATCTACCAACAGGTCTGCCGGTAAGAGTTGGCCAGCCAAGGGGCTTGTAGACATAAAAACTCCTGAGTTATACGAATTTACTGCTTGAAATAAACTGTTGTCATTATGGTATTACCTGCCCACACTAGACGGTAATCAACGGTAGCAGGTGATCTGACGCTGATTGGTTGCAGTGTCTATAGTATCGCGCTTTGAATTCATTTAACTATGAACTTACAGCCAATTAAAGCTCATGAAGTTAACTACTTGAGAAATATTTATGCGTTGGAAACAAGGTCGTCGCAGTAACAATGTAGAGGATAGACGCAGCGCCAGTTCATCTTCCATGGGTGCGATGGGTGGTCTATCGGCAGTGGGCAGAATTTTACCGATTTTATTAGGCACTAAAACAGGACGAACGTTATTGGTGGTAGCTGTTGTAGTTTATTTTGGTGCCAAGTTTATGGGGTATGATTTGCTGCACCTCGCCACGCCGCCCAATACCATGGGCCAGTCCAACAACCAACAGCTTTCAGCAAAAGATCAAGAGCTGGCAGATTTTGTTTCGGTAATTCTCGCTGATACCGAATCCACCTGGCATCAGGAATTTAAAAGACTGGGGTTAACCTATCAAGAGCCAACGTTGGTGCTGTTCCGCAATGCGGTGAGTTCAGCCTGCGGTTATGCGCAGTCGGCGATGGGGCCATTTTATTGTCCCGGAGACCACAAGCTCTATATCGATTTAGCCTTTTATGAAGATATGAAAACCAAGCTCGGCGCTCCCGGAGATTTTGCACAAGCTTACGTGATCGCTCACGAAGTAGGCCATCACGTACAAACATTGCTCGGGATTTCTGCAAAAGTTAGCCAGGCGCAAAGCCGAGCTTCAAAAGAGCAAGCCAATCAGTTATCCGTCAAACAAGAGCTTCAAGCAGATTGTTATGCGGGTATTTGGGGTCATTATGCAAATACGGAGCGGCAAATGCTGGAAGATGGCGACATTGAAGAAGCGCTTATTGCTGCGGCTGCCATTGGTGATGACAAACTACAGCAACAAGCGGGGGGAGTTGTACGCCCCGAGAGCTTTACACATGGCAGCTCAAAACAACGGGTAGAGTGGTTCAAACGAGGCTTCGAACAAGGAAGTGTCAATGCCTGTAATACTTTCAAATAACGGGCGGTAGCAGTTTGTTAACTCCTGGCGCCAGACATCAAGCTATTGCAACAGCTTGTCGTAAATAGCGAGATACTTCTGCGCACTAACATCCCACGAAAAGTCTTTGCTCATGGCGTTTAGCTGCAACTGTTTCCATAGCAAAGGATTTTTATAGGCAGCAATTGCACGCTCGATGGCCGCAAATAAAAACGCCGGAGTGGGGTGCTCAAAAACAAATCCATTGGCTTGATCACTAGGTTCATCGCCTTGCTGTTCAAAAACAGTATCGCGCAACCCACCTACCGCATGCACTATGGGTAGGGTGCCATAGCGCAAGCTGTAAAGCTGATTTAAGCCGCAAGGTTCAAAAATTGATGGCATCAGGAACATGTCGCTACTGGCCTCAATGCGATGCGCAAAACTTTCGTTGTAACCCAGGGTGACGGAAACCCGTGCAGGGTTTTCAGCAGCGATCTTTTGTAATGCCGCTTCGTAATGAGGAAAGCCACTCCCCAATATGACCAATTGACAAGGAGTGGCCAGCAGCTGTGGCATTTGAGCCAGAATAAGGTCTATACCTTTTTGATCCACCAAGCGGCCCACAAACCCCAATAAGGGGATTTTTTCGTCCACAGTCAGGCCAAGATCAGCCTGCAGCGCCACCTTGTTTTTTACCTTGTTGCCCAAGGTGCGGCGATTGAAATTGACGGTGATATGAGCATCGTTACCCGGATTCCACTCATCCATGTCAATGCCATTTAATATTCCAGCCAGAGTTTCATTGCGATAGCGCATAAGCCCATCCAGGCCACAACCAAATTCCGGGCGCTGGATTTCTGCCGCATAACTTGGGCTGACAGTAGTGATGTAATCCGCAAATGCCAAACCACCTTTCATAAATGACAATTGCCCGTAAAACTCCAAGCGCTCGTGGTGCCAAAAAACGGGTGGCAGGTTTAACTCTGCAAACGCTTGATAAGAAAATAGACCGCGATAGGCAAGATTATGGATAGTAAAAACGGTGGCAGGGCGTTCGGGGTGCAAAGAGAGCAGGGCAGAAATCAAACCGGTTTGCCAATCGTTGCAATGCACTATGGTCGGTCGCCAATCCAATTGCGCCTCATCCAGCGCAATTAATTCCGCTGCTTTGGCAAAGAGATAAAAGCGACTGTGGTTATCAAACCAATCATATCCATCGGGACCACAGTATGGATTACCGTCGCGCGCGGAAAACTCTGGAATATCAACCAATAGCACAGTGACCCGTGAACCGGGCAGGCGTGTTTGTTTTATCGAAACTATGCGCCCTTCAATTTGAAGCTGCGCAACTTCTTTCACTCCGCTCGTTAATTTTTGCATCACACTGGCGTAAGCCGGCAGTAAAATTTTTACGTCTTGGCCCAGTTTTAACAATGCACGCGGCAAGCTGGCCGCCACATCAGCCAAGCCGCCAGTTTTAATAAGTGGATAAACCTCACTGGTTGCAAAGAGAATTTTCTGCATGAGTGGTCCTTGTTTAACTATTTAAGAAAGCTTGAGAATTAATGCACCGAGCGGCGGCAAATTTATATCCAGTGATTGTTGATGGTTCATCCACGGGACCTCTTGTGTAGCCAAAGGGCTACTATTGCCGTAATTGCTGCCGCCGTAAAAACTGGAGTCGGAGTTCAGCACTTCGTGATAGGTGCCTGCAACGGGTACGCCAATTCTGTAGTTTGCACGTGCGATAGGCGTGAAATTCAACACAACAATACAAAAGCCCTCATCGCTTTTACGAATGTAACTAATAATGGATTGCGTGCTGTCGTGGCAATCAATCCACTCAAAGCCATCATGCCGGAAACTGCGCTCATAAAGTGACGGCATATTTCTGTAGCAGTGATTTAAGTCTTTGACCAAGCCATGCAAACCCTGATGCGGCGCGAAGTCCATTAAATGCCACTCCAGACTGCGCCCAGCGGCCCATTCACTCCACTGGCCAAATTCACACCCCATAAACAATAATTTAGTGCCGGGGTAGGTGTACATATAGGTGTAGAGCAAACGTAAGTTAGCGAACTTTTGCCAGTCATCGCCCGGCATTTTATTGAGCATACTGCCTTTGCCATGCACTACTTCATCGTGCGAGAAAGGCAATTGGAAATTTTCAGTAAACGCGTAAATCATCCCAAAAGTTAATTGATTGTGATGGTACTGGCGATGGATTGGATCTTTACTGAAATAATCCAACGTATCGTGCATCCAACCCATATTCCATTTCATGGAAAAACCCAATCCACCCACCCACGTAGGGCGTGTCACTTGCGGCCAGGAGGTTGACTCCTCCGCAATGACTAATGCGCCAGGCACTTGGCCGTGGCACACCTCATTTAACTGCTTAAGAAAATCCATAGCTTCCAGGTTTTCATTGCCACCGTATTTATTGGGTAGCCATTGATCGTGTTCGCGCGAGTAATCGAGATAGAGCATCGACGCCACAGCATCCACACGCAAACCATCCAGATGATATTCCTTCAGCCAAAACAGCGCGCTGGCAAGCAAGAAATTGCGCACTTCATTGCGGCCATAGTTATAAATGAGGGTACCCCAATCGCGATGCTCACCCAAGCGCGGGTCTTCATGCTCATAAAGTGCGGAGCCATCAAAGCGGGCGAGGGCATGGGCATCTTTGGGGAAGTGGGCTGGTACCCAATCGAGAATTACGCCGATATCGTGCTGGTGCAGGTAATCGACAAAGTAGCGGAAATCATCCGGTGAACCGAAGCGGCTGGTTGGCGCAAAATAACCCGTTGTTTGATAGCCCCAGGAGTCGTCAAACGGATGCTCACTAACCGGCAGCACTTCAACATGGGTAAAACCTAGCGGCTTTATATAGTCCACCAACTGATGAGCGATTTCCCGATAGTTTAAAAACTCGCCCACCCAGCCGCGGCGCCATGACCCCAAGTGCATTTCATAAACAGACATAGGCGATGCCTGCCAATTCCAGTGTTCCCGCTTATTGATCCACTGAGTATCTTGCCATTTATATTCCGATGAGGATTTGACAATAGTGCCTGTTTGGGGGCGCAACTCAAACGCCTGACCATAAGGGTCAGACTTTAAAAACACTGCCCCTGACGCGCGATTGCGAATCTCAAATTTATAAATAGCACCAGCTTTAACACCGGGAATAAACAATTCCCACAAACCACTGCCACCGCGCACACGCATGGGGTGAGCGCGGCCATCCCAGTCATTAAAATCACCTACCACACTAATGCGCTCAGCATTTGGAGCCCATGTTGCAAACACCACACCGTCAACTCCCTCGACCGTGCGCGGGTGTGCACCAAGATGTTCGTGGATGTTCCAATGTTGCCCCTCAGCAAAGAGGTGCATATCAATATCGCCCAATTGTGGGGCAAAACAGTAAGGGTCGAATTCAGTATGGGGCAGGTTGTGACGATCAAACCAATGAATTTGATAATGAATTGGTAAATCCTTTGACATGCCTCGCCACACGAAAAAATCCGTGCCTTCAACACGCACCATAGAAATTGCTTGATTACCAATTAACAAGGCCGCAGAACGCGCACCAGGAATATAAATACGAACCAGTGTATCCATATCGGCGGTCGCTTTATCACCCAGCGGGTGTCGCCCAAGTACCTCAAATGGATCGTGATGGGTTGCAGTCACTATGCGTAACATCTCGTGGCTCAAGTTATTATCCTGTTGTGCATGTATCATTCAATCAATTCCTGTCTAATTGTTGCGGCTTTAGCATTTCAGAGCGAAACCCGAGACGGCCTAAATAGCCATAAAAAATATCAACCGAGTCTACTCTGCTAGCTTAGCCAGTATCTGCTTATTTTGTTGCACGAATTTTTAAAAAAAATTTCATCCAAAATTGGCATTTGCAGGTTCAATGCCAAACTTGAGGCTACACTTATCTCTGCACTTAGAATAAGCACTCGCTTACTGTTAATTGCACCATAAGTTTTTTGTGACAATTGAATCCTTGAGCCAGATCAATGTATTGGCACTGATATTGCTCTCGCTATAGTCATCGCAGTCACAAAAAATTCATAATCTGCAAACACAATAGCCATAAGGAAGAAGATTTAATGAGTACACAATCATCGGGTCGTTTTGTAAGTCGGCTTACTCGTGAAACACTGGCAATAATTCTTGCAGGCGGGCGTGGCTCCCGATTACATCAACTTACCGACTGGCGAGCAAAACCAGCGGTTCATTTTGGCGGAAAATTTCGCATTATCGACTTCCCTCTGTCTAACTGTGTCAACTCGGGTATTCGTCGTATTAGCGTTCTCACTCAATATAAGTCGCACTCTCTGGATCGACATGTGCAGCGCGGCTGGGGCTTTCTTGGTGGTGAGCTTGGTGAATTCGTAGAACTCTTACCTGCACAGCAGCGTTTGAGTGAATCCTGGTACGTGGGTACTGCTGATGCTGTGGTACAGAACATCGATATTATTCGTCGCCATAACCCCGAATATGTACTCATTCTTGCCGGCGATCACGTTTACAAAATGGACTATGGCACCATGATTGCCGCCCACGTTGAACGTGGCGCCGATATCACCGTAGGTTGTATCGAAGTTCCATTAGAAATTGCCCATGCAATTGCGCATAATGTATATTATGTTAAATCGTAAAAATGGATGGGGTATCAACAACCGCGTGCACTCCTGTGAGGTTTACACGCGGGAAATGTGGCCATTTCTCATGGTTATACTTTTTGCGATGGCACTGCGTTTCTATGAAGCATAAACAACTGTTAGAGCGTTTGTACGCTGAGGTCGAAACAGTCATCTTGAGTAAGCAGCACCCGGTTACCGGACTCTTACCTGCCAGTACGGCAATTACCAGCCACGGCGATTACACCGACGCCTGGGTGCGCGATAACGTGTACTCCATTATCAGCGTCTGGTCGCTAGCGATGGCCTTCAAACACCAAGGCGAAACCTATAAAAGCGATCTGCTCGAGCAATCCACCATAAAACTGATGCGTGGACTATTGCAGTCCATGATGCGCCAGGCCAATAAAGTTGAGGCCTTCAAGCACTCGTTAGATAACGGTGATGCATTACACGCGAAATATGATACCGCCACGGGTTTACCCGTTGTAGCAGATGACGCATGGGGACATTTGCAGATAGATGCAACCTCTGTTTTTCTATTGATGTTGGCACAAATGAGTGCGTCCGGTTTACGGATTGTCTGCACCTACGATGAAGTGGATTTTGTCCAAAATCTTGTTTATTACATCGCCAGTGCTTATCGAACACCCGACTATGGGATTTGGGAGCGCGGCAACAAAGTTAATAATGGTAAAACTGAAATCAATGCCAGTTCTGTGGGAATGGCCAAAGCGGCGCTACAGGCGCTGGATAAATTTAATCTGTTTGGCAAGCATGGCGATCCGCGTGCAACTATTCATGTAATTGCAGATGCAATTTCACTTGCCAGAACCACCCTCACCTCCCTTTTGCCTCGCGAGTCCTTATCCAAGGAAACTGACAGTGCACTGCTCAGCATTATCGGGTTTCCAGCATTTGCCGTTGGTAAAGAAACCCTGGCGACCCAAACCCGCGATTCGATTTTAACCAAGCTCGGCGGAAACTACGGTTGCAAGCGTTTTTTATGGGACGGCCACCAAACTGTGCTGGAAGAAAGCTCACGTATTTATTACGAACACGACGAGCTGGGAAATTTTGCCCATGTAGAATCCGAATGGCCGTTGTTTTTTACTTATCTGTATATCACCGCGTTGTTTGATGGCAGTGAAGCGACAGCAAAATATTATCGTAAAAAACTTGAATCGCTCATGGTGGATGTAAATGGTATAGGTCTATTGCCTGAACTTTATTATTTACCATTGGAAAATGTTGAGGCGGAAAAACGTAATCCACGCTCACAAACACGGGTCCCTAACGAAAATATCCCTTTGGTCTGGGCTCAAAGTTTATTTTTGACCGGGTTAATGCTTGATGAAGGTTTAGTGAGCCCGGATGATCTTGATCCGTTAAAAATGCGTCGTCGCTCTACCCGCTTTATTAAATCCAATATTGCGTTGGTTGTGCTCACAGAAAATGAGGCAATTAAACAAAACTTATCCAAGCACGGTGTTATTGCTGAAAGCCTGCAGGATATTAAACCTATGGGAGTGGTATCTGCATCGAGCTTGATGGAGGCTTATGCACATGTCGGTGAAAACAAAGCTTTGGGCTTGACCGGCAGGCCACGTAGACGTGTGCAAAGCTTGGCCTCATCGCAGACCTATGAAATTAATAACAAGGTTTATTTGAGCCTGTCATGGCTGCAAAGTGAACGTGAAGATTATCGTCGGTACGATGCCGAGTGGATTATTGAAACACTCACACAAGAAATTGCATTTATTCACAAGAATTGGTTGAGCTCGGAAGTTGCTGTATTTACTTTGTTGGTAGATCACCGCCTGAATAAGGTGCCGAACAGTGAATTATTATTTCAAACCTTGCGCAATTATCAATTGCGGAATGAACAAGAATATGTTGGATATGCATCTGCCAATTTGGCTTATCGTGCATCGCGCGTAAATACACTAACTATCCCGCACTTTCATATTCCATCCATGAGCCAACAGGTTTTGGCCAGCTACTCAACAGATGATGCGCTGCAGCCGTCACAGCTTGAGCCGGTTGCCGCCGCATTGCTCGAACATTTCTATACCGAAAGCGACATTATTACTTTTAGAAAGTTTTCGGCCTATGTGAGCACCAAAAAATTAACCGACAACGTGGGCGCAAGTGGCACTGTAATTACACTAAAAGAGTTGATACGTGACTTTTTCTATCGCTCTCAAAAAATGAACTATTGGCTGTTATCGCGTTTTTGTTTTTCACAGTTAAGTTATACGCTGATTGACCTTGCCGATAGCCTTACATTGCTGGCAGCGCGCAACCTGATTATCTCTGTGGGTGACAATGATCATACAGAAATTAAAGTTGACCAATCATTTTCAAATGCAACTTATTTTGAAAGTGTACGTGAACTTTTTCCAGATTTATTAGAGCGCACCTTGGTGCAAGAATTAATTTCCGGTATTGGCTCGTTAATTCGCGCCGAGCCAAAATTATTTGATGGTTTGCACTCTGTGCAATTACGGAACTTTATGCTGCTCTGCGGTATGGATAAAGGTGATGCTGAAGATGTGAGCATGGTGGAGTGGTTAGGGCTTCAGTCCCCGGCGCGGCTCTATAAAAAAATCCGTGCGATTCTGACATCGCGTAAAAAAGTATTCTCGCAAGAAATTAACCATATTACACCTTACCCTATCCATCATTTGGCAGATCCCAATGATGAAAACTCAATACTTTCTGATGCGGTAGACAATGATTGGCAAGAGTGGCGTACCGCACGTGGCTTGATCACCCATTTTGACGATAACTTCCTGAAAGACATATGGCACAGCCTTATGTTTGCCGAACAGCTGGTATTTTGTAACCCGGATGGCAGTTGTTTTTATTTGGACTGTAAAACCATTCGCCGTTCTATGACGCCCGGCGAAGAAAGTTTTGCCCACCATATCGATCAACTCACCCACCAGCTCTACCCTGCTTTCTATAAATGTGCAGTAATAGAGGCGCTCTATGCCTATACCCAATTCTGTATTACCAACCCACAGGTGCGCTTTCGTGAACCGGTGGTGTTCCTTGAAGTATTAGAGCTAGCTGCTGAGCGCTATATACGTGACCGAAGGGCACCTGTGCATAACCGTGGTGTGGACAGCGACCTGATGATCTTCCTTGAGCAATCCCCCCACATTGTTAACCTTTATGTCACGCTGATTTTTGCGGAGATTACCCAACCCTACTAATCTATATCCAGAAGCCCTGTGCCGGTATTTACTTTGTAGTTTCTAAGACGCGGTTTTTACGAAATATATAGTAACCGGCCATAGGCTCCCGACAACATAGCGTTTAGAATGCGCCGTCTTGTGGCACTTCACTTTGCTAAAGTTGAGAACTATGAAATTACTGGGGCCAACACTACTTATTCTGGGTGCAATCCTTAATATTCTTGCGCTGTTCATGCTGGTGCCTCTGGCGCTCTCCATTGCCTACAATAGCGACAACCAACTGGCTTTTTTCTCTTCAGCGACCATTACCAGCCTTGTCGGTATTGTTTTTCTTCTGATTGGTAAAAAATCGCGCCTGGATTTTATGCAGCCACGCCAGGTGTTTTTAATTACTAGCGCCGCGTGGACTGGTGTCTCACTATTTAGCGCACTGCCCTTTATTATGATCGATCACCCACTGTCACTGGCTGATGCTGTTTTTGAAGCAGTATCCGGTGTTACCTCTACCGGCTCCTCGGTAATGGTGGGACTGGATCAATTACCCAAAGACATATTGCTCTGGCGTTCCCTACTCAACTGGATTGGTGGCGTAGGTATTATCGGTATGGCGATTGCCGTCTTACCTTTTCTGCGAGTGGGCGGGATGCGCTTGTTTAAAACCGAATCCTCAGACTGGTCTGACAAAGCCATGCCCCGTGCACGCAGCTTAATGGCGATGATCATCTATTGTTATATTGGCCTCTCTATTCTCTGCTGCCTCGCTTATTGGTTAGCTGGAATGGATTTTTTTAACGCTATCAACCATTCAATGGCAACTGTATCAACTGGCGGATTCTCCACATCGGATTCGTCCTTTGCCCAATTTGATAGCTTGATACTGCACTGGATCGCCATTATTTTTATGCTCGCCGGTGCATTTCCTTTTGTGCTTTTTGTACGCATGTTAATTAATCACCGCTTTATCGTGCTGGAAGATACTCAAGTGCGCGGCCTGTTATTGATTGTGGTCATCATGACACTGCTGCTTACCATCCAATTGATTATTACTGAGCAGATGTCGCCATTTCAGGCACTGACTATGGCAGGTTTCAACTTGGTATCTATTGTCACCACAACAGGTTTTGCTTCAGGTGATTATCAACTCTGGGGGCCAATTGCATTCGTAGTATTTTATTTTGCAATGTTTGTTGGCGGCTGTTCCGGGTCAACCAGCGGTGGTATTAAGGTTTTCCGCTTGCAGATTTTTGCCGGGCTGGTAAAAGAGCAAATCATTACCGCCATTCACCCCCGAGCAATTATCAGCCGACGTTATAACGGCCGATTAATTAGCTCGGAAATTATCGCGTCCTCCATTTCATATATGTGCTTAATGGCGGCCTGCCTGGTCGTTATTGCTGTGATTCTCGCATTTACCGGATTGGATATGGTGACAAGTATTTCAGGCGCTGCTACGGCAGTCATGAACGTTGGCCCCGGCATGGGCGACATAATTGGGCCTGCGGGCAACTTCTCCAGCCTGAGCGATACCGCAAAGTGGGCCTTGTCTGCCGGAATGCTGCTCGGGCGCCTTGAGTTCTTGACGATAATTGTATTGTTCACCCCTGCATTTTGGCGGGCATAATGATCATTGAAAAAACCCTACGACGCTTTGCATACCCCATTGGGATTTTATTTCCCTGGTTATTAACACCGCTCGCATTTCTTATTACCGATTACCTGCCAAAAACTAATGTGCCCTTGCTGTACATTGTGATGGTGGTCTTTATTGCCATCAATGTAACGGTGGAATTGGCAATTATTAATGCCCTATCAAGTTTCTTTGCGTTTAGTTTTTTCTTTGCGCCTCCTCATAGATCAATAATGATCCATCAGGATGAGGATCTATTAACGATTCTGTTATTTTTGCTTACTTCAGTGCTTGTTGGTTACATGGCTACCAAACACAAAAAAAATGTGCAAAAAATTCGTATGCGCGAATTTATGACAGACATTGAATTGGAATTGCTCGAAAAACTGCCAAAAGCCCTGAATACCGACGATGTTGTCAATGCCATGCGCGAGGCATTGCAACCGTGGAAAGAAAATTGTGTACTGATTATTCATGGTGATAATTGGGCTACCCACCCAATGATCCGGCGTATGACCAACCTGCGCAAAACTTATCTTGAGGAATTGTTAGAGCTACGCTTAACGCCAGAGATGATTAAAAAAATCCCTGAGCTGGAACAAGAGCATGATGTGTACTTTCTCTATAACACCCGACAAGTTATCGGGCTGTTAAAAATTTCTATCGAGAATATTCAATATTTACCCAAAGATATTTTTCTGCTACTTCTACATCAAGTAAATATATCCTTGGAGCGAACAAGACTCGCCGCCGATTTGGAAAAGGAAAAAATTGCCAAAGAAAATGAACTTCTGCGCTCTGCATTATTATCCTCGGTATCACACGACTTTCGTACTCCACTAACAACCATGATTGGCGCCACCTCTACGGTAATTGAGTTTGGTGACCATTTAAATAAAGAGGAGACAACAGAGCTGTTAAAAACAGTTTTGGAAGAAGCGCAGCGGCTCAATCGATACACACAAAATTTATTGGATATGACCAAGCTTGGTTTTGGTCATCTCCAATTGGAATGTGACTGGGTTAGTGTTGAAGAGATCATCAGTGTTGTTAAAAAACGCTTGAAACCTTTGCTAATACACAATGATTTAAAGTACGACATCAGCCCTAACCTGCCACCGCTGTATGTGCACACTGCCTTCCTTGAACAGGCAATCTTTAATGTTATCGATAATGCAATCAAATTCTCACCCAAGGGTGCCAGCATTGATGTAGATTGCTTTAAAGAACAAGACAAAATAATTATTACGATTTGCGATCAGGGAACAGGCATTCCCGAGGATGAACGTGAAAAGGTATTTGAGCGTTTCCATACGGCCGAAAAAGGTGACAGACGTAGATCTGGCAGCGGCTTGGGCTTAACGATATGCCAGGGTATGATCATGGCTCACGGTGGCAAAGTAAGTATTCATGCTAACCCACGCCGATTGGCCGATAAAAAAAATCCAGGCTGCTGCGTTAGAATCGAACTGCCCATCACTGAAAGCGAAGACAAAAAAGATCAACAAGAGCATTAAACCGCTAAATTTAACAGCGATATAACACTGATTCAGCGCAGTGCTGTTTATACTTTGCCTCACTGCAATGGAGCCATCATGAGTAAAATATTGATTATCGACGATGAACCGCAAATTCGTCGCTTTTTACAAATCGGCCTCACCGCCCAAGGCTATACTATTCTTGAGGCCGATACGGGGCGCCAAGGCTTGGCATTGGCGGCTGAAATTGGCCCGGATTTGATTATTCTGGATATGGGGTTGCCCGATCTGGATGGTCAGGTAGTGCTGAAAAAATTGCGCGACTTTTTCCACCAGCCAATTATTGTGCTCTCTGTGCGTAACCGCGAATCTGAAATTGTGCAGGCGCTTGATACTGGCGCCAATGATTACGTAGTGAAACCCTTTGGCATTCAGGAATTGCTGGCCCGTATTCGCGGGTTGATTAAAGCCTTTGGCCCAAGCGTAGAAAGTGTGCATACATTTCAGGATGAGCGGGTAGTGATCGATTTACAAGAGCGTAAATTAACGGTAGATGGAGAGGCTACCAAGCTATCGCGCAAAGAATTTGAATTATTAAAGCGCTTGATTAATAACGCTGGACGTTTGGTAACCCAACAACAATTGCTGCGCGAAATATGGGGCGGCACTCATGTGGAAGACACCCATTACCTGCGTATTTTTATCGCTCGCTTGCGCACCAAACTCGGTGATGACCCATCCAACCCCCGCTATATCGAAACAGAACCCGGTGTTGGCTATCGTTTTCTCCCTAGCGTAGAAAACTAAGCCCCCGTTGATTCAAATAATCCCCCAAAAATAATTTCATTTGCTCAATTTCTGCAAAAAAACGCGCGACCAATAGGGTCGCGCGCTGACTCAACGTACATCCATTTACACACACAGGGCGATTGCGTTGATGGCTAAGCCATAGCTTGCAAAAATAATTTTTGATCTACCGCTAGTTTTTTTATTAACGACAAATAGTTCCAACGTTTTCCACCAATCCCGACGATGCCTCACTGATACAGCCGTGGCGATTATTAATAAACTGCGCACCAACCATCATATTATTTACACAGGATGCATCGTTCGCGATCATGCCAGCCCCTCCGGAGCGACTAATCACTACACCGGTAAATGTATTGCCAGTCGCCCCTGTCGTCGGGTCATGGTTTACTTGTGCCAGAAAAATTCCATGCTGCACACTGTCGCTTATATGCAAATTGGTAAACGAATTATCCAATGAGTCACGCATAAAAATGCCGACCGTTTTATTGTTAGTGATAGTGACATCAAAAAATTTATTATTGTTGAATTTGATATCGGTAGATATTCCAGCGGCTTGATTGTTGTAAAGGTAAATGCCGGAAAAACTACTGTCTTCTGTTTCGTAGCCTGCCAAGCCATCAAATTCATTGTCATAAGAAGTGTAATCGCGAATTCGCAAACGGCGACAACCGAGTTCTGTCACCAAGCCGCCCGACATAGCACCAAAAACGACTACCGACTGCACACTGCAATCAATACAGCGGCGAATACTTATGCCGTTATTGCGCAAAGGAAACTGGTCACTGCAGGGGCCACCCATACATTCTGATGATTGATTTGCTCTATTACCATCAATCATTAAATCGCTAACGCTCACAAAATGAATTGATCTGCTCGGAACATTTTCAGTTTGTCCCATCACAATGACAGGTGCGTTAATTCCATCAGCCAGGCGTAGTACTGTTGCGGTACCACGACCACGTAAGGTGACGTGACTTTTATCGAGCACGATGGGATGGGTGCAGGTATAAGTGCCGCTGGTCAACAACACTTCACCGCCAGCCGAAGGTAATTTATTGATTGCATTTTGGATTGCCGTGCAGGTTTTTTCAGTGACCATTTGCGCAGCAAATGCCGCTGGAGCACTGTTTACAAGAATTAATAAAAACAAGATCAGAGACTGCCGCATGCTATGAATAAAACTCATAGTTTACCCTCTATAACAACAGGAGAATTTACACTCCTCATGCTTGAAGGCTAGTGCTAAAACACTCTCTCGCAAGAAAAACTGTGGCTTATATTTTAAAAAAATCTAATTATGCCTGGCGCCCAGTTCATCGGTGATAAGACTGTGTATTCTGGAAACACAAAAGGGGCGCAAGGCCCCTTTTGTGTTTCATTTATTAGCGCAGTGAATTACTCCGCGGCAGGTACTTCTGCTTTGGGCATCAGTGGATTACAGTTTTTAATCGTTACCCGACCTTCCAACAAACTACCCTTTGAATATTCACTAAAAATACAGGTATTAGTTGCCGGGTCGTAGTTTTCGATCCACAGGTTATCGTCTTTCCAGGTTGCCGCCATGTGCATTTGACCCTTGGGAACGTCAATCGACATCACGCCACCAAAGTTCTTTACAAAGTGCTGCTCATAGTGGAAGAAATACATCCCCCAGCCGATGATCAGTATTGTCAGCCCGCCGATGGCGCCCGCTTTCCATTTAAAGTAGCGGCCGATTCCCCAGAAAACAAAAACAGCAACGGCGATAACCGTTATCCAATACAAGTATGTAATCACACTGCATCCCTCTTGTTGATAAGTTAAGCCTTATTCAACAGGGTTTTACGGCCCAGCGCAAGCAAACCCAGTGCAAGCAGGGAAAGTAAACCCAAGCTGCCGCTACCGCCATCATCCTTTTCGGTTATGAGGGTGTTTTTAGGTGGATTAAGGCTGGTTGCAGTATCCGGATCCGCATTTAACACGACGACATTTTCGATCATTACAAAATTTTGGTCGGTTACCGGTTTTTTCGCTTTGTAATCATCAGCAGAATAATTACGCAAAGGAAGCTCAGTAAAGTCGGAATTAAAGTTGAAACGAGTTACACCTGCGATGGCGAGCACGACATCCATGCCACTGGTCACTTCGCCGAATGCAGTAAAGCCACCATTTTGTCTGTCAAGATTGGATGAGTTGTCGGCCAGGTTGATAAACCATTGGTTTGTCGCACTGTTAGCATTGTTAGGCGTTTTTGCCATAGAAATGGTCGCACGCACGTTGGAATACACAGGTTCGTTTTCCACTGCAGCATTTTTTGTGATTGCTTCCAGCTTATCTGTGGTGACATATTTAAAACCACCACCCTGCACAATAAACCCGCTTACTGAGCGATGAATAACCGTATTGGCATAGGCATTGGCATTTACATAGGCCAAAAAGTTGGCGACGGTTTTAGGTGTGGTTTTGTCATAAAGGTTAACTTCAAAATCGCCCATCACAGTTTGAAATTGAACCGTAGTAGCGGCCGCTAATTGACTCATCAATACACCAGCGCTCAGGCAAACAGCGGCAATGGTGTGTTTAAGCAAGGTGAAAGGTGCAACTGCAATGGAATTGAAACGCATGGTCGATAAACCTCGATGACAAAATAAATAATGAAAATAATTAATTTTTATAGCTAAGTGGGCGTGGTTACACCCAGTTAGGATGACGGCATCTTATCCTGTACTACTCTGGGTACACACCCTAAATTTGTTGGAAATTGTAATAGTTAACGCAGACTCTTCATGTGTTTGATGGGATTTATACATCGTCATCGGTCAGCTTTTTCCAGTGGCCATTAGGCTGAGGAATAACTTCATAACGCGCCCATTGGCGAAATTCGCTGCGCAAGCAAATCCCGGTGGCATAACCACCCGCCCCCGCCACCACTTTAAAAATCACTTGGTCTTTATTGGCGTTGGCATGGTTGGCGGCGTCTACGACCTGACGCACGCTCCATAAGTTCCCCAGTTTGCCGTTGCTATAAAAATGCCCGGGAATAATTTGCTCCGGGTGGGTGATGTTTTTTTCTGCGTGTTGCTTGGCCAGCTCCAATAACTGAGTAAGATTTTCAGCGGTGATATCCACGTAGGAGTTCAGCTGTTCCATCGCCGCAGAAAAATCTTCCTGGGTCAATTCGAACTGACGCTCAGCAGTAACTGTGGGTTTGGCAATTTGCCGACGGGTTAAATGGGCTGGATAGCGACGCCAAGGGAAAAATGCATTAAATGCAATAGCCATTGCCATGATGCTGACCACATTGATCAGGATGGGTGCCACTAGATAAAAATATTCGAGCTTGTAGATTTCTGCCCCACCAATAACGGCGGCCAGTGCAGTGGCGCCGCCGGGAGGATGCATACAACGCGCATAGTGCATTACCGCTACCGCCAAGCCCACAGCTAAAGCCGGTGTCCAAGTTTGATCCGGCACTAGCTGCTGACAAGTAACCCCCACAAATGCCGACAGCAGATGGCCACCAATCACGGCCCAAGGCTGGGACAAGGCACCCTGCGGCACAGCAAACAGCAGTACGGCGGTCGCGCCCATAGAAGTCACCATAATCAGAGTGCCCGCGGTGTGCATAAAACCATCCGGGAAACACCAGCGTGTACCCCAGTAAACCGCCAGAATGCCGAGAAAAGCGCCCAACCCGGAAATCAGTTTTTCACCGTGACGAGTGGTGCTGCGCTCTATACCGAGCAGTAAGCGGGCTTCATGCAACCAGTGTTTGATACTCACAGGGGATACTCCATGCACCAGAAAAGCGCAGAATGCTAGAGGTTTATAGCGCTAACTGCAAATAAGCTTAAACTCAATAGAATACTTGACCTTCCCATGATGGTAAGCCTTAACCTGATCTCACTACCAGATTATCAGGAGACCACCATGCAGTTATTTCACGTAGAAAACATGACTTGCCAAGGCTGCGCTAACGCGATTACCCGCGCCTTACAAGCAGTTGATGCCAATGCCGTTGTTAAAACGTTCCCGCCGATTCGTCAGGTGCGGGTCGAATCAACATTGAGTAATGAGCAATTACTCGGGATTTTTGCGGAGGCCGGTTATCCGGCTCAACCTTTTAGCGAAAAATAGAGAGGCCTATCATGAGTAACTCATCAAGCGAGTTAGATCTGGCAATTGAAGGTATGACCTGTGCCTCCTGTGTTGCCCACGTTGAGCGCGCACTGAGTAAAGTTGAAGGGGTGAACAGCGTCAGTGTCAACCTCGCCACCGAACGAGCGCACCTTACACTTACCCACCCAGTGGCGCTAAACACCCTGGTGGAAAAAGTAGAACAGGCAGGATACAACGCAAAACTGGCGCAAGATGAAGATGCCGGCGACAGTGCCGAGCGCCGTGAGCAGGAACACCAGCAATTAACCCACCAGTTCCAGCTGGCGCTCTTGCTCACCTTGCCGGTATTTGTGATGGAGATGGGCAGCCACCTTATTCCCGCCCTGCACCATTGGTTAATGGCCAACCTTGGGCAGTGGAATTGGATAATCCAGGCCGTTTTAACCACCTTGGTGATGTTCGGCCCCGGCCGTGTGTTTTACCTCAAAGGTTTACCTGCCTTGATACGCATGGCGCCAGATATGAACTCGCTGGTCGCCGTAGGCAGCTTGGCCGCGTGGGGCTACTCGCTGGTTGCCACCTTCATTCCAGCCGCCCTGCCCGCCGGTACGGTGAATGTTTACTTTGAAGCCGCCGCCGTGATTGTCACCCTGATTTTGCTGGGGCGATTATTGGAGGCCCGCGCTCGTGGCCGCACCAGCGATGCCATTGCCCAACTGGTAAAACTTCAACCGCACACCGCAACACGTATGGTGGATGGCGCGCAACAAACGCTGGCGATAGATCTCATCCAACCCGGCGACACCTTGCTCGTACGCCCCGGCGAACGTATCCCGCTGGATGGCACAGTGACCGAAGGCAGTTCCTTTGTGGATGAATCCATGATGACCGGTGAACCTATGCCGGTGAGTAAAATTGCAGGCGCCGAAGTGATTGGCGGCACACTCAATAGCACCGGCTCCTTCCAGTACCGCGTCACCAAAACCGGTAAGGACACCATGCTGGCGCAAATTATCCAGCTGGTGGAAGCGGCACAGGGTTCAAAACTGCCAATTCAAGCATTGGTGGATCAAATCACCCGCTGGTTTGTGCCGGCGGTGATGCTAGTGGCGCTGCTCACGTTTATCGTTTGGATGTTTTTTGGCCCCGAGCCCGCGCTCGGTTTTGCACTGGTGAATGCCGTGGCGGTACTGATTATCGCCTGCCCTTGTGCTATGGGTTTAGCCACACCCACTTCGATTATGGTGGGCACCGGCCGCGCCGCGAACCTTGGTTTGTTATTTCGTCGCGGTGCGGCGCTGCAATCCCTCGCCGAAGTAAAAACTATCGCCTTTGATAAAACCGGCACTCTAACGATGGGCCAACCACAATTGACAGATTTTATCGTCGCTTACGGGTTTGAAAAAAATGCCGTGCTGGCGCTGGTTGCAGCGGCAGAACAACACTCGGAACACCCGATAGCAACAGCGTTGGTAACCGCAGCCGCCACCGAAAAAGTAACGCTCGGCACGCTGGAATCCTTTGAGGCGATGGCCGGTTACGGATTAAAAGCACAAGTGTCTGGCAATGAAATTTATATTGGTGCTGATCGCTTGTTTGAAAAACTCGAGATTGATCTGGCGGTATTCAGTACCAAGGCCCAGCAATTAGCCAGCGACGGCAAAACGCCAATTTATGTTGCCGTTAATAATCAAATTGCCGCCGTGATGGCACTGGCCGACACCATTAAACCCGGCACCGCTGGGGCGTTAAGCGCATTGCATGCACTTGGTTTTAAAGTGGCGATGATTACCGGTGACAACCGCCGCACCGCCGAAGTGATTGCTAAACAATTAAATATAGATGTGGTGATCGCCGAAGTATTGCCCGATCAAAAAGTTTCCGCGGTAAAACAATTGCGCAGCGAGCATGGCGCTATCGCCTATGTGGGCGATGGTATTAACGATGCGCCAGCGCTTGCCGAAGCGGACCTGGGGCTGGCGATTGGTACCGGAACCGACATCGCCATTGAAAGCGCCGATCTGATTTTGGTGAGCGGCGATATTGAAGGCGTACCCAAAAGTATTGCGCTGGCGCGTGCCACTATGCGTAACATTAAGCAAAATTTATTTTGGGCTTTTGCTTACAATGTGGCGTTAATTCCACTCGCCGCCGGTATTGCCTACCCTGCATTTGGAGTGCTGTTATCGCCCATGCTTGCAGCGGGCGCTATGGCGCTGTCCAGTGTATTTGTAGTGACTAACGCCTTGCGTCTGCGCAATTGGCAAGCACCGATTAGCGGCCACCAAAAGGGCAAATAACTATGTATCAAATCAATTCATCAAACCTGGAATTGGCAAGTGCACACGCGCAGGGATTGCATACCATTGGCGATGCCGCAAAACTGACTGGTGTCAGTGCAAAAATGATTCGTCATTATGAAACGCTCGGCTTAATCACACCCACCGATCGCACTCAGGCGAATTACCGTGTCTATCAAACGCGGGAGATTCACCTGCTGCGTTTTATTAAAAGCGCGCGGGATTTAGGCTTCTCCATGAAACAAATCGCCCAGCTGTCCAGCCTGTGGAAAGACGAAGCACGTAGCAGTGCCGATGTAAAAAAACTGGCGATGGAACATATTGATGAAATGGATGAACGTATTCACGCGCTGCAACAAATGCGTAAAGCGCTGAGCGATTTAGCGAATCGCTGCCAGGGCGATGATCGCCCCGATTGCCCGATTTTGGACGGCCTTGCCTGTTGCCATCAACAGGTGCAACAGCAGCAGTAACGGGCTACAAAATGAGAAAGTCATAAGGTGAAAAGATGAATCCAAACTTAAAAAAAATCGCGCTGCTATTACTACTCGCCAGTAGTTTATTAATCAGCGCCTGTAGCAGCACAGCCCCCAAAAATTCATTGATGCCCGTGCAAACAGCACTTGAGCAAAACTTTCCCGGTGCTAGTTTAGACACGGATCACGCAGTGAGTTCTACAATAAAAGACCCCCTACAACTAACCGATGCCATACAACTACTGTTAAGTCATTCGCCGCAAGTGCGTATGCAGCTTGCACAATTAGGTATTGCCGATGCACAACAACTCCAAGCCGAATTAATTAGTAACCCACATATTTCCATCGGTGCCATGCGCCCGGAAGGTGGTGGCCGCTGGCAATTAGAAACGGGTTTAAGCCAGCCACTATTGGAACTATTTACTCGGCCGCTCCGCCGCCAATTAGCGCAAGAAAATCTTCTGCGCGCACAATTGCAACTGCAAGCTGAGTTGCAGGAATTAATTGTACAAACCCAATCGCACTATTACAGCGCTCTCGCTGCCGCCCAGCATTTACAGATCCAAACCCAAGTATTAGACGCAGCCAAAGCGCAAATGCAACTGGCGCTCAGTCTCTATCGCGCGGGCAATATGGCAGAAAACCAATTTTTGTATTACGACAATGAATTGCGCCGCGTGCAACAACAATTTAATCAGCGCCAATTAGCGTCAAAAAATGCACGACTAACATTGCTTAACTTTATTGGCCTACCCAGCGCCACCACACTCACCTTGCCTACGCAATTGCCCGCACTGCAACCGGAAACATTTGCCCGAGACCAGTTAATAGCTGAGGCCAATAGCCATAGGTTGGATAATAAAATTATTCAGCAACAATTAACGCTGGCCAGTAAACGCCGTACATTGTTAGCAAGAGAAAATGGCTGGCGCGATATAAGTGTGGGTATTAATGCGGAGCGAGAGGCGGATGGCGCAAAAAATATCGGACCGGAAGTGGAATTTGCATTGCCAATTTTTAATCGCAACCAAGGGAAATTGGCAGCGTTGGATGCGCAAGTCGCACAACTGCAAGCTAAATTACAACAGCATGAATTGGCGGCGGATGTGGAAATAGCACAAGCGCTGCTGGCCCTTGAAACTGCACAAACACAGTTGGCGTTAATCACACAGAGTTTACAGGTGGCGGAAAAACGTACCGCGCTCGCTCAGCGCGAAGTCAATTTTATGCTCACCAGCCCGTTTGAACTATTGGAGATTAAACGCAATGAAATCCAATTGGCCCACGACTACACCAAAGAGTTAAAAAATTATTGGCTGGCGCGCAGCCAATTGGAATTATCCATCGGCAAAAAATTGCCTATTTCCACTGGCAAGCCAGATTACTCCAAAATGAATCATTCCAAAATGGATCATTCAAAGATGAACCATTCAGAGATGGATCATTCGAAAATGGATCATTCGAAAATGGATCATTCGAAAATGGATCATTCGAAAATGGATCACTCAACAATGGACCATGCAGAAATGGATCATTCCAGTCATCAATCTCACAGCGACCACTCAGATAAAAACACCAGCGAAGAGCAGGAGCACCAACATGATTAATCGCCGCAATTTACTGCTCGGCAGCGCCGCCGGTTTGGTGGCCGCGAGTTTGCCCTTACAGGCGCAAGTGGATCACTCCCAACATCAAATGCCAACACCGGCAGAGCCCAAAGTGGACCACTCACAGCATCAATCTACAAAAAAAGTGGTACGCAAAAGCACCAAAGATATTCCTGCCGTCAGCACAAAAAAAACAGAATTAACGGCACAGGGCTATCGCCCGGTAATTACGCCTAATGGCCGCACCTTACCCTATCGCATGAACAATGGCGTAAAAGAATTTCATTTAATCGCCGAAGAAATTGAGCACGAATTTGCGCCGGGTTCAAAAATTAAAGCCTGGGGTTACAACGGCAGCACACCGGGGCCAACGATTGAAGCCGTCGAAGGCGACCAAGTGCGTATTTATGTCACTAATAAATTACCCGAGCACACCAGTATCCACTGGCACGGCATTTTATTGCCTTGGGGCATGGACGGCGTAAGTGGTTTAACCCAAGCGCCGATTAAACCGGGCGAAACATTTGTCTATGAATTCACCCTACAACAACACGGCACCCATATGTATCACCCACATGCGGACGAAATGGTGCAACTCGCCACCGGCATGATGGGCATGTTTATTATTCACCCCAAAGAAATCACCAAGCCAGAAGTGGATCGCGATTATGTGGTACTGCTGCATAACTGGGCGGTACACCCGGGCACCTATAGACCCGACCCAAGCGTCATGACGGAATTTAATTTGTGGACGATGAACAGCAAAGTCTTTCCGGCGATTGAATCCATGGTCGGCCAAACCGGTGAACGCATTCGTATTCGCATCGGTAATTTATCTATGTGGAATCACCCGATTCATTTACACGGTGTGCAATTTCTAGTGACTGGCTCTGATGGTGGCCGCTGGCCAGAAAACCAATGGCGCAGTGAAGTGACCGAAATTATCGGCGTGGGTCAAACCCGCGATATTGAATTTGTGGGCGTGCCTGGTGATTGGGCGTTTCACTGCCATATGAGCCATCACACCATGAATGCCATGGGCCATGAAGTGCCCAATATGCTCGGCGTAAAACAACCCAGCGCACAAATTAATAAAGTGCTGCCGGGTTATATGGCGATGGGCGAGCATGGCATGGCTGAGCATCAGGAACATGTGGACATGGGGCATATGCCCGGCCCGGAAAATACCTTGCCGATGATGATGGGCGAAGGCCTCTACGGCAAACTGGAAATGGGCGGTATGTTTTCCATGATTCGCGTGCGCGACGCACTAGGTGAGCAAGCGGATATGTACCTGCCACCTGCAGGCACCCAAGCCAAAAAAGTGGATAAGGTGCCCAGCGACATTCCCACTTAAAAACTTATCAACGCGTATTACCGAACCTCTGTGTCACCGCTGGTGACACAGAGGTTTTTTTATTTGCTGGTGAAGTGTTAATAAATGTCTACATACGTCAATTCAGACTGCCTTCGGGGCGTCACTCACCTATAATCCGACATGACTATAACTACAAATAGACGAACGTCGATCCAATACACTTAACCCTTTTTCATAATCAGAACCAGCGTGAGAGACTCATGAAAAAACGCCCACTCGGTATTCCTTTTTCGCATTATCTTTATCGGTCACAAAGCTCAATGAAACCAGCCGTCTGGTTCACAACCTCCATAGCAGCACTGGTATTACTAACCGGCTGCGGCGACAAAACCACCAATACAACAACAGACAACAGCGCGCAAAGCAGCAGCGCCGTTAGCAGTGTTGCGTTGAACATTACCCGCATCACCCCCGAAGACGCCAAAAAAACCGCCGCCACCATTGAGTCGCAAGTGGAATTAAAACTTGCAGATGGCATTACCGGCGAACTCTGGGCCTCTGAAAAATTAATGGGCGATACCGTGGCCATCCATGTGGATGACAAAGGCCGCATTTGGGCGGGCATCACCCAACGCAGCAATAATTCTGAATTTGATATTCGTGGCTATGCCGACTGGGAGCACCCATCCGTTGCGTTTAGAAATATTGAGGACCGCCGTGCATTCCTCAAAGCAGAATTGGCACCGGAAAAAAGCGCACAAAACAAACGCATTCCTGATCGCAACAAAGATGGCAGCCATGACTGGCGCGACTTGACGGTCATGAAAGAGTCGGTTATTCGCCTGGAAGATACATCCGGCAGTGGCAAAGCCGATTTTGCGCAAACCGTGGTGGAAGGTTTTAATACGGAAGTCACCGATGTGATCGGTGGTATGTATTACAGCGATTTGTTGGATGAATTATTTGTCAACATCGCACCTGATTTCTGGAAGCTGAAAGACACCAATGGCGATGGCCAGATGGACGAGAAAAAATCCCTCGCCCATGGTTTTGCCGTGCACATTGGTTTTAGTGGCCACGGCATGTCCGGTGCCACGATGGGGCCAGACGGAAAAATGTATTACAGCATGGGCGATGTCGGTACAGTCGTTACCGATGCTACAGGTAAAACCTGGGATTATCAGGATCAAGGCGTGATTGTGCGCAGCGAACCGGACGGCAGTAATTTCGAAGTCTTTGCCCACGGTCTGCGCAATATTTATGAATTTTCGTTCGATAAATACGGCAACTTTATCAGCGTGGATAACGACGGCGATCACGTCGGTGAATACGAGCGTGTAGTGCATTTGATTGAAGGGTCCGACACCGGCTGGCGCATTAACTGGCAGCTGGGTAAATACAAAGACCCTAAAAACAACAGCTACAAACCCTGGATGGATGAAAACTATTACACCCCGCGCTTTAAAGACCAGGCCGCGCATATTCTTCCACCAGTCGCGCCTTATTACGCAGGCCCCACCGGTATGACCTATAACCCCGGCACCGCGTTTAACGATAAGTGGAAAGATCACTTCTTTGTGGTGGAGTTTGTCGGTTCAGCGGCACGCGCCGGTATTAATGCGTTTACCCTGAAACCCAAAGGCGCCAGTTTTGAACTGGATAAGGATGAAAATATTTTCCGCGGTGTACTCGCGACCGGTTTGGATTTCGGCCCGGACGGTGCCATGTACATGAGCGACTGGATTGAAGGGTGGGGTTTAAAACAAAAAGGCCGTGTATGGAAATTGGATACACCCGATACCGCCGGCAATGCGATACGCAAAGAAACCCAAACATTACTGGCGGAAGATTTACGTCAACGTAGCGCTGAAGATTTAGTCACGCTATTAAGTCACGTCGATATGCGCGTACGTCAAAAAGCGCAATTTATTTTGGTGGAAAAAAATGCACGTGCCCTGCTGGAAAACCAGGCGCAAAGTGCAACAGACGAATTTGCGCGCATCCATGCCATTTGGGGCCTTGGGCAATTATTGCGTAAAGATGCCAGTGTCGATGCCGTGTTGATTGCTTTATTAAAAGATGCCAACAGTGAAATGCGTGCGCAAGCCGCCAAAGTATTGGGCGATGCCAATCACGCACCGGCCACTGAATCATTATTGCCGTTGTTGAGCGATGAAAATCCACGCGCGCAACTTTATGCGGCACAAGCCTTGGGTCGCATTGGCGATAAAACTGCTATCGCGCCTATAGTTGCTATGCTCGCCGCCAACAAGGATGAAGATGTGTATTTGCGACAAGCCGGTGCCATCGCCCTGGCACGTATTGGTGATGATGCGGCGCTTGGTGAATTGGCAACACACTCATCGGAAGCTGTACGTATTGCTGCCGTGGTTGCTTTAAAACAAATGGCCAGCCCTACCCTCGCCGCTTTTCTTAATGATAAAAGCGAATACGTCGTGACTAATGCCGCACGCGCCATTAGCGATGACACTTTAGTGACCGACGCCCTGCCCGCCCTGGCAGCTTATTTGGATAAACCCACGTTTACCAACGAGCAATTATTACGTCGCGTCATCAACGCGAACGTTTATGCCAAAAGCGAAACCAACACTACCGCCGACAATGCTGAACGTTTAATTCGTTTTGCGTCACAGCAAAAAATGGCCGGTGTTCTGCGCGCCGAAGCGATCCATGCCTTGGCAAGTTGGGGTGAAACCTCCGCCTATGACCGTGTGACCGGTGCTTATCGCGGCGCCGTAAAACACCCCGAAAGTGAAGCAATTGCAGCACTGAGTGCTAACTACAACAATCTCCTGGCGGACAGTGACGCAGAGGTGCGCGAAGCCACTGTGCATGCAATTGCCGGTTTAAATATCCGCGCAGCCAAAAATAATTTGGTTACCCAGCTAAGCAAAGATCCTGCACCTGAAGCACGTATCGCCGCGCTACACACACTGAAAAAGTTCTCGGTCGATAATATCGGGGATCTGGTTTTTGTCGCCATGAAAGATAAAGACCAAAGTGTACGCATGGCGGCACTGGCCATGGTTCCCGAGTTGGATTTACCGGTACAACAAGTGGTGGAAATGCACAGCCTGTTGTTAAAAAACGGCACCACCGGTGAACAGCAAGCTGCACTCCTATCGCTGGTCAATGTAGAAGCACCGGAAGCAGTTGCGGTATTTAAAGATCAAATGACCCAACTGATCGCCGGAAAAATTGCACCGGAAGTGCAGCTGGAATTAATTACGGCTGTGGAAAAAATTAAAGCACCGGAATTAACCGAACTGCTCACCACTTACCAAAACAGCAAAGACAAAACCAACCCACTGGATATGTTCCGCGAATCTTTGTACGGCGGTGATGCAGAAAAAGGCATGAATATTTTCCGCTACAGCAATACCGCACAATGTGTGCGCTGCCATATGGTGGGAACTCGCGGCGCCAATGTCGGCCCGAACTTAACGACCATTGCCAAAACCCTGTCACGCGAACAATTACTGCAAGCGTTGGTTGACCCGGGTGCACGTGTGGCACCAGGTTTCGGCCCGGTATCCGGTATGCCGCCCATGGGTATGTTGTTAAAAGCGGACGAGATTCGCGATGTAGTGGCCTACCTGTCTACACTCACTGAGGAAGTACAAGAAGGTCACTAATTTCACACTAACTCTCGTTATTTATTTTTATCCCTCGGCTAAACCGGGGGATTTTTTTATCTGTGAAATTTTGCCATCCAGATTAATTAGACTGAATACAACATAGCGCGCCAATAAATCTCAAAGTCAGAGTTATTACTTTTATGTTTGTTAAGGCGCGCGTAGACTCGCGCGAATAATAATAAGTTGTACGATTCGGTCATTACCTATCTAGCACCTTCCGGTGCTGTGTCACAACATTTATCCAAAAAATGATAGGGAACAGCTATGAATAATAAATTTTTCAAACCACTACAACTTTCCACTCGAAGCAAACAGCGGCTGCTGATTAGTGCGGCACTCATTGCACTATCACCTGCATCCTGGGCGGCTTGCACCTACACCGTCACCAACAACTGGGGCAGCGGGTTTACCGGCGAAATAAAAGTAACTAACGACACGGCTCAAACTGCAAATAATTGGTCTGTGTCTTGGCAAGAACCGAATGCAACAATTACCAATGCCTGGAACGCCACACTCAGTGGCTCCAACCCCTATAGCGCAACCGGTTTAAGTTGGAATGCAACACTTGCAGCGGGTGCATCCGCCAGTTTTGGGTTTCAAGCAAATGGCACCGCGGGCGCACCCAAAGTGAATGGCACTTTATGTGGCAGCACCAACGCGTCATCTGCACCCAGCAGCATTGCGCAGTCCAGCGCGGTGAGTTCAGTAAGGTCCAGTGTTGCGCTATCCAGTAGTAGTCGCCCCGCAAGTTCTTTGGCAGCAAGCTCTTTAGCAACTAGTTCCAGTACGACAATTTCGTCGCTGGTAATTCAAGAAGAACAAGCTGGTTTTTGCCGTGTGGATGGCATAGCCACCGAGAGCACCAATGCTGGTTATAGCGGTAACGGCTACACCAATAGCAACAACGTGCAAGGCGCTGCTATCGAGTGGGCTGTTAACGCTACCTCAAGCAGTCGCCACACCTTAACTTTCCGCTTTGCAAATGGTGGAACCGCTAATCGCAATGGTTCTTTGTTAATTAATGGCGGCAGCAATGGCAATTACACACTGCAATTGCCCCCAACCGGTGGCTGGACAAATTGGCAAACAGCGAGCATCGAAATTGATTTGGTGCAGGGTAACAACCTGTTAAAACTCACATCGCTGACTGCTGACGGTTTAGCAAATATAGATTCACTCACAGTAGCAGGTGCACTGACTGCAGCAGGCGTTTGTGGTACGGGTGTTGGCAGTAGTTCTTCGTCGGTGAAATCCAGCTCCAGCGCATCAACCAGTTCGGTAGCAAGTTCAGTTGGCACAGCAAGAATGCTTACATTGGATGGCAATCCGGCTGCCAGTTGGTTAACCAAATCTCGCACCAAATGGGCGGTCTCCCGCGCTGATGTAGTTTTGTCTTATCAGCAAACCAACGGCGGCTGGCCGAAAAATCTGGATTACAACAGTGTGGGCAGCGGTAGTGGCGGCAGTGAAAGCGGGACTATCGACAACGGCGCAACCATCACCGAAATGGTTTACCTCGCGGATGTTTACAAACAAGGTGGTATTACCAAATATCGCGATGCAGTGCGCAAAGCAGCGAATTTTTTGGTGAGTTCACAATACAGCACTGGCGCCCTGCCGCAGTTTTATCCATTAAAAGGTGGCTATGCAGACCACGCAACCTTTAACGATAACGGCATGGCATACGCATTGACGGTATTGGATTTCGCTGCGAATAAACGCGCGCCGTTTGATACCGATGTATTTACCGATGGAGATCGCGCACGTTTTAAAACCGCAGTAACCAAAGGCACAGAATATATTTTGAAGGCCCAGTGGAAACAAAATGGGGTATTAACCGCGTGGTGCGCACAACACGGTGCGACCGATTATTTACCGAAAAAAGCGCGCGCGTATGAGTTGGAATCATTGAGCGGTAGTGAATCCGTTGGTGTACTTGCGTTTCTGATGACACAACCACAAACCGCCGAGATAGAAAAAGCCGTACGTGCGGGTGTTGCCTGGTTTAATAGCCCCAACACTTATCTTGAAGGTTATACCTACGATTCATCGCAAGCGGAAACTAACCCCATAGTGCCCAAAGCTGGCAGCAAAATGTGGTATCGCTTTTATGATTTAAATACCAACAGGGGTTTCTTCAGTGACCGCGATGGCAGTAAATTTTATGACATCACCCAAATGTCACTGGAGCGTCGCACCGGTTATAGCTGGGGCGGCTCTTACGGTACATCGATAATTAGTTTCGCCCAAAAAGTCGGTTACCTTTAATAAAAAATCACCCTCCGTTTTTTAGGTGGAGGGTGATTTTTATGCTGGTTTTGAATTGACTAAGGTAAGACTAAAGTAAGAAAAAGCACTCCCCCTTTACACGATTAATAAACAACACCTGCCTCGACAAAAGCCTTATCCAAATAATCAACATTCTCCGATACATGGTACAACTTATCCTCAGGAATACCTGATCGCCGTGCTATGGCTGCCACTCTATTTTGATGATGGTAGGAAATATTGCTTAGATCGCGAGAAATAGGATCTTCATAGGCTTTTTGCGGTGAAATAATTTTCCACCCCTTACTTCGCAAATGCGCAATTAAATCTCCCAAAAACAAAGCCGCTGCGTCATTCTCGTGCAATAACAATACATGCTTTGGTGACTTCCCTAACGCTTTTCGGGCAACTTCGTCGTAGAACTCAATAGCGCTGAACAAGGTATCCACGTAAAACTTTTTGGCATTTTCATAATTGATATTCTTTTTATTTTCCGCCGCCTTCGCAAGTAGGTTGCTGATGTGCCAGTCGTAGTTGGCGATAGTTATATAACCGTCTTTATAGCCAAGCTCCGATAAAGAATCCCGAATTGCAAGAATGGAGGATTTATCCTTACCGCAATCCAAATAGGGAAAGCGGTGAAAAGGTAAAAAATTATTTTGGTTTTTGAGCAGCAAGTGGGCGCTCTTGGCATCAGCAATATAATTTTTTTTCCCTAACGCACTGGCTGATTGGTGGCTGTAACTATGGTTTGCTATGTGAAATCCGGCTGCCGCATATTGATCCAAACGCATCTGGGTGGATTTATTTAATCTGTCGGCCTGCACAAAAAACAGAGCATCCGGTACTTTTGCCTTTTGCAAAGCGGCAATTATTTTCTGGGTGCGCTCATTACCACTCATTAAAGCCGAATCTGGCGTAGGAGCATCATCAAAGGTGATGGCTAACTCTTTAGCGTGACAAAGTGAAGTTGCCGCTAAGATCCCCATGAATACAATCTGAAAGATTATTTTTACGTAAATTGCAGACATTCTTGCTAAATTAATACAATAAGCCTCATTCATAACTACTCCCTCTCGAACGCTATAGATATCTTTTTTACAACAGAAAAACGGCGCCCAAGGGCGCCGCTGTAACCACTATTTCATCAGCTTCTGTAAATGTGGCTCCAAGGCTTCCGCCCAGAGGCTGTAACCTTTTTCATTGGGGTGCAGCAGGTCAGGCATAATTTCTTTTGGCAGCACGCCCTCATTGGTTAAGAAAACGGAATTAATGTCTGTAAAAAACACCCGCTTGTTATCGGCGTAATCTTTAATAATCGCATTCACACCTTTGTTAATTAGGCGTAAACCGCCGTTGGGCTGTTCATCACGGGGGAAAATGGCCAGCATCAGCACTTTGGAATTAGGCAGACGTGCTTGCAGTTCCTCCAGTATTTTTTTAATACCTGCTGCAGTGTAGATGGGGTTTTCATAGCGATGGCCGGTGTTGTTGGTGCCAATCATCAACACAACCACCTTGGGCGACATGTTTTCAACCGCGCCGTGCTGTAAGCGCCACAATACATTTTCTGTGCGGTCGCCACCAAAGCCAATGGCAAAGGCATTTCTGTTGGCATAATTTTTTTGCCACACGGGTGCACCATCGCCCTCCCAACCTTGAGTAATGGAGTCACCAATAAATAATAAATCTATTTTTCCGCCTTTTTCAGCAATGGTTTTGGCTTCCATTCGTTTTTGCTCGTGACGTGGCAACCACCAGTCAATAGACCACCACTCATTCAACATGTCAGGGGTAGTCGAAGCAGTTTTGTAATCAGGGCATTCAAGCAAAGAAACATTTTTAGGTGCGTTGGCGAGCAACTCCACATTCGCAATAGATACACCGCCCTGCCCGCCCACGTCCAAGGCAAAAGGGGTAGTCGTTGCGCTAAAGTCGTCTTGCTCTTGCACAAAACAATTCAAGGGAACGTAAGCTTTGCTCCAACCTTTACCGCGCAACTCTCGCGCCGCCATGGTGAAAGGCACCACGCGATTACAGTTATCGGATTTGCATTTCATTTTAAAGGAAATACCGCCTTTATCGAGCTCATCGATTTTCACATCCAGCGCCAATACGCCGGTTTGCATCATTCCCGCCAAATTCAAAGGCGCAGCCGCTTCCAATGTCATGCTGGAGTACCAGGTATCCTTCCAGCTAAATCTCAGGGTATCAGACGCCTTTTTTTTACTGCTGGTTTGTAACTGGACATCACCTTTTGGCGTAACCAAATTAGTGCCATTAAATTTCAGTTGCTGGCCTGAGCTCTCTAGAAATATTTGCGAATCTTTAAGCGGCTTATCTTTGTAAATGGATATAACGTCCGCCGCGTTTGCACTCATTGATAACGCGAAGCTGGCGAATAAAAAAGCACTGCCTAACTGTTTGATATTTTTCATGTGTTGTTTATTGTGTTGTTTGCTGTTTTTTTTCTGATAAAGGTATTGCATAAATAACTGTGACGCTCCTTTTGGTTGATAACACAGGGTAAAACTCGAGATTACCGTTTATAAAAAGCCTGCCCGTGTCACTACAAAAGTGAACGCAGGCAGGAACCATTTATTTAGTTAGTGAAAAAGATGCCGCGGCCATTACCGCTGAAGAACACCCGACCAACCACATTGTGATCCGCCGCCAAGTTACCCATACCGGCATACTGGTGTTTGTCGTCATTGATACGCGTCCAGGTATTGCCGCCATCCTCGGAGCGATGCAGGCCCCAGACACCATCAATTACACCAATCACATAAATCCACGCTGAGTAAGACGCACCGGCTGGTGCTTTACCCAGAGCGATAGACGTTGCGCCATAGACATCCGGCGAATTGGTATTGGAGCCCCAGATTGAGGCAGCGGCGTTGAGTTTGGTCCAGGTAATACCTGAGTCGACTGAACGGAAAATGCTGTGGCCATCCACCAACCAGATATGACCTTCTGCATTCGGGTTCACGGCCATCGACGCATAACCAAAAAACTCAGGGCGCGCATTGAGGCTGGCGAACTGGCTGCTGGCAGTGAACGTGCTGCCGCCATCGGTTGAGGTGAAGAACTTGGGTGCAGGCCCCCACCAACCGCCACCGGAATCATAGGCATACACCTTGTTGGAGTTTTTGCGATCTGCCACGACACGATAACTGCGACCCCATCCCTCTGGCAGGGCTGGCAGGTTGGAGTAAGTCCAGCTGGCGCCGTTATTGGTGGTATAGGCAGGCACTGAATTGCTGGGCGCCCAGATCACATGGTTGGCTTTCATCACCGCCAGGCTGGAAAAATCCTGTTGGTTAGTCAGACCTTGGGGATGAAGCGTTGGGAAGGTATTCCAGGTCGCGCCTGAATCAGTGGAATAAAACGCGCCGGGATTCGCACCACCCCAATGGGCGCTGCCGATAGTGGCTATGTAAGAGGGGTTTTCCCATGCCATATCAGTAGCAAGACCATTCTTGAAGTTTGAACCTGTATTGCGGGTTGGTTTAACGGAGAAGTCAGTATGAACCAGGGTGCCTACGTCGCCGGAGCTATTCAACAAGCTGTAAGACGCACCGGGCGGTGGTGTCATAAGTGCCAGGGTAGCAACCTCTTCGATGCCGTTAACCTTTTCATTCCAGGTAGGTTTGGTTGCGGAAGCATTTTTGGTTTCCCATACGCCGCCGCCGTGTACAACCAGAATGTGTTCGGAGTTGAATGGGTTAATCTCAATGTCGTCCAGCCAGCCAGTAAAGCCCTCATTAGCGGGTATACGTGGCGTAGCCGAGCCAATCTCACGCCAGTTAATGCCTGCGTCATCGGAGATTTGTACTGTTGGTTTACCCTCCCAATCGCCCCAGGAATTGGTGATGCCCAGCACAATTCGGGTAGATGAACCTGTGCCAGAAACCGCAACACCACCTATGCCATAGTTGGTCCATTCGGTCTGCGTATAACTCCTGAGTGGGGTCCAGTTGGTTCCGTCGAATTTATAAAGTGTCGCTGGGCCGTCTGCACCCGGGCCGGTGGTTTTGGTAAAGACCACGTACATCATGCCGTCTTGGGCGCGTACCCAGTGCGGAATGTGATAGCCCTGTAAGGGAGTATTTATGCCAGTCCAACTTGCGCCACCATTGGTTGACTTGTAAACGCTGTGACTCAAGCCAGCCAGGGCAGCATAGTCAGGCGCAACGGCGGTATAGATGGTTTGGGTTGCACTGCCGCTGCCGGTGGTGCCGGTATCAAAAATAACTTGCTGTACACCAATCGGAGTGCCGCCGGAATTGTTGTCAATTTGGGACTGGTTCATCTGTAGCGAGGCTAAAGACTGCACTTGCTGCCAGTTTTGGCCGCGATCTGAACTCTTCCACAAACCGGCAGTGCGCGAGCCGTAGAACAGGATCGCCGGGTTATTGGGGTCAACCATCAAGCGCTCACCAATTGCGCGCCCTCTATTGTTGGAACCCACGGGGAAAGGCAGAGTGATGTACTGCCAGTTATCGCCGCGATCCGTAGAAATATACAAACGCCCAAGGTCAGATAAGTTCACGGTGACGCCGGTAGTCATGTACACACGACGATCATCGGTTGGGTCTAACGCGATACTTTCCGCGCCTTGATGAGAGCCATCTCTTACACCAAAACCGTCGGTCAGCGGTGCCCAAATGGCTGCCGCTGCATCCCAACGATAGGAGCCGCCGATATCGGTACGTGCATAGAGAAGATCAGGCGTAGTTGGATGAAATACCAAACCGGGAACATAACCACCACCACCGTATTTCACATTGGTCCATTTGGCGGTGGTGTTGATTGCAAAATTGTAGCTGGCCGTTTGGCCACAGGTATCGGTGAATACTGCAGAGGCGGTACAGCTTGCAGATGGCGCAAAGTACTGCTCACGTGAGCTGCCGCTGGTACCGCAGCCGCTCCAACTCCAGGTTCCCGTTGCCCAATTACCACCCGCGATAGGTTGAGGCCCCAAACCAATCGAGGTCCCGGATGCCACAGTCGCAGAACCGGTTTGGCTCCAGGTTCCCCCCACTTGCACATAAGGAACGACACTGGGTGTTGGACAACTGACAGCAGCCAAACGAGTTGCTGTCGCTGCGCCAGAATTATATTGGCCGCCAGTAGCGTTAAATTTAACCCAATACCAGTACTGGGTTCCGGTAACTGCTGCTGTATCAGAATAACTCCGGGCCGACGTGGCAGGAACTGCAATTCTGGTGCGGCCCGCCGGATTACTGTCGGTATCCCGATACAATTCAATGCGACTAAGAGATCCGCTTACCGTCCAGGAGAGATCAATACTGCTCGTTGATCCAGTCGCAGAAAGGCAAACCGTAGTACCGCCACCAGTCCCACAATTACTCTGGGCGAAAGCGACAGGTATTGATGTGAAAAAAACAAATAAAAAAGACAAATTGCTGATGGAACGCTTGTTAATGGCAAGCTTATTAATCAAAAGTTTGGAAATGAACCGCATGTAGCCTCCGAAAAGGTGTAGTGGGATTAATATCCATGAGTTGGAGAGGTACAGTTATTGTTATTTTTCTGCAAAAACTCTTATTCACGCCGACCGCGTTTCCCAGGGCTCATGGTGATACGCCTGATGTCTTTATTAGAAATAGATGCAGGCATTTTGAAGTTAACCCGGAATTTCGCCTGTTCATTAGCAATAAATAGAAAATAAGTACCAACATTTTTTCATAGCAATAAAAATTTAATTTTTTCTTAGTTTATGAAGGGAAAAATAGTTAAATCTTTTTTACAAAAACAAGATGTACCAATAAAAATCCCTACCTGTGTCCACCACAAAAGTGAACACAGGTAGGGACCATTTATTTAGTCAGTGAAAAGATGCCGCGGCCATTGCCGCTGAAAAACACACGCCCAACCACATTGTGATCCGCCGCCAAGTTACCCATACCGGCATACTGGTGCTTGTCGTCGTTGATACGTGTCCAAGTGTTGCCGCCATCCTCGGAACGATGCAGCCCCCAGACGCCATCAATCACACCCACTAGATAAATCCATGCCGAGTAAGCTGAACCAGCAGGTGCTTTACCCAATGCAATGGAAGTTGCGCCAAACACTTCCGGTGAATTGGTATTGGAACCCCAGACGGATGCCGCAGCGTTGAGCTTGGTCCAGGTAACACCCGAGTCGAGCGAGTGATAAATACTGTGTCCATCCACCAGCCACACATCACCTTCAACATATGGATTGACCGCCATGGAAGCCGAACCAAAAAACTCGGGGCGAGCAGTAAGGCTGGTGAACTGACTGCTAACAGTAAACGTGCTACCACCATCGGTTGAGGTGAAGAACTTGGGTGTAGGCCCCCACCAACCGCCACCGGAATCATAGGCATAGACCTTGTTTGAATTTTTGCGATCAGCCGCAAGGCGATAGCTGCGGCCCCAACCATCCGGCAAGGCCGGCAAGTTTGAATTTGTCCAACTTGCACCGTTGTTAGTTGTATAAGCAGGAACTGAATTATTGGGTGCCCAGATCACATGGTTGGCTTTCAAGACGGCCAAGCTGGAAAAATCGGCTTGATTAGTCAGCCCTTTCGGATGAAGCGATGGAAAGGCGGTCCAGGTCGCACCCGAATCCGTGGAATAAAGTGCCCCTTTGTTTTCGCCACCCCAGTGGGCACTACCGATTGTCGCAATGTAGGAAGGCGTATCCCACGCCATATCAGTAGCGATACCGTTAGCAAAAACGTGACCTGTACTACGAGTAGGCTTGGTCGACAAATCGGTATGAACATGTGCACCTATATCCCCGGAGCTGTTCAACAAACTATAGGAAGCACCTGAAGGTGGGGCCATGAGTGATAGAGTGGCCGTCTCTTCAATGCCATTGACCATTTCACTCCAGGTAGGTTTGGTTGCAGAGGCATTTTTGGTTTCCCATACACCACCTCCATGAACCACCAGAACGTGTTCGGGGTTACCCGGGTTAATCTCTATATCGTCTAGCCAGCCGGTAAATGAACCAGTCGCAGGAATGCGCGGCGTCATTGAGCCAATTTCGCGCCAATTCAGGCCCGCGTCATCGGAGATTTGTACGGTTGGCTTACCTTCCCAATCACCCCAGGAATTGGTAATACCCAACACGATTCGGGTGGACGAACCACTACCAGAAACTGCCACACCGCCTATACCAAAGCTGGTCCATTCGGTTTTTTCATAGCTTTTGAGCGGGGTCCAGTTAGTACCATCAAATTTGTAAAGCGTCGCAGGCCCTTCTGCACCTGGGCCGGTAGTTTTGGTAAAGACCACGTACATCATCCCATCCTGGGCGCGCACCCAATGGGGAATGTGGTAACCCTGCACAGGAGTGTTTACAACAGTCCAGGTTGCGCCGCCGTCGGTTGATTTGTACACACTGTGGCTCAAGCCAGCCAGGGCGACATAATCCGGAGCGACGGCGGTATAAATGGTTTGGGTCGCACTACCGCTTCCGCTAGTGGCTGTATCAAAAATGACTTGCTGCACACCAATTGGGGTGCCGCCGGAATTGTTGTCAATCTGGGATTGGTTCATTTTCAGCGAGGCTAAGGACTGCACTTGCTGCCAGTTTTGGCCACGATCAGAACTCTTCCACAAACCGGCGGTGCGAGAACCGTAGAACAGAATGGCTGGGTTATTAGGGTCAACCATCAGGCGCTCGCCAATTGCCCGGCCCCTGTTATTAGATCCCACAGGAAATGGCAGATCTACCCGCTGCCAGTTATCGCCGCGATCCGTAGAAATATACAAACGCCCAAGATCAAACAGGCTCACAGTCACACCCGTGGTCATGTACACACGTCTGTCATCGGTTGGATCCAGCGCAATACTCTCTGCGCCCTGATGGGAACTATCCCTTATCCCAAAACCGTCGGTCAGCGGTGCCCAAATGGCTGCCGCTGCATCCCAACGATAGGAACCGCCAATATCGGTACGTGCATAAAGAAGGTCAGGCGTGGTTGGATGAAATACCAAACCGGGAACATAACCACCACCACCGTATTTCACGTTGGTCCATCCGGCATCCTCGGAGCTTGACGCACTGCTTGAAAGGCTCGAAGCGCTGCTCTCACTTGAGGCGGTCATTAAGCTGCTTGAGCTTGCAGAGGACACCACCGCTGAACTACTGGATACAGACGAACTGGATGCAGGCAAGCTGGACACGGATGAACTCGATACAGAAGGGGCACTGGTTTGGGAAGAGCCTGACGAACCGCCACCACATCCAATCAGCATTCCACCTGACATGGCCAGGCACAAATACAGGCTTAATTTTGTTTGAATCATAAAACACCATTCATTATTGGTTATTTGTAAACATCTGAAGTGCACTGAACACTTAGGCGTGTTATCACGACATAAACCTTCCATTGCATTAGTTGTATTCATGCGCGCACACACAAACCCACAACGAGAATGCGGCTGGGGCCATCCACGGCGAATCAATATGATTTAGAAAAGAAAGGCGGCTTAGGTATCTCAAGCAGGATGATTTAATAGCACTAACAAATTCTTGTTATTTTTTTTAGAAGTTTTGTTAGTTGAAAGGCTTGTTAACTGACTGTGAGGGGCTAATTACCAGGAGGACTTGCGTTATAAACTCCTCCCGGTAAAAGACTCTTTTAGAGGGCCGTGCGGTTGCCTAGCGGTTACCAGTTTGCTTGATTAAACCCAAGCGATAAGGCAAATCCGTGTAGCTCACGTTGGAGTTTGGATCTACACCCTGATAAAGAAATTGCATATTGCAAGGATTAATCGTGAGTGTTTCGTCGTAACCGGAGCGAATCATTTCGCCATGACTGATATCTCTGGTCCACTTCTCCCCTTCAAAACTCACGTTAGCCTCGCCGGCAAAAGGAGCTGATTGGCTATCCGCCAAGGGAGTCCATGGGCCATCCAAACTGGTTGCCGTCCAAGATCTAAAGTAACGAGGGCCGTAGGCCTCTACCAACAGCAAATAAAGGTCTTTGCCTTCTACCTTATAAACATTGCTTGCCTCGAATAATTTTCCCACCTCGTCTGACATGACAATTTCATAGCCAGAGAAATTAGGGAAATTATCGATAGATGTTTTTGAGCGATAGAGATTGCCATCATCGCCAGAGAAAAATAAATGGCAATCGGCCTTATCACAAATCACCCAGTAATCCAAACCGATATTCAAGCCGTTAGCCAATAGCGGTTGTGGAGTTGTCCACGTGTCCGGATTGCTTATATCTGTATTAGTAGAATATTTGGCGCCCCATTGATAAATGAGGTACCACTTGTTGTGAGGACGAAAGAAGAATACCTGCGGGGCAACAGCATTGCCGGTAGGTTTATCTTCCAGCGATATTTGCGTAGCAGAGCCAGCGTTGGAAAAATCGTTAAAATTCAAATAAACCGAACCCCAACCTTTGCGACTGATATCAAACACCGTAGCAAAAACATGGTATTTGTTATCGTAAAAAACGATGGTTGGATCTTTAATGGAAATATGGTCAGCGGACTGGGGCTGAATCAAGGGCCCGGAAGAAACCCAGGAAAACTCACTTGGTAAATCACAGTTTGCTGTAAGAGACTGGCTGGAGACACTGGAGGAAGATTTACCCGTCGCATTGCTCGATACAGTGCCAACCGCTCCTGAACTTAAAGAGCTTGAGGAACTTGTAAAACTGGCGCCCCCACCTTCCCCGCACCCACTTAAAAATGAGGCTATTGATATGAGTACACAGGCACTCGGCTTAATAAAAGAACAATAACTAGACAAGGATTTTTTTGGAAATGAATGTTTAATATTCACTAGATATCTCTCACTTAACAACATATAAAATAAGGCTCCCCATGATTTAAATGAGAAGCCAATATTTACTACGACCTCAATAATTATTGTTTTAACAAGAAAACTCTTGAAACAAAAAAAGTAAAAAGGAGTATTAGAAAATATATACCAACGGAACCCCCGCCCGATTTTGATGTAGACGCAGGAGCGGTACTTGAATGAGATGACGAGCTGGAAGAGCTGAGAGGAGTACTCGCTGCAGAGCTGGATGAACTTGTCTCAGCAAGGCTCGAAACAGCGCTGGATGAACTGGTCGCGTCCACGCTGGAGGACGAACTGCTGCTGATGTCTACCGATGAAGAGCTTGAATTATCATTAGAACCATCGGTTACCAATTTTCCATAAATAATTCCCCTGCCCGCTGTGCTCATGTACACAGTACCAAAGGTATTCATATCGCCCAGTATAAAATTACCATTGCCGGGGCCACCAAATTGGTGAGTTGAATCATTAATTCTCAACCAACTGGTTCCTCCATCAATGGAGCGGAATATGCCGGAAACGTTATTAATAGTTCCCCAAATATAAATCGCGGGAAAATTATTACCCTGAACAGCCTTTCCAAAACCGACTGCCTGCGCAGCACTGACACCGTTAACGATTGTGAAATTAGCACCAGAATCTGAAGACTTCGCCAATCCATTATTTCCCAGCGCTACCCACACGCCGCCCTCAATGCCGGGAACCGCCCGAATAATTTTGGAACCGTTTGACGATGGTAGGGTTCCCATTTGCTGGAACGATACACCAGCATTCATGCTGACCATCATTTTATTGCCATTGAGTGCATAGAGTTTTTGACTGTTGACAGTATCTGCAACAACTCTGGCGTGAGTCATAGATAAGCCTTGAACCGCAGTCCAGGTTTGCCCCCAATCTTTAGTGTAATAACTCGATAATATTTCCTTGTTATCCGTCGTAGATCCCGGGCTATAAATCAGGGTTTCGCCATCGGCAGTGAGTGTGGCGTGACCGCGAATACCGTTTGAAAAATTTATTTGGGTCCAGGTTGCAGCCGTATCGGTGGAGTAATACAAAGAATTCCCCACACGAACCATTAAGCGTGGATCATTAAATGCAAAAGTAATACTGGATGAAGTTCCCATGCCAGGCTTATGAATCGGCGCATACTGGGCTACATCGGTGTGGACAAAACCATCGTAATCACCAATCACCGAAACCGCTGGGCCACCAGTTATGCTTACCAAATCCAGCGGCACAGTTTCCTCAATACCTTTCACCCAAAACGACCAGACAATTGGTGATGCATCAACATCCTGCGCTTTAAAAATACCGTTGCCCGAGGTGACATAAACATTTTTAGTATCAAACGGATCAAACTCCAAGGAGCCCGCCCAGTGAATAGAATGGCCAGCAACCCAATCAACACCTTGGGTGTCGAGTGAGACCCCATTGGTAATTAAATTCGTCCAATTTTTCCCACCATCGCGAGTAGAAAATATTTGATCGCCCCAAGCGCTACGGCCATCCATTTCATACTGGAACATATAGGTATTACAACTGGAAACGATAATGCGGTCAGCATCATTTGGATCTACCGTGATGCCACCAAACGCGCGGGAGAAATTCGCAGGTGTGATATTGGTCCAGGTATTCGCGGCCGGAGAATATTTCCAAACTTGCCCCTGATCCATAGGTTCAGGCTGGGAATTGTTCCCATGGGGGCCTGCACCATTAGCATAGGTAATTAACAAGTCCCCGCGCTTATCAAAAATGGCACGCTGAGGCATCAACCCGGCGGGGCCTCCACTGATGGCAGTGAATGTTTGGCCTGCATCGGTGGAACGGTAAAAATTAGCACCCACTGAAGGGAAGCGGGAAACACCAACAAATATATTTTTTGCTGCACTACCTTGCTCAGTGGAACTGTCCAGCACAACAAAACTGATCCCGTTCTCATTAGGCGTAGTAGTAAGGTTCAAGCCACTTAACCTGGACCAGTTAATGCCCGCATCAGTAGATTTAAATAAACCATTCCAACGAGTACCGGTATAAAGGATGTTGCTATCAATAGGATCGACAACCAATTTTTCGCCGGTTTGCCTTCCCATTCCATTTCCATGGGCCTTGAATTGGTTGGAGATATCAATAACTTGAAAAGTATTTCCATAATCATTGGATTTTAATATCGCGGACTTGCCGCCATTAAAATAGGAAATACCCACGAGCATATAGAGCTTCGCGGAGTCCTTAGGGTCCAGTGCAAGGGATTCAACACCAAGGTAGCCAACCTGATCTTGCGAAACCCAATCTGTTAAAGCTATCCAACGCGATTGGGTTTTATCCCAACGATAAGCGCCACCTACATCGGTACGCGCGTAAAACAAGCCCTGCTCTGTTTTACTGGGAATTACGGCATTGACAAAGCCACCACCGCCCATAGAAACCGCATCCCACTGATAGTTATCGGCGTGACTGTAGGCGATAAAAGTGCAGATGGCCAATATCGATATTGAAGAGACTAGTCGCTGTAGCATTTTCATTATTAGTATCCTTGGATTCAGTAACGCAAATCGTTTTTGGAAATACAGAACATCCAGAAGAAAAAGCAGATGTAGTCAGCAAGCAAAATCATAGATACCTATCCGAACTACACCTGATAAAACAGCTTCCCTGCGAAGGGGAGAAAATCGTTCCAGTCGCTTACGCAGTAAACGACATTAGGATGCTACCTCACTGAAACCAACCGGAATTAAAAACAAGTAAAAATAACTACAACTAAAAATTATTATTAGAATTTTTCTAAAACTTGTTACTAAAAAAATGGCCTACTGGATATTTCCGGCAGGCCCAAACAGTCAAACATAGGGGTTATTGTTAATATTCGGATTTACGCAAATTTTTAAAAGCTTATTTTTAAGCTTGATCCAAAAGGCGTAGGTAATTTTTCTGGCAGGATTACCAATAAATGATCACTCTCCTGACGCCACTCAAGCTTCTTATTGTACCCAAGCATGCGAACATCCTTAATTTTCTTATCCAGTAGTTTGCTGCTCGTGCCCAAAGAAAGGATTTTTATTTGTCCAGAAGGTTCTGCAAGAGTGGTTGCATAAAGCACATTGTTTTTGGTGGTAAAACGAATATCTTGGGCCGTATAGTTATCTTCCTCTTTAAAATGCCCAGCAGCGGCAGCTGTTGGCCCTTCACCGTAGATCTTCCAAGGCCTGGTTGCATAAATTGCCTCACCGTTAACCTTAATCCAAGCCGCCATTTCTTTGAGTAAAAGTTGCGATTCAGGCGGCAAACTTCCATCCGGATACTGAACAATATTGAGCAACAAGTTTCCGTTTTTACTAACGATATCTGTGAGCATATGGATGACTTGGGCACTGCTCTTGTAGCCATGATTATCGTTGTAGTACCAATCTCCATTCGAGGTATCTGTCTGCCATGGATAGGGACTAATTCCTTCCATAACACCACGCTCTATATCCTGAACGCCGGCTTTTAAAATAAATTCTCCCGAGCCTATATTTTTATGGTTGTAGACAGCCTCCAAGCGACCACCGTTCTTTTTTATGTTTTTATTATAATAATCGGCGACAAGCGAGCGCCCTACTTCACCGAAAGGAATTCCCCCGTCGGTATAGAGCAAATCCGGATTATATTGATCAATAAGATCGGTAACCCTTAACAGCCAGTTCTTTTGTGATTCAGGATTATCGGTATACCAGGTTCTGGAATCGCGATAAGGCTTGTCTTTACCAGAGTGGTACAAATCAGCGTACTCAGGGTTCTCGCCGTCATAACCTACACCATTCAAAGGCCAGAATTGATCGTAACCGTGGCTAGGCGCAAACCAACTGTAGCTGGCACCCAAGTGCTCTGACACACCAAAATGCAAGCCCTGTTTTTTTGCCGCCTTTTTCCAGTCACCCACTATGTCCCGTTTAGGACCCATATTCACCGAATTCCATTTGTGGTGTTTGGAGTTCCATAAATCAAAATTGTCGTGATGCACCGCCATGCTGACAAAATATTTTGCGCCAGCTTCTTTATAAAGCTTCATCAAAGCATCGGGTTCAAATTTCTCGGCTTTCCAGAGCGGAATTATGTCTTTGTAGCCAACCTTGGATGGGTGGCCGTAATTTTTAACATGATGGTCGTACTGAGGCGTACCGGGGACATACATAAAGCGTGCATACCAATCACCAATCCGAGGAACCGCCTGAGGCCCCCAATGCGACCAAATACCCAGCTTGGCATCTTTAAACCATAACGGCGTTTCATATTTCTCCAGAGTGTCAGGCGTAAATGCCACAGCAGAAGGAAGTTTATGGTCATTAGCGACACTCGTTGATGTACAAAGAACCGTGGAAACTAATGCCAAGGTGGTTATTAATCTATTTTTCATGGAAAACCCCAAACTACAAACGGCGATACAAACGGCTAATAGGAATCATCTGCTGCTGCACAGCGAATGACGCAATCATCGAATCAATCGCCGACTTTAATGCAATTAATATTAAAATTTAAACGAAAACAGCAGAATTTTTTTGAAAAATTTTATTTTGTTATTTTTATTAGATCTATTGTTATTAAAAAAAGACAAAACATACGTTAATCAACAAAATATTTTTTGTGTCGATGGCTTACGTCTATTACTGGATAAATAATGGAGGGAGTTTATAACCGTCACGGCCTACAGAGGTAGGCCAGACGATGAAAGATAAGGAGATCAGAATATAAACAATGCAGCTAATTTTCTTTCGCAGCTTTTCCCCTGACTTCTTTAGGGGTTGAACCAAACTGCTCTTTAAATAGCTTATTGAAATACGAGATATTTTTAAAACCGACTAAATAGGCAATTTCAGTGATGTGTGCATCCGGTTTTTCAGCCAGTAACCTTGATGCCTCAACCAACCTCAGTTTGTTAATGTGATTGGTAAAAGTAGTTCCATATTCCGCCTTCAAAATATCATTTACTTTGGTGCGACTTACTCCTGCCGCCTTGGTAACAGACTCAATATCAATCTCCGGGTTAGCAAAATTTTTCGCGATGTATTCAAAAATCGCTTGTTTATCACGCTCTCTTGCCGGATTAAAATCAAGTGGTTCATATTGCAACTGCGGTGAGATTTCCTGTTCCAGCGGTTTGGGCTTTAATTGTGATCTTATGATCCAAGCGCCACTCAGCACCCATATTGCAAGCATGACTAAAGTAAAATTTAGTAATATCCCCTCTTTTCTGCCGACAAAAGATATCCCTGAAACATAAAGATTGGATTCTATATCCACAGGACTCTCATAAGCTGCCTCAAGGTAAATTCGAATGACTTTCCTCAAGTCATAGGCTTTTTCAGATGCCTTAAAACCAAACCTATGCAACCACCATACTTGAACCTCCAGCGAGTCGAGGTTAATTTCAACTTCACTCCATTCACTATCGCAATTTATATGCGCACCTGCATTTCTGTAGGTTAGCGGGATTCCTTTCTCGGTAACTTTTTCATCCTCCATCGATAGACCAAAATACAAAGTATTTGATGGAGAGCACTTTAATAACACTCGCGCTTTTGTAAATTCTGAAAAATCTACGACGCGACCAACATTTTGGTCAAAGTTGATAGCAATGCCCGCGCCAAACCACTGGGATTTTTTGGATAATTTGAAATTTGCAATCAACGACGAGGAATTCTTCTCGTGTGAAATCACTGAATACTCATCATTCCATGAGGTTAATGACCATTTATACGGAGAGTTTTTTTCCGGAAAAATTGTTAACGTTGAGTATGAATATTGATAACAAATAAAGAATCCGATCACGCTGACCAATAGCAAAACAACATAAAAAGATAAGATTTTTGATTGTAACCACTTATTACTTGCCAAGTTTCACCTCTACGAGAAGCTTGTGAAGTAGAAAACAAGCGCCGCCTATACTTTTATTAATATTATTCATAGATGAAAAACCGGGAATCGGCGATCCAGAACAGGTTTATAATTTTATATTATATGAAAACCCGCACAAGCCAAATTGGCATATAGAAAAATATACTAATCTAAACCAATCTAAACCCAACCCGTTTCATCAAAGACCGTGCCTTCAATCCCGATTCAGGATCAAAGTAATTATAGGTTGGGAATGAAAAGATGCGAATAACCCTAAAAATAAGCCACAACCGTATCAATAGTTACGGTTGTGGCGAGGTAGAGAAGCTACTGCTTTTTCAGTTGAACTACCGCTCCTCCTGAAGGAGCCAAGGACAATTTAAGGCTGTGTTTATGCGAACGCGCATTTACCTGTTTTTTAACAACTGACGAGGGGTTCTTTCCATCCTCCCAAATGACTGCTGTGTAAAGTCCTTCCCCCAGAAAGTCCAGCGGCACTCTCACATTGCGCTCCATCTCGTTAGTCATGGCACCTATATACCAATCACTTCCTTTCCGACGAGCAGAAATAATGTATTGCCCAATATCCCCCTGAATAATTTTGGTTTCATCCCAAGTTACGGGTACATCCTTTATGAATTCCAAACCATCAGCCCACTCGTTTTCAGGTTGCGGCCATTTGCCATCCGTCTTGCTATAGGTAATTGGCGAATCTGCCAACATTTGTAACGGGCTGTCATAAACAACAAACATTGCTAAGCCATGTCCACGTGTTGTTTTTACGTAAGGCAAAGTATTACGACGAAGCGCTGGAAACTCCTCCGGTGTGGTGTGGCGGAATCCGCCCGGCGTATAATCAATTGGCCCAAGAATCATTCGAGTAAATGGAAGAGTAACGTTGTGTGTCGCTGTCACGCGCGCGCTCCACTTGTTGTATTCCGCGCCCATTACACCTTCCTGCGTTAAAAAGTGAGGATAGGTTCTAACCAATCCATTGGGTGGATAGGCACCGTGCAGATTAACCATAATTTGGTACTTGGCCGTCATTTGTAGCAGCTTATGGTAATAGGCAACCATTTCCTGATCTGAACGATCCATAAAATCCACTTTAATGCCTTTCACACCCCACTTGTTGTAAGTGCTCAGCGCCTCTTCCATTTGCCAATCCAATTGCTGCCATTGAACCCACAGCCAAACGCCAACATTTTTACTTTTGGCATAACGAAAAATCTCAGGCATATCCATCTCTGGAATGGGTTTTACCAAGTCTGCACCGGGAGAGCTGGTCCAAGCGGCGCCTTCATGCCACCCTGAATCGATAAGAATGTATTCAAGCCCGAGAGTTGCCGCAAAATCGATATAGGCTTTATAAGTTTCGGTATTCATTCCCGGTTTGACATCTGTACCTTCAAGCACCACCTGATTATCGTTCCACCAATCCCAGGCCACCTTGCCTGGCTTGATCCAACTGGTGTCTTTTACTTCGGAAGGAGCGCCAAGCGCGGCAATTAAGGAAGATTCAGTCAAACTGCCGGGCGTATCGCCAAGCATAATTACCCGCCAGGGTGACTGCACACCAGCAGCAGACATAGTCGCGCGCACTGCCGCTTTTTCAAGTCCATCTGGACGGGAATCAAAACGCGGCGTCAGTTTGATATCAACTCCCCAACCGCCATCGCCGCGCCCCATAAACCAACTGCCGGGATAATCACTCACATCAGATTCCGCCAGCGCAAAAACACCTTGCCCTATTCCCGTTTTACACACCAACGGATTATCGTAAAGGTTGTGTTCACGAATAAATGATGACTTTATTGGATCAAACTCACCTTCGTGACTATTTGCAAACTTACCCAGATTTAAACCATAACAGGTGTAATCGGCAGCAAATGAAAAACGAGTGAGTTCATTTTGGATGGTGAATGTTTTTAAACCCGCTTGATTCGGCAGTATGTAACGAATAGCAACGCCCTCGTCATAAATCCTTACAGCCAGATTCAATTTCAATTTTTTCTCGCTCGCAGAAGCAAATTGAAACAGACCAGAATTATAGAAATCCTTCACTTGTTTGGCGCGCCCGGCAAACAATTCAAACGAGTCACGAACTTCACCTCGCGTCTCTCCCAGGAAATTCATTTTGGCACCGCCCAGCGGTGCATCATCAATTATCAGCCCAAGGGCAGAATCTTCAATAATGGACTTATTATCGACTTTAACGCTGTAGCTTAACCCTTTTTCGCCATTTTCAAGAGCAACGGAAATCCTGCCATTAGGTGAGCTTAGGTTATAGGTATCGGCAAAAGCCAACATAGGAATTGTAGATATCACCAACAATAATAATTTTTTCAACATCATTTCTTCTCACATAAAAGTAAATTTCGGGTTTACACTAACGGCGAAGAATTAATTCGTTCTTTAATCATCCTCAAGATTTTTTGAAAGTTTTGTATCATTTCATCATCACTCATATTATCCACCAAAGGGCTGTAAAACTCGGGAGCTAACCCATGACCATTGAAAACACTTATCCAATTCTCCTCTTGAAATGTTTCATCCTCGCGGACCGACGCGTAACCACAACACTTAAAAATATCAATCTTTTCTTTTAAAATATGAGGTAATTTAAGGTTTTTACAGGCAGTCCAAAACAACTCATCCCTGGAATTAAGCGCATAATGAACAATCTGAAAATCCCTCAAGTTCTCTATAAAAGAATGCATTTTTTTGTTATAAACATCCCTTTCATTTTGATATTCGTTACTGTTTGGAAATAGCTGTTTGAGCATAACCATACTTATAACTAACGAGTGCTCTTGCAGTGCATCCAAAGGTTCCATACTTGCTGCAGCAGTTCCCACAGCTAAACAGTTCCCAATCCATGGTCGGCTTAGCATGCCGCATTTAATAGGTCGCTCGACTCCCTGTGAAATATCCACACCTACACGCATTTTCATTTCTGCCACAACACCGGAAAAATCTGTATGACGGGAAGAATAGAGTGTTTGAATGGCCGTTCTGTTGTTTAACGGATATAGACCACACCAGCCACTTGAAAACGCAGTGACCTGACTAAATGCTGGAGCAGGAGATAAAGGAGCGCTGGATGCAGTAATGATTCGATCACACAGGAACCAATGTTCCCAACTTTCAAAATTATTATCCGTTAACGAATTTATCAATAATGCGTCCGCACCTGATGCATCAATAAAAAAATCAGCCTTAAGAACCATTCCGTCATCCAAGCTTAAAGAATGAATCACATCATTGTTTCTATTAATCGTTATGATATTTCCATTCTCTCGTTTTACCCCTACTTCCATCGCCGCCCGGGCGATTGCATTGACATATTCAATAGCGCTTAGGTGGTAGCCATACGCTAGATGAGAGAAGTCGGCCTGCCCAGTGCTAGCCACAAAGCGGCCATGCTTGGCAGCCGCAACCCCCAGAGAAAAATCCTCCAAAGGAAGTTTCAGCCCATTGCTAACAGCTTTCATCCAATACTGAAAGAAATCTACACCATTAAAATTTATACCCAGTCGATCGTAGGCATGGAAAAATTCTGGCAATTCCGGGTTCCAACCCGTAAATCTCTGACCAAAAAAAGGGCGAGCTTTTGCGGTTTGGCGTAATTTATCTTCATTAGCGCCTAGCGTTTTGTGTAACATTTTGTAGCTAGGGAGAACTGCAAAAATGTCATGCTCTGTTAACAGCGTCCCTAGCTCCACTAAAGTAACTTCGTATGAGTCTCTGGACTTATCGAGTACAGACTTAAGGAAAAAGGCTGTTATCCACGCATCCAAGTCCCGCCCAACGATTACAATTTTTTTAATTCCATCGTTCATAAAAATTACCCGTCATGTGGCGGCGTTACAGTACTGTTTGATGAAATGCTCATGAGTTGAAGCAGCCTGCAGCCCTTTATCAATCATACCGCTAACCTCTGCGAGTATCGGCTCGATCTTTTCTGTTGGAATAGATGAGATAAACGGATCAACGCCCTGCTGGAAAAGTCCTTGACCGTGAAAAACAGCGAGCCAACTGGGCGTACTGAATAAGCCATACTTGAAGCTTTCTGAATAACCGCGACGCTTGAACAAATCCATTTTTTGCATAAGGCTGTCTGGCACTTTCATAGATTGACAATGCCGCCACAATTCTGAATCAGTGCGATCATTTAAACGGTAATGCAGAATAAGAAAATCCCGTATCCGCTCGTACTCATTATCAATCAACCGATTATATTCATCGGATAAGATAGATAGGTTTTTATTTGACTGGAAGGAAAAGACACGCAATAAACAAATAATCGCTATATGTATTAGATAAATACTGGTTGACTCTAGCGGCTCTAGAAAGCCACTTGATAAACCAATAGCAACACAATTTTTTTGCCAGGATTTTTTATACCGCCCCGCTTTGAATTTAATAAATCTAGGATCGGTCAAGGGTTTTCCAGCAAGCCCTTTAAGCAAAGAATCATGGGCCTGATCATCGCTGATTAGATTGCTACAATATACATAACCATTACCAGCTCTGTGCTGTAGAGGGATTCGCCACTGCCAGCCAGCTTCTTTTGCAGTTGACATAGTGTAAGGAGGAATGTCTTTTGGCTGCTCAGACTGCATAGCGACTGCTCTGTCGCACAAGAGCCAATGAGACCAATCTTCAAATTCGGATTGTAGATTTTTATGTAATAACAGGGAACGAAAACCCGAGCAATCGATAAAAAAGTCGCCACTCAACGTTTTTCCATCACGAAGAAAAACAGCAGTAATGTTGCCTGTATCAGGGTCATTGTTAATTGCTTCAACTATGCCATTCACACGCAATACACCAGCGCGTTCACTTATCTCGCGCAAATAGGCAGCGTAGAGCGCGGCATCAAAATGGTAAGCATAAGAAAAAGTACTTTCAATCTGGCCCGAATCTTTGGAAGGAAATGTAAACTGGTTGCGCTCGCACAATTGCACAGCAAAGGAATACTTTGATATATCGGGGATGGTTTTTTTTGAAGCCACATGAGACCAATACTGGTAAAAATCCGAAGAGTTTTTCAAGCTGCCATACAAACCAAATGGGTGAATATAACTAGCCCCTAACCTGCCCCAATCATTAAATTGAATACCGAGCTTAAAGGTCGCCTGGGTGCGCCTCATCATTTCAACTTCATCAATACCTAGCTGGTCATTGAAGCTTTTTATAGAGGGCAAAGTAGCCTCACCTACACCAATACTGCCAATCTCTTCCGACTCAACCAGTGTTATTTGAAAACGTGATCGATCTTTATAAACTGAGGAAATAGCAGCCGCTGTCATCCAGCCTGCTGTACCGCCGCCCACAATTATTATTCTAAAAGGTTGTTGCATCGCTCGTGCTCCAGAAAAAACTGGAGCTACCGTTACAAACGGTAGCTCCATGGACAACTAACCTAGAATTGCGCCCGGAGACCCAAGGTATAGCGAATATCACTTTGATTGATGGAATATTTCAAACGCTTTCCACCATCTTCGCTATTTTCCATTTGTTGTGTCAGTACTGCTTTTTGATCCGTCAAGTTACTACCGGATAAACTCAGCTCAAACATATCATTGATGCGATAACGCAATGAAGCATCCAGTTGGCCGTAATCATCCTGCCAAACAGGTGTGCCTATACAACAATCCTGAACGGTGACGAGATATTCAGCGCGCCAGTTATAGGATAAACGAGCAGAAAACTTATTACGCTCATAGAAAACACCGAGGTTATAAGCATCTTTAGACATGCCTTCTAACTGATCGACTTGCACACGATCAGATGCACCACTGGAGCCGCTCGAACCATTTTCAGAGGAACTATTTACACCGGTATTCTCGATGCCCTTATTTTCAACATAGGTGTAGTTCGCCTGAATACCAAAGCCACTCCAGAAACCTGGCAAATAGTGGAACAAATGCGTTCCTTGAACTTCAAACCCTTGAACCTCTGCACCATCGCCATTAATTGGACCAGTAACTACAACATCTTTCGTGACGCCGTTATTAGTCATTTTGCGGAAATAGGTTCCCGTCTGGATGTAATCGTCAAATGACTTTTTATACAAAGCCAAAGAAATGCTGTTAGGCCCTGAATAGTATTCGAAACTAATGTCTGCCTGATCAGCAATAGTCGGTTTCAAGTAGGGATTGGCAGCACTTGCGGTGTAGGCGACATTGGCACCCACAATTTCTCCACTAGCGTCCTTAACCCACAAAGATCCTGTTTCGTCATCCACGCTGGGTAAATTCGAACTAACGGTAATGTAATTTCTCAAGCTACCAATATCTGGTCGAGACATGGCTCGTGAAAGAGCGAGGCGTGTAACAAAATTATCGGTCACATCGTATTTGATGTTAAAGCTCGGCAACACATTGTGATGCGTTGCTTTGGAGGTTCCCAAGTTACCGCCATTGTTCATAAACGCAATCTCATCAGCACCTAAATAACAGGTAACCGTAAATGGAACCGGGGGACGGGTTTCTGGAGCGTCTGGATCGGTTGGAGTAGTCTCTTCACATGGACGGCTTTCAAGATCGTACTCAGGGAATTGCTCTCCACCCGCACTTGCGATTTCAGTTTTAACATAACGAGCACCAATGTTGCCACTTACAGGGCGATCAAAGAGTGTGAGGTCATTTCCACCAAAATCGATCTGAACATAAAATGCTTCAGTCTCTTCCGATACGTTTAGTGACTCGTTCGGACGGAAACAAGTCCCCTCTACTTCTGTTAAGCGACCACCCAAATTAGAACAGATCGGGTAAAAACCATTAACCGGTTGGCCAGTCGCCATAGCGCTGTTAGTGTATTTCCAATCGCGCATAGTGCTGGTGTTAGGAAATACAAAAAAGTTACCACCATCAGCAATGCTTATACTGCCGTAGTTAGACTTCCAGGTATCCACAACAAAAGCATCTTTGTATCCGTTAAAAGTGTATTCCTCGCCGTCATAAATTCCAGTATGTGCTGGGCTGTCGATGTTGAACCAGCCTGCATTCTGATTCCAGGAGGTGGACATAGCTTGCCAGTTGCCGGCCTGATTCACTTGTTGATCACGATCAGCGTATCGCACACCAGTTTTAATACGCTCAACAAAACCGGAATCTACGTCGTAAATTAAATCTACTTTTGTGGCAAATTCTTCACCGTTATTATCGACAAGGAACTCCAGCACACTGGTGGGATAATAACTATTAGGATTGGCAAATATGCCTTGCCCAGCGTCCAGAAGGTTAACGTTGGTAGGCGCGTTCAAAACGACCCTGTTGAGGTCATGACGCAAGTCAACTTCTGGATTTGCCCACGTGTTGAAACCTGTATTGACTCGATACTCATCCAAATCAGAATTTACATGCTGCACATCAAAATTTGCACGGAATTTATCAGTCACATTCCATTTAAAATTCAAACTAATATCTTCGGTAACACTTTTGGAATCGCTCACATCCGCATTGGTGCTGAGGTTGCCACCAATAAAATCCGTTACAACTGCGCCTTCACCACAACCAGCCCATGAATCCAGACTAGCGCAAGTCTCAACCAAGGCTTCACCGTTTGCATTGGCCGCAACCAGTTTTGAATCATTATTGTTAGCGCCCCACCAACCGTGGTTTTGCACAACAGTGCCGTGGGAAAACAAACCATCTTCAGCAAAAGTAAATGCGTCAGTACCCGGAGCAGGTCGAATAATTGCACCAGAACCAGTGCCACCCTCTTTAATCTCGAGGAACAAGCTGTCGCCGCCACCAAGACCAGCCCAACCCACGCCGATACCACGCCCTTCAGATGTATTCTCATATTGGGAGCGGTTGTATTGTAGCGTTGCGAGGTAACGGCCTTCGTTATCCTGCCACTGGAAAGCTAAGGCGGCGCCATTGCGCTCACGGCTGTATTGGCTATCGCCAAAGGAAACACCTTGGGGAATAAAATAAAGCGAGTCTTCAGCGTAGACATCCCGGAAGCGGTTGACGCGAGCCATTCTGGAGCTTTGCGATGTAGCATCCACATCGGAATAGGCAAAGTTAGCCATCACACCAAATTCACCGACGTCTGTATCAAAACGACTGGTATGTATACCTGAAAGCTCCGGGGTGCTGGATTTTGACAAGTCACTGTAGTTAGCGCCTAAGGTGACAACATTTACGCTGCTATCGCTATCAAAAGGCAGGCGGGTTTTGAGATTTACAAGACCAGAAATACCACCTTCGATCAGTTCCGCGGTTTGGTTTTTATAAATATCCACACCACCCATAAGCTCCGGGGATACATCACCCCAACTCAAACCGCGACTTGAATCTGCACTAAAAGTATCGCGTCCATTAAATTCACTGCGCACAAATGGTAGACCGCGGATGATGACGCCAGATGGCTCCACGGAGAATGCGCCTGTATCTGTTCGCGTAGCAAAGCGCTCAATCATTACACCAGGAACACGCATCAAGGCTTCGGCAACCGATTTATCCGGGAAGTCTCCCAACTCATCTGCTGTAATGGAATCGATTACAGTATTAGCATTTCTCTTTAATTCCTGGGCAGATTCAATATTCCGGCGAATACCAGAAACAACGATCTCCTCAATATCATCATCTTTGGCGCCCGTAGTTTTGGAATCGTCAGCCGCATAAGCCCCAGCCCCAATGGCCATAATACTTGCTGCAAGTAGTGTTTTCTTGAACCGACCATAGTTATAACTATTGTTATTCGACATCTCTGTATACCACCTAATTTATGTTTATATGGTTGTGTCGCTCTCCAAGTCCAGGGCAAGACTCCAAGCAAGGTTCACGACCTTGCAGAAGGTTTTTGCCATACCTGGGAAACCAAAGGGCGCTTAAAACTTCTTTTGCCCTTCTACACAATTAGGCGGGTTTTATATAAATCCTGAATAGCGTGTTTTCTTAATTTTTTTTTAATTTCAAATATATGAATAAAAATTTCAAAATTTGCTATTTTTACAGTCGATTCTGCACTTTCAACCCAAACTTGTGAGAATAAAAGTTACAAATAAACAGCAGAGATTGAAAAGCCGACCAAATTCATCTCGTACAGAGAATGCGGAAAATTGTCTATTTAATCCATTTTCTAATTTATTGTTATAAAAATAAAAAATATTGTTATCGTGATAAGCGGTTTTGGTTGGAGATTCCATGCCTCATCATTTCCCAACAAACCACACAAACCCTGCCCTTAATCGCACATTAGGCATCGCTTGATTAATAACTGGATTTCTCGATAACCCCATCAACTCAACAATTGATTTAGCTCCAAAATAATCTGTTCAAAAGAAAAAGCCCGCTTTGTTTATAAAGCGGGCCTGTTACAACGGCTTTTCCAACGCCAATCAATAAAGCCTCTAACAATTGTGGTTTTGTGATTGCCGGTGGGCTGCGATTAAACAATTGGAAAGGGTCATAGCTCTGCTCCACAAAAAAGCAAAACAGCTGAAGCCGGTGCACGCTGGGTTCCATACTTATGGATGTGGGCGTGAGATGCACGGTGTAGCGTGAGTTGACAGAATTGGTATCGCCAGTTTTGTTCTGCAACCACAAAGAAAAAGGCCGACCTCATACATGAAGTCGGCCTGTAGTAACCACTAATTATTCTGCCAAGGTAATAGTGGCACTTTTAATGGTAACTGTTCCTGCCGTTGCGAAGAATTGGAGCCCGAAAACTGCTGCATCTGCTACATCATTAAACGCTCCCGAACAGGTAAATGTTTGATCTTGATCTGCAATTATAGGAGTAGATTGTTGCATGCATACCCATTGCTGCCCGCCAACATCATCCCAATCGCCATCTAAAGCAAAAAATTGGAAAAATTGAGTATTTCCGTTATTGCGGTCAGTCACAAACACTTGATCAAAATTCAACACTACTTCAACTGTCGAGCCATTCATATTTATTGGCGCACCAAGCCCGATCTCAGCAGCTTGGCCGCTTGCACTTAATGTGAATTGAATATGAGTGGCAGAGTCATTTTTAACTACACCATTGCTCACACTCCAATTACTCGGACTGGTATCCAAGACAATACTATTGCTCGCACTGGATGATGAGCTGCTAGAGGTGCTGGAGACTTCTGTTGACGAACTGGAGCTGTTCGCTGAACTGGACTGACTACTCGATGAACTACCGTTCAATTTACCAGAGCCTATTAATAGCCCATCAAGCACTTGTTGATTATTGACAGCCGGAGTACCGCGCTCAAACACCTCGCCTGTATCCCAAAAGAATGGCAGCATGCCATTTTCAATTGACGCTTGGGTGACATATTGAGCGTAATAAGCGCGCGACGCGAGATGCTTGGGATAGTCAGAGCAAGCTTCCTCAGAGCGCGGCCTTGCAGCGAACTCTCCTAACACAACGGGGATGCCTTGGTCCGCAAATTTTGTTTTCATTTGGGCAAATTTCGCATCAACAAACCCTTCTTCCTCGCGAGTCGAGTTGCGAAAAGTATCAGTTTCCGAATGGTTGCCTTCACCCCAGTAACAAAAAAACTGTAAGGTTCCCCAGTCAGCCACTATATCTGCGTCCTGGTTGGTAAAACTAAATGGGTAAAAATGCACCTCAGCCATTTGGCGACCCGTTGCAGTGTCGGATGGCATAACAAACCAATTATTGGTTGCCAGATCAATGTCGGTTTTTGGGGCTTGGATTATCAACACGCGATAAGCGTTTTTACCGCCGGTGGAACGAACCGCATCGACAAATGTTTGGTGATACTCATCAAGAACAGCAACTCTTGATGCAATCACAGAGGCTGACTCGTTGTCATTAGATGTATCAGGCTCGTTGGCGCTCGCAAACATGACATGTTCATCGAATTCGCGCAGATGTGTGGCAATTTGTTCCCAATAAGCTTTTTGTTTGGCTTTTACCGCTTCTTTCTTGGTTTCAGATTCAGCGGCTTCGTGAAAACTTCTCTCCAACCAGCCTCCATCCCAATGGATGTTAACCATTACGTAGAGCCCATTATCCACCGCATACTGCACCACTTCTTTCACGCGATTAAGCCAAAAATCACTGATTTTTCCAGTAGTTTGATCAGCGTACTGATCCCAGGATACGGGGAGCCGAATCGCGTCAAAACCCCTGTCCTTGACCAATTGAATATAAGCCTCAGAAACCTTCGGGTGGCCCCAGCAAGTCTCTCTCTGTGTCAATTCCAGCTGCGGGCAATTCGTTGCTTCCATTTGGTTTCCAACATTAATACCCAGCTTCATTTTGGCAGCCAACTGTACCGCATCACTTTCCATGCCCGTCATATCAGGAGCAATGGGATTAGTGTTGTAACTGGGGTAAAGAGCGGTGCTGGCTGATGAAGCAGCAAGACTGGAGGAGCTTGCAACTGAAGAAGAGCTCACAAGGCTGGATGAGCTGGCTTCAATCGATGAAGATGAAATTGCGAGACTAGAAGAGCTTGCCACAATCGAGGAAGCGGCAAGGCTTGATGAACTTGCATCCGCCGACGAAATGGTAATAACGGATGACGAACTCATAGCAACCGATGACATAGCGAGGCCGGATGAGCTCATATCAACCGATGAAATAGCAGGGCTCGATGAACTGACATCAGCGACTGAAGAGGCAAGACTAGACGAACTGGCGTCGACCGATGAAGCATCAACACTAACTGCGCTCGACTGACTGGATACCGACTCAACCATTGACGAGACACTACTCGAACTGGCACCCGAGCCTGCTCCTGAACCGCCACAAGCAGAAAGCAGCGAGGCAATACTTAGCACTAACAATGCATTTATTGTTTTCATAACAGGGATCTCAATACTTATTATTAATAGATGTGCGATCAACCGTACAGCAAGTACGGTTGATCGCAGCCTATTGAAACCCCTGGTAATACTGATATCGCTTTTCGGAAAAAGGTTACCAAAAAACAAAAAGTGGAAGTTTTTTTAACGTTAGTGGTAGTTTGACAAGGGGGCGATGCTGCCCCCGATTAATAAACACACGCTTCCTGTTTATTCTTCACAAAATAGCTTTTGAAATTCTTCGCGGTCTTATCCATACAACCTTCCAAATTCAACAAGCTTACGCGGCGAAAATCTGTAGGGTGACTCTCTGCTTGCAGGGCGATGTAACCACCGCTGTTGGGTGTGCGGTCGTCCCATTGCAAACCGGTGTATTCCAATACTTTTTTGCCGTTAATAAAGTGTTCGGCTTTTTCGCTGCCGTGAACTACCAACTCGGCAGTTACCCATTGCTCACCGTGGAAGGTGTCGCTATTGGAGTTGATGATGTGATCTTCGGTAAATTTGCCGTTGTAAACCACATGGGTACCGGGGGTACACAGGTTGCCGGTAGTGCGCGGGTTTACGCCATCGCCACCCAACAATTGGTATTCCATGCTGCCGGGGAAATCCTGCTTAACGCCCATAGTTTTGGGGTCTTGCGTGTGATACATGATGCCGTTGTTGCGGTACGCCCATGCCGGGCCATTTTTAACCTGATCCCCCACAAAACGGTACTCCACTTTCATACGGTAATGGGAGTATGGGCCGCCGTTGTAAAAAATATGACCGAAGTGATTATTGAATTCTTTGTACTGGTCGTAGCGCATTTTCATAATGCCGTCTTCGACGCGAAAGGTATTAAACGCATTGTCGTTCAACTCAAAGCCACTGATTTTCACGCTCCAGTTGCTTAAATCCTTACCGTTGAACATCTCAATCCATTCTTCTTTGTTCGGGTCATTTACGGCGGTTTTTGCGGGGGCGGCTTGTACTGAGCTTGCCACTGCGCACAGCAACATAGCTGCCAGCAGGTGTTGTTTGAATCCATGGATTGTCATAAATAGCTCTCTTTCTGCTGTGATGGATATTGTTATTAATATGCTTATTAACACTGAGAGCAGAAATCTAAACCAATTATCGGATAAATGGCAGGAGATTTACAAAACCAAACTAACCACAGAGACCAGCCATACAAATCCAACACACAAGCCCGCTACACAAGCCAGGCATCGCCATAGAGCCGATCGTAACTGGGCAGTTTTACAATGTCGCAGCCAACGCTTTTGAGGAAGATCACCTGCCCTTGCGACAAATCCCGCCCGGCGTGCAGGTAATAAGCGGCGCGCCGCCGCGTGGGATAGGTTTTGAAGTATTTGGCCCGCTCGATCAGCAGCCAGCGCAGAAAAATTTCCGAGGTGTCCAACCCCAGCCCAACAAACACCAGATCATTATTAAAAATACACTGCAGCCAGGTGTTGCAGCCGTTCCATTGGCCTTGGTGTTTTTCGGAGTACAACCGCTTATCGCCGCCCTTATGAATTAAAGCGCGTGCGCGCTCAACGGAACCCATGTAATGGCTGAGCCCTAAACGAATGCTACGCGAATAACGCTTAATACCGTTGATGTGCCAAATCGCAAATTCTTGTGCAGGGTCATTACTCGCTTGCGCTGCAAAGTAACTCGACCAGGGATAAAAATCGGTAAAGCGGACACCATCGGTGTGGTGCAATTGAAGGCCGGCACAATCAGAGAGGGTTTCATCAAAATTCGTGGTTAATACCGGCACCGCATATTGTTGCGCCCAGCGCATCAGGCGAAGGTGATGTTCTTTTGCTTGCCAACCATCCAGAAAACAACAGAATTCTTTTTGCAGATTTTTACTCACCGCATTGCTGCTTAAATCCAGCGCGTCATAAAATTCGGTAAGGGAAATGCCCAGCGGAATATCTTTAGGTTCGTCGTGTGTATGCCGTTCCCACAGCTCCAGCAGCATCGCATCCCAAGAGCTAAGCCCTGCATCGCTGTTGTAACGATTAATACCGTTACCGATGATTAACGCCATGTGTGCGTGATTATTTTTTAGCAGGGCTTTCAGGTTCATTGTTATTTTTATCTACAGTGGATATCAATAGCTCACGCCTTTACGCTATAGGCTCGCAAACGCTCTATTTCTGCTTGAGCAAAAGATATTTGTTGTTGCGAAAATTGGTTTAGATCGATATCAGGATAAAGCCCGGAAAAAGCCCTGCTCTGCTCCTCAATATTAAAGCCACCAACCCGATTAAAGTGCTCCCGCAATAACGTTTGTATTGCTGGCACTTTACCGTAAGTATTTTTTAGTCCATTCATTTGTTGGATAAAATCAAGCACACCAGTTTTTCTTGCGCTAAATTTACCAGCCAACTGTAGGTCATGCTGCAATTCCAATAGCAATTCATTAAGGCGGATTTCATCTAAATGAAAGCGGCGATACTTAAAATACAAAACCAATAACACCGCCAATAATACGGCGGGAACACCATAGCGAATAAACTCTGGAAACTGTTGCATCAAATTGGGCAAAGTGAGTGGTAATACAATACCAATACCGTGAGCAGCGCTCCAAGTAAAACGCAATGGCGCTTTACATGCCTGACAAACAAATTCTTCCCCTTGTACTTTTTGTAAATCGCGTGAGCCGCAACAAGGGCATGTACCTAATTTCATTATTGTTTCCTTGTATTAAAACTGTTGGAGGCCGTAATTGCCCCCAATTACTGTTCAGTAATTACCCCGCACGCGTCGCCAGAATCGCCGCAATATCCAGCGGTTCGCGGTACAGCGCAAATTCAGTTTCGCCAGTTTTGATGGCGAGGATGGACATGCGGTCGGCGAGTTCATTGCCCTGTACACCTACGTGACCATTCACATGTAGCACTTGCACTTTGTCTTTCAGGGTTTGGTGTAGGGAATAAATCTCTTTAATCAATTCCAGATTTTTAATCTCCCCACCCTTCTTTTTCCAGCCCGCTTTTTCCCAACCTACGGCCCATTGCACAACACACTGAATGGAATACTGCGAGTCAGAAAAAACCGCCGCAGTTTTACCTTTGGCGATTTCCTCTTTCGCCAGTAGCAGACCTTGGTGTAATGCATTTAATTCGGCGGTGTTATTGGTGCCATTCGGGTTATACAAGCCATACCAAAGCTCAGCGATTTTATTATCGCGATACAACGCCAACCCCGACCCCGCTTCACCGGGGTTTGGTTCACAACCACCGTCAGTAAAAATTTTCACATCCACCGGCAAGGCATTTACTTCTGCCGCGTTATAGGTTTTGATCTTCGCAGCAGTTGCTGCACGCCCACCCGTTCCCGCCGTCGGTTTTGCACCACCAAAAGCTGCTTCGGCTTCTTCACGAGTTAAAAACGATTTATACCGTGCACCGGTAAAACCATCGATATGCTTTTTACACGTAGCCCAATCCGTAAAAATCCCCGTCTCGCGCCCAGCCCATACCACATAAAATTTTGAAGCCATTACACTCTCTTTCTTTTAGTTTAAAATCGAATTATCGTCTAGATTCGTACGCATTGTTGAGCAGAGTTAATAAAAAACCGTTTTTATTAACGATAGATTCTTCGTTTAACTTAATCCGATAACTTCTCCACCTAGTATCGTAATCGAGCATATCCAGTTCAGCTGAATTTATAATGTTGTCTGTTTCATCCTCTTTCGGCAATCTAATCTCTAACCGCAGACCACTCTTTTGAGGACGCATTATGGCGAAATTATATGCACGACCATCAATCCAAAATCCAATGTAATATTTGTTGTAGCTTAACTCAGCATTTGGGGCGAACTGATGCACTAGCTCCAATATTTTATCAGCCAAACCTACAGTTTTCTTTGTTCCTCTAACTGACTCCCAATAGGATCTGTCAGTTGGCTCAGAAATTTCCTCATCATCACCGAGATAACCCAATTTCACCGTATCTAATACCTTGGTAAAAAGAAGACCCACACCACCCTCTGTTTCTATCGCAGTTACTTGAATGGCCATCAGAGGAATAAAACCATTAAATAAGCTAATCACATTAAAAAAACGAGATGTAATATTCTCCGCTATGATTACAGCTGTATGGTCATATTGAGGGTATTTTTTCCTTTCTATATCCCAATACTCAATAGTTCTAATTAAATGAGATTCATCCGTTGCTCCCAATTGAATTTCAACTTCATACCTCCCATGTCCGTCGGCATCCTGAAGTAACAAATCTAATCGACCCGCACCTGGATGAATGCGCTCCTTATCTTTCAGTAAAACATCACCGATACCTAGAACACTGGGATCTTGAGCAATTATGTCCTGTAGCCATTTTTCAGTTAGCACAGGATTACTTTTTAAATTTACTGTTTTCAATTTTTTGAAATTCACTATCAATCCTCTTTTAAGACCCCAGTAATTAAATACACTTTTTTAGAGTTCAAACGCTACTTTACTGTGGCTTTTATCTGCCCCACCAACCGAACCGCTACCCACACCAACGCCCCCACCGCACTAATCAACACCAACCAAAATAAAATAGTTTTCCAATTTATATCTATTTGGTGACGGGCAAAGGAGCCAAGATTAGGGTTCAGGGGTTCTGCGGTTACGGATTCCCATTGCACGTCTTTCCCTGCCATAAGTTGCGAGAATATTTGCGCGCTAACGGCTTGGTGGTCGGTGGTGGTTTGGTTGTCTATGGCGATGTTATAGGGGGCGGTGTTGTTGGCGATAAATTGTAAGGTCTGTGCTGTGCGGTGAAATACCAGCGCAGGTGTTAGCGTGGTGCGCACTAATTCGTTGAGTTCAACGCGCCACTGGGTATCGCTATTGCTGTAAATACTAATGGCGTCGCTGCGCTGCCATTCGCTGCCGACTTGGGCGTTAAACCAAATACCTTGATGCACTAATTGCCAGGGTTGTTTGCTGCTGCGACGGGAAAAAACATTGAGGCTATCACCGTATTGAATGTTGCCTAAATTCAGGCTCACTTGACTAACCGGAGCGATATCGTCGCGGGTAAATTCCCATGCGGCGACGGCTGAATTATTGTTGTGGCGTTCAGCGTGTAAAGCAGAGCTTTGTTTTTCTGCCAAGGCTCCCTGCACTTCCCAGGTGTCAGCGGTGGGTGCGTTGGCAATTTTATCGGTATTTTCAATATGAACGCTGGTGAGTTTTAAATTGTCGCCACCGCGCGTAAATTTTAAGCGCAAATAGGCATATTGCATTTCATTCAGGTTTAGCGCGATTTTATTGCGCGTTAAATACTCGCCCTCTTTCTGCAATTGCACCAGTGTGGTGTTGGTGATAGGTGTCCAGTTGGTCATATCATTGGTGCCACTGACCTCCACTTCCAGATATTGATGCGCCTCGTTAATCGGCCAAAGAATAGCCAAGCTGTCAACACGGGTTCTTACATCGCTCAAATCCACCACATAAAAATCGGTAGCGGCAGTTTGGTTTTCCGCTAAGGGGTTGTTGCCCTTCTCTACACTGACGGAAATTTCGTTATCCGCCAAACGAATAGAGGCGCTGCTTAATATCAACAAAGTTTCTGGCGATGCACCGACCGGCACCGGGAAATAACGCACAGGCGTTTGTTGCGTTTGCACGCTGATTTTTGTATCCGGCGCGCTAATGCGGTACGGCAGCTTATTGCCTTGTTGATCGGTAACGATTAAATCTTTTAATTGTGTATCGGCACTGTAGCGATAAATATCGTGGGTTAAGGTAGTTTGCACATAGCTGCCAGTGGCAGCGTCAATTTTATATACGGGTATTATTTCAGCACTACATCCCGCACTAAAACCCAGTGCTATTGCAATTGTTGTTAGATACTTTTTAACGGAATTCATTTTTTACCTCTTATACAAATCGCACATTGGCAGAGTATAAGTTTGCTGTTAGGGGCTTTGTTTCGAAACCCTCAAGTCAGGGACGACTTGAGGGAGCTATAGGGATGTATTCATGCGTTTTCGAAACAAAGCCCCTAATCGCAAACGATTTCGGAGTGCGTTTACTCAGGCTCTACCGCTTTTGCTTTCGCCGGAATCGGTGATAAATAACCAATCAGTAACATTAATGCACCCACGGCCATAAACGACACAACACCTGCCAAGGTACCTGCGCCGCTTAAATCTTTCAGGAATAGTTTTGCGACTATCAGGGCAAGTAAACCGGCGCCGAGCATCCAGAGTTTGCGTTCTTGCAGACGGCGGGAAATATTCATAACAACCAACGCGCAAATCGCCCACAAAATGGAAAGCGACATTTGTACGATGGCAGAATCCCACATTACTGCGGCGACATAGTCCACAGCCGCGTAATGGTGAATTGCACGTAGCAGCACCAGGTTAATCCACACAAAACCCAAACCACCGAGCAAGCCGTAGCGCAACTCGGCGGGTGCTGTGTGCAAATTAATAAAGCCGCGCTTAATGGCATAAGCAACAATCGCCAATACAGCGGCTTGTGCTAAATCCAGCGGATTGAGTATGGGTAAATAAAATTGATTGGTGATACCGGAATAATGTGAAGCAACAACAAACCAACCGAGTAATAACAGCAACAACGGCGCAGGAATATAATTTTTATAATCCGCCGGATAAGCCGCAAACGGCCAAATGGATTTAGGTGTGAAATACAGCAGCGCAACCAAGGGCACAACCAAACACGCAAACCACAATACCGCCGCACTGGTGCCATACCATTGCATAACACCCTGCCAGTGACTTGCCTCCCAATACACCAGCGTGAATAAAAACCACGCGCTTAAAATGTGCCACACACTTAATAAACCGCCGGGTGACAATTCGCGACGGCTCCATAAAAAGCGATATTGCACCGCAATAAATAAACCAAGCGCCAGTAAACCCCAACCCTGCGAGGGATAAACGCCATACCCGATAAATAAGCCTTCGCCAAAATTACGCAGCGCCCAGAGTGACGTTAAAGGCAATAACCAAAAACCGAGCGACGCCAGTGACGGCCAACTTAATTTTTTACTTAACCCAATTACACCGGCAACGGAGACGGCAAAAAAACCAATCAGCGCGGCAAAATGCTGCTCGCCCGCCACATGGGCACTTAACTCCATATAACCCGCGTGCAACCACCAGAGCCACGCAATAATTTGCGCAACAGATGCCAAGTGTTTTTCGCTCGACCGCAACGCGGTAATAAAACGATCTGCAGTGAAGGCAATCGCCAGTGCGGCGACAGACAGGATCAGCAAGCCGATAAAATCACCGCGAATAATAGGCAAGGAACCAGCACTAATACCGTCAATCAGCAATGACACCGCCGCCGCGATATACAACAAGTAACCGGCACAGCGCGGTAGCAATCGCTGCTGACGCAAACCGACCCAAATTAAACCGGCGGCCTCCAGGGCCCAAGTTGCAGATGTCCACTGCGCGTCTAACGCCAGCGGAATGGTGAGCGTGGCAAAGGTCACACCCAAGGCGATAAAAGATTCAATCAGTACCCGGTGGGTTTGTTGGTATTTTGCCCAGAGCACGCGCGCCAGCGTGATATAAATTATCGCCAAAATTAATGCACTAATCGCCAAGCCGTATTCAGTGTGTTTAAGCAGCGCAGTTTGCAAACCGAAACCGACAATCGGCAAACCAAATACCAAACTGCCATCCACCAAACCTTTTAAGTTGGGCGGTTGTTTGAGTGAAAATAAAATCGATACGCTTAAATAAAGCGCAAAAAACGCGAGCAAAAAAGGCTGGGTGCTGGCATATAAATGCGGCTCGTATTTCAATACGCCCCAGAGCGAGGTAATTACAAAGGTAAAAACAAAGCCGACCCAATTGAGCAAGCGCCAGGTTTTAAACCAGGCAATGGCGAGAATGCCGAGGTTAAGTAGCAGATAAAAACTAAACAGCCCGACATGATTCCCGGAACTGTCCGAGGTGAGAATGGGCGCAAGAAAACCACCAGCGGTGGCCATTAGCGCCAGTACTTGTGCATTTTGGATAACGGCGAGTAGCACACCCAGCGCAACAATAATCAGCATTAATACCAGCGCAACACCAGTAGGCATCAGTGCATACATTTTGGCCGCCGCAAATACCGTGAGGTACAGCGCACCAATACCACCGCCCTGCAATACCAGCCCGTAACCACCCTCACGGTCACGGGTTTTCCAGCCGAGCCCAATTAACACCAGTGCAATGCCAGCCACTATCGCCATGCGTAATTCCAGCGGAAACATGCCTTGGTTCGCGGCGTACTTCACTAAAAAACTCAAACCAAAAAACATCACTACCATGCCGATACGCACAATAGGATTGCCTTGGGTGAAAAAATCCTTGAGATATTGCTGCAGTTTTTCAGCGGCTTTTTCCACTGCATTGGGCTGGCGAGGCGGGCGCTCATAGCGCGCCGCTGCGGGTTGATAAACAGTTTGTGATTGCGGCACTGTTGTTTGACGTGCGGCAGTTTGTGGCGGCAATTGCGGTTGCGCCGGCGGCAACTCAATACCATGCTCCTTTAAGCGCTCATCCAGCAGAGTTTGGTATTGAGGAGCTTGGTGTTGAGGAGTTTGTTGCAGCGGCTCCGGCTCTGCATTGACAGGCGACACTACCGACACCGACTGTGCAGTAACAGGTTGCGCAATCGGCGCGGGTGGAATCGGCGGGGATTGCAGTTGTTTTACATCGCGCTGAAGGCGCGTAACCTGACCGCTGAGTTGAATGATTTTGGTGATCAAAAACCCCAGCGCGCCGCCAATCAGCCAACCATTTTCATAAAATGCCGCTTCACCCAAGCCCATCCCGACCAAGGTGAAAATAATCAGTAAAACCATAGAAATTCCTTACGTGTATTTTTATTTATTATCATCAACAAGCACTTGTACCGTTTTCAGCGGTTCCAACACCTTTTCATGCTCCAACTGCCAACCGACGGAAGCACAGAGTTGTTGCATCATTAGTTGAATTTGTTTTTGCGCAATTTCGGGTAAATCGCTCGCTTGCGCTTTGTCCTGCATCAGCTTTTTGGCTTCGGCGAGAATTTCGGTGTAATCCTCGTTATCAAACTTATTGAGCAAGCCTTGGTTGATGTCATAGAACTTGTAATCGGTATCGATAGAAATAATTTCAGGGTCGGCAAAGTGCTCGATAACCAGCGTGCGGCTTTGGTGATCGCGGCGAAAACGCATTTTGGCAAAATCGTAACCTACCGATACTTTTGCTTTGGCGACGACCAAGGCCTTGCTGTTAGTTTTGAAAATGCCAAAGAAATCTTTTTTGGATTTGTGATCGTATATTTCGGTGAAATAACCTTCGGCTAATACCACCTTAAACACCTTTTCGATCCGCTCCAACAGCACAAAGGATTCAGCAGCAACATCCTGCTTGGCAGGTTTAAACTTTTTGGCGTAGTACCAGCTAAATGCCTGCCAGGCCGCAACCCCGCCAATCAACATGGCCACTATAAAAACGAGGAAATCCATCAGGTTAGTCCTTAATTAACAAACACTTGTCAGCGACAAAAGCACACTCGAAGTCGCAGCAGCTTAAACGGGCTTGGCGTCAAAGTCTAATTGCCGCAGCCGAGGCTTGATAAGGTAGAATGCAACCCCCGTAACGGCATAGCCCGACGAGATTCCATGCCCGACTTTACTGCCACAACACCTCACATTATTCCGCTTGTTTATCAACCAGACTCGGCCCACTGGTTCGCTCTGGTGCGCCATTTACCCCATGCTGTCTGGCTGGATTCCGGCCGCCCGCAGAGCACGTATGGGCGCTTTGATATTATCGCCGCTGCGCCGCAGTGCTTGGTAGAAACACGTGGGGCGAACACATCTATTCGTTACGATGATGGACGCACAGACGAATCTGCACTGGATCCGTTTTATCTGCTCAAGAAATATTTACCAGCCGATCAATTACCCGAACATTCAAATAGCAACCTACCTTTTATTGGCGGCGCACTTGGCTATTTTGCTTATGACCTCGGCCGCCGCTTGGAAACCATGCCTAATCTTGCGCGAAATGATATAGCGCTGCCGGATATGTCGGTCGGCATTTACCCTTGGGCGATTATTCAGGATCACCAGCATAAAACCGCTTGTTTAGTCATCAATACTGAGCTGGGTCAACGGCTTGGCGATGCTTATAACTTTTTGGAAATCGAGCAGCTCTGCGCCTCAGCCGCTAAAAACCCAGCGTTCCACGAAGCTATAAATTGCATTAAGAGTGTTCAAAAATCGTTCAAAATCAGTGAGTTTGAAAGCAATCTTAAAGTAGAAGAATACCAACAAGCACTGGCGAAAATTCACGACTACATTCGTGCGGGGGATTGTTATCAAGTCAATTTTGCCCAGCGTTTCAGCGCTGAATTCAGCGGCGATCCGCTTATTGCTTACCTCGCCCTGCGCCAGGCACTGCCCTCGCCCTTCTCGGGTTTTATGCAATTGGAGGCCGGTTCGGTGCTGAGCTTATCGCCCGAGCGGTTTATTCAGGTGCGTGACAAGCGCGTGGAGACCAAACCGATTAAAGGGACGATCAAACGCGGCGCGACCCCCGAAGAGGATGCCGCCAACGCCGAATGGCTGCAAAACAGCCTGAAGAATCGCGCCGAGAATGTGATGATTGTGGATTTGCTACGCAACGATTTGAGCAAACACTGCGCACAAGTACGGGTACCCACACTCTGCGAACTGCAGACCTTTGCCAACGTACATCACCTGGTGAGCACCGTGACCGGTGAGTTAACCCCCAATGCCACCGCCCTTGACCTGCTACGCGATGCTTTTCCCGGCGGCAGTATTACTGGCGCGCCGAAGATTCGCGCCATGGAGATTATCGAAGAGTTGGAGCCCACCCGCCGCTCGCTTTATTGTGGCAGCCTGGGATACATCAGTGCCGACGGCCAAATGGATACCAGCATCGCCATCCGTACCTTGGTATGCGATGGCGACAAAATCCACTGCTGGGGCGGCGGCGGCATAGTTGCAGATTCAGAAACCGAGCAGGAATACCGCGAGTCCATCGCTAAGGTAAAAGTGCTGATGGATACACTTGAAAAAGAGTTTGGTTCTTAAATTTGAAGCCCGTTTTCGAAACACGGACTCTTCTTTCAAAAACGCATGAATACATCCCTGTAGCTCCCTCAAGTCGTCCCTGACTTGAGGGTTTTGAAAGAAGAGTCCGAATTCCGAAAACTCAGTGCCAATTACAAAACATCTACCCCATCAATAGAGGAGAAAATAATGCTTATCCAGGATCATCAAATCGACTTAAACACCCCTACCGGCGTTATGCGCTGCTATGTTTATCGCCCCAAAAACACCCCCGAAACCGCCGGCAAAAAATTCCCTGCGATTATTCTTTACTCCGAAATTTTCCAACAGACCTCACCGATCCGTCGCAGCGCCCAAATTATGGCGGGCCACGGTTTTATTGTGATTGTTCCGGAAGTGTTCCATGAGTTAAACCCAATCGGTACCGTACTGGGTTACGACGATGCCGGCCGCGATAAAGGCAACGCCGATAAAGTCGCCAAAACCCTGGAAGCACACGACAGCGATACTCAGGCGATGATCGATTACGCGCAAACACTGGATTATTACTCCGGCAAAATCGGCGCTATGGGTTTTTGCTTGGGCGGTGGTTTGGCGTATCGCGCGGCCATCAACCCGGCCATCGCGGCCACTAGCTGTTTTTATGCAACGGACATTCACTCCGGCTTAACACCCTCCAACCCCGGCAATGAAAGCCTGACTCGCACCGGTGAAATTAAAGGGGAATTGCAGATGATTTGGGGCAAACAAGACCCGCATATTCCGCCGGAGGGGCGCGCAAAAGTTTATGCCAACCTGGTTGCGAAGGGAGTGAACTTCACTTGGCATGAGGTGAATGGTGTGCATGCTTTTATGCGCGATGAAGGCGAGAGATACGATGCAGAGTTGCAGCTGTGGGGTTACCAAACAGCACTGGGCATGTTTAAGCGAGTGCTGTACTAGTAGCAATAGTGACAAAGGAGGTGTCACGCTATGGCTCAACCATAATATTTTGTAACAAGATCATTAGATGATAGTCCAAGTGAAGTGGGTATTGAACTAAACGTTAAAACACCTGATTCACCTTGGAGTTACGATGAAAATACCAACTCAAAAGAACAATAAAATCCTTACTGAACTGGTTATCGGAGCACTGATTATTATCCTCCTCAAAGGGATGTTTTTGTTGGGTGTTGGCGCCACAAAACAGCAGTGGGCACCGCCCTTAATAGAACTCAATCAACAGCAATAAAAAAGGGGCAATCATATGAATGATTGCCCCTTTTTGCGTTATAGCGATTAAAGCCCTAATTACAAACTCAGTTCACGATTACTCGCTTTGATAAATTCTTTCTTCAAATCTTCGTAAGTGTGAACCGCCGGGAATTGCGGGAATTGCTCGATCACATTTTGCGGTGCATGGAACAGAATGCCTTGATCCGCTTCGCCCAACATCGTCGTGTCGTTGTACGAGTCTCCAGCGGCGATTACACGGTAGTACAAGGTTTTCAGCGCTAATACAGATTGACGCTTTGGATCGCGTTGACGCAGGGTGTAGCCAACCACCATGCCGCGCTCATCTATGTTCAAACGGTGACACAGCAGTGTTGGGAAACCCAATTGGCGCATCAGCGGTTGGGAGAATTCATAGAACGTGTCCGAGAGGATGATCACCTGGAAGCGCTCGCGCAGCCAATCCACAAACTCAACGGCGCCCTCGAGCGGCTTGAGAGTGGCGATCACGTCCTGAATTTCTTTTAAGCCGAGGTTGTGCTGCTCCAGAATGCGCAGGCGCTGCTTCATTAATACATCGTAATCAGGGATGTCGCGGGTAGTGGCTTTAAGCTCTTCAATGCCGGTCACTTTCGCAAATTCAATCCAAATTTCGGGGACCAATACACCTTCCAAATCCAGACATGCTAATTCCACAACAACCTCCAAGACGGTTAATAATCAAGCTATTAGGGGTAAAAAGAGTGGCGGCAATCTACCCTTTTTACCCTGCTAAAGCAAACCTGAATACCGCGCATTACTTGGGCTGGAGGCGGCGCCTCTGGTATCCTTACTGCCTCTTAAAAAGAATGACCGTGAGTAGCCACCATGACCGATAGCCAAATCAATCTTGTTGATCTTGAAGCCAAGTTGCAGCAAGAAAGCCCCCAGAAAATCATCAAATACGCCCTGAGCCAGTTCGAGAATATCGCGATTTCTTTCAGCGGTGCCGAGGACGTAGCGCTGATCGAAATGGCGCGCAACTATCGCCCCGATGTACAGGTGTTTTGCCTAGATACCGGCCGTTTACATCCCGAGACATATCGTTTTATCGAAAAGGTACGCAAACACTACGGCATTAAGATCGATGTAGTGTCACCCGATGGCGACGACGTGCGCGCACTGGTGCAAGCGAAAGGCCTGTTCAGTTTCTATGAGGACGACCACAAAGAGTGCTGCGGTATTCGCAAAATCGAACCGCTACGTAAAAAACTGCTGACAGTGGATGCCTGGATTACCGGTCAACGCAAAGACCAAAGCCCTACCCGCGCGGAAATTCCTGTCATTCAAGACGACAAACTGTTTGCCCGCCCTGGCGACAAACTGACCAAGTTCAACCCACTGGCTAATTGGTCATCCAAAGAAGTGTGGGATTACATTCGCATGTGCGAAGTGCCCTACAACGAATTGCACGAGCGCGGGTTTATTTCCATCGGCTGCGAGCCTTGCACCCGCCCCGTTGCACCCGGGCAACATGAACGCGAAGGCCGCTGGTGGTGGGAAGAAGCCACTAAAAAAGAATGTGGTTTACATGCGGGCAATGTGAAGTAACTGCTTGTGAATGGAACATTTAAAAATTAGGACCTGAAAAAAACGCCCGGTTTAAAAAACCGGGCGTTTTGCTTTCGGGTGTTTATTTACGAACAAACGGGGGGGGCAAAAGAAAAACTCAGCGCAAAAGAAAATCTAGTTAGACATTTTAGCGATAACACCCAAATTACAACCTGTCACTACGTAACCGCCGCTAATCGACTGAACCTCATTACAGAGCCACAGATTTTTGGGCCAATTGGGAATCCCCAATAATAATTGGCTCGGGCTACCAGGGCTGGCATCCATAATATAAATGGATTCCAATAACAGCCAGGATGAACCTGCACTCATTGAACTTGCATAAATATCAAAAAAGTTAAAACTGAAGTCATTTATTGAAACTGGCTCAGGTAAATCAATAATAGTTTCTTTAACTGCGCCGGGTTGCTGGCCACTGACAGACTCCCAATTACTTCCCATGACCGTTAATTCGAGATCCTGATTGGAGGAGCTCCCACCACGCGCACCAACAATGGTTACAAACTTGATTTTAGAAACCGCCATAACTCACTCCTTTTTTAAGTCAAAAAATTGCCAAATACTCAGGCCACCTCGCACTGAGTAGCAAGTGTTGAGCATAGGAGCCTCGTTATGAGTTGTCTATCGATATGCAAATTGTTCATCGATATTGGCGCGCAAACCAATATTTTTCACAGTTACAACAAACTGAAAAAAATAGAATTTTTATGTTCATTAAAAAACCTCATCCAACGTACAAGCAGCCAAGGCTTTCTCACCAAGAGACTGCAAAAATGTTGGCAAGCATTCAACCGTAAACTCCGGGTTATTCGCCTCACGCTTTCCATCATGCATTAGTACAATGTCACCCGGCTCAATGGTTTCGAGCCGCCGGGCGATGCCCGCTTTATTGCCGAGCATGCCCCAATCGATAACACTACGGCTCCATAAAACCGTCCTCATCCCCTCCAGATGTGCCTGCCTGCGCATCGCTGCACGCAAACGCCCAAAAGGTGGACGAAACCACCGGGGTGTAATTCCAGTAACCGACTTAATTATGCTGTTAGTTTTGCTAACTTCCTGCTGCGCACGCAAAGGTGACATCATCCACGGATGACTGTGGCTGTAGGTATGATTACCAATCCCATGACCCGCTTTCAAAATTTCATATACCAAACCGGGAAACTGTTCCACAGCTTCACCCAATACAAAAAATGTGGCTTTTGCATTATGGTTTTCCAATACCTCAAGTATTTTAGGTGTGTATATTGGATCGGGGCCATCATCGAATGTTAAACAAATAGAACAACGTGCATGGACATTTGGAATGCCCAATTTATTAAGGTGACTTATAGCACGAATGGGCGGCGGCAAAAGTAAATGTGGCAGAGGCTGCAGTTCACCGCGTTTACTTTTGGGCAATAAGAAGTTCATTTTCTTGCGAGTCCGGGGAAAAGTATTTAAGTAAATTACGACGAGTTAACCAATAAGCATAAGGTTGTATTGGTTTTTTTCCGGATAAAGCAACATGAGGGAAAAAGACTTGTAATAAGAGTTTAAAATACAAGGCTTGAAAAAAGCTAAAAATTGAATTGGGTTTCGGTTCAATTAAAAACCCCAACCTTTCTCCGTGAGGGGGTAACCAGCTAATTCCATGCAACACTTTAACTCGCTTAAACCTTTCATTTTCATCAATGTGCTTGGCCAACTTCCCCAACGAGGACAGCAATAACTTGCGAAAACGCAAGGCATTACGAATAGAGTGCTGAGGGTTAGCGGAGGAACCGATAAAACATTCACGATTAAAATGCAAAATGATTAGCCAGTCGCCGGGCTCAATACAACTTCCATCATTCATTACGCGCCGCTTACCCGAAAATTTCTCGAAAGAAAAACTTAATAGCTCGTCGAATTTTTCTACGCCATGTTTGCGGCGCCAATAACCATCGTACCAACACATAAATCGGTAAAATAATGAATTTTTCATAGCTCAACCAAACTTACTTCCTCTAAATAAGCCATTTCTTTCTTACGCAGAATTCTTTCCACTTCCACTACCAATTCGCGGGCCGAGTTGGGGCGCCCCAAACGATAGGCATTTCGTTTCATATCCCCCAAACGCTCTGCATTGCTAAATATTTCGCGCAGGGTTTGAGGCAATTGGTCTAACTCAACCAGAAGCCCGGCTCCTCGCTCCCGCAAAAATTGCACGTTGTGCATCTCCTGCCCGCCCAAACAACAGGTAGCAATAAATGGTCGCCCGCATGCGAGGGTTTCGCTCACCGTTAATCCACCGGGCTTACCAATTACAACATCGGCAGCACAGATTAAATGGCTAATGTCATCACACCATCCAAACACGCGAAAACGGGATGGATAATCCAGCGTAAGCGCCTTTAATACCTTTTTCTCAGCAGTATTGTTGCTGGTAGTAACCAGCACTTGATAATTAAGCGATTCATCGTCAAGCAACCGTTTAACGGTATCGAGCACACCAATACCACACTGGCCACCGGTTATTAAAATGGTCGGTTGTTGATTGAGGCCCAGATCCTGCTGGGCTTTTATTTGCGTGGGAATATTGGTGAACGCAGGCATTAACGGAATACCCGTTACACAAATACGATCTTCCGCTATGCCTTTACGGCGCAGTGATTCAGCCGCTTCGTCATGGCTCACGCAATATAAGCTGGTTGTATTACGAACCCAAAGGCCGTGTGTACCGTAATCAGTTAACACACCAATTACCGGCTGGGTAATCGCCCCTTTTTCAATTGAACGCGCCAACAATGCATTGGGATACATTTGGGTTGCGATCAAAAAATCAGGCGCATATTCGTTCACGAATTTTTTTAAGCGCGAGGCCAAAATGTTATATATCAAACCAAGCAAACCCTGCAAAAGCAGACGCCCGGCAGGAATTTTTTCGCGATTACAAATACTGTTGATTAAAGTATTAAACAATGCGCTGTCGAGACTTTTGTAAGACACCGGCAGCGTAAAATGGGAGCGCTCTACGGCTTCCGGAAAAAATTGCTGTTGCTGCTGCGCTAAAAATTCAATCAATGCATTATCCGCCGGTATTTTTCCCGCAAGTTGGCGATAGAAATTTTTATCCAAATCATAGAGTTTTTGATACAAATCCGGCTGCTCAGCCGTCATCCGCAAGTAGCCGCCTTGAATTGCCTCGCTTACTTGTGGGTCGATAAGGCTGGTAATGTCCAAATATTGCGTTTCAATATCCGGATAACGGCACCGAAGCGCCGCGTCGATTGCTTCTGCAGCCCGGGTATGTCCATAGCCGGGGCTAGAGGTAAGAAATAAGCACTTCATAATATTTCCTTTCTAAAAGTTCCTGGTTTGAATAGACACACAACGCCTTTCAGCCAAGAACAGCGGCTGACCCCCACATAAACTATGGTTGTGCATTATTGGCGCACGATATAACAGCGAACAAATCCGCTTCTGTACGCTATACAACATAGCACCATACTCAGCAATGGCACCTCAATCTTCGCTACACCTTATTTCCTTAATTCCTGAGTAAAAACCTGCTTATCTCAAAAAACTTCTGTATGGAAAAATACAATACTTTTTCAAAAATTATTCCCATAGGTTAGATACCACACCGAAAAGCAAAATATTGTTATTCAGAATCAGTCAGTGGCAGGTGCCAGCATTCACTGCTACTTGCCTTAACCTTAAGGATTAATTCAAAAGAGGTATTCAACAATGAATATTAAAAACATTTTTTCCCGTACAACCTTGATTTTTATTTTTGGTGCAGCATCCAGCCTGGCGTTTGCTGTTGATAAAATTGATGCGGAGGACTTTGTTGAGGAGGCATCTGCCAAGTCAATTGCAGAAGTAGAAAATGCGAAACTCGCCCTGCAAAAGTCAACCTCACTCGACATTCAAAATTTCGCCCAACAAATGATTACCGACCACTCTGCAGTAAACATTCAGCTCACCAGTATTGCTGGCCAAAAGAAACTGGATGTATCAGATGAAGCAGCACTCACCACCAAAGCTAAAAAATTCATGCTTGAACAGCGCGATGGCGACTCCTTTGATGAAGCCTATACAGAAAATCAAGTTGAGGCTCACGAGGATTCAATCGAATTATTCCAGCGCGCCGCCATGTCTGATGATGTAGAACTTGCCAAATTTGCGAAACAAACACTGCCAAAACTACAACACCATTTAACAATGGCGAAAGAGCTGGCAGCAGCGCACGACAAAGATTAAACCAGAAAATCCTGCATGCAGCGCAACTGCACTGCATGCGGCACTGCCGATTTCAAGGCGAAAAATTACTTCATACCTGTAGAAAGGGGGAACTGATTATGGCTATCGGTAGCAAGGAAAAATATACAGAAAAACAAAAACGAAAAGCCAAACACATCGAAGACAGTTATGAGGAAAAAGGCTTTTCCCCTAAAAAAGCGGAAGAAATTGCCTGGGCTACGGTAAACAAGCAATCAGGCGGTGGCGAACTGGCAGGCTCGGGTACGACGACATCCGCAAAAGAAAAAGAAGCCGCACGTAAAGATTCAGCGAAAAACGCCGCTGAAACCAAACAAGCAAAAGCAGAGCCCAATGCACTGGAAACACAAACAGTTGCTCAACTGCGTACAAAAGCCCGCAAAGAAAACATTAGTGGCCGGTCATCCATGAACAAAGCAGAACTTATACAAGCGCTGCGACGACATTAAACATCCAACATGAGAACTTTACTATGAACACACATGAACAACGAATCCGCGAATTTGCCCATCAAATTTGGGAGTCCGAAGGCTACCCTATTGGTCACGAATATCGTCATTGGGAAATGGCATGCAAACTGGCCGAAGCCCAAAAAAATACGTTTCCGGAAGAACAAACCACCAGCGAGATAAAAAGTGTAATTGCCCCGGACGAACCGTTTGACCCCAACCCAAGACCGGAAATTGAGCCCGCACCACCCAAACCTGAGCAACCCGCGAAACCCAACGTCCCCGTGGACCCTATATCACCGACCGAACCGCCACCGCATATATCACCAACCCCACCGCCTCAACCCATCCACCCCACTGACCCGGTGCAGCCCGGCAACCCCGATCAGCCGATACAACCTTACGGGCGCATGCAGCAGCAAGAAAATAAATCCATACGACGTTAACGTCGTGTTTTTATCGATAAGTTGGGTGCCACACAGACCAAAAACCCATTCAATATTTAGTATTAATCACAGGCGGGTAATGCAGCACCAATACAAAAACCTGCCGGGATTTAAAACTTTCTGAAATTTCAATCTAAAGGGTGATTACTATGTCTACACTACCTGATAGTTCAAAATCTCAACTCAACAACGGCAAAGAAAAAATACCCGAAAGGTACCAAGATATTGTCGATGAATTTAAAACATGTATCGATGATTTGGAAAATCTGGTTAAACACGCCGCGTCGCTAACGGGCGATGAGCTAGCACAAGCAAGAGTCATGATTAACCAAAGAATTAATCGCGCTAAAAAATTCATTGCTAGCGCCAGCGAAACCGCGCTCCAACAAGCCAATAAAGCGGCGACAAGCACCAACGAATATGTACACGAGAAACCCTGGACTGTCATAGGTACGAGTGCGGTAGTCAGCTTTGTGCTTGGAGTTTTGCTCGCGCACCATGATCAAAAATACACCAGATAAAACATGAGAGGGGTAAATACCCCTCTTTTATTTTTACGTCAGCCATCCCACCATCTATCAACTCATAGTGATATTAATTCAGATCTTTTCCGTTCGTTTATTAAAATAAAACTAAACCAATTGTTATTTTAAAAACCAAATAAAACTTTTTATTTAATTTTAAAGCTTTTAGTTGCTGTGTTAACTTTCGTACAGATGAAATCAACTCCCACTTATATAGTCCAGCTACACGAAAGCACTTTTTAGCTGCCTCTCGTTTTACTCGCTTTATTCACGTTAACTAGCAGGAGACTTCACCATGAACTACGAAACTCGCGACACTTATGGCATGTATAAAAATACTTATGACAATGGCCCCGGGCCACGTTTAATGGGGGCGGACACCTTGATAGGTAATGATGTGTGCAATCTTGCCGAAGAAGATATTGGTGACATTAAAGAAATCATGCTGGATGTGCGCACAGGTAATATTGAATACGCCGTGTTATCTTTTGGTTCGTTTCTGGGTATGGGCGAAAAACTATTTGCGGTGCCCTGGAGCGCATTAAAACTCGACACTGAAAACAAACGCTTCTTGCTCGACATTAACAAAGAGCGCCTGCAGAATGCGCCTGGGTTTGATAAAGACAACTGGCCGGATTTGGCTGATAAAACATTCATTAACAATCTGCATACTTATTACGGCACCAAACCTTATGAGGCTCGCTTACGCGATTAATTATATTGGTTATTGCCAGCCTCACAGAAAAACCCTCGTATTAACGAGGGTTTTTTATTAATAACAGAGTGCTTTCCATTTAATAGCAAAGTGCTAATTCATACAGCATCAGTGTAATCGCCCACCGCAGCCTTGAAGATTTGTGCCGCGGATTCTGTTTCCTCCGCCGATAAAGTTTCAGTCACAACAACCAGGCTTCCATTCACTATTGCATCATGTACGAGTGCCGATAAAGGTTTGGCTTTTTCGGCGGCGCCCACACTCGCACCAACAAATCCCCCTATACCGGCGCCCCACCCCAACATCACCAAAGGCGCAATCAGTGGGCTTGCAACAAATAAAGTAACGTTAGCCGCAACCATTGCTACTGTGAGCAAAGCCCCCACACCCGTACCAACTACGGTTCCTATTGCGCCATCAACAACAATGTCTTTCAACACGACATCACTACTTTCTGTTGAAGTATGTGCAGGAGGCGCAGAATCTTTATCAAAAAGATGTACGCGTTCCAGTGGCAAACCCGCAACCACCAATTCCGAAACCACTTTTTCAGCCTGATCGCGATGCGCAAAAACACCGGATACATAATGGCGATAAGTTTCCATCATTTTCTCCTTTTCTGTAAGTATAGAGTGGCGTGCAATGCATCATTTTAATATTGCAAACAAAAATTTATCTGTTCGTTTACGTACTTATTGCGGTAATTTTTTCTATGCATACATGGAACAATAAAAAAAATTGAACTATCAACAAAAAATAGAACTCTCATAACTCAATTATCACTAAACCTCTCGATTCAAATAATGTGAAGCAGATTCAAAAGTACCGAATATTGTTATGCAGAATGGATCGAGGTTATTGATATGTTAACTACCCAACAGACCTAAATTGTTATTCGCCGGATCATCTGTAATCTAACGCGCCACATACTCCCCCAGTAATCAGAGGGGTTAATTTAATCTCTTCCAATACACAGAAGCGTCCTTCAAGACAGCTGATTATTCTTTATCGTCATAATCACAGAAATAGCAGATTGCAAATCTTATTCCCCCAACAGAGCCACCAATATCAGGATAGTGAGCCTGTGACGATGTAGTAGAGTAAATTTTATGAAAGCAAAAGTTACACGAAGGAATATGTTTTTACTCAGCGTGCCCACCATTATCGTAATAGCTATAGCGGCAACACTTTTCTGGTTTTTTGAGAAAATGAAAACAGCCGATAATGTGCGCATGAAAACCACGCTGGCTATTGGCAGTGCACAAAAAATAATATCGCTCTTAGTTGATTCTGAAATGGGAACCCGTGGATACATTTTGACCTATGACGAACAATTCCTTAAACCCTATTTAGAAACCAAAGACACCATAGAAAATGAAATTAGGCGTTTACGTGCAATATCCAGCACAGCAGAGACAAAGTCAAAAGTAGATAAAATTGCCCACCATATAAAAGAAGAATTGGATTTTTTGGAGACCACCATTTCAGATAGTGGAAAGGAACATTCAAACGATATCATCCTGCGGTTTACCAATGGTGAAGGCACCAAGCGGATGAATAACCTGCGCACCGCACTCAATGAGTATCAACAGCTTCAAAACAATAAGCTTCAGCACTACAGAAGCGAACATCGCAAATACATGAGTTATCTATTTGCCTTTATTGTGTTAGTAAGTATATTTTTATTATTGTTTGCGCAAGCGTTTGCTTATGGAATTTATCGAAATATTCACCAGCGCTTGATGAACCTTATCCATTTGGAAACAAAACGTTCATTAGACAAACAAGAAGCCATGAACCAACAATTAAACCTGGCTTATATTACCGTACAAGATAGCGAAAGAAAATTTGAGGTAACGCTTAATTCCATCGCCGATGCGGTTATAGCAACGGATTGTGAAGGCTCTGTTACCTTAATGAATCATGTTGCCGAAGAGTTAACAACCTTCACTATTGGGGTCGCTGCCGGCAACTCAATTTGCAAGTATTTCCACATTGTGGATAAAGAAACACGCGATCCCATCTTAAACCCCGTATTAGAAACACTATTGCATGGCTCCACCCAAGGCGGAAACAATAATTTATTAATGTTACCGGATGGCACTGAATACAATATCGCTCATAGTTGTGCGCCAATTCGCGACCGCGACGGCCAGATTATTGGGGCGGTATTGGTGTTCCGCAACATCACCGCAGAGAATGCGGCGCAACAAGCCCTGCTCGATAGTACAGCGCGAATTAAAACGATATTGGATACGGTAATAGATGGAATTGTTACATTTAATGCGCGCACCCAAATAATTGAAAGCGTAAATACAGCAACCGAAAAGATCTTTGGTTACAAAGCGGCAGAATTGGTAGGTGAAAAAATAAGCATCCTTGTTCCAGAATTGGATGGTTCTAAAGGTGCTCTTGATTATTATCAAACCTCGCTTGAAGAGCGTAGCCGGGGAATTGTTCAAGAAGTTATCGGGCAGCAAAAAGACGGGCAATTTCTACCCCTGGAGATCGCCGTTAATGAAATGCGGTTGGGCGGAGAACGTTATTTAGCCTGCGTATTACGCAATATAACAGCGCGCAAACACGCAGAAGCCTTAATGCTTGAATCTGAATATCGTTACCGGAATTTATTTGAAACAATCGACGAAGGGTTTTGTGTAGCCGAGATTATTTACAAGGATGGCCAGCCAGTCGATCAATTATTCCTCGAAATAAATCCATCCTTTGAAAAACATAGCGGCTTTAAAAATGCACAAGGAAAATACGTAAGCGAATTCATTCCCGACTTGGGCGCCGATCTATTTGCGGTTTACGATCAGGTACTGCAAACCGGAGAACCCATTCGCTTCGAATACCAGGTTTCATCCATTCAGCGCTGGTTCGATATCTACACTTGCCGTTTGGGAAAACAAAGCAACAATAAAGTCGCAATTTTATTTACCGACGTTACGCAACGAAAAGTTTCAGAGCAAGCACTGCGCGAAAGTGACCAACGGGTTCGCTTGGCAACAGAGGCGACCGGTGTAGGCATATGGGAATTAAACCTCGCTAATAACCGCATGCGCTGGGACACACAAATGTTCCGCATTTACGGTTTAGAGCCCACGCCTGATGGAATTGTAAATCGCGACGTATGGCCAAAACATCTTTTACCCGACGACCAAATCGAACAGGAAAATTGGGATAAAGCAATCCATATGCAAAGAGGAGGTAGCAGAGAATTCCGCATCAAACAGAGCGGAACCAACGCGATTCGCCATATTCGCTCTGTTGAAACCTTGCGCACGGATGAAAAAGGTAAAGTCGAATCAATTGTGGGCACCAATCTTGATATTACTGACATTAAACGAACGGAAGAAACGCTTAGGGAAAGTGAACGTCATTTGCGCGCAGTTATTAACGCACTCCCCGTCGCCATATACGCCACTGATGCCGAGGGTAAGCTCACACATTTTAATCAGACTGCGGTTGATTTTTCGGGTTGTATACCGGACTTGGGAAGTGACAAGTGGTGCAAAGAGTTGCGCTTATTTCATTCCGATGGATCACCCATGCCTTACGACGAATGTCCCATGGCAATCGCTCTGAGAGAAGGCCGCGCCCTCTTTGGTGTGGAAGCAATTGCCGAGCGACCGGATAAATCCCGCGTAAACTTTGTGGCCCACCCGACCCCTTTGCGCGACACCGCCGGTAACATTGTTGGCGGCATAAATATGCTGATAGACATTACAGAACGAAAACGTCTTGATCAGGTATTGCTGGAAAATAATATTGAACTAAACAAGGCGAAAAATCTGGCCGAAAAAGCTAACCGTGCAAAATCCGATTTTCTTTCCAATATGAGCCATGAACTCCGCACACCATTAAATGCAATATTGGGGTTTGCTCAACTAATTGATGCCAGTAACCCGCCAATCACTGCTGCGCAGAAACGCAGCGTATTACAAATTCTTCAAGCAGGATGGTACCTGCTGGATTTAATTAACGAAATTCTGGACCTTACTCTCATCGAGTCCGGCCGACTTTCTTTATCGATGGAAATTATTTCACTTCCTGAACTTATGCGTGAATGCAAAGCCATGGTTGAACCGCAAGCACTGCGCCGCAATATCACCTTGAACTTCCCTGAATTCCATTCAGTATTTACCGTGAAAGCGGATAATACCCGTTTAAAACAAGTGCTTATTAACCTCCTATCCAATGCCATCAAATACAACCGCCCCCACGGAAAAGTAATAGTAACCTGTGAAAAACTTGGAACAGAGTCTGTACGAATTAATGTAGAGGACACAGGTGAAGGTTTATCATCAGAACAACTTTCACAGTTATTCCAACCCTTTAATCGCCTTGGAAAAGAAAATAGTAACGAGGAAGGAACAGGCATAGGTTTAGTGATGACCAAACGCCTAATAAAATTAATGAATGGAAATATTTCTGTTAAAAGCGAAATGGGAAAAGGAACTGTATTCACCATCGAATTATTGCCGGGTGAAGATATTCGCAAAGTATTGGTCAATAATGAATCTCTACTGATCCCCAAACCTCACAAACAAAATAACTCATCAAAAAGCACCCTGCTCTATGTGGAAGATAACCCGGCCAATCTTGCATTGGTAGAGGACATAATGGCAGCACAAACTGATTTTTGCCTGCTAACAGCACGCGACGGTTTTGCGGGTGTTGAGATGGCACGCTTGGCGCAACCTGACATCATACTCATGGATATAAATTTACCTGGAATGAGTGGCATTGAGGCGCTCAAAGTAATTGCCCAAGACCCACTAACATCTCACATTCCAGTTATTGCCTTGAGTGCCAACGCCATTCCCCACGATATTGAAAATGGACTTGAAGCAGGATTTTTTCGCTATCTCACTAAACCCATTCGAATTAACGAATTTTTGTGCACGCTCGATGACGCACGCGAGCTTACACAGATAAAAACAACCACGCGTAACAAGAGGACAGAGCATGAACATAACTAAGCAAGATATTCTTAATGCCAGCATTCTAATTGTTGATGATCAAGAAGCGAATGTGGCTCTGCTGGAAACATTGCTCAGTGATGCAGGCTATACCAATGTGAGTTCTACAATGAACCCAACGGAGGTGGGATCACTTTACCGAAAAAATTCTTACGATTTAATTTTGCTTGATTTACAAATGCCGGAAATGGACGGATTTCAGGTAATGGAATGCCTGAAAGTGAACATGGAGAACGACTACCTACCCGTTATCGTATTGACCGCGCAGCCGGGCCACAAATTGCGGGCACTGGAATGTGGAGCGAAAGATTTCATCAGCAAACCAATTGATGTGGTGGAAGTTAAAACACGAATTCACAACATGCTTGAGGTTCGTTTGCTGTATAAAAAAATGGCCGATTACAACCGCCTGCTGGAAGAAACGGTACAAGAACGCACTGCAGAACTACGCGAAAGTGAAGCGCGCTTTCGCAGCCTTACCGAACTGGCATCTGACTGGTATTGGGAGCAGGATGAAAATGGAAAATTCACCAAAGTATCAGGCCCTGTATTGGAAATGCTGGGAATTCAAGTGGATTCATTCTCCGACAATGAGCTGGACACCTACTCCACCAACAATAAAGAACTAACAGGATGGAATGAAGACGAACGCAAAGAATTACAAGAGATTATCGCCGCACGCCAACCGTTTATCGATTTTTCATTCAGCCGTACAACACCCACCGGTGAACGCAATTTTTACCGGGTCAGCGGCACCCCTATGTTTGATCACACCAGCCGTTTTATTGGCTATCGCGGAATTGGAATACAGTGCAAAGAAATGCCTTAACTGGAAAAGGTTAGTTCTAGTTTAAAAAATATTTAACGAACTAAATATTTTTATTAAAGAAGGAATACCAATGACTAAAAATATCAACCTTGAACCTCAAAAACCCGAGCACAACTTTATTCTTGCAGCACTAGAACAAGATGAGCTTAATCGGTTGAGTAAAAACCTTGAGCCGGTGAATTTGAAATTGGGTGACGTACTTTACGGGCCAAATCAAAACATCACATCCGCCTTTTTTCCCACAACGAGCATTATTTCATTGCAGTATATTATGGATACCGGTGCCAGCGCCGAGTCCGCCGAGGTTGGCAATGAAGGTATGTTAGGCCTACCTATATTATTGGGTGGAAACACCACACCAAACACCGCCATAGTTCAAACAGCGGGCCACGCCTACCGCCTAGATCAAAATATATTAAAAGAAGAATTTAGCGCTGCTGGAAAAATGCAACGACTTTTATTGCGATACACCCAGGCAATGATGACGCAAATGTTTCAGACAGCGGTTTGTAACCGCCACCATACGGTGGAACAACAGCTTTGCCGCTGGTTATTGTTGACGGTAGATCGCATTCCGTCGGGGGAGTTACTAATGACGCAGGAATTAGTAGCTAATATGCTCGGTGTGCGCCGGGAAAGTGTTACAGAAGCTGCGAAAAACCTGCAAAATGCCGGCTGCATACGTTATCGGCGTGGTCACATATCCGTTTTAGATCGGCAAAAACTGGAACGCAGCGTCTGTGAATGCTATTCAGTAGTAAAAGAAGAGTTCCATCGGCTCATGTCGAGTGTACGTTAGCTGTGGACCGAAGTATTCGATTTATATCTTCTTATACAGCGCTCAAGGAAACGTTGAGCAATCATCTCCAAAAATTGGATTTGATCAACTATTTCAAATAATCAGGAAATTTTTCAAGTATCTTTTTCTTCTTGGGAGGAATCGAATACTGACAATAGGGATTTCCCGGATTTTTTTTGAAATACTCTTGATGGTAATCCTCAGCGGGGAAAAATGTTTCAAGCTCCTCAAGTTGAGTAACAATTTTATTTTGGAATATAGCCTGCCTATTGAGATCCATAATCAGTTGTTCTGCCACCTGCCGCTCTTCTTCACTGTTATAAAATATTACAGATCGGTATTGGCTCCCAATATCATTACCCTGCCTGTTCAAGGTGGTAGGGTCATGAATAGTAAAAAAGATCTTTAACAACTCTCCCAAACTGATCACCGAAGAATCGTAACTAACCTTCACTACTTCGGCGTGCCCTGAGTTACCCGTACAGATTTTCTCATAAGTGGGATGATCATCTTGCCCACCGGCATAACCAGACACAGCCGAATGAACACCAATAATGTTATTGAAAACTGATTCAATACACCAAAAACAACCACCACCAAGCACTATGTTCTGAATAGTCATTTATTTAACCCCTACTAACTCATGTTAGATCTTCAAATAAAAACGGTGCCCTCAGGCACCGCTTTTAGTTGGAACATCGGATTAGAACCAGCGGCTAATATTCAGCCGCTCCCACCATGTCATTAATAATCTATCCACTGCAGCTTGCGCTGCAAAACCCAACTTTTCAGGTAAGGATTTCTTGTAGGTAAATTCCACTTCAAAAATATCTGCAGTTTCCGCCTGGGCAAACAGGTATTCGTCGCTGGTTTGAATTTCATCAATCAGGTTAACATCTTTGGCGCGGCGCCCGAACCAAACTTCACCCGTTGCAACTTTGACTACATCAACTTGCGGGCGATGTTCACTGACAAATTCTTTGAACAACACATGTGTATCTTCCAGTTCCTCTACAAATTTAGCCCGACCTTTTTCGGTATTTTCTCCAAACATGGTCACGGTGCGCTTGTACTCGCCGGCCGTAAACATCTCATAATCTATGTCATTTTTCTTAAGCAATTTATGGAAATTTGGTAATTGTGCCACCACACCAATAGAACCCAGAATAGCAAAGGGTGCAGCGACAATTTTGTTGGCAACACAGGCCATCATATAGCCGCCACTGGCAGCGACTTTATCTACACAAATGGTGAGCGGGATATTTTTGTTAGTAATACGAATAAGCTGGCTGGAGGCCAAGCCATAGCTGTGCACCATACCGCCGCCGCTTTCAACTTTAACTACCACCTCGTCGGTTGGCTTGGCCAAGGTTAATACAGTGCTGATTTCTTCGCGCAAGCAATCCACTTCTGATGCTTTTATGTCCCCATAAAAATCGAGGACAAAAATACGTTTTTTATCAGCAGAGGTGGCCGCATCGGGAGTTGCTTCAGCTTTAGACTTTTCAGCGGACTTGGCTGCTTTTTTCTTTTCTGCCTTTTCTTCTTTTAGGCGTTTCTTTTCCGCTTTTTCAAATTCTTTATAAGCGTCGTCATCCATCATGGCATCACGTAATGTGTCACGCATGTGGTCAAATTTCTCATTGAGCTTGGTGACTTCTATATGACCTTTGTCCGACTTTTTATTACGACCACCCAGTGAAACCGCTAAAACCACCACAACCAATATGGCGGCCACAAAGGTTACTACCTTGGCAAGAAATAACCCGTATTCTGCTAAAAATTCCAAAAGATAACTCCATACAACTAGGTAAAGAACCGACACCATGCCGGTTCATCGTCAACACACTCGCTACTAAAAAACACTGACCGCATCGCGAGCCACCTGATTCACAGGGCGCGCGACCAAGCCGGTATTGGACAAGCTGATTTCAAATAACGCACCATCTTTCATCGGCAAATAAGTGGCTGAACCATAAACTGCATCCACCACCGGTAGCCATTCAGGATGATCATTAATTATTTGCCATACATCAACACCGTACAAACTCGGATGAACACTGTGTGCTGTGCGCTTTTCAGTAGTCTCTTGCTCAATATCATAATAACGGCCACTGAGCCGCTCCAAGCGATACGCCGGTTTTAAACCGAAACCAGCCAAATAACCTTTCCATTTAACAATACGCGCATCCAACTGCCACTGATCACCGCGCAACTCAACACGCTGTTCCCGACCATTTTTGTCGGAGAGCACCGCAAAGTAATGCTGCTCTTCAATTTTGTCAAAATTAATGGTCGCTACTGGCTGCTCTTGTAGGACTTGCTTGTAGCTGTACAAATCAAATGCCATCACCGCGACCACCGCGGCGACCCCAATCAAGAAAAACCCAAACAGACCGCGGCAAAAACCTACAAACCAGGAGTTTTGCCAAAGCATTTTCCCAGCCTTGTAAACAATAAAAATAGCAATCAAGGCAATAAAGAACGCGAGCAAGGTGAAAATCATAGGGAGCTACCTGTTTAGCGGCTAATTATTGTTGGTGGTTGAGGAGTTCTGCTGACGCTGGTGCACATAATGTGCAATGAGCTGCCCCGCTACACTAGCCTCTGCCGGGACAGTCGGCAACTCATCATAACGGAACCATTTGGCATCTATAATTTCTTTGGGGTCAACGTTTATGTCCCCGGATTCATAGGCGGCGAAGAAGCCCAACATCAATTGTGCAGGGAATGGCCAGGGTTGGCTGTGAAAGTAATGAAGCTCTCCAACGGTGATACCCACCTCCTCCATGACTTCACGGCGCACACAGTCTTCCACACTTTCGCCCGCCTCAACAAAACCTGCCAGGGTACTGTAAACAACCCGTGACGCACGCTGATGATGTGCGAGCAAAATTTCGTCGCCGCGAGTTACCAGCACAATCATGCAAGGTGAGATTCGCGGATAAAACCGTAAGCCGCAGTTCCCGCAACAGGTGGCCCTGTCAGCTTCATCTTGCTGTGTTGGACGGCCGCAGCGGCCACAGTATTGATGATCATAAAACCACTGCGCAATTTGCAGTGCGCGACCAGCCAACTGAAAATAGGCGGGCGATAAGATTTCCAGCTGTGAGCGCAACCCCAGCCATTCATAACCTTTCGGCAAATGGCCACCGTCAACAACCCTGACCCACAGATCCTCACCGGCAAGCAAACCTAAATAATGTTCACTGAGAATGGAAAGCTCGGGTAGCGCAGCGGTCTTTGCATCAGCTAATACTAATTTGCCCGCGCAACACAACAATAAATCACAACGCAGATTGCTCGAAGTGGCTACAAGAATAAAACGCCGGTTGCGAGTTGCAGCCGGCGCTATGTGGTTGGCATGAAATTCAAATGATGTGAGATCAAACTCAATGGACATAATTAGATGTTGTACCCAAGGGCCTGCAAACTTTCCTCAGCAATTTGCAGTACCGCTGTATCTGCATTTTTATTCAACTTGAGCGCATCCAGATAATACTCAAGGCTGATAACCGCATCGGCAAAGGTTTCAAGCAAATGCTGTACAGCAGGCTGCTGCTCCGCGGCCAATAAATCATCCTCCACAAAACGCATGCAACCGGCCAACACTTTCGCGGCACGCGACAAACCCAACACGAACATACCACCGCGCACCGAATCCAAAATGCCGGGAATATTGCGAATATGCCCCTTATCGTAATTGGACTCCGCAAATGCACTCAGCGCGCGTTTTACCGTCGCCAACCCAACTTCAGCTTCATCGATAACAATTTTTTCAGCTTCCGCGATTTGATTGTTAGTCATGGCCGCATCGCGCGATAAGGCATTAATTTGCGCTAATTTATCATCGGACAAATTGGCGTTATGCAAACCAGCGATTGTGCTTTCGACATACAACATGGTATCCGCCACCTGCAGCAATTGATCTGCAGTCACTGCACTGCGGCTCGCTTGCCATTGGGCGATTTTTTCAATTTCTTGCTTAAGGCTATTGCTGGGTGAAACCAAGCCAACTATTGATAAAATATCAGCGATTTTTTTCAGGGTTTCCAACAGCTCTGGAGAGTCATTCAGTAGCTCTGCCCCGCCTTGAGCCGCACGCTCCAAAATATTTTTGGTGCTATGTAACTCATCAGTCAATACAGTGACCATGGAGCTGATGGTGTTGGCGCTCGGGCCATTTAGGAATTCCATCTCGCGCGCCAATTCAGACTCGGTATAACCGATAGGCCCAACACCATAAGCCGCCAAAACGGCAATTGTGTGAGGTTGCTCTGAATGAGCAAGCGCCAAGAGGTACAACAATTCTTTTTGCAGCGACTGATCGACTTCGCGTTCAAGTACCGCTTTACCTTCAAACTGAAAACGTTTTATTTCGCGCTCAATTGCACTGAAAACCATTTTGCGACTTTTAGTAAGGCGCATATTTTTTTCGCCGATTGCCGCGAGTGTTGCACCACACAGCCACCAAAAATTGCTCAGCGCACTACCTGCCGCTGCAGCCTCAAGCCGCTGCAGTGCGCGAGTCATCATTGCCAATGATGGGTTTACTTGAACTGACTTGAGTACATTTAACAAAGCCGTTTGGTACATGTGACGCAAACGACGCACCAACACGCTCAAATCTTCTGGTAGCTGTTGTGCTGTAACTGTGAGGTGGCGATGGCATTTAACACTAGCCAAGCGGAAAAAGTAGCTTTCCGGTAGTGGTGTTGCTTTGCGCGCAACACGCAGCTCATTGATATGCGGGATAAGTAGCATCGCCATGCTGCGTGCTGTCTGCGAGCAATACTCAAGGTAGCGCGGCAGAATAAAAAAGCTGGAGGTCAACAGCTCCAGCTTGGCATCAGTTTTAGGGTCATCACCCAAGGTGATATCGGTGATATGGGTAACCAGTTCATCAGCCAGTAAATCCAAGCCACGCAGCTGAATCAAACTCAGGATACCGCGAATTTGCTTGATACCCTCAATGCAGTTTTGCAGCAATTCACCGTTATTCCGGTCCTGTGCAAATTGCTCCAAACGAACAGCGGATTGCTCAATAGTTGCAACCAACTCGTCCTGAACCATTTTTAGTGAAGCAAGATTTAAGGTTTCTGTTGTGCTCACGATAACTTCCTGGCATTGATCTATTTTAATGGGGCCGAGCAACGCAGGCTGCTTGCCGCTATCTACTCGTATCCGGGTAGATTGACTCTATACCATGTTTGGCGCTATTTCACCGTGGCGGCCTAAATAAGCACTAGCCAAACCTGAGACTGCCGAATATTTCTCATTTGCATATCCGGTGTTGCTTATTATCTGGACAGCGGGGAATGCTGAAGCGTTATTCCCGCAACCACACACAGTTATCGCCACTGGCCTTGGCAATGGCTGCCAGTTTCTGTTGATGCAACTCCAACTCATCAGCGCTCGCCATTATTACAGGCAGGCTTTTCCGTTGCGCAGAAAGCCGGCGCAATTGATTTTGATCATCACCACCATCTTCTTTTGATTGGTTGCCACCGAGAGATAACGCCGTCTGGCCGCCCGTCATCAATAAATAGACATCAGCCAAAATCTCGGCGTCAAGCAAAGCGCCGTGTAATTCACGCTGCGAGTTGTCTACGCCGTAACGCTTACAAAGCGCATCCAAATTGTTCTTTTGGCCTGGATGTTTGGCGCGCGCCATTAATAAGGTATCAACCACATGGCAGCGCTCAGCAATTGAGCCAAACCCTGGGCGCAACATATTTAATTCGTAATTGATAAAGCCGATATCAAACGCGGCATTGTGTATCACCAACTCGGCATCGCCGACAAAGTTCAAAAAATCGTCCGCAATACGCGCAAACACAGGCTTATCTGCCAGCATTGCATTACTAATACCGTGCACCGCTTGCGCGCCCGCATCAATTTCCCGCTCGGGATTTATATACTGATGGTAGTGACGACCGGTCAACCGGCGGTTGAATAGTTCAACGCAGCCTATTTCGATAATCCTGTGCCCCTGGGATGTTTCCAGGCCGGTAGTTTCGGTATCCAATACAATTTGACGCATTTAGCTTTAACCTATTTTTCTTGAGTTCACTGGAGCTGTTATCGGGGAGTGGCATTTTTCACCGCGAAACCGGTGCGCAAACGATTATGTACTGCAGGGCCGAGAATACGCGTAACTGCCAAACCACGCAGTGGGCGATATTGTTGCCACGCTGGTTTGATGGGCGTTAACGGAATGTGATCCTTGCGTGCAACCACCAAATAAAAGCCACCCCAAGGCAAGCGCAGTCTTTTACCCCAGCGATCCAGCCATTGCAAATATTTCATCGCACCCTCATTGGGTACTGGCGGGCGATAAAAGCCCTGATAGACCGCAACGGCTTCCATATCCACCAGTGCAAGCCAGTCGAGCAAGCGCCCCTTGCGCAAATACTGGAAACGCCAGCGAGGCTTGGCGGTAAAAAAACGCAACAGGCTGGCGCAACATCCCCACAAGCTCCAAGGGTTAAAACCCACCACCAGCAAATGTCCGCGCGGGATTACCACACGTGCGGCCTCACGCAATAAATGGTGAGGGCTTTGGCTGTAATCCAGCGCGTGATGCAAAATTACCGCATCAATTGATTCGGCCGCCAGTGGCAAGTGATTGAAATCCGCCAGCGCGCCGATGGCGGGTGTGGTGGATTCGCTTTTAGGATGCAATAAAAACCGGTGTGAAATGCGACTCTCACCCGATAACTCAACGCGACCACTCACACCCAGTTGTAGCAAGTGGTAACCAAATACACACTGCAATGCATCATCAATAACCAGCCGCTCCTGCTGGAGCAAGGAGCGCCCTAGTGGCGACTCGAACCAGTCCGACAAATCGACAATAGATTCACGCATCGGCAATACACCAAAGCGTTTTTTCCACATCACCGATAAACGCATCATCAATCGGTGCGGTACTTTTTTGATCTTATTGTCCATTCACTAACCTCACTTGCAGGCATTAGTTACTCCTGTAAAAAACGCCGCCCCAAACAGATTGAATCAATTTACCACAAGCGCACGCACGGCAGAGCAATTGGCCGATTAGCCCTGATGGTTTGATGGGCGTAGAATTTACCCACAGTGAAGCGGAGACCTACCAAGTGATAACAATCACACCCATTGCAGCGCTAGAAAATAATTATTTCTGGGTAATAAGACCTGATATTCATCAACCTTTTGTTTATCTGGTCGATCCGGGGGATGCGGCGCCGGTAATTGATTATTTACAAAAGCACGAATTGCAGCCAAAGGCCATATTAGTAACCCACCGTCACCATGATCACATCGACGGGATTAATGAACTACTCCAACATTGGCCAGTACCGGTATTCGGCCCCGACTCGCCGGCAATCTCTCAAGTCACCCACAAACTGAAAGATGGAGATCGACTTAAGCTGCCGCCATTGGAGTTTAACGTAATAGGTGTACCTGGGCACACGGTTGAACATATCGCCTATTACCTTCCATCCACTGACCAAAGTGATAATACCGCCCCCAAACTTCCGGCCATTTTTTGCGGCGATGCACTATTTGCGGCAGGTTGCGGCCGAATGTTCGATGGCCCGGCCGATGTTATGTGGGCATCACTTTGTCGGCTGGCTGCGCTACCTGATAACACCCAAGTCTACTGTGCACACGAATATACGCTAGCAAACCTGGCCTTTGCCAAGGCAGTAGAACCCGACAACCCGGAAATTGCCGCGCGTTATGAAGCAATTAAGATCTTACGCAGCAACAATGGCATTAGCTTACCAACCAATATTTTGCTTGAAAAACGAACGAATCCGTTTTTACGCTGTCAAGAATCTGGCATTAAAAACTTCATTTGTAACCGAGAAAACCGGGTTGTGAAGGATGAAGTCGAGATATTTGCCTTACTTCGTAAAGCAAAAGATAACTGGCCGCAAAGGTAATTACTCTCGAATCTGGCATCAAAACCAGCTCTCAATACAGCTGTGACGTACCCCTGTTATTCCAGATTAGACATTGACCGGTAAGTATTGAGCCCCTAGAATCCGAAATCCGCAGCCCCAAGGAGGGCAAAGGCAATCACTAAATAGCAGCAATTCAACCAATTTATAGGATGAATAACCTAAAGATTTGTCAATTGCTGCTTTAATAAACAGGCTTTAACACGTGTGAAAACCCTATACCAACAAGCGTATAGAAAACTAAACACCACAAAAGCACCTAGCAAAAAGTGACCCTATGAGTAAACCGCGCCCTCTTATTCGATTGTCCACCAGTTTATTGCTCACCGCGACCCTACTGGTAACTGGCTGTAGCAGCCTTCCCGATAAAAATCAGGAAACTGCAGAAGCTAAAACCAAAACGGTAAAAAAATCGACCGAAAAGCATGCCGTAAAAAAACCGACCGAAACAATAGAAGCCACAAATCTGTGGGATGACATTATTAAAGGTTATGGACTGCCAACCGTTAGCGATGAAAAAGTTAACAAAAATTTGCGCTGGCTCGCAAACAATCAACGTTATCTGGATCGGGTAACCCAACAGAGCCGCCCCTACCTGCACTATGTAGCCAGCCAATTAAAAGCCAACGATTTACCCTTGGAGCTTGCACTCCTTCCCATCGTAGAAAGCGCTTACGACCCTTTTGCATCCTCCCCCAGTCGCGCCCTGGGAATATGGCAATTCATGCCTCAAACTGGCCGCAATTTTGGCCTTACTCAAAACCACTGGTATGACGGCAGAAGAGACATAGTTGCCTCAACAGATGCAGCCGTCCGCTACCTCAAGCGCTTGAACACTATGTTTAATGGCGATTGGTTTTTAGCTGTCGCCGCTTATAACGCTGGTGAAGGCACTGTGCGCAGAGCCATTGAACGAAATCGCAAGCAAGGAAAAGGCACTGACTTCTGGTCATTACCCCTATCACAGCAAACACAGTCCTATGTGCCGCAGTTGATTGCACTCTCCAAGGTTGTCGCCAACCCGGCTAAATACGATCTTGAATTAGCAGCCATACCAAACAACCCCTACTTCACCACTGTCAATGTAAGCACTCCTGTAGATTTGGCACAGGCAGCACGCATGGCAGAGATAGATCCAAAAGAATTGCGTAACCTCAATGCAGGCTATAACCGTTGGATTACAAACCCATCGGGTCCACATCAGCTTTTGGTACCCGTGGCAGATGCTGCGCAGTTCACCCTAACACTCGACAAGCTCCCCCAAATTAAGCCCATGCAAATTGCTGGTGATTACAAAGTGAAATCCGGCGATACCTTGGGTGCACTGGCCAAACGCTACGGCACCAGCGTTGCTGCCATCCAAGCGGCCAACAATCTCAAGTCTACGAATTTAAGAGTCGGTCAAAGCCTGAGCATTCCCGGCCAAACACCGGTTAATTCTCCTTATGCGATTCAAGCCGAGCAGGAAATTGCCCAACGCAATCAAAAAAATACCGGCATTCATTACACCGTTAAGTCTGGTGACAGTTTTTGGACTATTGCAAAAAGCCACAACACCAGTGTTAAAAACCTGCTGCAATGGAATGATTTGAGTGCAAACGCCAAACTCAAGCCAGGCCAAAAGTTACTGATTGCCGACAAGGCGATAGCACAGAAAGATGGCAATAAAATCACTTACCAAATAAAAAGTGGTGACACACTGAATAAGATCGCCAACAAATTCTCTGTATCTAAACAAGACATTCTGAGCTGGAACAAAGTGAAAAATGAAAGCTATATTCACCCTGGTCAAGAATTAACTATTTTCTTATCTGCCAAAAATTAATTGTAAAAACCAAATCAACACCCAATAAAAAAGCCGCAATTTGAAATTGCGGCTTTTTTATTGGGTCATAGGTTATTTACTATTCCTTTAATAATTCTTCGGCAGCATTAACAAGGAAGATATAACTAGCAGCCAGATTAACGACATACTCATTTTGCCCCCAAAAGAAAGGCCAATCCTCATGATTCTCAGGGTAATCAGGCTTGAGCACAAGAATACCCGGCACTATCCCACCCGAAATAAATGAGAAGTCAGCGCGATTCATGCCGTAAGCTACTTCCTTACTGCGAGTACCCACATTAGATACAAGCGATAGGTTATGCGCAGGATGCGTGCCATACAGGAAGTTTAATCCCTGCAATACCGACTCACGACTAACCACATCCGGGAATGCCTTGTGAATATAATAATTATTCAACGCATGACGAATCACTGCACCACTGCCAGCCCAACCACCTTCAGTAATAGGTACGGCGAAAGGATTTTTTGATTCTATTTCCTTCAGCTGTTCACGGTAAGCCAATGCTTTGTTGTTCAAAACCAATTTAAAATTGGCATTCATATGGGGAATAGCTCGAATAAACCAGGAGGCATTAAACGCAAACTCAACTTCACCCAAAAGCTTCTCAATTGCTTGAACGTATTTAGCTTCGCCAGTGGTGATTAATAATTCCGTTGCTGCTTTAAGTTTTTCATGCTCAAGTTTGCCACCGGTAGTATTACCGTGTTTAAACAAGTCCGGCTGCGCTTTGGCGGCCTCATCTGCCCAGACCTTTTTTGCCGTTGCCAAAGATTCTTTGGCAAGCTCATCATTGAATCCTGTTAACGCACGGCTCGCAGCTGCAAGCGCAGCAGCAGAACCATAATTTAACGAAGAGGATTTACTGGTGAATGCCCAGCGGTCATCAAATTTGCCGCTTTTAAAGCCGTCAGTTTCCAGCTCACCCATTTTGGGATCGTAAATTAAATTATCTGTTTTGGTGATGCCATCGCCCAAGTGGTGATACTGGTCAATATGCGCTTCTACAATACCGGGAATTGCGTGGCCGATTGCACGGTGTTGCGCAATCAACGCCAGTGTTCCGTGTTCGATTTGTTGCAATACATCGGGCTTGCCATCCGCAGTATGAAGATCAACAAATTTTCTGGCGTAGTCGACACTGGTGGTATCACGTTTCAGGTCGAAGGTTTCCCACGCAGTGACGAGCGTATTCACCACGTCGTATTGCGTTTGGGTGCGAATATCGTAATCGCCCGCGTCATACCAACCACCGATATTTAAACCGGGAATATGTTCACCGGGTTTGTATTTTGTGTCGGTTGTTGGCCCCTGCGCATACAAATCAAAATGCCCAATGTTAACTGGCGCCTGCAAGGCATCGTCCAAATGCGATGCACCATGCCATATACGGTAGGATTCATTAACCGTTACGTGATCCATTTGCACCGGCAAATACATGTCCAATGTGGGGTGCCATGCGGCTTGATAAACCGCTTTATCAATGCGAAAGCTATGAGTTTCCTGCTTGCCATAAGTGATGGCATATAAACCCGGCGTTTGAATTTTACTGAAATCAAATTGGCGATATTCGTAACGCAAATATTTGCCCCAGCTTTTGGGTTTTTCAGTTAGCACTGTTTTGCGCGTGCCATCGGCATTAATTTTTACCAAACTCGCTTTGTGAACTTTTTTATCGCGCGCATCTAATTCAATCACCGCGACTTTTTTCTGTGCGGGATGGTAACCCACTTGCGAATGAGCAATCATAGGTTTGCGAATCCAATTTTTCACAGTCGCCGCATCAATTTGCCATTCGATTACCGCACCGGTTTTATTCGCCGGAATTTTACTGCGCACCACAAACCAACCGTTTTGCGCTTTGCCACGTCCATCATAAAGTTCGAGCGGTGCGCTGGCAGAACGAATACTTACACGGCGTTCATTATCTTCCGGAGCAAATACCAAATGCTGCCCTTGCGCGAGCGCAATGGGGTCAGCTTTACCATTAATTTCTTTTAAACCTGTGGGATAAACAGGAAAACCACCGGCAGTGTCATCCATCAAAAATGACTTATGGAAATAAGCCGCTGGCAAAAACTCCAGATTAAACCCGGCTTTGCCTTCAAGGGATTTTGGTAGCGGTTTTGGCAAGTTAACAGTTAAGCGCACACCTTCAGCGTTTTTAGTAACTTTGATAGAAAAATCAAACTGTTGATCGGGATAATGCAGAAACGCTTCAATGGATTGATCGGCATGATTCACTTTTCGCTCTTTGAACATGGGCGTCATATCCCACTGCTCCGGCGTCGCATTCAAGCGCACATCACCGTTAGTAACGGTGCGCTCACCGTGATGAATTAGTTCAACACCGCTGGTTTTGGAATCACTAAAAAGTCCGTCATACCAATTGCTAAACACCAGCACATTCAAGCCGGGTTTTTCGAAATAGTCTTTGTCGTTGAGAGTAAGGTCGTCTTTTGCCTGAACCGGCAAAGTGAGAGAAATAAATAAAACGGCGAGCAAACCTCGCCATTGACCGAGTTGATATGCCATGTGAATCTCCAGTTTATTATTAGCAGAAGACTTATAGTCTATTTGCACATAACATACTGGTATACTAGATTTACACTTAATAACGGAGGTTTACGCAGTAAAGGAGTTCACAACTCCCGAATGAAATCGAAACTCTTCATCACAACCTTCAATCAAGGTTTTTTCCAACGCAAGAAACTCTTGCACTCTTGCAGAAATATCCGCGCCCTCTGCTGCTCGTTTGGCGAGAACTAAATAATCTTCGTAATGACGAGATTCGGATTTCAGCAGCGATAGATAAAATTTCTGCAGCTCTTCATCCAAAAATGGAGCGACTTTGGCAAAGCGTTCGCAGGAACGAGCTTCGATAATGGCGCCGCAGATAAGGGTGTCTATATAGCGGCCGGGTTCAGAAGTACGCACTAATTTGCGCAGCTCACCCGCGTAACGACCAGGAGTGATTTGATCATAGCTAACGCCCCTCGCCTTCATAATTGCCATAACCTGTTCGTAGTGACGCAACTCCTCGCGGGCAAGACGCGACATTTTGTTCATCATGTCAAAATCGCCTACGTAGCGGAACATCAAATTAATCGCAGTTGATGCCGCTTTTTTTTCGCAGTTGGCGTGATCAAGCAGTAACAATGCTTGATTATCCAAAGCGTTTTTTACCCAAGCATCGGGGGTTTCGCAGTGCAGAAATTGTTGGATTTTGGTGAGAGCATTCATAAAGTAAAAACTATTTGTGTTGTTCGAGTGTTTCAGCAGTGATAAAACAAGGTGAAATATAACGTTCGTAATGCGCGCAAGACAGCGCGTAAAAATCTTTGTCGATATTGTCGCGAATAACCGGCAAGGGAGTCCCTTTCCAATTTGCGTGCAATGCCAAGCCATATTGCGATAAATCCTGAATCTGGCTGGCGCCAGCGCGCAATAAATCAAATACCCAGCAATAGGGATTTTGTTCTGGTTTGAATTGGATTTGTTGGTGTTTAATTTGCGCGAGCAGCAACTTTTCATCATGGATATGAATCATGTTCTGCACAATTTGCGCAAGAAATGCTTCTAACCGTTGCGCAATCAATAAACGTTGATCATGAGTATAGGCATTCCAGTTAATCACCTCATGACCAAAACGTTTACAGCCGCGACAGACACTGTCGCCAATGCCGGTAGAGCAAATTCCCACGCAGGGAGTTTTTACGGGTTTTAATACAAGCATACGAATCGCGTTATGAGTGAACTGCTGAATACAGCAGTTCACTGGGTATGGAAAAGATAAAATTAATAAGCCGAACCAGTAATTCCCAACTCAATTTTCCACAAAGAACCTGCACCAGTTAAAAACAAAGTGGTACCTTCAGGGCCGCCAAATGCAACGTTGGTCAAGTTGGCGTCTACTGTGGCTTGAGCAATTTGTTCACCGGCAGGGGTAAATACACGCAATTGGCGTGATAAGTGTTCAGTGAGATAAATGTTTCCCAAACAATCCACTGCCATGCCGTCCGGAATATGAATACCGGTGACCAGATCTTTACCCGCCTGCGGAATACCATCGACAATTTCATACGCGCGCAATATGCCCTGCTCGCCGCCACCATTTACATAAAGCACACTTTCATCGGGCGACAAAGTAATACCGTTGGGATTGCTAATAGTGTCATCAACCAAGGTCACGCTACCATCCGTCGCCACACGATAAACCCCCGTTTTTTCCTGACCACCGGGTGCGGCGGCCGTTTGGAACGCGGGATCAGTAAAATAAACAACACCGTCTTCGGTGATGGCTATATCGTTGGGTGAATTAAATACGTTGTCTTGAAAGGTTTGGGCCACTGTGCTGCGCTCACCAGTTGCAAGATTGTAGCGCGACACACTTTTATACTTGTGCGTGCCCGCCACCAGCAAACTATTGTTATCCACAGCCAAGCCATTGCTACCAGAGTCCTCAATAACCGTTGTCATCTGGCCAGAAGCATCTAACTTTTGTACTCGCGACGGGAAACCTTCGCTAAATACAAAATCGGAAAAGTACAAGGAATCATTGATCCACACGGGGCCTTCATATAAGCCGGGTTCAGTGCGGGTAGTATTGGCCGCTTCGATACGCACTGGAGTCAAGTCGCCTGCTGGCGCCGTACCTTCACACGCAGCACCAGCTGCCATCGAGGAAAAGGTAGTATCAGCAACAGATGAAACAGCAGCCGAACTGGCAGCTGAAACCTGTGATGATTGTTGCTCGCACGCCGAAAGGCTAACCAGGATTGCGCTCATTAAGCCGATATTAAATAGTGGTTTGCATAAGGTTTTCATAGAGATCCCTTTGTACTTTTAATTGGTACTTGTGATTAATCAATACTTGTAATCACTGTTTTTTTTATTGCCGCGGACCGGTCTGGACTAGCCAAACAAGGCCGTCACCTTATCACAGTCGCCTTTAAATACCGACCTCAAAACCCGCCGAACTTAGCGCGGAGCGCATTAACAGCACGCATCGCTTGGGTTATACTCTGCGCCCGATTTAACACGCTTTTGGTAAATCAGCACTGCGCTAGAGAAAAAGGCAGTGAGTAATTAAGTGCGCACATTGGTTGAGCGCACTTAGACATCCATGAAGGCCATGGATAGCCTCCTGACGCAGAGATCCTGCCGAGGGAGTAACCCCTACACTAATGAGGATAAAACCGTGCTTGAAGCCTATCGTAAACAGGTCGCAGAACGCGCCGCAGAAGGTATTCCACCAAAACCATTGAACGCCGAACAAGTTGCTGGATTGGTCGAACTGTTAAAAAATCCCCCCGCTGGTGAAGCTGAAGTATTACTGGATTTGATCACCAACCGCGTTCCGCCCGGCGTCGATGAAGCCGCCTATGTTAAAGCCGCTTTCCTAAGCGCGATTTTGAAAGACCAAGCTTCCTCCCCCCTGATCGATAAGCCTCTCGCGATTAAACTGCTCGGCATGATGCTCGGCGGCTACAACATCGAAACCCTGGTTAACCTGCTCGACGATGCCACTCTGGCGCCTTTGGCTGCCAAAGAACTCAAGCACACTTTGCTGATGTTTGATGCATTCCACGATGTGGAAGAGAAAGTAAAAGCGGGCAACCCGCATGCGAAAGAACTGATGCAATCCTGGGCTGATGCCGAGTGGTTTACCAGCAAGCCTAAAGTCCCTGAGAGCACCAAACTCACCGTTTTCAAAGTCACCGGCGAAACCAATACCGATGACCTGTCACCAGCACCCGATGCCTGGTCACGCCCTGATATCCCCCTGCACTCACTCGCCATGTTCAAAATGGCGCGCGATGGCATCACCCCTGATGAACCAGGCAAAATCGGCCCGATCAAACAAATCGAAGCATTGAAAACCAAAGGCTACCCATTGGTATTCGTGGGCGATGTTGTGGGTACCGGTTCTTCACGTAAGTCAGCGACCAACTCAGTGCTCTGGTTTATCGGTGAAGATATCCCGGGTGTACCTAACAAGCGCACCGGCGGTGTGTGTATCGGCAGCAAAGTCGCGCCGATTTTCTACAACACCATGGAAGATGCCGGCGCACTGGTGTTTGAAGCACCGGTTGATAACCTGAACATGGGTGATGTAATTGAGATTCGCCCATACGAGGGCAAAATCCTCAACGCCACTACCGGCGCGGTGATTTCTGAGTTCAGCCTCAAGTCCGATGTGCTGTTGGACGAAGTCCAGGCTGGCGGCCGTATCCCGTTGATCATCGGCCGCGGCCTGACCACCAAAGCACGCGCTTCACTGGGCTTGCCTGCAAGTACTTTGTTCCGCCTGCCAGAATCACCGGCTGACACCGGCAAGGGTTATACCCTCGCACAAAAAATGGTAGGCAAGGCGTGCGGCGTAAAAGGTATTCGCCCAGGCACCTACTGCGAGCCGTACATGACGACTGTAGGTTCACAGGACACCACCGGCCCTATGACCCGCGACGAACTGAAAGACCTGGCCTGCCTTGGCTTCTCTGCCGACCTGACCATGCAGTCTTTCTGCCACACTGCTGCGTATCCAAAGCCAGTGGATATCGAAACCCAACACACATTGCCCGACTTCATCATGACTCGCGGCGGCGTTTCCCTGCGTCCAGGCGACGGTATCATCCACAGCTGGTTGAACCGTATGCTGTTGCCTGACACCGTAGGTACCGGTGGCGACTCACATACCCGTTTCCCGATTGGTATTTCCTTCCCAGCCGGTTCAGGCCTTGTAGCGTTTGCTGCTGCGACCGGTGTTATGCCACTCGACATGCCTGAGTCTGTTCTGGTTCGCTTCAAAGGTGAATTGCAACCGGGCATCACCCTGCGTGATCTGGTAAATGCGATTCCTCTGTATGCGATCAAAGCCGGTTTGTTGACCGTTGAGAAAAAGGGCAAGAAGAACATTTTCTCTGGCCGTATCCTTGAAGTAGAAGGTTTACCTGACCTGAAAGTAGAACAAGCGTTTGAAATTTCTGACGCATCGGCCGAGCGTTCCGCGGCTGGTTGTACTATCAAGTTGGATAAAGCGCCCATCATTGAATACATGACATCAAACATCACCATGCTGCGCTGGATGATCGAACAAGGTTACGGCGATATCCGCACCCTTGAGCGCCGCGCGCAGAAGATGGAAGCCTGGATTGCCAACCCTGAGTTGATGGAAGCTGATGCCGATGCGGAATATGCAGCGGTTATCGACATCGACCTGGCGGATATCAAAGAACCCATCCTCGCCTGCCCTAACGATCCGGACGATGTGAAAGTATTGTCTGAAGTTCAAGGCGCGAAGATTGATGAAGTGTTTATCGGTTCGTGCATGACCAACATCGGTCACTTCCGCGCTGCCGGTAAATTGCTGGCATCCACTAAAGACGAGCTGACCACGCGCTTATGGATCGCTCCTCCTACCAAAATGGACGAGCACCAGTTAATGGAAGAAGGCTACTACAGCATCTACGGCGTTAAAGGTGCCCGTACCGAAATGCCAGGCTGCTCACTGTGCATGGGTAACCAGGCGCGTGTAGCTCCGAAATCGACTGTGGTTTCTACCTCTACCCGTAACTTCCCGAACCGTTTGGGTGAAGGTGCGAATGTGTACTTGGCTTCTGCTGAATTGGCTGCTATCGCTGCGGTACTCGGCAAGCTGCCAACACCAGAGGAATATCAAAGCTACGCAAGCAAAATCAACAGTATGTCTTCCGAGATTTACCGCTACCTCAATTTCAATGAAATTGAGAGCTACCAAAACGCTGCCAATGAAGGTAAGCGTATTGCAGCGGTAGAGATCCAGACTGTTGCAGTGTAAGTAAAAAATAAGACGTAAGTCTTAAACGAAAAACCCGCAGCGATGCGGGTTTTTTCATTTTATCGTTTCGTATTTTATGTTTAGGACCTAGCACGTAAATAGGCTTCAGCTTGTCGAATATCTTCCTCGTTACGAATTTCCAGGCTTTCTTTTTCAGGCATTAAATAAGGAATCAGGTGGCTACGCGGGATGATCTCCTCGCGCAAAAAATCATCTACTTTAAAAATTGAAATGGCGCCGTTGGGTAAATACAGCGAAGGCAAATCCTCCCGAAGTATTAGGCTTGTATGCTCGCCTGCGAGTAGATGTAAAAACTCACCACCCCCCACATAGGCACGCATATATTTATTGCTGATTTCATAAACACTGATCAGGCGCCGACAGCAGGGAAAATCGCGGTATTCAGCGAGCGCCTCGACAATATGTTTTGCCTGACGCAGTGGCGAGGTGGGCTGCAGCAAGATAATCGTATCTTTACCTGCCGGTTTTACGCGATGAATAAACTCAGCAACCACCGGATCCAAAGGGGAATCATCACGCGCAAAATGGTAATCACGCTTAATGCGCTCAGCGCAGTAATAGTGAGCCATCGCCAGAATCTGATCGTCATCCGATGAGACATAGACCGCATCGACAACCCCCGATTTTTGCGCCGCAATGATCGTATAAGCCAGTAGCGGTTGGTCGAGTAGTGGCTGAATATTTTTTTGAATAATACCCGTTGAACCGCCACGGGCAGGTATCAGTGCAAATACGTTTGACATAGCGACTCCAGAATTCTGGCTTGCTATAGGGTGCGACCCAACTGATCGCTGATGAGAACTTATTTAGCTTAGATGAAATTGCGAGATGTGAAAGCCTGAAGGCAAATAAGCCTCAGCAAAAAGCTAATCCAACAATTAGCTTTTTGCTGTAAATGGCAGGCGGTCGACAATACCATCGAGGAAACCACCCGTGGTATTCAGCGCACGAACAATGGATTCCATTGCCTGGAACTGTGCCATTAAGCGCGCACGATAGGCTTCACTACGCCGCTCCAGCGCTTCTTCATTTTGCTCTACACGCTTGATGTCTTTATCAATAGTAGTTTCGCGTTCTTTTATCAAACCGGAGGTTTTCAAAAACTCATTAACCAGGCTGCTCATACTGCCCGCGAAACCACGAGTGAATGTCAGCGTACCTGTAGTTGCTCCAGGCTCTACCATCATACTCAGGCCTTCAGCTTTAGAGCCAATTGCAGGCAATAAGATATTGCCTGAACCAAATGCGGCAACGCCATCGACGGTACCTGCCACATCAGTACCACTTGAAACTACAACACCATTAGTCATACCAAAGTCAGCCAACATATCAGCGCTAACTGCACTAAAGTTCACAGTACTGGACGCGCCATAAGAGGCCGACGTAAAGACTAACTTGCCGCCTTCAAAAGTAACTGCCACGCTTGCATTGGCCGCTTTAACGTTAGCGTCAAGGTTAATCAAACTTTGTAAATCAGCCGCCAATTCAGCGCCCGATCCATATTGCTTACCCGCCGGCAAACTAATGGCGTTGGACGTAATACCATTTAATTGAAAAGTAAAACTGTAGTCTTTAGTGCCACTACCAATGCCAACCAGATCAACGGGATCAGTTGTAGTTAAGGTACCCTTTGATGGTTGTTGGGTAATCACTACCTCATAAGAACCCGGCTGGCTTCTTGCCGAGAATTTAGTGACATCGATATTTGAAACCGACGAAGAAGCTTTAGGCACAAATAAGTCGCGCACAAACTCAAAGTTATCGTCTATGGCCGCGCGGAACCCTGTGCTGTCGTCTTCATATATTTTGAGAGTGCCATCCAGTTCAGTACGAATACCTAAATTTGACAATGTACTAAAACCCTCACCGATTCCAGGAACCGCATTCGTTAATACATTGCGGATACTTTGCATCAAATTTTTAGCGAGAGGATCACTTTTTAAACTGCCAAAATCATCCAATTCAGCATCAAAACCGACAAGTACATCAACTTCAGCCTTGAAGGTATTGTATGCCTGAACAAAATCACGGATGGTTTGTTCGGCGACCGATTTGTCTTCAGAGATGACCAAACTAATGGTTTCAGTGGTTGAGCTGGTGAACAAATCAAACTCCAAACCATCGATGACATCTTTCACCTGGTTGGATTCGCGACTTACCAATAACCCATTTACACGAATTTGTGCATCCAGCCCCTCTTGTTGCTGAGTCAGGTTTTTAGTGGTCTCGTTAAAGTTAAATGCGGCAAGCCCAACGGCAGCCGGATCTTCTGTTGCAACAACTTCGATTTCGTTTTTAGCGCCAGTACTGGCAGTCATCAACAGCCTGTAAGAACCGCCATCACTAACAATACTTGCCGATACACCAATATCGGCAGCGTTGATCGCATCACGCAGACCAGTCAGCGAGTTATTGGAATCATCAATGGTGATGGTTCCACCGGTTTTGGTGGAATCCACGGTGAATGCGGTGTTTCCTGCATTCCAATCCCCCAAACGAATGGTCAAAGTGCCTTTACCAACCGGACTCGTCATAGCCGCAAAACTGGCAGAGCTGAGGGATTGAGCCTGAGCAACTTGCTCGACTTTTAACTGATAGCTACCCGCCACAGCCTTTGAATCCAGCTTGGTAATGCCAATCAAACTGGTATCTGGAACGGACAGGGCTTTGGCATTAAATGTATCGGCGCTACCAAGCGCGGCGGCAGCGGTTTCCAGCTTCGCAAGCGAGCTGCGCAACAGGCCATAATCTGAAATTTGGGTTTGCAGAAGTGTCTTTTGACTGGTCAAGCGCTGTGCCTGAACCATCTTGTTCGCTTCGGTAAGCTGGTCAGCGAGCTTATTACTATCGATACCAGAGCCAGACCCTAACGCACTGACAATGCTAGAACCTATTGATCCGTTGTTGTTTGTCGTACTGGATGTACTGGTCACCATAGATACCTCCACACCAAAAAATTACCGCTTCGCATAGGTTAGCGGCAACGAATGGGTAAACTTTAGCCGGTTTTGCCGCTATTTCTCAAAAAACCTGATTTTTAATAACAAAGCATAAAACAGGCCAGCACGAACAATAGGCCCATTAAATCAATCGTTATAAATGGGCAAAGTGATATAAAAAGTAGTGCCTTTTCCTACCTCGGACACATAGTCAATTGTACCACCCATACGATCAACCAACGCCTTGGTAATACTCAACCCCAGGCCTGAGCCATCCCGCTTACGGGTATCCGATGAATCCACCTGGGCAAAACGGGTAAATACACGCTGATGGAAAGACGCAGGTATTCCCTGCCCCTTATCAATTACCTCAATGTGAATGCGATGCGCTTCTTTGGTCATGCGGATCTGCACAGGATTATGCTGATAAGAAAATTTGATCGCATTGGAAATCAGGTTGGACATGACCTGCAAAAAACGATCACCATCTAATTTTGCTTTGAGCCCTATTAAAGATTCATCGGGCAGATCGAGCTGCAAATGCACAGCATAACGCTCCGCATAAGCAAGGTGTTGTTCCACAGCCTGCTTTAAGAGTGGATACACCTCATGCACATCAATGGTTAAATTGGCACTACCAAATTCCAGTTTATCGATATCCAGAATGTCATTAACCAAACGCGACAGGCGATCCGCATTGGTTGCCGCAATAGACAAGAGCTGTGCCAGCTTTTCATCCAAAACACCAACACCACCATTCAGCGCCACGCTCAATGCACCTTTGATGGACGTTAATGGAGTGCGCAATTCATGGCTGACGGTGGAGATAAATTCTGCTTTAAGTTGTTCAACCTTTTTACGCTCGGTGACATCGTGAATGATAAAAGTAAAAAATAATCGCTCTTTAATATCCACCGGGCTAATACTGAGTTCAACATTCAGACTCACTCCGTCACTGCGCCGCGCAACACGCTCTTTTTCGCCTTCCACAACTGAAGAAAAAAGCGCAGCACCCGACAAATCAGACAGAGAGGGGATTAAATCTGCGATCTGTAATTGCTCAAGGTTTTCTAACGAATAGTTAAACAGTATCGCAGCAGCCGGGTTGGCCTTTTCAATTACACCACTGCTGTCCACCACTAAAATTGCCTCAGCGGCACTTTCCAAAATAGCGGCGAGTTCTTGCGTGCGCTGCTCAACGAGATTGTGAATATGTTGGGTACGCCCTGATATCAGCAACAAAAAACCACCCAATAAACTGCAGAACAGCAAACCACCTACCAATACAAACCACGACTCCAAACCCTGTTTGCTCGTCAAAAAAAACTGTGTAGGTGCGATACGAATCTGCAGGCGCCGCCCACCTAATGTGACTTCATCCTCAAGGATTAAATTATCAGCATAGGCAGGTGTGGCCACCTGCCCCTTGGTGTAAAACCGTAAGGGGTCTGTCGCTTGGGTGATGTCAGTAATAATCAGGTTGTAATTCGCAGAAGCAAAGGGCAATAAAGTAGCGGTAATTAAATCGTTAGCGCGCACAATGGCCGTCGCATACCCCATAAGCATCGGCTTATTTGCAGCTACTTCGGGTTTCAAATAAGCCAAACTAAACACCGGATAGAACGCAATTATCGCCGGCGAATAGGTTTTGTCCTGCAACAGCTGCAAAGGCTTGGTCATAGCCAACTCGCCGGTCTTCGCCGCGCGCTCAATTGCGTCAAAGCGTTCAGGATCTGCCGCAACATTCACACCGTGAATAACCCGCCCCTGCTCCCATGGTTCTATATAAGTGATAACAACGTAGCTATCACGCTCCGGTGCGGTAGTAAAACTGCCATCAGAAGTTGCTTCACGAATGACAAAATTATCAAAGCCCTGCCCGCGCATATTGGATTCAAACTCACTGCGTTCATCGTGTGCAAGCAAACGATTCCAGGAAAAGCCCGATACACCGTGCTTTTTTAAAATAACCTGATCCACATAAGCGATAAACTCTTCGCGAGTAACATCTTGTGACGCAATAAATAACCCTCCCAAGGTCGCGAGGATCTGCTCCACCGAACCCAGAGTGGTTTCTACGGCAGCAGCAATCAAACTCGCCTCCTGCCGAAATTGCACCTCCATTTTTTTTTGTTCGTTGTTACTGGCAGTGATAAAAATTATCACCACAACCAAGCTACTAACAACCAAAGGGATACCCACAGTGGCGCGCCGATTTCGCCAAAAATAGCGGGGCTCAGCAAAAAATACACACATCAAGGGCACCGCAATAAGCACCCCTATAGCATCACCAATCCACCAGGTTCCCCAACTAAAAATAATTTGATTTATCGAAATAATGTCATAAGCAAACAGAACCAGCGTACCGATACTCGCGCTAATGGCGGCCGCTACTGGCCCGCCAAGGATAAACACCAAAAAAATATCCCGTTCGTCTGTTAAATGATTAGGAAAACCAACAAAACGGCGAATAAGCCAGGCCCCAACCAAACAAGCGATACTGCTGCCACACGCGATAAAAAAACCAACCCCAACAACCCCACTGGTGAGGGTTTGTCCATCCGCCAAAGCGACACCAATATTCAGCAAGGTCGAACCAAGTAGCACACCAATAACCAGCGGATTCCCCCAAATAAGCAAAGCCGCCAAAGAGATCCCCAAGGGCAAAAATATGCCACTCACAAAACCCGGGGGAATAGCCAGCAACAATGAAAGCCAACCGCTGGCCAAATACACCAGCGTCAGTAAAACGATACGCAAAATCAGAGAGGCAAGCTTATGAGGGGAAGATAAAGCCATGTTTAAAAACCGGAAGGATACCTGCGTTAATGCTAGCTGATTATTTGCCTCTGATCGGTTTATTCAGGCTATTTACGCCCTGTAGAAATACAAAAACCGCAGCAAGCTGCGGTTTTTGTTATACGGGCAGAAAAACTACCAGAAAAATTATTATCTGAGCAGTGATAACACCTGTTCTGGTCGCGCGTTGGACTGAGCCAACATCGCCGTGGCCGCCTGCTGCAATACCTGAGCACGGCTCAGGGCGGCGGTCTCTGCAGCGAAGTCTGCATCGATGATACGCGAACGGGAGGCAGAGGTTTTCTCAGATACGTTAGCCAGGTTGGACATTGTGAAATCCAGACGATTATTCACCGCACCCAGATCTGCACGGGTGGCGTTCACCTGTTCCAACGCTTTATCGACAATACTGATTGCACGTTGGGCGCCTTCGTAAGTGTCAATCTTGATGCTGGCAACGCTGCCCACACCGGCGGTATCGTTACGCTCTTTAAAACCAGTGATGGCAACTACATCTACTGCGGTCGCTGTATCACCATACTTGATAGCGATTTCTTCGCCATTGGCAGAGCGCAGAGAAATTTGGTTAGTACCGCCAGCAAACGCCACAACACCCGTTTGATCGGACGATAAGTTGATAACACGAATAGTTTCCGCAATCGTGTCGGCCACCAACGTCCCGGCTGTAATTTTACCAATCGGGATATCATTGATAATTAAATCGCCTTCTTGCAACACTGGAGCGCCACCAGCAGCAGTGACTGCAGCACCTAACAAGTTGCCGTTAGCATCCTGTACATCCACGCCTAATGCAGACACTCGTGCATCAGCACCAGCAGTTGCCCCCAACTCAATGGTCACGCCTAAACGATCGGCGCTAGTGTCATTGAACACCAAGGAGAAGTTAGTGTGACCGTCAGCCAAGCCTGAAGGGTTACCGGTTGTTGCGGTTTCATCCACAGTAATTGATGACGCACCCGGTGCGGTGAGAATTAACTTACCGCTAGCATCCACAGTCGCTTCGATAGCAGTTTCAGCATTAATTTTATTCACCAACTCTTTCATGCTGTTGGTGCCGGTAATGGTATAAACCTGCGACAAACCATTGCCATCGACCAAAGTCAGTTCAAGAGTTTCGTCTGGCGCACGCAACACACCTGAACCGGCAGTATCGGCAGTGACTTGAACCAGAGACGCAACTTCAGCGCCCTTACCTTCCAAATCCGAGTTTATGCTTGCTAATGCTTCATTCAAATTAGTGGCGGTAGTGACCGGGTCAATAGCAGTGCCATTAATCAGTAAATCACCTGCCGTCAAATCTGTCAGCGCATCGATCTCCGCCAAGTGGTTGGCCGGTGGAGCACCGTTAGGTGTTGCAGGCTCACCCACGATATCGCCAGACGAGCCGCCCAGCGCATAGGTATTAAATGAACCAATGGCAATTTCCATTGTTTCATTTGCCTGAGAGCCCACCTGCAAGAAGGTTTCACCCAAGGTTCCATCCAACAGCTTCTGGCCATTGAATGATGTAGTCTCTGAAATACGGTCCATTTCCAGCTTTAACTGTTGCACTTCCGCATCCAATGTTTTGCGGTCGTCATCGTTATAGATACCGTTCGCAGACTGGATTGAAAGTTCGCGGATGCGCTGCAGAATATTGGTTACTTCTTGCAAAGCACCTTCTGCGGTTTGAACCAGAGACACACCGTCATTTGCGTTACGGATAGCTTGATCCAAACCACGGATTTGCGAGGTCATACGGTTGGAAATGGCGAGACCCGCAGCGTCATCTTTGGCGGAGTTAACACGCTGGCCAGAGGACAAGCGTTCGGTAGCGCGATCAAGAGCGTTTCCAGAGTTCATCAATTGACGCTGTGAATTCAAGGAAGCGACATTGGTGTTAATGACTAAAGGCATAATAAATCTCCTAATGATTGTTCCTGTTCACAGTTGCGTGTGCTGTGACAAGCCGACTGATGAAGCCCAGAAACAGCGGCAAATAAATTGCTCAGTTTGTGAGAACTTCGTGGCAAGACTGGTAAGAAATGGATACCAACAGGATTTCTATACGGGTCGCCTAAGTGGGCTTTTGCACAGACTGTGCCAAGAAAAAAATCAAGCGATTTAGGCCATAAAAAACAGCCTCGGCGGGAACAATTATTCAAGCGAGGGAAACAACATTTTTTAGGTAGTGTGCTTAATAAAAAAACGACTAAAAAATAATAATTGCGGAAAAAATATTCAAAAAAAACCTCAAAAAAAAAGAGCAGCGAATGCTGCTCTTTTTTTAAAACACAATATTTCCAAAATCGCTTAAAAAGCCATAAATCAATGATTTAAAAGCGTTTTTAAGCCTGCGCGCTAATCAAGCTAACTGGCTCATCGGGTGTGAGTTGCTGTGCCAAACGCAGAAATATTTCATCGGGAATTTGACGAATAACTTCTTGCGTACTCCTGTCCAATACTTTCACAACCGTTTCACCTGAGCCTGGATCATAAGTAAAATTCAAGTCACGTTGGGTGGACTGAATATACTCGTTCATCTGTGCAACGGCGGCCTGCACTTTCTCTTGTACCGCTTGGGAATTGACGGTTTCAGTGGTTACAGGTTTTGCCGCTTCGGCAACCGGCGGCAAATCATTGCCGGTTTTTTGACCTTGCACAGTGCCCGCCAACGACGAAGCCGGCACTGGTTTCACCGGTGCCGGTCCCGCTGCGATTTTAGTGATTTCATTCATCATAAAGTCCTCACTAGAACACACCTTCAAAGTTAGCCAGAGGGCTAACTTTGAAGGAAGCTACCACCTTATCTCAACAGTGACAGTACTTGTTGTGGACGTGCATTAGACTGAGCCAACATCGCAGTCGCCGCTTGTTGCAATACTTGTGAACGGCTGAGGTTTGCAGTTTCTGCGGCAAAGTCAGCATCATTGATACGTGAACGAGCAGCAGAAGTTTTCTCAGAGATGTTCGCCAGGTTTGATACGGTGAAGTCCAAACGGTTGTTAATCGCACCAAGGTCTGCACGGGTACTACTTACTTGGTCAATGGCTTTGTCGATAATACCGATTGCTTTTTGGGCGCCGGCAGCAGTTGAAACATCGATACTTGCAACAGAGCCAGTACCTGAAGCAGCATTACGCTCTTGTAATCCAGTGAAAGCGATTACACTGGCAGCAGTAGCATTGTCGCCATACTTAATTGAGATTTCATCGCCATTAGTAGAACGCAAGCTGATTGAACCTGCAGTGGCGTTGGAGAATGCCACAACACCTGTTTGCGCTGACACATCATTGATTGCCTTGATCGTATTTGTTGCTGTAGCTGCAACACTTGCACCGGATAACACATCTCCGATAGCAACACCGTTAATCAGAATATCCCCATCTTTCAATGTGGTACCTACGGTTCCGACTGTAGCGGCTTGGCCGGTAATATTACCGTTAGCATCTTGAACATCTATACCCACTGCCAGAGCTGCAGTTGTTAGATAAGTACCAACACCCTCTACTTTAACGCCAGTTTTTTCAGCACTTGTATCAGAGAACACCAATGAAAAGTTAGTTGCGCCATCCGCCAAACCAGTAGCGGCATTGTTGGTAGTGTTATCGGTCACTGTAATACTAGTGACATTTTCAGCAGACAACACCAGTCTACCCTTGTCGTTCAATGAAGCTTCAATAGATGTATCAGCATTAATTTTAGCAACAAGCTCTTCCATGCTATTGGTACCAGAAATTACATAACTCTGTGTATTACCGTCACCATCAACAACCGCAAGAGTCAAACTATCAGTACCTGCGCGCAATACACCGGTGCCCACAGAGGTCGCTTCAATATCCACTAAGGAAGACGCAACGGCTCCCTTACCTTCCAGGTCAGAGTTAATACTTGCTAATGAGGTATTCAGGGTCTGACCTGTTGCTGAAATTGCTGAAAGTTGAGTATCGTTAACTTTTAACGAGTTAACTGCAGTGAATTGTAGATCTGTTAAACCGTTTGCAGTCGCCTCTCCGACGATACTTCCGCTGCTGCCTCCCATTGATGAAGTACTAAAAGAACCAATAGTTACATCAAGAGTTTGATTTTGTAGAGCGCCGACTTGGAGAGCGGTGGTACCTACTGAGCCATCAAGCAATGCTCTGCCATTGAACGAAGTAGTCTCAGCAATACGATCCAATTCAGTTTTGAGCTGCTGAACCTCAGCATTCAAAGTTTCGCGGTCTGAATCGTTATAGATTCCGTTCGCAGACTGAACCGACAGCTCACGCATACGTTGCAAGATGTTGGTAGATTCTTGCAGAGCACCTTCTGCGGTTTGAATCATGGATACACCATCGTTAGCGTTACGGATGGCTTGATCCAGACCACGAACCTGAGAGGTCATACGGTTACCGATCGCCAAACCAGCGGCGTCGTCTTTTGCGGAGTTGATACGGTTACCAGAGGACAAACGTTCGGTAGCGCGATCAAGTGCGTTGCCTGAGTTCATCAATTGACGTTGCGCATTGATGGAGGCGATATTGCTGTTAATTACTAAAGCCATGATTAATCTCCTGGATTAATGTCTGTGTGCAGTATCACTGCGATAACAAGTCTGTTGATGAAGCCTGAGACAAACTTACTAATCAGCACTTCTAACAAGGTTATCGACACATCCTGGAGTTGCTTTAATCTTTTTTTATGGCTTAAACAAAATATTTACAGCGGTAATTAACAGAATTTATTGCGGAAGGTTATATAAAAGCAGAAAAACGTCAAATTAACGACCATAAGCATCGATTGCCTTCATGGCGCGATTAGTTTGACGCAATTCTGACGCCACTTGCTCACGACTAATTTCAGCCAGCTCGGATAAACGCTTATTAATAGTCTGGATTTCTTCAATCATGCGTGCGGCTTGAGGTTCCAAATCCGCCTGCGCCAGCGATTGCAGGTATTCAGCATCATTAATTGATAACAAACCCTGCTGGCGCTGCTGCACCAATGTCTCAAAGGAATCCCAATCGCCCGCCTCTGCCAATGACAGCAGTGCTTGGGACTGGCTGAGTGCGCGAGAGAGAGGATCTAACAAGGTCTCAATATCCATAAAACAGCTCTTTACCTAGGGAATACAATAAGTTGGTTTAATAAGCGAAGCCTAACGCCATCTACAAAGATTAGCAAAATTTAAATGGGTGGTTGGAAAACATTAAAGAGGGATGATTGAGATGGGTGCTGGAAAGCAGATGATTGGTGTGTCGGAAGAACGCAGCGACTTCCGACAAATGTTTAACCCATAACACTTGCGCTACAGGTAATTAAACAAACTGAGCTGGCTTATTTTGGTAAAACTCTGCTGCGAAGCATTGAGCACCAGAGTTTCCATCGATAAACGAATAGAGGCTTCTGCGTAATCCAGATCCTGTACACTTTTTAATTCTTGCTGAACAAACAAATTTACATCCAAATTCAAATCACGCGAACTTTCCAGAGTGTTCTGACGAGCCCCCACTTCACCCTGTACTGAAACAACATTAGTAATAGAGTTAGTCAGGTTACTCAAGGTTTTGGCAACCAAATCACTCAGCAATGCTTTGCTTTCGGGTGTGTCTTTTACACTTTTCATAGCCTCACTGAAACGTGACAGCGTTGTAAGCAAACCTTGCTTATCGGTAGATTCAACAAAAAAAGAATCGCCCGCTTTACCGTTGGTTGAAACCACGCCCGCCATGGTTGTCAGGCCTGTCGCACTTTGCAGTGCAGGATTACCACCTTGCACACTAATGTTCATACCATTAGCCGACACGAACCCTGTCGCACTGGCCGTTAAACCAAGGTTTGCCAATTTAGCGGCATTGGGCGCTGCATTTAACATAGCGGCAAAATCTGCCACGTTATTTACGACGGGCAAGCTGTTAAATTCCAGAGTTTCTGACCTGCCACCGACAGAAATCTTTAAGGTTGTAGGGTTGGCAGAAAAATCGATTGGCGCTGCAGCCGCATCAAAGTTAAATGGCAAGCTGGCGGGTGTAGGAGCAACTGGTGAACCGGAAATACTGAGGCTCACACCCATTACATTAATTTCTTCGCCGGAAACGTAAGGCGCATTCGCCACCAGCACTTTGCCAGTGCTGCGTTCAGTAACGGTGTAATTAGGACCATTAGGAACAACCGCAGAGTTGGCATTAAATGCAATAACCATGTCTTCGGGATAAAAACTGTCAAACAATTCCTGATCGACAATTTGACCCACACTGACTACTGATGCAGGCAGTGCGCGATTGCTGCTACTGGCAGAAGTGTTTACCGTATTGTGATCACTGGGAATATCTACAAATACTTTTTTGCCCGAGTCACTCACTGCCACACTGACAGAAGCAGAGGCCTGCAGAAATAACTGGCCTTCATCGCCCAGGTATTCAAAATTGCCGCCACCCTTATTAACGAAGGGTTGAGTATCGCCTTGATAGCCCGCAAAAATGTACTGACCAGAAGCATTGCGCGTATTTTGCAAGTTCATTAACTCACTAATTCGCGTGTCGACTTCGGCAGCAATGGATTTGTAATCGGCAGCGGTCAATACCGCCGTGTTACCGGCTTTAACCGCCAGCACATTCATTTGTTGCATTAGTTCCACAACTGTTTGCAAGGTTGAATCTTCCAAACTCAAACTATTATCGGCCACGTCGATATTTTTTTTGTATTGTTCGGTACGCGCCAATTCCTGATTTAATTTTAGAATAGTAGTTGCCGCTACCGGATCATCCGCAGGAGACAATACTCGTTTACCCGTAGCCATTTGCTCCTGGGTTTTAGTGACAGCCGATTGCGCCTGTCCCATGCCGAGTGTTGCTATGTTGTAAATTTGCGAAGTAGATATACGCATACCAATACCCTGTGCTTACAATTTTTGCCGCTTATCATTGGCAATGCACAAATCAATCCAACTTTTTGCTTTTGTGAATACCTGCATTCACAGGGCCCTTTTTTTAAAGGGCATTCAACAAGGTATCAAACAACTCGCGAGCGACCGAAATTACCTGCGCATTCGCACCATAAAGTTGTTGAAACCGAATTAAATCCGCAGCTTCTTCATCCAGGTTTACACCGGAAATACTATCGCGCATCGTTTGGCTTTGTTCTAACAAACTAATGCTGGCTTCGGTGTTAATTTTAGCAAGACTGCTTTTGGTGCCGACCTCCTCCACTAATTTGCCATAACCTTCCGCGAAACTAAGGCTACCGTTTTGCATAGTGGATTTTGTTTCCATTGCCACCATCGCCAACGCGTTGCGGTTATCATTTTTACCATCAGTGTTAAAACCCACAGTAAAAACATCGCCAGCTTTAGGTTGCCCGGTAAGCGTTACTTGATAACCCAGGAACGATGATTGTACAAATGTGGCAGAGCTACTGTCACCAAACAAAGGACTACTTGAAATAGAAGGGGACATTTCAATGCCCGACGCAAGCGTGACATCAATTCTGCCACCCACAGTAATTGCACTCTCCTGCCCTACACCGGCACTGGTTAATGTCTGATTAGGATTGCCCGAACTGTCATTAACCTGAATACTACTGGTTGCGCTTGCCGCTGAAAAACGAATATCCAGATCCACACCGGACGCCGCAAACAACCTCAGCTCAGGTGCGCCAGTTAGCGGATTGGTAGAACTTTGCGCGCGAATTCCCAGCGCATTTAAATTGGGATTTGCGTTAATTTGCTCGGCAAGGTAATCATTGAAATCCGCTTCACTGAGATTCGGATCAGGCACGGTACTTAAAAATGCGGGCGTTGGTAATGCGCCATCATCTTGAATTATCGCTTCACCATTAATACGCAACTGCATAGGTACTGCAAAATCACCGGGTGCAACATTAATACCGGTAATTGTCGCCGTGGTGTAAGCATTTGCAGTGACGCCGGGTAAAGCGCTTAATTGCGCCGCCGTCTGCATAGCTGATGCACCCGACTGGGTAATTATACTGCGCGCTGTCACGGAACCGGTTTGTGGATCAGTAAACGTAAAATTCAACCGCTCCGCTAAATAACCATTGCCTTGTGCGGGAGCACCTATTGCAACAGTTTGCGGGCTGCGATCTGCCGGTAAACCAAGGCGATCACCAGCACCTACAATTCTGGTTTCGCCCGGATCACTCGAAAATATATTGTTGGTTGTGCCGGGTACAAACACTTGATCCTGCATGACCGGATTCAAATGTTTTGGATTTGCAGGGTCAGAATTATCCAACACATCGTAAGTGGTGTCCGACGTGAAGCGAATAATAATTGGCGGCGATAATTGGCCGGGGTTGGCAAAGGCAGGCAAAATATTGCCGTTTGTATCGACAACACTTAATACCTGACCGCTGCTAACAATGCCGCTACCGGTGTTGCTACTGGCGCTACCGGTGCGAATAGGCGATGCAAAGGCTAAATCTTCGGGCCGCTGCAATAGTGCTTTTATATCCTGCGAACCGTTACGGGTTGGCTGTACTAAAAAAGAATCGCCACCTTGAAATGAGCCACTGGTTAAATTGAGGCTTACGCCATCAAACTCAATACTAAATGGATAAGCGCCAGATAAACCACCTTGTTTGACCACCTGATCATCCGCAAGACGAGTAACAACATAATTGGTCGTACCAGGCACAATATCAAAACGATAATCACTGGCGGTTAACTGATTAGTATCGGTAATAGTTACATTTAATTGCCGATCATAGGGCTGCTGATTGCCGCTGCTGTGTTTTACCCGGTTAACCGCATTCACGGGGTCATTAATATCGACAAACATTTTTTGGCCGTAATCGTTATCCAGATCAAGACCTTGTTGTTGCAAGTTATTAAATTCTTCTGACATTGAAATCGCAATTCGCCCCAGTTCATTCATGGACGGGGACAATACTTCATCGCGAAAACTTAATAGGCCACCAATTTGGCCACCCGAAACCTGCTCGGTAATATCAATGACCGCGCTGTTAGCCCGCAATTGTATCTGACCGTCATTGGTCACACTGAATGAGCTTGAGCTAGCCCCCAGAACCAATGGCTGGCCATTACCGATAAACACATTTAAATCACCGGTGGATTCTTTTACCACCTGAATAGACACCAATTCTGCAAGTTGGCGCAAAGTTTCATCGCGCTTGTCCAATAAATCATTGGGTTGATTGCCACCACCAGACGCCACCGCTTCACCAATGGATTGGTTTAATTCCGCAATAGACGTTGCCAATGAATTGATCTGCGAGGTAACGGTGCGAACTTCACCATTCACACTCTTTTCAATATCCGCCATTCGCTGATAAAGATTATTAAAACGGCTACTCAGGCTTTGTGCCTCGGTAATAATTAACTGCCGCGCCGGCGTAGATGCAGGGTCATTAGCGCCGTTCTGTAACGCAGCAAAAAAACTCTGTAATGAACCAGACAGACCAGTGCTTGCCTCGGCAAACAATTTATCGACTTTGCTAATATTTAAACTGTATTTATTTAACTGATTATAAGTAGAAGTATCGGAACGCAATTGTGTTGTGACAAATTCGTTCACCACGCGCTCAATGGATGCTGTGGTAACGCCAGAGCCGATGTAACCTGCGCCACCTGCAATTTGCTCAGGGCGCGTCACATAATTCACTTCCTGCCGCGAGTACCCTTGGGTATTGGCATTGGAAATATTATGGCCTGCGGTACGCAAAGCATTTTGACTGGCCTGCAGCCCGGAAATGGCATTGGAAAGAATACCGGACATAGCATTACTCCGCTAAGTGGCGGGCGGTAGTAGCCGCCAGAGAGAGAACTGACTGGGCGCTCGTTTGCAAAACACCGGCTTGTAGGTCTTTTGCAGCAGCAGAAATATCCAGTGATTTAATAGCATCACTATTCAATAAACTTTTAATTTTTTTCGCGTAATAAGGGTCGGTCGCATAACCGGCGGACTGTAACGCCTCAGCATAAGCCGATGAATTTGTGCCCGTTGCCAATACTTTTTCGTAGCGCGGATTATTTTTCATTAGGCGCACATAATCTGAAAAGCTCTCCGCGTAATCATTGTATTTACGGAAATCTGATTTTTCTTGCGCAGCAATACCATTGCGATACTCCAGGGTGTTTACATTGACTTTATCGCCCTGCCACTGACTGCCCGCTTTAATATTGAATAGATTAAAACTGTTTTCGCCCGCACGATCGTGAATAACGTGTTTGCCCCACCCGGTTTCCAGCGCAACCTGTGCAATCAACACATCCGGATTAATTTGTAATTCTGCTGCCGCTTTTTCGGCGTGAGGTTTAAGCATCAGCACAAAATTTTCCTGCGTGGCACTAATACTGGCTTTTTGACCACCGCGCAGGGTGGCCGCTTGTGGTTTATTCAATAACTGTGGAATAAGTGCGTAGTTAATCGCAGGGATGACAGGCTGCTGCTCTTCTGCAGCGCCCAGTGCTTGCATCTGCACGTTGTCACTCATGCGCATAAAATCTTGAATCCAATCGTCCAGTGACGTTGCTGGTCCACCCGCAGACAGATCAGTATCGGGTGAATTCACAGCATCAGTATCAGCGCTATTCGCTGCACGTGGAGTCAGCGCGTCCAAGCTTGTTAGCGTGTTGTTTTGCACATCCGCTTCGGGGCGCATGGCACTGCCGTAGTTTTGCATCATTTGGCGATAAAAATGATCCGCCACACCAATACCAGAACCGCTGGTTAAATTGATCACCATTTGTTGGTCGAGCATGTCGCGATGAAAACGTGTAGTTTGGCTGTCTAAAAAATTACCGTCACTAAAAACATCATTCGCTTCGCGCATGGATTTCAGCATTTGTTGTACCAGCAAACCCTCAAACTTTTTGGCAACTTCTTTAATTGCCTGAGGGTCCCGGTCGCGCCCCATCGCTTTGATGGAATTCAACGAGTTGGGGTCAAGATAATTATCTTGCACCTGCGGGACTTTAATGCCGGTATCGATGGGTAACATTTAGATCACCACTAATTCCGCTTTGAGTGCGCCGGATTGTTTTAAGGCTTCCAGAATCGCCATTAAATCGCTGGGAGATGCACCCACATTGTTGACTGACCGCACTATGTCATCCAGGTTGGCGCCTGGCGCGAACTTGAACATGGGGTTAGTTTCTTCATCAGCCTGCACATTGCTGCTAGGAACAACTACCGTAGTTCCACCGGCCAAGGCATTGGGTTGGCTCACGGTTAAACTTTCCGCAATAGACACGGTGAGGCTACCGTGAGTAACCGCAACAGGCGATACACGGACATTTTTGCCAACCACAATAGTGCCGGTGCGCGAATTAATAATTACCTTCGCCACTTCTTCGCCCATGGTGACATTTAAATTTTCCAGCATCGCAATAAAATCGACACGCTGCGCCGGATTCACGGGTGAATTCACCATAATTGACACCGCATCGAGCGGGCGTGCTACATCTGGCCCCAACATGTCATTAATACTCTTTGCCAACGCATTGGCGGTGGTGAAATCGGCACGATGCAAATTAAATACAATTGGTTGACCGCCGGCAAAATTCGTTTCCACCATACGCTCCACCATGCCCCCACTGGGAATACGCCCGGCACTGGGAACGTTCACGGTAATTTTTGAGCCGTCATTACCTGATGCACTCAAACCACCAACCACCAAATTACCCTGTGCAATGGCGTAAACTTTTCCATCCAGCCCTTTTAATGGAGTCATTAATAAACTGCCGCCACGCAAACTTTTTGCGTTACTGATAGAGGAAACTGTGACGTCAATTGTTTGACCTGGTTTTGCAAACGCAGGTAATTCGGCCTGGATCATCACCGCAGCAACATTTTTCATTTGCATACGCGCGCCTTCCGGCACGGTAATACCAAATTGCTTCAGCATGCTATTGAAGGATTGGGTAGTAAAAGGTGATTGTGTTGTTTGATCCCCCGTGCCATCCAAACCAACCACCAATCCATAACCAACTAATTGGTTAGCGCGCACACCGGCAACACTGGCGATATCTTTAATTCGTTCGGCATAGCTGGATGCACTAAACACTAACATCAACGTCAGCGCCGAAAATCCCAAATACTGCGGAATTTTTTTGATGCTGGAAACAAAAAAACTGGGCATAAAAGTACCTCGATAAAACTGGATTACATAAGCCCTGCTGGTAAGGGGCAGAAATTACAATGGCCACAACTCGCTGTTAAAAAAACGCGATAACCACCCCATAGATTGCGTGCTTGCCAGTGCGCCGGTGCCACTGTATGAAATTTTTGCATTGGCCAGGCGGGTTGATAACACGGTGTTATCCGGCGCTATATCATCGGGGCGCACTATGCCGCTAATGCGAATAAATTCATCGCCACGATTAAGCGTTATCCATTTTTCGCCGCGCACAATTAAATTGCCGTTGGGCAATATTTCTGCAACTGTCACAGTGATATTGCCTTGTAAACTATTGCTCTGATCGGCATCGGCACTGCCATCAAATGTTCTGCCCTGTTCAAGGTTGGTTGTTAACTCATTCCCCTTAATGGTTGGGTTTACCCCCAGAAGCGGGCCGGCATTAAAATCTACACCACTATTTTTACTGGTATTTACACCGGAAGATTTACGCGAAACAGTTCGTTCGCTCAGCGTTACCGTAATTACGTCACCCACAAAATGCGCTTTGCGATCATCAAACAAATTCAGGCCATAAGCGTCTTGATAGAGCGAGCCTTCCGTGCGCTGGGGCACCGGCATATTCGCGGCAATAGTAGGCGCATAGGCCGGATCATCCGGCATAGGTTTTTTGTTAGTGAAGCATCCGGTCAATGCTAATACTGTGCTGGCGGCCAACACCAGTTTGAGTGAGCGATATGACTTGTTTATTTGCGCAGCCATGATTAATTACTCATCAAAGATTTTGCGTAATGTATTGCAACATTTGATCAGCGGTAGAGACGACTTTTGAATTCATTTCATAGGCGCGCTGGGTGGTAATCATGTTGACCATTTCTTCCACAATATCCACGTTGGAATTTTCCAACATGCCTTGTTTAAGTACACCCAAACCGTTTTCGCCCGGCGTTCCCTGCACGGGTGCACCACTGGCCACAGTCTCAACAAATAAATTGCCGCCAATTGGTTGCAAGCCGGAGTGGTTAATAAAATCCACCAAGGTAATGTCGCCCAATTGTTGTGGCTCCACCTCACCGGGCGTGTAGGCATTTACTGTACCGGTCGTGCCGATGGTAATTTTGGTAGCGCCCTCAGGCACAATAATGGCGGGCTCTAATAAATAACCGTCGGCATTTACTAATTGGCCTTCGCCATTAATTTGCAGTTGGCCATTGCGGGTATAAGCAATAGTGCCGTCAGGTTGTAACACCTGTAAAAATCCGTGACCATCAATCGCAACATCGAGCGACTGCTCTGTCACTTGCAAGGTACCCTGGGTAAATTCTTTTTGTGTGGCGACGACACGCACCCCCGCCCCCAACTGCAAACCCGATGGCAGTTCCGTTTCCTGAGTTTGCTGTGCGCCGGGTTGGCGTTGGTTTTGATACAGCAGATCTTCAAATACGGCGCGATCACGTTTAAAACCAATGGTGCTGGTATTAGCGAGGTTGTTGGAGATGGTAGTTAACTGGCGATCTTGTGCTGACAAACCAGTTTTACTTACATAGAGGGCGGCGTGCATAATCTTTTCCTCATTTGAAGCGCAGCAAAATAAATAACAGCGCGCTTACTATGTCGACCTAAAAACAATTAGGACATCTGTAACAGTTGGGTGGACGCGGCCGAGTTTTCATCGGCGGTTTTCATTAATTTCACTTGCATTTCGTACTGGCGCGCCAAGCTCATGATTTGAGTGAATTCATCAATTGCATTGACGTTACTGCCTTCGAGCATGCCGCTGCGCAGCGTCACTTCTGCCGCAGGTAAGGCATTTAAACCATCGCGCTGACGAAACAAACCGTCATCGCCTTTTTCCAGTTGTTGAATATCTGGATTCACCAAACGAATGCGCCCTACTTCCACCATGGCTTCCGGGCCTTGCCCTTGGCCAACAATCGAAATCGTGCCATCTGCGCCTATTTGTACTTTTTCATTTTCAGGAATATTGATGGGGCCGCCATCGCCCAATACCGTCAAACCATTTGCGGTGCGCAATACGCCCGCTGCGTCCACCGCAAAATTACCGGCGCGGGTATAGGCTTCGGTACCATCGGGGGCCTGCACGGCAAAAAAACCATCGCCTTGAATCGCAGCATCCAACGGGTTATTGGTTTCGATCATGGGGCCGGAGGTGAAATCCGCACGGGGGGATTCCGTCATGGCATAGGCGCGCGTGGGATGACCATCACCGTAATACACACCCATACTGCGCGACTGTTCGAAATCCGCACGAAAACCGGTGGTGCTGACGTTTGCCAGATTATTGGCGCGATTAGCCTGGGCCAGCATGTTGTGCTTGGCACCAGTCATGGCGATAAAAAGGGCTCTGTCCACAGGTTACTCCTGAATTCACGGCCAAAAACCAAACGTTGGTTTTTTGGCGGTTTTGTTGTTATCAGGAGTTTTGCAAGAGCGGTGCCAAGTTGGTGATACTTAGCAAGCCTTTGATATGAAAGGGAAAAACATAGAAATACGGAGCTGTAAAACAGCGAAGAAAAACTTGCCGCAAAAGAAGCGGCAAAGAACTTCCGCTCTTTGCCGCCGGGGTGTGACTGATTGTAAAGGGCTAGGGTTATCTCAGGTTGATAATCGTTTGGGTAGTCGCGTTTGCCGTTTCAATGGTTTTTGCGTTCGCCTGATAGTTACGCTGGGCGATAATCAAATTCACCAATTGCTCCGACAAGTCCACGTTGGATTCCTCCACCGCACCAGCGGTGATATTCCCCAACTGCGCAGAACCCGGCGCACCAATAATCGCCTCACCAGTTTCAAAGGTTTGTGCCCACATGGTGTCACCCACTGGCTTCAAGCCCTCTACGCTACTGAAGTTCGCCAGTGCAACCTGCCCCAAGACCTGGGCTTCACCGTTAGTGAAGCGCGCGAACACAATCCCGGTATTGCTGATATCCAGCCCCGCCAAACGACCAGTGGCGTACCCGTTTTGATCCAATTCCTCCACCGCAAATACGCTGCCAAATTGAGTCGAACCTGACAAATCGATTTGAAAATTCGAGCTTGCTGGCGGCTCAGCCACTGGGATAGTTCCACCTTGCAATACGTTCAAAGGCCCAAGACCGCCAAGTGGCTGGCCATCCTCCCCAATTGGAGTCCAGTTGGAGATAAGCATTGCATCGGTTCTGAACGGGTCGATGTTACCGTCCGGAGTGAAATGAATGTTAAACGACGCCATAGTTGGCTGGGTATTCTGTGGTGACGGTAAAGTTGGATCGGGGTCACCTACGTTCTGGCCATCAATTTGTACATACATAGTCCAGTGGTTGGGTGATGTAGTGGGGTCAGCAGGATCATAGGGTTCTTTTACAAAATACTGACGCATCACATGCGAATTACCCAAGCTGTCGTAAACCACAGTATTTGTTGCATGGTTAAAGGTTTTTTGATCAATCGGATTAAAAGCATTAATCGGTATATCGGTGAAAAAGTTAGGCACATTGGTTGAACCAAACAAGCTGCCACCAAACACTGGCACCGTCGGCTCACTGCTAACAATGGAGTAACCTTCTTGCAAGGTGATGGTGACCTCACCGCCAATTTTCACCCCATTGACCGCATCGTTAACGACTTGCGGTATACCTTGGCTGCCCTGGATTTCAGCATTGCCGCCGCCCACATCAAAACTGAACTCAAGATCGCGCCCTGTAGCAGATCTGATAAGTAAATTACGGGGTGTGGCATCATCCAGCTCTGCACTAATACCAAATAAAGTCGATGAACTAAGAGCATTAATTTCATCACGCAGGGCAGTCATATCCGGTAAACCGGTAGAGGTCAAATTCACACCATTAATACGGAAGGAGCCATTGTTGCTGAAGGTCGAGGCCAAGAGTGTCGCTTCGGTACTTGCTGTTGCGGATACACCGGCGAGTGAATTCAACTCAGAAGCAGTTTCATCGGCACTGGCACCGTATTCGCTGATGTAAGTGACATCAGTACCGTTAGGACCACGAATTACCAAGGTATGAGAGCCATAGTTGTTGGTAACTTCTGGAATACCATCAGAATGCGAAGGGTGCCTAACCCCCGGCGCCGTACTCACTAGATTTATCGCATTTGTTAAAGGATTTGATCCACCTGCAGGCGGATTAGAGGGCGGAATCGGCGGAACTGCCACAGGGTTGAGGGTGACAGCAATGGTTGAGTCGACTCCACTGGCCAAATCACGGAACCCAATTTCTCCAGTTACCGAATTTGCAAATGCCTCAACATTAACTGGATTGACAGAATCAAAATTTGCTGAATTTATTAGGTTTGCAAGGCCAGTCGGAGAGGATGCCGTTCCAGAATTAAGGACCAGATCAACAGACTCTGTAACATTAGTAATAGGATCTGTACGAGATAATCTAAATACCGTTGTATTTGCTGCATCAAAAGCTATTGAAGGAGTGGTAGAAACGACGCCCAAGCTTAGAGATGCCGTAGTTGGAACCAATGCCCCGCGCTGTGCTTCATTGACCCCGGTGCCATTGGTGGCAAAACGCTGGCCAGTTGTTTCCAATACGGTTTCATTGGCATCCAAATTAAAAGAGGCGTTCACACCAGTGGTTTGACGCGGAGCCTGTGAGCTCACATCAACCCGCAAGTCGCCCAGTACACCGCTCACATTGCCATCTGCATCGGCAGCAAAACCTTGCAATAGCGAACCGGTACCGTTAACGATATAACCGTCTTTATCCAAACCAAAAGTACCCGCGCGGGTGTAGAGACGCTCACCATTTTTTTCAACGACAAAAAAACCTTCGCCATTTACTGATAAATCCAATTCATTTTGGGTGAATTTTAAATTGCCTTGGGTAAATTGCTGGCGAATATTTTGAATGGTTACACCACTGCCTGCCGTGTTGGAACCACCCCCCAATAGCGTACTGGTGTACACGTCACCAAATTCAGCGCGCGAGGATTTAAAACCAACGGTACTGGCGTTGGCAATATTATTGCCGGTCACCTGCAAATCGGTATTAGCTGCGCGAATTCCGCTTAATGCTGTATTAAAAGACATGGTACACCTCGCCCGGGGTTAATTAATTTTTGATACTGTGCCAAGTGTTTGGCTCACATCAAAAACTTTTAGTTAAATTGTTTTACTTGATCGGCCTCTACTGCACCAATACCGGCAAGGTTCAGAATCAACTTGCCATTCTCACCGATAGTCACACTATTTACGTTCGCACTGAGCGAGGTATTTAATGTTTCCGCCTTACCATTTTGACTAGCAGTCACTTCAAATTTGTATTGACCGGTGGTGGCGGCATCATCGCCCGCCTCCCAATCCAATAACTTTCCATTCACTTCCAGGTTCTGCCCATCCCAACGGAAAACCGTCTCACCGGCAGGGACTTCACCAATCGGAATTGTTTGCACCAATGCACCAGCACTATCGTAAATTCTCATGGTCATGTCTTTTGCTGGATAAGTGAGCTCTGTGCTGCCCGCCACTATTCCACCGGTAACCAAAGTGCTTTTATCAGATTCCACACTCACACTGCGCCCCACAAGAGAAGAAGCCTGCAGTGCATTATTCGACATAAAACTGTTAAAACTTTTATTCAAACGTTCCAGCCCTTCCACTGAACTAAATTGGGCCAATTGCGCAACAAACTCGGTGTTGTCTTGCGGGCTCAGTGGATTTTGATTATTCATTTGCGTGATCATCAATTCCAAAAACGCCGCCTGCCCCAACTCATTGGTAGTTGTGTTTGTGCTTTGTTTTTTGGTGATGCTGAGGTTATCAGTCACATTACTTGTTGCTGCTGCACCGGATACCGACATGATTCAGCTCCTTATTGACCGAGTGTTAATACACGTTGAACCATTTGTTTGGCTGAATTCATCACTTCAACATTCATTTGAAATGAACGCGAAGCAGCAATCATATTGGCCATTTCTTCAACCGGATTTACATTGGGATAAAACACATAACCCTCCGCATCTGCTTTGGGATGACCCGGCTCATAACGACGCTGCAATGGCGCATCGCTCTCAACAATCCCCATCACTTGCACACCGGCGGCGGCATCCACTTCGTTGTCGCTATAGGCACCCTCGGTGACACTTGCACGCATCGCTTCCTGTTGAATAGCAGCAAAAACAGGCTGGCGGCTACGGTACACTTCATCGACACTGGAGCTTGCCGATTGCGCGTTAGCCAAGTTGCTGGCAGTAGTATTCAAGCGCAAACTTTGCGCATTCATACCGGTACCTGCGATATCAAAAATATTTCCGAGTGCCATATCTTCACCTGTTCATTTGCTTGCGTTATCCCCGTAGGAGATAAGGGTTTACCGGTTGGGTCCAGCCATTAGCCTTAAGGGTTAATCGAGGTTACTCACCACGAATGGCACTGCGCAGGCCGGTAAATTTGCTATTCAAAAACTGGAAGCTGGATTGAAATGCAAGCGCATTTTTCATGTATTCCGCGTGCTCAATCTGATCTTCTACGGTGTTACCGTCGATAGATGGCTGTTGCGGTGTGCGGTACAGGGTGTCGGCTTCATTGGTGGCAAAGGCGCTGCCATCAATATGCCCTGATTGGGTAGTGGCGAGATTAAACCCGCTGTTACCAGTCATCTTCTGGCTCAGGGCTTGCTTGAAGTCGATATCCTTGGCTTTGAAATTGGGGGTATCCACATTCGCCAGATTGTTGGCCAGCACTGCCGCGCGCTCAGAGCGGAAACGCAATGCCGATTCATGAATACCCAATGCTTTATCGAAGGAGATGGACATAGTGCTTTCACCTTAAAAAATCGCGCCTGTACTAGCATCGCGGCCGGCAACCACAAGTGTTATTGCCACTGTTAGTGACGATAAAGCAATGCCTATGCCAAGCCCATCAAATAGCTATACCACATTGTTTTTAAAAGACTTTTTAAATTATAGATGCGTGTAATACAGAAGCGGCAAACTCAAAGCGGCAAAGCTTTTCCGCAGGCAGGAGAGGAACCGGCAACACATAAAAAAGCCGGGCAAAAGCCCGGCTGTTAGATGGTTCATTTAACTGTCATGGGTGAAACGATTAGATAGCGCGATAAAGAATTCCAGGCTCACAGCGAACCATTTCAAACAAATCGGCCACACCCGCAAGCCCCTCCGAAGAACCCAGGAATAAAATGCCTTGTGGTTTGAGTGAGGCGTGAATTTTTTGCAGGATCTGACGTTTCAGATCGCCGTTAAAGTAAATCAGTACATTGCGGCAAAACACTATGTCGAACTTACCCAAACCGGCGTAGGAGTCCATCAAGTTAAGCGAGCGAAAATCAATGCGCTCTTTTACGAAAGGTTTAACTCTCCACATAGTCGGCGTGGGGTTATCGAAGTACCTATCGAGCCGCTCCGACGACAAACCGCGCATTACCGAGAGCTTGTCATACTCGCCACTGCGTGCCTGGTCCAGCACGGTGGACGATAGATCAGTTGCTACTATTTGCACAGGACGCGCCAAGTTACCCATATTTTGGCGTTTATACTCTTCCACCATCATGCTGATGGAGTAAGGTTCTTGACCTGAAGAGCAGGCCGCCGACCAAATACGCACCGGTCCAAACATGCGGTTATTACCGCCCATCAACTGGGGCAATAAGGTGCTTCTGAGATGGTCGTAGGGGTAATTATCACGAAACCAAAAAGTCTCGTTGGTGGTCATGGAGTCTATAACCTGATCTTTCAGCTTGCGGTTCAATCCATGCTTTAGATTTTTTACCAGCTCACCAAAAGAGGCGATTTTATTCTCCTCCAAGATGCGCCGGATACGATTGGTCACCAAATACTGCTTGTTATCCCCTAACGAAATGCCACAGGCATCCTCAAGAAACTGACGGAATTGGTCAAACTCAGCTTGGTTGAGGTTATCGCCACCGAGCGGCTTGGAAAAAGGGGTAGGCTTATTACTCATAGACTCTCAATAAAAACGCTTGCCGCCGCACAATTGCAACGGCAATTACAACTTATGCCTGTTCAGGCGGCAACAAACTTTCACCGGTAATCGACAATACCCGGTCATTTACACGCTTAGCCAATTCATCCGGGTGGAACTTGGCAAGGAAGTCATCAGCACCCACTTTGCGCACCATAGCCTCATTAAATACCCCACTCAATGAGGTATGCAGAATAATATGCAGATTTTTGAGTTGCGGATGATTGCGCACTTCTGCAGTAAAGGTATAGCCATCCATCTCGGGCATTTCGATGTCGCAGATAATCATAATCAACTCTGCGTAGGGGTCTTTCCCCTCTTTAATTAGATCCAGCAGGTAATTAAAGCCCTCTGCCCCATCTTTTTTAACGGTAGTTTTAATACCCATACCTTCAACCACACGCTGTATTTGTTTGCGCGCGATGGTGGAGTCATCAATGATTAACACGTGTTTTTGCACTACACGGTCGGCAATACCATCTTCGATAACACCGGCGCTAACTTCTTCACGCGCAGGCGATACTTCAGCGAGGATTTTTTCCACATCGATAATTTCAACCAGCTGGCCATCAACCTGAGTAACTGCAGTCAGGTAATGCTCCTTACCCGCGCCTTTCGGCGGTGGATGAATATCACCCCAGTTCATATTCACAATGCGTTCAACCGAACGAACAAGGAAACCTTGGGCCGTGCGGTTGTATTCGGTGATGATGACAAAGCAGCTTTCTATATCAGGCAATTCGCGACGCCCAATGGCGAGGTTCATATCCATAATCGGCAAGGTACCGCCGCGGATATGCGCAACACCACGAACCACAGAACTGCGGCCAGGAATTGCATTCAATTGCGGACACTGAAGCACTTCTTTCACCTTGAACACGTTAATGCCGTACAACTGCTGCCCACCCAAGCGAAATAGCAATAGTTCAAGACGGTTTTGGCCAACCAGTTGTGTGCGCTGATTGACACTATCCATTACCCCAGCCATGCAATTACCTCATTGATTGTAATAGTCAGCCTAAACACCACTTACTCTAACTGCCGCGAGCGGCACAGTATTTGCTTTATTCAACGTATTCAGCTTAGCGGCAAAAAAGTGTCAGACTTTAGTCGTTAGTAAAATAGCGCGAGTGGCACTCGGTTCTTACCCTTGAGGATAGGCCAAAATATGGAACTTCCTAGTTTTTGCAGTAATTTCTTCAGTAATTTTTTAACGGACGGCCCCGTAAATAGGGCGTTCGTGCAAAAACTCGCCTACGCCACTGCAAATAACTGTAAAACTCTATTTGGCGCAAGCTTCCTTATTTTGCTCAGCAGCACTGCTACCGCACAGACCTATTCGACGCTGGCCCTAAAACAAGATGTTGCCAATTTTTTGGCGAGCCACTACCAACAAGTGGAACATGAACGCTTGGATATAAAGGTAGGCAATCTGGATAGCCGGCTCAGACTGGAGCGGTGCACAGAAGCGCTCGCCTTCAACCTACAAGACCCAACAGGCCTTGGCGGCAGCATTAGCGTACAAGCGCGCTGCCCTGGCCCTCAGGGATGGTCAGTGCATGTACCCGCCCAAATAATGGTTTATCGCTATATTCCGGTCGCTGCCCGCGCCGTCCAACGCGGTGAACAACTTAACGCAAGCCATCTTGCTGACAATTTGGTCAACATCAGTAGCATCCGGCACGGTTATGCACTGACAAGTGAAGACATTGTTGGCAAAGAAGCCAAACGAAACATAGGGCAAGGCGAGCCTTTTAAATCCAATAGTCTTGATGCACCCACAGCCATAAAACGGGGTGAAAGCGTTACCTTGCAAGCTCAAGCGGGATCAATAAAGGTTCTAAGCTCCGGTGTCGCCCTCGCAGATGGGCGCGTTGGCCAGAAAATCAGAGTTCGCAATAGCTCATCCGAACGGATAGTCACTGGTATTGTGCTGAACCAAGGGCTTGTCCAGACACTATGAGACCCGGCCTTTTAAGAATAAAGTTTTTAAAAATGTTGCTAAAGTAAATTGGCACTTGGCCGATAGCCATATCAGGAGAACCAGAAACCGGCGCTCCGTATGTCACGACATAGCAACCGCGACTTTTGTAGATTACCAGCCGTTGGCTTAATGCCTAGCAGCTTAAAGGGGAAAAACATGATTAATACCAACAACTCACTTGACTCAGTCAATGCCAAGGGTGCCCGCAGCAAGCCTGCCGCGCCCCCCGCCGCAGATGCGAAATCCACTGACACCAAGGCGCCACAGGCTGCAACTGCCAAGGCCCCTGGCGATCAAGTGGTATTGAGCCAAGAGGCGCAGACACTTGGTCGCCTCCAAAGCAAAATCGACAGTGCCCCGGACGTCAATCTGGAAAAGGTTGCGGAAATTCGCCGCGCTATCGCGGAAGGGCGTTTTGAAATAAACCCCGAACGCATTGCGGAGAACATGCTCAACCAAAACGATTTACTTGGCTAAACCCGGTGTAACCACTAAACACGCCTCCCCTGCGCTGTTTAGTGTTTTACATTGATGACACTTTCCGCCCATTCAGGGCCATATAAAGAGGTTGCTATGTCTCTTGATACCACTCTACTGCGGCAGATGCTTGCGCAGGACTCATCTGCAATTGAACAGCTTAAACAGCTATTACTGGAAGAACGCGAACAACTTGCCCAGCGCAAACAAGATCGCCTTGCAATCATCGCAGAACAAAAAACCAGCCTTGTTGAGCAGCTCAGCCACAATAGTAAACAGCGCATGAAGGTTCTTAGCGCCCTTAACCTTCCCACTAACGCGCAAGGCTGGGACTTATTTCTACAACGCAACACCCTCACTATGCACCTGCGGGAAGATTGGCAGCAACTCGTTCGCAACTTTGAAGAATGCCAAACCATGAATGGCATTAACGGTAAATTGATCGCACGCTCGCAACAGACCCTGAACCACATGCTGAACCTGATACGCGGCAAAGTCGCAACAGCCTCGCTTTACACCGCTCAGGGCTTGAAAAGCGAGCAGACATCCTCTTTCACAGTCGCCAAAGCCTAGCTCTCTATTAGCCCGTGGGTAAACCACGGGCAATCCCCTCTCCTCCTATTCCCCTCCCTTCACAGCGACGTAAACGCTTTGTGTTGACATGTCGCTGTAAAACGCTAATATTAGATTATATATATGATTTATATGCGTGATTATGTTACACATCCTTTAATTCAGTAACCACCAATCGATCAAACCGCACAAACCGTCAGCTTAACGAAGCCCCCTGCTTATCAAAAAAGGCATAAAAACAATGAAGTATTGTTTCATCGCATTGCTCAGTTTCGCCAGCCAACTCCTATCCGCCGCCAGCATAGAAAAACAATTTTATCTGGGAGCTGACCTCTCCTACGTAAATGAAATGGAGGATTGTGGAGCCAAATACTATGACAAGAATAAACGGCAAGACCCATTCAAATTATTTGCCGACAAAGGGGCCAATTTAATCCGGGTTCGCCTCTGGCATAACCCACAGTGGACAGCCTACTCAAATCTGGAGGATGCCACCAAAACACTACAACGCGCCAAAAACAACGGCATGAAAACCCTGCTGGATTTTCATTATTCAGATACCTGGACTGATCCAGAAAAACAATTTGTCCCGCAGGCATGGGCACACATTAGTGATACAGATGAATTGGCCAAAACACTTTACAACTACACAACAGAAATACTCGCAGCACTTGATGCAAAAAACCTGTTGCCCGATATGATTCAGGTGGGCAATGAAACCAATATCGAAATTCTTCAACCGGAGAAAACATTAGTACACGGCATTCCAAATTGGCCGCGCAACGCAACGCTATTAAATAGCGGCATCAAAGCTGTGCGCGATTACAGTAAAAAAGTTAACAAACCTATTGGAATAGTGCTGCACATTGCACAACCAGAAAATGCGCTTTGGTGGTTTAAGCAAGCTAGCGAGCATGCCGTATTGGATTACGACATAATTGGCCTTTCTTACTACCCACAGTGGTCCACATATAAATTGCCGCAGTTACCTGGTGCCATTACAACATTAAAAAACACCTACAAAAAAGATGTTCTTATTGTAGAAACCGCCTATCCCTATACATTGGAAAATTTTGATAAAGCTGACAATGTCCTCGGGAAAAATGCCATTCAACCGGAGTTTCCCGCAACACCTAAAGGCCAGGCAAGTTATTTGCTCACACTGCGCAACTTGGTAAAAGCCGCCGGTGGTATCGGTGTGATTTATTGGGAGCCTGCATGGGTAAGCACAAAGTGTACAACGCTATGGGGTAAAGGTTCGCATTGGGAAAATGCAACCTTCTTTAATGCAGCAGAAGGTAACAAGACCCTGCCCGCATTTTTATTTTTCTCAAACAAATACCAATCTAAAAATTAACAAAGTAATTGCATACACTATTTTGAATAACATTGAAAAGAGAGAGGAACAATGAAAAAAACACTACAACAAATTAGCGCACTGGCGCTGTGCGGCGTTCTCGCTGCCTGTTCGCCCCCACCCACACAGCAAACCAGCGTAATAAGTGATATCAACTACGATAAAGATTGGCAATTTTTCCGTAGCGAAAAAGTGCTTGACCTTGCCACCGCACAACAACAAACCGATTGGGAAAATATCGCCATTCCCCACACACCAAAGATTGAGCCCTTGGTAGTAAACGACCAATTCCAAGGTGACGCTTGGTATAAAAAAACCATTACCACCGAAGCTGACTGGAAAGGGAAACAAATCAGTTTGAAATTTGAAGCCGCCATGAACGTTGCAGAGGTATGGCTCAACGGTGAAAAACTTACAACCCATGTTGGAGGCTACCTTCCTTTCACCGTTAACTTAACGGAAAAATTACTCTGGGATGCACCCAACGAACTACTGGTACGCCTGGACAATCGTGACAATCCGATTACCGGCCCAAAACCGCTACACGATCTGGATTTCAATACCTACGGTGGTATTTATCGCCATGTATATTTGCAGCTCGATAACGACTTACACATTAGCGACCCTGTAGCCGCCGGAAAAACGGCTAGTGGTGGAATATTTGTTCGCTACCCAAAGGTTAGCGCTACAGAAGCAACAGTTAGCATACAAACCCATTTAATTAATAAAAGCCCGCAACCGAAACAATTCCGTGTAGTGCAACAACTGGTAGATGGCGAAAAAAAAATTATCGAACAATCCAGTGAGCCACAAACCATTAACGGCAATGGAGATATCGAAAATCAGATTGAATTTACCGTTAACAACCCTCGCCTATGGTCACCAAAAACACCAAATCTCTACAACCTGGTCACGCGGGTTTATGAGGGAGACGCATTGGTCGATGAACAAACTACACGTATAGGCATTCGTGAATTCAAATGGATTGAGGGTCAACTTTATATCAATGGGGAGAAAACATTTTTACGCGGCGTAAACCGCCATCAAGAATATCCCTATATTGGCTATGCAACTTCGGATGCTGCAGATTATCGCGATGCGGTAAAAATAAAATCCGCCGGATTTGATTATGTGCGCCTTTCCCATTACCCACACTCCCTTGCTTTTATGGCGGCAGCAGATGAATTGGGTTTGGTATTATTAGATGCAATTTTAGGTTGGCAATATTTCTCTGAAGACCCTGCGTTTCAAGCACAAATCCAGCAAACTTGTCGCGACTTAATTCGCCGCGACCGCAACCACGCATCCGTCATGGCATGGGAATGTTCGCTGAATGAATCCTGGATGACAGAGCCTTTTATTGATTCACTCACAACTATTATCCAACAAGAATACCCCGGCGCCCTATCAGCAGGTTGGCAGGAATATGGCTACGACATTTATTTGCAAGCACGTCAACATCGCTTGGAACATTATAAAATGCCAACCAAACCTTATGTCGTCAGCGAATATGGTGATTGGGAATACTACGCAATGAATGCTGGGTTAAACCAAAGTGCATGGGCAAATTTATTGCAGGCAGATCGTTCTAGTCGTCAGTTATTGAGTGATGGCGAAACCCGCCTACTACAACAAGCCGCTAATATTCAGGAAGCGCACAACGATAATTTCAATACACCAGCATTTGCCGATGGTTACTGGGTAATGTTTGATTACAACCGTGGCTACGCCCCCGATCTGGAAAGTTCAGGAATTATGAGCATCGATCGCCTTCCAAAATACAGCTATTACTTCTATCAAAGCCAGCGTGATCCTGATGAATTTTCCGATAAATTTACCTCAGGTCCAATGGTATTTATTGCCAGCGAATGGACGGAAAGCTCTTCGCTTAACCTCCGAATTTTCAGTAATACCGATGAAGTTGAGCTGCAGCTAAACGGTAAGCTTATTGCAAAACAAGCTCCAGATAAAAATGCGAATACAACCAACTTAAAACATCCGCCATTTACTTTTGTTATTGATAAATTTGAAGCAGGTGAACTCAAAGCTATTGCTTATCGCGCAGGTAAAGCGGTTGCTGAACACAAAGTAATAACTCCAAACACGGCAACAGGAATAGCACTGACACTTGACACCAGTGGCAAATCGCCACAAATAGGCGTCAAAGATACTATTTTTGTTTATGCCCAATTGCAGGACAGCAATGGGGACCGAGTGCACAGCAATAATGTTTCTGTAAAATTCACCTTAACTGGCTCAGCGAAGCTAGTTAGCCCAGTGGAAACAAATACTGCTGCAGGAATAGCTAGTGCGCTGATTGAGATTGGAGATTCACTGGACAATATTATCGTGACTGCAGAAGCTCCCAACCTCGCTCCCGCCAGCATGACAATAAAATAATGGCCTAAAAAAATGCCCTGTGATAATTCACAGGGCATTTTTTTGAATAAACAATAATTATTGTTTAATTACTTAAAAGCATCCCATACAGCTGTTGCCCTACCGCTATTATCCATTGCCCCAAGGGTATAACCCTTCCAACCAGGGCGTGCTTGCGGCTCCCAATAAAATATAGCTGCACCCTTACCACCAGACACTTGTCCAACCTTTGTAATCATATCTTTCACTATTGTTTGTGCCTGTGCATGATCCCAAGGTACACCTATTTCAGAAACCATCACTGGAACAGCGTAACGCGCAACCATGTCATTTAAATTATTTAAGCACGCGGTATTGGCAGATTGCCACGAATAGCCAGTTGCATTTGTAGGGTATGACGATGCACCAATCACATCAAACTTTGCGCCGTTAGCTTTAAGGCCATCAAATATCCAGCGAAAATTTGCATTGTCGTGACAATTGGCTAAGTGCACCACTACCTTTGTACTTGGGTAAATACTTTTTGCAGCGTTATAGCCCGTATTGGTTAGCCATGCATAATTTTTCATGCTCACAGACGCTTTACCCTCATTCCATAACATTCCGTTGTTTGTTTCATTGCCTACTTGCACCCAATCTACAGTAACACCAGCGTCTTTAACTGCCTGTAATGTAAACCGTGTGGAATTCCAAACCGCATCCATCAATTGTTGAAAACTATAACCACTCCATGCTGCAGGTTTAGTTTGCTGTCCCGGATCTGCCCAGCTATCACTGTAATGAAAATCTATCATTACTTTCATTCCCGCCGCCTTGGCACGCTTGGCTTTAGCCACAACATCTTGAGTCGAGTTATACCAACCATCTGCAGGATTAACCCACACACGCAAACGCACTGCAGTCATTCCCTGCTCTTTCATAATCGCCAAAATATCTTTCTTAACACCGCTACGATTATAAAAGCTGATACCGTTAGCCTCGATCTCTGACATCCAGCTAACATCTGCACCTTTAACCGGTGCAGCCACGCCAGGGGCAATCGATAGGCTTAACGCAGTACCAATACAAAAAGAGAGAAAATTTTTATTGAGTTTCATAGGGATATTTCCATTAATGTTCGAGCATTATTGTTATTGAGTGTTTTGCATCCCTTCACGCTGCACAACCAAACTAGCGATACATCATAGAGCTCCGTTCAATAACAATATTTATATTACATATATTATCTTTTGACAAGGCAAATTCACCCACGCGGAGAGGTCACCTTTCTGAAAACGGAAATATAAGAATGGAATTTGCCCAAAAGATAAATCCGCTTTGCGCGAAAAAGACACCGGGAATAAAAACTGCCTAAAATAAAAAAACCGCGCTTAAGCGCGGTTTTTTCAAACTACCGGAAGACTTTGAAGGTTATTACTTTTGAACAATATCAGCAGAATCTTTCAGAAACTTCTGAAACCCGGAGAAATCATTTCTACCATAGATAGAGGCCAATTGTGCACCTATAGTTTCCTTTTGTTCCAGGGTCACTTTTTCAACCGAACCAAGGCTTACTGACTGCACAACAACAATAGCCATGTCACCACTTGATGTCATGAGATTACCAACAGATGGCTTGCCCGCAGCAGGCTTAGGCATCGAAAAAGCATGACGGAGAACATCACTATCCACCTCAGCAGTATTACGGGTTGCCTCTTTAAACTCTTTGCTTTCCAAACCTGCCACCGTGCTTAATTCAGCAAGAGATACACCTGTATTTAAATCTGCAATAAATTTATTTGATTGTTCAGTCAGCAGTATACGAGCTTTTTGATCTTTCAAAGTATTTGCAATTTGTTCTTTAACATCTGCCAATGCTTTAACTTGGCTTGGCTTATGCTCTGTCATCTTTAGCACCAGCACATTACTTGAATCTATCTCGATAACATCACTACTATTCCCTTCACGCAAAACCTCATCAGAGAATGCTGCTTCTGTGACTTTAGGGTTTGCGAGGATTCCCTTTCCTTTACTACGTTCGTAAAGCCCAGAATTTTCGACTTTAAGACCAAGCTCCTCAGCAACTTCTGCCAGACTTTCAGCGTTATAAGAAATGTCGCGCAACTTCTCGAGCTGAGCAACAAAACTCACTTCGGCTTCCGCACGCTTTAATTGCTCTTCAATTGTTGCTTTTTGCTCCTCAAATGAAGGCGGTGTGGAATTTTTTTCAGCTAACAACTTGATAAAGTGAGTGCCAGCTTCTGTTTTTACAGGCGCAGAAACTTCACCTACTTTAAGCGCAGCAAGCGCTGTTTCAAATTCCTGAGGGAATGCATCACCAGAGGTGAACCCCAAATCACCACCTTGGTCTTTGCTCCCTAAATCATCAGAAAACTCTTTCGCAAGTGCAGAAAAATCGGCGCCACCAGAGAGCTTTTCTCCCACCAATTTAACTTTATCTGCATCGTTAGACTCTATAAGAATATGCGCAGCGTGACGTTCTGGCGCAGCTACAAATGACGCCACGTTTTGTTCGTATTGATCGCGCACCTGAGCCTCAGAGATAGAAACACTGCTCATCAAATCCTGAACACTCAAACTGATGTAATCGACCGCAATTTGCTCCTCACTGACAAACATTGATTGATTTGCATCATAGTAAGATTGAATCTCTGAGTCCTGCAATTCAATTGAATCACGTACTTTTCCAGAAGGTAAAATAACGTATTGGATATCGCGCGATTGAAAGCTGAGCGCTACTAATTCATCGAGCTGTGTGGGAGTCGAAAAGGCACTTACAGCAACACCAGCCTGCAACTGATTGATCAATAACTCCTCAGATAAAATTTTCGTATAGGTACTATGTGTGTAACCCATATTACGCAACAAACTTTGATAAACATTATTATCAAAAACACCAGCATCATTTTTAAACTGTGGCGCAGCAGCAATTTCTTGCGCGAGATAATCATCCCCTATTGCCATGCCTGCATTTTTAGCTGCCTGGGAGAGAATAAGGCGTTGGACCAAGTTATCAACCGCTGGTTTACGCAAATACTCATCACTCAAAAACTGAGCGGGTATTTGATCGCCGTAAGCATTTAGCATCTGTTGTTTTTGCATACCAACAGCTCGAGCCACATCCATTTCAGTGATGGTTTCTCCATTCACTTTCGCTGCTTGATTTGCAGAGGTATCCCAATTGAAAAGCGCTTCAACACCGGTCAGGGCAAAAATGATCACCAAAAATCCGATTAAGATGAAAGAGATTACTCCTCGGGAATTATCTCTGAGGTGTTGTAACATTTTAAACTCCTAACATGATGAGGATGTCTTGCGCCAACGAGGCAGCACAAACAGACACTAATTACTTAATTATTCGATGTTGAAAAGGACTTGCAACTTGATTAATAAAAGCTACGCCGTTAAAAAAAAAGCGCACCTAGATGCGCTTTTTTACGTGCTTTTAATTCAGCACTAACCCAGTAAATACAAATTAGTTAACAGCATCTTTCAAAGATTTACCTGGTTTGAATCCTGGAACCTTGGCAGCAGCAATTTTAATTTCCGCGCCGGTTTGAGGGTTACGACCAGTACGAGCAGCACGCTCTTTAACGGCAAAGGTGCCAAAGCCTACCAAAACAACAGAGTCGCCATTTTTGAGGGCACCGGTAATACTCTCAACCACTGCATCCAGCGCACGCCCAGCAGCCGCTTTTGGAATATCCGCAGACGCGGCGATGGCTTCAATCAGCTCAGTTTTGTTCACACTTAACCCCTTTTGATTATTTGTTTCTAAAAACACAGTACAAATTCAATGATGCATTTAATTCGCATAATCTGTGCAGCAAATGAATTGCGATTTATACCAACAGAGTATCAGGGGGTCAAGGAAAGCTTACAGCTTTACACAAAAGCCCTAAAATTCTGATCACAAAACAATCAGTTAAATCAACGTACTCGCCCCAAATCACCGTCAGTGAGTACTGAGACGGTTATCGCTATCTCCTGTTTTTTGTGCTGCCTTTTCAAGAGCACGATATTCCTCATCACTGAGCGGTTTGGGGTTGTACTGTAAAGCAAGCTCGAGAACCTCATCAATCCATTTAACCGGCTTAATACATAGATCCTCTTTGATGTTCACGGGAATTTCTTTGAGATCACGCTCATTATCCGCTGGAATAATAACCGTTTTGATTCCTCCTCGATGAGCAGCAAGCAGCTTTTCTTTTAAACCACCTATCCGCAAAACCTCTCCACGAAGGGTAATTTCACCTGTCATTGCTACATCGGCTTTTACAGGAATTCCTGTTTGAACTGACACCAGAGCTGTACACATAGCGATGCCGGCACTAGGGCCATCTTTTGGTGTTGCTCCTTCGGGAACATGAATATGGATATCGACCTTTTCATGATGATCCGGAGCGATACCCAGCGCTTGCCCTCTGGAGCGAACGACGGTCAAGGCCGCTTGTATCGACTCCTGCATAACATCACCAAGCGACCCAGTCTTAATGATACGCCCTTTCCCCACTACAGCAGATGCCTCGATAGTGAGTAGCTCACCACCAACCTGTGTCCAGGCCAAGCCTGTTACCTGACCAATCTGGTCTTTACTCTCCGCCTTGCCAAAATCAAACTTCCGAACTCCCAATAGATCTTCCAACGCTGCAGAGTCGATCACATCAGCGCTGATCAATCGCCCTTTTACATGGCGAGCTACAACTTTACGGCAGATCTTAGCCACTTCACGCTCTAAACCGCGGACGCCAGCTTCGCGGGTGTAATAGCGAATAACATCTTTGATCGCGTCTGCAGTTACGCTAATTTCAGAATCTTTTAGGCCATTTGCCTTGATTTGCTTGGGTATTAGATAACGCTGAGCAATATTTAACTTTTCATCCTCTGTGTACCCGGGAATTCTAATTACTTCCATTCGGTCAAGTAGTGGCCCTGGAATATTCATTGAATTGGAGGTACACACAAACATCACGTCGGACAAGTCGTAATCAACTTCAAGGTAATGGTCGTTAAAGTGGCTGTTTTGTTCCGGATCCAAAACCTCCAAGAGGGCAGACGCAGGATCACCACGATTATCCATTCCCATCTTATCGATTTCATCGAGCAAGAATAATGGGTTTTTAACACCGACTTTGGCCATTTTCTGAATTAGCTTTCCAGGCAAAGAGCCGATGTAAGTTCGTCTGTGACCACGAATTTCTGCTTCGTCACGCACACCACCCAAAGCCATGCGCACAAACTCACGGTTAGTGGCACGTGCAATTGATTCTCCCAAAGATGTTTTCCCCACACCCGGAGGACCAACAAGGCAAAGAATTGGACCTTTTACTTTTTTTACTCGTTGCTGGACTGCTAAATATTCGAGAATGCGCTCTTTAACTTCTTCAAGACCAAAATGATCCTTGTTTAAGACTTCTTCTGCACGAGCGAGATCATTACGAACCTTACTTTTTTTACTCCATGGCACCTTGATCATCCAATCAATATAGGCGCGAAGTACCGATGCCTCAGCAGACATTGGCGACATCATTTTTAACTTATTCAATTCTGCACGAGCTTTTTCCAGTGCCTCTTTAGGCATAGCAGCTGCAATTATTTTGTTTTCAAGTTCATCAGCTTCACTGACTTCTTCACCCAACTCACCAAGCTCTTTTTGAATAGCCTTGATTTGCTCATTCAAATAGTATTCGCGCTGGCTTTTTTCCATTTGCTTTTTAACGCGACCACGAATCTTTTTTTCAACATGAAAAAGATCGACTTCAGCGTCCATCAAATCCAACAAGTGCTCGATACGTTCGCGAATGTCTGCTATCTCTAGTACCGATTGCTTTTTGGGTAATTCAAGGGACATGTGGGCGGCAATAGTGTCAGCGAGACGCCCCGGCTCATCTATACCTGAAAGTGAGGTTATAACTTCTACGGGGACTTTTTTGCTTAGATTAACGTATTGCTCGAATTGGCCGATTGCAGAAGCCACCAATGCACGAGATTCCGCAGATTCGACTTCTGGGCTAAATATAAGGCTAACATTAGCCCTAAAATGACTACCAACGTCCTCTATGGACTCTATGTTTGCCCGTTCGCGCCCCTCAATTAGCACTTTAACCGTCCCATCGGGCAACTTAAGCAGCTGTAAAATCGAGGCTATAGTACCAACCGTGTATAAATCCTCGCCCTGCGGCTCATCCTGCTGCGGGTTCTTTTGCGCAACTAAGAGCACCTGCTTATCATTGGCCATCGCCCGCTCCAAGGCTTCGATGGACTTTCCTCTACCAACAAACAGAGGGGTAACCATGTGCGGATAAACGACAACATCGCGCAACGGCAATAAGGGAATGTCAGTAATATGGGTATCTATAAGAGTTTCAGCGACCATTGGTTCCTCTCTATTTCAAGAAGGCAACAAATACCTTGCCATGACCCAAGATTGGGGTCAAAAAGTACTAATTACAAGTTACTCCTAAAGAAAAAACAAAAAGAGCGCATAAATGCGCTCTTTTTCATCAGACCAGATTATTGCTTGAACAATAACTATTTATCGTCCGAGGCAACCTTGGGAGGCACCTCAGCTGTTTCATACACCAATAGCGGCTCGGACTCACCCTTAATAACGGACTCATCTACAACTACCTTAACTACATTGTCCTCAGAGGGAATCTTATACATAGTGTCAAGCAGTACATTTTCCATTATTGACCGCAAACCGCGAGCACCTGTTTTACGCTCAAGCGCACGTTCCGCCACTGCATCCAAAGCGTCTTGACGGAAGTCAATCTGAACCCCCTCCATCTCAAACAACCTTGCATACTGCTTGGTTAGAGCGTTCCTTGGCTCGGTCAGAATCTGAATTAACGCAGCTTTATCCAACTCATCCAAGGTAGCAATTACAGGGAGGCGACCAACAAATTCCGGAATAAGGCCGTAGCGAACCAAATCCTCAGGCTCTAGAGAGTGCAGCGTCTCACCAAAGTTGCGCTTTTCATCTTTACTTTTAACTTCAGCACCGAAGCCGATGCCACTTTTCTCGGATCTGTCGCGGATAACCTTATCCAAACCGGCAAATGCTCCACCACAAATAAAAAGAATATTAGAAGTATCAACCTGCAAAAATTCTTGTTGAGGATGCTTGCGACCTCCTTGGGGTGGAACAGAAGCAACAGTACCTTCGATTAGCTTCAATAGCGCCTGCTGAACACCTTCACCTGACACATCGCGGGTGATTGATGGGTTATCAGATTTGCGGGAGATCTTGTCGATCTCATCTATATAGACTATTCCCTGCTGAGCTTTTTCTACGTCGTAGTCACATTTCTGTAGCAGTTTTTGAATGATATTTTCAACGTCCTCACCGACATAACCAGCTTCAGTGAGCGTAGTTGCATCTGCAATAGTAAATGGCACATCCAACAATCGAGCCAGTGTTTCAGCAAGCAAGGTCTTGCCACTGCCCGTCGGGCCAACCAATAAAATATTGCTCTTGCCTAATTCGATAGGCTCTTTATCTTTACCGGCCTTGTCGCCAAAACGCAGACGCTTGTAATGGTTATAAACAGCAACAGCCAATACTTTTTTGGCGCGCTTTTGGCCGATTACATATTGATCAAGAATTGCTGATATTTCATGAGGTTTAGGTAACTTCTCTGAAACGCCCTCAGTTGCACTTTCTTGAATTTCTTCGCGAATAATATCGTTACAAAGGTCAACACATTCATCACATATAAAAACAGATGGACCAGCAATTAACTTGCGAACCTCATGCTGGCTCTTGCCACAAAAAGAGCAATACAATAACTTTCCGTTTTTGTCACCTGTGTCGCTGGTGTGATCGGTCATTGGAACCCACTCCATCAAAATTTTAAAACAGCTGTTAATCAGAGCACATCAGCTGCAAATACATTACTTACTGCTAATCCAATAGCCTAGACAAGCTATTTGGCTGCTGGCTGAACACGTCGCTCAATAACAGAGTCAATTAAGCCATAGTCTTTTGCTTGCTGGGCAGACATAAAGTTATCGCGCTCGGTATCCAACTCTATTTTTTCAATAGGCTGGCCAGAATGAAAAGCCATCAATTCATTCAAACGCGAACGAATTTTTAAAATTTCTTGTGCCTGAATATGAATATCTGAAGCCTGCCCCTGAGCACCACCACTTGGCTGATGAATCATAACGCGTGAGTTTGGCAGACAAAAGCGCTTACCTTTGGTGCCAGCATTTAATAAAAAGGCTCCCATACTGCACGCTTGGCCAATACACATAGTACTAACATCAGGCTTGATAAATTGCATTGTGTCATAAATTGACATTCCTGCGGTCACGGAGCCACCGGGAGAATTGATATATAAATGAATATCTTTGTCGGGATTCTCTGCTTCCAAAAACAGCAACTGAGCAACAACCAAATTGGCCATATAATCTTCAACTGGACCAACCAGAAAGATCACACGCTCCTTAAGCAGGCGTGAATATATATCAAATGAGCGCTCTCCTCTGGCGGTTTGCTCGATTACCATTGGCACCAAACCGCTATTAATGACAGAAGACTGGGATTTCATAGATTCGTATGACATCTTGCGTTTTATCCTTAAGCGAACTTTTAGTGTCGCTAGTATTGAAAACTATAGATTTTTGTTACCAGAGAGCTTAACTCGTGATGGCATTATATGCCAGTCAAAAGAGGTGTTTTGGGCGGGATTTGAGAGGGAGGAAGCCGCAAAGCAGGCGCTTTGCGGCTTTTTTAAACAGTTAACGTTGAGCGTTGGATTTGATAATTTCATCATAGTTGGTTTCAACTTCTGAAACCTTGGCCTGAGAAATAATATGATCAACCACCTGATCTTCAAGTACTGCCGACTCAACACCAGCCATTAACTCTTGGTTGGAACTGTAGTATTCAATTACCTCGTTAGGCTCTTGATAGGTAGAAGCAATTTCTTCAATCATTGCACGTACACGCTTGGCATCCGGCTTCAACTTTGCAGACTTAACAATCTCCCCAACAATCAAGCCGAGAGTGACGCGACGCGATGCTTCATCCTGAAACATAGTATCGGGAAGCAACGACTTGATATCAAAATTTTGTTGCTGACCACCAAAGCGCTGCATCATTTGATTCCGCAGCACTTGGATCTCATTGGCAACCAACGCTTTTGGTACATCAGTAGTGTGTGAAGCAATCAGGGCATCCATAACCTGCACTTTAACTTTTGCTTTAAGAGCATTAGCTAACTCACGATCCATATTAGCTTTTACCTCTTTGCGGAATTGCTTCTCGCCACCCTTCTCTACACCAAATTTTTGGAAAAATTCTTTCTTGAGTTCAGGCAATTGAGCTTCAGAAACAGTATTAACAGTGATCACAAACTCCACTGCAGCACCTTTTAACTCCTCCGCTTGATAGTCTTCCGGGAAAGTCAAGGCGACAGTTTTTTGCTCACCCGCTTTCATACCTACAATACCCTCTTCAAAACCAGGAATCATAGATTTGGATCCAAGCAGTAACGCGTGGTTATCAGCCTTGCCGCCAGCGAATTCAACGCCGTCTTTAGTACCAACAAAATTGATATTAACTTGATCACCATCTGCGGCAGCGCGATCAACCACTGACCAAGTCGCCTGATGCTTACGCAAAACTTCGATCATGTTGTCTACGTCAGCTTCGGTGACTTCGGCGTTGTATTTAGTGATCTCATAAGCAGAAAGATCACTCAGCTCAACACTTGGATACACCTCAAAGGTAGCAATATATTCCAGGTCTTTACCTGCAGCCAACTGTTTTGGCTGAATAGAGGGCTGACCGGCCGGCTTTACATTTTCTTTTTGCACAGCAGCATAGAAAGAGCGACTAATCACGTCGCCAACCACTTCTTGACGAATACCAGCACCAAAGCGTTGCTTCACAACGGAAAGAGGCACTTTACCCTTGCGAAACCCTTTGATGCTTACGTTACGCGCAGCCTGCTTTAAGCGATTTTCAACTTCGTTTTCTACTTGCTCAGCGGGTACACCAACGGTCAAGCGGCGTTCCAATCCAGAAGTCGTTTCAAGTGAAACCTGCATATGTGCCTCGTGAAATAACTGATAATGTTTGGCATTAGATCGAGCACACTTAGGTGTACTCGGAAAATGGTGCGGACGGAGAGACTCGAACTCTCACACCTTGCGGCGCCAGAACCTAAACCTGGTGTGTCTACCAATTTCACCACGTCCGCTTTTGGTTGCCTCATTTAGGATAAATGCAGGCACTGACTAATTTTCACTGCACCCTAACTGATTGATTTTTAATGTTTTTTATAAAAACCAATAGCCCTGAGGCGCGAAGGGTGCTGATTGTGCCACAGAGATTCTGCAGGTTCAACTTTTTATCAAAACTCCGCACTTGTATCGCGTTGACGCAAAACCAGCGCTCGAAATGAATCCTGCCATGACTCCAGAAGTTCGACAGTCAAGCACACTGCTTGTAGCTCTTCTTCAGCGGTTATCTCTACAGCAATGATCAGGTTATCTTGCTGAAACGATTTCCTTTCTTTTTCTTTTCGTGGAGACTCCAGCGCACTTTGTGCGTACCGCTGTAGTTGTTCGAGCCAAGAACCAGAACGCGCTGCAAGCTCATCCAACTCAGAAACCTCGGAAAGAAACTTATCATTCTGGGCCAACGCCACCTGCAATTCAGCGAGGGAGTTAATGGCGCCACTATTTTTCAGAAAACATCTATCGGCAATTTCGCGCAAATAGAAATGAAAGGCCAGTGAAAGCTGATACACGCCGCTACTTAGCACAGCATCTTGACGCAAACGCTCTGCACTGGTTGCAGGAGGTGCAATACCTCTGGCCAAGTCGCAGAGCGACTTGGCAAACGCCAATTTTTGATTAACCAGAGAGAAATTACTGATAGCCATAGATACACTGCTTTACTGGTAGTAAAAGGTAACTACCCTCAATTACCACAAGCCCTGACTTACTTCTGAACTTGCCATTTGCCATTGGCAAAAAATGCCTTCCAGCCTGTTGCCTTTCCATTTACTTCAGTTTGTACATATTGTTCTTTAGTTTTGCGGCTAAAACGAATAATTGCTTTATTGCCATCAGGATCAGCAACCGGAGCTGATAACAAGAAATGATACTTGGGATCTATGCGATCCTTATAAGGGAGAAGCTCCTCAACCAAGGGCGCACGTGTTTCACGGTTTTTGGGGAACTGGCTAGCCGCCAAAAATAAGCCAGCAGCACCGTCACGCAGCACATAGTGATCATCAACTTTCTCGCAGCGCAACTCAGGCATGACAATGGGATCCACTTTTGGTGGTGCAGCTTCCCCACTTTTCAACAACTTGCGAGTATTTTTGCACTCGCCATTAGTACAGCCGAAGTACTTGCCAAAACGCCCAGTCTTCAGCTGCATTTCGCTACCGCACTTGTCGCATTCAAGCGTAGGGCCTTCATATCCCTTCAGTCGATAGCTACCTTGCTCCACTTCGTAACCCGCACAATCCGGGTTATTGCCGCAAATATGTAACTTGCGATGTTCATCCAGCAGATAGGAATCCATCGCCGAATTACACAACTTGCAGCGATGTTTGGCGCGCAACTGACGAGATTCGGCCTCTTCATCCGCATCGGCATCAATAACTTCATCACCAGACACCAAATTCATGGTGTTTTTGCAGCGCTCTTTGGGTGGTAACGCATAACCAGAGCAACCAAGGAATACACCCGTGCTACCGGTACGAATCTGCATATGGCGACCACAGAGACTGCACGGAATGTCGGTTTCAGTAGGATCATTAGCGCGCATACCTTTATCGGCACCGGATGCAAGCGCAAGTTTTTTACTAAACCCAGCATAAAACTCATTAAGTAATTGGCGCCAGTTTTTGCCACCTTGCGCCACTACATCGAGAGAGTCTTCCATGTTAGCGGTAAAACCGTAATCCATAAGATCATCAAAACTTTCGACCAATCGTTCCGTGACTATATCGCCCATTTTTTCGGCGTAAAACCGACGGTTTTCCTGGCGTACATAACCGCGCTCTTGAATAGTAGAAATGATTGACGCGTAAGTTGATGGACGCCCAATAGCGCGCTTTTCCAATTCTTTCACCAAACTGGCTTCGGTATAGCGGGCCGCAGGCTTGGTGAAGTGCTGCTGGGGATTCAACTTGATCAACGGTAATACCTGACCAACTTTCATATCAGGTAAGACAACATCTTCATCTTTTTTGGCAACCTGTGGGCTCACCTTGGTATACCCATCAAAGCGAATTACCCGTCCGCGAGTACGCAACTCATATTCACCTGCCGTGACTACCACACTCGTACTGGTGTACTCCGCCGGGGTCATTTGACAGGCAACAAATTGCTGCCAAATCAAACCATACAAGCGCTCTGCGTCGCGCTCCATACCACTCAACTGATTTGGCATAACACCAACACTGGAAGGACGAATCGCCTCATGCGCTTCCTGTGCACCGTCTTTACTTGAGTAGAGCACCGGCGCTTCAGGTAAATAACGTTTGCCAAAATTTTCAAGAATGTATTCGCGGCAGGACTCAACCGCTTCTTTACTCAGATTGGTAGAGTCAGTACGCATATAAGTGATATAGCCTGCCTCGTACAAACGCTGGGCCATCATCATGGTTTTTTTCACCCCAAAGCCCAAGCGGGTACTGGCCGCTTGCTGGAGTGTGGAGGTGATAAACGGTGCGGAGGGCTTGGATTGTGTCGGTTTGTCCTCGCGGCTGAGTACCTTGTAACTAGCACCTTGCAGGGCGGCAACAGCCGTCATTGCCTGAAGTTCATTCACAGGTTTGAACGCGTCATCGCCAAATTTTTTGACTTCGAAGCTGGCTTGTTGGTTTTTATCGGCCTGTAGATCGGCAAACAGCGTCCAGTATTCCTCTGGAATAAATGCACGAATCTCGCGCTCGCGCTCAACAACTAAACGCACCGCAACCGACTGCACGCGCCCTGCCGACAACCCGCGGGCAACCTTTTCCCACAGCAGAGGGGAAACCATATATCCCACTACGCGATCTAAAAACCGGCGGGCCTGCTGGGCATCCACCCGATTTTGATCAATTGGCCCTGGGGTTTTAAAAGCATTTTGAATCGCGGTTTTTGTAATTTCATTAAATACTACACGGCGATAGCGTGATTCATCACCACCAATTGCCTCACGCAAATGCCAGGCGATGGCCTCCCCCTCTCTATCCAAGTCGGTTGCGAGGTAGACCATGTCGGCTTTTTCGGCGAGCTTTTTTAGCTCCTCCACTACTTTTTCTTTGCCGGGCAGAATCTCGTAGGTAGCTTCCCAGTTATTCTCCGGGTCAATGCCCATTCGATTGATAAGCTGGCTTTTGCTTTTTTTGGCTTGATAGGTTGCCTTATCTTCAGCAGACATTTTGCGTGTTGCTGCGGCCTGTTTTGCACGCTCTTTGGCATCCACGGGTTTGGCGCCGCCGCTGGTGGGCAAATCGCGAATATGACCAATACTGGACTTAACAATAAAATCGTTACCCAGATACTTATTAATGGTTTTCGCCTTTGCTGGCGACTCAACGATAACTAAGGATTTGCCCATAATGGTCAGAAAATTCTCTATTAAAGGAAGGCTGTGCAAACAGTTGAATTATGTGCCAAAAGATTGCAGTATCGCCGATCGGGACAGCTAAATTAGCTTGAAGGTGCGCATATATAAGACCTGCGCCGCAAGGGGTCAAGTTATAATTTCCGTGAGTGACATTAGGCGATGTATTTTTACCGCTGCATAGGAAACCCTATCCCGCGCTGAAAAAAAGTTCTACAAATACAGTTAACTTATTGTTTTTAAAATGTTTTATTTTTAGTTATTGCATAACCATAACAGCCAATACAATCCCTGACTTTTACACCGCAGATATCCGCATGACTTTAATCGCAGTTCTTTTTGTTTTGATGATTCTGGCGCTTGTAGCGGTCAGCGTGGTCAACCGCATCCAACTTCGGCAACGGGAACGGAGGCTACAACAACGCCGATTGCGCATCCGCGCTGAAGAGTTGACCGAAGTGGTGAACTGCCTCGCAGAAACACTTCCCAACCGCATGATCACCAAACACATCAACGACATGATCGCGAGTTTGCAACAGCAAATGCTGGCGTTGGAAGAGAAAAACCCCGAGCTTTTGGAACTTGCAATTCAAAAAACAGAGGCGCACTCGGAAGAGTTACTGAGCGGCACTAACCGCCAATCAATTAGCTATCAACGCGAAAGTGATGCACAAATTGCCAAAACCCAGCTCCACTTAAACGACGCAATGCAATTGATCACCCAACTTGCCGCCCAAGGGGTAATTAATGAAGCTGAACTAAGCACATATCTGGGGGAGTTGCGCTGGGCACACTTGATGGTCGCGGTGATGTCCTACATAGGACAAGGGGATAAATCCATGGCGATTAGTGACCGCTTTTCTGCGCAGGCGTTTTACCGCAAGGCACAATATTTACTGATGGAATCCATGCACCAGGATCCACGCCGCTTAAAGATGATCAAAGAGTTGGGGGAATTGGTCGATGGCGGCCGCGACAGTCTTAGCAAGGATTTGCGCGACCCGACAAAATCAAGCGTTATGATTTAGCCTCGCGAATCAGCGCATCCAGGTTACGCAATACTGCTATCACAGCAATCAAAACCTCCTCGCCCTCTGTTTCCCGCCAAAAAATACAGGTTCCTGATTTTCCCTGAGCTATAGCTGGCACCGAATGCGGCAACGTCGACAATATTGATGTTAATTGCTCACTTACTTGCGGTATCGGGCGAGCATTGCCTTGCCAATCCCACTCTTTATAGAAATTCCCTTCATGCTCGTATTCGGTGCGCATCAAGACCCAATCATCCATTGACTGCATGGTAGTTGGCGGCGGTAAAAAATAAACGGGGAGTACCGGCGGTTGCTCCATATCTGTTTTGCGTGCAGGCAAACGTCGCATACCAAATCGTATACCTTGAGCGCTTGCTTGCATCCGTAACTGCTCTTTGCGTTTTTGCGCCGGATTCGGACGCAACATGGAAATTGGTCCCAGCACCAGCGCAATAGTTACAACCAACAAAACGAAAAACCAGAGGTTCATATAAATCCTTGTGCGATCAAAGGGCGCAATTTTCGCCAGAGCGAACTAAACTCTTAACAGTGACAGTATTCATAGGGGACAGGAATCATGACAGAAACACTTAGCTACAAGCATATTATTATCGGTGTCGATCTTTCCGAAGATTGCCCCGCCGTGATTCGACGCGCAGCGGGGATAGCCAACACCTGTAATGCAAAACTGACTATTGCCCATGTGCTTGAGCCTATTGCATTTGCTTACGGCGGTGATATGCCGGTCGATTTAAGCGGCGTGCAAGAACAACAAGTACAAAAAGCAGAGGCTGATTTAGCGCAATTGGCCGCATCCAGCCCCTACCCTATCCAGCAGCGCCATGTGTTAGTCGGCCAACCTGCTGCCGAGCTACATTATTTAGCGGAACAGGAATCAGCTGATTTAATTGTGGTGGGCAGTCACGGCCGCAAAGGGTTTTCACTCTTACTTGGTTCTACCCCTAATAGCGTTTTACACGGCGCGACCTGCGATGTTCTGGCCGTGCTCGTCAAAAAACAAACCAGCGACTCCTAAATAACACTATTACCTGGAACGAAAACAATGCAGCGAGAGCAATCCTACTCTTGCTGCATATCTTCAAGCTCTGCCCAGCGCTCAAAACAATCATCCAACTGCTTCTGTGCCGTTGCCAGTTCTTGCAACTTCTGTTCAACCACTGCAGCAGGTTGGCTGTAGAAATCCGATGCACTGGTAATCGCAGCCAAGGCTTCCACACTGCTTTCCAAGTGTTCGATTTTTTGTGGCAACTCATCAAATTCTTTTTGAAATTTGTAGCTGAGCTTTTTTATTTTCGCAGGTGCCTTCACCACTTCACTCGATACGGCAGGCTTCTGCTCGACTATCACGGGAGCTGGCGACTCTGCGGCCGGCAATTCATCAGCTTGCGTCCATTTTCCACCCTGACGTATCCAATCGTCATAACCGCCAATGTATTCGAGCACATTCCCGCGCCCTTCAAATGCAATGACACTGCTCACAATATTGTTCAAAAATGCCCGGTCATGGCTGACCAACAATAAGGTGCCAGGGTATTCGGTGAGGATATCCTCCAACAATTCCAACGTTTCTACATCGAGGTCATTGGTCGGTTCATCCAACACCAACAAGTTTGCCGATTTGCTAAATAATTTTGCCAGCAACACGCGATTGCGCTCGCCACCAGAGAGTGCGCGCAATGGCGTACGTGCGCGTTCACCGCTGAATAAGAAGTCACTCAGGTAGGAGAAAATATGTTTGGACTTGCCATCGATATCGATAAATTCACGCCCTTGAGCAATATTATCAACGGCATTTTTATTGAGATCAAGTTGATCGCGCAGCTGGTCAAAATAGGCAATTTGCAGATTCGTGCCCAACTTAACGCTACCGGATTGCGGCTCCAACTCACCCAAAATCAGCTTGAGCAAGGTACTTTTACCCGCCCCGTTGGCTCCCACTAAACCGATACGGTCGCCGCGCATAATACGAGTGGAGAAGTTTTTTACTATGACTTTGTCACCGTAGGAATAGGAAACATCCACCAAGTCTGCGACCAACTTGCCTGAGTCACCACTGCTGGCGAGAGTAAAGTTGGCTTTACCGACAACTTCACGGCGCTCCGACCTAGTTTCACGCAATGCTTTCAAGGCTCGAACACGGCCTTCGTTGCGGGTGCGGCGCGCTTTAATGCCCTGACGAATCCACACCTCTTCCTGCGCCAATTTTTTATCAAACAATTCATTATGACGGGCTTCATCGGCCAATGCCTGTTCGCGATACACCAAAAAGCTGGTGTAATCACCTTCCCAATAGCGCAAGTGACCGCGATCCAATTCGGCAATGTGCGTTGCCAAAGCCTGTAAAAGCGAGCGGTCATGGGTGATAAAAACCAGCGCGCCATTAAAATTCAGTAATTGTTTTTCCAACCATTCAATCGCGGCGATATCCAAATGGTTCGTGGGTTCATCCAACAAAAGTACATCAGGATCCAACACCAGCGCACGCGCCAACGCGACACGGCGACGCCAACCACCCGACAGCTCACGCATGTAACGATCTGCTGGCAAGTCCAGGCGGGAGATAATTTCCTCGACTTTCTGCTGTAGCAACCAACCGTCATTGGCTTCAATTTTTTGCTGTAATTGAGTCATGCGCTCCAGTTGCGCATCGCTAATCTCGGCTGAGTGGGAAATAAAGCGGTATTCCGCCAGCAAATCACCAACGCCTTGAGCACCCGCCGCAACAGCGTCAAACACCAAGCGATCATCCGCCTCGGGCAGATCCTGCTCCAGGCGCGCAACACGAATTCCGGTTTGCCTGACAACCTCTCCCTTGTCCAGATCCACCTCGCCGGCAATCACTTTCAAGAGACTGGATTTACCAGTGCCGTTGCGCCCAATCAGACACAAACGCTGGCCGCGTTCGATGGCCAGATCAACACCATCAAGCAATACTTGCAGGCCATAACTTAGCCCCGCTTTTTCAATTTTAATCAAAGACATAGAAGGAATAATTCAGGTAGTTTTATAACAAAAATGATACTGGCAGAAGCACCGGTGGGCTGTTATTCTCAAAGGAGCCGCATCATATCCCAGCAGGCACACATTACCAACCCGCCACCTGCACTCGCGGACCGTCGCACGAGAATAATTGGCAAGACAAAAATTTGAGGTTCCCCATGAGGTTTTCGAAAATACTTTGGCCGCTGTCATTGAGTGCCAGCGTATTGATCGGCAGTATGACCCTGAGCATCGCCAGCACCGCATCCGCCGCCACTCCTGCCACAACCAAACAAACCGGTAAATCCGATGCCCGCCTAGTCGAACGCCAGCAATACGATCGCGCGCAAAAAGCACTGAATTCCAAAAGCATGGCCGAGTATCGGCAACTGGTTAAAAAGCTGCAGAATTATCCACTGGTTCCCTACCTTGAATACCAGGACCTAAGCGAGCGCCTGATCACTCTCCCGAAAACAGAAGTGGAAAGATTTTTTAACCGCTACCCGGATTCATTTTTGGCCGAACGTCTGACGCATCGCTGGCTGCGAACACTGGCACAACGCGAGCGCTGGACGGACTATCGCCAATTTTACGACGCGCGTTTGACCGACCCGGAACTCGCCTGTCTCAATCTACGCGCGCGCTTGGCAACCGGTGATAAAACTGCACTGGATGAAGTTGGCGCACTTTGGAATATTGAAAAAGCCCAATCCAAAGCCTGCGATCCAGTCTTTGCTGAATGGCGCAAAGCAGGACGCATGACGCCAGAGCTAATCTGGCAGCGTCACCTCAAGGTGCTCAAGGCTGGCAACAATGGCATGGCCAGTTATTTGAGCAACTTGTTACCCGCCACCGAAAAACCGCTTGCATTACTGTTGCAACAAGTCAACACAAACCCACGCTTGTTAAAACAAACATCCAAATTTGCCAAACAATCACCGCAAATGAAAACCGTAATCCTGCACGGTTTAGAAAAACTGGCGCGCACTAATGCCAAAGAGGCGCTCAGTTTGTGGCGAATTTATGATGCACAACAATTGTTCAGCGACGACGACCGCAACGCAATCAAATACCAGATTGCACTGCGCTTGCTCTATCAGGATCATGACGCAGAAGCTGAAAAATTAGTTGCCTCCACACCTAATTTAAACAGTATCGATTTGCTCGAATGGTTATTGCGCGAATCTTTGCGTAAGCAAAATTGGGAGCAAGTAAATGAATGGTTAACGCGCCTGCCTGAAGACGCACGCGCTACCGAACGCTGGCGCTACTGGCAGGCTCGCACTATGGAAGAGTTAGGGATTAAGGAAATTAACGGTGAAACACCCATGGCGATTTACAATACCGTGGCACCGGCACGCAGTTTTTATGGGTTCCTGGCAGCAGATAAAACCGGCATTAACTACCACCTCCTTGACCGCCCGGTTGTGGTTAGCGACGAACAAGTACGCGCCGTCGAAAATAGCCAGGGCATGTTGCGCGCTCGTGAATTTTTAGATCGAGGTAACCTCTCAGCCGCAACGCGCGAATTTTTTTACAGCGCGCGACGCATGAAGCCGGAACAAGCAGCAATTGCAGGGCGCCTGGCAGAGCGTTGGGGTTGGCACCGTCACGGCATTCAAGTTATGGCCGAGGCGCAACTCTGGGATGAATTACAAGTACGCTTCCCGATTGTCTATCAGGATCATGTCACTAAAGCTGCCAAACAAACCTCGGTCAATCCATTGCTGATTTTTGCTGTCGCCCGCCAGGAAAGTGCATTTATGCATGATGCTAAATCACCCGCTGGTGCAGTTGGACTCATGCAATTACTGCCGTCCACAGCAAAACAAACCGCGCAGAAAAGTGGAATGAGTTTTAATGCGCAAGATTTAATAAAACCAGATAAAAATATCGCCTTGGGCAGTCGCTATCTCGATTATTTACTGGGCGTATTTGATGGCAATCGCATTCTTGCGGCAGCAGCCTATAACGCAGGGCCTTCACGCGTGCGCCAGTGGATGAACAAAGAAAAAAATGCACAATTACCCTATGACGTATGGATTGAAACTATTCCTTTTAAGGAAACACGTGGCTATGTGCAAAATATTCTGTCGTTTTCAGTGATATATGCGTACCGTCTTGGGCAAGAAACAAAGTTTGTAACAGCGGAAGAAGCCAATCGCACACTCTAGGTGCTGTGAGAGAAACGACTTTCACTTGAAAATGTATACGCGCAAAAAGAAAGCCGCCAATTAACTTAACCGGCGGCTTTTTTATTAAATCAAAAAAAATTAATGTGACGCTTGACTTAAAAATACGCGCAATCGCTTTTGCACTACGGCAGCAAGTTCGTCCGGCTGAAATTTGGATAAAAAGTCATTGCAGCCCACTTTTTCAACCATTGCTTTATTAAAACTACCGCTAAGCGACGTGTGTAGCACCACATACAAATCGCGTAGCGCTGGGTCTTTTCGCACTTCAGCCGTTAGCCTGTAACCATCCATTTCGGGCATTTCTGCATCGGTCACTAACATAAGAATTTCATCTGTTACCTTGCGCCCGGCCGCTGCCCACTGCCGCAATAAGTTCAACGCCTGCAAACCATCTTGTACCGAAAGCACTTCAATACCAATATTTCCCAAGGTCTCCACAACTTGTTTTACGGCGGTGGGTGAATCTTCGGCCAAGAGTACTTTCAATTTACGCTTACGAGCCTCTTGCGCTAAATCCGAATCCAATATGTCCGCTGAAACCCGGGTGTTGTAGGGAATAATGTCGGCAAGTACACGTTCAACATCCAGTATTTCAACTAACTGATCTTCAATGCGTGTGATTGCCGTTAAAAAATGACCGCGCCCTGTGCCTTTGGGGGGCGGCAATATCAACTCCCAATTCAGGTTAACAATACGATCAACTTCACCAATCAAAAAAGCCTGCACGGAACGATTATATTCCGCAACAATTAAGTTGGCGTTTTCCAAATCTTTAAGCGGACTCATGCCAATCGCCGCCCGTAAATCAATTACAGGCACCGCCTGCCCTCGCAAATGCGCAACACCGCGAATATGGGGATGACTGTGAGGTACGGGGCGCAACTTGGGAATTTTGACAACCTCCTGCACCTTAAACACGTTGATAGCAAAAAGTTGACGCCCGCCCAAGCGAAACATTAACAATTCCAAACGATTCTCGCCCACCAAACGAGTACGCTGATCGATGGAATCCAGTAACTTAGACATGTTGCTACCCTATAACCAAACCAGTTGAGCCGCGAGAATACGGCTGCAGTAAATACACTGCGTATTTTTAAGTGCGAATACCTTTGCAGTATAGCCAAAAATACCTGTCAGACCCGAAATAACCGAATGCCGCAAGAAAGCGCTATAACAAACACATATTGTAAGATATTCTTTTCAAGTTACACTTCAATACGAAGCAAACAGGACGTTCGGAAGCCTCACTTTAACAACAACTAGCATCCAGTCACTTCATACTATGACCGAAACCATACCGCTGCTTGCGCGCCAACCAATTTTTGATGGCAACATGAAAGTTGTTGCCTATGAATTATTGTGTCGCAATAGCGATTTAAAATTTATTGCCACCAGCGATGGCGATGCGGCCAGCTCACAAGTGCTGTTAAATGCATTCACTGAGCTATCGATTGATGAAGTGGTCGGTACGCACAAAGCATTTGTTAATTTCACACGCGCACTACTCAACTCCCCCCCGCCCTTTAGCCGGCAAAAATTAGTTATCGAAGTATTAGAAGGACAGCAGGTCGATGCGGCAATGCTGTTCTCACTGAAACAATTGCGCGAGCAGGGTTACACTATTGCCCTGGATGACTTTGAGTTAAGCAGTGACACTGAGGGGCTGGTTCCCTATGCAGATATAATCAAACTGGATGTACTTGCGTTGTCAGCGGAAAAACTCTTGGCTCATGTCAGCCACTTGAAATCCCTAGGCATCACCTTAATCGCGGAAAAGGTCGAAACCTACGAGATGTATGAAAAGTGCAAAGCATTGGGGTTTGACCTTTTTCAAGGATATTTTTTAGCAAAACCCCGTGTTATCACCGGACGAAAAATTTCTGAAAATAAACAATCCGTACTGCAATTGTTATCAGCACTGCACGACCCCAATGCACCAATCGATAAAATAGAGCGGATGATCGCGCGCGACACGCTCTTAAGTTTTAAACTACTGCGCCTGGTGAATTCCGCCGCTTTTGGTTTGTCGCGTAATGTGGAATCACTGCGTCAGGCAATTATGCTCTTGGGGCTCAATAAACTCAGGAATTGGGTTAATTTACTGGCGCTCTCAAACCTGAGCGGCAAACCACATGAATTGAGTATTACCGCCCTCACCCGTGCACGTATGTGCGAAATGATCGCAACCAAGATTAATCAGCGCTCGCGCCCGGACTCTTATTTCACCGTGGGCTTGCTTTCAACGCTAGACGCATTTTTAGATACACCGTTGGAAGAGTTATTGCGCAATTTATCCCTGAGCGAACAACTGAACCAAGCGATGCTCAAACACTCAGGCCCCGAAGGTAAGGTTCTAGCCATAGTGCAAATGCATGAACAAGGGCGCTGGCAAGATATTGATTGGGATCAACTGGATGAAATGGGGATTAATCCGGAAATTCTGGCGGAAATTTATATCGATGCATTGCGCTGGGTAGCGGAAACAATGAATACACTTGGTATTAGCGCCAATTAAAAATAACGAATCCAATTCACAAATTCAGCTACATACGCAACTGCAATAATTTTTCGAGCCCCCTGCCATTAAATACTATTGCGAACCAGAAAGGCGGCGGCTTGGGCTGTATCGAACGGCCAACAGAGCTCATCGATATGATAGGGGGATTTTAAGACAGGAATTTTTACGCCGTAACGCTCAATGAGTTCATCAGACTGGGCGATATCAATCTCTTCGAGCACCAGTGAGTAGTTATTTAACAGAGGTTCAACCACCTCCCGCGCCAACTCACAGAGGTGACAACCGGGGGTGGAGTAAAGATAGATAGGCTTCATAGCTGGCATCCGCACAAAAAGTGCAGTTTACCAGCGTCTCACTTGCAAATGCCTGCTGAATTAACGCAACTCCAGGGCCAAAATTTCTTTCATAAACTCACTAAACCGACGCCCCTGAACCTGATCCTGCTCAGTTTCACCGGTTATCTTTTCAGCCATATTGGTCAGTAGTCCGGCAGGCTCGGGGAATACTGATGCACGATCCAGGCTATCGAGTAAGTCGCGAATAAAGTTGCCAAGGGGCAACAAGGATTCGCTATTTAGGCCCAATTTATTGCCATTATCAGAAGCGCGCGCAGGCTCAAATACTTCGTATGCTTTGGTGATCTGTTGGATTTCAGCCTGAGCAAGGTTCAGCGCAAAACTACCGATTTGTTCAGAGTCATATCCCAGGTTCATTGCTTGAGTAAAAGCGCCATCCAAATCACCGGCAAAGAATTGACCGGCCAAATCATTTACCCGCCCAAGCAAATCATTGATTGCCACCAGTTCCGCTTCACTCAAGTCGCCTTCAATACTCAATGAAAATGACTGACTTGCGCTGTAACTGGCGTTGATGGCGGTTACCGATGAGTTACCACGACCAGCCCGCCCTGCCTCTATCGCCAAACCCTCGCTGGAGGCAGCCGTGATAGTGACTTTATCACCCTCTTTGGTGGTTAACTCAAAGCTGAACTCCCGTGCGCGACCATATTCATAGTTGGCATAACCAAGGTACGAGCCAGGTGCTGGAACAAATTCGGGCACATCCAGGGTGACTGGCGCCTTGCCAGTAGCGGCTGAAGTAAGCTGCTCTTTGGCACCAGAGGTGGATTTTTCAGGCTCGGCTGATGGAGCTGTGGCCGCCGCTATGAATTTGGCTCGCAACTCATCAATACCTTCCAGCACCAAATCGTAGGTTTTATCTATATCGGTTTTAATTTCGGAGGATAAAAGGCTCAGCGCTTCCAGTTTTTCACTGGCTTCTGCGAAGCCCTTTTTGAAGCCCGACAGCCCGGCTTCCAAACGCGCTTGCAGCTGTTCTTGTGTGGCGCCATCGGCTGCATCCATCTGCAACCGACGTTCGATAAAACCGAGAATATTGTTGGCCACTTTTTCGGCTGTTAGCGGTTCGAAGGCGGCGTACTCATCACTTACCACCTGCCCGCGCGAAGCCAGTTTTTCATAGGCCATCGATAGGGTTTTGTTGACCACCTGCAGCGCAGTCTGGCGCTTTTCCTCCAGCGTCATTACTTTGGCATCTGCAGCCGGGAGTGTATCCAGGTTCTGCGGATTCACAGAGCTAATGTTGGCTGGCTTGGCATTGGTTCCACTACCGGAAAGGGTATTGGGCAAGGTGCCATTTAATGAAGTGTTGTTGAGCGAGGAGATAGTCATAAATTCACCTATGTGCTGCATCGGTCTGTAGCATCACAGGTTATCGACCTGTATCTGCAAAACTTAAAGACTTATTTACGCGTTAAGATCAAGGTTGTTATAACCACAATCGCCAAAACAGCCAGCAAAATTAGCCCGAACTTACCTTTGTTAGCCTCTTCTGCAACAGGTTTGGCGGGCGCGGCGGCTGCCGAGCGACTCACCGAGGAAGCACGGGTTGCGACCGCAGGTCGCGCAGCAGGAGACGGCTTACGCGCAGTGCTGGCGGCGGGCGAATTTGTTGGCTCAAGTGGCACAGCCTTTCGCACCGTGGTTTTGGCCATATCATCGGCTGGCCCCATGACCCCAAAGCTCAAGGCATCAAACCGCAATTCATCGCCACGTTTGACTCTTGCTTCGGCTACGCGTTTGCCGTTGAGGAATGTTCCATTGGCAGAATCCAAATCTTTTACGAACAGCATGCCATCAATAACCTGTAACTGGGCATGACGGCGCGACAAATGTGCCGCGGGCAAGCTGATATCACACTCATTGGAGCGGCCGATAGTTGTGACATCCTTCAGTGGAAACACACGATTGGCCAGTGCGGTGTGGTTTGCCTTTAATGACCAACCCGTTGTTTTGGTCAACACTGCTTGAACACTAGCAACAGGCGCCTCTGCAGACAAACGAGCCTCGCGTTTGGGATCTATTACAACAAGCTCGACAGCACCAATACTGATGTTGTCGCCAGGCTTCAACTCACATGCACCAGTGATTTTTTGTCCATTCACAATCACCGCATGAGTAGGAACGAGGTTGCGCAAGGTAAGGTGCTCGTTGTCTACCAACACTTCCATATGTACGTCACTAACCAGCGGGTCATCAATTACCAGCGCGTTGGTCGCCGAGCGACCGATTGTAATTTTAGGTTCTACCAACCATACCGCATTGTATTTATTGTCTTTAAAGCGGATTTTGAGCATAAAAATTAACCTGAAAACAAGACCGGAATGGGTATTGATAATGCAGCAGGCTTATATTGATTTCAACCGTTCAACAACTGCAGTAACAAATGAATAAAAAAGAAGATTAAGGAAGGTGCAGCTTCAGTACACCGCCACCGAGTGGCCCGCCGTTTTCAATCGTCATATAGCCCTGCCCGCGCTTGGATTTGTGCAGCGATAATACTTTACGCGCAAATAACAAACCTAAACGGGTATTGCCGGAATTGAAAGACACCGATGCCTGGGGAGCAGGCCCTAACAACATAGTCTCCGGGTATCCCTGGCCGTCATCCGCCACACTGATACACAAATAACCATTATCTTCACTCGCACTAATCAGCAAGCGCTCACGGCAATAACGCGCACAATTAACCACCAGATTATTCAACACGCCGCCTAACAATTCACTGTCAAAGTACCACGCCAGGTCGCTGTCGCAATCGACTTCAACACTAATATCACGCGAGGTTAATAGCGCATAATTGCGCGCGATTTGTTCTTCGATGATATCGATCACATGATGCTCGTCAATTAAGATCGCGAGGGTTTTTTCGTCCATTTTATACAGTGACAAAAGCTGCACTAACTCGCCGTTAATACGCGCCGCCTCATACTCCAGAGTGGAAAATAATTTAGCTTGCTGTGCATCCTTAGGCGGCGAAGCCTCCACCATCGCAGAGAGCGTGTTTAACAACATTCCCAATGAATTTTTCATGTCATGCACACTTGATGCGAGTACGAATGAAAAATCAATGGGCATCTGATCGTAATCTTGATCCGAATGCTGTGGTGTTGATCTAGGCTCCATACTCAACCTCGCTGCTGTTTTTCGTGGGCCCGAACAAGGCTGTTGTAAACATCATTCAACTGTCGGTAGCGTTGAAATTGCGGATGCTGCTGGGAAATAATTGCCGTGGTTTTGGTAAAAGTTTGCTGAATTTTTTCGCTCAGTGAAACATCAAAACCGGTTTTTAATTTATCGATTAATGCCTGCACATAATTTAAACGCAACCCAACATGATTGGGTAATTTTTGCAGCGCTGTTTTAAACGCATCTGCTGCTGCAGAAAAATCTTTAGCGTTATAGTGTGCGATACCTTTTTTGTTGATTTCAGCCACCATCAGTTTATTTTTTTCACTGCGCGGCTCATCCAACAAGACATCCAGTTTTTGTAGCTGCTGTTCATTAGCCGCATAGCGATGTAACAGCTCGGCAAGACACTCTTGTGCCTCATTGGTACGCCCTAGCAACCGCAGCGCACGCACCATTTCTATTTGCACTGGCAAGGCACTTTCATCTTTACTACTGCCTAATGCCGATTGTGCGCTTGCCAGAGCATCCTGTGCGCGGCGTTGATCACCGGCACAAACTTGTAGCTGACTCTCCAACAACAAGGATTCCGCTTTACGCAGATTATTTTTGCCAAATTTATCTTCCATATTCACCGCGCAAGCAACTGCATCCCGAACCAGCGGTTTGGCCAGCTCTTTGTCGATAGAAAATAAATCGATAGTGGCTTGGGCGAACAGGGAATGTACATCTGCTTTATCGAAACAGGAATGTTCACCCAGTTTTACCGCTCGCTTGAGCGCATTGGCGGCAGTGAGTAAATCATTATTTTGCTGGGCGACAGCGCCGAGCTCTTGCTGGCGCAAAATAGACAGAGGTGATAGGTCTGTTGCTTTCTGCAACACCTCTTGCAACCCTTCAGTATTATTTTGCAACTTGAATAATTCAGCTTTTAAATCGTATGCCTTCATACACAGAGGGTTGGATTGCAAAATATTTTCCAACCACTGCTGCGCACCGAGCAGATCCTTTTGCGCCAAGCGGGTTTTTACCATACCCAGCTGCGCCCACTCCAATTCGCGATTATCCAATACGGTTCGATACAACTCTTCAGCGGCAGGAAGATTATTTTGTTTGAGATAAAGCTGGCCTAAAATTTTCTGACAACTGTTTGTGTAACGGCTGCCTTGGGCGACCAAATCGTTACATAGCTTTATTGCCAGGGCATCATCGCCGGCTTTTTGGGCGGCCAGAACTTCTTTTAGCTCACTGCGCTGCTCAAACAAGCGATTTAACCGTTGGTCGAGTGCCTTGGGAGTGATGGGCTTGGCAAGGTAGGCGTCAGGCTCGTAATCGTAAGCCGCCATAATGATGCTTTTGCTGGATTCAGCCGATACCAGAATAAACAAACTTTCTGCACAAGGGTTATCGGTCGAGCGCAGCTCTTCCAAAACTTGCTGACCACTTTTTCCCTTGCCCAGATTGTTATCACAGAGAATTAAATCGTAATTACGTGCCTTGCAATAACGCAGCGCCTCTTCACCGGATGCAGCCGAGTCCACATTCCCTATGCCTAAATCCATCAACATTTTGTACAGCGTGCCACGAAAATTCTCAAAATCATCGATAATCAGGGCATGCATCTTGTAGAAGCCAAGATCGGCCATTAGTCCACCTCCGCAAAGAAATCAAGCTAAGGATAGCTCAGGATTCCCCTACCGCTAGGACATAAATGGCTATTCAATCACTGAATTTACACATTATGAACCAGTGATGGTTGGCGGCGGCGCGATAAAAACAGGTTGTTACCGCCCTCTTGCTTTGCACTTTGTTTGGCATCCGCCAGCAACTGCGATATGTGGTGATGGGTTTTGCAGTAATCCAGATCCGGCTCCACCGCACCAATCGCCAAGGTCAAGGCACCGAATTTTTGCCGGCGCCCCTGGCGATCGGTACTCCAATAATCCGGTGTTTCGGGCGGCATTAATGCTGCACTCATCTGGCTAAAATTTGCCAATATCTGCTCGCAGCGCTGCTGCCAATTGGAGCCGCAAAACACCAAAATAAAATCATCACCACCAACATGTCCGACAAAATCCTGCTGATTGTCCACTGCCGCACAAAGAATCCGCCCGAGGTTGACAATAACTTCGTCGCCCGCACTGTAACCAAAGGCATCATTAAACGGTTTGAAATGGTTGATGTCGCAATAGGCCACCACAAAAGTTTTTTTGTGCAGCAGCAAATGATCCACCCATTCGTACAGAGGAACATTGCCGGGCAATTGGGTGAGTGGATTGCTATGCCGCGCCGCGCGCAACTTTTCTTCGGTGATGGAACGCAGCAAATCGCGCACCTTACCGACTCCCATGTATTGATTATTTTCACTGACGATAAAATCGACACTTAAATTTTGTTGCGGATCTTCGCTGATTAACTGGCCAACGGTTTTTAAATCAGTAGTGATATCCACCATAATTGACAGTGGGCTGATAAATTCACTGATCGGTTTGTGCGCATACAATTCATGGGCAAAACGCCGCGAGAATACATTTAAAATTTCCGCGCGACTGACCATACCTAATGGTCGCCCTTGATCTACTACCGGCACGCAGGTTAAACGCACATCAGCACGAAACATTTTCACCAGTGTTTCCGCAGTCATTGAAGGAGCTACCGCAGTGCAATTCACCACAATTTCGCTGACGCGACGGGTGAAATGATCCTGATAGCGATGCGCAGAGGCGCCCGACAACTGCACCAATTGCAGGGGCAATTCCACTGCCGGTTCGGCCAAGGGGTAGGCAATAAAATAACCTTGGGCGTAGTCCACACCCATAGTAATCAGGGTGGTGAATTCCGCCGCGGTTTCTATGCCTTCAGCAATCGCTTTGTGCCCCATGCGGTGAGCGATATCGAGAATAGCGCGCACAAATTCGCGCTTTACCGGGTCTTTATCAATGCCTGAAATAAAATGGCGATCAATTTTCACATAGTCGGGGCACAACTCACTCCACACCCGCAGACCGGCATAGCCCGCGCCCAAATCGTCCAGCGCGACTGCAAAACCCTGCCGCTGAAAGTGATCTGATGCGGCGCAGAGTAAATCCAACTCATCCAGCGGCTGGCTTTCGGTTAACTCAAACACCAAGCGCTCGGCGCTGAGCCCTACCCTTTGCAAAATTTCCCGGGTCACACCATCCCGATACTGGCTATCGGTAAAGCTGATTGGGCTCATATTCAAAAACAGCTTGCCGGGTAGATTCAGCTCCGCAAAACGCTCACAGGAAACCTCACGGCAGGCGAATTCAAGTACCGCGAGTAAACGCGACTCGCGCGCTACGGCAAACAGGCTATCGGGCTTGTGCAGGGGGCTGTCTTCCGGGCCGCGAATCAGCGCCTCATAACCAATAATGCGCGGGTTTTCCACCGCCATAATTGGCTGGAATACAGGGGTTAGCAGCTTGAACTCAATCAAGCGACGCAATTCCTTGTGCAGAAAGGATGAATTAACAACAGAGTTCTGCAGATGCATAGGGCGACAACTTTACAGCGGACGAAGATAGGGATAATAACCAGAATAATCGCGCGCAAAGATGACAGTTTTATGAATCGTCAAATTTGTTGTCACAGACGTTGAGCGCTACAATGCCCGCCCCGGCAGCAACCTGCCCATTTCTTCGTCAAGCAGTTGATATGACACACAACAGCGACCACTCGCCCAAGACCAATCCCGATACGATTTACGCCAACCCGCTGGCCGAAGTCAGCCGTTTTGCATTTGATGAGCGCGTAGTGGATGTCTTTCCCGACATGATCAAACGTTCGGTTCCCGGTTACGCCACCATCATTAACATGATTGGCAATCTCGCCGAGCGCTACGCACAAGCTGATAGCCATTGCTACGATCTGGGCTGCTCCTTAGGCGCGGCCACCCTCGCCATGCGCCATCGCATTCAAGCGGCTAATTGCAAAATTATTGGCGTTGATAATTCAGCCGCAATGATTGCGCGCTGCCAACAGGTAATTGCGGCTGATAGTGGCGAAGTACCCGTAGAATTGATTGAAGCTTCAATTGGCGATGTAAAAATCACCAACGCCTCCATGGCAGTCCTGAATTTCACCTTGCAATTTATTGCGGTGGAAGAGCGATTGCAGACCCTCAGCGCAATTTGTTCCGGGCTAAACCCGGGCGGCGTATTAATCCTCTCGGAAAAAGTCGCATTTGATGATGAACCGCATCAACAACTGATGACTGAACTACACCATAATTTCAAACGTGCCAACGGTTATAGTGATTTGGAAATTGCACAAAAACGTGCGGCGATTGAAAATTATTTAATTCCGGAAACACTGGATACACATCGTCAGCGTTTGCGCTCGGCGGGATTTTCCAGTGTGGATGTTTGGTTTCAATGTTTTAATTTTGCGTCGCTGATTGCGATTAAATAACTCAAGGCTTTGTAGTGACCCAGATTAATTACGACTACTTACTTCACGCACTGGAAGATACCGCGCTCGCTGATTGGGCCAAAATACTACCCGAGCAAATTGCCGCCGGTCTCAGTGAAAAACGCTACGGTGATTTAGCTGGCTGGAAAGCCTCATTGGCTAAATTACCCACCGTACCCAGCGAGCACATTGAATTAATGGATGCGGTGCGCATTGGTGCGAGCGATGATTGTGACGAAACCACGCGTGCAACGATTAAATCGGTTTTGCAGGAATTAATTCCCTGGCGCAAAGGCCCTTACTTTGTACACGATATCCATATCGATACCGAATGGCGCTCCGATTGGAAATGGGATCGCGTATTACCACATCTGGCACCGCTCAAAGATCGCCTGATTCTGGATGTTGGCTGCGGCAATGGTTATCACTGCTGGCGCATGCTGGGTGCGGGCGCAAAGCGGGTAATCGGCATAGACCCATCACCACGCTTTATTGTGCAATTTCATATGATCAAACATTTTGCCGGTGCTCATCATCCGGTTGATGTATTGCCACTGGGAATTGAAGAACTACCGGAAAAATTGCACGCGTTTGATACGGTGTTTTCCATGGGCGTTTTTTATCATCGCCGCTCGCCAATGGATCACTTATTGGAATTAAAAAATACCCTGCGCCCAGGCGGACAACTGGTGCTGGAAACCTTGGTCATTGAAGGTGGCTTGGGGGATGTACTGGTACCGGAAGGCCGTTACGGCATGATGAATAATGTATGGTTTTTACCAAGCTGCGACACCATGCTTTCCTGGTTGCGTAAAATGGGTTACCACAACCCGCGCGTGGTAGATATTTGCCCCACCACCACCGAAGAACAGCGCGCAACGGAATGGATGCGCTTTCACTCACTGCCCGAATTTTTGCACCCTGACAATTCCGCACTAACGGTTGAAGGCCACCCGGCGCCCATCAGAGCAGTGTTTGTTGCAGAAGCCTAAAAAAAATCCCCGACAAGCAATCTTGTCGGGGATTTTTTATTGCACCAAGAAAATTAGAAACGCAAACCCAAACTTAACGCAGCACCTTCAGTTTCTTCCGAGCCGGTAATATAAGCCAGGTTAAGTGCGCCTACACCTACACCAAATGAATAGGTATCGTCCAACGTGTTTTTGGAATCCTGTTCAATACCAGTGCGCAAACGCAACCAATCCCACGCACTATATTCAAGACCAACACGCATCAACTGCACCTCGCCACCCAAACCAATTGCGGGTACCGAGTTTAAATCTGCCGCCACTTCCGCTTTGAAGCTGCCATTCACATAACCCACAGCACCGGTCATTTGACGTTCGATGGAAATAGTTTCTTCCGGGTCGATGGTTTTGTAAGTTTTGTCTTGCAAATTATTAACTACCAATCCGTAACGCATCTTGCCCGCCATATAGGTCAAGCCAAGGTCATAATTCATTGCATCTTCTTTAAGCGTGTAATCGTCAGCATCAAAATCGTCTTCATCGAAGTCGGCTACATTCGAAGTGTAAATAATACTTTCTACTTCAACTTTTTTCGGTTTGAATCCAACTAATAAGTGATTGCCATTAGCTAGAGAAAATGCTTTCGAAAAAGAAACACCTATATCGGTCACAATGGCACCATGCCCCGTGATCTCTGATTCCAATTCAGCATCAAGATCAGAGGGATTAAGATTTTGTTCCAAATAGCGATCAATCAAATCCAAGTCGGCGTCTGACACATCTGGAGCAAGCGACACATAACCACGCGCATTAACAATAAATGCCAAGGACACCAGCTCATTGGGAATTGACACCACCAAGTTTGCACCTGCCGCTACACGAGCAGAATCACCATCAATGTCTTCCAAGCGACGCTTTAAATCTTCGGCTTGCGCCTCACTTAATTCACTGACGTTTTGCAGATTATCAATGACATCAACCAATTCATCAGCCTGATCAATCAAATCATCTTTATCTGAACCTAAGGCTCCGACGCTGAACAACAGCGCGAAATCATCCTTCTCTGGATTATAAGAGGCGCCCAAACTTGGATTCAGCAATACGCCTTCCGAGTAGTTACCGGTTGCATAGGCAGCACCAGACATACCTGAAAAGCTGCCGTGGAATTCACCTGCAATTGAAGGCAATGAAGCGCTTACCAATGCAATACTCAAGAGCGTTTTTTTCATTAGGATATTCCTTAGATAAGTATAAATTTTAAACAGCGCGGTAAACCCCAAGGGATCAAGTTGATCCATTTACAACGCCTGCAAGCCAGCGGGAAAACTTGCGCAAAAAATCGCCAAACCATGACTTATGTCACAGTTATTGGAAAGGATAGCAGAGAAGTATTGAGGGGCAAGGAATAACCCTGAAACGGGCTGGGTAGAAATACTCTACTACTCATTAGGGAAATAAGACCCTAGTGAGTAGCAGAGAAAAGGTTTTATACAAACCTGAACGAATTAACTCGCATATTTAATAGAGCAACCATAAGGTGCAGTGCTAGGATTAGGTACTTTGCTGCCCGCTTTTACCGCTTCCAATGCTTCTTTCACATAGGGTACAGCTTTGGGAATATCTTCCGCTTTATTGGATTTGATGCTGTCGATTCCACCTTTGTAAACCAGTGTGCCCTCCGCATTAATCACAAACATATGCGGTGTAGTCTGCGCGTTATAGAGTTTGCCGATAGTGCCATCGGCATCAAAAATTACATTGCTCGGCACTGCGCCACGCTGCTCATTTAAACTCAACGCAGTTGCTGCATCCACATGGCCTTGTTTGCCCGGTGCAGAAGAAATAATTTGCAACCACACAACGCCATCTGCAGTCGCCGCCTTTTGTAAGGCCGGGATATTGCCACTTAAATCATAGTGTTTTTTCACATAGGGGCATTCGTTATTGGTCCACTCCAGCACCACAGTTTTGCCTTTTAAATCCGCAAGATTAATGGTTGAACCATCGGCAGCGGCGCCAGAAAAAGCCGGTGCCGGTTTATCGATAATAGCTTCCGCCCAGACTGGCACCGCCGCCACAGTAAACAATACACTGGCCGCTACCATTTTTGTCAGTAATGTTTTTGCACTTTGAATAGTTAACATAAAAAACTCCTATTAATTTCAGTTAATTTACTTACCAACATTTGCAATCAACTACTTAGCAATAACTAACTCACACTCGTTTTTACAGTTTTAAAAATCTGTTTTTTCCAACACATTAACCACCATGTCCGGCGTTAATATTTGCGGCAATACTTGCGGCGTTGACGCGGCAGCTGGATAAAAAAGATAAAGCGGAACACCGCTGCGATTAAATCGTTTTAGAAATGCCGTAATTTCCGGATCTCGATTAGTCCAGTCGCCTTTCAAATAAGTAATGTCACCACGCGCAAATGCAGCAATGACATTTGCATCACTCAGTGCGACTTTTTCGTTAACCAAACAACTAATGCACCAGGCAGCGGTGAAATTAACAAAGACAGGTTTGCCCTCGGCGAGCAATGCATTTAACCTCGCTTCACTAAATGCCTCCCAGTGTTGGGTTGAGGCTGCATTTTCTACAGTCGCTTGCGCGCGCGAGGTATTAATACTCACAACAGTGATTGCCATTACACTCGCAATTAATACCAACGCTCCAAAACTACCCACATAATTCCAGCGGGTGGAGGCATAGCGAGTGCCGTTGTAAATCCATGCTGCAAGTGCGATGAGCAACATTCCCCCCAATGCAATGATGAGCGAATTAATTCCCGCTTGTTGCACCAGCACCCACACCAGCCAAATCGCAGCGGCATACATGGGAAATGCCAGCAGCTGTTTCATGCGCTCCATCCAGGCACCGGGGCGCGGTAACCAGCGCTGTAATCTGGGCCAACAGGTGAGCAATAAATAGGGCAAGGCCAAACCCAACCCCAAACTTAAAAATACTGCCATGATGATTAACGCGGATTGCGCCAAGGCATAACCCAGTGCTGCCGCCATAAACGGTGCAGTACAGGGTGTTGCAACAATCGTCGCCAATACACCGGTAAAAAAGCTACCGCCGTAACCGGGCTTTTCTGCCAGCGAAGACCCCACACCCACCGCCGAACCGCCGATATAAAAAACACCTGACAAACTCAAACCCACCGCAAACATCAAATAGGCAACCGCAACAACAAATAACGGCGATTGAAACTGAAAACCCCAACCAATTTGCGCACCACCCGCTTTTAATAAAATGAGTATCAACGCCAACAGTGCAAAACTTGCCAAAACGCCCAGAGTGTAAGCGACACCGTGTAAACGTATCTGCGTAGGCGATTGGTTGGCGTGGCTAATCAGTGACAGCGCTTTTATCGATAACACGGGAAATACACAGGGCATTAGGTTGAGAATCACCCCACCGATCAGAGCCAACAGTAGCGCGTTAATCACACCCGACACTTCTGCGGTAGCAGGCATATTGGTGCTCGCGATGGTTAGCGGGACATCAACCTCAAGACCGCGAGTTATTAACGACGGTTCTGATTCACTCAGAGAATCCCGCTCTTTAATAACGAGAACGCCCTTCAAGGACTGGCCTGCCGTCAACGGTGCCTCACCTGTTTCAATGGTTAGTTCTAGACCTTGCGCTGTAGCCTTCATTAACTGCGGACTGCTTTGTTGAATTCGCCCCCAATCGTAGGGATAAAACCAAAGCTCTTTTACCTGAGAAATTTGTGCGGCGGGCAATGCGAGCGACAGGCTGAGCTGTGCACGCCCAGTGGTCGCATCAACCGGAGTTTGTGTCGCAGTAAGCAGGTAAGGGCTGGCAACCGGCAATTGCGCCAGCGCCTGTTCAATGTAAGGACTGCCCTGCCCGACTGACGCTGAATCGCCAACAACTGGCAGCGTGAGCGAAAGCTCCACTTGCTGGGGAATACATTCCTCTTCACAGACCAACCAATCCACTACCGCGGCAGCGGTAAAAGTATCACCCGGTTGCAAATTCGCAGGCGCCGTTATTTTGGTAAGTAAAGTGACGTTGGATTCGTAGCCGTAATTGGTGATGGGACCTAACGAAAAGCGGCTTGGTGAAGGCCAAAGGATATCGCCCGCTGTAGCTCCTTCAGGTAAAGACCATTCGATAGTAGTGGCACTACCTGAATCGCCCGGGTTCACCCAATAGGTATGCCAGTGAGGAATAATTTGTTGGTTGAGGCCAAGATAAAAATCGCTTCCCGGTTGCACTGCTGCCACCGAAGCCACCAATTGCGCCGCGACTTGCTCGGTAGCAGCACGATCAGACTGTGCATGCGCTGCATTCGTAAAAACCATCAGCAGCAGACAATGCGCTAACCGCCACAAAAAGCTATTCATGTATCACCTGGTTCATTATCACCCTCTTTATTATTACCCGATGCCCCTTCATCCAGCTCAGTAACGAATAGAGCAACTTAAACCCGCTGGGTTTCGATTGAGGTTTTAACACTGAAGTTTCTTAAATGGGAATAATTTACTTTTCTTGAAGCTCTAGCGATCACACAGTGAAGCCAGCTTGACGATAAATTACATATCGCTGCGATCAAGAAATCACAACTGGTGATGAATGTTGGTGGTATGAAAAAGAGTTACGCCAGGGGAATTTCTGGCTTCAGCGCGGAACGAGTGCCTGCTTTTGGCGGGTTGTCGGCAGAGCGGTAAGTAAAGACCATGGAGAACTTGGTCATGCCAGTCGTGTTGCGACCAGCCGCATGAAATAAATTACTGTGGAAGAGCAACAAATCGCCCTGCGCCAAGGGCACGGGTAAGGCTGCGCTCAACAGCCCTTCGTTCACGGCTAAATCAGTGCGGAGAAACTGGTATTGATCCAGCTGATTAACATCGATGGAAACCCGATGTGAACCGGGAATTACCCAGAGGCAACCGTTCTCTGGCTGTTCATTGCCCAGCGCCAACCAAGCCGATATCAGTTCAGGGCGGGCAAAATGCCAGTAACGACTATCGCGATGCCAACCGGTAGTGCTCGAAAATGCAGGCTGTTTGGTCATGATGCAATTGTGATGGGCTTGGGACAGGGTTACGCCCTTTCCAAGCAATTGAATCAACATGCTTTTCAGCGGCTCACCCGTCGCCCAAGCTAACAATTGCGGGCTGCGCTCGCTAGCCATTAACAAGCGACGCGCCGTTGATCCACCTTCTGCCGCTCGCGATTCAGGTGCTCCCGGGTAACGAGTATCCGCCTCAAACTCGATAGGCATTGCCTGTTTGGCAAGCTCTTCTTTGGCGAAAGCCACAATCTGTTCACACAGCTCGGGAGTCGAAAAAGCAGGCACAACAACATAACCATCACGTTGGAAAGCAAGCATTTGTGCAGACGTCAGCATCACAATAGATGACTCGTAGAAGAAAGTGGGGAAAGTGCCGTTAACAAAAGTGCCGTTAACAAGAGCGCCATTAACAAGAGTGCCGTTAACAGTAGACCAACTATTAACGGCTAAAAATGGGATAACGACTAAAAATAGAAAATGGATCTGCTTGGTCGGTGAAAACCACTGAATTTAGTCTTCCAGCATTTCCAGCGGGGTATCCAAACCAAACTCCACATGGATTTGTGCGCACCAGCGGTTGAGCCGATCGGCACTGAGGTTTTCCTGCTGATCTTCATCGAGCGCCAAACCTACAAACATACCGGCACCGGGAATTTCCGCTTTGGACGCTTCGAATTCATAGCCTTCAGTAGGCCAATGACCAACAATTTCGGGGCCGCTCTGGATAATCACATCGTGCAACATGCCCATGGCATCCAAAAAGTAATCGCCGTAACCAAATTGATCACCCAAGCCAAAGAGCGCGACTTGTTTGCCAGAGAAATCTACGGCAGCGATATCATCCCAAAACTCTTCCCAGTCGGATTGGATCTGACCGAAATCCCAGGTGGGAATGCCAAGAATCACTTTGTCGTATTGAGCAAAGTCCAGCTGGGTAACATCAGCGATATCGCGCACATCAACAACATCTTCACCAAAACGCTTTTGAATACGATAGGCAACGCGTTCGGTATTACCTTCGTCACTGCCAAAAAACAGACCAATCTGGGCCACAATAACCTCGAAATGCAGGGAAAAAGAAGTTGCTGGCACCGGCAGTAGGCTCACACCGGAGGCAAAGAAATCGGCGCGGATTTTCCCAAGATTGGGCAGCGCAAGCAAGTCTATTAGCGCTCATCAAAATAAATAACCCCGGCAAGCCGGGGTCAGTGAACTAGCATTTGGGGTACAGTGCAGAAATTAGCTGCTTTTACTCTCGCTGTCGTTTTTACGACTACCTTTGCGCTCCATACGCTTGGACTTCATTTCAGAGAGCGTCTGTTTTTGCTCATCGGTAAGCACAGCCAAGAAAGCCTGATGGTTTTTTGCACCGGCCAGTGCCTGCTGCGCCTGCAAACGGCCCAGGGTTTCAGCTAGCGCATTCAACTCTGCATCATTCGCGCCTGCCTCAGTGGCGGTATTTAAGGCTGTGCGTGCTTCTTTAAGCTGGCTGTGCAACGCTCCACGAGCAGCTTTATTTGCTTCGCGCTGTGACTTGAGCGTTTCTTTTTGCGCATCGCTCAAATCCAAAACACGCGCCATACGGCCATGATGGCCTGCATGTTTTCCGCCATGGTGCCCATCTTTGCTGGCGTGATAACTACCGCCATCACAAGGTTTGGTTGCTTCGGCGGCCATGCTGGGAACAACCATCCCGGCAGCACCCAGAAGTAATGCACCTGTTGCCAATAATTTGATCGCTTTCATATCAAGTTCCTCGGGTCGATTAGGTTGACTGAAGCGCCGGATTGCATGAACAGCGCCAGTGAAGTCATTATGGGCGCTATCATGTTAAGATTAGTTAACAATTCCCAAAGAATCATGACTCTCACCAAGGCCTGGTGCACACTCAGCGCCTCAAATAACGCCTTATATAACAAGGGTATGTAATCGCTATGCTCAAGGTTCTCCTCATCGACGACGATAAAGAACTCAGCCAATTACTGAGTGAATATCTGCACACTGAAGGGTTCACTATAGATACCGCCTACGACGGTCAAACAGCACTGGAACTTGCGCTGAAGAACCCCTATTCGGCGATAGTGCTGGATGTGATGCTGCCCGTTCGCAATGGCTTTGATGTGCTGAAAAACTTGCGCCAGCACAACCAAACACCGGTGATTATGTTGACTGCCAAAGGCGATACGGTTGATCGCGTGATCGGTCTTGAAATCGGTGCTGATGATTACCTGGCAAAACCCTGCGACCCTCGTGAATTGGTCGCACGGATTCGTGCGATTTTACGTCGCGCCAATCAAAAAGAAGTCTCGACCAACAGCGTTGAACGCTTGTCCTCGGGTAAATTGTCCCTGCATTTGGGTACCCGCACCACAACCTGGGACGGCAATGAAGTTCCACTCACCGGCACCGAGTTCAGCGTACTTGAAATTCTGGTGCGCCGCGCTGGTCAAGTAATTAGCAAAGACGATATGACCGAGCAGGCACTGAATCGAAAACTAACCCCTTACGATCGCAGTATTGATGTGCATGTCAGCAATATTCGTAAAAAAATCACCGCAGCAGGCTCATCCAAAGATTTAATTATCAACGTACGCGGTGCGGGTTACATGCTCACTATGAACGATGATGAATCCGGCACTTGATGACACGCCTCTACCTAAAAATATTTTTCACGTTTTGGTTGATTACGGTGGCGATTATTATCGGCACCAATTTAGTCGTGCATTGGTTTGATATAACACCGGATGGCAAACTGCAGCACAGCAGCACCGCTACCGATGAAGACCCTGCAAAACGCTTACTATTTCAAATGGTCGGCAGTGCAATTAACCGCAATACCACTCAATTAACCCAAGACCTGCGCGCAATGCCGAGCTGGTCGACGCGTTTTGTTTATGTGGTAGATAAACGCAATCGCGATTTGCTCGACCGACCGCTTCCGCCCGGTGTAATGTTCCTTGCCCCGCGCTTAACCAGCAAGCACCCTTTTGACAAGGTGCAAGATCGCAATCGCAAACTGTTTGGTCGCTACATCACCTTGAATGATGGCAATAGCGTTAAGTTAATCACCATTTCAGCAGGCCGCGACGAAGGGCAAGACCGCGACATCATATGGGAATTGTTTATCGACAACATCTGGCCGCTGCTGCTGGTTTCGATTCTGGTCAGTGGCTCTGCCTGTTTTTTTCTTGCGCGTCATTTCACCCGTAGCATCAACACCCTGCAAAAAGCCACGCATCAAATTGCCCGCGGCGATTTGAGTGTTCGTATCAGCGAACAATTTCGCGGTCGCAACGATGAAATTGCCGCACTCGGGCGCGACTTCGACAATATGACCGAACGGCTTGAAAAGGCCATGCAAGAACAGAAGCGATTAATTAAAGATGTATCCCATGAATTGCGTACACCACTCGCCAGATTGCAAATCGCGTTGGCATTAGCGCAGCAAAAAAGTGGCGGGGTAATTGATCACGAACTGGGCCGCATTAAACAAGCGGCTGATTATCTAAATGACATTATTACGGAGATTCTAACCCTTCCCATTCAAGGCCAGGATGGCTGGGTACTGGATGATGTGCTTGATCTGGTATCGCTGGTACAAACTCTCATTGAAAACTATCAGTTGGATGCACGCGAAAAAAATATTCGTATCGAATTTAAATCCAACCTCGATGAAGCGTTGGTGGCCACTCACGGGAACATGCTGGTGGGAGTCTTTGAAAATACCCTGCGTAATGCCCTGCTCTACACGCCCCCAAATTCGGAAATTTGTATTCAACTTAACGAAACCGGCGATGGCGAACACTACCGCATCCAAATTATGGATCAGGGCCCCGGTGTACCGGAGGATGCCTTGGAGGATATTTTCCAACCCTTCTTCCGCACCGACCAGGCCCGTGCACGCGAGAGTGGCGGCTATGGACTGGGGCTCGCTATTGCACATCGCAGTATTGCTCTGCACAAAGGCAAAATATGGGCAGAAAACCGCCCTACCGGTGGTCTAACTCTGGGTATTTTACTGCCCCAGATCAACACCTAATCCAGCAAACCTCATCCGCATCCCTCAGTCGATTAACAATTGAGTGGGGTGACATTTTTTTGACTAGCGGCCATTGCCCTGTTGAAACATCCCACCAACACCGCCTTTTTTTTGGCATTCAGTGCCAACGCATGCCGTAAAAAAAATCCATCCCATTGATTAAAAAGGATTTTTTATAAAAAAATTTACATGGCATGATTTTCGCTGTGTACCTCACAAAGCCCTATTCCGCAAAGCGGCGACTCTGGGCAGGTAACAACCCCATCAATGTGACAGGTACTTTATATGCGGGACATGACTATGGTGACCAATGCCCATAAGGCAAACGGCGCAGGAAGCATCCCCCTTGGTATACCAACGCAAGATCAGGAGCTCGCCGTGCGAGTTCGGCTGACGCAGGCCTTGCAAATGAGCCTGGACCCGACGGAAATAATTTCGCTTTTTTTTCACCAAATACAACCACTGGTGCAAATATCCGGGGTCATTTTCAAATCCTCCACCACCAAAGACGACTCCCGAGTTGGACGGGAATCGCTGCATCATTGTGACTATCGCCTCACTACCGATGAGGGCTATTTAGGTGAGGTCATTTTTAGTCGCAGCAAACGATTTATTGAAACTGAGCTTATAAAAATCGAACAGCTACTCAGCGCATTGGTTTACCCACTGCGCAATGCAGTTCGCTACCAAACAGCGATGCGCCTGGCGCTACTTGATCCATTAACTCTGGTAGGAAATCGCGCAGCCTTAAACAACAATTTAAAACGCGAACTGCAGCTTGCTAATCGTCAGCAACAGCAACTTTCATTATTAATGATAGACGTCGATCACTTTAAAAAAATCAACGATGATTACGGGCATCACCGCGGCGATTTAATTCTGTGTGAGATTGCGAAAACCATCCAATCTGTGTGCCGTAGCACCGATAGTATTTTTCGTTATGGCGGCGAAGAATTCGTTGTACTGCTGAGTAATACCAATGCAATTGGTGCAGAAATAATTGCCGAGCGTATTCGCGAGCGTATTTCAGAAACAGAAATCCTTCACAATACTATGGCAATAAACACGACAGTCAGTATTGGAGTAGCAACGCACAATGGCGATCAGAATGAAGGCATAGAGGAGCTATTCGAGCGTGCAGATAAAGCACTTTACAGCGCCAAGCAATCAGGCAGAAACTGCACCATCAATAGCACGGCAAATGCACAAACTCGATAATCAGTTGCGCTGAGTGGAACCAGCCCCATAAAAAAACCGCGCAAATTTGCGCGGTTTTTTTATGCTTGACTCCTCGCTATACAACTGGAGGACGCTTACGCGGCGGAGCTTTCACCCTGCGTGGTGCAGCAGAAGCAGACCGTAACTTTTTGTCATGACGTTCACGCTGTGCCTGCTCATCGCGAGTGGGCACTTTCATGCGAGTATAGGTAGAACTGTCGAATCCTGCCGTCATGCATAAATCTTCAATTTCGCGGTCAGTTAAATCAATCCACTGCCCTACTCGCACATGAGAAGGAATAAAAATATTGGCGTAGCGAACACGTTTCAAACGACTCACTTTAACGCCCTGCGACTCCCACAAACGCCGCACTTCGCGGTTACGCCCTTCCATTACCACACAGTAGAACCAACGATTTTTACCTTCACCTGCACCGTCAACTATATCGGTGAAGCGCGCAATGCCGTCATCCAGCACTACACCTCGCAAAAGTACCTGACGCATCTCATCGGTAACCTCGCCCTGAATCCGCACAAGATATTCACGGTCAATCACCGATGATGGATGCATTAATTTATTAGCCAATTCACCGTCATTGGTAAACAGCAATAAACCACTGGTGTTAAAGTCGAGTCGCCCTACTGAAATCCACCGCTCACCTTTCAATGGTGGCAGATGGTCATAGACGGTAGGACGACCCTCTGGATCGGAGCGGGAGCAAATTTCGCCCTCAGGTTTGTTATATAAAATTACCCGGCGACGAGTTAATTCGCTACGCAACACTACGCGCTGGCCGTTCACAAAAATTTTATCTTGTGCGCTGACTCTATCACCTAACTTGGCAATGCGATCATTAACCTTGACTTGCCCCTGCTCTATCGCTCGCTCCATTTCACGGCGCGAGCCGATGCCGGCACGAGCCAGTACTTTCTGCAATTTTTCATCTGTAGGGCTGCTGACGACAGGAGCTTGTGGCTCTGCGGCAGAAGCAGTTTTAGTGCGCGCAGTAGATGCGGGTTTCTGGGTAGATTTACCTGCGGGCTTTTCAGAATCCTGATGCTTTTTAGCGCTGGGACCACTGGCTTTTTTAAAGCCAAATGATTTTTCTGCCGGTGTATTTTTTCCGCCAGCCATGGATTTGGCCTTGGACGTTTTAGCGGCAACTACTGGCTTCACAGCCTTGGTAGGTTTTTCAGGTTTATCTGGGTTGATTTTCTTCACCATAATTCATGGGTCACTTGATTAGTGACCAGTTTCCTCATTATTGGCTGGCGTCGATAATTGTGAAGCATCAATAGCTGCATACTCCTCAATCTCAACAAAAGCCTCTTCACCATCTACAAAGCCATCTTCATAGAGTGCTGTTTTGGTATCCACCGGCTCAGCTTCCAGCTCATCCAATGTCGCAATTGGCTGATCATCAGGAATCGGGGCATCAGTATCTTTTTCGCCTAAGCCTGCCTCGCCCAAATCTAACACTGGATTTAACTCATCCAAATCACGGATTTCACTGAGTGACGGCAACTCATCCAGGCTTTTTAAATTAAAGTAATCCAAAAATTGACGGGTAGTGGCATAAAGTGATGGACGGCCGGGTACATCACGATGACCAATCACTTTTACCCAGTCGCGCTCTAGCAAGGTTTTCATGATATGAGAACTAACAGCAACACCGCGAATCTCTTCAATGTCACCGCGAGTGATCGGTTGGCGATAAGCAATTAACGACAAGGTTTCGAGTAGCGCGCGTGAATACTTCTGCGGTTTTTCTTCCCACAGGCGATTAACCCAAGGAGCTAAATCATCGCGCACTTGAAAGCGCCACCCCGAAGCAACTTCCTTTAATTCAAAACCGCGCCCTTCGCAGGTAGTCTGTATATCCAGCAGTGCAGCATGTATTTCATCTTTGGTCGGCGCCACTTCCGCATCAAACAAATCCAGCATGCGCACAAGTGTCATAGGCTGGCCTGCCGCCAAAATGGCACCTTCGATAACCTGACGCAAACGCCCGGCATCAACCGGCATTTGGGTTACAGGAACCGTCGCCAACTCCTCAGCAAGAGTATCATCAGCAATTAAGTCAGCTGCCTCTGGGGCACCCAACTCATCATCGAATTCTTCAGTGATTATTGTTTCGGTCATTGTGTTCTGGCTTTTACATGAATAGGAGCAAAGGATTCGCTTTGGACAATCTCGACGAGCGATTCCTTAATCAATTCCATTACGGCAAGGAAAGTTACCACCACGCCCAAGCGCCCTTCTTCGGCTTTGAACAAACTGACAAAAGGCACAAAATGTTGATGGGCAAGAGTATCCAACACCTGCGCCATGCGCTCACGGGTGGACAATCGCTCTTTGGACACATGGTGACTTTCAAACATATCAGCGCGTCGCAATACCTCTGACAGTGCCAACAACAGCTCTTGCAATTCCACATCCGGATCAAGACGGGTCAAACTGCGATCGGGCCCCGCAACCGTTACCGGGAAAACATCGCGCGAAACACGCGGAAGCTTATCTATGTCCTCAGCCGCTTGCTTGAAACGCTCATACTCTTGCAGGCGACGAATTAAAGAGGCACGCGGATCCTCTTCCTCTTCATGCTCTTCACTGGAGCGAGGTAACAACATACGCGACTTGATCTCGGCCAACATAGCCGCCATCACCAAGTATTCGGCTGCCAACTCAAATTGATGAGACTCCATGAGATTGACATAGGCCATGTACTGGGAAGTAATCTCAGAGACATTAATTTCAAGAATATCAATATTTTGCCGGCGAATCAGATAGAGCAGCAAATCCAGCGGACCTTCAAATGCCTCAAGAAACACTTCAAGTGCATCTGGCGGAATATACAAATCCTGCGGCAACTGGGTGTAGGCTTTGCCGTGAACCATAGCAAACGGCATTTCCCCTTGCTGTGGAGCTTTCACCTGAGCGGCTGCCGCGTCAGGTGAAAGGGATTCAGCCGTTGAGCGATCAGATTCAGAAATATTAGCCGCAGCAACCTGCGCCGAATCTGTTGCAGAGTCCGGATTTGCTAGCGATACAGGCTCAATAATTTCAGTCACTCAGCGAACTCATTAGTCAAATAGGCAAAGGGCACCGCAGCGGGTAACCATATTCAGGACGGGCATTATAGCGATTTAAGCGGGCGCCGGACAGCAACCCGAAAAAGCATTAATTATCCATAAAAATCAATTAGTTGGAATCGAACGGTGCAAAGTCGCCCTTGCCCTGACGCACCAACTCTGGCACATCCTGAGTAAGATCAATTACCGTGGTAGGCTCTAAACCACAATAGCCACCATCAATAACCAATTCAACAAAATGCTCGAGCGTGTCGCGAATATCATATGGGTCGGTCATCGGGAACTCTTCGCCCGGCAAGAGTAAGCTGCTGGTCATCAAAGGCTCACCCAGCTCTTCGAGCAATGCCAAAGCAATTGCGTTATCAGGCACCCGCAACCCTATGGTTTTGCGCTTGGGATGCATCAAACGGCGCGGCACATCAGCTGTCGCCTCAAGAATGAACGTATAGGCACCAGGCGTGTGGTTTTTCAATAGACGAAACACCTGATTGTCGACTCGTGCATAGGTTGCAAGCTCGGAAAGATCGCGACACATCAAGGTAAAGTTGTGATTTTTATCAAGCTTACGCAAGGTGCGAATACGCTCCAAGGCATCTTTATCGCCGATATGACAGCCGAGCGCGTAAGCGGAATCCGTTGGATAAGCTACCACCCCACCCTTACGGATGATATCCGCTGCCTGCACGATTAAACGGTGTTGGGGGTTATCTGGGTGAATCTGAAAAAATTGCGCCATGATGGACACTCCTTACGGCTTCGCCCGATTGCAGACAGCATCAAGCAAAAAGGTGGTAAAACCCGCAGGGCTTACCCATTAATATTGTTATAGCCCAATAATTCCCATACAGGTTTGGCTTGGGGCGGTAAGCGACCAAAGCCCCCCAAATCCTGCCAAGGCTGATCGGGGATATGAAAATCCGAACCACAAGATGCGTATAGATTACGGCTGGCAGCAATGCGCAATAAATCCTCAGTCATTGCCACAGGTTGCAGACCACTAATAACCTCAATGGCATCGCCCCCCGCGGCCACAAAAGAATCGACCAGCGCGCACATTTTCGTGCGCGTCAGTTCGTATTTTGCCGGGTGCGCCAGTACCGCTACTCCACCCGCATCGTGAATCCACTTGATAACCTGATCCATTAAGGGCCACTGATATTTCACATCAGCCGGTTTACCTGCGCCCAGATACTTTTTGAAGGCGGCGTTGATATTCTTCACTGCACCACATGCCACCAGATACTGGGCAAAATGCGGTCGCCCCACACTTACCCCACCGGCCAGCGCGCGGGCTCCCGCCAGAGCATCAGGGAAGCCTGCTTTTGCCAGGCGCTCCGCGATGGCAATTGATCGAGCCTCACGTGCACTTTCCTGCTGCGTGACGGCCTCGGTTAACACCGCAGAATTAATATCCACTCCCAAGCCAACAATATGAACACCACCGCGCCCCCATTGACTTGAAAACTCTATGCCCGGAATTATTTGGATCCCAGCTTCCTGTGCGGCTTTTTGTGCAATCCGAACGCCAGCTATGGTATCGTGATCCGTAATGGCAAGCACAGAAACACCGCGCTCTTGCGCACGCGCAATCAAGGCTTCAGGGCTTAGCATACCGTCAGAAAAATACGTATGACTATGCAGATCAAAAATCACTCAGATACCATTTATAGAAGAGATCAACAGGATTGATCATGACTGACAACAACGCGGAAAAATCATCCACCATGTTAGCTGATAAACCCCCTCTGGAAACGACAAATCCCCAACCAAAGCAAAAAAAAGAAAGCTTTTTTGCTAACTTGTTAATGAACATCGTTATTCCAACGCTAATACTGACCAAACTCAGTGACGCGGAATATCTTGGCCCAACCTGGGCATTGATCATTGCACTCGCCTTTCCACTCAGCTACGGATTACGGGATTTCGTTGCCAACAAAAAAATCAACGTATTTTCAGCACTTGGCATTGTGAGCGTGCTATTAACCGGCGGCCTCAGTTTATTGCAACTCGACCCTGAATATTTTGCGATCAAAGAGGCAGCCATCCCCGGCATTCTTGGCATAGTTACACTCATCTCTATTAAAACTCGCTACCCATTGGTAAAAGTATTTATCTACAACGATAAAGTCCTAAAAATACAAAAGGTAGATAGCGCACTCGAGCAACATCAAACCAAAAAGCATTTTGAGCGAACACTAAGCAATGCCTCACTGATGATCGCCGCATCGTTTTTTTTATCGTCGATTTTAAATTATGTTCTGGCAAAAATAATTTTGGTTAGCCAACCGGGCACCGCTGAATTTAATGCAGAACTGGGTAAAATGACGGCACTAAGCTACCCTGTGATTGCATTGCCAATGTTAATTATTATGATGGGCACTCTTTTTTATGTATTTCGCAGTATTCGCCTGCTAACCCATCTTACACTTGAAGATGTTATTAATGACGGTTCCAACGAATAATAACAACGCGTAGCATTAAATCTTCATACACTTCAACATCAGGAATCCAAGGCAACTTTTTAAAAGCTTGCAGGAAAAATTATTAGAGATTGCATTATGTATTACGCCATCATTAGTGAAGATATAGCCAACAGCCTCGACAAACGAAAAGTAGCTCGCCCCGCGCACCTTGCACGCTTACAGCAACTTACTGACGAGGGACGTCTATTGATTGCCGGCCCACATCCAGCCATCGACAATGACAACCCCGGTGATGCAGGATTCACCGGCAGCCTCGTTGTAGCGGAATTTAATTCCCTGCAAGATGCACAGGCTTGGGCCAATGAAGACCCTTATGTCGCAGCAGGAATTTACGCTAGCGTTATAGTCAAACCTTTCAAGAAAGTGCTGCCTTAATTTTCAAATTTCAAGATTGGAGTCAACGTGAAACATTTAACTATTCTGGGCGCCGGACTTTCGCTCTTAGCCTTACCATTTATAAGTATTCCCGTATTCGCTGTTGAAAAATATGTATCCGATGTTATCTATGTACCAGTGCGGAGTGATAAAAATCCTCAAGCCGGAATCTTGCAACAAGGTGTTCCCAGCGGCACCAAACTAAACTTTCTGCGCGAAGAAATAGGTGCGGATAATAGCCTCTGGTCACTTGTAGTAACGCCAGAAGGCACTGAGGGCTGGATCCGCAGTCAGAACATCAGTGACAAACCAACTGCAGCGTTAAAATTAGCAGCCCTCTCAGATTCCTCCCGCAACCTTCTCAGCTTGCAAACTGAAAACACCGAACTCAAAACCCAGCTAGAGAAGTTGCAGCAAGAGCATCAGCAATTACTCAACGACACCGAAGATATGCGCCAAGCTGCGACCACAGCACTAAACCTGGAAGAAGAACATCAACGCATGCTGACCGAAAATCAACTTTTGCAAACACATGCAGATGTATTAAAAGCAGAGAATGAAAAATTAAAAGATGCCGATCGTTTTAATCATTGGTTGTATGGTGGCGGGCTGATTATTGGCGGCGTGCTGCTTTCGTTTATTTTGCAGGGGCTTGGCCGTCGCAAACGCAAATCAGAATGGCGATAAGGTGATAAAAATTATGACCGACAAACTCACAACACTTTTTGCAAGTTTAGTATTGCTACTTTCAGCAAACACATTTGCAGATAATAATCTTGTTGCCATGAAAACAGACTTAGGTACTTTTGTAATTGAAGTCTACCCCAAGTCAGCACCAGAGACAGTGAAAAACTTTTTACACTATGTCGACAGTAAATTTTACGAAGGGACAATTTTTCACAGAGTGGTACCTGGCTTTGTTGTGCAAGGTGGAGGAATGACTTTTGACTTTACCGAAAAACCAACTGCGAAACCTGTAATCAACGAATCAATGAATGGCCTGCCAAATGATTATCGCAGTGTAGCCATGGCCCGGCAATCCGATCCCGATAGCGCTACGGCGCAGTTTTATATCAACCTCAAAAATAACTCCGGCCTCAATGCCACAGAAACCAAACCCGGTTATACCGTTTTTGGGAAAGTAGTTGCGGGAATGGAAGTTATCGAAAAAATTTCACAAGAGCCGCTGGGCATGTTTAAAGCTTACCCGGAAGCGCCGAACTATGCAGTACGAGTGCTGAGTGCAACAAGGATAAATTCAGCTGAAGCACAATCCATAATTGAAAAACAACGCGCAACCAAACCGTCAAGCATTAAAGATGCAGTGGTACCAGTTGATGAATAACAGTAACAACACCGCACTCAGTGTAAACCTGAACAAGATTGCACTGATCCGAAATTCCCGCCCCGGCAATTATCCTAATGTCGCCGCTCACGGCAAGACCTGTATTGATGCCGGCGCCGATGGAATTACTGTTCATCCAAGACCCGACCAACGTCACATTAGACCTCACGATGTTTATGAACTCAGTGAATTAGTAAAAATTTATCACGCAGTTGAATTTAACATCGAGGGCAACCCTTACGCTGAGTCAATCGGAAACTTTCCGGGGTTTATAAAATTAGTCTGCGATGTAGTACCCGATCAATGCACACTTGTACCTGACACAAATCATCAACTTACGTCAGACCATGGCTTTGACTTGAAAGTAGCGGGAAAAAAATTAAAGCCATTGATCAAAGAATTAAAGGATTTAGGCATTCGTGTATGTTTATTCATGGATCCGGATATTGATCAAATAAGCCTGGCCAAAGAGATTGGCGCTGATCGTATCGAGCTATACACAGGCCCCTACGCTGAAGCATTCAAAACATCTGGCCCGTCATTTGATCAACTATTCCAACGCTACCTGGCCGCAGCCCGTCATGCTCAAGCAATTGATATTGGTATCAATGCCGGGCATGACTTAAATCTCGATAACCTCGCCCACTTTCGCCAAATCCCTGCTTTGCTCGAGGTGTCAATCGGTCATGCATTGACGGTTGATGCCATAGCAATGGGTCTTCCCGCAGCCGTAAAAGCCTACAAAACAATTTGCACCAGCAATTAACTCACAAGAATTCCAGCATGAACAACGCCCGCGAAGATAGCCAAGCCTATCTACAAAAAAAACGTTTCTTTGACTCGCTCATGACTGTATACGGGCGCAAAATCGTACTTGAAGCTCTGCAAGACTCATCTACATACATTTATCGATTGCACTTGGCGAAAAGTAACAAATCAGCAGAAATTCTGGATGAGATCATTACGCTTGCCCAACACAAGGGCGCTGAAATTATTTATCACGAACGACAAGCCCTATCGCGCATATCCAAAAATGCAACACAAGACCAAGGTGTTGCAGCTGATCTACAGCTTCGCGGTTATCAGCACTATGACGATTTTTTGCGCGAGAACAGCAAAAAAAACTACACATTGCTTGCACTCGATGGGGTTAACAACCCGCAAAATCTTGGCATGATAATTCGCTCAGCCTGCGCAGGAAATATTGATGGAATTTTACTTCCACAAAAAGGCAATGCTCAAATCGACCCACTGGTAATCAAAGCAAGCGCAGGAACCGTTTTTCGCGCACCGCTTCTTCGCTGCAAAGATCTCACTGAAGCGTTACTAGATTTCAAAAAAGAGGGAGCGCTAGTCTGCGCACTTTCATCGCATGCGGCCACAGAACTAAAAAAGTTTACACCTAATGCTCCCTGTATTTATGTATTGGGGAACGAAACAGAAGGAGTATCCCCGGCAGTTCAGCAGCTGTGCAATGAAAGCGTGAAAATCCCAATGAATAACGGGGTTGAGTCCCTCAACGTTGCCGTAACTGCAGCACTAATCGCATTTCGATAAACCAACAGCTCAAAATAAAAAAGAGGAGCCGAAGCTCCTCTTTTTTCATTCAAGATTACAGCTTATAGCCATCTTCTTCATGTAACGCCAAGTCGAGCCCCAAGGTTTCATCCTCTTTGCTCACACGCAAACCAGAAGTGAATAGACCCGTCAGCTTCAGCAGTATATAAGTTACAACAGCGGTATAAACAAAGGTTACAACCACACCAAGGAATTGAATACCTAACTGCTCGCCCATAGAGTTGATCCCTGCAGCAAATCCCTGACCGCTAAATACACCCAGTTCAGTTGAAGCAAATACGCCCGCAAGAATGGTTCCTAAAATGCCACCCACACCGTGAACAGGAAAAACATCCAAAGAATCATCGATTTTCCACACACGCTTGACCAACTGGGTCATATAAAAACAAACAACACCAGCACTCAAGCCGATTATTAACGCACCACCAGGGCCGACATAACCAGAGGCAGGGGTAATAGTACCGAGACCAGCAACCATACCCGTCACAATACCCAAAGCACTTGGTTTTCTAAAACGCATCCACTCAACCGCCATCCAAGACAACGCACCAGCTGCTGCAGAAATATGGGTCACCAACATAGCCATAGCAGCATTCCCATCAGCAGCCAAGGCGCTACCCGCATTAAAGCCAAACCAACCAACCCACAGCATGCCTGCACCAGTAACAGTCATTGTCATGTTATGAGGTGGCATAGCTGTGCTAGGGAAACCATTACGCTTACCTACAACAATCGCAGCCACTAACGCAGCAACACCCGCAGTAATGTGGACAACAGTGCCACCAGCGAAATCAAGAAGACCCTTCTGGAATAACCAGCCAGAGCCAGCCCATACCCAGTGACACACCGGAATGTAAACAGCGAACAACCATAACCCTGAAAACAAAAGCATGGAGGAAAACTTAACACGCTCAGCAAAAGCACCAACAATCAGAGCAGGCGTAATTATTGCGAAAGTCATTTGAAACATTGCATGTAAACTAAGAGGGATCCCACTCGTAACCGCCCCCTCTGTTACACCATCAAAAAACACCATACTTAAATCACCAATCCAGGCGTTACCCTCACCAAACGCAAGACTATAGCCAGCAATTAGCCACAACAGAGAAACCATGCATGCAATAGCAAAACATTGCATAAGCACAGAAAGTATATTTTTTACACGAACCAAACCACCATAAAACAGCGCCAAACCGGGTAGCGTCATAAATAAAACAAGCGCCGTGGAAGTAAGAATCCAGGCGGTATTGGCTTGATTAATAGCATCCTCAGCAAATGCCCCTGGCGAGACCAAGACCGCCAAACCAGCGGCAAAAATTAATGGAAGAGCGGAATCTAGTTTTTTCATACTTACCCCATAATGATTATTGTCAGACATCAATTAAAAGCGACAACATGAGCTGCAATGTAAACGCTTCATAATGAGACAGTTAGTACACTTTTTGCGTATTACCTGTCACGTAGAACAACCCAATAACCGACAAATGCACAACCAAAGAGCACCAATTAATGGATTTTTACCTAAACGCCAAAGGTTCTGCGCAAAAGCAAAAAACGATCCATAATTTAAATTTATAATTATTTCAAATAGATATAAATTAAAGGCGCACGCAAACAAAGTACAAAAGCACCACCAGCGAACACACAAAAATATTATGGCTCGATATTGGTGCAAAACAAACAAACCAATAAAGGGATCAAAAAAGATAAGATATAATCGTGCACACAAAATTTAGCCAAGACCTAAAACATGGAACTATTGATTCTTATCTTTCTGATGCCCCTAGCACTTGCATTCGGGCTTTCAAAACTTGTTATTTACTGGTTTGGACGCTAACTCTTAGACATTCCCAATACTCGCAGCTCCCACACCATCCCCACACCTCGTGGCGGAGGTATCGCCATAGCCTTAGCAACACTCATTGCAGCTTTAACCGCATACTTCATGGGGCTAATTAATCACACAACACTCTACTTGCTTGCCCCCGGATTACTAATGGCAATTGTTGGGATAGCCGACGACCTTATAACTCTCAACATTCGAATACGACTCTTCACACAAACCCTAACAGCGTGCACCATCACCCTTATAACCCTCAACGACATCTTATTTTCCGCACCCATCTTCGTATTACTGGTAATAGCATCAGTTATTGGCATTGTTTGGCTAACAAATTTGTACAACTTTATGGATGGAATGAACGGACTGGCAGGACTGCAAGCAATCTTTGTTTGTAGTAGCGTAGGCCTTCTTTTTTACTTGCAAGGCACATACAGCGAAATCATCCTCTTGATGCTTATTATTAGTAGCGCAAGCTTGGGATTTTTATACTGGAATTTCCCCAAAGCCAAACTCTTTATGGGTGATGTAGGGAGCCTTTTTATCGGCATTACACTGGCAACACTTATCGTTTGGACTGCACAAGATAACCTTTTAACAATCTGTTATTGGTTAATTATTTTGGCTGCTTTTATTGCAGATGCTAGCTATACACTATTCATACGCAAAACAACTGGACAGAAATTCCACCTACCGCATCGATCCCATTTTTATCAGAAAATAGCAATAAAACTAAACTCTCACACCAAAACAACGCTACTTATCATGGCATTCAATTTAATCTGACTCCTGCCACTAGAGCTTGTCGTTCTTTTCGGACATACCAATGCCTTTGCAGGACATACCTACCAGCCATATATGCCGCACACAAAGTAAGAGCAGGAAAAGCCGAAGAATAAAGCAGGAAGCAGGAAGCAGGAAGCAGGAAGCAGGAAGCAGGAAGCAGGAAGCA
>NZ_JH668201.1:0-414141 GCF_000263355.1 Cellvibrio sp. BR | reverse complement strand
AAGCAGGAAGCAGGAAGCAGGAAGCAGGAAGCAGGAAGCAGGAAGCAGGAAGCAGGAAGCAGGAAGCAGGAAGCAGGAAGCAGGAAGCAGGAAGCAGGAGATTATCGCAATCTTCCGTCAAGATAAAAGATTAATTAAACCAAACCCAAATTCGACGAAAAACTATCTATTAATACTCTCGTTAACGCGATCACGCATTTCTTTGCCAGGCTTGAAATGAGGGACATACTTCCCCTCAAGCACAACAGTCTCACCAGTTTTAGGATTACGACCTGTTCTAGGGGCTCGATAATGGAGCGAAAAACTGCCAAAACCACGGATTTCGATGCGCTCGCCCGATGCCAGAATATCTGACATGTAATCAAGCAATAACTTTACCGACATTTCAACATCTTTGATGGTCAACTGATTTTGCTTTTCGGTAATGTATTCAATTAATTCTGACTTTGTCATAACCTGCTCTCTGTTATTGGCCAACGTTCAAGCAACACAACCAATCATAGCTGAGCCTGAGCTCATGTAAACCACCAACAAAAAATAATGGCCAGCAATGCTGGCCATTATTCACAAGCAAAAATTACTCTTTGCTTTGCATTTGCGCTTTAATCAGATCACCCAAGGTAGTTGGAGAAGCTTGATCAGATTGCTTGCTTGAAAGCTCTTTCATAGCAGTCTTTTCTTCTTCAACATCTTTAGACTTCACCGACAAGCTGATGCTACGATTTTTGCGATCTACAGCAATAATCTTGGCTTCAACTTCGTCACCCACTTTGAGCAAGTTACGCGCGTCTTCCACTTTCTCGCGACTCAATTCAGAGGCCTTAAGAACAGCTTCAACGTCATCTGCCAAGGTGATTACTGCAGCTTTGGCTTCAACTTCTTTAACGATACCTTTAACAACAGCACCCTTATCATTTACAGAAACATATTCTGAGAATGGGTCAGTTTCAAGTTGTTTGATACCCAAAGAAATGCGCTCGCGCTCTGGATCGATGGCCAATACCACAGTTTCCAACTCATCGCCTTTCTTGTACTTGCGAACAGCTTCTTCACCAGCTTCATGCCAGGAGATGTCTGACAAGTGAACCAAACCATCAATACCACCATCCAAACCGATGAAGATACCGAAGTCAGTGATTGACTTGATCTTGCCGCTGATCTTGTCACCTTTGGCACAAGTACGAGCAAATGCATCCCATGGATTCTCTTGGCATTGTTTCAGACCGAGAGAGATACGACGACGCTCTTCGTCGATATCCAATACCATAACTTCGATTTCGTCGCCCAATTGAACAACTTTTGAAGGATGAATGTTCTTGTTAGTCCAGTCCATTTCTGAAACGTGGATCAAACCTTCAACACCCTCTTCCAACTCTGCGAAGCAACCGTAATCAGTCAAATTGGTTACTTTTGCTTTCACACGAGCGCCTTCCGGATAACGCTTGGTGATTTGTATCCAGGGATCTTCACCCAATTGCTTCAGGCCGAGCGATACACGGTTACGCTCACGATCAAACTTCAATACCTTAACGTCTATTTCATCACCAACGTTTACGATCTCACCTGGATGCTTGATACGCTTCCACGCCATGTCAGTGATGTGCAACAGACCATCAACACCGCCCAAGTCAACGAATGCGCCGTAGTCGGTAAGGTTTTTAACGATACCTTTAACAGCTTGACCTTCTTGCAAGGTAGCAAGCAGCTCGTCACGCTCAACAGAATTAGCTTGCTCCAACACCGCACGGCGAGAAACAACTACGTTGTTGCGCTTTTGATCGAGCTTGATAACTTTGAATTCCAGCTCTTTGCCTTCGAGATGAGTAGTTTCGCGTACAGGGCGAACATCCACCAATGAACCGGGAAGGAAGGCACGAATACCGGCAACATCAACAGTGAAACCACCCTTAACCTTACCGTTGATAACACCTTTAATAACTTCTTCAGCAACATGAGCCGCTTCAAGAATTTTCCACGCTTCAGCGCGTTTAGCTTTTTCGCGTGAAAGCTTGGTTTCACCGAAACCATCTTCAACACTTTCCAGCGCTACTTGTACTTCGTCACCGATCTGGAGATTCAACTCACCCAGCTCGTTACGGAATTGTTCTGCGGGGATAACACCTTCAGACTTCAAGCCTGCGTGTACGGTAACCCAATCTTTGTCGATATCGATTACTACACCGGTAACGATGGTGCCTGGCACCATATCAACTGTCTTTAAACTCTCTTCAAATAATTCAGCAAAACTTTCGTTCATACTCATCGTATTACCTATGGATTTAGAGGTACAGACGTTAACAACACGCCCTACCTTTTCCGCACGGCCAGTCACGCGGGTCAGTTAAAGTAAAGTGAAAGTCCCCTCAGGCTGGGCTTGACAACCTTCACTGCTGCTAAGAAAAACTATGGATGATCAAAATCAACAAAGCGTAAATTTAGCAGGTGCAAGAGCCTAGCAGAATGCGCTTTATATATCAACAGCTTAGGAAGGACAGAGCCAGCAAAAGGTTGTTGGCACGGAATAAACGAGGGAACTGGCAAATAGTTTGCAATGCAGCAGTAGGCTAAGTTATGCCTCTGCTGCATGCAAAAAAACACATCGAGGTAATTATTTTTTATAACGATCAGACAAGAAAGCTTTGAATTTAGTGCCAACTTCAATATGGCGCTCACCGTAGATAACATTTGCTGCTAAATAACCCAGCTTGGTTCCACAATCATGGCTGCGGCCAATCAATTGATAAGCCTCAACTGTTTCAAGCTCCAGCAAGGTATCCAGTGCATCGGTAAGTTGAATTTCTCCGCCTGCACCCGGCATAGTCTTAGCCAACAAATCCCATACGGTTCGAGAAAGCACATAGCGACCAACAATTGCCATATTCGAGGGAGCATCATCAACGGGGGGCTTTTCAACCATTGCACGTATTGCAGCCGTCTTTCCTGCAGGAATATCCACACCAGAACAATCAACCACGCCGTATTTATCTACCTGATCATGAGGAACCTGCTCAACCAAAATCTGACTAAATCCAGTCTCCTGAAAACGACGGGTCATGCCGGCAAGGTTATCTTGTTTTAGGTTGCACTCTGCGTTATCAACAAGTACGTCAGGTAAAAGCACAGCAAACGGCTCATCACCAACCACGGATTTAGCACAAAGTATTGCATGCCCCAAGCCTTTAGCTTCTGCCTGGCGAACAGAAATAACCGTTAATCCTGGTGGTGTTATAGAACGAACCTCGGCCAACAATGAGCGTTTAAGGCGCGCTTCCAGCTGAGCCTCCAACTCAAAGCTGGTGTCAAAATGGTTTTCAATTGCATTTTTACTTGCATGCGTTACCAGTACAATTTCTTTAATCCCTGCAGCGGCAGCCTCTTCGATTACATACTGTATGAGGGGCTTGTCTACCACCGGCAACATTTCCTTGGGAATTGCCTTGGTTGCAGGCAGCATTCGCGTACCAAGACCCGCAACAGGAATAACCGCTTTTTTTACTTGCATAGAATTATCCTTGAAAAGTGTATTTTTAACTGTTGAGTAAATTAAGTATTTCTGTTGTTTTTTTCTGGAGCAGACTTTTATCGGAGCGGCTTTCCAGATTCAGGCGCACTACCGGCTCAGTATTTGACATGCGTAAATTAAATCGCCAGTTATCAAACTCAAGACTAATACCATCTGTCCTATCAACATGACGGACCTCTTCCTTATAATGCTCATAAACATTTTCAATTGCTTTTTGAGGGTTTTTCACGCTGCAATTTATTTCGCCCGGTGCCGGAAATTTTTCAATTCTAGCCCTAAGCATATGAGATAAAGGTTGCTCCTTGCGTGATATAAGCTCACAAACCAACAACCAAGGAATAATCCCACTATCGCAATAGAAAAAATCTTTGAAATAATGGTGCGCACTCATTTCGCCACCATAAATGGCATCTTCTGAGCGCATGCGCTCTTTGATAAACGCGTGCCCCGTTTTTGATTGAATAGCACACCCTGAATTTTGTTTCGCAATATCTTGAGTGTTCCAGGTTAAGCGAGGATCATGGATAATCTTGGCACCCGGATGCTTAGTTAAAAAAGCCTCTGCAAGCAGCCCGACGATATAGTACCCCTCAGTAAACACCCCCTTTTCATCAAATAAAAAACAACGATCAAAATCGCCATCCCACGCAATACCCATATCCGCCTTATGAGCAATTACAGCCTCAGCGGTAGAGGCTCGATTCTCCACCAGCAACGGATTAGGAATTCCATTCGGAAACGTTCCGTCTGCTTCGTGATTAATTTTAATGAATTCGAAAGGTAGGAATTCTTCCAAAGCATCAATCACATGCCCAGCAACACCGTTACCTGCATTCACCACCAAACGCAGGGGCTTTAATTGCGAAACATCAACATACCCAAGAAGATGTCGCACGTAATCATCCAAAACACTGGCGTGACACAAAGTACCACGCACAACAGAATCAGAAGACGCAAAACTATTTTCTTCCGCTAGACGCTGGATCTTATTGAGACCAGTATCCCCACTGATAGGTATTGAGTTTTCTCGAACCAACTTCATCCCGTTGTAATCAATGGGATTATGGCTAGCGGTAACTTCTATTCCGCCATCAACCTGTAAATGACTAGTCGCGAAATAGACCTCTTCTGTCCCCGTTATACCCAGGTCGATAACATCCACACCTTCGTCGCGTAAACCATTACTCAATGCAACTTTCAATGCAGAGCTGGTAAGCCTAACATCACCACCAACAACCACCGAGCGCGGCTTTAAAAACTGTGCGTAAGCACGACCTATGCGATAGGCGATGTCTTCATTGAGCTCATCACCCAGTTTTCCGCGGATATCATAAGCTTTGAAACAAGTTAGGGGCATTCTGAATCTCACTTAAATAGAATATTTCAGGAGCCCACTGCTTGTGTTTTGAAAATATTTTTATACAAACTCACTCTTCAAGGAGCTGTCATTAATTTAATAGCACATTCTTACTGTTTGTTGACACAAGATCAACCAATTAAAGGTCCCGCCCAATAACTGCCAGCATCTTGACGAAAACCTGATCAATAGTCATTGATGTACTGTCAATCACAACAGCATCAACAGCAGGTCGAAGTGGTGACACGGTGCGATTGGAATCGCGCTCGTCACGCTCTTTGATATCTTTGATCAACGAGCCCATATCGACAGATTCCCCTTTGGCAATCAACTGCTGGTAGCGGCGCTCTGCCCTAGCCTCCGCACTAGCAGTGAGAAAAATCTTTGCTTGTGCCTTAGGAAAGACCGTTGTTCCCATATCTCTGCCATCAGCTATCAACCCGGGAAGAGTTGCAAACTCCCGCTGGCGCTCAAGTAATGCAGAACGCACGGCAGGATATGCAGCAATTTGGGAGGCGCACATGCTTACAGATTCTTGGCGAATCGCAGCGGTAACATCTAAACCTGCTAACAAAATACGAGTGCCATGACTATCAACTTGAAATACAACATCAAGCGTTGAGGCTATTTGTACGATTTGTTGCTCATCATTTAAATCAGCATCACTATTCAGCGCAGCAAGAGCAACGAGCCGATAAAGAGCACCGCTGTCCAACAGGTGGTAGCCGGTATGCGCAGCCAACATTTGACTCAGGGTCCCTTTTCCCGCACCGCTCGGACCATCAATAGTAATTACAACCGGTAAAGATGCACTCATTAGAAAGCCTGTAATAGTGAATACGAACAATTAAGTATTATGTAGTGTTTGAATGATTGATCGACAGGTGGCAACCGGATCGACGGACTGGGTAATAGGCCGACCAATAACCAAATAGCTGCTTCCGGAAGCGATAGCTGCTGAGGGAGTTAAGGTTCTGCGCTGATCATCAGCAGGTGAAGATTCCAAACGAATACCGGGAGTTACCAAGCAAAAATCTGAACCAAAATTGGCACGCATTAGGCTGGATTCCTGTGCGGAGCAAACCACACCATCAAGACCACAACGATGAGTCAGCTTTGCAAGCCTCATTACATGCTCTTCTGGTGAGCTGTTGATTCCAATTCCGGTCAAGTCACTGGCGTCCATGCTGGTCAAAACAGTCACAGCAATCAGTAAAGGACGCTTACCCGGACCCTGCTCCAGAATTTCACGCGCCGCCATCATCATTCGCTCGCCACCTGAGGCATGAACATTCACCATCCACACACCCAATCCAGCCGCAGCCTTCACTGCTTTTGCAGTCGTATTGGGGATATCGTGAAATTTAAGATCAAGAAACACCTCAAATCCAAGCGACATTAACTGCTCAATGATGCGAGGGCCACAAGCTGTGAATAGCTCCTTGCCAACCTTTAAACGGCAATCCCCTGGCGATAGTCGCTTAGCCATAGCAATGCACTGTTCGGCATTATCAAAATCCATCGCAACTACAATTCTTGGACCGAAAACGGACATTTATAAACCTCGTCGACAATAAAAAGCCCAGCATGAAAGCTGGGCTCCTATTAAAACAAAAAATACCGCAAACTTCATCGGTTACCCCGTAATACAGGGAACAAGCTGAGTTTATATACGGATATTTTCACGATTTTGCATCAAGGTTGCTTCACCTATACCTTTTACCTCTAATAACTGGTCAACACTTTTAAAATCGCCATTCGCTGTACGCCAAGCCACAATAGCCTCTGCTTTTTTAACACCTATACCCTTCAGCTTGGTCAGTTCAAGCACATCAGCGGTATTGATATTAATAGCACCTTGCTTAGCAACAACTTCAGCTTTGGCAGTTGGTGAAGGAGTAGATACAGACTCGGCAGCAACTGCAAATGTGGAAGCCAACCCCAAGATCAAAACCGACAGAAAAGACACAATGTATTTCATGAAAACTCCTTTTAACGTTAATTGTCATACCACATCACAACTGATGCGTGCAGCTAAGATAAATAATTAAAAACTTACTGAACAGCAGATATCAACCAAGAATGATGTGAGACATTGCCGACAAAATTATAAAAGCGGAACTTAATCGCAAAAAAAGCCCCAACAAGTGGGGCTTTTCATCGACCGCGATCAGATTCCACTTAAAACATTATCTACCGATTAATGATTTTAAATCCGCCGCCCCCCAATGAGGGAAGTGTTTGCGAATTAATGCATTCAATTCGATTTCAAATTCACTGTAGGATTCTGTGGCCTGCGCTGTAGCAGTCAACTGCTCAACAACCATACCTGCCCCAACAGTGATATTTGTTAAGCGATCAATAACAATAAAAGCACCTGTCGCTCGGTTATTGCTGTATTTATCGGCAACAACAGGCTGGGTTAGCACCAGATCAACAACTGCAATATCATTGAGCTGCAACTGCTCAATATGTGAATGCTCCTGCGTATTCACATCAATTCGATAATCGATGGACTCAATAACACCACTCACGATTTTGCTCGCAAATTTAAACAGGTATTCTGAGTTTGCCTGCGCAGTTTTTTCTGCCATCCAAACAATATGTGCTTTAAGATGGTTTGACTGAGGTACCAAATCCTTAGCCAACACCAACATATCACCCCGACTTACATCAACCTCAGTCGTGAGTGTCAATGTTACCGCCTGACCAGTAAATGCTTCCTGTAACTCACCATCATAGGTCACAATAGATTTTACATAGCTTGTTTTGCCTGAGGGCAACACACGAATTTCATCGCCAACTTTGACAACACCAGAGGCAACATTGCCACAAAAGCCGCGGAAATCCAGATTGGGGCGGTTAACATACTGTACAGGAAAACGGAAATCTGAATAATTTTTATCACCGGCAATCGGTACCGTTTCAAAAATTTCCATCAATGTCTGCCCTTGGTACCAAGGGGCTCTTTCGGAGCGATTAACTACGTTATCGCCATCCAATGCAGAGATAGGCACAAACATGACATTGCTCATACCCAACTTGGCTGAGAAATCAAAATAATCCTGCTTAATTTTTTCAAACACAGCCTGATCAAAATTCATTAAATCCATTTTGTTAACGGCAACAACAATGTGCTTAATGCCAAGTAATGAAGCGATGTAACTGTGACGACGAGTTTGCGTAACCACTCCATAACGTGCATCAATCAAAATAATAGCAAGATCACAAGTGGACGCCCCCGTTGCCATGTTGCGCGTGTATTGTTCATGACCAGGCGTATCGGCAATGATAAATTTACGTTTGGCGGTGGAAAAATAGCGATAAGCCACATCAATAGTAATGCCCTGCTCGCGCTCGGCTTGCAAACCATCAACTAGTAACGCCAAGTCGATTTTTTCGCCAGTGGTTCCATGCTTCACACTATCAGAGCGTATAGCTTCTAGTTGATCTTCGTAAATCATTTTTGAGTCGTGGAGCAAGCGACCAATCAGTGTACTTTTACCATCATCAACGCTACCGCACGTAAGAAAGCGCAGTAATTCTTTTTGTTCATGTTGAGCAAGATAAGCATTAATATCTTGTGCAATCAGGTCAGACTGATGACTCATAGGAATCTCTTTCGTATCAGTAAAATTCAGTAATTCAGAAAGTTTTCATGCGATATGGATGACACGCAGATTAAAAATAACCTTCCTGCTTTTTCTTTTCCATCGACCCCGAACTATCGTGATCAATTACTCGCCCCTGACGCTCAGAGGTTGTTGTTAACAGCATCTCTTGAATAATTTCCGGCAAGGTGGTTGCCTCTGACTCAACAGCACCTGTTAAGGGGTAGCAACCCAATGTGCGGAAACGTACCATCTTTTCCTCAACCTTATCATCCGGACCAATCGGCATACGGTCGTCATCAACCATGATCAATGTACCATCGCGCTCAACTACTGGGCGCTTTGCGGCAAAGTACAAAGGCACAATCGGGATATTCTCCAAATGAATGTATTGCCAAATATCCAATTCAGTCCAATTTGATAAAGGGAACACACGGATACTTTCACCTTTATCTACACGGCCGTTATAAATATTCCACAACTCTGGGCGCTGATTTTTGGGATCCCAGCGATGATTTTTATCGCGGAACGAATACACGCGCTCTTTAGCGCGAGATTTTTCTTCATCGCGCCTGGCACCACCAAAAGCGGCGTCAAAACCGTATTTGTTTAGCGCTTGTTTTAAGCCTTGGGTTTTCATCACATCAGTATGCTTGGCGCTACCGTGAGTAAAGGGCCCAACTCCCATATCAACACCTTCTTGATTGATGTGGACAATCAAATCCCAGCCCAACTCCTTGATGCGCTGATCGCGAAACTCAATCATTTCGCGGAATTTCCAAGTGGTATCCACATGTAGCATGGGGAATGGAGGCTTGCCAGGGAAGAATGCCTTCATCGTTAGGTGCATCATCACCGCGGAATCTTTACCCACGGAATACAGCATAACCGGCTTATCAAATTCAGCAGCCACTTCGCGGATGATATGAATACTTTCAGCTTCAAGCTGCTTGAGGTGAGTCAAGTTGTAGTTTGACATTCAATAGTTACCAGAGTGAGTTCAGCGTTGGCAATCAAACGAGTGTTTGAAAAACAGCAGCGATTATATAGAGCCGAAACGCAAGATTTAATGACTAATTGTTTCTAAGGTTATTCCTGATAGTTTGGGAGCAGCAAACTAGTCCTTTTTAGTTGGCGCCTGACGCTGAGCAAGCATCAAAGTAAATTCATCACGAGCCTCTTTGGCGCGACTGAATACTTTCAGTAAATAATCACTATCTTCATGCTCAATACTACTGCGCAACCGAGAGAGGTTGTCGATAAACAAATCCATTGATTGCAAAATCGCCGTTTTATTCGCGCGCATAATATCGTGCCACATAATCGGATCACTGGAGGCAATCCGGGTGAAGTCGCGAAAACCGCCTGCGGCATAACGAAAGATATTGGGGTTATGAATATCCTGTGCCAAGGTGTCAACCAATGAGTAAGCGATTACATGAGGGAGATGACTAGTCGCGCCCAAAACCTCATCATGCTCTTCCACCGACATGGTTAATACTTCTGCCCCCACGGCTTGCCACATAGCAGATACCAAGGCCAAATCCTGAGCATTGGTATTTGCAAACGGCGTGAGAATAACTCGGTGATTCTCATAAAGATTAGGGTTTGCGGCGGTAACACCACTTTTTTCAGAGCCTGCAATGGGATGCCCCAGAACAAACTGGGAAGGCATGAAGCCAAAGACTTGCTCAGCTGCGCGCTGGACACTTCCTTTGACACTGGCACCATCGGTAATGGTTACCTCAGGTGATATAAATTCCTTGATCTCTTGCAACACTGTAGTAACGGATAAAGTAGGTACCGAGATAAAAATAATATCGCCTGCCCCCAACTCACCGGCGATATCACCCAATGACATATAGGCTCGATCAACCACACCGCATGCAACTGCTTGACTACAAGTGTCAGCCTTGCGGGCGATACCAATAACTTCAGTACAAGCACCGCGTTGTTTTAAACCGGCTGCAAGACTACCGCCAATTAAACCGATACCAACAACAACAAATTTATTGATCAGAGGCTGTGACATAACGAATTACAAAACCGCTTTAGGATATGAGCCAAGCAACTTCAAATCAGCGCAGCGGCTGGCAACCTCTTTCATCACATCGCTAATAAGCGGTTCATCAACATGACCTACAAAATCAATAAAAAAGACATAAGTCCATGCGCCAGTACGCGATGGCCGGGTCTCTACGCGAGTCAGATCGATGTTGTGACGGTGAAATGGCTCCAACAAGTTATGCAGTGCGCCAGGCTCATTGCGCATAGCAACCACAATGGAAGTTTTATCTACACCACTCTGCGGTACAGATTGCTTGCCGATAATAAGGAAACGCGTCGAGTTATCGGGCTGATCCTCAATTTTTTCCGCAATCATTTTCAGGCCATATAACTCAGCCGCCATAGAACCAGCAATAGCAGCAGCGTTCCATTCACCCTTCAGGCGTTTTGCGGCCTCGGCATTACTATTAACGGCAATACGTTCCGCTTTTGGATAGTGTGCATCCAACCACTTGCGGCATTGCGCTAATGATTGTGAATGGGAATAGATCCTGGAAATACTATTGGTATTGGTAACGTCAGACACCATTAAGTTGTGATGAATACGCAACTCTACCTCACCACAAATTTTCAGGTTAGAACCCATAAAATTATCAAGGGTGTGATTAACTACGCCTTCGGTCGAATTCTCTACAGGCACAACACCATAGTTGACTGCACCTGCTTCCACTTCACGAAATACTTCATCAATCGCGGAAAAAGGCATCGCCACTGCTGAATGGCCAAAATGTTTTAACGCTGCCTGCTGGGTGAATGTGCCCTCAGGCCCCAAATATGCAACTTTGATTGGGTTTTCCAGTGCCAAACAGGCAGACATAATTTCACGGAACAAACGAGCCATTTCTTCATTACTTAGCGGCCCGTTATTGCGCTCCATTGCCTTGCGTAACACCTGTGCTTCACGCTCCGGGCGATAAAAAAGAATATCCGCATCTGCAGGAAGACTGGCCTTTTTAACATCAGCAACTTCCTGCGCGCACTCTGCGCGCGCAGAAATAAGGCGACCTATTTCTTCATCGATGGCATCAATCTTGATGCGCAACGCGGATAATTTTTCAGCTTCGGTTTGTTCGATTGACATAGTTAAATTCGCCAATTATTCATCAGCTGATTCATCGGTGGAGGTGTCATCAATCACCTCATCAGCAACGCCGTCATCAGCCAATACTTCGGTATCGTCACCTTCTGCACGGGCAAGCTCGCGCTTGGCATTTTCATCAGCACTTTCTTCGATGCGCTCCAAGCCTTGCATGCGCTCGCCTTCTTTCAATTTAATCAGGCGCACACCTTGGGTATTACGGCTCAGCACAGAGACTTCATCAACACGGGTGCGAACCATGGTGCCCTGGTCGGAAATCAACATAATTTCCTCGCCATCAAACACCTGCACTGCACCAACCAACTGGCCGTTACGCTCAGTAGTTTGCATACCGATAACACCTTGCGAGCCGCGACCTTTGGCCGGGAACTCGCCCACTTCAGTGCGTTTGCCATAACCGTTTTCACTCACGGTTAATACTTGGCCATTTTCCATCGGGATAACCATACCCACTACGCGCTGACCTTCGGCTAAACGAATACCGCGTACGCCACGCGAGGTGCGCCCCATCGCACGCACTTGCGATTCGCGGAAGCGTGCCGCCTTACCAGAACTGGAGAACAGGATTACATCGCATGAACCGTTGGTGATAGCAGTGCCAACCAACGTATCGCCTTCATCCAATTCAATCGCACGCAAACCGACGCTGCGCTGACGCGAGAATTGAGTGAGCGCGGTTTTCTTCACGGTACCATTAGCCGTGGTCATGAAAATAAACTTGTCGTCATCGTAAGATTTCACCGGCAAGATCGAGGTAATGTGCTCGCCCTCTTCCAATGATGGCAACAAATTGATAACTGGACGGCCACGTGACTGGCGACCAGCGACAGGAATCATGTAAACCTTCAGCCAATACACTTTACCGGCGTTAGTAAACAACAGCACGGTATCGTGAGTGCTGGCGATCAATAAGTGCTGCACATAATCTTCATCTTTTACCGCAGTTGCAGATTTACCCATACCGCCGCGACGCTGCGCCTGATAATCATCAAGCGGCTGGCTCTTCGCATAACCACCATGAGAAATTGTCACCACGCGATCTTCAACATTGATCAGATCTTCAGTGGTTAAATCGAGCGTTGAAGCAACAATTTCGGTACGACGCTTATCGCCATAGTCATTAATAACTTGCGTTAATTCTTCACGGATAACTTCCATTAAACGCAAGGCATTGCCAAGGATTTCGAGGAACTCTGCAATCTGGATTAATTTTTCGTCATATTCAGCAAGCAGCTTGTCGTGCTCCATACCGGTCAAACGATGTAGGCGCAATTCGAGAATCGCCTGCGCTTGTGCGGCTGACAAATAATAATGTCCATCGCGCATGCCGAACTCAGCACCCAAATCTTCCGGACGGCAAGCATCTTCACCGGCGCGCTCAAGGTAAGGAGCCATCTCAGCGGCATTCCAGCCACGCCCCATCAAACTGTCTTTTGCTTCAGCAGGCGACGCTGAGTTTTTAATCAGCGCAATGACTTCATCAATATTGGAAATGGCAACCGCCAAACCTTCCAGGATATGGCCGCGCTCGCGCGCTTTACGCAGCAAGTACACCGTGCGACGAGTAACCACTTCGCGGCGATGCTTAACAAACGCCTCAAGTAGTTGCTTGAGGTTAAGGATTTTTGGCTGGCCATCATCCAGCGCAACAATGTTGACACCGAAGGTGGTTTGCAACTGGGTTTGTGAATAAAGGTTGTTGAGCAACACATCAGCTGCTTCGCTTTTCTTCACCTCGATAACGATACGCATACCGTCTTTGTCAGACTCATCGCGCAGCTCGCTAATACCTTCGATTTTCTTTTCTTTTACTAACTCGGCGATACGCTCAATCAGGCGCGCCTTGTTTAATTGGTAGGGAATCTCATGGATCAGAATCGTTTCGCGGCCGGTTTTTTCATCGCGCTCAATTTCTGCTTTGGCGCGCACGATAATACTGCCGCGGCCAGTGCGATAAGCCTGCACAATGCCTGCACGGCCATTGATGATGGCGCCCGTTGGAAAATCTGGCCCCGGGATAAATTCCATCAGTTCATCGATGGTGATATCCGGGTTATTGATCAGTTCGAGGCAGCCCTGCACAACTTCTTTTAAATTGTGCGGCGGGATATTGGTCGCCATACCTACAGCGATACCCGAGGAGCCATTAACCAACAGGTTGGGAATACGGGTCGGCATAACTGCCGGGATTTGCTCGGTGCCGTCATAGTTAGGCACGAAATCGACAGTTTCTTTATCCAAATCCGCTAACAGATCGTGGGCAATTTTTGCCATACGGATTTCGGTGTAACGCATGGCCGCTGCGCGGTCGCCATCGACCGAGCCGAAGTTACCCTGACCATCAACCAGCATATAACGCAACGAAAACGGCTGAGCCATACGGACGATGGTGTCGTATACAGCGGTATCACCATGTGGATGGTATTTACCGATTACGTCACCCACCACACGGGCAGATTTTTTGTAAGGCTTATTCCAATCATTGTTAAGTTCGCTCATCGCAAACAGCACGCGACGATGCACGGGCTTCAAACCATCGCGCACATCGGGCAAGGCGCGGCCTACGATTACACTCATGGCGTAATCAAGGTAGGACTGTTTGAGTTCGTCTTCGATACTTACTGGTGATATTTCTTTGGCGAATTCGACCATGGGATGACAGCTTTCCTTTTTATTAAAGCTTTGGTTATGGTGATTGCTGGTAGCGGGTAATTCGACGTATGGGTTCTATTACGGCGCTAAATCGGTTAAAAGCAAAAACAGCTACCCTAGTAGCGGGCTGGCTAAAAATGCGCCTAACGCTTATTTCAGGGGCGCGATGGTAGCATAAAATCCAACAGATAGGCACTCTGGCCATTTCCTTTCCCTATGAAATTCCACGAGTTTTTCTCTGTTGCATCCAAATCAGTCAGCGCGCAGGCGATCACCTAAATGAGCCATAGATGCAACCGGCCTTTGCAGTATACTGAGCCCCCTTTTTTGTCGTAATTACCTAGCCAAACACTCTTTATGTCGACCTCTGCCGTGAATCTCAACAACATCGATCTGATTATCAAAGCTCGCTGGATTATCCCCGTGGTACCGGCCAACCGGGTTTTGGAGAACTGCGCCATTGCCATTGATAAGGGCCAAATCATCGCCATTGTCCCTCATGAAGAAGCTGATCGTCGCTATAGCGCTAAAGAAACGGTGCACCTTGGCAGCCATGTATTGATTCCCGGCCTGGTAAACGCACATGGGCATGCAGCCATGAGCCTGCTGCGTGGTTATGCCGATGACCAACCACTCCATACCTGGCTGAACGACCATATCTGGCCGGCAGAAAGCCGCTGGGTCAGCGAAGATTTTGTGCGCGACGGTACTGAGCTTGCCTTAGCAGAGATGATAAAAAGCGGGACCACCTGTTTTGCGGATATGTATTTTTACCCTGAACAGGCCGCACAAGCCTGCCTGGATGCCCAAGTACGCTGCCAACTCGCCTTTCCCGTGTTGGATTTCCCTACCGCGTGGGGCATGGGGCCGGATGACTACCTCAATAAAGGGTTGAGCCTGCATGACAACTTTCGCGGCAATCACCTGATCAATATTGCTTTTGGCCCTCACGCACCCTACACCGTATCTGATGCCCCTCTGCAAAAAATCGCTGTACTTGCACAGGAAATGGACATGCCAATCCATATCCACCTGCATGAAACAGCGCAGGAAGTAAAAGACTCAATAGCGCAATATGGACGCCGCCCAAGCCAGCGCATGATGGATTTGGGATTGCTATCGCCACTTACACAATGTGTGCACATGACCCAAATTGATGAAAGCGACATCAAATTGCTGCAAAACAGTGGCGCCCATGTGATCCACTGCCCTGAATCCAACTTAAAACTGGCCAGTGGTTTTTGTCCGGTTGATAAACTCCTTAACGCCAATATTAATGTGGCACTAGGCACCGATGGCGCGGCCAGTAACAATGACCTAAACCTGTTTAGCGAGCTAAAAACCGCAGCACTATTGGCAAAAGCGGTTTCTGGTAATGCCGCCGCCCTGGACGCTCATACCGCACTGCGCATGGCAACCTTAAACGGCGCCAAGGCGCTGGGCATGGAAGACGTTATCGGCAGTATTGAGGTTGGAAAAGCCGCAGATATAACCGCAGTCGACTTGGGCGATCTGGGCATGCAACCTATTTACAACCCGGCATCACAATTGGTCTATACCCATGCAGGGCAAGCTGTCACACACGTATGGGTGGAAGGTAAAAGCCTGCTAGCCAATCGCCTTTTGCAAACATTAAACGAGCGCGAAATTCTGGGAAAAGCCAATTGGTGGCGCAAACAAATCACCTCGCACTAAGCAAACCTTATTGCCAAACATACGCCCCCTTTCTTATCACTACTGAACAGACGGAATAGATTATGGCCAACGTCGATACTGCTGAAATTGCAAAATTTGAAGCACTTGCCAGCCGCTGGTGGGATAAAAACAGTGAGTTCAAGCCGCTGCACGATATAAACCCGCTGCGAGCCAACTTTATTGATGAGCGCTCGCCTGTCGCACAGCGCACAGTGATTGATGTGGGTTGCGGCGGCGGCATTTTGGCTGAATCACTTGCCCAACGAGGCGCGCAGGTAACAGGTATCGATATGGGCGAAGCACCACTCGCGGTTGCGCGGTTGCACGCATTGGAAAGCGGCGTGGAACTAACTTACGAACAAATTACCGCTGAAGATAAAGCCACACAAATGCCCGGCGCATTTGATTTAGTTACCTGCATGGAAATGTTAGAGCATGTACCTGATCCCGCGTCGGTTGTGCGCGCTTGCGCGCAGCTCGTTAAGGCAGGTGGTGATGTTTATTTCTCAACCATCAATCGCAATCCAAAATCCTATGCTTTTGCAATTGTCGGTGCTGAATATATTTTAAAACTACTGCCCAAAGGCACTCATGAATACAGCAAATTTATTCGCCCTTCCGAGCTTGCACAATGGTTGCGCGCAGCAGGACTTGAATTGCAATCCATGACCGGAATGACCTACAACCCCATCACCAAACATTACAAACTCAACCCGAACGACGTCAGCGTGAATTATTTAATGCATGCCAAAAAGGTGAGCGAATAATGAGTCAAAAAATTCGCGCGGTGATGTTTGATTTGGATGGCACACTGCTGGATACAGCGCCAGATTTTATTGTGGTCGTCAACCAGTTACTCCTTGAAGAGGGCCGTCAAGAATTAGCGCCGGAAACTATTCGCGCCGGGGTATCCAACGGATCCAAAGCATTGATCAAATTGGCCTTTGATATAGAAGAAAGCGATCCGCAATTTGAACATTTGCGTCAGCGTTTACTGCAGCTTTATCTTGCGCATATTGCGGTGTACACCAAACCTTTCCCTGGCATCTCATCACTACTGGACAAGCTCGCGGATAAACATATCGCGTGGGGAATCGCCACTAACAAACCGGCTGCTTATACCCTGCCCTTAATGACGGCATTGGATATACAGCCCGCTCCTGTCAGTGTCATCTGCCCCGACCATGTCGCACGAAGTAAACCTGACCCTGAATCGCTATTTCTTGCCAGCAAGCAACTGGGTTGCAGCCCGCAAGAAATTATTTATATCGGCGATCACAAGCGCGATATTGATTGCGGTAAAGGCGCAGGGAGCATCACTATCGCAGCGGCTTATGGTTATTTGGATGAAGGGGATAGCCCTGCCAACTGGAACGCCGACTACTGCGTAAACCACGCCGATGAAATTTGGCCTATTATTGAAAAGTACTTGTAAACAGCCGTCGATACGGACTTGTTTTGCTTACTAGCGAAGAAATTTTTTATGCAAATCCCATCTGATTACACCATCAAACCCAATGCTCTGCAGGGAAAAATTATTTTGGTTACTGGCGCAGGTGCCGGTATAGGAAAATGCGCCGCAAAAACCTTTGCCGCTTGTGGTGCCACCGTTGTGCTGTGCGGCAGAACTATGAGTAAGCTAGAAGCAGTTTATGACGAAATTGAAGCAGCCGGTCACCCGCAGCCAGCCATTTACCCAATTAACCTTGAAAGCGCCGTAGAGAAAGATTACGACGATATGTGTAACGCGCTGGAAGACACCTTTGGACGTTTGGATGGTTTATTACACAACGCGGCCGACTTAGGTGAACGCACACCCATCAGCAACTATTCCGTTAGTGCTTGGCAGCGCTGCATGCAAGTAAATGTGAATGCACCATTTGCAATGACGCAGGCGCTATTACCCTTATTGGAACGGGCAGAAAACGCGAGCATCTTATTTACTAGCTCCAGTGTGGCATTTAAAGGTCGTGCATTTTGGGGCGCTTACGCAGCCTCAAAAGCCGCAGCAGAAAACCTGATGCAAACACTGCACGATGAATTGGAAGGTGCTACACGCATTCGTACCAATAGTATTAACCCTGGCGCAACCCGCACTGATATGCGCGCATCCGCTTATCCCGCCGAAAATCCAGAAACAGTAAAAACCCCCGAAGCACTTATGCCTGCCTATGTTTATTTGCTAAGCGACGACTCAGTTGGCGTTAGCGGCAACTCGTTTCAATATCAACTCTGGCAGGGTAAAGCATAACGGGAGGAGCTTCGGCAACAAAAAAAGGCGATCATCTGATCGCCTTTTTTCATTTTTCACACTAACTGTGTTTTACCGACTCGATTTTTGCATCATTTCCAGCAGCGATGCTTCAGCGCGCGATAAACCACAACGTCGCGCCACCTCATCACAATCCATTCCCATTTTGAACATTTGTGCGGCTTGTGAATAAGGTTGGAATTCATCATCGTTGTAATAATCAATTTTTTCAGGCTTTTTAGCTTCAGACTGCAACCGTTTTTCCATCGCCAGAAGCCGCTGCCCCATACCTACAGAACCACTGCTGGATGCAGCCACCTCACGCATTAATTTTTGAATCAGTTTTTCATTGGCATCCGCCTGGCGGCGCACCTGCTTCAAGCTGATTAATGCAACCAGCAATGCAATCACGCTGACAAGCGCAGACGCCGATAAACCTATTTCCAAAACCGTCATGACTATTTCTCTGCGCTCGAATCCATCACTTGCAACACCTTAGTTGATCAATCACTCAAACATCTTCGAGTTCCGACCATTCCTCACTGGTTAGCAGCTTATTCAAATCAATCAAAATCAATAGCTCGTTGTTTTTGTGGCACACACCCTGAATGAATTTTGCGCTCTCTTCATTGCCAACATTAGGTGCCATTTCAATTTCCGATTGGCGCAAATAAACCACTTCGGCAACGCTATCAACCAAAATACCAATTACATGGCGGTCGGTCTCGATAATTACTATACGGGTATTATCGGTAATCTCGCCGCTGGACAAATTAAAGCGATGACGAGTGTCGATAACTGTTACCACATTGCCGCGCAGGTTGATAATTCCCAGTACGTAAGAAGGTGCACCGGGAACCGGGGCGATCTCCGAATAGCGCAGCACTTCCTGTACCTGCATTACATTAATGCCGTAGGTTTCACCGTCCAGACGAAAAGTTACCCACTGCAATACGGGATCATCAGTGCTTTTATTTTTTGCTGCATCAGTTGCCATCTTAAATTTTCCTCTGAGCTGCCAGTGTCAGGCAGTAAATCGTGTAAATGTCGCTATAACTATAGTCGATGACTTTTCCTGTGCCACTTTTGTTTGTCGCAACCACAAAAGCACGTTCTAGCCGATTCCAATCAATAATCTGTAGGTATCAGGCGCGAGCCGGAACAAAATTCTTATCGGCATCAACCAACATTTGACCAATACGCGGGATATCCAGAAGTGCGCACATATGATCCTTGACTGTGCCGGCCAGCCAAGGCCGCTTGCCTCTGTCACCACGCCACTTTACATCGTCCGGTTGCAAGGTGATGGGCTGATTTACTGAATCCACCGCCAACCCCCAAGGCACACCGTTAATTGACATCACATATTTGGCCGTCTGTAAAAAGGACTCATCGTATCGCTCTGGCATCACAAACTTCGCGGTATTCACCGTGCGAATCTTACCTGCGGGTGTGGGTTGCAACCCCATAAACCAATCTGCCTGACCGAATAAAGGAGTGAGCTCGTCCGTTAGCGGTTGAATCTGCCCCAGGGAAATTAAGGGTACTGCCAGGGTTAATCCGGCCACTTTGAACAGCAACACATCAAAACGCGATTGCGCCCATTGCGGACGACCATTTTCCAACCAATCCAGACCTTCCATTTTGAACTGACTGGACTGGGCTTCCGCGTCAACCACCTCAACATCGGTCGACTGAACTTCGACAGGTGACACCACAAGCGGGGTCGCAACGATTTCTGCTGGAGTACCAATATCCCACTCTTGAATTTCATCAGTATCGGCGACAAACCGGGTTTTAGGCTGGGCAATCTGCTCTGCGGCCACATCAACCGCTACAACCTCAACTACCGGGGACTCAATCAATAATTGCGCACTGGCCGACTGCAACAACTTCTCCAGCTGTCGTTTTTGTTCCGGCGTTTGCAACAATTCAGGGCTGGCAAGCTCAGCGGGCTTGCTATCGGCTTTGGTTAATGAACGGGGTTTGGTATGCAGGTTAGCCGATACTTTTTTAGGCTTTTCAGGGTGGTGCTTTTTAGTCGGTAAGCTGACGACACGCGCCAAGCCGGAATTGGCGGCAACAGACATGGGACGGGATTCAAGCGCAGCAAATGCGTCATCAATAGCATCACCAATGCCGAGCAGGTCATCAAAGTAATGACCCAAACTCACATCAGGTGACTCTATATCGCCCTCAGGCGTTTTGCGATTGCTCACGAGACCACACCAGCCTTATTGATAACTGCCATAGGTGCTGACTGAGCCTGCACTTCATCGGCACGTATTTTTTTATCGAGCCAATGCCAGAGCGCAGTGTAAGCTTCCACGCCACGGCTTGTTGGGTCGAACAAATGCGGTGGAACACCGGCTTTGCTGGCATCCCGAAAACGGGTATCAACCGGCACATGCCCGGGCCAAGCCTGAGCGGGATAAGTATTGCGAATAGTGCGCAAACTGGTCACCGAGGCTTGAGTACGGCGGTCAAACATCACTGGCACTATGGTGTAATCCAATGCTTTTTTGCGCGAGCGTGACATCATGCTCAGTGTATTCACCATACGCTCCAAGCCTTTGAGCGCAAGAAATTCGGTTTGCACCGGAATGACCAAATATTGGCAAGCCGCAAGCGCATTCACCATCAACACACCCAGCAAGGGCGGTGTGTCTATCAGTACGTAATCGTAATCATCGGTGATTAATGCAAGCGCCCGGCTCAGTACCAGCCCCATGCCATCCTGACCAATCGCCTGCCGCTCCAGTGTCGCCAGCGCGGTGGTCGAGGGGATCAAATTCACGTTGGGGTAATCCGTTGGCAGAATCAAACGGTTAACCGATTCACGGGTTAAGCTTTTGCGCTCCTGAAACAGGGTATAGCTACTTAGCACCTGGGTGTCAGGATCCTGACGGAAATAACTAGAGAGTGAGCCGTGGGGATCTATATCCAGCAATAGCACCCGCTTCCCAGTGGCCGCAATAAGCCCACCAAGGGATACCGTTGTGGTGGTTTTGCCCACACCACCTTTCTGGTTCGCTATTGCTATAACTCGCACAATTCAACCCTCGCCAGCGTCAAACGCCAGTCACATCGTCTATTACAGCGACAAAAGCAAAGTTTGTGCCCATCGCAATAAGTTTCTCGACTGCAGTCACAAATTCAGAAAGAACATTGTCGCCTTTATCAACACTTATGCCAATCATCGACCAGCAATCACTCCATGGGACGATCAATTTTCAAGCAGTGGATGTTAAGTATTGCCCAGTAGACGACAACTTCAAGTAGAAGTAATGACTCCGCCATCTCTATAGCGGCAGCTTTTTTCAACGCAATAGGGGGAATAACGACGAAAGCAGGTTGTTTATGGGGTTTAATTTAGAGAAGAGGCGCTAGACGAGGTAGCTGCTGGTTCGACTTGTACTTTAGGACGATCCATTTTGCGCTTGGCAATCATGATAGCAACGCGGCGATTTTGCGCCCTACCCTGTTCAGAGCTATTGGGAGCAATGGGCTGATACTCGCCATAACCAACTGCTGACAAACGCTCTGGTGCAACACCATTTGCAGCCAAATGCTTAACAATGGCGCTGGCCCGCGCGGTAGACAACTCCCAGTTGGTGGGATACTTGGCGCTATTAATAGGAATATTATCGGTGAAGCCTTCAACCTGCACCGGGTTAGAATAACCCGCCAGGATCGCTGCAATTTCATCAAATATTTTGCGCGCCTGTTCACTGGTATCCGCACTGCCGGACGAAAATAAAATGCTGTCTTTTAATTCGATTTGCAACCACAACTCATTGCTGGACACCTGAATAAGCTGCTCAGTAATCAAGGGGGCAAATTTTTCAGATACCAAATCAGAAATTTGCGTTAATTCATCACTGGTTTTTATTTTAGTATCAGGCTGTTCAGCAACTTCATTCGCGGCGCCTTGAGAGTTATCCACAATTGTCGGCACTTGCTCGTCAACCTGCTCCGCATCGCGCACGGAGTTATCCATATTGATGGGAGATATTAAATCATTTGCCGGCGCAGACTGATCTGCTGGCTCAGTATTGGATTGGGCATCCGTTGGTTTATGGAAGGCCTCAATGAAAGTGTCGGACAAGACGCGATACTTGCTGTCATTTACTTGGGAGATGGAATACATAACCACAAAAAATGCAAACAGCAGCGTAATGAAATCAGCGTAAGAAATCAGCCAGCGCTCGTGATTTACGTGAATATCTTCTCTTCTGCGGCGAACCATAAGAGCGCTTCTCAGTTAAGCGGATGCAAATAGCCGTTTAATTTCATTTCAATTGAGCGGGGATTCTCACCATCGGCAATCGCAATAATGCCCTCAATAATCAATTCACGATATTGGGAATTTTCATTCACACACATACGCAATTTATTAGAGATAGGAATAAATACCAGATTTGCCAAGGCGACGCCGTAAATGGTCGCCACAAATGCAATCGCAATACCAGGCCCCAAGGTCGCAGGATCGGCCAGATTATTCATCACATGAATCAAGCCCATTACCGCGCCGATGATGCCGATTGTCGGTGCATAGCCGCCCATAGATTCGTAAAATTTAATTGCATCAAAATCGCGCTGTTCGTTTACGATTAAATCCGTTTCCAAAATACGGCGAATAACTTCTGGCTCATTGCCATCAACCAATAGCTGCAAGCCTTTTTTCGCAAATTTATCTTTTTCACGCTCGGAAATTTCTTCCAGCCCAAGCAGGCCGTCTTTGCGCGCCGCTGCGGCCCAGCGCACAATATTGGCAATACCTTGTTTAAAGGGAACATAGGGCGGTTTAAAAACCCACACCACAATTCTTAGGGCACGGCGCAAATTTATTTTTGACGTTTGCAACATGGCTGCACCCAAGGTACCGCCAAGCACAATAAATGCGGCAGGCCCATTCAACAAAGTGCCAATGCCACCGCCTTCCAAAAAGTTACCGCCGATAATTGCCGCAAACGCGATAATGACGCCGATAATACTCAGGAGATCCATTACATAACCTCTCTCACCAAACGCGGCCCAATATCCTTCAGGCTTAGCACTTTATCGGTTAACCCGGCGCGTGCAACCGCCATTGGCATACCATAAATTACACAACTCGCTTCATCTTGTGACCAAAGTGACGAGCCTGCATCCTTTAATAAACGCGCACCATTACAACCATCCGACCCCATACCGGTTAATACCACGCCCAGTACTTTATCGGCATAGTTATTGGCAGCAGAACCAAAAGTGATATCCAACGAAGGTTTGTAATTGACGCGCTCATCATCCGGCAATATCCGCACCGAACCGCCGTTGCGCTTATCGAGCATTAATTGTTTTCCGCCCGGTGCAAGTAACGCCAAACCGGGTTGCAATTGATCGCCATCCACCGCCTCACGCACGCGGATATGGCACTGTTTGTTGAGCCGCTCGGCAAATGCTTTAGTGAAGTTTTCCGGCATATGCTGCACCAGCACAATAGGCAAAGGAAAATTGGCGGGCAACGCCATTAACACTTCGGCCAGAGCAACTGGCCCGCCGGTGGACGCGCCAATGACCAAAAGTTTGGGTTTATTTTTGAGACGGTAATTATCAGATCCAGATGGCCTTGCCGGCTCATCTTGGACTGGCGACACAGGGCGAGCGGCAGGCGCCGGTGCGGCAATAGGTCTGAAAGATGACGAGCTGCTCGCTGACGCGGGCACAGGCGCGGGTGACGCTGTAGTAGCAACTGGCGGTGGGACTGAGCGATTGCCGGAGCCAGCGAGGGTAATCAATCGCTCATGTAATTTTTTCTTGAGCACCTCGGAGTTTCGCGAGACCTCGGCAAAATCTTTGGGAATAAAATCGAGTGCGCCGGCTGCCAAGGCATCCAGCGTAATTTTGGCACCTTCATAGGTGAGCGATGAAAACATCAAGATGGGGACGCGACGGTTGGACATGATGTGCTTGATAGCAGTCACACCATCCATCACCGGCATTTCAAAATCCATAGTGATAATGTCAGGCTTTAACTCAGCTGCTTTATCAATAGCCTCGCGTCCATTGCTTGCGATACCAACAACTTTTAATTCCGGGTGCTCATTAATAATATCTTTCAAACGATGCTGAAAGAAATTTGAATCATCAACCACTAATACCCGGAAAGGCATCTATCACACTCCGCAAGGGAAAAATATTTAACAGACATTTTGCTGGCATGTGTAGCGTTCACCGCAGCAGGGTCACGCTGAAGATTAACTGTGTCCCCAGCTGGTGGAACCCTTGGCGTAGCGACGCAAAAGGCTGGGAATATCCAAAATTAACGCGATAGTGCCGTCGCCGGTAATAGTGGCCCCAGCCATGCCTGGGGTACCTTGCAACATTTTGCCCAAAGGTTTAATCACCACCTCTTCCTGACCAATCAATTGATCCACCACGAAACCAACACGGCGCGAACCAACGGTAACTATCACCACGTGAGCGTTGTCAGGACGATGACCAAACGCATTTTTAACCAGCCAATCTTTCATATAAAACAATGGAATTGCCTGATCACGAATAGCGACGCAATCCTGCCCATCCACTATATGGCTCTTGGTGAGATCCATGTGGAAAATCTCATTCACACTCACCAGCGGAAAAGCGAAAGTTTGTTGGCCGAGCATAAACATGAGGGTTGGCATAATCGCCAGCGTCAGCGGTACTTTAATAATAAAGCGCGTGCCTTTACCCAACTCGGATTTAATTTCGACGGTGCCGTTAAGCTGGGTGATTTTGGTTTTCACCACATCCATTCCCACACCGCGACCGGACACATCTGAAATTTCTTTTTTGGTAGAAAACCCTGGTGCAAATATTAAATTGTAGGCTTCAGTGTCAGACAAACGATTGGCGGTATCTTCATCAAACATCCCTTTTTCTACCGCGATACGACGCAATTTAACCGGGTCCATGCCGGCACCATCATCGCTAATCGACAATAGAATATGATCGCCTTCCTGCTCTGCAGAAAGCACAACTTGTCCAATGCGGGACTTGCCATTCGCTTCGCGCACATCAGGGAATTCAATGCCGTGATCAACCGAGTTGCGCACCAAGTGAACCAGCGGATCGGCTAATGCCTCTACCAGATTTTTGTCCAGATCGGTTTCTTCACCGACTAATTCCAAATTAATTTCTTTGCGCAAACTACGCGCCAAATCGCGCACCACACGGGGAAAGCGGCCAAATACTTTTTTGATTGGCTGCATGCGGGTTTTCATGACCGAGGTCTGCAAATCGGCGGTAACTACATCCAAATTTGCTACTGCTTTTACCAGGGCTTCATTGGTAGAGCCGTTACCCAACCGCACCAAGCGATTGCGAACCAACACCAGCTCACCCACCATATTCATAATGTCATCAAGGCGCTGGGTATCCACACGAACGGTAGTTTCAACTTGCGGCGCTTCTTTATCTGCTGCCGGCATAGCGGGAGCAGTCGCTGCGGCTGGTTTTGGCGGCTCTACCTTCTTGACTGCAGGTGCTGGCGAAACAGGTTTAGCAGCCTCTGGTTTAACCTCAGGAGCAGGCGCTGGCTTTGTTGCGACAGGTGCGGGAGTTGCCGCAGTGGATGCTCCTGTGCCAGGGCCTTTACCCTTGCCGTGCAGCTGATCCAGTAGTGCATCAAACTCATCATCGCTGATCAAATCACCCGAACTTTTTGCAGGCTCGGGCGCAACAGCAGCAGCTGGCGCTGGAGCCTCGACAACAACGCCCGGCCCTTTACCTTTGCCATGCAGTTGATCGAGCAGCGCTTCAAACTCGTCTTCTGAGATTTCTTCACCACCACCGACCGCTGTGGATGCTATAGGAGCCGGGGCTGGTGTCGGGGCAGCAGCCTGAACACCTGGCCCCTTGCCTCTGCCATGCAATTGATCGAGCAGCGCTTCAAATTCATCTTCAGAAATATCATCGCCGCCACCGGATACAGTGGCGACAGGTTCAGCCAAAGGCGCAGAGGCCTCAGTCGCGGCAGGAACCCCGGCGATGGCATCCAGCAATTGTTCAAATTCAGCGTCCGTAATGTCCCCAGAGGCAACTGCCGTAGTCTCCGGATTAGCAACCGCTGTTTCCGCAGGTGCTGCTCCTGCTGCACTTTCGTTGAGGTCTTCGCAAGAAACCAAACGCTCAAGCGAGGCAATTAACGCAGGATCCACCGGTGGTAGTTCTTCGCGCTGGGATACCAATTCAAATTGCTGATTAACCATGTCGAGTGCTTCAAGCACCACGTCCATTAATTCAGAGGTAACCGCACGTTTGCCGTTGCGCAAAATATCAAACAGGTTTTCGGTGAGATGGCAGCATTCCACCATAGGAGTGAGCGCCAGAAAACCGGCACCCCCTTTTACAGTGTGGAACCCGCGAAAGATTGCATTGAGCAGATCTTTATCTTCAGGGCGCTGCTCCAGGTCAACCAATTGCTGGCTGAGGCGTTCGAGAATTTCACCCGCCTCTACCAGAAAATCCTGGAGGATATCCTCGTCATCACCAAAACTCATTCAACGTTCCTCGAGTGACCTACAGCTTAGAAACCAAGACTTGATAACAAATCATCAACGTCATCTTGCCCGGATACTACATCTGCGCGCTCTTTGTTAATTTGTGGCCCTTCGGCTTCAGTTTTACGCTTGTGCATAATTTCCATATCGTGTGCGACAACTTCGCGATCATCTGCAAGCCCGGCAATTTCTTCGACCTGCCCAGCAATGCGCACCAAGCTGACAAGGTCTTTTTCAACATCATTGATCAAACCGATAACACGTTTTAATACTTGACCGGTTAGATCCTGAAAGCCTTGCTCCAACACAATATCTTGCAAATTCTTACTGAGTTGTTCAGTACCGGTGACCATTTGCCCGAGGAAAATATCCATGCGCTCGTACAACTGGCGAAATTCATCGGCATTCATTTCACGGCGTTTTAACCGCGCCCATTCACTGCGTAAACTATTTGCCTCTTGCCCCAAATTCATGGCGATAGGCGCAGCCTCATCGACAACGTCCATGGTTTTTTCGGCCGCTTTTTGCGTTAGTTCAATCACATAATTGAGCCGATTGGACGCATCATGAATATCAGACTTGGCAATCTTGGGTGGCTCTTTGGTTAGGTCGGCATCCACATTGAAATTGACAATTGCATTGTGCAAACCGCGTGTCAGGCGCCCTACCGATTGAAAAATATGGCGATCACGCGATTGGGTAATGGTTTGTATCAAGAGCGATGCTTCTTCAATCTCATTGCCGTGCAGTTTTTCCGCAAGCAATTTGGCGCACTCTCTCAATTCGACAACAAACTCACTGTTGAACGATGTTTGGGTTTCAGATGCCATGGCAGAGCCTTATTTATTATTTAATCGACGGTGATTAACCGACCCGATCAAAGATCTTTTCAATTTTTTCCTTCAGCGCCTGCGCTGTAAATGGCTTAACGACATAGCCGTTTACGCCAGCTTGAGCTGCCTCAATAATCTGATCGCGCTTAGCTTCTGCGGTCACCATTAATACTGGCAAGGTGCGCAACTTTTCGTCTGCACGTACCGCTTTGAGCAGATCGATACCGGTCATGCCCGGCATATTCCAGTCAGTGACCAGGAACTGGAAATCGCCATTTTTGAGCATCGGCAATGCCGTTACGCCATCGTCTGCTTCGTGGGTATTGGAAAACCCCAAATCCCGCAGCAAGTTTTTGATGATCCGCCGCATTGTTGAAAAGTCATCAACAATCAGGATTTTCATGTTCTTATCCAACGCAACCTCCAATTACCCAGAAGGGAATTTTATTAATTCATAGTCTAGTAGGAGTTAAAGCTTCGGCCAGTGGCGGCGCGTAAATCTTCAACTTTTACTGCAAATCATAGCGCAAATTGTTGTATTTACAGACTAATTTGCGATTCTGCTGGCAACGGCGAGCAAACCACACTGCCCTTAGCTGTTTTTCACCCAGTTTACGCGGGCTGCCAACCACCAAGGCGGTGGCGCAAACGCGCGGCTGCCTGGCTGTGAATCTGACTAACCCGGGATTCACTAACACCAAGCACCAAGCCAATTTCTTTGAGATTTAATTCCTGATCGTAATAGAGGGCGAGCACCATGCGCTCACGTTCGGGAAGCAAGGCAATCGCCTCGGCCAAGGCTTTTTTTAACCCATCCCGCTGAACCCCTTCAAACGGGCTAACAAAAGCACTGCTGTGTTCGGACGCGTCGATATTGCTGTCTTCTTCGCCGAAGGTCTCTTCGTAACTGAATAATCGGCTACCGTTGGAGTCTTGCAGCATTTCAAAATATTCTTCCAGCGATACCTCTAGTTCAGCAGCGACCTCGGCGTCGGTCGCATCGCGCCCGGTACGCGCCTCGACGGCGGCAACGGCACGCGCAACACGGCGCGCATTGCGGTGCACTGAGCGGGGCACCCAATCGCCACGACGCATTTCATCAACAATTGCTCCGCGAATGCGAATACCGGCATAGGTTTCAAAACTGGCACCGCGGGATGCATCGTATTTTTGTGATGCTTCGATCAAGCCAATCATGCCCGCTTGAATCAGATCATCTACCTGCACAGACGCAGGCATACGCATCATCATGTGGTAAGCAATGCGCTTTACCAGCGGAGCAAAGTCTTCAACATTGATTTGCGCATCGAGCAAGGTCTTTTTATCGTACATGGCTAAACCATTGACTGCGGCCATCGAACACCTTTTGTTTAGCAAAAACTGCCGTGATTATTGGCAACCCTGCCTCACTTTCTCGTGAGTAGCGATTCATAACGCTAGTCACACACCAATGTCTATGCAACTGCGTATGCGGATATTGCTAACGCGCATTCGCGGCCTGCAACAAGCGCTCGACAAAAAACTCCAGGCGCCCGGTGGGAGAATATGGCAGCGGCCATTTATCGACTGCTTGGGCCAACGCACGTATTGCCACTGCCGCCTTGGAGGCAGGGGCAAACTCCAACAAGGCTTTTTGTTTTTGCACGGCTTTACGCACATTTTCGTCAAAGGGAATTTGGCCTACAAACTGGAGTGTGACATCCAGAAAGCGCTCACAAACGGTATTGAGTTTGTTGAACATATTCATGCCTTCCTGTTGGGTGCGCGTCATATTGGCGACCACACGGAAGCGCTGCATTCCATATTCTTTGTTTAATAATTTGATAAGGGCGTAGGAATCGGTGATGGAAGAAGGTTCATCGCACACGACAATAATGACTTCGTTGGCGGCGCGCACAAAACTAACCACGGTATCCGAGATACCCGCGGCCGTGTCTATCACCAAAATATCCACTTGATCGGAAAGTTCATTGAAGGCATTGATAAGCCCCACATGCTCGGCGCTGCTCAACTCCGCCATACGCTGTACACCCGAGGATGCTGGAACAATTTTTACACCGGCGGGGCCAGTGACCAACACATCGCTGAGCGAATGAGTGCCGGCGAGAACATCCGCAAGGGTATGGGTGGCGCGAATGCCGAGCAATACATCCACATTGGCGAGGCCTAAATCAGCATCGAGCAGTACAACTCGACGGCGCAATTCAGCCAGGGCAATACTCAGGTTGACGGAAATATTGCTCTTACCTACTCCGCCTTTACCGCCGGACACAGCGATAACTTGTACTGGTCGCACTTGGCTCATCTACACGTAACTCCAAACATATTCTTCTTAAGTGTGCCGGGGTTGGCGCCAGAAAACTGGCGGTACGGTTTGTTGGCACTCTAATGGTGAACTGAGTATAGATAGGGATTAGAAAAAGATCCGATTAATTTCAGTTTCACTGTAAAAATCATAGGGTTATAGCTTTTCTTTGGCTAAGAAACCGCCGTTTCTGAACTGGTTTTCAGCAATGCCACCGCTCTGGCAACCAACTGATGCGCCCGTGCCACCTCCAAATTTTTAGGAATGTCCTGGCCATCGGTGGTGTAGGCAACGGGCAAACGGCTTTGCATCACCACACCCAGAGCCTCACCGATACTGGCGGTTTCGTCCAACTTGGTGAGAACACAGCCCTGCAAGCGCGCCGCGCCATAGGCGTGAACCGAGGCTTTGAGCATTTGCGCCTGACTATTGGACGACATCACCAAATAGGTTTTTACCTGTGGTTGGTCGGCCAAAGCATTGAGCTGGGCTTTTAAATGTGGGTCGCCGTGGCGGAAACCAGCGGTATCGATCAACACCAAGGAACAGTGACGCAGGCTGCGCAATACCGTATCCAGCGGATTAGCTTCATCCACAACACGCACGGGTACGCGCAGAATACGCGCCAGTGAGCGCAGCTGGTCGTGCGCGGCAATACGGTAAGTGTCGGTAGTGATAATCGCCACTTTGTCTGAACCATGCTGCATGACATAACGTGCAGCCAGTTTGCCAATGGTGGTGGTTTTACCCGAACCGGTGGGGCCTACAAACGCAAAGATCCCGCCTTGATCAACAATGTCGCGGCCATTGATGGGTAGCTGATGTGCGAGGTTTGCCAAGGCATCGGGCCAGGCTTCGCTCAGGGTTTTGGTTTTCGTACAGGCATTAATCACCTTGGCAACTACGTCTTTGGGCAAGCTCAAACGCTCCAGGCGACGGGCAATGCTGGCCAAAATCGGGGAATCGCTCGCAATGGTTTGTTTACCACTAAGGCGATCCAATTGCTGTTCCAGCAACAAACGCATATCGGCAATTTCTGCCTGCAGGTCATTAAGCTGGGTATTTTGGTCGAAGGTATCAATATTTGGGGTAATTGATACAGGTGCTGCTTTCTCTTTGGTCAGCAAAGCATCGATTTTTGCATCCTGGGCATTGCGAGTATTGCTGAGCAGTGCTTCGCGAAATGACGCTGCCTCGGGAGTTAAATTACGCTCTTTGACTGCGGGCACAGGATCAACCAGCGGATAGCGCTCGGCGGCGCTCATGCCTTTTTTAGGGGGGCTTGCTGGCGCAGTTGCATGACGGGGAATACCGGCGTTCACTACCGTATTCTTACCCACCATAAACTCTTTGGCGGATTCTTCTGCTTTGCGCGCGGCAATCATACGCAGACGGGCACGCTCTATGTCGTCCGCTAATTGGGCGCCGGTTTTGCCGACGTTCGGGTGATCAGGAATCTGGGTGATCACCGGGGCAACTTTGCGAGTCGGTTGACGCTCCAGTATCCGGGGAGATATATCGCCATCACTCAATAGCGGCTCGCTCGACGCAAAGGTCGACTCGGCAAAGGGGCGCGTTTGCAGTTGTTTTAGCTCGTAGTCAGAGCCCATGGTGGTGAGCAACTCAACCCCCTCCGGGATACGGTTGCTGGAGAGAATGATGGCATCTGGCCCTAATTCCTGGCGAACCAATTCCAACGCACGACGCATATCAGCCGCTACGAAACGTTTGACTTGCATACTCAACTCCCGCCCGGGGTGGGCCACCTGGTTAACGATTAAATTGACTTAACACATCAGTTGTTTTTGTCGGCGCCAACACTGGCCTCGATACTGATCTGTTTGTTGTCAGGCACTTCGGTATAAGCCAATACCCGCATATCCGGAACGCTGTGGCGAACAAAGCGGGACAGCATGGAGCGCAAGGGTGCGGCAACCAAAAGAACCAGCGGTTTACCTGCCATTTCCTGCTTCTGGGCTGCATTAATCAACGACTGTTGCAACCTGTCTGCCAAGCCCGGCTCAATAAACGCACTGTCATCAGCGCCAGCTTTTTGTGCCTGTTGAACGGTATTTAGCAATAACTGTTCCAAACTAGGCTCAAGCGTGATTACAGGCAGGTTGCGCTCGTTGCCAATGATGTTTTGGACGATTTGACGGCACAGCGCCAACCTTGCCATGGCCGTCAAAGCGGCGGGATCTTGACTCTTTATCCCACTGCCCGCCAAGGCTTCGGCGATGGAACGAATATCGCGAATCGGCACCCGCTCGCGCAGCAGGTTTTGCAACACCTTGAGCAGCGCGTTGATGCTCAGCGTGTTGGGCACCAACTCCTCCACCAATTTGGGCGATGATTTAGCCAGCATATCCAACAGCTTTTGCACGTCCTCGTGGCCGAGCAACTCAAAGGTATGCTGCTGCAGAATTTGATTGAGATGCGTCGCCACCACCGTACTCGGGTCAACCACGGTATAACCCAGAGTTTGCGCCTGCTCGCGTTGGTTAGGGTTGATCCAGATGGCATCCAAACCAAAGGCGGGATCTTTGGTTTTTAACCCCTCCAGCGAACCAAAAACCTGCCCGGGATTAATCGCCAATTCACGATCCGGGTAGATATCAGCCTCAGCCATGGACACACCCATCAAGCTAATGCGATAACCCGTGGGGTTAAGGTCAAGATTGTCGCGAATGTGCACCGAGGGAATAAGGAAACCCATTTCCTGCGACAGCTTTTTGCGAACACCTTTGATGCGACCCAGTAATTCGCCACCCTGGTTTTTATCCACCATCGGAATCAAGCGATAGCCAACCTCCAAACCGATCACATCGACAGGCTGTACATCGTCCCACCCCAACTCGGGCGCCTCGGGAGTACCGGCTGGCAATGCGGGCGTCATACGCTGCGGCGCAATGGTCGCACCACCCTGCCCACCGCCTGGTGCATCACCAGCCAAGCGAGTACCTGCGGGAATAAAAGAATTGTCCTCAACGGCTGCAGGCTGCTGTTTACGCCAGTGGATGTAATAAGCAAGGCCGACACAAATAGAACCCAAACCCAAAAAGGCAACGTGCGGCATACCGGGAATCAACCCCATCACGATCAGCATGATTCCCGAAACAGCTAAAGCTTTAGGGGCCGCAAACATCTGACTGACTACCTGCGCCCCCATTTCATGGGCACTGTTAACGCGAGTCACCAAAATCGCCGAGGCTACCGACAGCAACAGTCCGGGAATTTGTGCAACCAGACCATCGCCAATAGTGAGGATGGTGTATTTTTCAAAGGCTTCGCCAAATGGCAAATCATGCTGGGCCATACCAATCGCCAAGCCACCAAAAATATTGATAAACATAATCATGATGCCTGCAACCGCATCACCGCGAACAAACTTGCTCGCACCGTCCATCGCGCCGTAAAAATCCGCTTCGGAAGAGACTTCCTGACGACGGGTACGCGCCTGATCCTGATCGATCAAACCCGCGTTTAAATCCGCATCAATCGCCATTTGTTTGCCGGGCATTGCATCCAGGGTAAAACGCGCACTCACTTCGGAAATACGGCCCGCACCCTTGGTTACCACCACGAAGTTGATGATCATCAAAATGATGAACACCACAATACCCACCGCCAAATTTCCGCCAATAACCACATGACCAAAAGCTTCAATTACTTTCCCCGCTGCATCGCCTCCGTTATGACCTTCAAGTAAAACTACGCGAGTGGAGGCAACGTTCAAGCCGAGGCGCAACAGGGTGGCAATAAGAAGAATCGCGGGGAATGCGGCAAAATCCAGCGGGCGCATGGCATACACAGACACCAGCAACACAACGAGCGCCAGGGCAATATTGAAGGTAAAAAACATATCCAATAGCAGCGGCGGAATCGGCAAAATAATCATCGCCAACAGCATCATTAGCAAAATGGGAATTCCCAAATTGCCACGCCCCATACCGCGCAATGAACCCAGCGCGGCTCTGCCGTTGAAGTTATTCAGTTGGTTAAACGATGGTAAGGCCATAAGCACGGATTCTTGACGGTGAAATCATTTACCTGTGCTTATCGCAAGAAGTGTACCGATTCATAGCAATCGCTTAAAAAAGTACGGCGATAAATAAAAAGTACAGCGATAAAAAGTGCAGCGATTAATCCACCTCACCCGAGGCGTTGTAACGCAAGTCGCGCGGGACGTTGATATTGCGGGGATAAGCGGGCCTGTCACCCTTGCCTTTGCGGTAATTGCGCAGCTGGAATACGTATGCCAATACCTGGGCAACTGCGAGGTACAGGCCGGAGGGAATTTCCTGATCCACTTCGGTGGTGTAGAAAATCGCGCGCGCCAATACCGGCGACTGAATAATTTCAATATTGTGCGCTTTAGCGATTTCGCGAATTTTTAGCGCGGTGTGATCGCCACCTTTGGCAATCATCAGTGGCGTTTCCATGGTTTCGGGGTCGTATTTTAACGCGACCGAAAAGTGTTCCGGGTTGGTGATGATCACATCGGCTTGCGGTACATTGGACATCATGCGGCGCTGCGCCATTTCGCGCTGCAATTGGCGAATACGGCCTTTGACTTCAGGTTTACCATCCGTATCTTTGGATTCGTCTTTTTGATCCTGCCGCGACATTTTTAATTTTTTGTTGTATTCAAAAATCTGAATCGGCACATCAATCGCCGCAATCGCGATGGTAGTCGCGCAGAGTGCAATAGTGGCGAGGATAGATATTTCCAATGAATGAATGATGGCGACATTGGTGCTTTCATCCACCAAGCGAAACATGTCTTGCGCAAAAAACTTCAGGATAAAAATAGTGCCGCCCAAAATAACCAGTACTTTGGCAAGCGCTTTTAATAATTCAATGAGGGATTTCACCGAGAACATCCGCTTGATACCCGCGATAGGGTCCATGCGGTTGAGTTTTGGCTCCATGGCTTTGGTGCTGTAATTCCACCCACCCAATGCGATAGGGCCAACAATGGACGCAACAAGTAATAAAACCATTAAGGGCGCAATACTAAACAGGCCGTCGTAAATAGCCGCCGCAAGGTGGGCGATCATGGCATTGGGGTCGTAAATAGCCGCGCGCGTGAGGGTAAAACTTTCACGGCTGATCCCAATCAGTTTGTTGCCCATAAATTCTGCAAAAACATACAGGCCTATGGCCGCCACCATTAACACTGCCGTAGTAGTAAGGTCGCGTGAACGGGGAACCTGCCCCTCTTCGCGCGCCTTCTCAAGTTTTCGGGCACTGGCCTCTTCCGTTTTTTCCTGGCTGCTGTCGTCATCTTCGGCCATAGGTTGCTCCTATAAAACCCTAAGGGGCAGCCCCTAAGGAGTTAGTGCCAAAGTACGCAGCACACCTATGCCCTCTTCCATAATGTCAAAATACACTGGCAGGAAGTTGGCGAAGGTAAACCACATTAAAATAAAACCGAGAATAAGCGTGATGGGAAAACCCACCGTAAATACGTTCATCTGTGGTGCTGAGCGGCTCATCACACCAAATGACATATTTACAATTAATAGCGATGTAAACAGTGGCAAGGTAATTAACAGAGCCGCACTGAATAACCAGGAACCCATACCCACAATGGTCGCAAAGTGCGCGCTATTTATACCCGCACCACCGATAGGAAACGTAGTAAAACTATCCACCATTAATTGCAAAACGACTAAATGGCCATTAACACTGAGAAATAGCAACGTGGACAAGAGCAAATAAAACTGCGACAAAATAGTCACGCTCACGCCACTGGAGGGATCATTCATAGCCGCAAAACCCAAACCCATTTTCATTGCAATAAACTGCCCGGCCAATACAAATACGTGCATTACCACCTGCATACAAAACCCGAGGGCGAGGCCAATTAACACCTCTTGAATCACCATCATAAAACCCTGTGCCGATAAAAAAGACACGACAGGCGCTGGTGGCAATACGGGCACCAGAATGATTACCGTGAACAGCGACAAAATAATACGCACCCGCGCAGGTACTGTACGTGCGCCAATAACTGGTACCGCAAAGTAAAACGCACTAATGCGCAGTAACGGCCAGATATACTGACCGATAAATTGCATAAGTTGTTCTTCGCTGATAATCAGTTCTTGCATATGGGCAAATCGCTATGGAAGGTGGTTTTGCGCTAACCGATAAGGCTGGGCACGCTGGAAAACAAACGGTTAAATAAATCCATAAATTTATTAAGCAACCAAGGACCAGCAATCATCAGGGTAATAATAGTGACGATCAAGCGCGGCAAAAAACTCAGTGTCTGCTCGTTAATTTGGGTTGCCGCCTGAAACATGCTCACCACCAACCCCACAATCAAACCGGGGCCGATAATCACTAATAACATCAAAATAGTGAGATAAAAGGCTTCGGCAAATAAATCCATGACGACTTCGGGCGTTAACATAAATCCTCCGTCACACGCCGTAACTGGCAGCAAGTGTACCCACAATCATCGCCCAGCCATCCACCAACACAAACAGCATAATTTTAAACGGCAGGGAAATAATCAGCGGTGACAACATCATCATGCCCATGGCCATCAATACACTGGCCACCACTATGTCGATCACCAAAAAAGGAATGAAAATAATAAAACCAATTTGAAACGCAGTTTTTAATTCGCTGATGATAAATGCCGGCACCAAAATGCTAAACGGTGTTTCCTCTGGTGTGGCGATAGGCGGGTGTTTAGCAATGCCCATAAACAGCGAAATATCCGACTCGCGGGTTTGCGCAATCATAAACGCGTGAAACGGTGCGGCCGTTTTTGCCAGCGCTTCCTGTGCACCAATTTGCTGATTGATGTAGGGCTGGAGCGCATCCTGATTCACTTTGTTTAATACCGGCTGCATGATAAACAAGGTTAAGAATAGCGCGAGACCAATCAAAATTTGGTTTGACGGCGACTGCTGCAAACCCAGCGCCTGACGCAAAATAGAAAACACGATAATAATCCGCGTAAATGAAGTCATCATCATCAATAATGCCGGCAAAAATGTCAGCGCCGTCATGATGGCGAGAATTTGCAGCGTTACTGTGTACTCTTGCGTGCCATTCGGATTGGTTTTTACCGTCAGTGCAGGCAAACCTGGAATAGCAGGTAGGCTGCCAACATTACTCGGCGATACTTGTGTTAAGGGTAAACCACCCGCTGTTGGATCTGCCACATTGGGCGTATTGGTTTGCGCCAATGCAGTGCCCGCCAACAACAGTAGAAATAATATGGCGATTGTATTTAACAAGTGCCGGAATTGATTGTGCCACTGAGCATTCATAAGACTACCTTGTTGCCGAATCGTCGCTGTTATTATTTTTTCCGCCGGTCGCACCAGAAGATTTTTGCTGCAAAATTGTCATTAATTTACGACTAAAATCTGAAGTACCTGGCTCCCTTTCCGGCAACACTACGGGTTCATTAAACACATGCAAGGTATTAATTGCCGCGGCAGTTATGCCCAAGAGCAACTGTTGCCCGCCAGCTTCAATTAACACTATGCGCTCGCGAGTCCCCAAAGGCATTGTTGCGATAATTTTAATGTGTTGATTCTGGGTAAAGCCGCCCTGACCAAAACGTTTTACAAACCAGGAGATGGCAAAGATCAACACAATAATGCCAAACAGCGCCATAACCACACTTACCAAATGGCGGCCACCGCCAATAGGTGTAGCGTTAATCGCCGCCGGGCTTGTTGCAACCGGTGTTGTTGCGATTGATGTTGTAGCGGATGTTGTTGTAGGGGATGTTGCGTTTGATTGTATGGGTGATGCAGTTGCAGCGACGGGTGCATCGCTTCCGGGATCGGCGTAAGAGTACAGCGCTATGCAACATAGCCCCGCACACAGCAACCGTTTTAAGTTCATAAACAATGCGGGGCTCATGGTATTTCCTAACGCAATTTTTTAATGCGCTCTGCGGGGCTAATCACATCGGTCATACGAATACCGAATTTTTCATTGACCACAACTACTTCACCGTGCGCGATCAAAGTGCCGTTGACCAGTACATCTAACGGCTCACCAGCAAGGCGATCCAATTCAATCACCGAACCTTGATTGAGCTGTAATAAATTGCGGATGGTAATTGAGGTGCGCCCTACTTCCATGGAAATAGAAACAGGAATATCCAAAATCACATCCAGATCAGGGCTACCCGCTGCTTGCTTGAGCGGTTCGTTTTTTAATTCGTCAAAAGTAACCGCATTAGCCATGGCCTCATCCACATCGGCCTGTTCAGCCATCGCCGCAGCCCAATCGTCCGCCATTGAATCCTGATCGATATCATCACTTGCCATTTTTTTCACCCTTAGAAGCCGCGTGGCTTTCGCCTTTCATAGTTGCGATTTGTTCTGCCTTAGTGCCCGTAATATTGTAAGCACTACTACGATCAATAAATTCACGAATTTTCAACGAGAGAAAACCGTTGGACTGCCCCAATTGCGTTCTGAACATGGGCACACCATTCGCCGTGAGTACGTGATAATCCGGGAACTCTACGGGAATAATGTCGCCTTCTTTTAAATCCACAATATCGCGCAAGGTAATATCGCGGCGCACTATGTCGCATTCCAAATCTACTTTGGCGGAGAGCACATCTTCGCGCAGCGCTTTTTCCCAGCGTTCATCATGTTCATCGCTATCGCTTTGTAAACCGGCATCCAACACTTCGCGAATGGGTTCAATCATGGAGTAAGGCACAGTAATGTGCATTTCACCCCCACCCCCATCCAGTTCGATATGGAAAGTACTGACCACCACCACTTCACTCGGGCTAACAATATTGGCGAGTGATGGGTTTACTTCCGAGTGCACGTATTCAAAATTGATGGGGAAAACGGCTTTCCAGGCTTCGGTTAAATCCACAAACGCCTGATTCAATACCATTTGCACCACCCGCAATTCCGTTGGCGTAAATTCGCGTCCTTCAATTTTTGCGTGACGGCCATCGCCACCAAAAAAATTGTCCACTAATTTAAATACCAAACGCGCATCCAGAATAATTAATGCCGTACCGCGCAGCGGGCGAAATTTCACCATATTTAAACTGGTAGGCACATAAAGTGTGTGCACGTATTCGCCAAATTTTTGAATTTGCACGCCGCCAACCGAGACATCGGCGGTGCGACGCAACAGGTTGAACATACTGATGCGAGTGTAACGCGCAAAACGTTCGTTGATCATTTCCAGCGTAGGCATACGCCCACGCACAATACGATCCTGACTGGTCAGGTCATAGGTTTTGACCGTACCCGGTTCTATGTCCGAGTCGGTATCTATATCGCCGTCATCGACACCATGAAGGAGCGCGTCAATTTCGTCTTGCGAGAGTAAATCTTGCACGGCGGTTTCCTTATTGCATTACAAAATTGGTGAACAGAACTTGCTCAACCGTCGCGAGCGGGACTTCTTTCTCGGGGTCGCTGGCAGCCAGTGCATCCTGTTCTTTTTTTAGCAGTGTTTGAATAACTACCAAGGAGTCGGCTTTAAGTTGCTCTTTACCTTCCGGTGTTTGCAACTCATCAAAATTTTTACTGCTTAACAACATCACCAAGCCGTTGCGAATAGCGGGCATGTGCAGGGTTAATAAACTTTCCAATGCCGGGTCGCGGTATAAAAGTGTAATCGCTGCCTGTAGATAACGCTGACGACCGTTAACGGTAAAGTTAATGGTGAAATTGGGGGTCATTTCAAAATAAATAGCCGGAGCTAAGGTAGGTGCAGGTGCTTCATCAGCGGCTGGAGTTTCGGCGGCGGGTGGTGACAACATTTTAAGCGCAATCACAGTCCCCCCCACAGAAAGCGTAACCAGTGCCACAGCCACACCAATCATCAATAGGAGTTTTTTCTTTTTCTTGGTTGCATCGGCATCAGCGCCGGCATCGTTTGCTTTTTTGGGGGCCTGAGCCATGTCAAAACTCCGTCACTTTCTTGGGCTAATAGCGGACTTAAAAGAGGTCGAGCAATACTTATGCCAGTATCGCCCTAGAAAGCTTAGCAGTGGAACCGGGCTTTGCGAAGTTTAGCGCGGGAAATAGCCTATAAAAGCGAGAAAAAACAATGCGCTAGCGTGCGCCCTGAATCAGGGGCACACGCCAGAATGCTTATGCAAGGGAGGATTGAGTGTTTAAGAAAGAAAGTTTGGATCAGGCGTAATGATCCACCAATCTATTAGAGACAAGTATCGAACTGGTTAATGGCGCAAGCTCCTCATCCTCTGCAGCTGATGTTCCATTTTTTCTCGATTCACCCCGCTCCTGATCTTGCTGGGCAAACGATTTATCCGAGACATCAACATCCACCAGATTTAACCCCTGTTCCGAAAACATCTCGCGCAAGCGGTTTAATTGTTGATCCAATACTTCGCGCACCGCAGGGTGAGGACTGGTGAAGCTGACGTTTACCTGCTCCTGATTAACGCTGACTCTCACCTGCATCGGCCCCAGCTCGGGTGGGTCGAGGCGAATTTCTGCTGCACTGACATTTTGCGCCGCCAGCCATAACACCCGCTCACCTACCGCCTGACCCCATTGCGGTTGCCCAAGAGCGACCGGCACACCGGTTTGCACCACAAAACTTCGTGCCGCCGGTGACGGGGCTTCATTCAAGCGACTGAGCGCCTCCACGGCAGGAGCCGCAGCAGTTAATGCCTTGGGCAAATCCCCTGCCGGTGAGCCTTTATCCAGCGAGCTGGCACTGGCTTCAGCCAGCTTGTTCATAATGGTTTTGGCGTTCAGTAACAGCAAATCGGGGTTATCTGACACCTCCCCATCAGCCACTAACAATTCCGAATCACCCTCTTGTGAAAGCGCCAAGGTTTCCCCTTCCGCCATCAACTCAGGGGTTAGCAAGTTTGTAGATACGCTATTATTAGCCAGCGGTGTTAGGGGTGACGCTGCAGTACCACTGAGGGGCGTACCAGACATAGCTGCCAACTGATTAGCAAATGCTGGAGGCAATATCACCTCAGTATCAGCTGCCGGGTTTAACACCCCCGCAAGCTGAAGCTCAGACACCAATTCCGGCGTAGTTTCAGCAAGCGAAATTCCCGGTTGTTCCAGGCTCAGCAGAAAACCCTCTATATTTTCTTCCAGCGGCAGGCTGGTAGCATCGGTATTTGTGACGATTAGCTGGTCATCAACCAATTCCGTTAGGAGCGCGGCTTCTGTATCTGTCGATAGTCCAGATGCTAACCCCTCCTCAACTAATACCTCTTCAGTGAGTTGCTCACCCTCTATAGCAGACACTTTCGCGTTAGGGGACTGATGGTCGTTACTGGTTGAATGAGAGCTGTCGAAGGCAGGTGTTGTTGCTGCGGGACGCTCCTGGTGGTTATCGCTACGGGCGCGGGCTTGCGCAGGAATATCAGGCTTTGGTTCTTGCACATCAGGGCGATGTGAATCGGTGCGCGCATGAGGTTCGGCACGGGCTGCCGTTGGTTCAGGCTTGCGGGCGGCAACTTTTGGCCGCAGCTGCTCCAGGGTATTTTGAAAGCCCTCAGCGGATGAGGTTTGGCGTTGGGGCTTGGCCGTTTTTTTGGGTGCTGTGCTGGCGTTGCTTGTAGCCAGCAGACTATCCAAGAGGTTGCCGTTATTCATCAATTACTCCTGACCTGATCGCGGCAAGGGTTTGCCGCAAGATCAACTAAATAGTTCGGTTCAGGAGGTGAATTGCAAGGTAGGTGCCAAACTGGCTAATCAAGAGCGCGTAACAGCTCCTGCACATGAGCGAACTCTTGTTCGATCTCTACAAGATCCCACTCAAGCTGTTCAAAGTTATTGGCCATGGCTTTCTTTTCAAGGCTCAAACACAGGGTCATTAAGCGCAGCGCGCCAATGTTGCTGCTACTGCCTTTAAAACTGTGCGCGGCACGGCGTATAGGGTCCGCCTCTGTGCCGCTCACCACTTCACGCAATATTAAAATGCGGTCGTTGGAATCCTGAATGAAGGTGTCGATCAACAAGCCAAAATCGTCTTCCATAACTTGGCGCAGGGTATTCAGGGTTTCGTAGTCCAAATGTTCCATGGTTCGGCCGCTCGCACTTATTGGTTAATCATCACTTACCCAGGAAAAATCGACCTCGACAATGTTGCCAGAGCCAAGATAAGTAACCCTACCACAAAGTTTCTCCACCAGTGCGATACCCCGGCCACTGTAGCCAAAGGTTGATAAGGTGTTCACAGCACGCTCACGGTAATCAAAACCTTCACCACTATCCTCAATACGAACCTTTAACAAACCACCGTTCTCGTTGGTTTTGTGGGTGATGTGAATACGCACAAAACCATCAGCCACTGTGTTAATCCGCTCTTCGCGCAAGCGATAGTAATCGGCAAAGCCTTCCGCGGTGGATTTCAAGCTGGAGTCCAGCTTTAACACCCCGTGATCCAGAGCATTGGTATAAAGCTCGGCGAGAATGGTGTAGAGCGTGCTGCTAAACGCTCGCAGGCTGGGCACCTCCATCAATACATTCAACAACATAGGCAGAGGGTCAAATACTTTAAAGCTGGTGGGTTTTACTTCAAAACCCATCGCCCATTCAATTTCCGAATTGCCAAATTTATCGCTCGCTTCCTGCGCAAAGCTATTTACCCGCGCTGGCTCATCCATGCGGATTTCCAACAGCGAAAGATCGTCGTCCTTTTCATTGCTGCCCACAAATTGCTGCACGCTTTCGATAATGTCGTTAAACAAATTTTCCGGCTGGCGATTGTTGGTGAACACAGCTTGTAAGCGCTCCTCACCAAACATTTCACCCGCAGTATTACGCGCTTCGTGAATGCCGTCCGACCAGGCAAAAATGCGATCCTCTTTTTCAAGATCAAAGTATTCACAGTTATCTTTAAACGCCCGGTTAGACAACACCCCCAAAGGCAAGTGGGTGGATTTAACTACACTCACCCGGCGGTCTTTATGGTGATAAATAAAACAATCCGGCAAGCCGCCATTCCAAATTTTCAAGTGTTTTTTGCGGAAATTAATATCCATGATTGTCGCGCAGCAGAATATGCCAACGGGCAGGATATTTTTTAGCTTGGCGTTTATCTCGCGCAAAATATCCGTCATGGAAAAACCTTTGGGCACCATCCCGTAAAAGGTAGACGCCAAGGGCATAGCGCCTATCGCAGCAGGCAATCCGTGACCGGTGAAATCGCCGAGCAAAACCATCATGCTGCCCGAGGGGCGCATGGCTGCCACTAATACATCACCATTAAATACCGCGAGCGACGACAAAAAGTAACGCACGTTGCCCGCATTCAAACATCCACTGTGGGCGACATTGTCAAACACGTGCTTGGCAACCGTTTGCTCCTGCAGCAAGCGATTGTTGTACTGCACAATTTGGTCGCGCTGGGTGAGCATAGTGCTATGCATTTCGCGCATGCGGTTAAAGGATTTGATCTTGGCTTGCAGAATGACGCGATTGTAGGGTTTGGAGAGAAAATCGTCGCCGCCGGCATCCAGGCACTGCACCAGCGATTCAGTATCAGACAGGGAGGTGAGAAAAATAATCGGGACTAATTCATCGCCCGCCAACTCTTTGATTTTACGCGCTGCACCAAAGCCATCCAGCTCCGGCATCAGCGCGTCCAATAACACTATGTCGGGCTTTTCATCGGCGTAAACAGCGATAGCTTCAATACCGTTGCGTGCAGAAACCACACTATGCCCTTCCTTACGCACAATGCTTTCAAGAATCAGGCGGTCTGTATCTGTATCGTCAGCAACCAGAATTTTAAGACGGCGCACTTCATTCATAGGATCGCATCCATACAGCACATAAACCGCAGATCAAGAGAGGCAAAAAACCTTTACTGGATATCAAACAGTTGTTCAAAGTTAGAAATTAATAAAATCTTTTTCACATCGGGAGCGCAATTCACAATTTGTATATTGGACTGCTCTCCACCAGCGTAGTCGCGTAACAGCAACAACATGCCCAGCGCTGAACTATCCAGGTAGGAAGTACCCTGCAGGTCAACACGGTAGTGAATGGGGGTTTGGGTTAATTTTTCATACGCGCTGCGAAATTCCTGATGGGAACTGAAGTCGAAGCGACCTTGGATGTATATCGTGACTTGATTGCCATCAGGGGATACTGTTGACGTGATCGCCATGTCTTACCTCTTCAAAAAACGTCCGGACATTTCCAATTCAACAGCTCTTTTTGACGGTTGTTACGGAGCCAGGGGAGCTGTATTTGCTAAGGATAGACTATAAAACCACGCACCAAGGCCAAATTCATTTTTATTCCTGTGCGCGCCTATTCTTTGTCCAATTCATAACCTATTCAGAGGCTATTGCCTTCAGGTGCTGTCCCGCTGGCGCTGCAACTGTTGCGCGCTGAGGTCATCCAGCTCTTTTTGTAACAGCTTGTCGGCAATCAGGTTGTCCTCATGCTGCAACCGAACAATAAGTTCTTCAATCGACTTGCGCTTTTGATGCTTTACGCGCCACTGCTGCTGTAGCGATTCCAACAGCCTGGTCATACGCGCTACCTTGGCTTCCTGCTCAGTGCAGGCCTCATTCAAGCGATAGATAAAACTGCTGTAGTTGATTAATTCATGGGCGAGAATTCCCTCGCGCAGCGCGCCTTGGGCATTTAGGTATTGGGCGGCATAGTCGCGCAGCTCAACCAGTTGCCGCTGCTCCAGCACCAACTGCTCACGATACTGGCTCAGTTTGTTGGCGGCTTCATCCTCTTGTTTTTTGGCAAGGGACAACACCACCTGCATGCGTTTTGCGCGTGATTCAGCCATAGGTTATTCGCTTGGATTATCAGCCCGGAAAGGAGGCACTATTTATTGCGATGCTGGGCCGCCAGTGGGCTGGCACCCTTGGAGTTGGCAGGCGGTTTGAGCAGCGCTTTCAGGTTGGCGATTGACTCAGGCATATGAACCCCCTGGCGAATCCCCTGCTGGATAAAGGCGCGCAAGTGCGGGAAACGCTCAATCGCCATGTCGGTTTCCGGGTCAGCACCCGGTGTATAGGCACCAATGGCAATCAAATCGCGATTTTGTTGATAGCGCGACAACAACTGCTTGAAGCGCTGCATCATTTTTAAATGCTCATCGTCCACAATATTTTGCATCGCCCGGCTGATAGAGGCCTCTACATCAATTGCAGGATAAACCCCCTCCTCCGCCAAACGCCGTGACAGCACTACGTGACCGTCAAGAATCGCCCGCGCCGAGTCGGCAATGGGGTCTTGCAAGTCATCGCCTTCAGTCAATACGGTGTAAAACGCGGTGATAGAACCCTCGCCCTGCGCGGCATTACCGGCGCGCTCAACCAATTGGGGAATTTTGGCAAACACCGAAGGCGGATAACCTTTCGTGGCCGGTGGTTCGCCAATCGCCAGTGCAATTTCACGCTGCGCCTGGGCAAAACGGGTGAGTGAGTCCATTAGCAACAACACATTCAAACCTTGATCGCGGTAATACTCGGCGATACGACTGGACAACTGCGACGCACGCAGGCGCATTAGGGGCGCATCATCGGCGGGGGATGCCACCACTACCGCACGGCGCAACCCCTCTTCGCCCAGGATATGGTCGATAAACTCTTTCACCTCGCGACCACGTTCCCCGATCAACCCAACCACTACCACGTCGGCGGTGGTAAAGCGGGTCATCATGCCCATAAGTACACTTTTACCCACGCCTGAACCAGCCATCAGCCCCAAGCGCTGTCCGCGCCCGACGGTAATAAGCGCATTGATCGCACGCACACCCACATCCAGCGGTTCGCTGATCGGGTGACGCTGTAAGGGGTTTATTTCGCGGGGATTAAAATCGAGGAACTCATCGCCAATCAAAGGGCCTTTGCCGTCGAGTGGCTGGCCTATACCGTTCACCACACGCCCTAACAATTGCGGACCAATGCGCATACCCATTTGGGTGGCGACAGGTACTACCCGTGCGCCCGGCTGTAAACCTTCCACCCGTTTGATGGGCATTAAAAACACTTTATCGCCCGCGAAGCCCACCACTTCGGCTTCGATACGGCGGTTATCGCTATTGATAATTTCACATTGGCGACCGACGGATACGTTCAACCCCACCGCCTCCAGGGTCAAACCCACCGAGCGCGTAATCCGGCCTTCGGCCTGTGGCTCTATAGGCGTGACTTTGCGCGGCGCATATCCGCGCAGGCGCGAACTGATTGACGAACGTTCAGCCATGGCGATCAGGCCTCATTGCCCGGTTCAGGAAGTGCCGAACCTTTTATCGAAGAACCTGCCGGCTCAGCGGCGGAATGCGCATCAAGATAATCGTCATCTTCATCTGCATCGTCACCCGATGCCAATTGTTTACTCACAAACTGCTCCAGCAGGGTTTGCAAGCGAGTGGACACAGAAAAATCCACCCGGCTCTCAGGCGTTTCTATACGGCAGCCACCGGGCAGTAATTCGCCATCGCCAAAAAATTGCCAGTCGAGTTGTTGTTCGGCGGCATAGGTTTCCACTGCCGCCAGGTCATCGGGATTCAGGCAGACACGAATATTTTTACTGCCGATGGGTAAGGCATTCACCGCACTTTTTACCAGTGCAGTGATATGGGAGGAGTCGGTTAAAAGCTCGCGCTGCACCACACTTTGGGTCAGGGTACAAATCACATCCAGCAACAGGTTTTCTACGTCGTCATCCTGTGCTGAAAGTGGCTCCAGTAAGGCGTTGGCCAACTTTTGGAAACGCTGTTGCTCCGCCACTAACTGCGCACGCATTTCCATCAAGCCCTGCTGGCGCCCCGCTTCAAAACCTTCGCTGTTGCCTTTGGCAAAACCTTCTTTGTGGCCTTGCTCAAAACCGTCTTTTTCGGCGCTATCAAAAATTGCCTGCATTTCTTCGGCGGTCATACCCACTTGCGGTGGCGCTTCTTGCGGAATTTCTACTGTCTCAATCGTTTCCTGTTCGCGACGCAATAACCGCTCACGGCGCTCACGGGCTTCTTTTTCGGCGGAGGATAACACCCGCCCATTATCCGACACCGGTGGCAGCACCCAGGCAGTAACGTTATCTGCATCCTCTGCGGCGATGCGATTGGGCAAGCTGTTTTCCGACATGGATGACTCTCATTAACGCTGAATAGATACCCGCGCTCCCGGGTATGACAACAATATTTATGACAACAACAGTTATGACAACAAGATGTTCATGGTTTACACCATTTGATCGCCACCACCGCCCAGCATAATTTCGCCCGCATCGGCCATACGGCGCGCGGTAATAAGAATTTCTTTCTGCGCTGCTTCCACGTCTGCCAAGCGCATTGGCGGTTTGGTTTCCAGATCGTCCCGCAAGAGTTCGGCCGCGCGTTTGGACATATTTTTGAAGATTTTTTCCTTGAGTTCGTCGTCGGCGCCTTTGAGCGCCACCACCAACACATCGGATGACACTTCGCGCAACAGCGACTGAATGCCGCGATCGTCCACATCTTTGAGATTGTCGAACACGAACATAAGGTCTTGGATCTGGTTGCCCATGTCCTCGTCGATTTCCTTGATGCCTTCCATCAATTCGGCTTCGATAGAACCGTCGAGGTTGTTCATAATTTCCGCCGCCACTTTGTAACCGCCCATGGCTTTGGTTTGCGATGCTGCGTTGCCGGAGAATTGTTTTTCCAGAATATCGTTCAATTCCTGCAGCGCGCTCGGCTGTACTGTATCGAGCGAGGCGACGCGCATCATAATGTCCAGGCGCACTTTCTCGGGGAAATACGTCAGGATTTCAGCGGACTGATCCGCTTCAAGGTAGGCGATTACAATCGCCTGGATTTGGGGGTGTTCGTTGCGGATCATATCGGACACCGAACGCGCATCCATCCACTTGAGGGTATCCAAACCGGTGGTATTGCCGCCGATTAAAATACGGTCGATCAAGCTATTGGCTTTGTCCTCGCCCAGCGCCGTCACCAACATCTTGCGGATGTAGTTATCCGCCCCCACACCAAGGCCGGTCAGGGTGCGCACTTCATCCAGAAAATTCCCCAGCACTAACTGCACCTGGGATTGCTGCACATTCTGCAGCTGGGTCATGGCACCGCCAATGCGCTGCACTTCTTTTGGCCCCATGTGCTTGAGAATCTCGGCGGCATCGGCTTCGCCAAGCGACATCAATAAAATGGCAGCTTGGTCGACATAGCGCATATTGAGTTTGGGTTTAGCGACCGCCTTATCGTTGGCATCAGTCATCGCGATTTATCCACTGTTTAACCACCTGGGCAACACGACCCGGGTCGTCGGCAATCAAGCCTTTAATTGCATTGAGTTGTTCTTCGTAGCCCTGTTCTGGCCCGGGCAACATCAGCGCATGGCCGCCAGTCAGGGTTACTGTTTCATCCGACATGCCATCCAAACCTGCCGCACCCGCCGCTTCCAGCGCGGCCAATTGGCGCGCCTCTTCCTCTTCGGCAATTGCGCCACCTTGTTTGGCAAGGCTTTTGAACATAGGGCGCAACAAACCAAATACGATCAATAAAATCACCAACACACTGGCGATGTATTTCATATTCGGAATAATCCATTCCTGCCACCAAGGCACTTGCTCCATGCTCGCGCCAGGATCAAGTACACGGTTGGCAAAGGGGGAATTCAATACATTCACACTGTCACCGCGTACCGCGCTAAAACCAACGGCATCGCGTACCAGTATAGACAAACGTTCGAGTTCAGCCTCTGTCCATGGTACCGCGCTTTCTACACCCTCGGCGTTTTTAACAATTTTATCGTCCACCACCACTGCTACCGTCAGGCGTTTGAGTGTGCCCTGCTGGTGTTTTGTGTAGCTAACGGTGCGATCCAACTCGTAATTGCGCGTAGCTTGTTCACGATTATTGGTGGGGGTGGCTGGCGGAACAGGTTGCCCAGTAGCCGGGTCAATTTGTTCGGGCGCCTCAGCAGTTCCCGGTGGTTGATTGGTTAAAGCGCCGGGAATACCGGCGGCCACATCACCCGCACGGCGCGTTTCATTTAACACCTGTTCGGAGCGAATAGCAGGCAAGTCGGGGTTAAAGGTTTCTGCTGCCTGCTCTACTGCCGTGAAATCCACATCCGCACTAACTTCTGCACGGAATTTTCCACCACCAACAACAGGCTCCAAAATGCCATTGATGCGACGGATGATACTGGTCTCAACTTCTTTGGAGTATTGATGCTGTTTGGCCGCCAGTAATAAATCCGCGCTTTCCTCACCAGTCGATAATAAATTACCGTGCTGATCTACCACTGTCACATCGGCCATATTCATGCCGGGCACTGAGGATGCCACCAAATTCATAATGGCCTTCACTTGCGCAGCGTCCACTGACCTGCCCGCAAACACCTCCACAAAAACCGATGCGGTTGGGTTGGCAGTATCGCGCACAAATACGGTTTTTTTCGGAATTGCCAAATGCACGCGCGCACTGCGAATACTGTTGATACTGGTAATGGTGCGCGCCAACTCGCCTTCAATACTGCGCTGGTAACGAGTATTTTCAACAAATTGACTGGTGCCGAGGGGCTGCTCTTTATCCATCAACTCAAAGCCCTGGGTCGGGCTGGAAGGCAAACCAAATTCAGCGAGTTTAAGGCGCGCCATGTGCACATCTTCCGCTGCTACCAGAATTGCGCCGCTGCTTTGATCCACCTTGAAGTTAATTTGATTTTGTTCAAGCACATCCACCACGTTAGCGGCATCCAAATTATCCATGCGGCCGTATAGCGGGCGGTAATCATCACCCTGCATCCACATCACAATCGCAAAACCAATGGCAACGCTGGCCGCCAGTGTCACCATCAATCCGATCTGGCGCAGCAAATTCAGATTACTGAGGCCTTCTAAAAAATCGCCACCCAAACGTGGTTGGGCGGGAGATTTTTCTGTACCTGTGGTGGCGGGAGTAGCCATAATTTTTATACCTTATCGATAATGTGCTTGCGGTAATTCTGTAAAACCTTAACCAATAAAAAATGCGCAATAAAAGTGATCAATTAAATAGGCATATTCATGACATCGCGGTAGGCGTCGATCAGCTTATTGCGCACTTGCACCGTCGCTTGAAACGCCACCGAGGATTTCTGCGAGGCAATCATCACATCGGTAATGTCCACCCCTGCCACACCGCGCTCATAAGCTTCTGCCATAGCGCTAGAGGTTTTTTGCACATCGTTAACTTTATTGACTGCTTGCGTCATTAAATCGCCAAAGCTGGGAACCTTGGTGGTTCCCTCTACTGGCAAAGCGCCCAAGCTGCGCATTCCATTCGGTACATCACCAACCCCTTGCGGGCGTTGGAATGCCTGGGTTTGCGCTTTCATGGCACGCATATCACCCAATAGCCTGCTGATATCAACGCGATCAGTCATGATGTAAATCCCCTGTTGCTCTATTTATGCCGGGCGACAATAAATTGGCAGTTCACCCGTAAATTTCATCTCTGCAGGGGATTTTGCACAAAGCAGGCCAACATTTGCCGCTCGGCAACCGCTTGCCTGTTGCGCGCCAATATTGGGTATGGATTAATCAATTTGTCGCGTTTTGTTCATCGCTTTGTCATTGAGCATCACTAAGCTTGCCCGTGCTGGACTCGACCATTCGCATTAACAGGAGATAGGCATGAATCTGCTCACTATGCACAACGAATTGGAAATGATTGATGAGGCCATGGCAAATTTTATTGCCGATGTTGTGGTATCAAAAAGCAAGAAACAAAAAATACGCCGCAACATGGAATGTCGCCGCAAACTGGAAGAGAAATGGGAAGAGCGGAAACTGCGCAGGGAAACCAGTGAATACGAATTTGAATATATGCACTAGCCAAATACACATCGAAACAAGCTCAAACAAAAAACGCCCGCTGGTTTAATTACCGGCGGGCGTTTTTAGTAGATCAAGGCAAACAATATCATTCGGTAATTTCGTAACCCTCTTCGCGCAAACGCGCAATTTTATAACGCAGGGTACGCGCACTAATACCTAAACGTTCGGCAGTATTTTTGCGACTGCCGCGCTCGTTGCGCAGGGTATTCATAATAATTTCGTATTCGCGCTGTTTAAGGTCATTACCCAAGGCGGGATTATTTAATGACGAATGCTGCACCGGTTGATTACTTACCAACGCCAAGTGTTCGCTATTCACCGCACCGACAGAAAATTGACTGGCGCGGAAGCTGGCATTGGCAAAAGCCTGCGCAGCAAAAGATGGCTGCCTGTCTCCGCCGTCATCCATAACTGGGTTAACCGCCTGCGCCGCTTGCAGTAAATTCGGTTTCTGGCTGTAGTTGGTGGGGCTTTGTGAATAAGTGCCCTCACCGCCCAAGCCTAAATCTTCCGCTTGAATAGTTTTACCCGGCTGCAAAATTAATGCGCGCTGCATAATGTTATCCAACTCACGCACATTGCCCGGCCAAGGGTAAGCCAGCAACATTTGCTGCGCGGAAGGCGACAAATTAACACCGCGACGATTTTGTTTGTGTGCGTGTTTTTGCAACAGTTTTTCCGCCAACGGAATAATATCTTCCATACGATCGCGCAACGGCGCCCACTGCAAAGGCAATACACTTAAACGGTAATACAAGTCTTCGCGAAATTTTCCGGCGACGACTTCATTACGCATATCGCGGTTAGAGGTGGCGATAACGCGCACATCCAACTTAATTGTTTTGCGGCCACCCAAGCGCTCCACTTCGCGCTCTTGCAATACGCGCAGCAATTTTGCTTGCAAGCCTATATCCATTTCCGAAATTTCATCCAGCAACAAAGTGCCGCCATTGGCCTGCTCAAATTTACCAGGGCTGCTGGTGTGTGCGCCGGTATAAGCACCTTTTTCATGGCCAAACAACATGGCTTCCAGCATATTTTCCGGGATCGCGGCGCAATTAATTGCAATAAAGGGTTGATGGCGACGCGGAGAATGATCGTGAATATAACGCGCCAACACTTCTTTACCCGTACCCGACTCACCCACTACCAATACCGTAGAATCCGACTGCGCTACACGCTGCGCCAAACGTAATAACTGCTGACTGGACGGTGCCATAGCCACCGGTTCATCGCCAGAAATTTGCGCAACACCCAAATGCCGCGCCACCGTTTCCACCAGCGTTTGTGGCGCAAAGGGTTTTACTAAATAATCCACCGCACCTTGTTTCATCGCCTCAACCGATTCGCTGATGCTGGCGTATGCGGTAATTAACATCATGGGAATTTGCGGATAATCCTGCTTCACGCAACGCAGTAAATCGTGGCCGCTCATGCCACCCATATTTACGTCGGAGACAATCATGCGAATATCGCTGTAGAGCGCGAGTTGTTTCAGCGCCTCTTCCGCACTGTTCACCGCAATCACGGCGTAATCCGCCAACTGCAGCGTATCGGTTAAGGCCTCGCGCAGATTATTGTCATCTTCCACGACCAATACATTAATCGCATTTTCAAAGCCAGCTTGTTGCAATGCTAAGGCCATGATTAGTTCCCCTGGGTTTGAAAGGTTGCAAAAGGAATTAACAAGCTTGCGCAAGTGCCTTTACCAACCGTCGATTGCAATAAAAATTTTCCGTGATGCGCGCGTGCAACAGCCTGCACAACACTCAAGCCCAAACCCGTACCCTGGGCTTTGGTAGTTACAAATAAATCGCCAACAGAATTAAGCAACTCCGGCGACATGCCAGGGCCTTTATCGCACACCCGAATCCATAAGCGCGGCGTTTCCTGATCCAACGCAGAATTGTGTTGCACTGCGGTATTCAGTGCTTTGGGATAACTATTAAATTCAATGCGCAAATGCGCTTTGCGCTCCACGGCTTGAATAGCGTTGTTGACCAGATTCAATACCGCGCCCACCAAGGCATCGCGGTTACATTGAATATATTCTTCGCGGCAATTCATCACCCATTCGCAACTGGATTCACTGGTCATGAGCGGTACTTCCATCGCTTCGGCCAATTCTGTTTGCAATTGCGCCACACTGATTACATCGTTCAACGGCAACTCGCCTTTCACGTAAAACAGCATGTCTTGAATTTGACGCTCGATATTATTCAAACGCCCAAGAATTTTTTCGGAGAATTGTTGGCGACGTTCGTCATCCAATTTGCCATTGCATAAATGACCGGCATACAACATGGCAGAGGACAACGGCGTGCGGATTTGATGTGCTAACGCACCCATCATTTTGCCCAGTGCGGACAAGCGCTCATGGCGACTTAATTCACTTTGCAAACGGCGGGTTTCGGTTTGATCGGTGAGCAAAATAATTTGCCCGTCTTCACCCAAATTGCGGGTTTGAATACTAATACGACGGCCATCGTGCAAGGAGACTTCGTGACCATCGTCCTGACGCGGTGCAAAACTGCGTTTAATCACCTCACGCCATAGTTCACCTTGCAGAGGCTCACCCAACAAATCCAACGCGGCCGGATTGCATTCGGACACACGACCAGAGGAGTCCAGTACCACCACTCCACCGGGTAAAAAATTGAGCAAGCTTTCCAAACGATTAGCGAGTTTTTCTTTTTCCGCTAATTCCTGTAACCGGCGATCGCTCAGGCTGCTTAGCTCTTCATTTAATTCAGCAACGCGGTTTTCCAGCAGATAGTAGGAGTCGGCTAATTGATCAGAGAGTTGATCGAGGGAGGTAAACACCGTTTTTGAACCCTGACGCTTTTCCGTGAGCACTTTTTCGTTGATAAGTGGCTTGGCAAGCAATGCACCCGCAGGAACCTTGGCCACATCACCCGAGGGCACCAAGGTTAACCCTGCCTTGTCCACGGTATTCAAAAGCGCTTGTGTCATAAAAACCCCTGATCGCCAATTTCACTTCACCGCCTCCTGAAAACCGTCAATAAGTTAACGGATTAGGCGCCGGTGAAGCTGCTATACCAAGGTATTTGCAAGCGCGATGCCAACATTATTTAGCTATTATTATCAATGAGTTACGAGTATCAGCTACTAGATCAAGTCAAACTATTGGCTCGCTCGGAACATCGCCTATCGCAATGAGGGTGATGCAAATCGACACAACCGACGATATAAAATTCACGCGGATTAGCGTATAAATTGCGACAGTTTGACGTCATCTCAAACCGGATACCCGATCAAATTGGATACGAATAGGACTCAGGGATTATTATGCGCCGCCAATTACAGCAGACCTTCACACTGGCTTTATTACTTGCGGTAATGCCCTTGCAGGCCGCCGAGATTTACAAATACCAGGATGCTAGCGGCAAATGGCGCTTCACCGATAAAAAGCCCAAGGAACCGACCGCCGAAACACTTACCCTGAAAAGCGCGGAAAAACAAAAAGTTGAACCGGTGTTTTATGTGGATAAAAACGAGGCTAAACGCAAAAATTATTTAGTGGTGCAAAACCCTTTTCACGCCCCCATTCAAGTAGAGCTGCGCTCCCCACAAGCCAAGCAGCGCCAGTCCAAAATAATTCCTGCATTGGGTAAAAAAACGCTGCTCAGCGCGGCAGGCACCATCGAGCCCTTCACCTATAAATGGCAACTCGGCGACCCCAAACTTACACCGGGCCCGCAGGAATATCAGCTACCCGCCGATGCGCTGGGCTGTCATCGTATTACCCAGGGATTCAACGGTAAATTCTCCCACCATGGCGACAGCAGTCGCTATGCAGTGGACATCGCCCTCCCGGTGGGTACCGCCATTAAAGCGGCGAGGGATGGCGTCGTCATCGCCGTTAAAGACGATTACCACATGGGCGGCGTGGATAAGTTTTTTCTGGATAAAGCCAACTACGTACGCATCCTCCACCAAGACGGCACTTTCGCCCTTTACGGCCACATACTGCTCGGCACTGCCATCGTCCGTGAGGGGGACAAAGTCACCGCCGGCACCACCCTCGCCCGCTCGGGCAGCTCCGGCTACTCCAGCGGCCCGCACCTGCATTTTGTGATCCACCGCAATACCGGCCTGAAAATGACCGCAGTTCCCTTCAAATTTATCGCCAGCAAATCCTCGCAAACCTTTGTGCCCATCGCGGGGCAGCGGTTGTGTGATATGTAGCAATGATGATCCCCATCAATTACTGAAAACACACAAACATCCAATCGCCCAAAAAACAACCGCTCATCGGCCAGCGTAAAAGTATCTGGCATATTATTCATCAACTGCGTACCATGCGCGCCGACACCCTTAAGGTCAGTGTCACCCTCCTCTGTTGCCAAACACCCTCGTGTGTTTGCCACATCTCAGCTCGCCAGACCTTGCCCGCCACGCGGGAGGCCGAGCAACAGGAAAACTTTATGTCGTTTGATACTCTCGGTCTGCGGGCCGATATTCTGCGTGCTATTGCCGATCAGGGCTACAGCACTCCTACTCCTATTCAGTTGCAAGCGATCCCCGCCGTATTAAAAGGTGGCGATATCCTTGCAGGCGCACAAACCGGTACCGGTAAAACCGCGGGTTTTACCCTGCCGCTGTTGGAAAAACTGAGTCAAGCTCCAGCCGAACAAGCCGCTGGCCGTCGCCCGGTGCGCGCATTGATTTTGACTCCTACGCGCGAACTCGCTGCGCAAGTGTTTGAAAGCGTGCGCGATTACGGTAAATATCTGCCATTGCGCTCTACCGTAGTGTTTGGTGGCGTGAGCATTAACCCGCAGATGATGAAACTGCGCGGTGGCGTAGATATTCTGGTTGCCACTCCCGGCCGCTTGCTGGATTTAGTCAACCAAAATGCCGTCAGCCTGCGTCAGGTTGAAGTTTTGGTACTGGACGAAGCCGACCGTATGCTCGATATGGGCTTTATTCACGACATCAAAAAAGTATTGGCATTACTGCCAAAACAGCGCCAGAACCTGCTGTTCTCGGCAACTTTTTCCGATGAAATCAAAGCGCTGGCCGACAAACTATTGAATCAGCCCACGCTGATTGAAGTCGCGCGCCGCAACACCGCCTCTGAGCGGGTAACGCAAGTTGTTTACCCCGTTGATCGCAATCGCAAACGTGAATTGCTGTCACATCTGATTAACAAAGGTGAGTGGCAACAAGTGTTGATTTTTACCCGCACCAAACACGGCGCGAATAAATTGACCGAGCAATTGCAAGACGACGGTATTAGTGCAGCAGCGATTCATGGCAACAAAAGCCAAGGCGCACGCACCAAAGCACTGGAAGATTTTAAACGCGGTGCGATTCGCGCACTGGTTGCCACCGATATCGCTGCGCGCGGTATTGATATCGACCAACTGCCGCACGTAGTGAATTTTGAATTGCCCAACGTACCGGAAGATTACGTACACCGTATTGGTCGTACCGGTCGCGCCGATGCAGAAGGTATTGCGGTATCACTGGTCTGTATCGATGAAGATAAATTCTTGCGCGATATTGAAAAGCTGATCAAACGCAACATTGATAAAGAAATTATCAGCGGTTTTGAACCAGACCCGAACGCCAAAGCCGAACCGATTGTACTGGGTCGCCGTATGACCATTGGCGCAGGTAATGGCAATGGCCGCTCAGCGGCGAAAAAACCGGCACTGGGCCAAAAACCGAAAAATGGTAATGGTAAATCCCAGCCAAAAGATGGCGCGCAGCGTAAACCGCAAGGCCAGCAACACGCGGGAAATCGCAGTGGCAACAGCGCTGGAAAACCTGCACAGCGTGCACGTCGCCCACAAGCAGCAAATTGATGTTTCCACAAATAAATGTTTAGTTTGTCTGTGCGATAAATTTGCAGACTAAAAGCATGCTAAAAAAGCCCCGTATTGCTTATAGAATGCGGGGCTTTTTTATGGCTCACACATCGTTAAATCCCCAAGGCTCCAACTCAAGGCTACTAAACGTAATCCCCTCTGCTGTTTTTGCCGCAGGTTTATAACCCTGTTGCATGGCCTGAATAACACTGCAGTGAATTTTTTGGCCCGGTTCAATAGTGCGTGCTACTTTTAACCAACCAAATTTTTCTACCCACTTACCTATATCCGGCATTGTGTTCCAAAACTCCTGATAACTCTGGCGAATTTCCCCCTCAGGGCTCTGCGCATAAAAACCAGGCAATTGGCTCACATCCAGCTTCAGCCCCGCTTGCTTGGCGCTATTAAGCAGCCAACATAAAGTGATATCCGATAAATTTGTATCGACATAACCACCACCAATATTCGAGTGCACACCAGCAAACCAGACTTGATTAATCTGCTGGGTGGCATTGCTCGCCTTAAAATATTCCGGCAAAAATTGTTTGCGTTGCTCATCCAGCGCCAGCGCCTGACAACAGATTTGAATATTTCCAGGGCTCAATTGATGGTAATCGTTAAAACCATCGCCAAATGCCAACGCCCCCACCGTGTCCCACACGCCAAGAAAATGGATGGCCGCTGGCTGCATGCCTGGGGCATTTGCGGGAACTTTATTTTTGCGATAGCTCTCGTAGAGCGACAGCAATTCAGTGGAGCCTAAAATGCGCCTATGTTCAGGCAAACCAACACAATGAATAAACCCCATCAAACTGCGCACCGCAAAGGCACCCCGGCTAAAACCGAAACCAAAAATTGCATCGCCCGGCTGCCAGCGTTGCGCTAAAAATTGGTACGCATCAATAATGCGCTCGGAAGTGCCGGTGCCGGTGGAGCCTTCAAAATTGCGCCATTTTTCACTGCCGCTACTGCCTACTCCATTTAAATAAATCGCTGCTCCGGCCTGCCCGGCCAGTGGCTCAATAGCACCATAAGGGCTGGCACTATTTAAGTCGCACTGGGTGAGCGCCTCCCATGAAATTTGCACATTGGTTTTAGTAACAGATTCTTGATGATCGACAGGATCTGTATCGGTTTGACCGGGGCTATTCCAGGTACCATCAATACACACCACCCAAGTATTTGCCATATTTAAGCTCCCTCCACTTATTCGTTTGCTTATTAAATTAATAAGGGCCAATAGTCACAAATTTGATGCATAAAAAAAGCGGCTTGCGCCGCCTTTGAAAGAATTAAATTCACTAGCGCTGCATATCATATTTGCGCATTTTTTCAACCAGTGTCGTACGGCGCACACATAATTTATCGGCGGCGCGCGCAACAACACCACCGCAGTCGTTAAGCGCTTGTTGAATCAAACTCATTTCCAGATTGGTAATGTATTCACGCAAATCAATTCCCTGCTCCGGTAACAGCGGTGTATCGTTCATGCTCACATAACCAGCACCCGCTGAGTTTTCACTAACCACACGCTGGGAGGATTGCACAAAATCTTCTTCAACTACGTCAATGTGACGGTATTTTGCAGGCAAATCCTGTACACCAATAACACCAAAAGGGTGAGTGATCGCCATGCGTTCAACCAAATTCGCCAGTTCGCGCACATTACCGCTCCACTCATGTTGGCAGAGCGACATAATCGCGGCGGAATTAAAACGAATTGAACCGCGCTGCTCACTTTCCATACGCGACACCAACTCATTAATCAGCAGAGGGATATCTTCTGCCCGCTCTTTTAGTGAAGGTAGTTCAATAGGGAAAACATTCAGGCGATAAAACAAATCCTCACGGAAAGTATTGTCGGTAATCATTTGTTCAAGGTTGCGATGGGTCGCCGCAATAATGCGAACATCAACCGGCTGTGTTTTATTGCTGCCTACACGCTCAAAACAACGCTCTTGCAATACCCGCAGAATTTTTACCTGCATGTTAAGTGGCATATCGCCAATTTCATCTAAAAATAAGGTGCCACCTTCGGCCATTTCAAAACGCCCGGCGCGAGAATTGATTGCACCGGTAAATGCACCTTTTTCATGACCAAACAATTCACTTTCCAACAGCTCTGCAGGAATGGCACCGCAGTTAACCGGTACAAAAGGTTTATCACGACGGGGGGAGTTGTAATGCAAATTGCGCGCAACCACTTCTTTGCCGGTACCCGATTCACCGGTAATCAATACCGACACATCTTTATCAGCAACTTGCGCCATCATTTCGCGCACATTTTGAATTTCGCGGCTGGTTCCCACCAAACTGCGGAATAAATGTACAGGGCGACGTTGCGGTTGGCGTTTGGAACTGGATTGAGCTTCGCAATACAACTGTGCGCGGTGCAAGGTATCAACCAGCTTGCTGTAGGTAGGAGGAACCGAGAGATTGGCAATCACCATAAAACGCAGTGCATCCTCCAAACTGGCATCAGCGTTTTGATTTTCATCACCCACCAGCACAATTGCTAATTCATCATTCCAGTTGCGCACATCTTTGAGCAGTTGGGTAAGATTTTGTTTGCTGGCGCGATAATCACCAATAAAAACGGCGACATAATCTTCGCCATGATTCTGATCAGCCACCGCCGATAACCAATTATCGCTGGCACTGACCAATGCAGGCTCACTGAGAAATTCCAATAACACATTTAGATCGTGTCGACGTGACGGATTATCGTCAATAACCAAAACTTTGTTGTTGCGCCACATACCCCAAGACCTTTTTCATTTCATGCCAATGACTTATGGCTGCCAATTAGCTGACAACTACACACGGCGAGAAGATTTATGGGAGTAAGTATTAGTAGAGACTGTGAGGTTAGTCAAATTAATGACGAATTTTTATTGGCGCTTTATCAGAAAGACAACAATTTGAATATTTATTCGCCAAAAAAATGCCTGACAAAAATCAGAATGAAAAAGTCACTATTATTTTTGTCAGGTGCGGGTTTAATTTTTACTGTAACAATCGGAATGATCAGGGAGCCTTGGCGGCTTGCGGGCCAATTTCATCCCAACCAGACTTGACTGTTTTTAGCAGCTGAATGACCTCAACTACTTTATCTATATCGTTTTGTGCAGAGGCTTCCAACAGGCGAAGATTAATGTATTCATAAAGCTGATCCAGACGCTCGGATATTTCGCCGGCATCCATATCTAACGAGCTACGCAAACCACCGACAATGCCAATCGCTTTACCAAGCATTTCACCTTTAACGGCAATATCGCCCCGCTCCATCGCACCTTGCGCTGCCGCCAAACGCCCCAACGCGCCTTCAAATAACAGTTGAATTAAACGATGGGGCGATGCATGACTGACTTCGGATTCAATACCGAGCTTCTGATATTGTTTGAGTGCTTCTTGCGGATTGTAATTAGACACAGCATATACCTGATAGCCATAGAATTAACCTAGGCTAGCAGGGTCGGCTGCTTTTGGCGAGTATTGCGCATAAAAAGCAGGTTGCGGTGTTAATTTCCGGCGAACTTGTGGCTATCTGGGGCAATGTTTGCGTGACTTTGTGATCAAGTTGCATGCAGCAAGGTTACTTCCTGCCGACATTGAGCGATCAAACCAGCATAAACGCCTTTCAATTCACTCAGGGCGCGAATCAATGTTGATTTGTCATTACGATTAGCGGCAATCACCCTGTCTATTAATACAACGCAAACACGATCCAAATGACGAATGCGCTCCCAATCTTCTTGCTGCAAGGCGACAGTTAACGCCTGCTGCAGTGAGCGCATGGCCATTATCCCGGCCTCACCGGTGTAATCTGGCTCAGGTACTAATCGTAGCGTCATCGCAGACTCCTTAAACGTCTTTGCCAATTGCATCCCAGGCAGATTTAATCTCCCCGAGCAAGCGCGCACATTCGTCCAGTTGATCAATGCTGTTTTCGTAATTAGCCTGGGTTAACCGACGGATAATGTAATCGTAAAGGCTATCTAAATTTGCCGCTAATGCGCCGCCTTCATTGTCATTCAAACTGCCCTGCAAGCCCCCTACTATTGCCGCCGCTTTGCTGATTAACTCACCTTTGCGCGCAAATTGTTTTTGCGCAATAGCACCTTTTGCTTGCGCAATACGCTCCAGAGCACCTTCAAATAACATCTGGATGAGACGATGGGGAGAAGCAGATTCAACACCGGAATGAACTTTAACGCTGGCATAGCTATTTACGGCAGAATAGGAATTCATACATCACCATTGATTGTTGCGGCTCAACAAGGAGCGGAATGCTGCGGCCCTAAACAGCGCCTGAACAGTCGCGACCAGAACATTCGCTGGTCTTATAAGCTAGCGGCTATATCGCAAAAACCTTTAACAAAAAGTGACGCTCATGCAAAAAACTATTCTGATCACCGGTGCCTCAACGGGTATAGGTTATGAAGCCGCCCAGGCGCTACGAATTGCGGGCTACCGGGTTATCGCCAGCTGCCGCAAAATTACCGATGTAGCACGGCTCACCGCTGAAGGCTTTGAATGCCTGCAGTTGGACTTGAGCGATTCAGGTTCAATCCAAACAGCCTTTAAAGAATTAATCGCACTTACCGACGGAGAAATTTATGCACTCTTTAACAACGGCGCCTATGGGCAGCCGGGAGCGATAGAGGACTTACCTATTGATGCATTACGCAAACAATTTGATACCAACTTTTTTGGTTGGTGTGAGTTAACGCGTTTAATACTGCCGGTCATGATCAAGCAGGGTTATGGACGAATCATTCAGAACTCATCGATTCTGGGCATTTCCGCCATGCCGTTACGCGGGGCATATAACGCGAGCAAATATGCAATTGAAGGTATTAGCGATACATTGCGCCTTGAATTAGCCGGCACCGGGGTATTTGTTTCACTGATTGAACCGGGACCGATACGCAGCGAATTTCGTAAAAATGCTCTCACTGCACTACTGGAAAACATCGACACCGAACAAAGCCGCCACCGGGATATTTACGCAAAGGCAATCAATCGCCTGGGCAAAGCAGAAACCAACACCCCCTTCACCCTGGAACCAGCGGCTGTTATTAAACGGCTTAAACATGCCCTCGAGTCACCTCGTCCACAAGCACGTTATTACGTCACCTTCCCCACTTACCTCGTTGGTGTAATGAAGCGAATTCTGCCTAATCGTTTGCTGGATAAACTTCTGCTCAAAATAGGCGGTTAATTCATTTTCGATTCAGTCATGAGAATTAAATTAACAATATCTATAACGGGGGAAAAACGATGGCCAAATATACCGCTCCATTCATTTTATGCACCGCTTTACTAGCAACCACCGCGAATGCCGATTCCCTTCGCTGCAATGGTCAACTCGCCAGTGCGGGCGATACAAAAGCGGATATTATCGAACTGTGTGGTGAGCCACTGATGACCGATAGCTACTGCGAGCCCTCCGCCGCAATCACCACTCCACAAGGTGTTCAAAACGGCAACAACAACATTCAAAACAATGTCGCCATTCAAACCTGCACGGAAGTCGAGATCTGGACCTACAACCCAGGCAAAGGCAAATTTATGACCCATCTGTATTTTACTCAGGGCGAATTGCGCAACATTCGCTATGGCAACAGGGTGAAATAACAGCAGTTTGAAAAACTATTGCACAAGCTGATTTACTGTATATAATCACAGACACTGTACAGATAAACAGACCCAGGAGTGCACTATGTTTGACTTAACGCCCCGACAGGAACAGGTACTGCAATTGATCCGCAGTTATGCGGATGAAACCGGTTATCCACCTACCCGCGCCGAAATCGCACGTATCTTAGGTTTTAAGTCAGCAAATGCTGCCGAAGAACATATCAAAGCGCTTGCTCGCAAAGGGGCAATCGAAATTATCCCCGGCGCATCGCGCGGTATTAAATTACCTGAATTGCAAGCGGGCATTCCTATTATCGGACGAGTTGCTGCAGGCAACCCGATCCTTGCACAAGAACATATTGAAGATTACTGCAACATTCCCACCAGCTTCTTTTCGCCCAGCGCTGACTTCTTTCTGCGAGTGCATGGCATGAGCATGAAAGATGCCGGCATTCTTGATGGTGACTTACTCGCAGTACATAAAACTGATCAGGCACGCAATGGCCAAATCGTTGTCGCCCGTATTGGTGAAGAAGTCACAGTAAAACGATTCAAGCGTGCAGGTAACCGCGCACAAGTTGAGTTATGGCCAGAGAACCCCGATTTCGATGTCATTCTGGTTGATACCCGCGACCAGGAATTCAGTATTGAAGGTTTAAGCGTAGGAGTAATTCGCCGTGACTAATATCGCTCGTGTTATACCCCAACATACCCCCAACCAGAAAACTGCCAGCGGTGTCACCGAGCTGGTATTAACCAGCGACTCGCCAGAACAGCTCGCCCTGCTATTGCCCATGATTGCATTTTTAAGCAATAGCGCCAGTGACCGCTGGATTACCTGGATCGCACCGCACAATATCAGTAGGGATTTGCTTGAATCCTACGGCGTAAATACTCGCTTTATCCGCGTTATTCATGCGCAAGATCCACAGGCTCTGTTGTGGATAACCTGGGAGGCACTGTCTGCTGGCAACAGCCACACGGTTATATCCAGTCCTGGGAAATTAAGTGATAAGGAGCTGTCACAGCTGGAGACGGCAGCAGCAAAAGGTCAATGTCAGGGGTTGCTGCTACGTGTTAGATAAATTCAAGTTGAATAATGGAGATCAAGGACGATAACAACCTCGCTTAATCAATGCAGCATCATTTTTTCCAGCTCGGATAATTCACTAAAATTATCATCCAATTGGGCTTCTGCCTGCTGATCTGCAATTTCCCCTGCTACATCCATTCCCGCTTCAATCATCGCTTTGGCGACCATGAACTTTTCCTCTCCCAGAAATGCCAGAGATTCCTGCGAAAAACGAATTGTTACCAAGGGCTCATTAGTCTCGCTATCTGCGCGTTGCAAGGCAACATCGCCATTCGTCAGCTCAACAATTTCATAAAAGGAAGACATAGGGTTCCCGTTATTGACGCAAGAAAAGGGCGCGCATTCTAACACCCAATGTTATGGAAGCCTATTTACCAGCCATTTATCAGGCGTTGTACTTGAAAAATATCAACCCACGCGAGGGATTGCCTGCAATAACAAGCAACCGGCAGAACTTTTAAGCCTGTGGCCAGCATGGGTGTTAGCAGGAATTAGTGCCACATCACCGCTAGCCAATGTGGCAGCAGCGGCATCATCACCAATAATTACGTCTCCTTCCAACACCATTAACAAGCAATAGCGCTCAACATCAAAGTGATGAATACCATTCAAGGCAATCCGGCGTACTTCAAATTCATCGAAGTTAACGATGCGCTGAATCTGAATATCGTCGCTCTCATAAACTATGACCGGTGGAAGCAAATGCTCAGCATTGATATCGACCAGGCTCAAGGCCTCATCCGTGTCCCAATGCTGCTGAGTAAGAACCTTTTGGCCGAAACTAAGAATCTTTCGCTCATAAACCGGCGTCTGGAATTCTACGACCCGCACACCGTGCTGAAGTGCATGCGGTACCAATCTTGGTACAGCAACCACATCGCCAATCGAGAGCGGTAGATGTGCAATAAAACGATCCATCGCATCTTTCAAATCCTGCTCACGAACTACTAAATCTTTATATTCAATATCTTGCGAGAGCTGCTTAACCCATAACTTTAATTGATCTACAGCAACTGGTTGATCCAATGGGATACCCAGCTCCTGCTTTTTTTGATCGAGTACCGCATCAATTGCTCGCCGTGTTTTTTCGTAGTCCTTCACCGCTTTACGATATGCGTCTTTAAATGCATTCCATGTCAGATACTGCGCTCGCATGGCGGGATCAAAGCCAAGCTGAATGGAACCACGCCCATCTGGCCATGCACACTTATCAACATGAGTGACGACGTAAACTTCCTGCTTCTGCTCGTGCAACTCAAAATACAGATCGCCATAGCGTTCATCCGCAAGTGGATCGAGGACTTTGAGAAGAATCAGTTGCTCGGCAACGGTCATTGCCAGTTGATCGCGCAAGAACTCCATCACCCAGGGTAAAGGTAAGCTCCCCCCATCCCCTATCACTCGGGCCTGCCCGCGCGTTTCAATACCGGTATACCAAATTTCTTGCCCCCAAGGCTTGGGGATATAAACCGGCTCCAATAATAGGGGGGACGAGATCCGAACTAGCGGGAAACCCTGCTCGCGACAATAACGAACCATTGACTCAACATTGGCAGGCACCAATTCCACTTCATGAAGACGATCACTGGAGCAAGGAAAGATACTGATACTGACGTCGGGAATAACCGACTGGTGATTTGACAACGAGATCGAAATCAACGCGAGCAAATCCTGTTGCGGTTGCCCGGCAAGGTAATTTGCATCATGGACAAAACGCACAGCAAATATATCAACGCTGGTTTTATCTGCAGGGTCCTGCCACGACTTTATGCGCTGGGCCAAACACCTGTCCGGTGTTGTATTTTTATCCAGAGTAAGAAGAATCAAACCTGTCTCTTTGATGGGTTAACCGAAAAATAGAATCTAGTTTATCAGAGCAGTGTAATTTCTTGCTGGCAAAACAATAGGGATTACATTTGTGTACATATAAAAAAGGCCGGCATTAAGCCGACCTTTGGATATCAAGATTGCCTTGGCACCAAAGCAACCTGAATACAGACCCTGTGATTAGTTGAGTCGTTCCAACACGGTAGTAATGCCCTGTCCCAAACCAATACACATGGTTGAAACACCCATGGTTAAATCGCGATCTTGCATTACCGTCAGCAATGACCCAGTGATACGAGTACCGGAGCAACCAAAGGGGTGCCCCAAAGCAATCGCGCCACCGTGTAAATTTACCTTGTCGTTCATAGCGTCGAGTAACTTGAGATCCTTCAACACCGGTAATGCCTGGGCAGCAAAAGCCTCGTTCAACTCTACGGCATCAATATCATCGATGGTCAGATTGACCGCTTTCAATGCCTTCTCTGTGGATGGTACAGGGCCGTAACCCATAATTGACGGATCAACCCCGGCAAGCCCCATAGAGACAACTTTAGCGATAGGCTTGAGCCCAAGCGATTTGGCGCGCTCGGCAGACATGACCAGCATGACTGATGCACCATCACTCATTTGTGAAGATGTACCTGCTGTGACCTGACCATTTTTAGGGTCAAAAACCGGCGGCAATTTGGCTAGCGCTTCATAAGTAGTGTCAGGGCGAATGGTTTCATCCTGATTCACCGCCATCAAAAAACCATCGGCATTGTGACCGTTAACCGCAATAATCTCGCGATCAAATTTACCCTGGTCACGGGCCTTAGCAGCCAACAGATGGGAACGCACACCAAATTCGTCCATTTGCTGACGGTTGATGCCGTGCAACAACGCCAGGTATTCCGCTGTCATCCCCATATTGCCCGCCGCTTTCGCAACCGACAAACCCAATAAGGGGTTAATACTGACCGATTCATACATGGGCAAATGCCCCATGTGTTCAACACCACCGATTAAATACACATCACCTTGGCCAGCACGGATATTGACTGTGGCGGTGTGCAACGCTGACATAGAAGAACCGCACAAGCGATTGATAGTTTGTGCTGGAATTGTGTGCGGCAATCCGGCCAATAACAAAATATTGCGGGCTACGTTAAATGCTTGCTCTTCGCGCTGCATAACACAACCCCAAAGCAAATCATCAATAGTATTGGGGTCCAGCTGTGGGTTGCGCGCAAGCAACCCTTTAATGATTGCCGCGGAAATATCGTCAGCGCGCACATTGCGGAAGCAGCCATTTTTGGAGCGCCCCATAGCGCTACGTGCGTAATCGACGATAACGGCATCGCGTGGTTGTAAGCTCATTATTCTGACTCCTTAGCCGTAAAATTTTTGGTTGTTGGCCGCTTTGGCTTTAAGGCTATCCGGTGCTTGATAAAGCGCACCGAGCGCACTGAATTTTGCCGCCATATCACAGAATGTCTGGGCGCCAATGGAATCGATCCAACGGAATACGCCACCGCGGAAAGGCGGGAAACCTGTGCCATAAACCAACGCCATATCGGCCTCAGCCGCCGTTTCCACAATGCCTTCATCCAAGCAGCGGGTAAGCTCAGTTGCCATCGGAATCATCATGCGCGCGATAATATCTTCGTCACTAATCTCCATAGAACTTTGAATACCTGACTTCAGAATATCCAACACTTCAGGTGCAGCTACTTTCGCTGGCTTACCTTTTTTGTCGAGCGCGTAGTTATAAAAACCCTTTTCTGATTTTTGACCGAGGCGACCAGCCGCAAATAGTGCATCAATGCAAGAGGTAAAATCACGCTGCATACGGTCAGGAAAACCATCAGCCATTACCTTTTCGGCGTGAACAGCAGTATCTATTCCAACAACGTCGAGCAAATACGCCGGGCCCATCGGCCAACCCCAGGTTTCCATCAATTTGTCGATGCGCTGAAAATCCACACCATCCCGCACCAACATGGCAAAACCAGCCAGATAAGGAAACAACACGCGATTCACTAAAAAGCCGGGGCAATCCTTAACCACAATGGGCTTTTTACCCATGGCATTGGCATAGGCAACCGTGCGTGCGATAGCGTTGTCGGAGGTTTTCGCGCCGCGAATAACTTCAACCAGCGGCATCATGTGCACAGGGTTAAAAAAATGCATGCCGCAGAAATTTTCCGGCCGCACCAAACCTTCAGCAAGGTAGGTAATGGAAATGGTCGAGGTATTAGAAGCAATGACGGTGTCGACCCCTACTTTACTTTCCGCTTCGGCTAACACTGCTTTTTTCACTTTCGGGTTTTCTACAACGGCCTCTACCACAATATCAATTTGATCAAACCCGTCATAGGTCAATGCAGGTTCAATGCGGTTTAACACATCGCCCATTTCAGCAGCAGTGAGCTTTTTACGCTCCACACGCTTGCTCAGTAATTTATTCGCCTCCGACAAACCAAGATCAATACCCTTTTGGGCGATGTCCTTCATTTTAATGGGCACACCTTTCAGCGCTGATTGGTAGGCAATACCACCGCCCATAATTCCAGCCCCCAGAACCGCTGCACGGCCGATTTTTTTATCCGCTTTTTTCTCCCAGCTTTTGGCCTTCTTACTGAGCAGCTGCTCATTGATAAAAATGCCCACCAAGGATTGGGCCACAGGGGTTAAAGCCATTTTGGCAAACCCTTCAGCCTCGATTTGCAGCGCCTCATCACGGCCTTTATCGGCGGCTTTTTGCATACATTTAATCGCGGTGACCGGCGCAGGATAGTTGCGCCCGGCTTGTGCACCAACAAATGCTTTTGAGGTCTCGAAAGCCATCATTGATTCAATAAAATTCAATTGCAGTGGTGACTTTTTCTGGGTACGGCGCGCTTTGTAATCAAATACACCGGCCATGCATTGCTGCAGACAATTGAGCGCCGCATCGCGCAACTTTTCTGGCTCGACCACAGCATCAACTACCCTTACTGTTAAGGCCGTTGCCGCATCATTTTCTTTACCCGCGGCGATCCACTCAACCGCAGTATCCAACCCTGCAACACGTGGCAAACGCACCGTGCCGCCCCAACCAGGGATAATGCCCAGCTTGGTTTCCGGCAAGCCTACTTTGGCAGCGGTATTGGCAATGCGGTAATCACAGGATAAACAAAACTCCAACCCGCCCCCCAATGCAAAACCATTGATGGCGACAACACTTGGGAAGGGTAAATCCTCCAAACGGCAAAAATTGCGATTATTTGCTGCAAGATGACCGATAACCTGATCAGGCCCCGACGCAAACACAGCGCCAAATTCGGTGATATCCGCACCAACAATAAAGACATCTTTGGCACTAGTTACCAGCAGGCCTTTAACATCAACGGCCTTTTCCAGCAGATCTAGCACTTGTTGAAGTTCAGCAACGGCGAGCAAATTAAATTTATTGACTGACTCGCCTTGCAGATCAAAGGTCAATTCCGCAATGCCATCGGGCAAAAGGGAAACCTTGAGGGCTTTTCCTTGAAACATAATGAATCTCTCTTTTATCTAGGGAGGGAAAATCTGAGTTTGAGTGTAGCAGCATGAACGGGACTTGCCCTAGAGCAGCGCAAAAGGCTGACAACAAACGCACAAAAGAAGATCTTTTTAAATTGACAGTTCAAAAAACGAACAGATATAGAACCGCAGTTCCTCTGGGGTTAAATTGCTGAAACGAAAGAGTTGCCCGGCGGGAATACAGAATGACTGCCCCTGCATTAAGGTTTGTTTACCTTGGGGCAAGATAAGCATGAGAGAACCATTCAATACAACGCCGGAGAGTTCTGCAGGAGCTACCAAAAAGGCGCTACTGGACTGAGCGGGTAATACCAGGGTTTGTTGCTTAACACGAGGCATCTGTGTACCGGAGGTTCCAGAGGCGATACTTTCGTGCGAAAAGGAAAAAAAGTCGGAAAGGGTAATGGGGATAGCAGACAGAATACGAGCCAATGACTGCACACTGGGGCTAACCTGTCCCTGCTCAATAGTGGATATGCTGCTATTAGTCATACCCGCACGTTTGGCAAGTTCGCGCTGCGAAATACCAGCCAACTCGCGCAATAATTTAAGTCGCACTCCCGTATCGGGTGATGCCTGAAAATCGTCTGATGGAATACTTCTATCAGTGCTCACAGCAGGCTACTCGTCCTAATAGGGGATGCAGAGGCAAAAAGAGGTCAAGCAACTCAAGTTAGCGCACCGGTCAGTAACCGGCGCACGTTAGATACCTACTTTTTAGAAGCAAGCAGTTGCTCTCTTTCAAGTGTAGGTAGGTTATCAACAATTAACTGATAAGAGTGGTCAATCATGCGTTGGATTTGATCCGACGGTACTGAGCCATCAAGAATCACCGTATTCCAATGTTTTTTGTTCATTTGGAAGCCGGGCCGAACCGCAGGGTACTGCTCACGCAGTTGCAAGGCGAGATCGGGATCACACTTCAAACTAACACGTGGTACACCACCTTCAGCAGTCAGGGTCGCAAACATTTTATGGCAGACTTTATATACGGCCATATCCGGGCCAGAGGGAAACATTTCCTTGGCTTGGTGTTTGTTTAAAAGATACTTCTGTGCAGAAAGAAAATCCATGTTTTAGTCCTTTATCGAACAACTCAGGTCGATTTAAAAGCTATAAATTGGGTTAAGGAGCACTCGATGCCTCACGGCCATTTGCGACTGCTCATATATACTGCCCTGCGCCTACATCGGTTACATTCAAAGCGCGGTTTCATAGAAATCCGCACACCCAACTAAGGTTGATTATAGACAAGTGAAGCACATCACACTTCAATTACCACTCCAAATCAGGGCTCGCTCCTTCACCTGTGGCTATTTTGCATCAGGCGCTCAATAAACGATAGTCGATATGGCGCATAATTCAACATTTTTTAGCGTCCTTCTGCCATTAGATGTAATAAATCAGGCTATTCATACGAAAAGCGGTTGAAACAGATCTTCGAAAAAAACTCTAATGCACCATAATGCCGCATTAGAATGAAGTGCGTCGATACTCTCGATACTCAGGCTCCCAGAAATTTTTATTGATTTTTTCATCAATTAAATCGCTCGGGATAGGTAGTGCTACACCATCAGCAATTGCCTGAACAATCACAGCCTTTGCAATTAACTTACTTACGGCACGAATATCATCCAGCAGAGGTAGTAGCGCACCTGTGCCAGTGCTCGCCAGTGGCGATGCGCTGGCTAGCGCCCTACTCGCCGCCATCATCATGTTATCGGTCACTCGCGTGGCTTTGGCGACAATCACTCCAAGACCAACACCCGGGAATATATAGCTGTTATTACATTGGGCTATATCTATCACCCTATCGCCCATGTCAACTGGAGCAAAAGGACTACCGGTAGCAACCATTGCCTTGCCCGCACTCCAACGCAGTAAATCTACCGGTTGTGCCTCCGCCTGGGAGGTAGGATTAGACAATGGCAAAATCAGTGGATACTCGCAGTGAGCCTGCATTGCTTCCACAATAGCTTTAGTGAATAAACCGGCCTGCCCTGAGACACCAATCAGTACTGTCGGGCGCGCATTAGTAACAACATCCAGCAAACTTAAGCGCCCATCTGCTCCTAACGACACAGAACGCCATGAAGCAACTACCTCATCAGGAGTACAGAACGGGCGCTGGAATTCAAACAAATCCGGTGAATTCGTTTGCAACAGCCCATCACGACTCATTAAGAAGATGCGACTCCGGGCTTCTGCATGAGTTGCCCCTTCCGCCATCATTTGTTTCACTATTTGATCGGCGATACCACAACCTGCGGAGCCAGCACCCGCAAATACAATTCGCTGATCTTTTAACTGTTCACCTTTCGCCAGACAAGCTGCCATCAAGGTACCAACTGCAACTGCAGCCGTACCTTGGATATCATCATTGAAGCAGCAGAGTTGATCGCGATAACGGTTAAGTAAGGGTGTGGCGTGGTCTTGCGCGAAATCCTCAAATTGCAGTAGCACATTTGGCCAACGCACTTTGACGGCCTGAATAAACTCATCAACAAATTCGTAATACTCATCACCCGTGATGCGCTTATGGCGCCACCCCATGTACATGGGGTCGCTCAACAGAGCTTCATTATTAGTACCAATATCCAAAGTAACAGGTAATGTATAAGCAGGACTAATGCCGCCACAGGCGGTATAAAGGGCGAGTTTACCAATAGGAATACCCATCCCACCTATGCCCTGATCACCTAGCCCCAAGATACGCTCACCATCAGTCACTACGATCACTTTTACATTCTGCTTGGTAGCGTTTTGCAACATGTCATCAATACGGGCGCGATCAGGGTACGAAATAAACAATCCGCGCTTCCGGCGATAAATTTTTGAAAACTGCTGGCAGGCCAAGCCTACCGTCGGGGTATAAATAAGTGGCATTATTTCGGTCAGATGATCGGTCACCAAACGGAAATAAGCCGTTTCATTGGTGTCCTGAATATTGCGCAAATAAATATGCTTATCGATAGGCGACTCAAATGAGCAGAGCTGCTGATAAACACGCGCCTCCTGCTCCTCAATTGTCTCGATGTTATAAGGCAACAAGCCTTCAAGATTGAATTGCTGACGCTCACGTTCTGTAAATGCACTACCTTTATTGAGCAAAGGTGCTTCCAATAAAGCCGGGCCAGCAAAGGGAATATAAATAGGACGTTTCTTGGTCATGAGAGTCACAAAAACCTATGAAAAGATATTTCAAACCATAGCGCAATTGATTCCCCAGAACCAGCTGGGGCAAACAATTATTATTTTGGTGAAGGCCAGCGTAGAATACGGGCCTCACTACGCCAGTAACTTAGTTAAATAAGAGATTGTTATGAACCTCGATCAATTTTTAGCAACACTTAAAAACACACCGGATTCGATTGAGTTTAGCGAAACCATTGCTGCGATTGACGCTCATTATCACTTCACACCTACGCGTTTTAACAACGGCAAACTGGTGAATGAAGCGGGTCAAAATTCAGGCTCTTGTAAAATCTTCTCGTTTGCCCAAATGCACAATTTTTCAGAAAACCAAACACTCGCCTGTTTTGGTGATTACTATCGCAAAGATGTACTGCAACACCCCGAGGCGACAGACCACCAGAATATCCGTAATTTTATGCAAACCGGGTGGTCAGGTATTCAATTCGATGGGGCCGCGCTGAGCGCAAAATAAAACCGAGGACTGCACGATGAAAAATGCCACAGTATTAATTGCCATCTGCTTACTTTTCGCCTGCAGCTCCCAACAACCTACGCCCAAACCAGAAGCGCACAACACACTGACTCAGTGCCCCGACCAACGTCCGCAGATATGCACCATGGACTATCGACCAGTTTGTGCCACTCGCGATACCGGCGTGCGCTGTGTTACTACACCCTGCCCTTCAAGCGAACAAAAAACCTACAGCAATGGTTGTAGTGCCTGCGCAGATGCCGCTGTCATAGGCTACATCGCAGATGAATGCAAACCAGTAACAAACCCGTAATTTATTAGAGAAAAATCAGCTCATGTGGGTGCAAAAAGAATATCAACTCAAGGCGAGAGCGCGCGGATTTCATCTTATTACGGAAGAAATCATTCAACAGTTACCCGAGCTTAAACAAGTTAAGGTTGGACTGTTGAATATTCTTATTAAACACACTTCGGCATCGCTCACCATTAACGAAAATGCCGACCCCACGGTGCGCAAGGATTTCGAAAGCTTCTTTAATCGCGCAGTAGCGGAAGATGAGCCCTATTATCTGCACCGGGATGAGGGTGGCGATGATATGCCCGCTCACCTCAAAGCCAGCTTGCTCGGGGCGAGCTTGAATATTCCCATCACTAATGGCCGCTTGAATATGGGAATTTGGCAGGGAGTTTACCTTACACATTAGTTGCCATATTGACATTACTACACATAAGTTTGATTATCACCTGACAATACCTCAATCTGTCGGGTCACCCACTTTGGCACACCTCGAATCCTACGCAGCTCTACCTTACATCCGCATCGACGGAGACTGGGCTCCGCGCGAATCCAGTAAACCTAAGACCAAGTACACCATTTTCTGGTCTGATGGCTCGCTGTGGATGGAGGCTCATCGTTACTTGGCAGAAAAGCGAGTAAAGTCTCCAACGATTCGTAGCAATGCTTACGATTTAAAGGCCTATGCAGATTGGTTGGAGGAAAACAATCTTCACTGGCTCCACTTTCCCATTAAACGCGAGGATCGCTGCTTGGAACGATTCCGCGGGCATCTTATAAATACCTCAACTAAGACAAGCTCATTAGCTTCGCGACGAATAAATGCAGTCGTCAACTTCTACAAATGGGTCAAGGCGAGAGGATTAATAGATAAACAGCTTGAGATGTGGGCTGACCAGCAGATTGCAGCTACATATTTCGACCAGACAGGCTTCAATCGCACGTTAAGTGTGTGGACAACCGACCTAAGAATTCCACACCGAAAGGCAAACATCACTAGTGTCGAAGACGGCTTAATGCCACTCTCTACCGAAGATAGGGATACCCTGTTGAGGTATTTGAAGCAAAATTCCAGTGAACAAAACATAATTTTACACGCCATGTTTACTCTGGGGTTCTTCACAGGAGCGCGCATCGGATCAATAAGGACACTTCGGATTGAAAATCTTAAAAGCGCTATAGTAGATCCGACTTCCATCTCAATCGGTGAGCACCCAGATAGTTTCATACTACTAATTGCTGCCGGACCGGGCACAGGGATCGATACAAAATTCGATGTCCGAGGTTACCTCCGCTTTCTGAAACCAGTACACGAATTCATACTTGAGTATGCTGAAACAAATGTCACTAGGCTTAAACGTCAAGCCAAAGCATCAAAGGCAAACAAGTCTTTGGTGTTTCTGACAAAAGATGGAAATCCCTACAGCGAAGCAAGCATCAACACAGCTCTTTCCGATTTAAGAAAGGCTTTAGTTCGAGACAACTTGACGCAGTTTCATGACCTTAAATTTCACCAATCCAGGGCAACCTGTGGAACCGAGCTTGCGCGTTTATATATGAGCGTAAGTGACGCAAATGCAATTGAGCATGTTAGAGATTGGTTGATGCATAAAAATGCAAGCACAACTTGGAAATACGTAAAGTTTTTAAAAACATCCAAAACAGCAAGAAAGGTGAACAAAGAGTTTACCAATCAGTTCTTAGGCCCAAACTTTTTTTAGTGGAGTGAAACGAACTTGAAGAAGCCGGAGCATCTAAAAATCAAAGAAATTGAAGGTGCATGGACCGACCTCAGTCGCTGGCTCATTAAAGGAGGAGCAGCGACAGAATCCCGATGGTTTTATCGCGATGCAACAGCTGAAGCTTGGCATGGCATTATTAAAGATCGCTTACCGTTCGTAGAAGCAATTAAGGATCTTTTAAACCTCGAAATTACGCGGGGCACATCACACGCATCAATCTACACCTACTATCACATTATCAATAAATTTATAAAATGGATCGATGTAAATGATATTCAGCTATCGGTGGAAGATAAGGCGTTAGAAACAGTGTTCCTGGCATACGATGAGTACAACTATTCTCAGGCATACGTCAAAAAGGATATCAAAGGTATAACGGCCTATAAAAACGTTCTCGATTTGAGCCAATATATATCCGACATATTGGAAAGACCCCCTCACCTGCTACTGAAATATCAATCTAAGACGATCAAATCCTATAAGGCTCCTCGTAAGACACTTATCAGTCGTGCGGCAGAGAAGCAGAGCTTAGGGGACGCAAGAATACTTGGACATTACTGCGTCGATATTTCTAACGCCATTACTGTTGAGTCGATTCATGGCCAACTACCAATAGCCCTAGACATACTGAAACCTGATGGTTCAAGACATTCAATTAGAATGCCATCTGGACTAACGGGACTGCTCAACCATCAAAACAACGTCATATCGCGAAAGGCTGTAACGCTTTGTAAACCAACCACAACGATAGATATGTTCAGAGGGAGCTTGATAAGAATTCGGCTGCTTGCTGAGATTGTGATCTTCGTATATCAAACTGGCATGAGTATGTCACAGGCTACCCAGATTGAACGAAAAGGATTTACCTATAAGCTACAGGGAAACAATGATTGGCTTGTGACATGCTACAAGGGGAGAAAAAAGGGGCCCGTCAAATTTACGATTTATAAAGAGTATCGAGAGCGATTTAAGAATTTAATAAAGTTTGTCGATTTTTTTTATCCTGAAGATTCTAAACTTTTCCCTGTCCTCTATAAGAGCACCAATAATGGCAGCGTGAACTACGGAGTGCTCAAGGCACAAGCAAAACAGGATGGGATCCCATGGATTCCACCGAGGGTAACTCGCAATACTCGTGCAAACTTTTTAGATCGCATGAGTGGTGACCCAAATCTGAGTGCTGAGATGAGCCAGCACACACGAGAAGTATTTAAGCAGGCGTATGAAAGGCCGTCACAGCAACGCGCTATGACTGCACTGACGAAATTTTGGAATAAAAAACCAGTTAGTTTGATAAACAGCGGTTGTAACGCGCAACCTGAATCCACACACGACAGACCATCAGGAGTAATTAACCCCAACTGCATCAATGAATCTGGTTGCCTGTGGTGCAAAAGCCATCGCGACATCGATTCCGAGGATTATGTGTGGTCGCTTACAACTTTTAGATACCTAAAAATTATTGAAGCTGCTCAACCAGTAAAACGTGCGATACCTGCAGACCTGGTTATTAAGCGACTGTCGGAAAAGCTGGACGCCTTCAGAGAACGCAATACGCGATCACAACAATGGGTAATTGAGTCTCTTATTCGCATTGAAGAAGGTGTCTATCACCCAACATGGAAAAACATCATTCAATTCTGGGAGTCCAGATGAACGCCTCAACTCTTCGATTTTGCGACACCCATATATCATTAATAGCTTCAGAGCTTTGCAACTACCAGCCAATAACTTACCCGCCACCAGATGATTTTTATGTTTCTGTTGACTCTGACGGCAAACCACTTTCCAAATATTGTGATGAACGGTGGGATTTTCATGCCTATAGCCGTTCTTCCTTTAATTTCAATATTCAGAAGCTTACCCCAAAAAACAAGGATCTTCTCAAGCAGGTTACATTTCTATATCTGTACCACATGCCTTTGTTTCCAGGAACGGTAAAATCAATTCAATCAACATTCAAATTGTTGAGTAAGCTTTGCAAATTTGCAGACTTACACAACATCACCATTAATCAAATTTACCGATTTCCGCGCTTGGCAAGCGATCTTATAGATTTTCTTTCACCACCACAGCACAGAAGAGTGCTTGGGATTCTTAATGCCTTATTGAGAGCGGAAAATGTTTTGGGTTGGAAAATTGCTGATGTTGCATTCATCGAAAAATTAGTTCAACTCCAAATCTCTCATATACCAGTCCAAAACGCTTATATACCCCCACGTATTTGGATGTCGCTCATTCGATCAACCGAACTCGTGATGGACGCATTTGAAATGAAGCAAGCCGCTTTTGCAAAGGCTTGGACATGGGTGCATGACGCGTATCGACACAACATTGAAAATGGTCACTCTCAAAAGAGCCCATTCGTAAATGCAGGGCGGGACACTAGCGTCAAGGGTCAAATGAAACCATCACGAGCCAAAAGACGGATTTATCGAGGAGGAGCAACAGTATTTTTTGAAGACTATGGAATAGCTGATCTCTTAAACCGATGGGTAGGCTATATACCTACTCAGAAATACGAATTACAAGCGCTCTCTGTCTATGCAAACCTCGTAAGGGATTGTGCATTCACGTTTATATTGGCACACAGTATACAGAGGCTCGGTGAAGGGCTTTCCATGCGTTCGGATTGTTTTATCGAGGACGATGACCCAACTCTCGGTAAGGTAGCGTTGCTGGCGGGTGAAACAACAAAAACTGATCCTGATAGTGATGCGCGCTGGGTCGTACCAACTTCAGTCGAACGCGCGGTCAAAATTCTTAATTTCTTCTCACGCTTGCGGTTAGACACTACGTTCAAAGTCGTCCCTCAAGATGTTCAAATAAATCCATATCTAATGACAGGCAAGATAGAACATTGGGGTTCGGGCACGAGCTCTATCAAAGTATACCAATGGGACTTAGGTAAGTTCGTAGAACTCAATCCGTTAGCATTCCCTGAAAAGGAATTTATAATTACTAAAGACGACTACAACATCGCATACCAGCTTACACCGACGCTAACGGAGAAATTATGGTTCAAGGTCGATGGCAGCTGGTCGTTTAACGCCCATCAACTAAGACGGACCTTGGCCGTAAATCTGTTTGCCTCAAACGTACCAGATGAAATTATACAGTGGATGATGAAACATAAAACCGTTTATCAAAGTTATTACTATGGACGTAATTACACGCGCCTTATAACGAATGCCAACGCTAGTGATGCAGTTACTGTCGAGGCCAATAGGTCAGCAGTACGGGAGTTAATTGAGATAGCTGAAAACAGTATTGGTGACAGCGTTCACGCCACAGGAAAAAATCTAATCGCAGTGAACACGCTCAAACTTATTGAAGATCGCGATTACAAAAAGCTGGAGGAACTCGCAAAGAGCGGCGAAGCATCTTGCCGACGCACCCTACTTGGTTTTTGCATGACTCAATCTTGTGAGTACGGCGGGGTTGAATCGGCAGTGCATTGCGCCGGAGTGGATGGAAAAGGTCCATGCAAAGATGCGGTGTTTTCCAAGCGAAATGAAAAGGGACTTAAAGCGTTATACGACGCCAACGCCATTGAGTTAACAAATCTTATAAAGAACACCCCTCGGCACTCAAAACTCAAAGCCGAGAACGAAGCTATTGAGGTCTACTTTCATGCCACGTCCCAAAAGTGTTGAAGCAGAAATGCGTGCCGCATTTGAGCGACTTAAGCTCGATGAACCAAAAAACCTACCTAAAGGCACCCGCGTGTCATTAACCAACGTGGCGAAAGAGGCTGGCATGCTGCCAGTAAGTCTACGAATGGATCGATACCCAGATTTACATAGAGAGATTACTGCGTACTCGGAGATTCATTCGACCTCTACCGAAAAGGGCAAACCCAAGAAATCAAGACAATCGGATTCAAAACGCATACAGCGACTTCAGAGTCAGAACGAAAAGCTTTTGAATATCGTAAATACACTAATCACCCTTAACGAAGAACTGGTACTAGAGAACGAGATGTTGAAAGAAGGCAAAGTAACTCGCTATACGCCATAATTTCGGGCTGAAATATTCAATTGATGAGCTTGGCATGATTTAAAACGTGCCCATCTATCAGGCTTCTACTGGCAATTTAATAATGAGGATCTGAGAAACCGCTCGAATACCGTGTCATCAGTTAACTATCTAGCGCCAGCAACTGCAAAACTTCTGTTAATAAGGCAATGCTATTCATCCCTGAAGATTGGCCTCTGACCAGATGTTTAGCACGGAAACCAAATTTAGTAGGTCCCTCGTAGTCGGCCAGTGATGTATCACCAATGAAGAGGATTTGCTCTGGTATTAATCCAGTATCCGTTAGAATCGACTCGTACATTTCTATGTCAGGTTTTATTGCACCAATTTCATAGCTGAGGTGCCGGGTGAAGTTAAATTGCGGCAATAGCTGGTCAATCACCGCGCCGTAGGGTTTTGCCAAATTAGAGCAAATGGCCAGAGGAACTCCTCGGCTGGTCAAGAAATCTAGGGTTGGTAGCACATCATCAAAGAGAGTCAGGCCGGCTAACTCTTCCTGAATTTCTTGATGTAATTGTGTGAGCATATTGGCAGGAGGAAAAATCCCAAGTGTTGCCAGCAACTCACCGCAATCCTTGTCTACCGTCATCAATTTTCGTGCGTCATCTGGTTTTGGGCTGCGCCCCTGCTCCCTAGCCCAAAGTAGAATCTTTCGGAAAGGATGATGCTTAATCCCAAACTGAACCAATGTCCCATAGAGATCAAATACAATTAATGCTGGGAAAGTATTCACTGTGAATCCTGCCGTTGATTTTTAGAGCGAACTCCATTTTGAGGCGAAGTAACTCTGTCTCATATGATCCACAGCAAACAAATTTAGTTATGCTTGGTTATGGAAAATCGTTTACTCGTCTGATAGTTGCCATCGTTCGCTCTTTTGCGGCCAGTCAGGCTGTATGAATTTTTTTCTGCGCTTACTAACATCAGCATCGACGTTTAATACCGCCTTACTATTAAGCAACTCCTTCATTGCCTGCTGAAAGTCAGTTGGATAAAGGTCACTCTCTTCCAAAAATCTAGCGAAACGTTCGTTATCAATTAATAAGGGGGTGCGTGTTAGTTTTGTTAGCAAAAATACTTTTGCGGAAAGGCGATTGTCAGTTACAGGAATACACTGTGTTACGTCATCCTCAGCCGCAAATAAGTCAGTAATAGGAGCAGCGTCAAACTGTTTTAGCAGCAAAGTTTCGTTATGCGTTATACGCTGCACAGAGATCATTTTCTCCGCCGCTTCCTTAAAGACAATGATACCTTTCGGATGTCGCGTCAGGTAAACAAGAAAGTAAAGTAATTTATTGGTGCCGGGTCGATTGATGGGAATATACGTAGACCTACCGAGATAAATCGAGTTTATATTCTTTTGATACTGGGAAAGAAATGCCCGCTGGCGATCAAAAACTGTTTCACAGCCATTATAATTAGGTTTTGTACCCAACAGTTCAATCATGTCCGGATCATGTTTTTCGATTCCAGTAGCTCTGTTGGCAAAGTCGTACATTAGGTTGATAAGAAATTCTGTTTTGGGTCGCTCTAATAACAACCTCATTGTCGTTGCACCAATAATATTTTTCCAGCCTTTAGGGTCAACAAAAAAGAAGGTGAAATGATCTTGTGTCCATTCGACTATATGGGGTATTAGTTTGGTGTAATCACCATGCATACAAGCAACTGTAATAGCAGGATCTCGATGTTTATCTAAAAATGCCTGCAGACGTGAAAATGCCTCATTGTCTTTTTCTATATAAAGCGCTCTGAATTTAACATCTCTTTTGAACGTTTTTTTGAAAATGGCTACACTTTTCCTCATTTGCGCGATGGATATACCAATAGATGTATCTGTTAACGCTTCATTTTCGTCTGACCAAGGACCAGCAAAACAATCCACATAGTTAATAACAATTTCAGACTGGCCAATAATCATGAAAAGACGCTCAAGATACGTTTTCAATATGGTGTGCTTTAAAAAGGCTTGGGGTCTACCAATATATTCCTGGGGCAAAAGCACTAATTATCTCCTTATGTAATTAAAAAAACAGTTGTTTTTGATTGTATCTGAGAATATCAGAAGGCCCAATCTGGTTAGCACTTCGGCGAGTTCCCCCATCTTTTGTCACAATCATTAATTCTTTATTGTCTATAGAAGACTGAAGTGCAGCTTTGATTTCTATTGTTGAGGCGGGCGTCAGGCTGCCGATATTGTCGGTCAGCTGTGAAAATGGCATTTGTATATTGCAATTGTCCAATAGACGGGGAATGGATTCTGACAGGCACTCAATACAGCGCTCTTTTGCTTTTGATCCAAAATCGAATACTTCTCCAAAATCAAGCGTGATTTGGCCTGCTGTTTGAGTAGCTTGGTAGCCCAGTGTAAATATACCTTCACCCAAATGATGCTCAAACCCTGCACTGGTATTAGAATGTTTCCAATGAAGGCCCATCATGACATCCCGAGCAATAAATTTTTGCGATAAATGCACCAACCAATAGCACCATCCTTTTTTAGGCTTTATAAAAAACAAAGTCATGTGGTTTGCGCCAGATCCTTTTAGAATGGCATTTGCCAACTGCTCTTGAATAGCGTGTTGCCACATACCTGCCTCCTTAAAAAGCGCCAGCCGATTCCAGTCGATATATTGTGAAAGATTGATATTTTCGAGTGCTTTTTTATTAGTCGAATTCTCTGCCAGAAAACTTTGCAGAGTGTCGAAATTAAAGGTCAAAATAACCTCGCTGGCGGTACTAGAAAAAATATTTCTAATAATGCTGAACGGAACATCTTTATAGGCATATTGATCAAGAATAAAAATAGCACGCATACCCTTATTGCGCTGTTGAATTCGCTTGATCACATCAGTAGCTACTTGATCAAATTTTTTGTTATACAGATGTATTTTTGAACCAAGTAAATGCGCAAATTCCGACAAATGTAGTTCTTGCCGCAGGAAGTCGAGATGGGGAGCATCTTTTTCAATGAAATGATACTCAGCATCAATAGAACGAGGCTTCCGTCTACCGATATTGAGTAGTGCTTCCGCCTCTTGGATTGATTTCAAGATCAGAAAAGGAGAACCATCGGTTGTCTCTTCGCGATTGAATGCGCGGTATTTTCCTCCACCAGCAAAGCCATCTACAACGGTGAGTGGCAATCGCTCAATCGTAGCATTTGCCATATACACTTCAACATAGCGCTTTAAATAATCGGCTATGATGAGATGTTTAGTTTCGCTATGTTCGTCAAGTTGCGGAAGTTCTGATCCAATTTCCCAATCATATTTTTTATTTTTATGGCTCACACGGAGTTTCCTTTTCCTATTATTTTAAATGGCAACGACTGGAATCATATCCCACACTTGGCCTTGTAATTGTCGGCCATTTGCACTTTTATTACGCTTGACGCCATCTTGCCCCCAGGAGCCCCACTGTTTGAAGAAGAAATCAATTTCATTGCGCTGACATTGATCTCGCAATTTTAGTACCCAAGATTCTTCCATCGGCCTGGCTTTAACGCCCGATTCACCGCCAACAATAACCCAGTGGATACCCTTGAGAGAAAAGCGCCCCAAATCCTCTAATAACGGCTCAATAGACAGAAACCGGGTTTTGGCTTTGATGGCTTGCAAATAGCCGATCCGAGGAATTCCGTACTTTTTATCCTCGACAGAAACACCCAGCCAAGCATTATCAGGTACCTGTCTAGTCTGGAAATAATCATTCATTCTTTCCGCGCGTTTGGTCAGAATTTGATAGGCATGCTGTGGTGTCGCACGGATAGTGTCAAATATGCGATCAATAAAATCATAAGGCACCGCCTCATGAAATAAATCGCTCATGGAGTTTACAAAATAGATGGTCGGCTTCCTGCGATGTAGAGGCTGATCCAATCGTTCATACATCAGCGTAATGGTGTCAAAGCCAAGTTCGTAACCCGGAGCTCCCATTGCCTTCAATCGCTTTGCCATTACCTCCGCGTAGCAATATTTACATCCGGGAGAAATCTTAGTGCAGCCCGTAACCGGATTCCATGTTTGTTCGGTCCATTCAATTTTACTGTTTGTAGCCATAATAGATCTCCGTGAATCACGTCAGTGTAATTGCCCGCAGCCGGATCATCAATTGGCGTGTAATGGGATATTATTCAGGCTGCGAAAGCTGACTTAAAGCATCAAAAGTTGTATTACCGTTAATTCGGTTCTAATACTCACTAGCAGGGTGACAATAGAAGCGCCAAATCGCAGACATCAAGCCCCACTCGAACCATGCATCAAACCACTTCTGCATCGCCTACGCCTCTCTTTAGTACTTCAGGCAGCTTTTAAATCCCGCGTGTATCTGATGCCCTTAATGCTTATCATTATATGAAATGCTACGACGACCTGAACCACCGAAAGAGAACCAATCACCGCTGGGATCATTTACGGAAAGAGACCATCTCGACCACAATATTGGCCAGGCACCATCAATAGATGGTGCACTTTTCAAAAAGAGCTTTCGTTGCGTAAAGCTAATCGTCTATTTCAGCTGGTGAATTTAATTCGTCGCCAGCAACCCGTCTCTGCAGCCAAACTCGCCGAACAGCTACAGGTGTCTGTGCGCTCGATATACCGTTATATCAACGACCTTTCGGTTACAGGAGTTCCTGTCTATGCGGAGCCGGGTCTTGGGTACCGTCTACAACCGGGCTTAGAGCTACCGCCATTGCATCTATCGCCTGAAGAATTAGATGCGTTACAACTCGCGGTGAGCTTTTATCGCGCGTAACCAGGCGAGAGATGGCAGGCGCGGCGCGCAGTCTTTCCGCCATAATTCTCGCCAGTCTGCCCGACGAGCGCCGCTACAACAGTTGTGCAGGCACCAAAATAGAATCATTTGATAAATGAATGCGCTTACTAAAATCGTAAGAATCTCTGCACCATAAAAAAGGCCCACACTAATTACAGTGTGAGCCAAACGAGCGAGGGGATTTTTAAACGATTAATTTACTGGGATAAACTCAATGCGATCTGCATTCCACTCCCAGGTTGAACTGGTAGAACCGGCAGAAATGATCCGCACTGTGTGAGCACCCTGACTGAGCTGAACACTGCTGCTTACTTCCAGCAAAGCAAACACATCCCAATTGTTATTGTTGGGCACGGTCTTTTTCGCTACCGACACACCATCCACCAACACTTCTATAGCACCGCCAGTTTGAGTGGTGCCGAGATAAGCATTGATACGATAGTTAGCGGTTGCAGTCACATTGATGCTGTAGTCCGCCCAGTCACCGGTTTGGTTGTAGTTAATAGCGCCTACACCCGCCGCGGTGGTGTACTTTTGGAAGCCTTGATAGCTGCCGCTAGTCGTAGCATAAGACTCCGCCTGCATTACCACCGGTGTTGCCACTGCCGCCGAACTTGAAGCGCGCGATGAAGAGGAAGGAGCAGCGACCGCCACTTGAGTGAACTCAATACGATCCGCATTCCACTCCCATGTCGATGCGGTAGTACCGGCCGAGATAATGCGCACGCTGTGTGCACCTGCAGTTAATTGCACACCAGTCGCTACTGCCAACTTGGCAAACACATCCCAATTGTTGTTATTGGCAACGGTCTTTTTCGCTACAGATACACCGTCAATCAACACCTCTATAGCACCACCGTCTTGTGTGGTGCCGAGGAAGGCATCAATACTATAGGTACCCGCACTGGTGACATTCAGGGTGTAATCGGCCCAATCGCCACGTTGGTTGTAGTTGATAGCCCCTACTCCAGCTGCCGTTGAGTATTTTTGGAAGCCTTGGTAAGTACCACCCGTCGCGGTATATGCCTCAGCTTGCAACACCAACTTCGAACCACCTGTTGCAACACTGGATGCCACACTGGATGCAACTGACGAGCTTGAGGATACAGGTATGGATGAGCGCGATGATGAACTCAATGAGACGGAAGAAGACAGTGGTGTCGATGAACGCGATGAAGATGACAACGGCATTGATGAAGGTGAAGAAGATGCCGGTGTCGATGAAGCAATTGACGATGCCCCACCAGTCGTCGCTTTCAAAATACGATAACCAATCTTATCCAGATTCCACTGATAGGCACCGCCAGCACCCACACTAAGTAAACGCAGCGTATGAGTACCCGCAGAATTAACCTGCAGACCATTGGTCACTACCGTTGTCACGTGCTGATCCCAATTGCCATTGTTGGGCAAAGATGAGCGGCCATTGGAAACACCATCCACCAGGAACTCCACACCAGCGCCATCCAAAGGTGTACCGGTTGCCAGCACCAACTGGTAAATACCCGCCTGCGCAAAGTTAATATCAAATTCCACCCAGTCACCGGTTTGGTTGTCATTGATATTGCCGGCACCGGTAGTGCTTTTCACAAAACCGCCATAGGCTCCGCCGGTGCGATTAAAAGCTTCGGCTTCGATGTAGGTCAACGTGGTATTGGAGGCAACAACTTCCACCTGGGTTTTACCGGTAAAGCCACCATCGTTACTGCGCCCGGTAATCTCGGCCACACCCAACCCAACACCTTTCACCAATCCGGTACTGCTCACAGTCGCGACTGCGGTATTGCTGGAGGTCCAAGTGACCGACTTATCGCTGGCATCAGCCGGAGTGAAACTGGTCTGGATTTGCAGGCTGTCATTTTGTGGGATCAAGGTGCTCGCGGGCGATATGGCCATCCCGGTCAACAACTTGGCTTTCACCTGAATGTTTGCCGTGCCCACTATGTTATTAGCGACTGTTTTTGCGGTAATGGTGACATTGCCTGCCTTAAGGCCAGTGACTACCCCTTGGGCATCCACCGTTGCAATGGTCGGATTAGAGCTGCTCCAGGTCACTTTACGGTTAGGCGCATGAATTGGCGTAACTGCCGCACTTAGCTGTTTGCTCGCGCCTATATAAAGAGGGTTAGGCAAACCCACCACAGAAACTGCAGCAGGCACCAACTGGCTGACAGATACCGAAGCCGTAGCAGTTAACGCACCGTCCACTGTTTTTGCGGTGATAGTGGCAGAACCTGGCTTGTTACCGGTCACCAAACCATTTTGATCAACACTGGCCACACTGGGGTTAGATGAAACCCAAGTGACGTTTTGGTTGGAGGCATTAGCCGGGCTAACACTTGGTTGAAGCGCTACCGATTGAGTTACCAACAGATTGCTGATGCTGGTTTGGCTCAGGCTCAAGCCAGTAACGGCCGTGCATGGGCTGCAAGCAGCGGGAATACTACGGGTAACTTGAGTATCCATATCCCACACCTGCACACTCACCGCCGCGACCTCACCCTGGGCAATCGTCGTTAACTGAATGTTGTTATTGCCGCTTGCACTTAAATAACTCACATCAAACGGAATCTCCAAAGTTGCCATGGAACGCCCGTTTCTTCTCGACTCATCACCGCGCCAATCGGTTTTCACCGGTACTGTATTGCCGTTAATGGTGAGCGATACGCGACTGTCGGACGAACCCGTCGCTATGCCGTTATTCATAAAGAAGGCGCCAGTCACACGCAGTTGCGCTTCACCTTTAGCCGGTTTGGGCACACCGTTCACCTGCGCATTCACACTGGCTGCCGATACGCGATAAGGGGCGTTGGCGGTCAGTGGTTCAGCCGGGTATTTCTGCTCTTTGCTATTGAGTGTTGGCGTTGGGTCATTGGTGTACTCAATATCCAAAATCACCGTTGCATCTGCACCAATGGTGATGTTTTTAGGCAGGCTGGTCAGAGTGGCATCTGCCAGAATCGGCTTACCTACGCCGTTGGCTGGATTGCTATCGTCATCAATGGCCTCATCCAGATACAAGTGGCGCATTTTGATGCTCTTGATCGCATTGCCGGTAATGCCCGCAAAGTTCATATCAACAGTGGTCGCCTGGGCTTCCAAGCTATTCAAAATGACATACATGTGTTTGCCCTTCACATAGGCATCCACTTGAATGTCGCGGTCACTGGCATAGGTATCTACACGGGTGCCGTCAACGTCACGCCACAATTCATACCATTTAATGGAAGGGTTAAAGTTCCAGGTACAGTTGGTATAAGCCGTAGGTGTTTCGGTACAAGTTGAGTAGTCACGATCCAACAGGCTCTGACCATAAGGATGGGTTTTGTCTTCATCGCCCCACTCACCCTTAACCACGATGAACGGCATAGACAAGGTGACGTAATCAGGGCGCTCCATGAATTGCATCATCATTTGCGAGAAGGGCTTTAATACTTCCCAGCGCATGCGCTGACGATCCAATTTAGTGATGTCGGTACCGGTAATATTGCCGTATTCCGACATGACCACTTCTTTACGCTGGCCGAGCATTTTCATGTCGTACCATTCGAGCAAATCCAAAACCCCTTCAGATTGGAAACCCGTACGCAAAGCGCCGGTGCGAGTAGATGCTCCGTCCCAAGAAGCCCAGTCATACAAATGGACTGAATAGAAATCCATATTTTTACCGGCGGCATCCATAAAGCCTTTCCAGATTACATCCCATTGATACCAATCCGAACTTGGGCTTGGGCCATTGAGCGACATCGTGGGCGATTTATTAAAACTGTTTACACGGATAGCATTTTTGATCGCTTCACTGCCTGCATCTGAGCCATAAAACATATTTAATAATACATCGCCACGATTGCGCGGCGAACCTGTTGCAGTCGCATCGCCCTTTTCCAAATCGTGTAGACCCCAAGTCATACCGCCGATTTTGGGCGCCTTATTGCCCAGCTTGGCGCGTACGGTATCGGCAACCACATTGTGAAATTCAAACAGTTCTTCCCAGGTAGATACATGCCCCTCGTGACTAGGCACATTCATCAACATATCGGGTTCGTTAACCACCTCCCAATACTTAGGCATAGGGATCGCAGTGGGATCATTTTCGTATTGCACAAAAAATTTATTTAAAAATTCCGCATACCATTCTGCTGCATCCTGTGCAGTGCGTGGTCGCCAAGGTGTTTCACTGGTCAAGCCACCACCAAACCAGGAGTAGGAGCTCCAGTTAGGGTAAGCAGGTCTGGGTTGCGAGCCCATAATCAATGAAGAAGTGCGCCCAAAATATTCCTGCGCATCGGCGTATTTGGTATCCAAATTTTCTTTGTATTGCGAGGAGAGAGCACTCAACTGTGCCAGATTAGGTTTGTTGGCATAGCCAAACGGAAATGGGCTGGGTGAATCGGTAGAGCGCGCCTTATCACCACCGGTTTGACTGAAATAGTACATAGACAAACCGTTATCGCGACCAAAGGTCACACCTAAATCCATCAGGTAATCGAGCTTTTCTTTTTCACCCAGGAAATCATTTTCCATTGGGCTGGCATGAATGGTAATGCGCCGCTCGCGTCCAAAATCAGAAACGCCATTGACCGAGTGTTTGATATTCAGGTTGATATCGACTTTAACGTTTTGCGCCAATGCTAAAGACGCCATGCTACTTAAAACCCCAGTAGTAATAGCGGCAATTGCAAGGCGAAGTTTATGTTGTTTAAACATAATTGCCTCTTTGATGAAATGATAATTATCGTTATTGGAAAAAGATGAACTGCGAAAATACGTATTATTGTTATTAGTAACTGGCCAAGATAAATCGATAACGATGACCCAGCCCCTGCAAATGAAACTACAGCAGAAACACGATCTTACCTTTATAAAATTCGCTTTAATGCTACTTTGTTAACATTTTACAGTTAAATATATTCAAATAAGCTAAACATGGCATCTCAATAAAGAATATCGGCAAGCGATAACAGCGTATTAGCGCTATATATGCCTTCTTTATAGAGCTCACCCTCTCATTACTTTTGTTAACAATTAATATTTGACATTAAAAACAAGTGCGCCGATTATACTTGAGCAAGGTAAGAAGCAAGCCTCTCGTATTTCACGTGATCGCGAGCTCCCCCTTACTTTCAGCTCAACATAAGACCGGTTCTGGCCTCACATGGACAGAACAACAAGTCGATAAAGACTATAAAAATGAACAACTATTAGGAGAGCGTTGTATGGCGATGTTTATGCAAGACCGCTTTAAGCTAAAGGTGCTTTCAGCCGCAGTAATAGCTGCATCCAGCTTCAATATTTACGCGCAAGATACCGGCACAATTGAAGAGGTCGTAGTAACCGGAATTAGAGGCTCACTCATTGGTGCGATGGACACCAAACGCCAGGCAAGTGGTGTAGTAGAAGCCATTAGCGCAGAAGACATAGGCAAATTCCCCGATACCAATCTCGCTGAATCTTTACAGCGTATTACCGGTGTATCCATTGACCGTACCAATAACGAAGGGAATCAAGTCACCGTGCGGGGTTTCGGCCCCAGCTTCAACTTGGTGACGTTGAATGGCCGTCAAATGCCAAACTCCTCGGCACTGGATGGCACACCCATCTCTCGCAGCTTCAACTTCCGTGAAATCGCAGCAGAAAGTGTTTCCGGTGTTGAGGTTTATAAAACAGGAAAAGCCAATATCGCTTCTGGCGGCTTGGGCGCGACCATTAACCTGAAAACCGCCAAGCCGCTGGATTTTGATGATCTGGTTGTTCATGCAAGCGTGAAAGGTGTGATTGAACCAACGGTAGAGACAGGCGATGAAGTGACGCCAGAAGTTTCAGGCATGATCAGCAACACCTTTGCCGATGGCAAATTTGGTGTGCTCGCATCTTACTCCTACGCAGAGCGCAACTTTCATGTTGATCGCATCGGCACACAAAATGGTTGGAGCCAAGGGTATCCTGGTCAACAAAATCCTGACACCAGTGCCATCAATACCGAGCGCAATCCAACCCAAACAACATGGCGAGTTCCGACTGTCGATTTAGACAATGCGAACTATGAACGCACCCGCCAAAATGGCCAGTTGGTATTGCAATTTGCGCCAACCGACAATCTGACAGCGTCAGTTGATTACACCATGTCGCGCCTTGAAGAAGACGGTGCGATGAATCGCATGAGCTTTTGGTTTGATGATGTGCAAACCGGTAAAGCGGATGAAAATGGCACCATCATTAATCCTGCTCGCCAAAATGATGAGTTGAATTTTTGGGCGTGGGAATATGGCTTCACGACTGAAAACGATTCTTACGGGGTTAACGTTGAGTGGGATGTAAATGACCAATTGTCGTTCACATTAGACGCGCATGATTCAACCTCTCACGCAAACCCAGGTGCACAACCTGCCGAAAGAATTGCCAATACAAAAAATCCATTTGGACAAGTTGATATCGCGGCTGATTTTTCCGGGAAATTACCTCAGGTTTCCTACGACGACTCACGTCTGGATGGCGGTGCTTACAACAAAGCCAATATTGTGGGCGACCTTTATCAAGAGCGCGGCCATGAATTAGAAAATAATATTCAACAGATTCAACTGCATGGTGTTTGGAAAAATACCGATTCTGGTGCATTAAGTGCAATTAATTTTGGCCTCGCACAAACCAAAAATACGGTTGATGTAAAAGATATTTACAGTGCCAATTTTGCTCTGACAGGCATGGATCTTAGTAACCTTGATCTGACCTTTGAGCCCGGTGATATAGGGTATGAGCAAGTTCCCGTGTTTAGCGCCGATCAGTTTATTGATTTGGTTTATGCGCAGAACCTGAATACACCAATGACCTCGGGCACTAACGGTGTAGAAGAAGAAGTTAATGCGCTGTATTTGTCATTTGATTTTGATTCTGAATTTAATCAAATGCCGGTGAAAGCGAATGTGGGTATTCGCTACGAAGAGACAGACGTTACCTCTTACACCATTACAAATCCTGTCATTGGGTTTAACTGGGTATCGCCGCTGGAAATGTCCAAGATTTATTCTGACACCGAGCAACCCGATGAACTCGATGGCAGTTACGATAATTTCTTGCCTAACTTTGATTTCAGTTTGGAATTGCGTGAAGATTTAATAACACGCTTCTCATTCAGTAAAACAATTGCACGCAGTAATTTTGATGCAATGTTCCCTGGAACAGATTTAGTCACTCACTTATCTACCGGCCCATTCAAAGCCAATCAGGGCAACCCTAACCTGCTCCCCTACGAATCCGAAAATCTGGATTTATCGCTGGAGTGGTACTACGCAGAAGGCAGTTATGTATCTGCAGGTTACTTCCGCAAGAAAGTCGATAACTTTATCTCGTTGGGTCAAGAAGATCGTGTAATCGAAGTTGCCGGCAATCCATTAACCAACCCTGCAGCAAATCCACGCCCTGGTTGCCCGGGTGGTACTGTCACCAATCCAATTCCTGCATGTACTTCACAACCAGGTGATCCAGCAATCATGTGGGAAGTATCTACCCCACAAAATTTGGATGATTCATTGGTAGATGGATTGGAGTTCAACGTTCAACACATGTTCGGTGATTCAGGCTTTGGTGCCATCCTTAACTACACCATGGTTGATAGCGATGATAGCTACGACGTTTATAGTCTGGAAAACGACTTGGCACTGGAAGGCTTGAGTGACTCTGCAAACGTTGTCGGTTTCTATGAGATGGACGGTTTCCAAATTCGTATCGCTTACAACTGGCGTGACAAGTTCCTCCTTGGGTCTGGAACTGAACCAACTTTCACCGCAGCCTATGATCAAATTGATATCAATGCGAGTTATGACATCAACGACAATCTGTCTGTGTTTATCGAAGGTTTGAACGTCACCGATGAAGCTACCCATCGCTATGGTCGCTGGACTAATCAAATCATTGACTATGAGCAATATGGCCCCCGTTATAACCTAGGTGTACGTGCAAAATTCTAATTGTTAGTGTTTAACACTCAATTGTGAATGCGCAAAAAAAAGGTCGCCTACTCTTGGCGACCTTTTTTTAAAACCAAAACAAACCAATAAATAATAAAAATGACGGTGCAAATATGACAACAACCATAAAATCCATTGTTATTGTTGGTGGTGGTACTGCCGGTTGGATTACGGCAGGCACGCTTGCCGCAAAAATACGCAAGCACTACAGCGAAGGTATCAATATCTGTTTAGTGGAATCACCCAAAACACCCATTATTGGTGTAGGTGAAGGAACATGGCCCACCATGCGCAACACTTTAAAAAAAATGGGCGTACGCGAAACAGATTTTATTCGTGAATGTAACGCTTCTTTTAAACAAGGTGCAAAATTTGTACATTGGTGTACAGGCCAGAAAAATGATTTTTACTATCACCCACTGGTTTTACCCCTGGGGTTTTCCGAGATTAATCTTGCGCCCCACTGGTTGGCCGACTCAAACAACCAATCTTTTTCAAACGCAGTCTGCGTACAGGAAACGCTGTGTGAAGAAGGCTTGGCACCGAAACTAATTACCACACCGGAATATGCCGCCGTTGCAAACTACGCCTACCATTTGGATGCTGGCGCATTTGCGGAATTCTTGAAAAAACACTGCACAACTAAACTCGGTGTCACCCATTTATTGGCCGATGTTATTAACGTCAATGCTGCCGACAACGGCGATATAGCCTCAATCACTACCGACACCCAAGGCGATATCGCAGGCGATTTATTTATTGACTGCAGTGGATTTATTTCACTGCTGCTTGGCAAACACTACGAAGTGCCGTTTGTATCTTGTAAAGATGTTCTTTTTATCGACACAGCCTTGGCAGTCCACCTGCCCTATGAAAATGACAATAGCCCTATCGCATCGCATACCATTTCTACCGCACAGGATTCCGGTTGGATTTGGGATATAGGCCTGCCAACCAGACGCGGCATAGGCCACGTATTTTCCAGTGCGCACACCAGTACCGAGCAAGCTGAAGAAAAGTTGCATCAGTATCTCAAGCAGCACTCATCTAAGACAGATCAACTTTCAGTGCGGAAAATTCCCATAACACCCGGGCACCGAGCAAAATTTTGGGAAAAAAATTGTGTCGCTGTGGGCTTGTCGGCGGGTTTTCTTGAGCCGCTAGAAGCATCGGCATTGGTATTGATCGAAATATCGGCCGCAATGATTGCCGATCAATTACCAGCAACACGCATAGCGATGGACATCATCGCAAAACGATTTAATGAAACTTTTTTATATCGCTGGCAACGCATCATTGATTTTTTGAAATTGCATTACACCCTTAGCAAACGCGATGACAGCGATTTTTGGCGAGAAAATAAACACCCAAATAGTATTCCAGAAAGCTTGCAAGAGTTGATGACCTTGTGGCGCTACCAATCACCTTGGCATATGGACTTTGATCGCGCAGTAGAAGTATTTCCAGCAGCCAGTTATCAATATTTGCTCTACGGCATGGGTCACACAACAGCGGCAAGCCCACAGGGAATGTCGTCACGCAACCGACAACTGGCGCAAGAATTATTCAACAAAAATACAACTCTAGCGCAACAACTAAAAAATCAACTACCCAGCAACAGAGAACTCATCAACAAAATAAAAGACTATGGTTTACAGCCCGTTTAATTCGGCTGCTCTTCATTAAAACAGCGAGCAATTATGAGCAACATGATTGAAATATTGAGTTACGCGGCACACGCTCAACTGAAAGTCATTACCGGGCATGGTGCTGAATACGGTGAAAATATTAATAACATTCCCGTTTTGATCCATGAATTAAAACACTTGGCTCTTGAGTATCCGCTATGTTTTATGAAAGACCCAGACACAGGTCAATTTAATTTGTATGCACTATTAGGCTTTGAACCTGAAGAAAATCTTTATTTAGATCAAGACCAATGGAACGCCAATTACATTCCGCTGCATATCCAACGCCAGCCATTTATGGTTGGGCACCATCACACAACTGAAAATACTGCACAATTTAGCAAAGAACGTAGCGATGGTTTTATTAGCATCAACACTCAGAGCAAACGTATTAGCCACACCCAGGGAGAGCCGCTCTTTAATAGCGACGGAACACCGAGCGCTTACTTAAATTCCATCAATGAATTACTGAGTCAATTAACACTCAGTGAAACCATGACAAAAGTATTTATTACCCAACTACTAAACCATCAATTGCTGGAAGCAGCGCGCATTAATATCGCGTTTAACGATGGCTCAAATTTTAGTTACGAAGGTATCTATACCATCAACACCGATAGATTGAATGACTTAAGTAAAAATGAAACCAACCAACTAAACCAGCAACATTTTTTAGCACCAATACAGTTCATTATCCATTCGCTAAAACAATTCCAGCGACTTATCGATTTCAAGAACAATCGTTTACAAGGCAATAAAAAATGAATCGGCTTAACCTAATTACAACGCTTTTTATTATGACTTTCACCATTACCGCCTGCACTACAAAAAAATTGGCAAAACCCGAAGAGTACTCCGCTCCAGAACTAAATCAAGCGATAGGATCAATTGAAATTATCGATGGCCGCGCCTTGCATTTGATCGATCCAGCACAAAAGCTTTTTATCCGCGCCGATGGATTTCGCTGGACTGAAGGGCCACTGTGGGTTGATGAATTGCAAGCATTGCTATTCTCAGATATTCCCAACAATCGCATTATGCAATATCAACCCGGTCTAGGAACTCGCCTTTATTTAGAACCCGCTGGTGCAACTGCACTCTTCTCTGGCGATGACAATGGTGGCTCCAACGGATTGCTGCTCAATAACAAAAATGAATTAATTCTATTGCAACAAGGCGACCGACGCGTCGCACTTATGGCTACTCCATTAAATCACCCTGCCCCAAAGTACAAAAGTATTGCCAGTGAATTTCAAGGAAAACGGCTCAACAGCCCTAACGATGCCGTATTCAGCCGCAGCGGAATTTTATACTTTACTGACCCGCCCTACGGCTTGGCAGGCGGCATGACCGACCAACGTAAAACTCTAGAATTTCAAGGAATTTATAAAGTTACCGCTTCGGGAGAACTGGCACTACTGGATGATCAAGTGAAATTTCCCAACGGTATTGGTCTCTCAACAGATCAGAAAACTTTATATATAGGCGTATCAGATCCAGAGCATCCCCATTGGTTAGCCTACGATCTGGATGAGCAGGGAAACACGCGAAATAAACGTGTGTTTTATGATGCGAGTGTACTCAAAAATAATGCCAAACACCAAGGTGTACCCGATGGCATGGAGACACACTCATCCGGTGTTTTATTTGCGACAGGCCCCGGCGGCGTATGGGTATTTTCTCCGGCGGGTGAAGTGCTCGCTAAAATTCACACCGAAAAACTCACCGCCAATTGCACGCTTTCCAGCGATGAAAAAACCCTATTTATTACCGCCCACGACACGTTAATGAGCCTGTCATTAAAATAATTATTCGCCTTGGAAACGAATATATTTCACAGATTTAAAAATTTTTAACCGCAAGAGAGGAAAACCAATGAAAACAAATCAACTACGATTAATCAAACAGATGCTTGCTGGCACTTTGGCAGGGCTATCCCTCAGCTGCGCCGCCAGCCAAAATTCGCCACTAGGCAGCGTTGAAAACTTTGATAGTTTTTCACTGAATAAAGCTATGGAAAATAACGTCAAGGCAAGCTTGATAGAGGGGCAAGAGAAAAAATATGGCAAGGCATTAAAACTGGTATTCGAACCGCGCGAGGAATCTACAATTGAGCTACCTACTCCCGCGCAAGGTTATTGGAATTGGGATTACACAGGTGATTTAAATCTGGCACTGGACGTGAGCAATCCAGGCAGTCAATCATTTCAATTTTGGCTGACATTAATGGATGCAAACGGCCGCAAACAAGAGCGCAGCGCAGTGATTGATGCGGGGCAATCTGCCCGTTTTTATGCACTCTTAACCGGGCGTGTTGCCAATGCGCAAACCGGCATGCGTGAAACTCCACCGGCGTGGCAAACTAGCGAAGAGAAATTGGCATGGCGCTCAGGCGACCGCGATTTTGATTTCACTAAAGTCACTAAAATTATTTTCAAAGCTTACGCCCAGTTTGAAACCAACACCTTGATTGTGGACAACCTTGAGCTGCGTGTTAATCCAGCCCAGGATCCTGAATATCTGGTAGGAATAGTCGATAAATTTGGTCAAGCCGCCAAAAAAAATTACCCCACTAAAATTCATTCAGAGAAACAATTAAAAGCAGCGGCAGATGCCGAGTTAGCCAGCTTGGCCAATGCCAAACAACCGGAAGACAGATCACGTTTTGGTGGCTGGAGCAAAGGCCCTAAATTGAAAGGCACAGGTTATTTCCGCACCGCAAAAGTAGATGGCCGCTGGTGGATGGTAGACCCAGAAGGCTATTTGTTTTTTTCCAGCGCTATCGCCAATGTGCGTATGGCTAATTTAGAAACCATCACTGGTTATGATTTCAACGATGCCAGCGTGCGCAAAATAGATCCGGAAGAATTAACCCCGGAAGATTCGCGCGATATTATCCCGGTCGGTAAAAAATCATTGAACTCTCGTTTTCTCGCATCGCCACTGCGCCGTGAAATGTTTGAATGGTTGCCCCCCTACGATCACGCACTCGGTGAACACTATGGTTACCGGCGCACAGTGCACCAAGGTGTGATCGAACACGGTGAAGTGTACAGCTTTTACAAAGCCAATCTGGAGCGCCGCTACGGCCAAAGCTCACCCAATTCCTACATAAAAACCTGGCGCGATGTGACTCTGGATCGCATGGTGGATTGGGGCTTCACCTCATTTGGTAATTGGATTGATCCGATGTTTTACGACAACCAGCGCATGCCATTTTTTGCCAACGGTTGGATTATCGGCGACTTCAAAGTGATTTATTCCGGGCAGGATTATTGGTCGCCACTGCCCGATGTTTATGATCCGGAATTTAAACGTCGCGCACATTTGACCATCAAACAAATTGGTCGCGAAGTAAAAAACACACCCTGGTGTGTCGGTGTATTTGTGGACAATGAAAAAGGTTGGGGCTCGATGAAAAATGACCGCGCTCATTTTGGCGCTGTGTATTACGCATTAAGCAGAACCGTTGATGAAAGCCCTGCGAAAAAACAATTTACACAATTGCTCACTAAAAAATACAGCGATATAACAGCGCTAAACAACGCTTGGGGCACACAGATCGAGTCATGGTCAAGCTTTGCCGCAGGCATCACTATGGATGAACTAAACGATGCCTCACGCGCAGACTTTTCTATGCTCTACGCCGACTATGCAGAAACTTATTTCCGTATTGTCAGCAGCGAAATTAAACGCGCCCTACCCAACCATATGTATATGGGTGTGAGAATTGCCGCCGAATGGGGTATGCCTGTTGAAGTGGTCGCCGCTGCAAAAAAATACAGCGATGTATTGAGCTTTAATAATTATCGTGAAGGCATGCACCCTGACACTTGGGAATTTTTAAAAGATTTAGATTTTCCCACCATCATCGGTGAATACCACATAGGCTCAACATCGGATACAGATTTTTATCATCCAGGATTAGTGATTGCTGCCGACCAAACTGACCGCGCAAAAATGTATGAAAACTACATGAATAGCGTAATCGACAACCCTTATATGGTGGGCGCGCATTGGTTCCAATATATTGATGACCCAGTCACCGGCCGCGCATATGATGGCGAAAATTACAACGTAGGCTGGGTAAGTAATACCGATATTCCCTATCAACCCATGGTGGATGCTGCCAAGCGGGTGAATAAATCACTCTATAAACGTCGCAGTAAAATAGCGCCCATACAATAATTACCGAAAATCATTGCGGCAATAAAAGCGTCAGACCTACGACTGACTCAATCATTGAACTTGAGCAAGTTGTCGGTCTGGCGTTTTTTATGAACTGTAAACATCGGCAATATTTAAACAAACGCTTACACAATAAAAAATCCTGAACGTAAATTGCCACCCGCATTACCAGGTTATGTCGCAATTTACGCTCAGGCAATTTGTAATTTAATTAGGGAAATGACTGTAATTTAACTTACCGAATATTCGCTTTGAGCGCGGCAGTGGCTTCGCGAATATTGTCTTGGCGCAGTGCATCGCTAATTGCTCTATGCTCATTGACGCAATCCACTGGTTTGGTGATACGTTTGTAGTTCATGCGCATACGCAAAATAATGGGTTGCCACAAATTAACCAACTCTTCTCCGCCTGCTTTCATCACCAGATAGCGATGGAAATCCATATCGGCTTTGGTAACTTCGGTATAATCTTCACTATCAAAAGCATTTTGCAGGCGATCCAGTATTGCATCAAGCTCAGCAAAATCCGCCTCTTGCAACTTACCTTTCAAGCTTTTTACCGCATGAAGCTCAATCTTGGTACGGATATCGATCATCAGCTCCTGCAGCTCTGGTGAGAGCACGCTATTCACCGAAACACCACAATTATTTTTAGCGACCAATAAACCTTCTTTAGTGAGTTGCAGCAATACATCGCGAACCGGGCCGCGTGAGACACCAAAACGCTCCGCTAGCGCGACTTCATTTAATTTGGCATTGGGCGGCATATCGCCCGCAATAATGTCAGATCTGATTTGATCAGCAATTTGATCCCGAACTGGAATGATTTTTTTTGTTTCTTTCATGATCTGGATGACCTTCTCGAAAATAGCCTTATTGGAGAGTTTTATAAGGCTAAGCTATTTGCAGACATTAGACAATAATCTGAGCAAATAACAATGGGTAGATATGACCATTTGTTTCCAAAAAGCACATCTACCCATTGAGCCCGGCCATTATATACGGCAGGTTAACGACTAGTATTTCTCACTTAAATAAACTGTTTTCTTTTCCAAATATTGTTCCAAACCATACTTGCCATCTTCGCCGCCAGCGCCGCTCATCTTCCAACCATTATGGAAGCCTTGATGCTGCTCGCCAATACCACGATTGACATAGACCTCCCCCACTTCCATTTCCGCAATAGAGCGGTGGATGTAATTCAGGCTCTGGGTGAATAAATAGGCAGAAAGACCGTATTCACTGTCATTGGTGTAAGCAATGGCCTCATCGATACTGCTGATTTTCACGATTGGTAATATGGGGCCAAAGGTCTCTTCGTGAACCAAAACATTATCTTGTTGCACATTGACCAGAACCGTAGGCTCATACCAATTGCCCTGCTCAAAACCGGGCACTACCGCAGGTTTACCGCCACAGGCTAATTCAGCCCCCTGCGCCAAACCTTGTTTTACGAGACCATCAATCTGCTCAATTTCGCGGCGATTAACTTTAGGTCCCATTTGTGTTGCAGGATTCATTGGGTCGCCTACCACCAAGGCCTTCACCTTAGGTACAAACTTGGCAACAAACGCGTCGTACACCTTTTCATGCACATAGAGACGCTCGGCACAGGTACAGACTTGTCCGCAGTTGGCAAAACGCGCCCAGAGCGCCTCTTCAGCGGCCAATTCCAGATCGGCATCTTCCATCACGATAAAGGGAGCTTTTCCACCCAGCTCCAACATCACAGGGGTTAAATGCTGCGCACTGGCTTTGTAAATGATTTGTCCGGCCCGGGTGCTACCAGTCATGGTAATTAAACGGGTGATAGGGCTTTCACATAGGTGCTGCCCTACTACCGAACCAGAGCCATTCACAATATTTAATACACCAGCAGGAATACCCACTTCGTTGGCGATACGCCCTAATTCCATAGTGGTTAATGGTGTTTCTTGGGTAGGCTTCACCACAATGGTGTTACCAGTGATCAGTGCCGGGCCAATTTTTCGGCCTGCCAATGCCAGTGGAAAATTCCAGGCAGTAATCGCCACCACAACACCGCGCGGCACTTTGTGGATGTAGATTTTTTCATTGGGTTTATCGGAAGGTAAAATATCGCCTTCTATCGTGAGCGCATTGTCGCAGGCGTATTCGATAAACGTGGCCGTTGCAGTTACTTCACCGCGCGCCACATCGAGCAACTTGCCCTGCTCTTGCACCAACATAGTGGCAAGCAATTCAGTTTCATTGCGAATGGCCTGAGCGAATTTACGCAGCAATGTTGCACGCGCACGCGCCGTAAGGGCAGCCCAAGGCTTTTGTGCTGCCTGTGCTGCTTCTAATGCATCCTGTGCATCTTCTTTACAACCTTCGGGGATGCGGCCAATTTCAGCACCCGTGCTTGGGCTGTAAACAACAATATGCCCATTGGCTTTTGATGACACATATTGGCCATTAATAAAATTGAGATCATTTTTCATCGTGTTTATCTCCCCATCCAGCCGCCGTCAACCAACACGGTGCTGCCGTTCATATAGTTAGATGCGCTTGATGCCAAAAACACCACCGGACCTTTAAAGTCTTCCGGCGTGCCCCAGCGGCCCTGCGGAATACGACTAAGAATAGACGCAGAACGATCTTTGTCATTGCGCAAGGCTTCAGTGTTATCGGTAGAGATATAACCGGGCGCAATGGCGTTCACATTAATCCCGTGCGATGCCCACTCATTCGACAGCGCCATCACCAACTGGCCTAAAGCACCTTTACTTGCGGCATAGCCAGGCACAGTCACGCCACCTTGATAGGTTAACAATGAAGCGGTGAAAATAATTTTTCCGCTTTTGCGCGCAAGCATGGTTTTGCCAATTTCACGGCTCAAAATAAATTGTGAATTCAGGTTTACATTGATCACCTGATCCCAGTATTCATCGCTGTGTTCGGCCGCAGGTGCACGCAAAATTGTACCGGCGTTATTGACCAGAATATCAATCACCGGATGCCCTGCTTTTACTTTTTCAATAAAGGCATAAAGACTGTCGCGATTAGCAAAATCACATTGATAAGCACTGAATTTTTTTCCGGTAGCCGTTACCGCTTTTTCAATCTCTGAGCCTTGCAACTCCAATGATGCCGATACACCAATAATATCTGCACCCGCTTCTGCCAAGGCCACCGCCATTGCTTTACCAATGCCGCGTTTGCAGCCAGTGACCAAAGCGACTTTACCGTTTAAGCTAAATTGTTCCAACATAATCGTGATTACTCCGCGCAAGACACAAGGGCTTTCATACCAGCAGGATTGTTATCCATGCTCGCAAAAGCGCTGCCAATGTTGTTCAAGCTAGATACCGAACTAATGAATGGCTCCAGCTTTACTTTACCGGATGCAACCAATTCAATGGCCATATCAAAGTCAGCCGCTTCGTAAACGCGCGCGCCAACTAACTCAAGCTCTTTCCAGAAGAATTGGAACAGATCCACTTCAGGCTTTTGCGAGTGAATCGCCACCATACAAATACGACCGCGCACAGAGGCAATCTTGGTCATAGCTTCAATCGCCGCTTTCACACCAGACACTTCAAACACAACATCTGCGCCCTTGCCGTTGGTCCACTCTTTGACAGCTGCATCTAAATCTTGCTCAAGCGGATTAACGGTTTTAATACCATTTTTCTGGGCAAATTCATTGCGCACCTGATTCACTTCCGAAATCATGACCTCAGCACCAACACTTTTTGCCACCAGTGCAACCAACTGACCAATGGGGCCGCCACCAATAACCACCGCTTTTTCACCAGCCTTTAAACGCGCACGGGAAATATCGTGCACTGCTACAGAAAGTGGCTCAATCAATGCGCCTTGTTTTAGATCGATATTGTCAGGCAACTTGTGCAAAGTGCGCGCTTTTACAGTCCATGAATTTTGGAAAGCGCCTGGGCTATCGATACCCATAAATTTTAATTTGTGACACACATGGCTGTGTCCTGCAGTACACGCAGGACACTCGCCACAATAATCGAGCGGGCGCACAACAACGCGATCACCAATGGCAAAACCTTTTACATTGGCTCCCATCTCAACAATGGTGCCCGACATTTCATGGCCGATAATTTGCGGCGGTGCAACGCGCTGATCCATAACACCGTGATAAATGTGCATATCCGTTCCACAGATACCTACAAACCCTACTTGCAAACGCACTTCATCCGCAGCAGGAGCAACCATTTGACCTTCAACAACCTGAAAGCCTTTATTACCAACATATTGAGCAGCTAACATAATTTCGATCCCCTCAGGATTGTTTGATTAAATGTGGACGTAATAATTTTTCATCAAATGTCACACCGGTTCCCGGCTCATCGGAAGCGATTGCAAGGCCATCGGCGATCACAATTGGACGCGTGGTGTAAACATCAATAGGAAAGGAGTGAACTTCTAGATAACCCGCGTGCGGCTGGGAAGACATCAGCGATACATGCAACTCATGCATGCCGTGACTGCAAACAGGCAAGTTGTGCGCGTAAGCAAGCTCAGCGACTTTTAACCAGCCGGTGATGCCACCGATATTGGATGCATCTGGCTGCAAGAAACCTAATTTGGCTTGTCTGATGGCATAGGTAAATTCATGGATGGTGTGCAGATTTTCACCCATCGCCAAAGCGATGTTAATGCTGTCTGCAATCCGGCCATAACCTTCATAGTCATCGGGAATGGTTGGCTCTTCAAACCAGGTGATATCGTACTGCTCTATCGCCCGGCCAAAACGAATAGCTTTTTCAACGGTCATTGAATAATTGGCATCGACCATAAAGGTGGTCTGCTTACCAATTAGTTCACGAACCGCAGCAACGCGCGCAACATCTTCTTTGTAATTGTCTTTACCGACTTTGATCTTTACCGCGTTAAAACCGCGATCCAAATAACTATCGATATTCTTCAATAGTTTTTGTTCGCTGAAATTCAAATCAATTCCACCCGCATAGCAGCGGGTTTTATTACTGGCGGCGCCAGCCAATTTCCACAAAGGCAAATTCAAGCGCTTACAGCGAATATCCCACAGGGCGATATCGACCGCAGAAATTGCAAAACTAACCAAACCGCCGCGACCCACATAGTGCAGGTGCCAACCCAAATCCTCCCAAATTGCATGAATATCCGATGCATCACGACCAATCAGCATTGGCTTTAGTTCGTCATCCAAAAGTGAGTAAATGGCGCGTCCGCCCTTGCCGCCGGTATAAGTGTAACCAACACCTTCGGTGCCATCCTGACAATAGATGCGGCACACCAGCAATTCAAAGCAGGTGTGATCGCCGTGTTTTGCATCGGATAACACCTCGGCCAGTGGCACTTGGTAGTATTCAACTTTGACGGCTTTGATATGTGTTGCAGAGAGTTCGTTGTGACTCACGCAAGAAATTGTATTTAGCATAGACCTATCCCGATGCATTTGTTTATTGTTAACAATCTACACTCAGGATAAACACTTGTAAAGGAGAAAAGTCTGATAATTTCAAAAGTGGGATACGGAAATGCAATAACGATAGAAAAGCACTAAAGCGCGAGGTAATACTTACCAATACGGCCAGATGGCGGCACTTTTTGCCTACATCTGGCGAGCGATAAGAGACTAAACAGAAGAGATAAAAACAGCTGCGATCAATAACCAGGGTTTTATTTGACGGCGACAAGTTGACTCTCGATTTCCTCCAAACTTTTCCCTTTGGTTTCCGGCACCATTTTTAGAACAAAAATAGCACCCAACACGCAAAAGCAGGTATAGATCAAAAATGTGACCGCAACACCCTGAACCTCTATCTGCCACGGGAACAATGTAGGCACCAATACGCCACCAAAGAGTGTACAGACCAGCGCACAAGCAGGAATGGCAACACCCCTGATGCGCGTAGGAAATATTTCGGAAAACAAAATCCACATGACTGGGCCTAAGGAAAAGTTAAATGCCGCCACAAAACTAATTAATCCAATAAACACCAGCACACCCTGCATATGCGCAGCCGTATTCAGCAAATCAACCTGAAGTGAACCCAGCGCTGCCGATCCTAAATGAGTCACCAATGCCCCTTTAAATTCCAGATCACTGGCATACTCAACCCCAAACATAGGGGCCAATAGTGACGTATCAATCCGATCAGCGAAGGCTGCGACGGATTCTGCGCTCAACATATAAGTCGCCCCCGCAAAACAATAAGTCACCACTCCCATGCTCACAGCAGCCCAGACCGAACCCCAGAGCAAAATAGGACGGCGCCCCATGCGATCAATCATCACCAGCGCCAGAAATGTAAAGAACAACCCTATAGCACCAACCCATACGGTTTGCTGAAAGGCGCTTGCATCGCCACCGCCCACCTGCGAAAAAATAAATGGCATATAACCTAAAACAGCATTCATACCGCACAAAGATTGCAACATGGCCGCACCAGCGCCAATGAATAGCGCGATACGCAACCTGGATTTAAACAACAACCCCAGCTGCTCACTCACACTCAGCGAATGCTCAGCACCTTTTAAGTTGTCACAAATTTGTTTGAACTGCTGGGCAACAATCTCAGCAGGTGCAATTTTGGCAATTACCGCTTCCGCCTTATGCTTTTTACCATTCATCACCAGCCAGCGCGGGCTCTCCGGAATGAAAAAGAGCAGTAAAAACCAGATTAACGCAGGCAAAATCTCCGAGCCCAACATCCAACGCCAACTGGTTAACTCGGTCAAACCAATCCAATTTGCCCAAGCAGGTTGCGTGCTAATTACTGTCACTATGTAGAAATTTAATAGCTGCGCAATAAAAATCCCCAACACAATATTCATTTGATTCAGGCCCACTAACTTACCGCGCAAGTCTGGCGGTGCAATCTCACCAATGTACATTGACGCAAGCGTAAGAGAGGCAAAGGCTAAACCACCCAAAAAGCGCGCAGCAAAAAGCGTCTCAAAACTAACAGCAAATGCCGACCACAACGCAGAGATTAAATACAATGCAGCAATGAACAATAGGGTATTTTTACGCCCAAATCGCTCACAAAAATAACCCGCACAAAGAAGCGCAACAATTGACCCAAGCCCCGTAGAACCACCAACAATGGCACCCACCTGAAAGGCCGTTAAACTAAATTCAGCAATAATGTATTTAATGGTGCCGGAAATCAGTGCTATATCCAGGCCAAATACAAATCCACCTAGAGCCACAATAAAGGAAAAGAAAAATGCGTTTCTATTTGCTCTCTGCATATCTAATTACCACTCAATAGTTATTATTTGAACTGATCGCCCAGCCCATAAATACCGACAAAATCAAACCTACTGCAATTACTCTGGTGCATCAGGGGCAGATCTGCAGAACACACACCACTTTAATCGAAACTCTAAATCAAGTGTAACACGCGCCACTTTTGTTAACAATTAAATATATACATGTTATAAATCTACTGTTAACCTTCGCATTGCAGCCAATCATTTGGCCAAATAAACATAACCATTGCAGGTGTGATATGAAACTCACTCAACTAATTAGCATCGCAACCTATACCCTTATTTTGGGCGGCTGTGGCGGTGGCGGAACATCAACTCCTCCAGCATCAAGCAAAGCCAGTGTCAGCCCCACACAATCGTCCACCTCCGTTAGCAGTTTAGTCGCAAGTAGCAGCACTAGCCTGTCGAGCACACCGAACAGCTCAGTCGCTTCAACTGACAGCAGGCCGAAAATCAGTTTCAATAGAGACATCAAACATATTGTTGGCGATATCCACAGTTTTGATCGGCGCAAATTCATCACCATTCACTCGTCCAACACCGAAGCCGACTGGTTTGGTTCAAACGCCCAAAGTTTGGGAGCCCCCAACGCCTCACCTGACCTGATTACCGAAGTCATGGACGGCTATGACGTGTATTTCGGCCGCGATACCGGCGGCATCACCTGGCAACTCGGGGAACTCAATCAAGACCCCGCTCGCCCGGGTTTTGTCAGCGAGAGTCACGCCCAAACCAAAGGTGGCGACGCACGCTGGGTGTATAGCAACAACGCCAACAGTGCCAAAATTCGTCAGTTTGAAAACCGGCTAACAGATATGATTATAGGGGCGCAGCAACACCCCTTCTGGCCAGATGGCAAACTGACCCGCAAAGGCTGGGCACTCTCACAGACCGATACCCCCAGTGAACCTTTTGGAACTGCCACTGGCCACTACATGGGGCAGTATCTGGCAAAATACTTTAGTAAAGGCGCTGGCGATTTATTTGGCCAACCCAAACCACTCTATGTTGAAGTGATGAATGAACCTCTTTATGACCTGGTGGATGCTAGCGCATCACCAGTGCCAGTAGAAAAGGTGTTTCAATTTCATAATACGGTGGCCGCAGAAATTCGCAAAACCAATAGCGATGTTTTAATTGGCGGCTACACAGTGGCCTTTCCCGATTACGATAAAAATGACTTTCAACAATGGCTAAACCGCGACAAAGTTTTTATTGATCTGGCCGGTGCCAATATGGACTTTTACTCAATCCATCTCTATGACTTTCCGGCGCACAATAATCGCGAGAAATATCGTCGCGGCAGCAACGTCGAGGCAACCCTCGATCTGCTCGAGCAATATGACACGATTAAATTTGGCAAGATCAAGCCCTTAGTGATATCGGAATATGGCGCCAGCATTCACTCCATGTTTTCTGATCCCTGGACCCCACAGCGCGACGGATTACGCCTGATTGCATTTAACGGTCTATTGATGAGTTTTCTTGAACGCCCCAACAATATTGCTAAAACGATTCCGTTTCTGCCGATAAAAGCCGAGTGGGGCCGCGTTAATGGCATACCCTACAATGACCGCCTTATGCGTCAACGCAAAGAGGCACCCGGCGAAACTGGTGACGAATGGGTTTTCACTGACATGATCAAGTTTTATCAATTGTGGTCAGACGTAAAAGGAACACGTATTGATATTACCTCTAGCGATCCCGATCTGGTCGTCAATGCTTATGCCGACAATAAGCGGGTGTATCTCATCATTAACAATTTGGAATTTAACGCGCAAGAATTCACACTGAATGATTATTCATTAAATAATCCTGCCTTTGCCAATGCGACGATTAAACACTTACATCTGGATAGCCAAAACGCGCCGGTCTTAAGCGAAACGGTTAGCGACAAGTTTCCAGATTCGTTAAGCATTGGAGGTAGTGGCACCATGATCATTACCATGAACTATGAAAGTGCAGTAGTAATCGATCAAACTAAAGTTGAACAGAAAACATATGCAACAAATTATTTGCAGGCAATTAAAACCAATAGTCCCCTTAACTTTGCGATAAACGGCATCACTCCAGCAGCATTTGGAGAGGCTACGTTACGCTTGGGCATAGGTAGGGATCACGGAAAATCCTTGCAGCCTAAAGTGACCATTAATGGCACCGAAGTAACTGTACCAAAAGATTATCGCGGCTATGATCAATACCACCAAGGCAAAGGGCGGGAAAACTTTTTTGGTGTAATTGAAATCCCTGTGCCCTATTCAATCCTCAAAGCTAACAATCAGATTGAGGTGACCTTTGCGGATGATGGCGGCCACATAAGCTCAGCGGCATTAAGAGCATTTCACTACAGCCGAAACTTTACCCACTAAACATTCTTTGTCGTGCCGTTTGCCATACTCACCCGAGTATGGCTTTTTTATTTTTAGCGATTATTTTTTGGAGGAAGTATCAATTGCCTGGGTAATCTCTGGCAACGGAGCAAAGTATTGTTCGTAGGCTGGATTTAAATGACTGTTTAATGGATTATTGAGAGCAAACTTTTTCCGCTTATCCAGTTGTATAAACCTCAAACTAGTTAAAAATTTTTTATCCCATAGTGCTTGTAGGCTTTGATCCTGATAGGCAAGCAGCAACCCCTGTTCAATCCTCCTTTTTAATACCTTGCTCCGGGAGCTAAGGAAAAAAAAGCGCGGCAATTTGTAATAAAAGTAGAAACTATCATTAATACTTAGCTGCAAGCCCGTATTGTTATTCAGGTATTCATTCATAATTTGACTGGCCCCCAAACAAAACAAATCCGCCCGACCAGACGCCACCATGCGAAAGGAGCTTTTATAAGCAAACACCTCAAGTGTTTTAAATCCATTGGCATTCAGAACTTTCGTATCGGCCCAGTGAATGCCCTGCAAAATACGGTAACGCTTCAATTCCTCCAAGGTTTTAGCCGCAGCCACTACTGGAGCCACATCTGGATTCACAAAACATACTCGATAACTCAAAACACCTAAATCGATGGGAAACTCTATATAACTTACATCAGCACTTTCAGATCCATCATAACTATCCTCAATAACCAAATCAGAATACTCATTACTAGCAAGCGCTTTTTTAGCCCTAAGCCTATTAACTCCTTCAGGCAAAGGTCGGAGCTGATAGTCACCGTAGCTAGCGCGAGTTTTTTCGAGCGCCAGCCTCAGCACCTCAATAGTGTAATTTTCGTATTGATCGATAGGGGTGCTGGGAATGCGATAATTGACAACTTGCATACCCAAACAGCTACAAGAAGCCCCTACTCCCGACAACAGTACAATCCCGATTATACGGCGCAGATGTAAACACACAATTTTTCTCCCACTGAATACGCTGTTAACCAGCAATATCATCCTTGAGAAGAGTAGATCATTGCTCATCAACTGAAAAAGCATAGCTTGGATACTGTAATTCTACCAACATGCCTCATACCACATTTGTCAACATTTTACATAAAAGGCATAGCTCTATAGAATAGAAAGCAACCCTTTAACCCTACCCCAAACAAGCGAATATGCGATGAAACGAATTGTGATTATTGGCGAAAGTATGCTGGAACTAAGCCCCGCTAGCCCAGATTTATGGCAACAATCATTTGCGGGGGATGTGCACAGTTTGGCGGTATATTTAAAACGCTGCGCCCCTGAAGCAATACAAGTATCGTTTATGAGTGCGGTCGGGATAGACGCCGCTAGCACTAAACTAATCTCCAGCCTGCAGCAAGAGGATATAGATACCTCTTTGATCTATAAGCACCCGAGTAAAACGTTGGGGCTCTATATGATCAACAATACCCCCAGTGGCGAGCGCAGTTTTCAATATTGGCGCAATGACTCAGCGGCAAAACAGGTCATGCATTTACATCAGGCGCAAGTTTCCGCTGCGACTTTCACAACTCCCGATCAAGTGTTTTTTTCGGGCATTTCTCTGGCCATATTAGAAAAAGATAGCCGCACCCTTTTTTGGGATTTTATTCACCACCTGAAACAACAGGGCACACAAGTCATTTTTGACCCTAACTATCGCGCAAAATTATGGGACTCTATTGAAGATTGTAAAGCCCAATACGAACTCGCTTTTCATGCAAGCAATTTGGTTTTACCGAGCTTGGAGGATTTCACCAATCTTTATCAGCTAGACTCCGCAATCGCGGTTAGCAAATTTTTAAGTGCATATGATATTGATGAAATTATTATTAAAGATGGCCCTGCCCCTATTATTTATCAGTCAGGCCAAGAACATTTAGAAGTCGCTATAGAAGCCGTCACTCAGGTTATAGATACAACTGCAGCAGGCGATTCATTTAATGGCAGCTATCTGGCAGCACGCGCACGCGGGTTAAGCCCAGAAAACGCCATTCGGTTTGCGGCAAAAATATCTGCACTGGTAATTCAACACAAAGGAGCCATTCTTAATCGCGACCTCTTCATGCGCCACCTCATCAAATCAGCTCATTAAAATCGCCTTTTACCGCTACTTTTTCACCTCACACTCAAGCAAACAAGCTCCAGTTCCGCTGGAGCTTTTACTAAGCAGATCACAAATAAATAATTATAGATCCGCATAATTTTTTCATTCTAATCCTTGCGAACAGCAACACAAAATAATTCTACCATCAGCATAAACTCAATCTGTTAGCGGATTCCGCTACACCTATTCAAACAGACCCATCTACTGTCAGCTTTAGCTAAAAGGAGATAAACATGAATAAAATAAAATTTTGTTTTTCTATTTCTGCATTATTGTTTTCAAGCACATTATTGGCACAGGATCAGTGCAACACTACAAGCGAGTGTAAAAACACTTATGGTAGCTCTGCGACAGACTGTGCCAACAGCAAATCCAGCCTTAGTATTTGCATGTGCGGCACACTGCGCTGCGACAATTTTGGTCAACCTACTATCAGCTACATCAATGTCCCAGCCAAAATTCAGGCAGAAGATTATTTGACCGCATTTGATACAACATCAGGCAACCAAGGAGGACAAGGGCAAACAGGCAATGTTGATATTCAAGCGACAACTGACACTGGTGGTGGCCTCAATGTCGGCTGGATTAATAGCGGAGAATGGCTGGAATACCCCATCAATATCACTAGTGCAGGCGAATACCAACTTCAACTCCGCATTGCATCGCCCAACACTTCCGGCACACTCGGTATTGATATTGATGGCGCTCTGTTGGGTAGCACACTGACCATTCCAAACACAGGCGGATGGCAAAACTGGCAAACAATCAGTTCGGCTAAAAAAAGCCTGACCGCAGGCAAAAAAATGCTGCGTTTAAATATGCTCACAGGTGGATTCAACATCAATTGGATCGACATTAAAAAGGTAGAACCAGATACCAACAATCCACCAGTGGATAATGTCATTCTCGGAAAATTTAATACAACCAAGGATTTATTACTTGCACACTTCGATCAAAAACCTGATCTAGATGATGTGCACGCAGTTGCTGCCCTTGCCACCATGTTGCGCGACTCACGCTTTAATAATGTGAAATACCATGCAGTAGCTGGAACTATCGGCACTCAAGGTGGCCGCTATATAGATGCTCCGCAACTTTTTAACTTAGCGTTTGGAAATAATTGGTCTAACGCCTCTACCGATTGGAATGCTGCCGTTAATAGCGTCACGCAAAAAGCCTTGGCAACATTGAATACCGGCGGCGATATTTGGGTACAAGAAGCGGGCCAATCGAATTTTACCGCTGATGTACTCAGAGCCATTCAGCAGGCTAATCCCAGCATTAATTTGAAAACGCGCTTTCATGTTGTTCAACACAGCAACTGGAACGAAGATAAAACAACACCCGCCGATTTAACCTATGTGAAAAATACCGCGCAATACAACAAAATTGCAGACGGCAATTCAACGGGCAATGGCACACCGGGATTTAACACCAGAGACGGTAGTGATTGGCAGAGAGCAAAAGCCGATGTTGGTGTAGGCAATATCTGGAGTGAGGCACAACGAGTTGCGGATGCAAATAACAATATCAGCGGATACGAAAACCCCTCAATTAAAGCCGGTGGTTTTGATTTTTCCGACTGTGTTGAAAATGCTTGGATATTCGGATTCTTAACACTTAACAACTCCAAAGCATTTTTTAACGAGTTTCTTTCGAACAATGTTGCCGCATCAAGTAAGCCAACATCCCCTCAAATTAAATCTGGCACCTCTTCAGATTTAGCTTCAGTAAATTGGGAGCTAGTTGAAAACATGTCTGACGAGTTCAATGACACCATATTGGATAGTACAAAATGGCAAGCTGAACCTAAGGGAAATGGTTGGGTATGGGATGGTCGAGCGCCGGGTTTATTCACTACCGATAACATAACCCTTAGCCAAGGGTCATTGAATGTTGAGGTGAGCGAACTCAATCAACCTATTATTAAAAATGGAAAAACATTTTTATATAAAGGAGCGATTGTTCGATCTCTTAACCCCGGCCAAGTCGGTTGGTATTATGAAGCTCGCATGAAAGCCAATGCAACCGAAATGTCGTCAACTTTCTGGCTAATGACCAAAGAGACAGATCAAACGTCCGAGAAAAAACTTGAGCTTGATATTCAAGAGTGCGTTGGTAAAGTTTCCCCTACTGCAGCCGACTGGGTAAATGGGTGGGATAAAATATTCCATTCAAACGCAATTCATCGCACCAATACCTACAACCCTACTCAAGTACAAATTCAAGGGCAAAGCTCATTAACAGAAAAAAATCACTCTCGTTATTTTACCTATGCCGCTTGGTGGAAATCACCAACAGAAATACGCTTTTACCTTGATGGAGAATATAAATATTCAATCACGCCGTCAGTGGATTGGGACGTTCCCGCATTTTATCAAATGGCAATAGAGACATACGATTGGAATCCAGTCCCATCAGATGGCGGCTTAGTTAAAGCGGGCAGCAAAGAAGAGCGTACGACTCGCTATGATTGGATTAGAACTTGGAAAATCAAAAATTAGTTTTTCCTATTTCACATATTGATGAAGCCTATAAAGATAGGCTTACTATTTTTTAGAACATATTTTAAAGCCCTTAAAAACATATTAGATCAAAGCTCCTATTTCTATTTTAGAAACCAAGAAATAATTAAAGATTAAATAACTAATCTAAACAAACTAATGACACTTTCAACTAGTTTCTGAATGTGTCATTTTTATTCAGTGGGCATAAAAAGCTGGTATTAACTCAGTCAGCTCAATCAAGCAGATGTCAAATTTCTGATATTTCTTCACCTTATCTGTGTATTAGCCACAAGCTCTCCGCTCTATCATAAAAGCCATCAATGATCGCTTGGAGACTCCCACCATGAGTAAGTGCCCGTTTAATCACACTGGTATTCCCGACCCTTTTGAGCAAGCTCGCACTGAGCAAGGTGTTGGTTTTGTGGATGATCAAAATGATCCAGTGATGATGGTGCTGCGCCATAAAGATTTACGCAAATGCGCGCACGACTGGAAAACCTTTAGCTCTGCTGCCACCCCCGGTAGAATTGTGGTGCCATCCGAAGTCAATATTCGCAATATTCGCCAAGTTCCTTTTGAGGTAGACCCGCCCCTACACGGCGATTACCGTGCTTTTTTAGAGCCTTGGTTTAAACGCCCTCTTGCGGAAAATTATCGCCAGAGTTTGCGTCAACAAATTTCGGCATTGGTGCAAGAATCTCTACAACAGGATTCCATTGAAGCCATTTACGATTTTGCGCTGCCGCTACAATCTCGCGCCTTAACCCTACTGCTTAATATTCCTTATGCAGAAGCGGAGGTATTTATCAGCTGGGGAACCCACGTATTTCGCAGTGAAGATAATCCATTAGATGGCAGCAAAGCCCAGGTACTTTATAACTATATTGATAAAAAAATCGCCGAGGCAGAAAAATCGCCCAGCGACGATATTTTTTCGGTGTTATTAGCCACTGAAGTGCAAGGCAGAAAATTAACTCACGATGAAATTAAAGGCATCATTGTGCTCACCTTTGCTGGCGGCCGCGACACAGTGATCAATATGGTCACCAATACTCTCGCTTATTTGGGTGAAAATCCCGAATCCCTGACGCGTTTACGCAAAGAACCTGAAATTCATAACCGTGCGATTGAAGAACTCATACGTTATTTCTCTCCCCTCACCCATATGGGAAGAGTTGCGACTAAAGACAGCGAGGTCTGTGGCCATGCAGTCAAAAACGATACCCGGATATCACTCTGCTGGGCCTCCGCCAATCGGGATGCAAGCGTTTTTGAAAACCCTAACGAGGTAGTGTTGGATCGAAAATTAAATCCGCACGTCGGTTTTGGTTTTAGTCATCACAACTGCCTTGGTGCAACTCACGCACGGGTAATCATGCAAATTCTGTTGGATGAGCTGTGCCAACAAGTCGATAAAATCACCCTGGGCGATGCACAAGAAAATATTGAAAATTGGGGTGATTTCCAGCGCAAGGTTGGCTACCACAAGTTGCATATCCAATTATCCAAATAATGTTTTGTTCAAACAAAGATTGAACCCAACACTTTTACGCGAGAATACAAAATGGCAAAAATTACTTTTATTACCCCCAACAAAGACAGCATCACTTTGGAAGCAACTTCAGGCAGTGCAATGGAGCTGGCGGTTAACAATGGCATTCCAGGTATTGGCGGCGACTGTGGTGGCGTCTGCTCCTGTGCAACTTGCCATGTTTATGTTCCAGCAGAGCATGCCAGCAAATTAACTGCTGCCAGTGATATTGAAAAAGATATGCTGGAGCTGGACGACAATGTAAATGAGTTCAGTCGTTTGTGTTGCCAAATTGAAATAACCCCCCATGTAGATGGCTTGGTACTCGAAGTTGTTGGCTAAACAATCCAAACCAACCAACAACATTCAAACAACCATAAACAATTATTTGTGGGTTAAAGGCTATGACTAAGCATCCGCTTACAACAGCAACTTGTATTATCGTCGGCGCCAGTCACGCCGGTGTTAACGCCGCCTTTGCACTTCGCAAAGAGGGCTGGGCAGGAAAAATTGTACTTATCGATAGCGACCCAAGGCTGCCCTATCACCGCCCGCCACTGTCAAAAACCTATATCACCAGCGATGATCCCATCGAAAAACTGGCGCTCAAGCCAGAAGCCAGTTACACACAAGATGACATCGAATTATTGCTGGGGGTTACAGTCACCCAGCTGGATGCTAAGGCAAAAAAAATCTCTACCCATAGTGGTGATGAACTCTATTATGACAAATTAATTCTCGCTACCGGCGCAAGCCCTATAGTGCCAGCGATTAGCGGTTTGACTGATGCGCACAATCTTTTTTTTATGCGCAATCTGGAAGATAGCCTTGGCATCAAAGCGGCTCTTCACAACAGCTCAAACAAACGTATCGTGATTATTGGCGGTGGTTATATTGGCTTGGAAACGGCGGCCTCGCTGAAAAAATTGGGCGCATCCGTGGTGGTACTAGAACGTGAAAATCGTATTCTCGCCCGTGTTACTGCACCGGAAATGTCGGCATTCTTTTTACAATTGCACGAATCTCATGGCGTAAACATTATTACCGATAAAAATGTCAGTGCCATCAACACTGACGCTGGTGTTAATAATGTGATCACCAGTGACGGCGCGGAATATCCAGCCGATATTATTATTGTTGGTGTCGGGGTGCGCGTAAATAAAACTCTCGCAGAACAAGCGGGCTTAACCATCGAAAATGGTATTTGTGTTGATGCACAGGCACGCACCAGCGATGAAAACATCTATGCCATTGGCGACTGCACTTATCACTTTAACCCCCACTATCAACGCTACATACGTTTGGAATCGGTACAAAACGCTGTCGATCAAGCCAAAATTGCCGCCTTAGCTATTTGCGGCAAAGGGCAAGATTACAATACCCTGCCCTGGTTTTGGTCCGATCAGTACGATGTGAAATTACAAATGGTAGGACTTTCAACCGGTTATGACCAAGTCATAATTCGACACGAAAACACCACTGAACAAAAGTTTTCCACTTGGTATTTTTCCGGTGATGAGTTGCTGGCGGTAGATGCGATCAACAATGCCAAAGCTTATGTAATGGGTACAAAAATAATCAAAGCCAAAATGCGGATCAACAAAACCGCGCTGGCAGATAGCAACTGTGAATTGACGTTAGATCGATTGCAATAAACTTCTGCACTACCAATACAATATGGCCGCTCAATGTAGCAATACAGAACGTCCATATTGATCTTTATTTAATGTACCACTGCGGTTTTTGCGCATCCTGCAGGTTTTCTTGGTAGAGCGCCTCATAAAAACTATCCCGTCTTTTTTCGTAAGCCTCGTTTTGCAACAGCACATTGCGTTGATTCTTTTTATTCCAATCGTTCCAAAGCTTGGCTAACTGTTGTTCTTGCTTTGGTCTTTGTCCGGCAATATTGTGCTGTTCAATAGGATCTTTAACCATATCAAAAAAAGCGAGACCTAAATCTGGCAACGGCTGGTTTAAATATTTTTCGGTTTGGGTGCGCACTGCCCATAGGTTATCGGCCTCCTCCATACGCCAAAATAAGGCTTTGTGCGGTGATTGTTTACTTTTACCGGTAACGTAAGCAGTGAGATCTACACCATCAAGTTTGGCATCTTTAGTATTAGCGCCCGCCAGAGCTAAAGAAGTGGCGGCAATATCCAAGGCGGAAACCAATCCGTTTAAACGTTTACCTTTGGTAATTTTTTTGGGCCAGTGAGCAATAAAAGGTACATGTACTCCGCCTTCAGTAAGCGCTACTTTACCGAAACGGAAAGGGCTGTTATCGGCCCAGGTATAGTCAGGCCACCATGAGTAAGGATAAAGCCCACCGTTATCGCTCAAGAAAAAAATGAGCGTATTGTCCAGCTCACCGCTTTTATCCAAAGCGTCGATCAGCATACCAATACCTTCATCCATGGCATCCACCATAGCGGCATAGGTGCGGCGTTTTTCATCTTTAATATGCGCGTATTTCTCAAGATAATTTTGTGGCGCCTGGAGCGGTGCGTGGGGCGCGTTGTAACTCATGTAAATAAAAAATGGCGCCTGTTCTTTGCTGGTGCGTTCAATATAACGCGCTGCATCGCGGCTTAAGGCTGTGGTTAAGTATTCATCAAATTCAGCAACACCTTTGTTGCGCATAATGGGTAGCAGATAGCCGCCAGCCCCCAAATGAACCTCTCCGGGCATATAATTGTGGCCGCCATCCAAGAATCCGTAAAAATAATCAAAACCGCGTTCATTAGGCTGAAAGTGTGGCGCACCACCTAAATGCCATTTGCCAAAAATAGCGGTTTTATAACCGACTTCTTGCAGCCGCGCCGGAAAGGTTTTTTCCGTTAAGGGTAAGCCCATGTATTTGTCGTCAGGGGAGTAAGTCACATTATTTTCCATACCAAAGCGCGCTTGATAGCGCCCAGTAATTAGACCCGCACGGGACGGCCCGCAATAGGGATGAGTGACGTAGCCGTTTTCAAAAACCACCCCCTCGTTGGCAAGTGCATCAAGACGCGGTGTTTTAATTTCTGTTTGGCCATTGGTAAATCCAACATCGTTATAGCCCAAATCATCAGCCAATATCACTACAATATTCGGGCGTTTATCCGCACCCAGTGCGCTGCAACTAATCACCACCATAAATGCGGCCTGCATTAACCGCTGGCTTAGTTTCATCATTTTAATACTCCTGTCAGTCACGGGTTTTACATTAATCTTGTTATTCGGGTTTATGCCAGTAATCATCCATACGTTTAATTACCGCACCTAAAAATTCGGGTTTTAGTTGCCACGCGGGGCGATCCAGCGTTAATTCCCATGCAAATAGCTGGCGATAAAGTTGGCTAACTTTAGCAGGATTTTGCAGCGCCAAATCAGTTAACTCGGAGGGATCTGTAGCAATGTTGTATAACTCTGCCGGGCGATCAGGAAAGCGCAGTAATTTCCAATCGCCCTGCCGCAGAGCGGCAATTGGCCCCTCACGCCAGAATAAATTTTTGTGTGGCGACTGACTATTTTTCCCCTGTAAAAAGGGTTTAAGGTCAACACCATCCCAATCTGTAACCTGACGCACATCGCCTCCGGCGGCGGCATAAAAAGTGGGTAATAAATCCAGAGTGGAAACCATAGGGTCATAACTACTACCGGGCTTAGTTACACCCGGCCAGCGCATAATCATTGGCACCCGAATACCGCCTTCTAGCAGATTGGCCTTGGTGCCACTCAAGGGGAGATTAATCGAGCCATTGTGATCGCTGGGGCCACCGTTATCGTTGGTAAATATCACCAGCGTGTTCTCACTTAAACCTTCCTGTTGCAGTGTTTGCAACACTCGGCCTATAGCTCTATCCATGTTTAACATCATGGCAGCATAGATTTTTCGCTCCCCAGTAAGATGAGGAAATTGGTCGAGATCGCTCTTCTCTGCCTCCATCGGATAATGAGGTGCAGACAACGATAGAAAAGTAAAAAAAGGTTGGTGTTTATTGCGCTTAATAAACTCGATAGTCTCATTCGCTAGCGCATCAGTCAGGTAGAGTGGGCTTTCGCCGTAATTATTAAAATTGCGCTCTAAAAAATCTTCCCGGCGCGAACTGGGGTGTGCTTGGGTAAAGGGAAAATAACTGCGCGCACCGCCGCGAAAACCAAAAAATTCATCGAATCCCCGCTTGAGCGGATGAAACCTATCCTCATTGCCTTGGTGCCATTTACCTATAAGACTGGTGCGGTAACCGCGTTCAGCTAAATAATTAGCCATGGTGAGCTGATCCAAACGCATGCCCATATCATCGCCAGTGGCGCCTGAGCTGCTCATATAACCCGGTACATTGTTTTCTTCAAAACCAAAACGTTGCGGATATTTACCGGTGAGTAATCCAGCGCGCGAGGGACCACAGACCGAGGCGCTGACATAAGCCTGTTTAAATACCACGCCCTCTTGCGCTAATTGATCCAAATTGGGCGTGGGAATTTCAGTGCTGCCCTGAAAGCCAAAATCGGCATAACCGGCATCATCAGAAAGAATAAAAACGATATTGGGTTTTGCCAGTTCGGCGCCATAACAGGCCCAAGCACTACAGATGAGTAATGCTAAGCCAAGGTAAGAGAGGTAGTTGTGAATAGAATTGCGCTGATTTTTATGCATGGTATTTGGCTCGCAGCAAAGGACTAATCATTATTAATAGCTTAATGATTAGTTCAAAACTCGGCTTTCAGAATCCTGCACCACGCCCTTCAAAATCCTGAACCACGCCCTTCAGAATCCGGAACAAGCATCTAAGCAATTGATTAACAACGATTAATTACTTAGGGAAACATTCTATGCGCCAAATTAATTTGCTTAAGGTGACTGATGGTTCTTTTGAAAATCAACCGGTGCTTGCCCGGTTTCTTTTTTGAACACAGTGCTGAAATAATTTGCACTGTTAAAACCGACATCAAAAGCGGTTGTTGTGACTGATTGCACCAAAAGTAATTTTTTAGCCTCATTAATTCGAGTACTGACTAAATACTGATTCAAGGTCTGCCCCGTATTTTTTTTGAACACCCGCATAAGATAAGACTGACTGACATTAAATTCTTGCGCGATACTCGCCACATCAATCTCATCGCGATAATGTTGGCTGATAAAGGCTTGTGCGCGCGCAGCAATTGAATGTTCCTGCTCTTTGGGCAACTGAGTAATCAGTTTGGAAAACGCTAGGGCTTCATCCGCAATAATCGCGCGCACTGCGAGCAAATCGCCACTATTTTCAAGCGCCTGATTGCGCTCCACATTGCGCGCCAGAAGATTATCGAGATTGCCACCGGCCTCAATCCCTAAGCCCGTTAGACGATCGATAGTTTCGCGCACTTTAAGTTTATAAAGCGCAAGATTGCCGCGAGTGCTGGCCTCCAACTGCCCCAATAAGATATCGATATCTTGCTTTGAGGCGTTTTTTCCCGAACCAATCAATAACTGCAACTCCTCTTGCAATAACTCGGCTCGCCCTTTGGTGTAGCGAATGTCTTGATACACCGCCCAGCACCAACAGCAAGTAGTCACTATGGCACCAAGGTAAAGCAACCAATAGGATTGCTGAAACAAAGTAGTCGCACCATGAAACAGCCCGAAGCTAATACTGCCTGCCAAAAAACTGAGTGCTACGGGGCTGCGCCGCCCTTGGAGCTGCTGATAAAGCAAATAGCAACAGGGCGCGATAAGTGCGAGCAGGAGGTAAAACGTTAAACTCCATTCACCGAGCTTAACACTCGGAGTAAACGGCAACAGCGCGCTAAACCCATCAGGCACTAACAGCTGCCCCGTAGTCGCATCCATTATGACAATGTAACCACCGCTCGCGAGCAAACCCAACGAATACAGCAGCCCTTGGCAGCGCCTAGTTACATGCGTTCCAGTTTGTAACGCCGTGGCAATCACCATTGAAGGTATGCCCAACGCAAATAACACCAGTACGCGAAAAAATAAAATCCCTAATTGTGAATCAGCCTCAGCAAAATTTTGCAGCGCTTTGCCCAACAGATAAATAACATAACAAACGAGATAACAAACATGAAAACCATAACCCGATAAAACTCGCCGACTCACCAATGAAAAATAAACCAGGACCACCAAGATCAACTGTGCCGATAATATCGGTAACAAAACAAAAAGAATGGTATCTATGGGAATATCAATCATAATATTGGTCGACACGTAAACAGGTATTCGCGCTAGTATAACCCCATAAGCTTAGTCTACATTCAAGTAACAGGGCGATAACAATCAACTTCCACTACACCCAAAGCAAGCGAATTTTTTTCTGGCGCTAACTGCCTTGCTTTTGTATTTTAACATTCTGTAAATGCTACACCGCTTATGATTCGTATTATTACAACCACCTTGAGTATTTTTTCGTTAATGGCTTATGTACTGAATGTCAGTGCAGCAAGCCCTACCCGCCCTGCCGAGAATTTTATCGGTGCAGAGGCCTGCAAAGGCTGCCATCTTAAAGAATACCAACAGTGGCAAAATTCCGATCACGATTGGGCTATGCGCGAAGCCTCAGAACAGTCGGTGTTAGGGAATTTTAATAATCAAGTGTTTGAACACTTTGGCAGCAAATCGCGTTTTTATCGCAAAAATAACGAATTTTGGGTAGAGACCGAGAATGCTGAGGGAGCTCAGCAAAATTTTAAAATTAGCTACACCTTTGGTTTTTTTCCGTTACAGCAATATTTGATCGGTTTTCCCGATGGTCGTTATCAAGCATTGAATATTGCCTGGGACTCGCGCCCTAACGCTGAGGGCGGGCAACGCTGGTATCACCTCTACCCTAATGAAGCTATTCCACACAATGATGTATTGCACTGGACTGGTCCATACTTTAACTGGAATAGTCGCTGCGCCGCCTGCCACTCCACCAACCTTGAGCGCAATTACAATGCAACCAACAATACTTACAATACCCGCTGGTCAGAAATTAATGTGAGTTGCGAAGCTTGCCATGGGCCAGGAAAAAAACATTTACAACTAATAAAAGAAGGAGCGACTAAAAAATATCCGCACAGTGGTTTTGATCTATCCCTTAGCCCTGTTGGCGCTTGGTTAAAAACCCAAGAAAACCCAACCCTGGTTCACACTGGCGAGCGAGATGATAGTCAAGTAGATGTGTGTGGTTCCTGCCATGGGCGACGCGCACAAATTAGCGAAGCACTGCCTTATGGCGCGCCCGCTACTGAATTTCATAATGCTTTTGATTTATCACTCTTGGAAGAACCGCTCTATTACCCAGACGGCCAAATTCGCGACGAAGTATTTGAAATAGGTTCTTTTGTGCAAAGCAAAATGTTTCATAAGGGTGTGACCTGCAGCAATTGCCACGAGCCTCATTCACTCAAATTGCGTGCACCGGGAAATCAAGTTTGCGCCCAGTGCCACGCGCCCGACTATTTTGATACCCCCAAGCATCACCATCACACATCTAAGAGTGCAGGTGCACAATGTGTTAACTGCCATATGCCCAGCACAAATTACATGGTGGTCGATGGGCGCCGAGATCACAGCATTCGTATTCCGCGTCCCGATTTGAGCGATGCATTAGGTGCGCCTAATGCCTGCGTTAATTGCCATCAAAACAAAACAAATCCCTGGGCTGCAACAGCACTACAAGGTTGGTTAGCACAACAGGATAAATCCCTACCCGCCCACTACGGCCAGACCATTCACGCTGCGCAACAGAGACAAGCCAGCGCCGAACCAGCACTCATAAAACTAATTAATTCGCCCACTAGTGCTGCAGCACCCGCACTGGTGCAAGCCACTGCACTGACTTTACTGCCACCCACAGCAGCAAGTTTAGCCAGTGCCCAGCAGAAATTAACAGCTAAAGAACCATTGATTCGCAAAGCGGCGGTAAGTTTTTTTGCAGCGCTGCCTGCCGCTCAACGCCTAGATTATTTATTACCACTGGCCAAGGATAAAGCCAAAGTCGTGCGATTAGAGGTGGCACGCTTGTTAGCAGAAATAAATAGTCAAAACTTAAACAAAGATATTCAAGCGCAACTGGGCAAGTTATTTGCGGAATATATTCAAGCCCAACAAGTAAATGCAGACACCCCCGAAGCACAAATGAATTTGGGAATTTTTTACACCCGGCAACAAAACCTCACCGCAGCGAAAACCGCCTATGAGCTTGCGATTAAATTATCGCCCCAGTTTGCCAATGCCTATTTAAACCTGGCCGATCTTTACCGCATGCAAGGGCTAGAAGCGGCAGCCCAAAAAAGCTTGCAAACAGGCATCGCCATAAATCCCACTAACGCTGCCTTGCACTATGCCCTTGGATTAAGTTTAATTCGTCAAAAAAATTACATTGCGGCTGAAAAAGCGTTGCACCGCGCTACTGAATTAGACAGCACCAATCTTACTTACTTACAAGCTCATGCCCTAACGCTGGAGCAACTAGGACGCAGACCCGATGCCATCAATTTATTGATCAATGCACCTGAACAACGACGTGATAATTTGAGTTTACTCGTTACTTATTTGAAAAAAGAAAATCGGTTAGAAGAAGCGCAGCTGTATACCAAAAAATTGCACTTAATACAGGAATAAAAAATAATCTGGCAAGCCACCTCCAATAAAAAACCTAATGTCTCTAGGAAAAATACTTAGAGACAATAGGCTTTCTTAAACTAGAAAATAATTAATTAAGGAACCAATTCAAACTTATCCGCATTCCACTCCCAAGTGGATGAGGTGGCGCCAGCACTAGTGACGCGAATGGTATGCGCACCTTTGGTTAAGGCAATTTTGCTGACAGAGCTGACTTTTTGGAAACTATCCCAACTGCCATTATTGGGCACGGCTTGAGTTAATACTTTTACTCCATCAACACTGACTTCCAGCGCAGCACCCGACATGGGTGAACTGACATAAGCGTTGAAGGTGTAGCTGCCGTCGGCCGCTACATTAATGGCGTAATCTGCCCAGTCGCCACGCTGATTGTAATTAATCGCACTTACTCCATTTACGCTATAGGTCTTAAAGCCATCGTAAACACCGCCCGTTGCTGAAAAACTTTCCGCTTGTATGATCATGGCCACCGGTGCTGGCGTAGTCGGCGAACCGACAGCTGCGCTGCCTACTTTGGTCACGCGAATTTCATCACCATTCCATTGCCATGCACTAGTACCAGTACTTTCAATGCGAACCGTATGGGTGCCTGCACCAATCGACAAATTATTTGCCAGCGTGGAGGCACTATATAACTCCCAACCACCGGTTGCAGCCAAGCTAGTGGTGCTAACATAAATACCGTCAATACTGAGTTTTGCACCTATACCGCTAGTCATTGGCGATGCAGTGGTAACTTCAATATTGTATTGCCCATCACTCGGCAAAGTAACCAAATAGTCAGCCCAATCACCGGCAGTATTGTAATTAATATTGCCGCTACCGGACTTGTTAAAACCAACATAGGTATCACCCGCTACACTTGCTGTTGATTTACCTGTATCAAAATAATTTGCAAAATCAATAACCGTAGTAGCACTACTGCTACTTGAGTTGCTCAGGCTACTACTTGAAGAACTTACACTATTACTGGAACTAGTCGCGCTGCTGGTAACCGGCTTGTATACGCGAATCCAATCCACAAACATTATGCTCTTACTAGTATCAGCCAACTCTGCTGCTGTTGGTCGTACATCGCGCCAATCTTGATGCTCCACATCAATAATAATGTGCAGCGGTTTATTGATGCCTGTGCCATTGGTAAAGTTATATGGATCAATCATCGCAGGACCGGAAACTGTACGAACTTTTACGCCATCAATGTAGTAGTCCAAATTCCAAGGGTCTTTCCAGTGCACTCCGTAAACATGCATAGCGCCACGCCAAGTGCCACCCGCCGGATTTACAACCCATGATCCCTCATCTTTTGGCTGATAGTCTTGAAACGGACTGCGAATAAATACATGGTGGCTCACATGCATACGCTGATCAAACCACTCTTGCCCTGCACGATCGCTACCATAGGATTCCATGGCATCAATTTCTTGAGTGGAATCCGCACTTAACATCCACACCGCATTAGCCAGAGTGTTGCCGGTATGTTTTACCCGCGCCTCTAAATACAACGGATAAGTAAACGTTTCCTTGGACGAAATAATGCCGGTGTAGATTTTGTTGGTGCCCGCCTTTGCACTTGATTGCAAGGCTAAAGAACCTCCCGAAGTATAGGAATGACCAGCGTTAAATTCACTATCGCCTGGGCCAGTCCAACTATTGATAAAAGAAGGAACCCAGCGCGAGTTAAACTCAGTCGGTTTAAAGGTGGGGCTAGCGGCATAGTTAAACTCATCAGATATTGACTGTAACTGCCAGGTTTTACCCGCGCCTGCAGGCGCCGGAATTGGCACACCATCCCAATCGGCCGCAAAACCAGTAGCAGCGACCGAGCTCAATATGAATACACTGAAATAACCAATTGCTTTTTTCATAATTTTACCTTCGTATTTATCTTTATAAGTTTCCGACTCGAGTCACACGAATTTGATCGCCATTCCATTGCCAGGCGCTGCTTCCCACGCTTTCAATACGCAGCGTATGAGTGCCAGCGCCGATGGGAAGATTATTTGCAAGCGAAAATGTACTGTACACCTCCCAGCCACCAGTCGAACCAACATTGATAGTGCCTACATAAATCCCATCAATACTAAGCTTTGCACCAATTCCATCGGTAGCCATAGGAGACGCTGTAATAATTTCAAACTTATATTTACCATCAGTTGGTAGTGTTATCAGGTAATCACCCCAATCACCCACAGTGTTGTAATTAATATTGCCGCCGCCCGATTTATTAAAACCAATGTAGTTATCACCAGCCACTGGAGCTGTAGACTTACCGGTATCATAATAATTAGCAAAATCGATTAACTGGGCATTGTTGCTTGCGGCGCTGCTAGAACTGCTACTGCTCGCAGGAGCACTGCTGGTAGCTGAGGCAACAGGTTTGTAGACCCGAATCCAATCAACTTTAAAAGTGTGATTATTTACATTAGTAATTTCTGCATCGGTGGGTTGACGACCTTGAGCAGCATTCCAATTTTGGTCTTCCATGTTAATGATAATATCCATCTCTTTGGTAATGCCCTTGCCACCAGTTATATTCCAAGGATCGATTCCATCAATACCATTCACAGTATTAAGTTTATCCATCACCTTAACTAGCTGACCATTCACGTAGTATTCGAGACGGGTTGGACTAGCCCAATAAACACCTATATTTACCCAATTATCAGTCCAGTAGTTAGTACCTTGACCGGCATACCAAGTACTAGCATCACGCGGCTGATAATCCGTGAAGGGATTACGAATAAATAAGTGATGGCTCAAATGCAAATGACGGGCAAACCAATCGTTGCGCGCAGCTTTACCTCCGTATGCTTCGAGAATATCAATTTCTTCTGTATCGTCTGGGCTTAGCAACCACACATCCGAAGCCATAACAGCATTCGCGATTTTCACTCGCGCCTCTACAAATACTGGATACTTAACCCTGGTCGTTGAAGTAATGCATCCTGCACGAGTAGCAGGTGAGGTAAATTGTTCGTTGACACCATCCAAATTCAAATCAACGTCATATGTTTTAGTCTCACCAGCTAGCCGTGTTGCCTTGATTTGCAACTGACCGCCACTTACAGCTACATTCTCACGCCGCCATTTAGTTGGGCCAGGCCCTTCCCAACTATTGTGATAAAAGTTAGTCCATTTACCGCCGAAGGTGGCTGCAGAGGGGGTTGCAGAGAAGTTGTAATTGAATTCATCGGATTGAGGTTGTAGCTGCCAAACTTTCCCAGCACCTGCACTAGCGGGCACAGGATATGCATCCCAATCTGCAGCCAACGAAGCTACTGAAGTCAACATTAATGCAATACAGCATGAAATATGCTTTTTCATAACAGAACTCCACGAAATTATTTTTATACAGGACGGAAAAACGCTTGTTGATATGACGTTAATTGAACTAGGTTAATTATTATTTTTATAAGTCAGGCGACATCTATGTCTAATCAATACAAACCAAATATATGTTAATTGTTAACATTATTCAATAGCCAGGAAAATAACCTTTTCGTCTAAACAAAAAAAGCTGCGGCATAAGGCCGCAGCTTTAAGAAGGGAAAGACATGTGGATGATCAGCTATAGGAATTAAACAATTAGCTCAAACTATTCACCCCGATATTTTCGTCTTGATGAATAGTCACCGGCCAACCCAAAAATTGATTTTCCGGTCCGTTGCTTGCAACGTCCACTAAGAATTTAAACGCTTGAGTGGTATAGGTTTTTGCGACAGTATCAAACACAATAAAACCAAAGCCACTGCCCTTTTCATGCGCTTGAATATAACGATTAGGCGATTTACCCACTTCTGGATTACCAACAGCATAAACATAAATTTTATTTCCGAAGCTATCCAAATATTCGCCAGTTTGCGCGTGACCATGGACAGGACGATGAGCAAAAGGAATTTTGATATCATCAGGGCGCCACCATCTTGGCCAACCGGCTGCAATAGCAGGTGTACAAAAGGCCCAGTTACTATCGCGCTGAGCATTAACGCCGTATTGACACAACGAACCCAGATGTGTGTCGCCACAAATGTGCAACGCTTTTGATGTGCGCATGATTTCAATTGCACGATTGCGTGCACTGGCAGGCCAACCGCTGGAGTCAAAATCATATTTTAAATATTTGGTAGGCAGTGGTTGATGTGTTGATATACCAGCAAAAACAGTTTGGCTTAACACAGCTTTTAATGAATGACTGCGCCAATCATTAGCCCATTGCGCCAAGAACTCTTCTTGTTTGGTTCCTAACAGGTGTAAATCGGCACGATCAAATTGGGGATTGATATAGGTTGGGGCCTCACCCTCCCCAGTTACTCCCACTTGAATATTTAACCGTTCCGGGCCGCTCTTCCACTGACGATCAGCAAGAATCGCAAAGCCTACATTGCCGTATACTAAATCAGTGTAATAAACACTTATGCCACTCGGTGTAGGGGTTGCATCATAGGGTTCCGGGTGATGCGCCGTATTGGTTTTGTGTACCACATTAACAACACGGACTGGCGTTACATAACCACCCCAAGCATCTACATTGCCAGCAATAGGTGCATCTGTTGGCGCAGCAGCACCGCCCTCACCCCACAAATTACCTTGCAAAATATCGTGATCATCAGGCAAACAAATAGTTGGCGCATTGCGCATCACATCTCTAAACGCCCAACCAAACTGATAAAATTTGCGCAGATAATTTAAAATGGCCGGCTCCGCCGGCGTGCGAATAAAACCAAAACCGCCGTGATTTTCATAGAGTTGATCACCGGAAAAAAACACTAAATCCGGATTCAATTTGGCAACATTGTTTGCTACCGGCGCATAGGGAAATGCATAATCATTTTGGCAAGTCAGTGCTGCCATACGCAAATCCCTACCCTCAGGGTTGGCTTTAATAATGCCGGAAAAATAATCTGGCACCTGAGTTCCATCGCGACGCTGCTCGCGATAAACCACACGATAATTTACATCATCCTTTTCATTCCAATGGGCAATACGAAATGTTGCCAACCAGGCATCTGAATCAAGCGTAGCGTTTGCCAAGGTTCTCCAATGACCGGACTTTTCAATTTGTAACTCAACCTCGTTGCTATCATTCACACCCATAGGTCCAGTTAATACACTTAACTTCAATACAAAGCCTTCATCTGTACGTGTATCGTTAAGTGTGTACATAGTCCATAAAATAGGACCAAACTTCTGTTCTGGAACATAGTTAAATGCATCACCTTGCAATGTCCACTTTGAAAACCGATAGGTGGTGCCTTTCGGGTTCGCGGCAATCTCAGAAGAAATAGCAAAATTGCTGACCACAGCGACATTACCCATGATGTTATCGGTTGCTACCAAATCATCTATTTGGCCAATTAATTTTCCACTGCCGACTAACCTTGCTTCAAACTTTAACGCGTAGACACCAATACGCGGCTCACCAGAGAGTTTCAATTCAACTTCTGCATCGCCCAAAGCTTGCAGTAATTCGACGCGCTTATCGCCCAATGCAAGTTGATTATGAATAATTCCAGCGTCAAAGCCTTTCTGCACAAAACAGTTACTGCGATATTCTTTAATATCACTATTCACACCAACGCGAATACCAGCCCCGCCATCTTGCTCACCGTGACTAACTCGCTTAAGGCGAACTGAAAGAGAAAAAATTCCCGAAGCGTTTGTCAGCTGATGAGTCAGAGAGTGAATACTGCGATTACCACCAGTACTCAAACACTCCGCACCGCCATTAACAATACGCCAATCTTCCATGGGGTTAGCCCAATAATCACCGCCAATCCATACGCGATCATGGCTATTACTCCAGGTATCAGCTACCGATGAATCAAGCAGCTGTTGTGTTACTGGCTTATCATTGCTCGTGTTTACAGAACAGCCAATGGCACTAGTTGCCAGACCTGCAACTGCCAACTTTAATGCATCGCGACGTGAAAAAAAATCATTCATAAAACATCCGGTATTTATCAAATATGGGAATTGGAAATCTGCATTGCATGTAGTGATTACATATTTCATCGTTAAAAAAAGAGCCAGCCATTACTGACTAGCTCCTTCGTTCTGAAACAATCATAAACACTATTATTTTTTCGCGCGGCGAGTATACATTTCGCCATGCAACTCTTTGGCGGCTTTCACCATAGGTGCATAGGGTGTATCAGTCACCGACACAAAACCTACATTGTAGTTTTCACCATCATAGGAGCGGCCAGTTACCGGTGAATCCATATACTGGAACCAATGTGCACCAATAAAATAAGGATTATCGACAACCGTTTCCATGTACTCTTTATACATTTTTGCACGATCTTCCTGATTGGCCGCATGCACCAAGCCTGGGTGGAACAAACCTGACTCCGTTGTGCCTACATGGAATTCACCGATTATGCTGGGTTTATCCAGCTCCGCTAAAAACGTCCATTTATTTTTGGTTAAACCTTCTTTATAGAAGTTATAGCTAACAACATCGGCGTATTTTGCCGCTGCTTTAACTACATCTTTTGGCATTCCCCAATCTGCAAAACGCACACCCAAGTACAGGTGATTAGGCATATATTGTGTTAAGGCGCCCTCAACAATTTTGAAATACTCTTCAGCATACTGGGTAAATAACAGACTGAAATCTTGCAATTGAACATCGTTGTTAATGCCAGTTTTTACACCTTTTTGAAATGCATCCCAGGATTCAACTGAGGTTCCCCATGCGGTATTTAATGCTGCTATATCCACATACTTTTCTTTCATCAACTGCGTAAATTTATTTTTCGTTGGCGAGTCTGCGCCATCGCGAGTCAGTGTATTTAACACTATGCCATATTCAGACTCTTTGCTTTCTGAGCGCCCCCAGCTTTTTTCGTTATCAATAAATACGCCGACACACCAAGGGCTATTTTTAGTTTCTTCAGCAATAGCCTTGGCCGTGGCAAGTGCGCGCTCTTTAAATACCGGATCAAATGGATCAGGCAAACCGCCCCAAAAATCATTGCCACTGGAAACTGTTTTGAAGTTGCCAATAATCCAGCCATTGGCAAAATAAGGAATGCGTTGATTGCTGTAGAATTTTGGATCAGTCCAGTTTCCTAGCGAGGTGAAACCCCAATTCAACATGCGATCCACAGTAACTTTTTCCCATTGGCGCAAATAGGAATCAGGTTCTGTTTCACCGTATTTACGCTCAAGATTGGCACTATAGAAACTAAAGGCTTCGCCTTTTAGCAGTGGGCCTGAGTGGGCATCACGATTGTAATCATAGTGATTACCCAAAGGGTCAGTGTGCTTGGGCAACCACTCAAACATGTCGGCGCGAGTTTTAGAAACCAAATGACGGGTTTTTTGCGCCTCTTCTGAAATAAGGATTTTTCCTTTCGAGTCTTCGGGAGTCAAATCATCGGCACTGCGCTGCTCAATAGTTGAAGCATCGTAATCATAGCCAGTCATAGTGTATGCATTGGCTAAACGTATGATATCCAATCCTGTCGCAAAATAAAGATACCCTTCTGGATCAACCAACCACCATTTTCCATCAACTTTTTTAGGATAAAAATAGCCTGTTGCAGGTTGTTTCGGACCATTTTTCCAACCGCCAAAGGTAGATCTGTCCGCCAGTGGCTGGCCATTTTTTAGGTCCTTTAACTCTTGTTCAGTCACTTGAGCCAATTCCGCTTCAGAGTGAATTTTACCGGGGAAGTCGACCTTAGCTGGCTGGCCAAATTTATCCACTATTTTGGTCAAAAAGTTTTTATTCATGGGCGGGTTTTTGATAACCCGAATATTGTCCAGAATAATTTCTTTGTCATGCAGTGCGTATTGCACGCTCAGGGAGATCTGTTGGATTGAGGCTACGTCTAAATTCATTACCCCCCACATCCAAATAAACTGCACATCATCGCCCTCCCAGGTGGGAGGGTTGCCGCGCAAGCCCGATGCAGCATTCAACTCCACTTTGGAATCTGGATTAGCGCTGACCATGTCGTGACCACTTAATTTAGCGTAGTAAACACGGCTGGTTCCGACGGGTACACTCACACTGCGAGTAAAACTGGTCCCATGGGTATCTTGGGCATCCAAAAATAGCTGTACTGAGTGCTCGCCAGGATTGGTAATATCAAAAGCCACACTGATTTCACCCAAATCACTCCAGTCCCAACTAGGTGCCTGGGGCTTTATCAAAACACTAGTATATTCGTGCGCTGCTGAATTGAACTTCACTTTTAACGCGGACGACTCCGCTCCCGCCGCAGATTGACTGTTGACCAGCGTGCCAGTAGCGTTATAGAAGCTTATTTCCGCAGGCAGCTCGGGCTGTTCAAAATCAAATAACAACTTTGCATCGGTATTGGCTGCAGGCGCCATTACCTGGCTGTCTGCTTTCGGCTCTTGCACTTTATCTTGACAGGCCAGCAAGCCTAAAGAAGCAACACAGAGCGCCCCACCTCGAACTAATAATTTGAAAGACCTACCAAGCGTGATGCTGGAATTCATCGTAACCACCTGTATTTTCTCGTTTATATAATGAAGGGTTATGGATAAGGGCAAATCTATGCGTGCAAACTAACTGCATATCAATCAACTCCCTTCTGACACCTCTTTGTCAACAATAAACAATATACAGCATAAGGGGAGATTATCAAGGCGCAAAAAAGTGCTCTTAGGGGAAGCGGCCAGCGTCGGCGCACCAGGTCAAATAAATGACATTATTGGCATGGCAATTGATAGTTAAAAAAAACCGCTTTGCTATAGTGAAATGCCCTCTAACACCTAGTTCGAATCAGCGAGCAGAGTTAACCAACACCCTGAATAACACTGGTTTTATATTTTTTTGGTGTGACGCCAAATTGTTTTTTGAATTGCGCAATAAAGTGGGACGGGCTAGAAAAGTTGAGCTCGTAGCTAATATCAGTTATCGAGAACTGACTCTGGCTGAGCAGACGAGCCGCACTATAGAGCCTATGTTTAACATTGTAATCTGAGTAATTGCAGCGAAACACGCTCTTAAACAAGCGTGAAAAATAGGCGGGTGATAAACAACACAAGGCAGCGGCTTGCTCAAGTGACAAATTAACGCATTGATTATGCCGAAAAAGATTAATGACCGGCTCCAGTTTTAGGTAACCAGACGACTTGAGAATAACGTCATAGTGGGGTGGCTTTACCGGCTCTGCACGCTCCGCCACCCAGCTGAGTATGGTGCGCAGTAAAGCGCCACTGCGATCACTGGAGGGTGAACACTGATAGCTCTCGAGTAACCAGCGGGCCAAGGTTTGAATAGCCGCGGAATCCTCTGGGCTAAGGCGCAAATGCATGCCGCTTTTAAAAAAACCGTCGGCTTGGGCCAACCCCGCACTTAAAAGCACTGAGGGCAGAAACTGAATGATGTACCAGGACTTTATCCGGGACGACAACTCAAAATCATGGGTTTCCAATGCCGGTGTGAACACTAGGTCTCGATCCTCTAGGGTCGACTTTCCCTGACTGTAGAAAAATGTTCCATCAATAGAATCAAACACAATTAGCTCGTGAACTTCATGAAAATGCATAAAACACGAATAGGGCGAATCTTCCGAATAAACCACATGGTGAATTTCAAAATCATAACCCTTTTGTATGCAAAACGGCTCACAGTATACGTTATTTTTATTCATGCAAATTTTCCGTTTTTTAACATAGTCGGAACCAAGATTATTTTATTCATTATGCGACGATGGTTTCTTTAGACGGCGGTGTAATTGGTCTACACCTTTTCAATAACACTGAGCAGTAAAAAATCGATAACCATTTTCGCAAGCTATTACACCGGGAGCAAAACCAACAATGATCAACTCTAAAGCAATTATTTCTAATGGCAAGGGCGATTTTCATTTAACCACCATTACCATTGGTGCACCTGCTAAGGGCGAGGTTCATGTCAAATTAAAAGCCTCAGGTATCTGCCATACAGATTTAGATTCTATTAACAATTGGAACAAACATTTTATTGTTGGTCACGAGGGTGCAGGCATTGTCGTCGCTGTTGGTGAAGGTGTAACTAAAGTACAGGCTGGTGACAAGGTGATTTTAAACTGGGCAATTCCCTGCGGTCACTGCTTTCAATGTCGCGAAGGTAATGCTCATATTTGTGAAGTTAACTCACCTGTATGCGGAACTGGGCTCTGTGGCCACGCACATGAGCAAGCCGCAACGCACCAAGGCACTCCGGTAGAGCGTTCATTCCATTTGGGTACCATGTCTGAACACACCATTGTAAAAGAATCGGCAGTGGTAAAAATGCGCGGCGAAATCCCCTACCCTAGCGCCTCTATTATTGGCTGCGGGGTGATGACGGGATGGGGCTCGGTGGTGAATGCGGCCAATGTAAAAGTCGGGTCTTCTGTCTGCGTTATCGGCTGTGGTGGTGTTGGCCTTAACGTCATTCAAGCGGCGAAATTGTCTGGCGCGGCGAAAATTATTGCCATCGATATTAACAGTGAGCGCCTTGAACAAGCCAAAAAATTTGGCGCCACTCACGGCGTTATAGCGGCACGGGACGACAAAGACTTTAATGCCGTGACTGAAGAAGTAAAAAATATCAATGGTGGACGAGGTACTGACTACGCCTTCGAATGCACTGCAGTACCGGCACTGGGTTCAGCACCACTTAAACTCATACGCAGCGCAGGTACAGCTGTGCAGGTGAGCGGCATTGAACAGCGTATTGATTTTGATTGCGAACTATTTGAATGGGACAAAATTTATATCAACCCGCTTTATGGCATGTGCAACCCAGACCGGGACTTTCCTCGCATTATGGATTTGTATTCATCGGGAAAATTAAAACTCGATGAGCTGGTCACTAAAACCTATAGAATCGAAGATGTGGCCCAGGGTTTTGACGATCTAATTCATGGCCGAATCGCCAAAGGTGTTGTTGTCTTTGATGACGAGGAATAATTCAAATGGCTGTTATTAGAATTGAACAATCCAACCCGGAATATCTAGCTGAACATTTTCAATTACTCACCGTTCAGAGTTCACACTTAAACCGACGCTGCGATATCAGCGTCTTTAACGCTCATCCCGATGGCAAAGACTTGCCGATTGTCATTTTATTGCACGGTGTTTACGGCAATCACTGGGTATGGTCTGGCTTGGGCGGCGTACACAAGGCCTATAGCGATGAATACGCCAAAGGTGGCCTCAGCCAAATGATATTGGTGATGCCTTCCGACGGCGGCTTTTATGGCGGCTCAGCTTATTTGCCGCTGGCAAACGGTGAAAATTATGAAAAATGGATTGTGGAAGATGTGATTACTGCGGTTATAAAGTGCAACCCGTCCGCCTCACCTGCTTCCAATGTATATATTGCTGGGCTATCTATGGGCGGTTATGGCGCACTGCGTTTGGGGGCTAAATACCCTACAATTTTTAAAGGTATATCGGCGCACTCATCAATAACAGATATTCGAGAAATGGCGCTTTTCGTAAATGATGAATTAAGCATTTATGATTGTGAAAATCCCCAAGAATCAGAATTACTTTATTGGATTAAACGCCACAAGAATTCATTGCCGCCCATCCGCTTTGATTGCGGTATAGATGATCAACTATATCAAGGAAATTTAAACTTCAATAAAAATATTCAAGGCATAGGTAATATTGCTGAACTTGAAACGCTACCCGGTAAACATGAGTGGGACTATTGGCACAACAATGTCAAGCGATCATTTATATTCTTTAATAAGTTACAAAGCCATTAAACTTTTTATTGCTGCCTTTTTCTGAAAAAACGACCCTAAACATTTAATATAGGGTCGGAAAAACAACCTACAAATATTAAAAAAAGTTGTGTCCATAGATATTATTTAAAATCAATATAAGACCAAGATTACTGGCACCATAATTTTGCTGTGTATGGAGTAGATCCATTACTGTATGACATATTTAAATCAGTCATAACAGTTCCGCTCCCGGCAAGGAAACCGACATAACCAAATGCATGCTCTTGTTTTAAGTATCGGGTATAACCTTTAGAAACACACCAAGAGTTGAGCAAAATTGTGTCTCCACTAAACAACCGACCTGTCACATACTGCCCTGTGTAAGCACCGGATTTCACATAACCGGATCCCACAGGATTCTCAAAAGGACCATAAGTAACCACTGCAGCAGGTTGAGCAGAATAGTCACACCAGACCTGAGTTATGATGGGCATTCCGGCCTGATATGTAGATACAACAGCATTTGTGTGCGATGCACCGCCAATAGCCACAAATACAGCACCACTATTCGACCCATAGGAAACAGTTGTTCTAGTGGCTATCTCATAGCCCTTGGACACACAATATGAGTCGATAACGGCTTTTGTATCCATTACAAAAATTGGAACATTCGAAATATACATACCACTCACTGCACCTAAGCCACTCTTTACCGTTCCAGATGCTTGAGGGTTATTGAAAGGGCCAAAATCAGCAAAACTTGAGCCCGAAAGCAATAACAAAATTGAAGAAAATAAAAACACTAATTTTTTATGTAACATTTATCTATCCTTTAAATGATTAATATAGACAACACATACTCTAGGCACATTCACCATATTTCAAACAGTTCCTGAATTAATGAAAATGCGACATCAATATATGTATAATGTTAACATTTATCAATAAAATAAATAGCTGTTTTTTCCTCCGATATCCTAACGCCAATATAATGGGCAAATAACGACTATAGTGCTGACCATACTGCACCACCCAAATTTATCAACAGGCAATTATAAATGCTCAAATCTCATTCCAAAAAAATCATTGTTCTGGGCGGAGGAACCGCTGGTTGGGTGACGGGCGCTATTTTATCTAAAAAATGGGAAACACATGGTTATCAGATTGTAGTAGTTGATACAGCAGAAATTCCAACCATAGGCGTTGGGGAAGCAAGTATTCCCACCATTTACGATCTCTTAAATTATATAGAAATAAGCGACCAGGATCTGGTTAAGCACTGCCAAGCAACATTTAAGTATGGCATTCAATTTGAAAACTGGTCCCGTCCCGGCGAACGCTATATGCATGGTTTTGGCAACATGGGGCACAACCTAGGACAGGCTGAGTTTTTTAAAATTTGGTTAAGCACGGCACGCTATTTTAAAAATCCTGACCTCACACCTTTTATCCCTTCCGCTGTTGCGGCTTATTCAGATAAGTTTTCTCGCGGTTCAAAAGCGCCCGAAAACACAAACGGCCTCCTCTACCCTTTAAGCAACCTACTTTACGCACTCCATTTTGATGCATCTCTTCTGGCTCGATTACTTCGAGAAAAAGCGTTACACAATGGCGCAACCCACATTTCCAAGCACATAGTAAAAGTCGAAACAGATGAGAACGGTATATCCGCACTTATTGCGGAGGATGGCGAAACACTCAGCGCCGATTTATATGTAGACTGCTCGGGAATGCATGGCGCCCTAAATAAACAAGCATTAAAAGCAAACTTTGATAACTGGCAAGCATACTTGCCTTGTGATACTGCAATTGCAGTACAAACAACATTGGATAAAACGCCTCGTTTGTACACTCGCTCAATTGCCCACGCAGCCGGATGGCGCTGGGAAATCCAGCTTCAGAACCGCACCGGTAACGGCATTGTCTATTGCTCAAAACACATGGATTACGATACAGCGAAACAACATCTATTAGAGGGTGTTGAAGGCGAGCTGTTAACTACACCACGCAAAATTGAATTCACCACCGGACGATTGTCATCGCCTTGGATGCTCAACAGCGTCGCTATAGGTTTATCCGCAGGATTTTTAGAGCCGTTAGAATCCACCAGCATTCATTTAATTTGCGCCTATGCGAGAAAATTGCGCGATAGTATCGACAATAACGAATTAAATGCGGTGGGCAGAGATAAATTTAATCAGTCCTGGCGCGCAGAGACCGAGGGAGTGCGCGATTTTTTAATGGTGCATTACCTCTGCAATCAACGCGATGAGGACTCGTTCTGGCAAGAGCGAAAGTCAGGGCCTCGTCCGGAATCACTTGCTCAGTTACTCGATGAGCTTTCTAAAACTGGCTGGATATCACCACCGGAAGCGTCCATTTTTGGCACCGATAGCTGGCTAGAAGTATTAATAGGTCAAAAATTTTTCCTCAATTATGAAAAATTTTCTATGCCTGCCGACAAAGCCCCCCACTATATTCAATTTTTGCAGAATGTATCCTACGCCATTAAAAATGAGGTGAATAAAATTCCTGATTCGCATCAAAGCATATTGGGGACTCTGCGCGCAGAAATATAACTCGCCCTGCATTCACTGTTTCACCCGCACCAAACAGTGAATATACCTAGGATGAAACGGCGAAGCTAAGGCCAAGCAAACGCGCAAGAGCCTGCTCTTTACTCGCTTTATTGCGACCTTCTACAGAAAATGGACTCGCACCAGTGCGCAGAATATTTAAGGCTTCTGCTTGCGGCATATGATTTAACGCGCACCGCTCAAAAAAATCGACAATTGAATCCAACGGTACTTTAGCCAAATCATCCGGGCTGGCTTGCACCAGTTGATGCTCGGGAGGAAATATTCCCATACCACTCAACAAGTACACCCAGGAATTCACTTTATAATGACGATTAAGCCCCGTGCTTTGCAGCGCCTCACTAATATCCGCACCACTCAACCAAGTTTGTAACACCAGTTTAAGGCGATTCGATGCCGCTGCTGAATTGTGGCGGCAGGCGCGCCAGTAAGGTGTATCCTCACGGTCAGACGTTAAATAATGTGTATGTATATAGTCCTTCACATTATCAAACGCTTCTGCGATTTCTGAATTCAGTTGCTCTGCGTATTGATTGGTATATGCACCCGCTTTATACAATTTAACAAACCTAACAAGCGTTAATTGCACCAACGCCAATGCCGTTGCTTCTAATGGCTCTAAAAATCCTTGCGACAAACCAACTGCCAGGGAATTTTTATTCCACATAGTTTTGGCTCGCCCAACCCGCATTTTTAAATGGCGCGATTCGCCTTCGCCATTATTCATATTCAGATAAGCACGCAGCTCTTCCTCTGCCTCAGCTTCGCTACAAAAAGCTGAACTATACACATAGCCATTTCCCACACGATTTTGCAGAGGAATTTTCCAAGCCCAACCATTATTTAATGCAGTAGCTACAGTTTGCGTTGAAATAACCTCCTCCACTGGAGAGGCTAAGGTCACGGCACGATCGTTAAATAAAACATCACTATAGGGAATAAAAGGAGTGCCGAGTGTTTTGCCGGTAATAAGCGAAGCAAAGCCCGTGCAATCGACAAAAAAATCGCCCTCAAGTATTGCCCCACCCTCGAACGCCAAGTGTGCAATATCACCTTCTGCATTTAATGCAATGTTTTCGACATGCGCACTTTTCCATACCACTCCCCGCTCAATGGCTTTTTCTTTTAAGAAAGAACCTAACATAGCTGCATTAAAATGATAGCCATATTGAACTTCAAATGGAAAAGCGTATGGGGTAATCGGGCACAGAGAATTCGCAGCCAAGTAGCTTGCATAACTAAACAAATTAGGATGCGCATGCGCACGTTTACCTGCACGTCGCAATTCGGAATTAAATATAAGCGCTTTAATATGGTCGCGATCAAAATGAGAAAAAAATGGATGAAAATATTCTTCAAACCCATTTCTTGTTGACCAACCCCTAAATGATATACCCGATTTATAGGTTGCCTGACAAACTGACATCCATTCGCTTTCACTGATGCCTAAAGCATCCATAAACGCTTTTAATGCCGGCGTAGAGCCTTCACCTACACCGATAATTCCGGTAACCGCAGATTCAACAAGCGTAATCGTACAATCCTGAAACGCATGTTGGAATAACATTGCCGTCATCCAACCCGCCGTTCCACCGCCCACTATGACAAATCGTTTCGATGACAAAACACTACACCTGTTAAATATTTAATTGCGTGATTTTGCGCAATGCGCCCGAATATTGATAATAGTCTCACTAGGCAACATTTTCAGTTAAAAATATTTATCCAAAAAAAAGCGCCTTGAGGTAAACCCAAAGCGCTTCATTTTTATCAGACTAACAAATCAAGATTTGTCAGCCCTTCCATCACTTAGAACTCCGCACGAATACCTACACGGAATGTTCTGCCAACAGTGTATTCATCAAGAGTACGGTTGGTAGGTGCATTGCCGTTAATAGCCGAGCCCTCATTAAAGGTAATTGGATTACCATTGGCATCAGGCAATACCAAGGTACGACTAGTGAAGTAAGTGCGCACAGTTTCGTTAGTCAAGTTGGCTACGTCAAATTGCAGGCTGATCGAGTCAGTTAATGCATAGCTGCTGGACAGATCCAATGTTTGACGACCTTCTCTCCAACGCGAACCACCGGCAAAGGCTGTTTGCTCTAACACATCACTCGCACCAGACCAAGCAAGGCGAATTTGGTGACCATCTTGCGCCCAATAGACTGTCGCGTTGTAGGATTCTTTTGGCGCGCCAGGAATTACTTCACGAGACTTATCAAAGGTACCTTCTTGATAGGTAAAGTTCATAGAGGTGCCCAAACCGGACCAGATACCCGGTAAGAAGTCAAAGTTTTGAACGTAGTTCAATTCAATACCTTCTACCGATGCCTTTGCCGCGTTTACGTTCTGAGTCACTGTGTACTGGTTACATAGATAATCGGGGTTGTTTCCATAAATTAATTCAGGAGTACCCGATAATGCTGCTTCACCTTGCAAACGACGAGGCATACAGGTATTCACATCAGCTGCTGACAACAGCAAAGGAATATCCTGACCATCAACACTAAATACTCCGTTACTGTAGCTAGCACCATCCGGGTTAGCCGCTGTCTTACGCAGATCTCCAATATATGACAAATAATCTTTCACCTCGATCATGTTTTTAATATCTTTGGTAAAGATATTTGCCGAAACCATGCCCGAGTCATTGAAGTACCATTCAACTGAAAAATCCAAATTGGTGGATTCAAGCGGATCAATTTTCGCGGTAAACAATTGCACGGTGGAGCTCGGGCGCAAAGCTATGCCTGAACCAAAAATATCCCCTTCATTGGTGCGCGCACCTGCACGTAAATCATCAATTGGTGGGCGAGCCATGGTTTTAGACGCAGCAAAACGAGTAATCAAATCTTCTCTCGCGGCAAAACTCACGTTCAAACTTGGCAGAATAATGTCGTAGGTATGATTATCAATTGCTGCAACAGAGTTGCGGCTGCGATCGTTCGATACGATATTGCCTGACTCAGTCAATTGGCGAACACCATTGGCATCAAACGGATAGGTCAGATCAGTAGAGATATCGGCGTATCGCACCAAATTTCGCTCAAAGAACGAGCTTGGAATAACGCCAGGTTCTAGGATTGGATCGTAGCAAAGACCACTATTAGTAGCGGCAATTGGAGTATCATCACTATAGTCAAACGGCGTGCCATTAGTATTGAAGCCAGTGCCATCAACACGCGCCCAGCGATTACGCTCAAAGAATTGCGTCAGACTGTAGTTAGTACCCAACGTAGTATCTGTACTACCATTCTGCGGATTCCAGAAAATGGAATTTGTGCCGTAATCCAATGGACTTGGTGTTTCAGCCAATGAAGGGCACTGGACACCACCTGCCCCAACTTCACGCATTCTCATCAACTGAATTGGGTCTATAACTCTGCCGCCATTTGAACTGGTAGTGCCAAATACGGTACCTGCGAAACCGTTGGTTTCCACCTCAGTGCGAACATGGCGGAAGCCAACATCACCCTGAATGCGCTCATCCATGAATTCAAAATTTGCCTTAATATACGCTGACACATTGTCAAACTCAGCGCCACGGGTTTGAGTATTATCCAAAGTAAAGGCGCGCTCGCCTTGAGATACAGCATTAATCGCAGCAATTGGATCGAAGCGCAGCCAGCCATCAGTGATGTTATCTTTAGCGTAACCCAAGCCACTTAAGAAGCCGTTTGCATCCACTTTGCCATCCGCAAAATTGGTTACCTGAATCAAATTGATGTTACTGGCGTCAATTGACAGAGTTTCACCGGTAAACGGACTAATGCTCTGCACACGTTCATCACTCGGGCGCGGTGTACCGGATTGGTTATTAACAAATTTTTCGCGATGAGTAACCTTCGCGCCAAACTCTACAGTTGTAATTCCGTAAGAGTCCAGATCAAAATCAAAATCAACAAACGCCGTTTCTTGTTTATCACTCACCTCAGTGATAGTTGCCTGAATATAACTTAGTGTGTGGTTTTCAAGAACGTCAGGGTCAAAACCTGAGGTGCCTATGTTATCCCACAAATCATTTAAGCTAGGATCCAGATCAACATTGTTTCCCAAAGAGGCCGGCGCAGTGTAACCACCATTTAAGCGGCAGTTACCGCTGGAACAATCGTAACCCGCAGGATTAAGCAAGTTTGCAGGTACATGGTGCAAGTTCCAAGGACCCACTACACGGCTGGTGTTCGCCGTCAAATACACATTATTTTTTGGTGTTTGGATTGATTCATTTACAGATGCGCCCGCAACCATACGGAAACGATCCGAGAAATCATGATTAAGCTCTAACGCGTAGAGTGAGTTTTCAGTTTCGTAATTATTTACCGAAGCCTCAATAGAACCAATGCTTTCGCGATTCAGCAGGGTAGTCCAAGTACGTGTTTTAGGATCCAACACATGCCACTGCTGCTGAGGATCTGTCCACTGCATTTGATCATTGTCAGTTGGCGCTCCCCCCTCGGTCCCACCGTATTCCACTGGGTTGTTATCGTAAAAACTCGTACGGCCCCAAAACTCAGAACCCAACCCCAACCCTTGCTGTGAAGCACCGTCAATAAAGTTACTCATACGAGAGGTGTTTACAAATACACCGTCCATACGGTTACTAACATCTGCCTGACTGTAATTTGCAGAAAAGGTGAGATCGGTTGTATCGCTGGCTTGCCATTGAACCGACAAGTCAACACCTTGACGCTTGTAATCATTTTCAAATAATTGATACCCCATCTGATTGGGCGCCAAGCCCTGAACTATTGAGCGGTTATGCTCAGCACCACCATGAGTCCAAAATAGAGGATCGCGTATGGATCTACCGCCTGAGCACCTGCAAATGTAGGAGCACGCCCTGCAGCCGCAGCTGATGCGGCATCGATAGCCATCGCAGTTGAGTTAGCATAGGCTTGCCCTGTGCGTCCATCTGTATAAGCATTTGAACCAAAAGTACTGTAATCCTGCGCATGATATTGATCGCGACGAAGTTTATTTTCTTCATCATTCACTGTAACAAGAACACCAATTGAGTCATCGGCGAATTTCTGCGAAAAAGTACCTACAAATTTATGATCAAACTCCTCGGATTGATCATCCATACGGCCCTGCAGGGAAACGGTACGAACATCTTCCTTAATATCCAACGGTTTGCGAGTGGTCAAATTCACCAAGCCGCCAAGCGAACCCTCTTCATCATCTGCTGATGGCGTTTTGATAACTTCAATTTTTGAAAGGATGTCGGCTGAATAGGAAGACAAATCAACACCCTGAGAAAAGCCGGTAGACCCCAACGCTGTACCATTCATAGTAACGACGGTCTGATCCGCGTTTGCACCGCGAATAGAAACAGTCTTACCCTCACCATCAGAGGTATTCATACTAACGCCTGAAACGCGGTTCAATGCTTCCGCGATATTTTGGTCGGTTGATTTACCAATATCTTCAGCGTTGATGGTATCGACAATTTTGCGTGCCTCACGCTTGTCATCCACAGATCTTTTGATAGACCCGCGAATACCAGTAACCACAACTTCTTCCACATCTTGATCTTGCTGTGCAGAAACTGCTTCTTGTTGCGCATAGACAACACCGCTGTTAACCGCACAGATTGCCGCTGACAGCGCCGTAATTCTAAGGCGGTGAGTAATGTTTGACATCGTAAAGCCCCCATGTAAGGTATTTATTTTTTTATTTTATGCCGCCCACTTCCATGGATCGAGCACAAAAGCTAAGTTTTAACGCCAATTACAATACTACTCAGCTATTTATCATTGTCAATAATCAATTGTAGATTGTTAGCAATTTACACTTTAAGCTTAAGGAGTGTGAAAAAAGGTAACCATAGCGCATGCGCCACTATAGCGATAAAGACAAAAAGCAGACAAAAAAAGGGAGGCACAGGCCTCCCAAAGAACACAACAGCAAGCACAGAAAAACCTTATTCAGCAAAACCATTTGGATTGCGCGACTGCCAGCGCCAAGTATCTGCCATCATTCGCTCTACACTGTATTCAGCAGCCCAACCTAAACGCTCCTTAGCCAGAGAGACGTCAGCATAACAACTGGCGATATCACCGGGGCGGCGTGCGCTGATCACATAGGGTATAGATTTGCCGCACGCCAGCTCAAATGCTTTCAACATCTCCAATACGGAATAGCCAGTGCCAGTACCCAGATTATAGGTTGAACAACCTCGCGACTGCTGCGTCAAACCATTGAGTGCTGCCACATGACCTCGCGCCAAATCCACGACATGTATGTAATCGCGCACGCCAGTGCCATCAGGGGTCGCATAATCATTGCCATAAACGGTAAGCGCCTCACGCTTGCCCACTGCGACCTGGGCGATATAGGGGATCAAGTTATTAGGTATCCCCTTGGGGTCCTCACCGATTAAACCTGACTCGTGAGCACCCGCAGGATTAAAGTAACGCAGGATTGAAAAGTTCCACTGATTGTCTGGCGCCTTGGCCATATCACGCAGAATATCTTCTACGATCAACTTGCTGCGACCATAGGGATTGGTGGCTGACAGAGGAAATGATTCGTCAATGGGTACAGATACGGGATCGCCATAAACGGTCGCCGAAGAACTAAATACAAAATTAAAAACTGAGTGCTCCTCCATGACCTCTAGCAAAGACAAAGTACCCGACACATTATTCCGGTAATACTTGATAGGTATTTGGGTAGACTCTCCCACCGCTTTCAAGCCCGCAAAATGCATTACACAACCTATCGCATAATCAGAAAAAACTTGATGTAACGCGGCTTTATCATTGATATCCAACTGAAAAAAATCCGGTTTAACACCGGTAATTTTTTCAACTCTGGCCAGCGACTCTAATTTTCCATTTGATAGATTATCTACCACTACCGGAAAGTAACCATTGTTGATTAATTCGATGCAAACATGACTACCTATGTAACCTGCACCTCCGGTTACCAAAACCTTCCTAAGATACGATTTCATTACCATTTCCCAAATACGGAGTTCATATAAACCTTACTTAATGCAAACAATTTCGAAAATATTGCCATCAACATCCGTATAAAACAAATTTCCAGTTGTGGATTCAATCTGAAAAAGCTCCCGCGCCTGAATCAAGCTATCAACGATGGAAAATATATCCTTCTCCTTCATGCGCAACTCAATTCGCTGCTGTGAATCTGCATTGACACAAGGAGCAGCGGCCAGCTTTAGGCACGCCCCCCCTAAATTCATATAAAAACTACTTTCGCCAAGCGTATTTTTTAACTCCATAACATGAGCAGAAAACAAACGCTGGTAACGCTTAGCTGACTCAATAGGATCTTTCACACTTAGTGATTGCCAGCGCATGAATAACCTCCAAAATTATAACAATTCAGGATCTATAACAAATCGCTCATAATCTTTACCTAATGCATCAATCAAGGGATTATCAAAACGGAATATTTTTCGTTTTTTCAGCTCAGAAAATCTCACAGCATCCCCGTAATATTCATCCCACAATTTCCTAACAGCACCCGACTCATAAGCAATGTGAAGCCCCTTTTCAATACGCTCAGCCAGTTTGATATTTTTTTTGTTTAAGAAAAAGAATTTTGGCAAAGGATAATAAATACATACGTTTTGGTCATAATTTAAATATTCAACATCCTGATTTTTCTTCCACTCCCGTTCCAGCTCATTTGCACCAATCAAAAAAATATCACCACGATCATTGGCTGCCATATAAAACAAACCTTTGATATTACCGCCCTCAACAACTTTAAAACCAATTTTTTTGAGTATTTCGCTATCTAACCAACCACGCCCCTGAATGATCGTCAGTTTCTTCAATTCTTCCAAGGTTTCAATTTTTTCCAACTTACGCTTGGAGTCTGGCGACACAAAACCAATACGGTAGCCAGTAACGCCCAAATCTACGGGAAACTCCACGCCATACAATTTTTCAATGATGTCATTGGACGCCGAATCTTTATAAACAAAATTTTCGAATTGATTATCCTCAGCAAATACTCGCAAACGTGAGTAAGTGGGCACATCGCCTTTAGGCAAATCTCTAATTTCGTAGTCACCGTATTCCGCCTTGGTAGCATCCAGTGCCAGGCGCAATAGGTGGTACTCGTAGATTTCCTCTTTTGGCGCTATCTCCCCTGAACCAAAAGTGATAACGGTAGGGGTTGCGGCAAATACATTTAACGCAAACAAGGCAATACTTAAAATTATTATGCGTAACACACGCCACCTGCAAATTGTTAACATTTTACACAATGCTAGCGCCAATACAGGCAGATTGCAATGCTGTAAACAGGAAGTTTTTGAGGTAAACCAAGGGCCTTGATACGAACTTATAGACGGAGAAAGACAGGCGGGAATAAGCTGAAAACGAAAAAGCGCTGCGAAATTTATTATCGCAGCGCTTGAGAGATGCAAGGTAAAAGATTAATCAGGATGCGACGTTCTGAAAGGTGCCAGGATCTAATATTTGGCGGCGAGTTTTGAAGCGGCAAATATAATTCCAATTCCATGAGGGATCGTACTTATGGCACAGCCCCCATGCCAATCCAGCCATAGGGTCTTGAGTGTCCGCAGCGGGGTCGCGATATAAACCCAACGCCTCTGGTGCACCTTTAATATGCGCCATGATGTCAAAGTTAATACCATCCGGTGACCATTGGCAGGTATTTTTTTCCGGGCCATCGGTCGTGAGCAAACTGGCAATGCCGCCATTCACATGCCACACAACAACTTCATGACCGCTGTTAGTGATCGGATTAAATTCCGATTTCACATAAGGCCCTTCAATTTTATCGGCAATGGCAACCCCGTGTTTTATCTCACGGCCACCAAAGTTCATCCGCTCCCCCATAATTTCACCTTTGTAATAAAGATAAAATTTATTTTGATAAAACATCAAACAGGGATCGTGTACTTTGTGACTGTCAAAATCGCCGCGAATCTTGCAATGAAAACGGTTGTCTTCATCGCCATCCCAAACACCATTATCCGCCGGCGCTAAAATCGGTGCAGGCGATTTAACCCAGGGGCCATAGGGCGAATCTGCACTGGCGAGGGCAATATATTCTTTAGTGCGATTTAAATAGGGCGCTTGAACCGTTTGATAGACCAAATAATAGCGACCTTCATGAGCCAGCACCTCAGGGGTAAATACCGCGCGATCGTCATAACTACCGGGCACGCCCGCAGTGATTGCCGGACCCTGCTCTTTCCAATCCCAACCGTCCGCAGAGGTGGCATGCCAAACTTCGGTTTTATCCCAGGGGAATACCTTATCTTCCGGATTAGCACTGCCAAAACCAACAGTTTCACCTTCACCCTTGGTATACCAAACATGGTAGAGACCATCGACAAAAATAACCGCAGAGGGGTCGCGTCGAATCACACCTTCTTGATAGGCAAAATCGCCGCCCAGGGGTTTTACATCAAATTCAAATACCCAGTCGGCATTTTTTTGATCGTAACCGCGCTCAATTGCACGAAGACTGGCTTTGCTTAATTTTTTTTCTGGAAGATCACCCATATCTCACTCACTTTTTAACATGATGACTTGAACTATTTTTATCAGAAACAGCGTTTATTCGGTATACGGTTTAGTAGATACGATTTTTGTCAGGCGCGGCGCTCCAGCGAGTGATTCACTAAAAATCGATTAGCCAATAACCTTGCCCCTTTTGCTGCCATCAATGCTCCTTGATGTTTAATCGATTTCCCTTGGTAAATTTGTATCGCTGTGGCGTAACTATTCACTAAAAGATCTGCACCAATCAGATGTATATTTTTTTTCTTTCCGTACAGTTTCATTGCTGCTTTTACTTCGGCACCTATCAATACACCCGATAGGTACGCAGCACTCACATTTTTTTCATGTAGCCCTGCTAACACTCTGGAGCGGGCGCTGAACATTAAATTCAATAAAAAAGTATCTCTCGTATTGATCTTAACGCCCTGAAGAAACGCGGTTTCATCATGAATTTGTGTGCCGCTCACCAACAAACTCTGTGCACATAAACTGCCAAAAAGCTCACCGGAGAATGCGGTGTAAAAATCAACAATCTCTCCTCGTTTAACTAGCACCCATTTAGAGTGGGTTCCGGGCAAACACAGGAGTGCCTCTTTTAATTCCGCTCTACTTGCCTGCTGCATCCAACCCAGAATTTGGGTTTCTTCACCGCGCATGACGTCAGGCAAACCTTCGCGCACATGAGTTTTAATTCCTGGCACGATAAAAGCATTAATGTCGCTCACTTGAATATTAATTAAATGCTCGACCAATTGATAAGGATTCACCGGACATTCAATATAAGGCGTTTCATACAATCCAATATTCGAACCCACTGCACCGCTCATCACAATCGGTGCACTCGCATACTGCGCAGGCAATTGTGTAGTCGCATCAATTAAACATTGCTCAAGCTCGGCGCGCGATGATTGGTTAATGCCAATTGGCCGGGTAATGTTATAAACAATATCGCCTACAGCATTCACTACCTGTAGCCGAAAATTGGTACCGCCCCAATCAATGGCAATCATCTCACCCAAGATATAGCCCTCAACAGGTACAAAGAGTCACGAGGAGAATATTAACTTTCCAAGGCTACTAAACTAGCGCCCTGCTCTGGTGTACAGATAAAAGGCGTGGCGATCAAACCCGTTTTTAATTGGTAATCAGCCAGAATGGGCTCAACTATGGACAGTTTTTGTTGTGGCACTAAAGCGACGATGCAACCGCCAAAACCGCCGCCGGTCATACGCACACCGCCATCACTGCCCAATTCTTTATCCAGCGCTGCCACCAGATAATCAATTTCAGGGGTGGTGATCTCAAACAAATCGCGCATGGACCCATGGCTCTCCGCCATCAACTGACTTAACAGTGCGGCATTATTGGTTGCCAATGCCTCAGCTGCTTTCAAGGTTCGCTCATTCTCTTCAATCACATGTTGCGCGCGCTTGCGCACCAGCTCTGGTAATTGATCGGCAGCAGCAAAAAATTGTTCTTTGGTTACATCGCGCAAAACCGATTGTTTAAAAAATTTCGCAGCTTCTGCACACTGCTCGCGACGCAAATTATATTCGCTGTCGACCAAGCCTCTTTTTACACCCGAATTGATAATAACAATCGACAACTCAGACGGCATAAGGATTGGTGTAGTCTCCAAGCTGCGACAATCGATCAATAGTGCATGACCTTGTTGACCGCCAGCCGATACCAGTTGATCCATAATGCCGCAGGCACAGCCGACATAATTGTTTCCCGCTGCCTGGCCAATTAAAGCCAATTCGGTGGCCGGAATTTGAATGCCAGCAACGGTTAAAAGCGCCTGCGCTAAGGCAACCTCCAAAGATGCCGAAGAACTTAAACCAGCGCCTTGAGGGACATTACCTGACACTACCAAATTACAGCCCTTGAGCTGATAACCACGATCTACCAATGTGCGCACAACGGCACGGACATAATTACTCCACATCTGGATGGGATGAGCTTCATAGAGAGAGTTCAGTGCAAACTCATCGCTCTGCCCGGCGTAATCCAGCGCGATCACTTTAATTAAGTTATCTTGTCGCGCAGAGGTGGCAACCAGCGTGAAAAAATCAATCGCTGCTGGCAATACAAAACCATCGTTATAGTCTGTGTGCTCGCCAATCAAATTAACCCGCCCCGGCGCTTTGGAAACAAAATCCGGCAATTGATCAAAATGCTCGGTAAAACACTGGGTAACATTTTCCAACATACTCATAACCAATTACCTTTTAATCTGTAGATGCCGCATTTTTATAGTGAATAGCGGATTGATCGCGCAGATACTGCGCCGCTTGTTCAGGAGTAATATCGCGTTGAACTTCACCCAGCATTTCGTAACCCACCATGAATTTTTTGATGGATGCCGAGCGCAACAACGGCGGATAAAAATGGGCATGCAACTGCCAATGGCTATGATCTTCTGCAGTAAAAGGTGCGCAATGCCACCCCATGCTGTAAGGAAAGGAGGTTTTAAATAGATTGTCGTAACGCGTTGTTAATTGAATCAGAATATCGGCCAGTGATTCGCGTTCCAATAAAGAAAGACTCAACATATCAGGCACATGACGCAGCGGTAACAGCAGCGTTTCAAATGGCCAGCTAGCCCAATAAGGAACTACCACCAACCAATCCTGATTTTGCACCACAATACGTTCTTTAAAGGCCAGCTCTTGCTGCGCATAATCCAGCAGCATTGGGCGTTGATGCTTATGTTGATAAGCCAACTGCTTTTCATCTTCCCGCTGCGGCAATGTCGGCACCGAACCTGTTGCCCAAACTTGTCCATGGGGATGAGGGTTAGAGCAGCCGTTGATCGCACCTTTATTTTCAAAAATCTGTACCCAGGAATGACTTTCACCCAATTCGCGATATAAATCGCACCAGGTATCGATAAGCTCTGTCACCGCTGCCTGAGACATTTCTGGCAGGGTTTTATTGTGGCTTTCGGAATAACAAATCACACGGCTGGTACCGCGCTCACTCTCGGCACAAAACAAATCGCTACTGCTTTGATAATCCCTATCTTCCGGCTCCAACGCCGCAAAGTCATTGGTAAACACATAAGCGCCGATATAATTGTCATTCACCGCACCATTGATGCGGGTATTGCCTGGGCATAAATAGCAAGACGAGTCATAGGCAGGTTTATCATCCGCCGCCAGCTCTTCAATTTGACCCTGCCAGGGGCGCTTGGCTCTATGAGGTGAGACCAACACCCAATCGCCCGTCAGCGGATTAAACCGACGGTGTGGATGATCACTCAATACAAACACTGGTTTCATATACCCATCCAACTAATGCTGATTATCGTGTTAACTGGCGCCATCATGTAGACGTGCTACAATTTACTGAAATTGCCTATTGTTAACAATTTACACCATTGAGATAGAATATGCACCTACAATAAACCGATAAATCACATATTTTTACCAACCTGTTTTTCGCACGCTACCTTTTCGCGCGCTACCAAGGCTGCTCTATGAAGACCAACATGCTTGTCTGCGCAACCCGCAAAAAGGATGAATAATGACGAACAACCTCATCCAATCAGTCGTGATTGTCGGTGGCGGTACTGCTGGCTGGCTAACGGCAGGAATAATTGCTGCTGAGCATCAACACAAAATCAAACAAGGTGAGCTCCAGATTACGCTCTGTGAATCACCGTCGACACCTATTATTGGTGTAGGTGAAGGCACTTGGCCTACCATGCGCGCAACCTTAAAAAAAATAGGTGTATCCGAAACCGCCTTTATTCGTGAGTGCGATGTTGCGTTTAAGCAAGGGTCAAAATTTTTACGCTGGAAAGATGGTTCAGAAAAAGATTTTTACTATCACCCTTTTTCCGTCCCGCAAGGTCAATCCAGCATTAATCTGGCAGAGCATTGGTTGAATACCAATGATCCTATGTCATTCTCAACCGCATTTCATCCGCAAGAAGCCATATGCGAAGCAAGTTTGGCGCCCAAGACGATTACCACGGCTGAATATGATGCCATCGTTAATTATGGCTACCATTTAAATGCTGGCCGCTTCGCAGAATTTTTACGAAAGCACTGCCTAACCAACCTTCACGTAGACCATATTCTTGCCGAGGTAACAGAAATTACGCAGCAAGAAAATGGACACATTCAATCATTAATAACAGACCGTGCAGGCATAATTACCGGTGATTTATTTGTTGACTGCACAGGTTTTACAGCAATGTTATTGGGGGAAACATTAGGCGTTGAAAAAATTTCAATAAGCGACATTTTATTTACCAACTGCGCACTCGCCACACAAATTGCTTACCCCTATGAGGATAGCCCTATAGCATCTGCCACTCTTTCGAGTGCGCAGACAGCTGGCTGGATTTGGGATATAGGCCTACCCACTCGTCGCGGTGTGGGGCATGTATTTGCCAAGGAATATCAATCCATCGATCATGCCACGCAACAATTAATTAACTACATTGATGAAACTGGCGGTGATAGCTCGCACATCAGCATACGAGAAATTCATTTTAACTCTGGTTATCGCAAAGAATTCTGGAAACATAATTGTGTGGCAGTAGGCCTTTCTGCCGGTTTTTTGGAACCCTTGGAAGCCTCAGCATTGGTAATGGTTGAACTCTCGGCATTAATGATTGCCGAACAGCTACCTAGGACCACTTCCGCTATACCCATTATTGCCAAACGGTTTAATGAGCGATTTAGTTATCGATGGGAGCGAGCAGTAGATTTTCTCAAACTGCACTATCTTTTAAACCAACGAAATGACTCGCCCTTTTGGCAAGACAATCGCCAACCAAGCACCACTCCACTAGATTTAAGTGAGCGCCTTTTACTCTGGCAAAACACTTCGCCTCAACACTATGACTTTGACCGCACCGGTGAAATATTCCATGCACTAAGTTATCAATATGTTTTATATGGTATGGGATTTAAAACCAACCTCGTTTTCAGTACCCCCGCGGAAATACAAAAAATGGCGGCCGAATTGGTGATGAAAAATAAAATGATTACCAGACAATTACTAGATATTTTGCCGACACAGCGCAAACTACTACAAAAAATTAATCTATACGGCCTTAGCAGCATCTAAGGCTTTATGAGGAAAATTTCATGAACACTGGAAACATTGTTTTACTAGACCCCGTTAAGCACAATAAGCTAGGTGTAAACACCACCAACTTAAATAGCACCCATCATCAAGTTAATCGTGTTTACATTAATATTAATGAACTCTCAAATTTGGTGCACGAATATCCCATATTCATTAATAAAAATAGTATTACGGGGCAATTTCAACTAAATGCCATTTTGGGTTTTGAAACTGGCGAAAATTTGTATCTCCAACATGGGCAATGGAACGCACGCTTTATACCTATGGATCTATTAAGGCATCCATTTCAAGTGATATTTTCTGAAAACAACCCAAAAGCCACAGGCCAAATAGCCATTAATGAATCCAGTGAACTGCTGGAAAATATTGCCCATGAGAAAGCAGAAGCGATATTCGACCATAATGGAAATCCATCCCCCTACCTCCTGCGAATCCAAAAAATGATTACACAGCTTATGAGCGGCGCACAATTATCGCGCATCGCCTTACAAGGATTGCATCAACATAAGCTATTAATGCCTATTACGTTGGATATAACACTCAACAACGGCGCACAATCAGCCTTGGAAGGTTTTTATGGTATAGACGAAAATGCCCTGCAAAAGCTCAGTGGTGCAGCACTTGAAGAGTGCCATAAAAAAGGCTATTTAAATCTTTGCTATTTATTACTTAGCTCAGCCACACATTTAGAAAAATTGATTTCCTGGAAAAGCAATCTCATTACCCCACTGGCGTAGGGCGATATTATTGTGCAGGAATAAAATTCAGTAATGGCAAAGAGAACCAATATCTAGGATCGGCCGGAAGAACATCCCTATTTATTAAAGGGTTATTAATATAGATGACCTTACGCGCAGAAAGGTTAGCGTGCTCAACTACAGCCTGAATCATTCCGGACTGATAGAACAAGCGATCATAACTGCCATCGTTAATCGCAATTTCCATACCGGACAAAATCAAATCATAAAGCACTTTATTATCTGGCGACACATAAAAAAACAATGCCGACGGGTAAACCAATAGCAGGGTTTTTTCCACTTCAAGCTGAAGCTCGGCGCGATGCTCAAGATCCAGCCAAGGTTCATGCACCGCCAAGGACATATAATCAAAACGGTGACTGGCCAACATCGACCATAGGTTCCGCCCTTGTGCTGCGGTAACAACCGGAATTCCAGCGGTTTGCAGTATTTTTGTATCGCCCCAAAAATAACCCTGCCCCGCCGTTAACTTACGCAAATCTTCAAGTGCTTTTATATTGTTAAATCGATTTTGATCGCCCTTACGAATCACAAAAATACGATATCCCAGCAACCCTTTAAAAATAGGAATTTTTATCGGACGAAGATTTTTCTCCAAAGGATTAGAGGCAGATGACCATTTTAGGCTTAAGGTTCCCTTTTCTACGCGGCGAGACTTTCTCGCATCAGTAATAACTTGATCTAACTGATTTAAACAAACCTTAACCCCCGTTTTTGATAAAGATAAAGCCAAAAGATCATAGATAAGCTGATCCTTCTCTGATTCAATTAATGGAATTGTTGCGGTTACACTGCAGGCAGTGCAGATATAACTGTTACATAAGAAAATAGCCACTAAAGCATGCTTTATTATTTTAATTTTACGCATCACTAACAATTGACCTTTGTGATATTTAGATCATCTATAACTCTTATGAATACACATTAACTTTTTACCCTTACAGAATATACCTGAATAGTAATTTATTGAAATTTTATATTGTTCATTCCAAGTTCGTAAAATATATAAAATGGAATAACACCCAATAATGAAGCTAATAGCGCTTACAACCGCTCCAATTTAAACGGATAGGTTTGATTTGCTCGCCACTGACCCACATACAAGTTTTCATCTTCATCCACACAGAGTGCGTGACAGTGGTTGAATACATCCCAAGTGCTGCGCATAGGCTGCAAAACACCATTGCGATATTCAGGCTGAGTACCACCAAGATTAGCGACGACACGATTGTCGCGATCGAACACACTAATAAAACCTGAATCGTCGGCATTTTTTCCATCGATATGCGACCAACATACCGGGGCAAAAAAATGATCGCCGCTAAACACCGGCCCACCTATGTAAGCTCCGGCCGCATCGATTGCTCCGCGATAATCGCCATTGAGTTCAAATAATTTTAATGCTCGCTCTGCGCGTGAGCTCACCATCAAATGCGGATCTTGCGGATTGCGTAAATCCACTTCTATGCCGTGGGTGTTTTTTAAATTGTGTGCAGGGTTGGCGTTATCGCCACCACCCCAGTGACGAATGTAACACCCATTGGCGTCGTACTGCAGTAGATAATCCGAGCCGTAGCCATCGGTAATGTAGAGATCGCCATTGGGCGCCACGGCTATGTCGGTCGGGCGAAAAGGTTGATCCGGGCGATAGACCCCAATGGTTTGTGGATGACCAATGGTATAAATCAAACGGCCATCCAAGGTGAGCTTAGCGATGAAGCCACTTTGCGCAATCACTTTATTGTAGGGTGATGCCCAATCATCGGTAGATTTGCCATCCCAATTGCGATTCAGCACCCAACCACTATCCACCAAATAAATAACATCTTCACCGTTTTCATTAACAATGCGCAGCGCATGTGCTCCCGGAAATTGCGTGCCCCAGGCATCGAGCAATTTGCCATCCTTGTTATACACAATCACGTTATTGCGCGGATGATCGGTCACCATCACTATGCGCCCCTGCGAATCCATCGCCAAGCCATGACAATTTTCTACCGGTGTTTTTTGCGCATCAAGCAAACCCCAGTGACTATTAACCCGATATTGAAAATCGCCCTGCCCTACAATCAGACCATGTGGATCAATATTGGATTTGGGCAAGGGAATATTTTGCTTAATCATTGGCGGGCAAGCTCCGAATAAAACAATAAAAAAGCTCTGCCGAGCACTACTCCGGCAGAGCAATAATCAACAACACGACTGAAAAAGTTATGCAGCCTTCCAATTCAGAATGGCGTCATCATCAACGGGATACAAAGGATAATAAATCGCTTCGTTTTCCTGGAACGCCTGATTGGTGATGGCGTTGTAGGCACAAATCATGGACCAGCGCGGTTCGGATGACCGATTCTCATTAGATTTGTGCAGCAAATTGCAATGGAAAAACAAAGTATCACCCGGCTCCAATTCAACATTGATCAGCTCGTGATATTTCATTGCTTCGTTCACAAACAACATATCAGCACCTTTTTGATCACCGGTTTTACTGTGATCCAAACGCCCTAAATGATGCGATCCTCTCAACACTTGTAGACAGCCGTTCTCTACCGTTGCACGGTTAATTGCCACCATACAACTCAAGGATTTTGGATACAGCATAAGGTTATCGCGATGCCAGTAACCAAAATCCTGATGCCATTCCCAGGCACCACCCACAAAGGGTTCTTTCATCATAATTTTGGTACTGGTGTGATAAATCGGCTCACCAATTAAGGTTTCTGCGGTATCCACCAAACGACGACCACGGGAAAACATACTGTAAAAATCATCGCCTGTTTGTTGCCACAAGCACACCTTGCTCACCTTTCCGGTGCCATCTTTTTTCTGCCAGGCTCGCTCATTTAAAGAGTCGTCATTAAAGGCGGCATCCTGTAAGCGTTTGATTTCTTCTGGCGTGTAGTAGCCACGCACAATCACATAGCCATCGCGATGGTAGGCATCAATCTGTTCTTGAGTCAGTTTTCTTGCATTCATTATCTGGTCTCCAAGGGGTTATGTCTGCATGCTCGCATTGTTAACAATCATCATTTAACAGATATTAAAAGGCAAGCATTTTATTTATATATAAATACTTTATTTCTATAAAAATAAAAAACCTATACTCAAAACCGGTAATTTCTGTTTATTTGACGGCGGATAGGGTATTTTTGTGAATGAACTAATTTGCGGGTGAGCCAGTTGATGGACAAGAATGCATGGCTTGCCTCACCCTGAAAAATCGAGCTAGACACCAGACAATAGGATCAAACGACTTTGACTACTGCCAGCAATAAATACGCGGTTCCCGCTCTGGATAAAGGGCTGGATATATTGGAATACCTGGTGACTCAGGAGCTGCCCAAATCTCAAACTGAGATCGCCCAAGGTTTGGGGCGCAACCCCAATGATATTTATCGGGTGCTGGTCGGCCTGGAGGCGCGGGGTTATTTGGTGAGAGATGAACTATCGGGGCGCTATCGGCTGTCGCTCAAGCTGTACAACCTATCGCGCAGTATTTCGCCTATCGATCAAATGCGCCAATGCGCGCTGCCCTATATGGAAGATCTGGCGGTCAACATTGGCCAATCCTGCTATTTGGCGATGCTCTACCAAAGCCAGACCATGATTATTGTGCACGCGCGCGGCCACAGTCCTATCTCGCTCAATATGAGTGAAGGCTCCCTATTCCCCACCATGACAACCACGGCAGGCAAGGTGTTACTTGCCAATAGCAACCCAGCCGTGCGCGATATGATTTTGGAGCGCGACGCCGACTACGCCAAACTCAGTAAAAATAAACGCACTGCCCTGATCAACGAATTGGAACCGATAAAACAAAATGGCTACCTCGCGGCACCAAGCCCTTTTATCGAAGGCGCCACCGATTTTGCCGCGCTCATTGGTAGACCAGAGGGTAAAGTGATTGCGGCATTGGCTATTTCGCCGCTCAAGTCGCACTGGAGCACCGCTATAGCACAGGAAGAACTGCACACACGGGTAGTGACCACTGCAAATAAAATTGCGCAGCAGCTAGGGGATTTGTAACTCGCGCCCTCCCTTCATCAAATTTTGTCAACATTTAACTATCGCCAATCCGAACACTGAGTTAAAGTTTAGGCTCGGCCGCATCAAGTAGCACATTAATGCGCTGCGTGATGCCGCCATACCTACCGTTATAACTTTATGGTGAGTTAGATGATGATAAAAAAAGTACCCTATTCCTGCCTTCAATATCTATCGTTTCTCTGCACAGTTTTGCTCCTAAGCGCAATCAACAGTCAGGCCGCCGCCCTTGTCAGCGATATTGATCTCGACCCTGTAACACCGAAAACAATTCAATATCAGGTTCAAGGCAGTTTAATAAAAAAAATGGTGTTAGTCGTCGACAACCCAAAAAACTATGCCAACTTTAGTCTTTACGCCAACGATGAATTACTGCTCGACAATATTGATATTCCGCACTCTGGTCAGCAGCAATTAACCGCGCTCATCAAACTTCCTGCGCCGGGAAAACTTAAGCTCAGCCTTAGAGCCAACAACGCAATACTCAACATTCAGCGTCTTGAATTTATAGATATCCCCGATCAGCATGTACCTCAATTCGAAGACATCTCCGTTAGCGCTGGTATAGATAAAGTCAGTTCAATTAAATACGGGGGCCCCACAATCGCCGATATAGATAACGACGGCGATTACGATTTCATTGTGAATAATCACAATGAAGAGAGCAGCAAACTTTATTGGAATAATGGCGATGGTACTGTAACCAAACACAGTCAAAATCTGGCGCGCTGGTTTATGCACGATCTGCACGGCACCGCTGCTGGTGATTACGATAATGATGGCGATCTGGATTTGGTTGTCACCCAAGGTGGCGGCAATGGCACAGATCCTTCCAAAGCCAATTTCTATACCAATGACAATGGCACAATGATACTCACTACAGGTGATGTAGGTATCAACAAAGGAGGCCGTGGCCGCGCCGCACAATGGTCAGATATGGATTTGGATGGCGATTTGGATTTAATGCTCATTAACGAATCCAGCCTTACCCATGAAAAGCCGCAACATTTTTTTTACGAAAATAAAGGTGATGGAACTTTTACGCAACGCACAATCGCAGACTTGCAAGATCAGGAACCATCGCGCTCTTTGATAACGGATTTAAACCACGACAACATTGATGATGTAATTTTATTTGGCCCACTTTCTGTCTGGCTGGGCAATGGCGATTTCACTTTCACCGATATTACCGCGCAATTCCCCGCCGATGTCATTGCCTTACACAACATAATGGCAGTCGCCGATTTGGATATCGACAATGATGGCGATCAGGATCTTTACCTCGCACGCGGCAAAGAAGTTGAACACGGCAAAGGCGAAGCACCTGCAGTCGATCACGACCCCATCACGCAGGAGTTTTCGATCAAACCACGCGGCTTTAAAGGTGTGGATAAATTCGAATTCACCGCTGCAGGAAAAATCAAATTGCACAATTATTATTTTCTCGCGCAGGGTGAATTCAGAGGAAAAGATTATCCTTTTTTTCTGGGCAGTAAAAAAACATCGAAAGTGATTTCTGCTGGGCAGGTGCTGGAAATAGACCCAAGCGAAGCGCAAGGCTGGCCGGATAATATTGCGGAAAACGGTGTTTATTTTGGTTACTTGGGCAAAGGCCACTGGAAAGCCGCATTAGTTCGCAATGGGGATATTTTTTGGAATTTTAAATTTAGTCTCTCTGGCGTTACTAGCACCACTACCGAATTTATTCCAGAGAATCGCAACATGAATGACATTCTATTGCGCAATGACGGTGGAAAATTCACTGACGTATCACGCGAATGGCAGATTCAACCCGGAGGCAATACATTGGGTGTCACCACGGGTGATTTTAATAACGACAGTCATCAGGATTTATTTCTTTATCGCTGGGGGAACATTGGTGCGCGCATTTCTGATTACATACTATTAAACGATGGCAAAGGTCATTTCTACACGCTGACACAACACGGAGCCAATGATGTTGGCGGCCCCGGCAATGGTGATATGGGCCAAGCCTTTGATTTTGATTTGGATGGCGGCCTAGACCTATTAAATGGCAGTGAAGGTGGTGAGTGGTATCTTTATCGCAACAAAAAAAATGAAACCGGAAATTACGCATTAGTACGAGTGGGTTATTCACCTAAAGCTCATGTGGATGCCATAGGCGCTGAGGTTAAAATCACCACCGCGCAAGGTGTTTATCGCAAACGGGTAGGTTCAGCGGGAGGCGTTTTTTCCCAAAGCCTGTTAAACATTGTGCATTTTGGTTTAGGGAGTGCGCAAACAATTGAGCGCATTAGTATTAGATGGCGCAATGGTGAAACACAATATTTCACCAACAAACCTGCCAATCAATTATTTGATACCGACAAAGCAGATGTAAAAAGTCTGCAGCTTGAACAGGCACAAACAAATCTTCGCCAAGGTACAAAATTAAACCTCTCCGCCCACTTAACACCAGCCAATGGTGACACCCGGCTGCAATGGTCATCAAGCGATGAAAATATTATCGCTGTAGATCAGCAAGGCCAAATCACCGCGCTGGGTAACAATGGCCAAAGCGCGACTATAACGGCCACCAGCCCCACTAATGGAGTAAATGCGCAGAGCAACATTACCATTGAGCCTTGGTTTGCCGTGCCCGCAAAATCGCTAACACTCGAACCATCACCGACAAAATTATTGGTGGGTGAAAGCCTTACACTCACTGCAACTTTATTTCCAGCTCATGCCGACAACTCGGAACTCATCTGGAGCAGTAGCAATATAAAAGTCGTGCGGGTAGATGCAGCGGGAACAATCACCGCACTACAACCCGGCACTGCGATTATCAAAGTAGCTTCCGCAAAACAACCCACTGTCAAAGACACCATAAAACTGCACGTGGCGCCGACCATCGCACCCTTTATAAAATTTACGAATGAGAAAAAATTGCGCGATAAGGTATGGACTCAAAACGATAAAATTACTTTAACCGTCGAATACCACGCCGGATCAGGTAATAGAGTTATTGCGTCAGATGAAGGGGGAATTCGCTTTTGGCTGCGCCATTTTCAATCCAAATGGGTCCCAGTGAAAGACAGAGTCCTAATAGATGCAAGCGCCTTAAAAACCGAATCAGGAAAATCCACCATGACCTTTTCGTTTGAAGATCTAATCCCTAGTGCCGAGCTACCCGCAGGCCAGTTTTACCAACTGCGTGCTTCATTTGTATCCAGTAATGGCAAAATGTATGACGCCACTATTGATGATATAAAGATTGTTCCCTCTGTCCACTAAACACTTTCAATTTTTATTTATGTCCAAGGACGGATTTACTCACAAAAGATTCAAATTAAACGTTTGAAAACTATTTGGTCTTTTGACAGTTCATCGAATTTATAAAGACACTCTCTCAATTCAATTTTTCAATATTAATGAACCAATAATAAACATTATTTTCATCAATGAAATATCTCACTCTTTTTTGTTAACCTGATCAAAAAGATAACCCACTTCGTGAGCTTCCCTGTCTTCCTTAATTTTATCTTTACGCTGCTGCTCCAATTCTTTTTTCTTTTTGTTTACTTCTTCCAGAATAGGCAGCGGATCAAGCCCGCGCCAGAGCGGCAGCATAGACATCATGGTTAACAATAGACTGCTCGCGCGCAAAGACCACACCAGCAAACCGGTAGTGACAGAAAAAGTCAGACCAGCCACCACGGTCCTGCGATCCTGCTCTTCCACCATGGCCTCATCCATTTGGGCGCGCAAACGGCGCACTTCATTATCAAAATCTGCCTCTTCCCAAGGGGCAAAACCGGCGTCTGGCGCAATCAAGCCTGCCAGATTAGGTGAGGCGGTTAAGGTGGTAAGCGGAACATTGCCATCGCTATTGACCTCCTCAGCACGTTCATAATCGCGGCTGGACTTATCGTTAATCACCGTGTCAGTGTGGTTGCTATCGCCGGTTTCCACGATAATTCGTTGGGCGTCCAAGCCATCGGGAAGCAGTGGCTCAAGGCTGTTATTGCCACCCTGATTTGGCAATTCACCGGGAATCTCTGGCAGATCTGTATCTGCACCATCAGGGGCTTTTGGCCCATCTGTGGTAGGCGGTGTTGTTGGAGGTGTGGTAGGCGGCGTTGTTGGAGGGGTTGGCGGCTCTACCGGCGGCACAGTAACGGGTGGCTTTTCCAACGCAGCTACAGTGACTTTAAACGAGGTTTCTACCCAAGCACCATCATTGTCTTGCGCGCGCAGAGTAATGGTTGACTCGCCACCGATTTGAGAGGCAAACGAGAGCGTCATAAGGCCAGTAGCCGGGTCGATTTGAATACTGGGAACCGCGCTATTATTGCTGTTTTGCATCAGTGTCCAGCTGAGCGTGGTGCCATTTTCCACATCGCTAAATACAGTGCGCAGATTCATTTGCTGGGGTGCAGCACCGGCCTTAACGCTGATATCCGCCATACCGCTTGACACAGGCACATCGTTTACCGAGGCGATATTGATGCGTACCAATGCATCAACCCAAGCGCCCTGCTCATCTTGTGCACGCACCACCACATCGCTGCTGCCAAATTGATTGGCGCCATAGTTCAACTGCAATTTACCGGAGGCAAGATCAATACTCGCATTGCTCACCAAGGCCGGGTTGCTATTGCTAACGACAGAAAACACCAGATTGCGGGTGGCAGTTTCCTCATCGCTAAACAAGGCCCATAAATCAACCTGGTCGCCAGCCGCATCTTCAATATTATTGATAACGACATTGCCAGTGGTTTCAGGTACATCATTGACCTCTTCCACGGTCAACTCAAATTGAGCTGTCGCAGCGGCCATGCCATCACTCGCGATAATTTGGATACTTAGGTTTCCAACGTCCGCCTGGCTAGGTGTGCCACTAAAACTCAGCGTCGCGGCATCAAATACCAACCAGCTTGGCAAGGGCGCGCCGCCAGCTAATTGCGCGCTATAGACTAAGGTGGTGCCCACATCGGCATCAGTAAACATGCTCGCGGGGAAAGTTACACTGAACGGCACATCTTCCAGCGCGGTTTGGTTGGCCGGAGGATTGGCCAGCACCGGTGCGTCATTAACGTTGTTCACGACAATAACAAAGCTATCGCTAATAGAGCCGCCATTTGCATCACTCGCCGTCACCAATACATTGATGCTGCCGATATCGCCCGCCGTCGGAGTACCGCTAAAACTGCGCGTCGCGGCATCAAAACTTAACCAGGCTGGCAAAGACCCACCGCCTACCAATTGGACGGAATAACTTAACGGATCACCCTCCGGGTCAACAAAGGTCGACACGGGAAAACTGAAATCAAAGCGTTGATTCTCAGCAGCTACTTGATCGGCAATAGCCGACTGCACAAACGGCGGGGCATTGACCGGCAAACCAGTAACAGTGAGCACAAAAACATCGCTCACTGAACCGCCCTGTCCATCATTCGCAGTGACTTCAATATTGATACTGCCCACATCACCAAGCGCAGGTGTACCGCTAAAAGTACGGGTGGCAGGATTAAAACTCAACCAAGTGGGCAAGGGTGCGCCGCCAGCAAGTTGCGCGCTGTAAGTCAGTGTGTGGCCAACATCGGGATCAGCAAATACATTGGCGCCAAAGGTGAAGTTGAAAGCGGTATTTTCAGTTGCACTCTGGTCTGCAATTGGGAAAGCAACCGTAGGCGCATCGTTAGTGTTGGCGACGACAATATCGAATGTGTCAGTCACTGTTCCGCCATTGCCATCATTGGCGATTACATCAATTGATACAGTTCCGACAAAAGCATTCGTTGGCGTGCCACTGAAGGTGCGCGTTGCTGCATCAAAACTTAACCACGCGGGCAATGCCCCGCCACCGGCAAGTTGCGCGCTGTAGCTGAGCGTATCGCCAACATCAGAATCTGCAAATGTATTAGCGGCAAACTGAAAATTAAACGCAGCATCTTCAATCGCATTTTGATTGGGGATTGGATTGGCAACCGTAGGCGCATCGTTAGTATTCGCGATCACTAAGTCAAAGGTATCCGTCGCGGGCGTACCGTCTCTGGCGTCGTCGGCGGTCACCTTAATCGAGATAGTGCCTACGTCCGCATTAACAGGAGTACCCGAGAATGTGCGAGTTGCGGCATTAAAACTTAACCATGCTGGCAGCGCGCTGCCATCGGCCATAGTTGCGCTGTAGGTCAGCGTATCGCCATCTGCATCACTAAACGTATTCGCGGCAAATTGAAAATTAAACGCGGCATCTTCCGCTGCGTTTTGATTGGGAATTGGATTGGCGATCTGAGGATTATTGTTTACGCCACTGGATACCTGAAACGCCAAATCACGATCTGGATCGGGTGTGCCCGTGCTGGAGTGAAATGAACCATTGGGGTAAACATTCGTATTGTGAATGCCCACGCTTACTAGGCCATCATTGCTGGTGGTTTCAACCCTTATAAAATAAATTTGATTGTCGTTTAGCGCGACGCCAGAAAAATTAAATGCTTCCCAGCTCAACATAGTATTCAAGCCAGCAGATGACTTAGTGTCACTGGCAACCACCGTACCATTATAAGTCGATGATATTAATGAGACGGTAATAGTTTGCACACTGGCGGAGGGATCCTTCCTGACTTGCAAAACAATTGAATCGATTGTGTAAGTTGCGCCTACGCTGTCATGTGCAAACGATTGAAAAAGAGGCACGCCCGCAGAAATAGACTGAGTGTTTGTCGCAGCACCCGAAGATTCGTAATTAACATTGGTGGCACCAACGTTGTGAACCTGCAAATCAAAAAAATCCGACACAGTGGTGGTGCCGTCATTTGCAATTACCTCGATGGTGACATTCCCAACATCGCCATTGGAGGGTATACCACTGAATGTACGGGTTGCCGCATCGAAGCTAAGCCACGCCGGTAATGGCGCCCCACCGGGAATTTGCGCGCTGTAGGTTAACGTGTCACCTACATCTTGGTCATTAAACGTATTGATTGGAAAAGTGTAGTTATACAGCGAATTTTCGGTCGCGTTCTGATTCGGTATTTGATTTACCACCGTCGGCGCATCATTGGTGTTCGCGATGAGGATATCAAAATTGTCTGAAACCGTTGCCCCTGCACCATCATTCGCGGTGACTCTTACCGAGAGAGTGCCTACATCGTCATTTGCTGGCGTACCTGAAAATGTGCGCGTGGCTGAGTCAAAACTCAACCAACCTGGCAATGGGTTTCCATCAACTAGGGTCGCAGTATAAGTAAAACTAGTGCCTACATCACCGTCGCCAAATGTATTGGCTGGAAAACTGTAACTGAACACTGCATCTTCAGTCGCACTTTGATTAGGAATCGGAATATTCACAAAGGGCAAATCATTGATATTGACTACGGTCAAATCAAAGGTGTCGTTTACTGTTCCGCCAAATCCATCGTTGGCGGTAACTCTAATACTGATGGTGCCAATATCGCCGTCATCAGGGACACCACTAAACGTACGCGTACCCACATTGAAATTGAGCCACGCAGGAAGTGGATTTCCATCCGATAAAGTAGCGGTATAGGTCAGCGTATTGCCATCAACATCGTTAAAGGTATTGGCTGGAAATGTATAACTGTAAAGTGACTCTTCATTGGTTGATTGATCGGGAATTGCATTGGCAACGATAGGTGCATCATTAACTGAAGTAACGTTGATGACTACTGTGTCTGTATCTGTTTTATCAAAGTCTCCGGTACGACCTGCACCTTTATCATTGGTCACTATGGTGAAAACATCGGCACCAAAAAAATTACTGGCTGGGGTGTAGTTAAGCGTAGCGGCAAGTGTTGCATTAATTTGCGCCATAGTGCCGGTTAATACCACGGTGGCGGTACCACTACCTGAAATAGCGGCTGAGCCACCACTAACAGATAAAACACCGTGACTAACACTTAAGGTTACTTCCACATCCCAAAGATTGTAGTCGTCGATATCGCTAATACTAACACCCGAAATAGCAACAGTCGTGTCTTCTACTGTAGTAATCGGCCCCGCCGGAACTGTATTAACGGGATTGTCATTCACGTAGCTCACGTCAATTTGAAGGTTATTAGCACTTTGGTCGGTATCCACACCACCGCCCGCAGTACCGCCATCATCTCTAACCTGAAACGTCAATACCGCATAATTCGTAGCATTTTCATCGGCTGCAGGGGTAAAAATTAACTTTCCCGCATTGATATCAGCAATAGTAACAAATTGATTTACGCTTACAGAGCCACTTCCCGTAACCGAGAATGTGCCACCACCACTTATAGCAGTAATTTTTACACCAGCAAAACTATTGCCGTCAGGATCACTAAAACCAAAATTAGCCGCTGTTAAAACTTTAGGCGTATCCTCCTGTGTATCGATTACGTTATTTGTCCCAACTGGAGCCTGATTAACGGCCCCTGAAATTGTAAAACTCATGGTATTGGGGGTCATGTCGAGAGTATTGCTCGCACCATTATCTTGCACTTGAAAGGTATAGCTCGAAGCGCCAGCCGCTACAGCGGCTGCATCCGGCGTATATTTCAAAAAACCAAAATCGATATCGCTTTTTGTAACCGTTTGACCAGCTGTAATCGCAATGCCGCTAAGGGTTAAGGTGCCATCAGCAGGCAATGTAGTAACTTTTACTCCCGCCATAACATCCCAAGGGCTATCAACGGTTTCATGAAAACCAAAGGAAGCAGCATAGATGGTGTAGGCACTTCCTGCAGAGATAGGAATAGATATATCGGTACCAGTAGGAGGGTTGGAACCAGCCAACAACCCCTGCCACTCAAGATATGACTTGGCAGAAAAAAGTTCGGGGGCATCTATCTGCCCATACTTAATCTCCAATACCCAATCCCCACCTTCACGACTATTACCGGTAAGGTCATTGCTTGCCGCTACATCAGCGCCGGTCAAATCACTTAATTGGCGCAATAAGTTGATACCACTTTGGTTTGCCGCCAAATCACAGCCATACAAGAGAATATCGGCCTCATCGCTCAACGCCATGTTCCAAGCCACAAATTGCTGGGCGTACTGGTCAATATTATTTTCATTAAGTACTTGATTTCCGAGCATTAGATTACCGGTCACACCATGAGAAATCACATGAATGACTGAAATGCTGCTAGCACTAGCAAGATAATTGCTGATTTGAGCAATGCCGTCTTGGGTGGTATCGAGATAGACGATGGCGGTGGAGTCGGCATATGTACGGTTGCGGATATCTTCAACCAAAATTTGGTAACCATCGACCCCTGTATCAACAAATACCAGCGTAGTAGCGGAAGATTGAGTGTTGGGTGCAATATCGGCCTGAGGATCTGTATCAGGAACGGATTGAAGCCCAGAATCCTGGCTTTCCATCATCGGCGGGGTATCTGGCATATAGATACTAACCAGATCGACCTGCTGTGCCGCCTGCGCTAAAGACAGCCAATCAGAATTGCCATCATCGAAGACAGCAATATCTGCGGTGGCAGAGAACAATAATCTTGGCTCCAGAGCTTCAATTAAAGGGCGACGCGGTGACCTTGACATAGATATCGAACCTATTTTAGGACTAACACCTGAGGACAAGAATATGCGTGTTGACCACATGCTGGCATTGTTAACATTTTACACCAAGATAGGATGAGTGTCGCAAAAAAGTCCCAAGATGCCCGACAACAAACTTGTTTTGAGCGCGTGCAGATGAGCGCCCTTAGACTAATTGCCCGGAAATTGGGTAGCGCAACCCTGAAAACACAACTCAGAAATGGATTAGCCGCAGTAACAATTCCCTGCGCTTATGTACAGGATTTACCGACTAATTTTTAAATTGGACATGCTCACAAGAGGCAGTTAAGGATCTTTTTATAAACATATAACAGTACAGCTCTTGCGCCTCTATTGAGCTGAGTCAACTTCGGATTGGGGTTTTCAACGTTAATTATTTCTAATTGTTAATGCCTCTGGCTACACACCTCAACAAAGACCGCTCTATCTGTCGATGAAAATCGATTGGCGGTAATATCTATGTCAGTTTCATCAAGCCTCAACCAAACATGTCGATGTGATTTTTTATAGCGATTTTCGCCGATGACTATTTCCAGAGATGATAAACCAATTTTTTCAATCAGGAATTTTGCTAATAGATTCGAGGAAAACTCGCAGCAATTAATTGGAAAAAGATCAAATGAATCTAATTGAAATCCAACTACTTTTGCTTTCAGGATTGCTTTTCGAAACAGGAAAGCAGATGACTGTAAATCATTTGTCGTAGAGATGGACGAGGCTAATTTTATTGCGATGTATCAATCTCGTCTTTGAGAGAGTTAATGACGATCTCCAAACCGTCATGGGGATCAACACCCAGTACCTGGCAGTACCTTACAAATTCAAGCACTTCAATTTTCCGTCGATCCTGCTCCATCTTGCCTAGCACAGAATGGTGCCGTCTCATGGCGAGTGAGGCCTCACGGAGTGTCAAACCACTGGCCTCCCGCTGTTTTTTTAGCCAGAACCGTAACTTTTCGTAGTGAGGTGAGTAAGGAGATGATTTCATTGTCTCGATGATAGAGACAGGATAGAATGGCGCGAAATTCGAGACATGAGGCGTCAATTTCTATCATGAAATCTCTCACAGTTAAGTCCGGGCTACTCTCGGCATTCTCATTACTGGTAAACCGAGAATTCACCGTACACGATCTCACAAAAGCTTATTTGAACAATTCGGCATGCCTTCATAGTTCCAAAAAAGCCGCTCGACAGTTTGTTTATCGCAACATGCTCCGCCTTATCGATAATGGGGAATTGACTAAGGTCGTTGTCGATAGCGGCTGGCCCTTATATCGACTAACACCCCTGTTTAAAACGCAGGAGTGCGCAACCACAATAGTGACTACAGCACCATCGGCGGCTCCGGTAAGAGCTACAGTTACAAACGATATTCCTCGCCAGAGCCTGCAAGAGCGGCTAAATCGGCACAAATTGGAAATGTTGTCCGCAATGGGCGAGACCGAGGAATATGATGCAATTTGCAGCGAGATTCCCGAGCTGCAAGATGATATACAACCTCTGTACAACCAATCCCGTGACAAGTGCTCCAAATTGCTCGGGCGAGTGAAAGCCCTTGAAAGCCTGTTGGCGAGGCAAACAGGTTTGGCGCAATGAAGTTACGACGCTGGCAATTCCGATGTGTTGAACAGGCTCTGTCGAAATTCAAGAATGAAGATAATCACTTCCTGTGTCTCGCGACCCCCGGCGCAGGCAAGACCGTCATGGCGGCAACGTTGGCGCACCGGCTTTTACAGCAGGGCATGGTCGATTTGGTATTGTGTTTTTCGCCCTCAATCATTGTGTCGTCCGATTTTCAACAAGCGCTGGAAGTTCATACCGGCTTTCGGATGGATGGTCGCCTCGGATCAAGGGGACAGTCTTTAACATATCAATCGATGTTGAGTTTGGGAGATGCATTTTGGGCATTGTTTCAAACCCATCACGTGCTAGTAATTTTTGATGAGATACATCACTGCGCAGGTGATAATTTTGAAAACGCCAATGCGTGGGGGCAAACCATTATTCAGCATATTCAGGGGCGCGCGGCATATACCATTGCCTTGACCGGCACACCTTGGCGCTCTGACCGAATCCCCATCGCTTTATCCAGTTACTGTCAGCACAACAAAATCCGCTGTGATTTTATTTATGGAATGGCGCAGGCTATTCAGGAAAAGGTGTGTCGGGCTCCCAGCATCACGTTGGTGGACAATGATCGCATAGTCGTAAAACGGGGTGATACAACAGAGAAATATTCATCTTTCGCTGAGTTACTCAAACTATCAGATTGCTCATACCAACAACTGATTGGTATCGATGCACTGATTGTGTATCTACTAAAACAATCCTCAAAAAAGTTAATGCAAATTCGCAAGCAGCACGAGAATGCGGGCGGCCTTATCGTCGCCGCATCAGTAAATCATGCTTATAAGATTGCGACACTACTGGAACGTCACTTAGGCCAGCGAGCCTGTGTTGCTACTTACATGGATGAAGATGCCCACGGTACTATAAATTCTTTTAGAAACAGCACCCAGCCTTGGATTATTTCCGTAGGGATGGTGAGTGAAGGCACTAACATTCCACGACTGCGCGTGTGCTGCCACCTGACACGAGTCAAAACAGAATTGCATCTTCGGCAAGTATTGGGACGTGTTTTACGTATGGGCGATGTTCCCGGTGAAAGTTATTTGTATTTACCGGCCGAACCCAATTTAGGGGAATACGCGAATCGTGTGGCAGAAGAAATACCGGAATCTGCAACTATTCGACGCGAAACAATGCCAAATAGTGACGATGAAAAGCCATTAGCGATCAAACTACAAGAACCGCAACAATTTGAAGACATAACAGAAATTACTTTTGAAAATATGCCTGTAGGCGAGTTGCAAACCAATATAGATGATCTACCACCTATCCACATTTCAATGTTGGCAAAATCCTATGATACCACCATCAACGTATTTGGTCGGTTTCGTAAAGAATTGCTGCAATTGCATCAGCTTTATACGCAAGAATCTAGCAGCCCCTTTTGATTAGAGTAGAATGGAAAAAACACAATTATCCTTTCTAACCACATTTTTTATAGTGGTATAGCAAAGCATCGTTTAGCGTTGATAAAACATGACAATCCCCCACCATAAGATCATTAGATTAATACTGTCAAGGGAGACAACAGACGAAAAATTTACCAATACTGGATGCACGGAAGTTCAACGAGGGGGGATCTTTTCCTGCAAAGGTAGGTTTAATAGCTGCAGTGATAAAGAAATTTGAACCCTCTATGTCACTAGCTTTTGATTGTAAATACTGGCAGGCTTTTAGAATGGTAAGCGGAGTTTGAACCAGAAGTCTCGCTGGAATACTTCACTCTGAAAGTAATACTTTATAATATGGTTCAATGTTATCGGCTCCTATTGTCCACACGATTTTGGTTTTCAAGTAAAAGCGTTAAAACCTGACATGTGATATAGCAAAAAAATAGGCCTAATTATGAGAATCTACATGACAAAACGTTTCACAAAAATAACCTTACTATTCAATGAATTACATTTGCCATGTGTTTTGTCACTTAGGTGTATTACCTATGCGAGCACCGCAATTATGGCGGCAACCGCAACCTGGTACTCACACTACACGGCGAAACCCGTTAAATAATCTGCCATAAAAAAACCGCCCACCGGCGGTCTTTTCAAAACTAATCGTGTGCAGGAAATAGGTATTACTTGCGCATTCCTGGCGGTAAGCCGCCGCCTGGTGGCATCCCGCCTGGCATCATACCGCCAATGCCACGCATCATTTTCTGCATGCCACCACCTTTCATTTTGCCCATCATTTTCGCCATTTGTTTGTATTGTTTTAACAAACGGTTCAAGTCCTGAATTTGTGTACCGGAGCCCATGGTAATGCGACGTTTGCGCGAACCACTTAAATCATCCGGGTTGCGGCGCTCCTCCGGCGTCATCGAGTTAATAATGGCTTCCATGGTTTTAAATTGTTTGCCCATGTTTGCGGTCTGCGCCATTTGCGCTACGTTCCCTAAGCCTGGCAACTTGTCCAACATGGAGGTCAAACCACCCATGTTTTGCATTTGCTGCAATTGATCGCGCAAATCCTCCAAATCAAATTTCTGACCCTTGGTAACTTTCTTAATTAATTTTTCGGCCTTTTCTTTATCGATAGTGCGCTCAGCTTGCTCAATGAGCGAGAGCACATCACCCATGCCTAAAATACGCGAGGCAATACGGTCAGGATGAAATGGTTCGAGTGCATCAACTTTTTCGCCCATGCCCAAAAACTTAATGGGTTTACCGGTAATGTGGCGCACAGAGAGTGCTGCGCCGCCGCGAGCATCACCGTCGGCTTTGGTCAGGATTACGCCCGTCAAAGGCAGCGCATCGTTAAACGCTTTTGCCGTATTAACCGCATCCTGGCCAATCATGGCATCGATAACAAACAGTGTTTCAATAGGGTTGATAGCCGCGTGAAGATCTTTGATTTCAGTCATCAAGTCTTCATCGATATGCAAACGACCGGCTGTGTCGACAATCAACACATCAAAAAATTGCTTTTTCGCGTGGTCGATTGCATTGCGTGCAATATCCAATGGCTTTTGTTCGCCAGTCGATGGGTAACACTCGACACCCACTTCTGCAGCCAATGTCTGTAACTGCTGGATAGCAGCGGGACGATATACGTCAGCACTCACCACTAATACTTTTTTCTTTTCACGCTCTTTCAGGAAACGCGCCAGCTTGGCAACTGAAGTTGTCTTACCCGCCCCCTGTAAACCCGCCATCAAAACGACCGCGGGTGGCTGCTGGGCAAGGTTCAGGGATTCATTTGCCTGCCCCATGGTGGCAATCAACTCGGCCTCTACAATCTTAATAAATTGCTGCCCAGGATTAAGTGCCTTGCTAATTTGTTGGCCAAGTGCCCGACTGCGAACCTGATCGATAAATGCCTTTACTACCGGCAGTGCGACGTCTGCTTCGAGCAGCGCTTTGCGCACATCGCGCAGGGCATCTTTGATATTGTCTTCGCTGAGACGCGCCTTGCCGGTGATGCTGCGCAGCGTGTGGGATAAACGGTCGGTTAGATTCTCAAACATAGCCTATCTCAAACAATCAGTTGATTTGCGGCGGGCCAAACCTCTTGGATTAGCCCAAGGTCGGCCCATAAAAAGTGGAGGCGATTATAACCTCAAAGCCAGCATAAAGGGGCAAGCAAAGGCGCAATCAACAATCAGGTCAGCCGGTTAAATTGGATAAGGATGTTTCTCATTTACCCTTCTCTTTACAAAAACCTTATGACACACTTGCCCCTTAACTCAGTGTTTCCGCCCTTTACGGATTAGCCTTACCAAGATGATCACACTCAGCGCCAACCTGATCGCACTATTAATCTACAGTGCTGCTGCCGCCTACTTTGGTAGCCAATTTATACGCCAACAGGCATTGCAACCCAAATACCTGATCGGTACAGCAGGCTTGGCGTTAATCGCGCACGGGATCGGGGTCTATGGTCTAAGCGTCAAAGGCGACAACCTGAATGTAAGCCTTTTTTCTGCATCTTCACTGATTTTTTGGGTGATCAATGCGATTGTTCTTTTTAGCAGTATAAAGAAAGCCTTACACAATCTATTTTTATTGTTATTTCCACTCTCTGCTATTTCTGTGCTGACATCGATCATCAGTAGTAACAGCGATTGGCAGCAATCGTTGAGCTACCACATTGCGATCCACGTTGTATTGTCGGTACTTGCATACAGCCTACTTACTATTGCCAGTCTACAGGCCCTATTACTGGCCTACCAAAACCACGCATTAAAAAATAAACAACTCACTACCAGTTCACGCTTATTGCCTCCACTACAAACCATGGAGGCACTACTGTTTGAATTTTTATGGGTGGGAGAGATATTGCTAACCCTCGCTATAGCCTCAGGGTTTTATTTTTTAGAAGATATGTTTGCGCAACATCTTGCACACAAAACCATTTTTGCACTGGTCGCATGGCTGATTTATGCTCTGCTGCTCTGGGGACGCCACCAGTTAGGCTGGAGAGGGAACACCGCAATTCGTTGGACATTGGCAGGTTTTGTTTGCCTCATGCTTGCTTACTTTGGCAGTAAATTAGTACTGGAGATTATTTTGCATCGGGTTTAGTGCCCGATTCATCGCGAGATGAAGATCCAAGCTTTTCAGCAGATTGCCTTTTTTCGATTTTTACATTTTGATCAGGCTCTACAGGATTCCACTCGCTTTTAGTCATTAGTTTGCGCAGAATCCAGCCGCATAATGCAGCCGCGATAATCAAGCCCAGTAAAAAAACTAAAATAACCAGAAGATAAGCGCCCAACTCCGCCCAACTCAAACCCCAAGCGTAAACTGCCAGCAAGATAAAACTAAAACCAGCTATAAGATTTACGCCAAGTCCGCGATTACGAAGTAGTTTGCGAATGACCATATAAAGCCTGCAAAGTAATTAACAAATAAAACGGTTTTACACAAAAAACACAACGAAGAAAATGTCTAAAATCACTCAACAAATAGATTCAAAATTACATACACCAAAATAAAACCTGACAGTGCAATGACTTTAACCGTTACACTTTTTTGTATTGCCGAAAGCGCTTGAAATCTAGGGTGCTTTGAAACAAGCAACTGCGCCAAGACATAAATTACTAAAAACCCCAAGGCAAAAAAAATGGCGTATTCGTTAAAAAGCTGAACTTGCATAGGGACAAAACCTTAGAGTAACGAGCTATTAAGTAGATTCACGGCGCCACTGCGTAGTACCGTCACGAGCATCTTCCAGTACCACACCCGCTGCAAGCAACTCTTTGCGAATTTCATCCGCGCGCGCATATTGTTTATCTTTTTTGGCCTGGATACGTTCCGCAATCAAACGTTCGACATTGTCTGCTGCAATTTGATCTGAACCACCAGCCTGCAAAAACACTTCAGGATTTTCCTGCAACACGCCCAAAATCAATCCCAATGCCTTCAACTGACCAGCGAGATCACAGGCCAAATCAGGATTACTTTTAGCGTTGTTTAAATCACGCACCAAATCAAACATACCTGCCAAGGCAACGCGCGTATTAAAGTCATCGTTCATGGCTTCAACGAATGCGGTGTAGTACGGGCTTGCTGTCATTGCAGTCAAAGATGTTGGCAAAACATCAGCATAATCACGTAAAGCGCCGTAGAAACGCTCAAGTCCAGTACGTGCCTCAATTAAATTATCTTCTGCATAATTAATCGGGCTGCGATAATGGCTGCTAACCAATAAAAAGCGCACGACTTCCGGGTGATACTTTTCCAGCACATCGCGAATAGTGAAAAAATTGCCGAGTGATTTCGACATTTTTTCGCCATCAACACGCACCGCACCAGCATGCATCCAATAATTGACATACTTGCAACCGTTAGCCGCTTCACTTTGGGCGATTTCATTTTCATGGTGCGGAAATGGCAAGTCGGGACCACCACCGTGAATATCAAACGTTTCACCGCAGCAATTTTTGCTCATCGCTGAGCATTCAATATGCCAGCCGGGACGGCCATTTCCCCAAGGGGATTTCCATGCAGGTTCTCCTGCCTTCGCGGCTTTCCACAAAACAAAATCACGGGGGTCCTCTTTTACTTCATCAACTTCGATGCGCGCGCCAACTAATAACTCATCAACATTTTTGTTAGTGAGCTTGCCGTAATCAGCAAAACGCGTTACGCGGTAATACACATCACCATTGATCGCGGCATAAGCAAAACCTTTATCGATCAACGTTTTGTTCATATCAACAATTTGATCGATATAGGCAGTTGCGCGCGGTTCAATATCGGGGCGGGCAATCCCCAAGCGGGCTTCGTCTTCATGCATATAATCGATAAAGCGTTTGGTCAGCGCTGAAAACTCTTCACCATTCTCATTGGCACGCTTGATAATCTTATCGTCGATATCGGTAATGTTACGCACATAGCTAACATCCCAACCCTGGCTGCGCAGGAATTTGGTAATGACATCAAAAGCGACCAGCACGCGCGCGTGACCAATATGGCAATAGTCATACACGGTGATACCACAGACATACATAGAAATCTTGCCCGGATATATCGGTTTAAAAATTTCTTTTTGGCGCGTGAGTGTGTTGTATATCTGCAGCATGTTATTCCTGATCTTCTGTTTTGCCGAAGCTGTCTTTTAAACTGATGGTACGGTTAAATACCGACTTTTCTGCGGTGCTGTATTTGCTATCCAAACAGAAATAACCTTGGCGCTCAAACTGATAGCTATTGCCGACAACTGCACCCGCTAAACTGATCTCCGCTTTACAGCCCTGCAGAATCTCCAAGCTATCAGGATTGATGCAATCGAGGAAGTTCTTCCCTCCGGCATCAGGTGCCTCATCGGTGAACAAACGGTTATACAAACGCACTTCGCAATCAAGATTGTTGGTTGCCGAAACCCAGTGAATAACGCCCTTGGGTTTTACACCATCCGCAGGATCTTTACCCAGGGTGCCTTCGATAATTCGTGCACGTACTTCAACAATATTGCCAGCAGAATCTTTGATCGCCTCATCAGCTTCAATTACATATGCCCCACGCAAACGTACACGCTTGCCAGTAACCAAACGCTTGTATTTTTTATTGGCTTCTTCGCGGAAATCTTCTTGCTCAATAAATACCGTTTGCGTAAATGGAATGGTGCGATCGCCCAAGTCATCGCGATTGGGGTGATTGTGCACTACCAAGGTTTCGACTTGTTCCGCAGGATAATTGGTGAGCGTCACTTTCAAAGGTTTCAATACACACATAGCGCGCGGGGCGCCTTTATCCAAATCATCGCGCACACAAAATTCCAGTACACCAACATCGACAATACCATCCGAACGGGTAACGCCGATACGCTCGCAAAAATCGCGCAACGCAGCTGGTGTAAATCCACGGCGACGCATACCGGATATAGTCGGCATACGCGGGTCATTCCAACCATCAACATGGTTTTCATCAACCAATTGCTTGAGTTTACGTTTACTCGTTACCGAATAATTAATATTCAAGCGCGCAAATTCATATTGACGCGGCACCGCTGGCACCGGCAAGTGTTGGATAAACCAATCGTACAAAGGTTTATGGTCTTCAAATTCAAGGGTGCAAATGGAGTGGGTAATTCCTTCAATTGCATCGCTTTGGCCATGGGCAAAATCATAAGACGGATAAATGCACCACTTATCACCGGTTTGATGGTGATGGGCTTTTTTAATGCGATAAATAATAGGATCGCGCAAATTGATATTAGGCGATGACATATCGATTTTTGCCCGCAACGAACAGGCACCTTCTTCAAAGGCACCCGCGCGCATTTTTTCAAACAGCGCGAGATTTTCTTCCACACTGCGCTCGCGGAATGGACTGTTCTTACCCGGCTCAATCAAAGTACCGCGATACTCACGCATTTGCTCTGCACTTAAGTCACAAACAAATGCCAAACCATTGTTGATTAAATGTATAGCCCATGCGTGCAACTGATCAAAATAATCCGATGTGTAGCGCACAGCACCATCCCATTTAAAACCTAACCACTCTACATCCTGCTTGATGGAATTAACGAATTCTTCGTTTTCTTTTTCAGGGTTGGTATCGTCAAAACGCAAATTGCAGGCACCACCAAACTCCTCTGCCATCCCAAAATTCAGGCAGATAGATTTGGCATGGCCTATATGCAAATAACCATTAGGTTCCGGCGGAAAACGAGTAACAACTTTATTGTGTACACCCTGCTCCAAATCTTTGCGAATTATTTGTTGGATAAAATGTAAAGGTTTGGTTTTGATTTCGGTATTGCTCGCGTCACTAACATTGACCGCTGAATGATTTTCGCTCATGGAATAACAAATCCGTTAGGGTGGTATCGTGAATCAGGGATTATGAAAATTGGGAATCACACCGCCGGAGAAAACCGGGCGGCATGTAGTGCTGAACCCATTGTACTGGCTCAACAGTATTTTTCATACCGCACTTATAATGCTGGATGGAGCACTAAAAAATGGTTATTTCGTAGGCGGTGCAGCACGATAATCACTACGCCGGTTTAACTGATAACGTCTTACTGCCTCATTATGCTGTGCCAGAGTTTCAGAAAACTCACTGGTACCATCGCCTTTTGCTACAAAATACAAAGCCTTACCCGCCGCCGGATTTAACGCTGCACGTATAGAGGCAGCACTGGGTAGAGCTATAGGTGTTGGCGGAAGCCCTTGGATAACATAGGTATTGTAATCAGTCGCTTCCTGCAAATCTGCACGCCGAATACGCCCTTGGTAGCGATCACCCATGCCATAAATAACCGTAGGATCTGTTTGCAATTTCATACCCTGTTGTAAACGGCGAACAAAGACACCAGCAATCTGATCGCGCTCACTATGATGCCCCGTCTCACGCTCAATAATGGAGGCCATAATTAAGGCTTCATAACTCGATTTGTAAGGTAAATTAGGAGGGCGCTTCTCCCACTCTGCACTCAATAATGACAACATTTTTTGGTAAGCACCCTGCACTATTTCAACATCACTGGTATTGCGACTAAAACTGTAAGTGTCGGGAAAAATCCATCCCTCTAACTGGGTTACCGGGATATCTAATAACTCAATCTGCTCTTGCTCAGATTTACCAGGCAAAAGCTGCTTAACTGCATCAATCTTTGCCAGGGCATTCAGTGCTTGCTTATACGTCCACCCCTCCACAAAAGTGACTTGATAAAGTACCACGTCACCTTTGGACAATTTTTCTAGTAACGTTTTCGGCGTAGTTCCCTGCGGAAAAAAGTATTCGCCAGCATGAACCTTATTCAAATCAGTGGCTCGCGCATAAAGACGCAGCAAACGAGGATATTGAATGACCTGATCATTTCCCAAGGCATATGCAAGATGCCCCAATGACTGGCCGGGCTTTAATTCGTACCTATACCCCTGCTCAGAAATTGCAAGCGGTGTAGCGAGCCACTTTTGAACAAACATCCAGGCAAATGTCGCAGACATTAATCCTGCAAGATAAATAAATGCGGCAAAGCCCAATAATTTTACAGAGAGAGGGATTTTTTTGATCATATTCAGATAGTCATCAATCAACACGCAAAAAAGAATTGCTCGACCGAATTTTGCAGTTTGCGAGTCAAGGAATGTTGTGCAAAATTGGCAACAATTGCTGGCGCGGTACGTTGATCAACCAACCGATTCACCGGCCATATACCATAAACACTATTGCACAAGAATAATTCGTCGGCGCTGCACACAAAATCCAGACTCATCGCCCCCACTTCAACATTCAGCGCTAATTGGGGAGCCAAGTTTTCTAAAATAGTACGGCGCATAATACCTGCCACACCGCAGAAGGTCAGATCAGGGGTATATAGCTGCTTGTTTTTTACCGCAAATAAATTGCTGACTGTAGCCTCAATCAAATTACCCGAATCGTCCATCACCAAACCTTCGGCATACTCATCCTGCCACTCAGCACGCGCGAGTATCTGCTCCAAACGATTCAGATGTTTCATCCCTGCTAGAGACTTGTTGGTCGACAGGCGCCGCTCACAGATTCGCACATCCACACCATTCAGATAATTGCTGGAATGCAAGGGCTCAGCAGGAAAAACGCTGATGCAATAGGTCGGCTCCAGATCGAGTGGAATTCGATAACCTCGCCCACCCGCCCCTCGGGTAACCTGAATTTTCACAACCGCAGCCATTATCGCAGCAGAGTGCAGCAGATTAAGCACACTTGTCAGCTGTGTCATCAACACAGATTCATTCAGGGGGATTTGCAAGCGTTGCGCACTACTCACTAGACGATCACGATGAAAAAACCAGAGCGGTATTTCACCAGCGTGATAACGACAGGTTTCGAAAATACCATCGCCATAGGCAAAACCACGGTCCAGCGGCGAAATAGCCGCATCAAGGACACCGTTAACGCTAACAAAGGGAAGTTTTAGTGACATAGTTGCAGTCTATACAAAAACGCCGGACTGTCTCCAGTCCGGCGTCATTTTTTACATCATCACAAGTGATAATAATCCAAGCACTTACACCTTACGGAAAATCAATGAACCATTAGTACCGCCAAAACCAAAGGAATTGGACAGAACTGCATCAATTTTGCGCTCTTGTGCGGTATGTGGCACCAGATTGAGATCCGCACAGGAATCTTCCGGGTTATCCAGGTTGATGGTTGGCGGCGCGACCTGATCGCGAATCGCCAGCACACTGAATATCGCCTCAACGGCGCCAGCAGCCCCCAACAAATGACCAATCATGGATTTGGTGGAGCTAACAGCCACTTGCGCCGATGCTGCACCCATCACCGACTTGACCGCCGCACATTCCGCCTTATCACCAGCAGGCGTAGAGGTGCCGTGCGCATTAATGTAATTGATCAACTCAGGGGAAATACCTGCATCCAAAATCGCGTTACGCATAGACGCTGCAGCGCCTGAGCCATCTTCCGGTGGCGAAGTCATGTGATAAGCATCGCCGCTCATACCAAAGCCAATCAACTCAGCATAAATTTTTGCGCCGCGTTTTTTTGCATGCTCATACTCTTCGAGCACCAACACCCCGGCGCCATCACCCAACACAAAACCATCACGGTCTTTATCCCAAGGACGACTGGCCGCCTGCGGATTATCATTGCGAGTAGACAAAGCACGTGCAGCAGCAAAACCACCCAAACCTAATGGGGTTGTTGCCATTTCAGCACCACCAGCCACCATCACATCGGCATCACCGTACTGAATCATACGTGCGGCAAAACCAATACTGTGGGTGCCTGTGGTACAGGCGGTAGTAATGGCAATATTTGGCCCACGCAAACCATACATAATCGATAAATTACCGGAGATCATGTTGATAATTGCGCTGGGCACAAAGAATGGAGAAATACGACGCGGGCCTTTGTGCTCCAGAGTTGCAGAACCCTCTTCGATAGTACCTATGCCACCAATACCCGAACCGATTGAAACACCAATACGCCCCGCATTAGCCTCATTAATTTCAAGACCGGAATCACGAATCGCCTGAATACCAGCAACCATACCGTATTGGATGAATGGATCCATCTTGCGCGCTTCTTTGCCGGGGAAATAATCATCCACCACCAAATTTTTTACGGACGCACTAAACTGCGTGGTAAAAGCAGATGCATCAAAATGAGAGATAGTTGCCACACCACTCTTACCATTAACAATGCCATGCCAAGTATCCGCAACGGTGTTACCCAGGGAACTAATCATACCCAAGCCAGTGACTACAACTCTTTTACGTGACACCTTCGCGGTTCTCCTACATGACTCATCGCTCAATGATTACCAGCGTTAGGGTAATTTTGCGCTCTGCTGCCGTCAGTAATCTTAATTATTCATTTGCTATATCACGCAAATGAACACGGAATAACAAAAAGAAAAAGCCGTACTATTTTGCAATAATACGGCTTTTCTAAACCAGAAATCAGCTAATCGCCAAATTAAACCGAGCCGGCAAATTACGCCAGGTTGGCATTGATGTAATCAATAGCCAATTGAACGGTAGTGATTTTCTCGGCTTCTTCATCAGGGATTTCAGTTTCGAATTCTTCTTCGAGAGCCATTACCAACTCTACGGTATCCAAAGAATCAGCGCCCAGATCTTCGACGAAAGAAGCTTCATTTTTAACTTCGTCTTCTTTCACACCCAGTTGCTCAGCAACGATCTTTTTTACGCGTTCTTCAATGCTACTCATGATGTTATGTAACTCCTAGTGGTTATGTATTCGAAACACCTGACAATTCAAACCAAACTTATCAAGTCTGGCGTTCCGCTCAAAATCGTCGCGCATTTTACATCGATTTTAAGATTGTTGTCATGCCAAGTGCTAAATTTCTTTAAAAATTAGAAAATAACCTTTAAAAAACAAAAGGTTATAATAAAAAATTACGACATATACATGCCGCCATTGACATGAATTGTCTCTCCGCTGATGTATCCACCAGCATCACTTGCCAGGAAAACAACCACGGAAGCAATCTCCTCTGGCGCACCAAGACGCCCCAAAGGAATACGCGACAACAACTGCTGCTTTTGCTCTTCAGGTAATACTTTGGTCATATCCGTATCAATAAAACCCGGCGCTACAGTATTAACAGTGATATTACGCGACCCTACCTCAGCTGCCAGAGAGCGTGCAAAACCCGATACACCAGCTTTGGTCGCTGCGTAGTTGGATTGCCCGGGGTTACCCATAGCTCCCACTACGGAACTGATATTAATGATACGACCCCAGCGAGCTTTCATCATGCCACGCAATACGCCTTTACTCAGGCGATAGATAGAGCTGAGATTGGTATTGATAACATCAAACCATTCCTCATCACTCATCCGCATCAACAGATTGTCTTTAGTGATTCCTGCATTGTTAACCAAAATCGCTGGTGCACCGAACTCCTCACCCACCTCTTTTAACAATGCGGCAACCGAGTCCGCATCGGTAACGTTCAATACCTTACCGGCACCGCGAACACCCAATTCGGCAAAGCGCGCAGTGATTTTTTCCGCGCCAGAAACGCTTGTCGCGGTACCAATCACAACAGCGCCCGCTTTGCCTAATTGCTCCGCAATAGCAGCTCCAATACCGCGACTGGCACCAGTCACCAATGCAACCTTATCATTTAGATTCATCATTATGTCTTCCTGAAAAAAATCAGTTCAATTTGTCGGTGAAAATTATTCAATCATCGCCAGTGCGGCACTCAATTCTTCAGGCTTTTCGACGGAGACCGTGCTTAGCTCTGAATTGATACGCTTATTTAGACCAGATAATACCTTGCCCGGACCGCACTCCAGTGTCAGCGAAACCCCTTTGGATGCAAGTGTATTAACGCACTCCACCCAACGAACAGGACTAAAGATTTGCTCAATCATTAATGCTTTAATTTTTTCCGGATTCATTTCAACCCCTGCTGTAACGTTATGAACAACAGGAATAGTTGGAATAGTAAAACTAGTGGCAGTAATTTGTTCGGCCAAACGTTCCGCGGCAGGACGCATCAACTCCGTATGAAACGGTGCACTTACAGGCAAAGGCAAAGCACGCTTCGCACCCGCCTCTTTACACAATATGCTCGCACGCTCAACAGCCGCAACGGCGCCTGCAATAACCACCTGACCCGGCGAGTTAAAGTTCACCGCAGAAACGACTTCACCCTGCTCTGCTTTTTTACAAGCGTCAACAATGAGCGCATCATCCAGCCCGATAATGGCCGCCATAGCCCCTTGCCCCGCGGGAACAGCTTCCTGCATAAACTTACCGCGCTGCTGCACAAGCTTAACCGCATCTTTAAATGCAACTACCCCGGCACATACCAGTGCAGACCACTCACCCAAACTATGTCCCGCCATAAATGCAGGTTGAGCGCCGCTCTTTTGTTGCCACACCCGATATACAGCGACACTTGCTGCCAACAATAAAGGTTGCGTACGCTCAGTTAAATTAATGTCTTCTTGTGCACCAGTTTGCACCAATGCCCACAAGTCATATCCCAATACCTCAGAAGCCTCAGCGAACGTTTTCTGCACTACTGGGAACTCTGCAGCCAATTCAGCCAGCATGCCAATTTTTTGAGATCCTTGACCAGGAAAAACAAAAGCAAGATGTTGAGTAGTCATAGTAATTAACGATTCTCTTTTATCACTAACAATTAATTGAGTTGAAATTCTTTTTGAATTAATAGAGGAATTTGCCGGACAACCTGTTCACGAGCAACAATTAACGCCTGCAAAAAAGCATTTATATTTGCATTGCCGTGACTTTTTATTACGGGCTTTTGCAACCCCAAAAGACTAGCACCATTGTATGAGGAGGGGTCTAATTCTCGTCGCATTTGGCGCAGTAGCGGCCACGCGAGAGTCGATAAAAATTTATTCAGCGCATTTTTATGTGCAATTTTAAACATTTTTTCCTGGGCAAATCGCGCAACTCCCTCACTGGCTTTGAGTGCGATATTGCCATGAAAGCCATCACAAACAATCACATCGACCACACCAGAAAAAATTGCACTCGCCTCCACAAACCCTGAATAATTTATACGCGAATCATTAATCATAAGCTGCCGCGCCAGTTGCAATACCTCAGTACCTTTCTGCTCTTCCGAACCGATATTAAGCAATGCAACACGTGGCGACACAACGCCACCCGCTTTGGATAACACATTTCCCATTTGCGCAAACTGATGCAACTGCCCCGCAGTGCAATTAATATTGGCACCGAGATCCAGCATATAGGTTAAGCCCATATCAACCGGTATAGGCTTACAAATTGCTGGACGATCCACCCCAGGAAATGTTTTTACCAGAAACTTACTCATCGCCAGCAATGCACCGGTGTTGCCTGCGCTGACGCAGGCATCAACCTTACCGCCACGCAACTGCTCTAAAGATAGCCACATTGATGAGCCTTTCTTATGGCGCAATGCAAACAAGGGATCATCGCTCATAGCAACAACTTCGGCAGCATGAAGCACCGATAGGCGAGCACTGTAGCTTTTATGTTTTGAAACAGAAGGAAGGAGCAGTGATTCATTACCAACAAGCAACAAATCTACATCGGGGTACTGAGCCACAAAAAGTTGTGCTGCAGAAATAGCAACGCGGGGACCTAAGTCCCCGCTCATAGCGTCAACCGCTATTCGAATTCTTGCCGACAAGGTGCAGTCGTCTTGAGTAAAAAATTACTCGTCGTTGCCTTTATCAATCACTTTACGGCCGCGATAGAAACCGTCAGCAGTCACGTGGTGACGCAGGTGTTTCTCACCGCTGGTAGCGTCAACTGACAAGGTTGGGCCAGTCAAGGCATCATGTGAACGACGCATGTCGCGCTTTGAACGAGATTTTTTGTTTTGTTGAACTGCCATGGTTTGCTCCTATTTACTTACTCGTTGGAACCGAGGCGCCTCAGGGTTTCGGCGAGCTCTTTAATTGTTCCAACACCTGAAATGGGTTTTTCTCTCTTTTTACCTCTACCGGTTTGCCACTTGAATAAAGCTTGCTATCGATGCAAGGTTCTTCGTGATAAGCAACGGCAGGTAAACTTAACAGCAGTTCCTCTTCGATCATCTCGTAGAGATCTGCCATTCCCTCAGCCGCAATCCAAGGCTCAAAGTGTGGTGGCAGTTTATTTGCCCCTTCTTCGTCCCATACAATTCCGAGTGAGATGTCGCTTTGAACAGGAACTGTTACTGGTTCCAAGCAACGCTGACAGATTAACGATAAATCAGCATGCGCAGTTCCAACAACAACCTTTTTCTTCTCCTCGCTAATTTTAAATTCAAGTTTTACCTGAATCTCTCCACCTGTGCTTTCTGTAGCCTCAGTAACGCGAGGCAGGTCAGAAACAGCAATGCAACCCTCTAGAACAACGCCATGTTGAGCGAATTTCCGAGGATCACCCTGCCGTGGCAGAACTTTATTAGGAGGGGTCTTAATCATAAGCGCGCCATCATAGGGATATCGCCCTGCAGTGTCAAAGAAAAACTGGTTAAATAGCGCTATTTAGTGGCTTGAGAGTAGAATTGCACCCTTATTTAGCGCTTCATCACTCTTAAAGTGCAGCCATTTCATGACATACCCAAAGATACTGCTCGCATCAAGCTCCATCTATCGCCGTCAGTTATTACAAAAACTGAGGCTAACCTTCGACTGGGCAAGCCCGGATATAGATGAAAGCCACCAACCAGGAGAAAGCCCCGCGCAACTAGTGTGCAGGCTCGCTGAAACCAAAGCTCGCCACCTTGCCAGCACCTATCCAAACCACTTGATTATCGGATCGGATCAAGTAGCAACAATCGACAACCGCATCCTCGGCAAACCCTATACCCACTCAAATGCAGTTATCCAACTCAGAAATTTTCGCCAACGCGAAGTCATCTTTTTGACGGGCCTGTGCCTACTCAACCCAACAACAAACCGCACCCAAACTAGTGTTGAAACCTATAAAGTCCGGTTTCGCAACTTGTCTGATGAGCAAATAGAAAACTACCTGCAGCGCGAGCAACCCTACGATTGCGCCGGCAGTTTTAAATCGGAAGGATTGGGGATTTGCTTGTTTGAACAACTTGCAGGTGATGACCCAAATACACTGACAGGCCTGCCACTGATTGCCCTCACCCAAATGCTTGCCAAAGAAGGAGTGGATCCACTCAATCAGCCAACCAGTTTTTCCCACGCAAGCAATTGATCAAACCGATTTAAACACAGCTCAGGCTGATAGCTGTGCAAGCGGTCAATATGATGCGCACCGTAGCTGACCGCAATACGGGGCATATGTATGCGGCGTGCCATCTCCATATCGTACTCAGTATCACCTATCATCACCGCCTCGCCCGCTGCCACACCAAACTCATTCAGCAGCTCTTCCAGCATTAAAGGATCAGGCTTGGAGGCTGTCTCGTCGGCGCAGCGGGTAGCATGAAAAAAATCAGCCACACCCAGAACACCAAAGATGCGATCCAATCCCTTACGGCTTTTTCCCGTGGCAATAGTCAATGTATGTCCATCAGCCTTAAGACGACGCAGAGTATCCATCACCCCAGGGAAAAAATCGGATGGACGAGCCTCATCAAGTGATAAAAAATGGGTCGCATAGGCATCGCGCAAACGCTGACGCCCGGGCAAATCAACTTCGGGATACAAGCGATGAATGGCTTCCGGCAATCCCAGCCCAATAATATTATGGATATGATGATCAGCTAGCGGCACCCACCCCATATCCTGCGCAGCAAGCTGCATAGCTTTGGTAATTTTGGCTTTTGAATCACTAAGGGTGCCATCCCAATCAAAAATAAACAGCAATTATTCTCTCCACAACACAAGCTAGCTAGCAGCAGGCAATTTTCCCAAAGGGATGGCCAAATCAGGCGGCAAAGGAGCATCGACGCGAGTAATCACGTCAGACTCAGGCAAATAAAATGAGAGCGAAGAAGCATGCAAAAACAAGCGCTTTATACCCTGCCCGCGCATTGCTTCGTTGACCTCATCATTACCATACTTTTCATCCCCCACCAGCGCACAGCCTACATACTGTGCATGCACCCGAATTTGATGAGTCCGACCAGTAATCGGCCGTGCCTCAATCAAACTAAAACCATCAAAACGCTGCAACAGCTTAAACTCAGTCAAGCTGGGCTTACCCTCCGGGTGAACACGCACCACCCGCTCACCACCCGCCACTTCGGTTTTTAACAAAGGGGCATTAACTTGATGTACACGCTTGGGCCAATCACCAATCACCAACGCCTGATACACCTTGGTAATACCGCCAGCACCCGCAGACTTTTCACGCAAGGCAGCTTGCAAATGACGCAAATAGCTGCGCTTTTTAGCCACCATAATGCAACCTGATGTATCGCGATCAAGGCGATGCACTAACTCCAGATGACGCGCCTCAGGGCGCATTTGACGCAGAGTTTCAATCAAACCGAGCGTAATACCGCTACCGCCGTGCACCGCCAAGCCGGGCGGCTTATTAATAACCAATAAGCCATCATCCTCAAACAAAATTGACTTGGATAACAGCGACATCATTTGATGGCTAGCTTTCGCCTCTGTCCCAGCTTCAGCAGTCCTGATCGGAGGAACCCTGATCGAGTCACCCGCCATTAATTTGTACTCAGGCTTTATCCTTCCTTTATTAACTCGCACCTCACCCTTGCGAATCACATTGTAAATTTTCGATTTAGGCACCCCCTTAAGGCGCGCAATCAAGAAGTTATCGAGCCGCTGGCCCGCCTGATCTTCATCGATAGAAATGATCATCACCTGAGCGAAGGAAGAGTTTTCTACAGCTTGAACAGTATTTTCAGTGGATATTTTCATAGTCGCCATAATACTCGATACCATCAGATAACCGAACCCAGCGTCCCCTAGGCAAAGCTAAAAACTTATGTAAATCACTGATTTCATTGCCGCATATAGGTAGAACTGCTATATTCAGACAGCTGATACAGGCTGGTTTCCGGATCGCGCGCAAAAGACAGGCGCATCACTAGGAAATACCGCTGACAGCAAGAGCGCCTGCTTATGCGCACACTAAAGCCTAAAGCTCCCGCTCTTGAAGACACTGACAACGGTAGAATGTAAGCCATGCTTGCCAACTACCCTAACAATTGCGTCAACCAATGTTGCACTCATTGTTAACACAGTTTTTGTTTTGTTGAACTCAAGAAAGCTCTATTTGTAAGATCCGGATAACAGCGTCGCACGCGTCGCAAAACATTGTCCGATGCTATTTTGCAGGTTGCAAATTTAATCCTGTGGCTTAATTGTTAAAGCTAACCGCATGATTGAGAGACCAATGTAATGATCAATTATCTTTACGACTGACACTCAATCAAGCCAGATTATAAATGAACAACCCGGTCACCCCAGGATGGACTCACCTGACCGACAACCACAATAAGCACTACAAGTAGGAGCGCCGGAACCCCCGGCGCGAATGAATGAGCCAAATGGGCCATCTGATTAGTAAAGGCTTGTTATTGCAGTCGCTGCAAAGCGATAACACTGCTTAAGCCGACAGGTAAAACCCACCAACCGCTAATGCGAGCCCTATCAACCGGGTAGCGCATTAGTCCACAAGGTTGCGCAAAACATCACCTATGTTGACCTTGATTGTCACGTCAGTCAGACGCTCACAGACAATTAGGTAACACATGAAAAGAATGCTCATCAATGCAACTCAACCAGAAGAGTTGCGCGTAGCGCTGGTAGATGGCCAATGGCTTTATGATCTGGACATCGAAAACCGCAACCGCGAACAAAAAAAATCCAACATTTATAAAGGGCGCATCACCCGCGTAGAGCCAAGCCTCGAAGCAGCTTTTGTTGACTACGGCGCGGAACGCCATGGTTTCCTGCCACTAAAAGAAATCTCCCGCGAATATTTCACCAAAAATCCCGGCGACTCAGACGGCCGCATCAAAATTAAAGATGTACTGAAAGAAGGCACTGAAGTTATTGTGCAAATTGATAAAGAAGAGCGCGGTAATAAAGGCGCCGCCCTCACCACCTTTATCAGCCTCGCCGGCCGCTATCTGGTATTGATGCCCAACAACCCAAGAGCTGGTGGTATTTCACGCCGCATTGAAGGTGAAGATCGCGCCGAATTGAAAGATGCACTTGGCGAAGTAGAAGTGCCTAACGGCATGGGCGTAATCATCCGTACCGCCGGTGTGGGCCGCAGCTCTGAAGAATTACAGTGGGACCTCAATTACCTGCTTCAATTGTGGGAGTCCATAGCAACAGCCGCAAAAACCTCCCCTGCCCCAGCTTTTTTGTTTCAGGAAAGTAACGTTATTATCCGCGCAATCCGCGATTACTTACGTCAGGACGTCGGTGAAGTAATTGTCGACAATCAAGAAGCATTTGACCTTGCCGCAGGATTCATTCAACAGGTAATGCCGAATTATCGCAGCAAAGTAAAGCTGTACAAAGATGACATCCCCCTATTCAATCGCTACCAGATTGAATCTCAAATTGAGACCGCCTTTCAACGCGAAGTTAAATTGCCATCTGGCGGCTCGATTGTTATCGATGCAACAGAAGCACTGGTTGCCATCGACATCAACTCCTCGCGCGCCACCAAAGGCGGCGACATCGAAGAAACCGCACTGCAAACCAATCTGGAAGCAGCAGATGAAATCGCGCGCCAATTGCGCTTGCGCGACATGGGCGGCCTGATTGTTATCGACTTCATCGATATGCAACCCGTGCGTAATCAGCGCGAAGTTGAAAACCGTGTACGCGATGCCCTGATGATGGATAGAGCACGCGTACAAATTGGTCGCATTTCACGCTTTGGCCTGATGGAAATGTCTCGACAACGCCTGCGCCCATCACTCGGCGAAACTCACTCAAAAATTTGCCCTCGCTGTGATGGTGTAGGCAGCATTCGCGGCACCCGCTCACTTGCGCTATCAATCCTTCGCTTAGTGGAAGATGAAGCACAAAAAGAACGTAGCGCAGAAATTCGTGCTATCTGCCCTGTATCAGTTGCCACATATCTATTGAATGAAAAACGAAAAACCATCTCCAGCATTGAAGCACGTAACAATACTCGTGTTGTGATAGTGCCAAGCGCTGAATTGATGACACCACATTTTGAAGTCCAACGCCTGCGCGACGACGACGAAGGAACCTTGGAAACCAGCTATAAAATAGTTGCGCACACTGACGAAGCAAAAGCCGACGAAGAAGACTTTAAGGCAAAACCCATTAATGCGCCCAAACCCTTAGTACAGCCGAGCAGCCCAAGTCAGCCAGCACCGGAGCCAGCCAAAAAACCAGGCCTTTTGTCACGTTTGTTTAGCTCAATTGGCAACATTTTTAGCGGCGAGAAAAATGAAGAAAGCAAAGGAAAGCGCGAGCACAAGCGCGATGGCCGTCGAAACCCCAGCCGAAACAATCGTCGCGATGGCCGTAACAACCGCCGCGATAAAGACCGCAAAGAAGACCGCGAGATCTTGGACAATCTGGAACACCGCAACGCAGGCGAAATAAAACCAGCGCGCGAGCAAGATAAGCGCGACAACAACAAAGACACCGATAAGCGTGAGGGTATTACTCGGGAGCCAAATGGCGAACAACGTCGCCCACGCAATAATCGCGATCAACAGCGCGATCCAGCACGTGAACAACAAGCTGGTGATGAAGAGCAGCGCCAACCACGCAACCGCAATCAGCGCCCGGAGCGGGAGAATCGTCGCCCACAGATTCGCGAGGAGGCTGTAGCCGCAAGCGAGACCGTACTTATAGACACTCAAGATGGCTTGGATGAAGGCGATGATCAGCGCCCCTCAAAGCGTCCGGCTGGACGTCGAACTCGCTCCCAGCAACGTCGGCGCTCACGCAACCATGACACCGAAAGCTCACCAATCAGTTCAGATGCAGAGCAAACTCAAGCAAACGAACCGAAGGTATTAAGTGAATCAGCTCAACTGGCACAGCAGATATCCGCAGCTATCGCCGAACACGCACAGCAGAAGCCCCAAGAGCCTGAAGTGCAAACAGCGGCTACAACTGATGACGATGCAAACATTGAATTGCCAGCATCAACACATCAGGAGGCAACTATTGCAGCTCCACTTAAAACTGCGGAGCAAGAAGTAGCTACAATTGAGAAACCTCAAGCAACAATTGATAGCGCACCTCTTGATATTGAAGAAACCAGAGAAACTCCCGACGCAGCAATCAAACAAAAAACTGCTCCCGAAGGCGAAACAAATGCCAACGAAGCAGAGACACAGACTGCAGCTCAAGCCGAAAATACTGCAACCCCAATTCGCGCAAGCAATGACCCAAGAAAAGCACCGAAACCAGTTGCTCAGGTTAATATTATTACCGAAACAATTGAGGCACCAATTTCACGTGCATTGGACACTAGCCTGCCCCCGAGCGTGGATCATAATCCCCGACCACTAAACAGACCCTCAAATGACCCAAGATTGAATAAACGCAACAACTCGGAACAATAACTTTCGCCGCAAAAAACTGAAAAGCCGAATTGGAAACAATTCGGCTTTTTTATGATCAACTAAAAAATTAAAAATAATTACATTTAATATCAAGCCATAAAATTTTAAAGTTTTCTCTTGCCCAAAAGTAAAACCTAGGTATAATTTGCGCCACTCGGAAGGGTGGCAGAGTGGTTTAATGCACCGGTCTTGAAAACCGGCGTAGGTGCGAGCCTACCCAGGGTTCAAATCCCTGCCCTTCCGCCATACATGAAAAAGGCGCTAGAGAGATCTAGCGCCTTTTTTATTTTGTATGTCCCGTCAATCGAAACCATTCGCCATCCTGGCAGTCAAAGAGGAACCACTGAAGCCTCAGCCATAACCTCGATAATTAATCTTGAATACTTGGCTTTATAGCCGGTAGTTTGTATTATCAAAATCAGGTAAACGAAAATTGATGCACTTAAACGGAGATAAACATGCAAGAAGTTTATAGCACCAAAGCAAGTCACTCGGTAAGCCAAGTAGAATCAAGTAAAGTGTTGCGCAATACTTACATGCTTCTTGGCATGACATTGGCTTTTAGCGCGGTTACTGCTGCAATCTCAATGGCAGCAGGACTTGGGCATGGCGCAGGACTTATCATGAGCCTTGTAGCAATGGGGCTAATTTGGTTCGTATTACCAAGAACAGCCAATTCCTCAACAGGTCTTCTGGTGGTATTTGCTTTTACTGGATTGATAGGCGCCGGTCTCGGCCCAATATTAAATAAATACCTAAGTATGACCAACGGTTCGACAATCATAATGCAAGCTCTCGGAGGCACAGCAGTTGTATTTGTTAGCCTCTCAGGCTATGTATTGACCACACGTAAAAACTTTAATTTCCTCGGCGGATTTGTTGCCGTTGGCATGATATTGATGTTAGTTATTATGCTATTCCTGATTGGAGCCTCATTTTTTGGCTACCAGTTTTCAGGTCTACACTTGGCATTCTCAGCAGGCATTGTTCTTTTAATGTCAGCATTAATCCTTTATCAAACAAGCGAAATTATTCATGGCGGAGAGAGCAACTATATTCTCGCCACAACCAGTCTGTACTTGTCGATCATTAACTTATTTACCAGCTTATTACATCTTCTCGGTATATCTAGCGACGAGTAAACCTCCAACTATTTCGCTAGGGGCTCCTTAATGGAGCCCTATTTTTTTGATGGCATGAATAATTTATGATTTTTTCCCTAGCTGTATACGCCCCACCTTACTCATCGCAGGCCAGTCATACAGCCTACGAGTTTGCAAAAGCACTTCTCCACAAAGGCCACACACTGCACAGAATTTTCTTTTATCACGATGGTGTGCACAATGCATCTTCATTAGGAACACCACCTCAGGATGAATTTGACCTATACCAAGCATGGCACAACCTCGCCCAACAATATGACTTGGTTATTTGTATAGCTGCCGCCCTAAAACGGGGAATATTGAATAGCGAAGAAGCTTTGCGTTATAACAAGCCAGCACACAACATAAACAATAGTTATTCAATTAGCGGATTAGGACAACTGGTAGACGCCACAATAACATCTGATCGCGTTATTACTTTTGGGTAAAAACCCTATGAAAAAAAAATTACTGGTTATCAGTCGTCGCGCACCCTATGGCACCAGTCTGGCCCGTGAGGCACTTGATGTGACCCTCGCCGCATCCGTTTATGATCAAGATATTGGCATGTTGTTTATGGATGATGGAGTATTTCAACTTATTAAAAATCAAAACCCGGAAGAAATCACTCAAAAAAATCTTTCGGCCACACTTTCCGCCTTATCACTTTACGGTGTTGATAATATTTATGCACATAAGGATTCATTAGAAGATCGAGATCTTAAAATCAATGAACTTATTTGGGATGACATCAAAATCTTGACAAGCGAAGATGTAAAAAACCTATTAGACCAACAAGATCATCTACTGAGTTTTTAGCATGAGTACGCTGCACACAATCAATAAATCCCCTTATTCAAATAGCACCCTATCATCTTGCATAAAGGTATGCTCAACATCTGATGCAATTTTATTGTTAGAGGATGGGGTATTTGGCGCAATTAAATCAGCACCAGACTCCGTACAATTACAAGAGTTAATTCTCTTGGGAGTCCGCGTATTTGCAATTAGCGCTGATGTTAAAGCTCGTGGATTAACAGAAAAACTGATGGCATCCGTTGAACTGATTGATTACGACAGTTTTGTTCAACTAACCATCGAACACCGCTGCGTTCAGAGCTGGTATTGAGCAATGCACATAACAGTAGATGGTAACCAGATAGCGCTTGATAAAGATGGCTATCTAATCAGTTTGAATGACTGGACTCCAGCTGTTGCAATCCAGCTAGCACTACAAGAAAAAATTGCACTCACAGATGCACACTGGGAAATAATCACTCTGCTGCAATCTTTTTATCAAGAGTATCAAATCTCTCCCGCAATGAGAGCCCTTGTAAAATATACAGAAAAAAATCTGGGCATAGACAAGGGCAAGAGCATTTATTTGCTTGGTCTGTTTCCGCCCAGCCCCGCAAAAATCGCAAGCAAAATTGCCGGCTTACCTCGACCAACCAATTGCCTGTAAAGACAAATTATTCTTTTTTGCTCTCAAAGTAATCTGCTGTCAATTTAATTACTACCGGACTCAGCAAAAGCAAAGAAAACAAGTTTGGTATTGCCATCAGAGCATTGAGCGTATCAGCAAGTAACCATACGAAATCCAAATGAAATACTGCACCTGCAAAAACTGCGAGAACCCACAATATCCTGAAAGGAAATATGGCTTTCTTCCCGGCCAAATACATCCAGCAACGCTCGCCGTAATAACTCCAACCTAGAATAGTAGTGAACGTAAATATAATGAGCGCAAAAGCCAATAAGTAACCACCAATACCGGGTAATGCAGACTCGAAGGCAGAGGAAGACAGACTTGCGCCCCGCGCTCCGCCATCCCATACACCGGTGCAAATGATTACCAGGCCAGTCATGGTACAGATGACAATTGTATCTATGAATGTCCCGGTCATACCAATCAGGCCAGAGCGCACAGGGCTATCAGTTGCCGCCGCTGCCTGTGCGATACCAGCCGTTCCCAACCCAGCCTCATTAGAGAAAATACCCCTGGCAACGCCGTACTGTATAGCCATCAGCACTGCTGCGCCAGCAAAGCCGCCAGTAGCAGCAACAGGAGTAAAAGCATGTGTAAAAATAAGAGAGAACGCGGCAGGCAACTGAGAGGCATACAAAATAAGTACAGCCAACGACATAATTATGTAACCAATACACATAAAAGGAACTAATGATGCCGCCACTTTTGCAATGCGCTTAATTCCACCCAAAATAACCAGTGCAACCACCACTGTTGTTACCAAACCTGTTACCCACGTCTCTATCCCAAAGGTGACTTTTATTACCTCAGCCATACTATTTGACTGCACCATATTGCCAATCCCAAAACCTGCCAATCCACCAAAGACAGCAAACACAAAACCCAACAAATGCCATTTTTTACCTAACCCATTTTTAATGGCGTACATTGGGCCACCACTACACTCTCCTTTTGAATCAACATCTCGGTAATGAACCGCAAGCACTATTTCCGAATACTTGGTTGCCATGCCAACCAAAGCTGTGCACCACATCCAGAAAAGGGCTCCCGGCCCCCCTAAAAAAATAGCCGTTGCGACACCGGCAATATTTCCAGTGCCTACAGTTGCAGACAATCCGGTCATGAGCGCCTGAAAAGAACTAACATGGCCCTGTGCCCCAACATCCTTTGAGCGTCCTTGCCACATCAAACAAAATCCCAAGACGATTCGACGGATAGGCATTCCCCTCAACATCACCATCAAAAACAAACCGGTTCCGAGAATAAGTACCAACATGGGCACACCCCAGACCAAATTGTTTAATTCCGACACAAGCTTATGGATGTAATCCATCAATATCACCTCCCAGAAAAAGCATAAAAAAAAGGGGCCTAAGCCCCTTTTTAGAATCGCAGGATTTACGCTGCCTCAATTGTTTTGATGGTACCTTTTGGAAGCACGGCATGCACAGCAACTTTCTGAAACTTAAGCTCTACATTATTGCCAGTTTCAAGGACAACATAGTTTTCATCTACTTTGATAATTTTACCCAACATTCCACTTGTCATGATTACCTCATCACCTTTAGCCAAGGCAGCAACGAGATTCTGGTGCTCCTTTTGGCGCTTACGCTGAGGGCGAATAATGAGTAAATACATAAATAAAAACATGCCGCCGAACATAAGCAAGGTAATCATTGGATTACCTTGTGGGGCAGGAGCAGCTTCAGCTTGGGCCATCGCAGATGCTATAAAGAAACTCATGAAACTAACCTCAAAGAATAAAGAGCGCTAACTTTACCTGTTTTGAAACATACAGGCAATTAGCGCCCCTTAAATCAGAGGCAAAGGAAGGGATGAAGCAAGAATCAGGCGTAATCGCGAAATAGCTTTCTGAAAACGCTCGGAGAAAGACCCGTCCAACGCTTAAAAGCATTGGTAAAACTAGTTCTATCCGAAAAATCCAACGCCTTTGAGACATTGTCAACGCTCATATGCTCATCTATCAGATACTTAATTGCATAATGAAAGCGCAAAGCGTCTCTGATTTGAGCGAAGTTAGCGTTTTGGTTTTGAAGTCGCCGCTGCAAAGTGCGTTTTGATAACTTTAAATCCTCTGCAATTCGGTCAATTGATAGATCCTCTCGACCAACACGCTGCTTCAAAGAGTCAATAACTCTGGCAGATACCCCCTCAAAGCGAGGGATTTCGGCAAGAGACAGGTACTCTTCGTAGGATCTTACATCAGATCCAATAAAGGAGTTTTCTGAAGAACCTTCGTTGTTTCGGTAAATTCGCTGTAATTGAATCATCCAGGCGTCTCCTTTGCCAATTAAGGGCAGTTATAGAATTAAGGAGTGTCACTTCTCAGCCAAACCAAAGCCAATAGTATCGATATCATCCTTTTGTCAATCAAGCCACACTCGACATGGACGATTATAGTCTATATCCATTTACAACAAAGAGAAATGCGTACAATTTTCACATACAGATATTTTTTATATCACATTTTAATATAAAAGGATAATTTAAATGCCATTTCGCAGTATCGCGAGTACATCCTGATCATGAGTCTTGGTATTTACCTTATCAAGCACGTGAGATAGGCGCCCTTCTTTGTTGATAATAAAGCTGGTACGAACAATCCCCATAAACTCTTTGCCCATAAACTTCTTGAGTGCCCAAACACCGTAAGTTTCAGCAACAGAGTGATCTTCATCCGCCAGTAAATCAAAATTCAAATCATATTTATCAATAAATTTGGTCAGCTTCGCAGGAGAGTCAGGGCTTACCCCCAACACAACAGTATCTAGCTTTTCGAATTCACTTCGTGATTCCTTGATACCACAAGCTTGAACAGTACAACCAGGTGTTGATGCTTTAGGATAAAAATATAAAACAATGTTTTTTTTACCTTTAAAGTCTTTTAGTGAAACCTTTTCACCATTTTGGTTCTGCAATGAAAACGTCGGGGCTAAATTACCGATTTTAGGGAAGCTCATAAAAACAAACCTTAGATAAAAAAATTAAAAAAATAAAATTTTATACGCAACTAAATGATCAGAGGATCATTTCTCTTAGTCATGAAAAGTACCAAACAAGGCTTCTTTTTCATCGGCAGTAACATTGGTAGTTGTATCAACAGGCAAAATAGTTGGCCCCTTGACTAAATTCCTACCTGCATATTTTGCTTGATACAACCAGGCGTCCACTCGCTCAATAAATCCCTGGGGACTGTCTGTATCAGTGGCTTTAAACTCATCAACTCCCAAACTTGCAGTCAGATAAATTAAATTATTACCAACTTCAAGAACACTATTGGCAATTGAAAAGCGCAAGCGCTCAGCGACATTATTCGCTTGATACAAATCGGTATTTGGTAACACGATTGCAAATTCTTCCCCACCGAACCGACAAGCAAAATCCAGCTTGCGAATTGCAACAGCAATTAATTGTGCAACGTGAATTAGCGCCTGGTTGCCAAGCTCATGCCCCCAGCGATCATTAAACTGTTTAAAATGATCTATATCTAGAATAATCAATGATAAAGGCTGGGTGGCACGGCGGGTTCGCTCCATTTCCAAGGGCAATATGTTGGAAAAAAAACGAAAATTGTATAAACCAGTTAGTGCGTCTGTTTGAACCTGATGGCGTAGGTCATTAACCTCGTTACGCAAGGTTAGCAATTCATCCTTAAATTGACAGCTCTGCCCTGAGGATGGGCAATATAAAGGCAAATCACCTGTTGACTGAGATAAGGAGTCCATATGCTCTTTCTAGTTGAGAGTTGCCCAATGAATAACGTCGAGAAAGTCTAGACGAATTCGCTTACCAGCAGCTGAAATTATCATCACCGCAATATGAAATATTAATCGCGATAAATTTTCAACAAGTCCCCATAGTGATCAATGCGGCGATCGCGCAAATAAGGCCACATCCGACGAACCGCTTCACTGCGTTGTAAATCGATTTCAACTACTGAATTTACTTCTTGATCTACAGGGGCTACCCACAAAAATTCACCTTGCGGTCCAGTAACGAAACTACTGCCCCAAAAATCCAAGCCACAACCGCCAGCGGGGTCAGGTTCATGCCCTACACGATTAACGCTAACCACGGGCAAACCATTTGCAATTGCATGGGCGCGCTGGACTGTAATCCACGCTTCGCGTTGGCGATCTTTTTCGCCCTCGTCTTCGCTTGGAGTCCAACCAATGGCTGTTGGGTAAATTAATAAATCAGCGCCCGCCATTGCCATTAGGCGTGCTGCTTCAGGAAACCATTGGTCCCAACACACTAAAATACCTAGCTTTCCAACTGATGTTTGGATGGGGTTAAAGCCCAAATCGCCGGGGGTAAAATAAAACTTTTCATAGTAACCCGGGTCATCCGGGATATGCATCTTGCGATACATTCCCGCAATAGAACCGTCGCGCTCAATGACAACCGCAGTATTGTGATGCAAACCAACACCGCGCTTTTCAAATAAAGACGCAACGATAACAACATTTAATTCCCGCGCAAGATTACCTAATGCTTCTGTACTAGGCCCAGGGATTGTCTCGGCCTGATCAAAATGATCACTGATTTCCTGCTGACAAAAATACAATCCACGGTGAAGCTCCTGCAAAACTACTAGTTCCGCACCTTGCGCGGCAAGTTTGCGAATATTTTCTAAGGTTTTAGTAAAATTAGCAGCAATATCTGCGGTGCATGATTGTTGGACAACACCAATATTTAACTTTCTTTTAATGCTTTGATTGCGCATTAGAGTGGCTCCAAAACACCTTCGGGAATTTGCATGGTAATGCAATGAAGACTACCGCCCTGCTCTATCAAGGCATTGCACGGAATCCCCATAATTTCAAACCCGGGAAATGCTTGTGATATTACTTCCAGTGCATCTTCGTCCATTGGCAAATCATATATGGGGACCAATACTGCTTCATTGATTATGAGAAAATTAGCATAGGTAGAGGGTAGCCGCTCGTCGCTATCGCGCCCCAACACAGGGCCAGACCAAGGCAGCGGCAATAAACGATAGGGCTCGCCATCTGCATTAGTAAACGTTTTTAACTGGTCTTCCATTTTTTTCAATTCAATATAGTGTTCATCCTGGTCATCATCGCAAGCCGTGTAAACAATAGTATTGTTGGGGCACAGGCGCGCCAAAGTATCTATATGACTATCGGTGTCGTCGCCGGCAAGATAACCATGATCGAGCCAATTAATTTTTCTAATCCCGAACGCCGCTTTTAAACGCGTTTCAATCTCTTCTTTGGTCAAATGAGGATTGCGATTTTTATTAAGTAAACAAGATGATGTTGTGAGTAAAGTACCTTGACCATCAGTTTCTATTGAACCGCCTTCAAGCACCCAATCCTGTACCTCTATAGTCGCGTAGGGAAATGCTTTCTGAGAAAATAATTGTTGTGATATTTGATTATCTTTTTTGTGAGGAAATTTATTTCCCCATCCATTGAACTGGAAATCCAATAATTTAAATCCGTCTGCAGTTTCAACTGTAAGTGGACCATGATCGCGCGCCCATGTGTCGTCACTTTCACAAGGATACAAATAGATGTAATCCATAGGTGCGCCCATGGCTTCAAGGCGAGTATAAACCTCGTCAACCATGGCTGAAGGCACTGCAATAACTACGTCAGCATAATCTACGATAACCGTTGCCAGAGCCTCATAAAGCTCGGTGACATCCTCCAAAATCCAGTTCCAGCCGGTATTTTTATGCGGCCAGGTCAGCATGACCGCATCATGTGGTTCCCACTCTGCGGGCAATCGTTGAGTAGACATAAAAACACCTCGTTACAAAAGAAAATGGCCAGATTTGCTGGCCATTATAAACAAACCGCGCCAACCTATGAACGATTAGTCTCGTGGCGATACACGCTCTTGCGCGGGAAGCGAAATGACAGCATCCGAACTAGCTGCAGGCACGGCTTTCTGCGATTTGGCGCGAACATCCCCCACCTGCAGTATGGCGGAAACAACCCGTTTTTCACTCAGCCCGCCACTACTAATACTCACGTTCATGCGCACATAATGACGGCCTTCGTGTTCAACATTTAGGTGCAAAGGGACGCGATACTCCCCACTTTCGGTTAATGGATATACCAAAGGATTAGGGGTAGACAGAATACTTACCCCCTTGCTCGCCGCAACACTAACGCTCATTTCGCCGGGGAAACTCGACGAATGCAAAACAACAACAATATTTTGCTCTCCCACAGTCTCAAGTTTTATAGGCTGCGTATTGCGAATACTTACACTTGCACCAGGTTTGACGGTAACGGCTTTGGGCTGGGAGGCATTTTCAGGAGTTTGCGCTGAGCTACCGGAATAACACGCTTGCAAAAGTGCTAGAACCATACAGCCCACTACCCAGATGGACGATACGGCTATTAATTTTTTCATCATAGTGGTCACCTAATTGGGCAGCGCGCGAACATCAAAACACGCCAATACATCGCCATTAAAATCGTCCCTCACCGCTCTATCATCGACAAGTTCAAGGACATAAGTTCCTACTGACAGCGAGCGAGTGAGAGTCTCTGTACCGACTGTTGGACTTATCGCTTCTTGTAGCTGAATACCGCGTTGATATAGATACATATCAGGATCAGAGTCATCAGAAGTGGTTCCAAACTCAGTCGCCGTAATGCGGTAATTACCTGCAGACAGGATATTCAATACTAAAAATTGTGATACACCGAGTTTGTTGTAAGAGCCATTAGCGTTTGAGCTGCATACATTAACAGCGCTGTTATTCAGCGGTAACGTTTTATAGACAGGTAAATTAATGGTGGCGCCGCCCGAGTTACTCTCGCCAGCACCAAAGCGATCTGTAATTGTAATATTTTGCCCAGACAGCAAACTATTAAAGCCTGCAGTAACACCCGGCAATGCTTCGCGCAACTGTTCGGCAAACAAATAAATGGAAACGAAAGCATCACTAGTACTGTAATTATCGCGAGTGATAACAGTAAATATATCGGCAAAATCGCGCGCAGTTTTATTGTTCTCACTCACATAAAAATTATAAAGAACCGACTGTACCGATGCCTCAGAGTACCAGCCGCGCTCACGGTTTTCAGTACTATTAACAGCGATTTTAAAGCCCTCAGCCTGCTGTGTGCCGCTTGCATCGCGGTAAATGGGATCATCCAGCATCATGGCAGAAAATGCATTCGCAAAACCTTCGGACATAGCGACACGAAAATCCAATTTATCATCGCCACTGTGATCACCTCCGATACTATCGGAACGGGAAAGCTCTGCCTCTAAATAGTGCCCCCATTCATGTAGCACAACATGGCGATCGTATTCGTCAGTGTCATCATCTTCGCCCCCTAACAAATATATCGCGTTCAAATCGTTGCGATAAAAACTGGTCGCAATTTCACCGAGTTCCAATTCACCATCAGCAGTAATGTTATTTGGACTCCAGCGAAACTCCAAGGCAGGTAATTGTACTGATCCATCTACCGCTACGAGTCGTTGTACACCTGTATAAATAGAATCAAGTATCGCAAAAGGTGCTGCAACCCGTGGCTGGGTATAGGCATTTCCCGTCCAACCGGATGCAGCATGAAGATCGCGTACAGCATTAGCGTCATTAGCTACCAACAATGAACCCACCATGGCATAAAGGCTATTGTTGTCAGTGTTGTCGGTTACTTTAAAATTCCAGCGTGCACTATTGTCATTTTGTTCGCGCAACAGTTGCGCCTTCACTCGAACCCGCACAGGCTGATCACGTGTCACCGTGAACGAATAGGTGCCGGTTTGCGTACTTATGTCCGTCATTAGCACTTGATTGCCAGCATCCAGCAACTCAACTACCAAGCCGCGGATGGGCAACTCTACAGTCCCGGCATAATTTAACCCGTTGCGCTCAGTGAAATGAGGGACGTAATCGTAAGTGAGGCTGCCAGATATAACGACTAGCGCGGCACTGGAAGAGACCGCGGCACTCGACGAGGAGCGAGATTGATTCGATGATGAGCCGCCCCCACAAGCACTGACGAACAACGTAAATGTTAGCAACGCAACTAACCCGGTACCGCGCCTGACCAAATGAAACAGGGTATGCGCATAGAACCCCCTCATGTATTACCTCGCGACCTGGGTATAAATGCAAATGAAGTTTAAGATCAACCTAAGCAAGTATAATCAAAAACCCTGATTAAGCGATTTAGTCACTAGCGCAACAGCACCACAATCAAGATAATGCTGAATTATTCGCCACTCACGCCATACGACGTGATGAAACCATTAACCTGAGCTTGTAAAACCTATGCTGAATATTCTGATTTTTGCGGTGATAGTGACATCTATTGTAATTATCAGTGCTCGCTATAAGAAAATGGATAGTGCACAACAGCGCAAATCCCTCTGGCGCTTGGGTACAGGAATATTTCTCGGTTTACTGATCGTGTTGGTAGTAACCGGACGCATGCATTGGATAGGTGCGGCAATCGGCGCGCTTTTGCCCTTTTTGCGTGTTGGTTTTAATCTGTTAATGCAGGCCTTACCGCTCTGGCTAAAACACAAACAGGAAAAACCCCAGGAGCAAACAACGCCACCGCCCTCAAGCGGTGCGATGAACCTTGTGGAAGCTCAGGAAATTCTGGGGCTAACCGGAGACCTGAATAAAGGCGAGATTACACAGGAAATGGTACAGGATGCACACCGCCGTTTGATTCAGAAACTTCATCCGGATCGCGGTGGCAACGACTACCTGGCAGCCAAAATTAATCAAGCACGCGACCTACTGATCAATAAACTCAGCGCAAAATAAGCGCAGAGCTGAGCCATATTATTGTTTTACATGCTTCGCCAGTACATGAATGTAACGGCCCAATAAACGATATGGCTCCTCACGCGAAAACCTTAGCTCCATTTCCAGTAGCTGTTCAGGCTCACGGGCACGATGCTCCTCGTTAAAAATATAATCGTGAAATACTCTGATACCACTGTGCACCAGCACATTGAGCGGTAACTCATCAATCCACCCCATAACCACGTGCGGGTCCAGGGGATTGATGGGTGTGAGACTGCCTTTCGCGCCGCCAAAATCCTGATTGATAATTTTTTTAAAGTTAGTGCGCAGTAAATTTTTATAGATCAATGAATGCAGGTTGTAAAAAGTGAGGGATAAATAGCCCTGTGGTTTGAGGTGCTGAAGTAGATAAGGTAACAACTCGCGCGGCTCTTGCATCCACTCCATTACTGCGTGACAAATCACCAAGTCAAATTGCGACTCTTGCGCGCCCAGCTGCGCGGGTAAATCCTGAATTGCGCAATGAATCAGTGTGACATTGCTCTGTAAGCCTGCCGCGCTGACTTGCTCTTCAGCGAGTTTCAGCATTTCGGCCGAGATATCGCAAATCACCACCTGATGCCCGGCTTTAGCCATTTGTAAGGAGAATTGCCCTTGGCCTCCACCCGCATCCAACACACGCCAGGGGCCAGCGTCTGCACCAAAAGGTACAGCAGGAATATGATCACTAAAATCGCGCTCTAATATCGCAAGGCGAATATCACCCTTTAACCCGCCGTATATATTCTTTTTAAAACGCTTGGCCAAATCATCAAAATTACGATCCTGACTGCTGGATTCTTTTGCCATATACTTTCCGTTCACTCATTACACTTATTGGTGCGGCACTCTTGCACGACATAACGCCCGCAAATAACTGGTTGGTCTATATGATTCTCACCAGCGACGATCAAGTTTACACCGGAATCACCACCGATATGCGCCGCCGCTGGCAGGCCCATGAATCCGGCCGTGCCGGTGCGCGCTATTTTCGCGGGCGCAAACCCATGCAGCTGTGTTTTCTGGAGGATGGCCACGACCGTTCCAGTGCGAGTAAACGTGAACATGCGCTAAAAACCCTCAGCGCTAAAGCCAAACGTACCCTTATCCATCAACAACACACCAGGTGTTCAGTGTTAATCGCCAAATACGAGCTGCAGCACCTTGCCGCGCATAGCCCGAGCGCCGATAACCCATGAATGACGAGTCACACCAACGCGCAAACTGTAGCCACTGCCAGCGCCCCACGCGCACCTGTTTTTGTGCGTTTATTCATCAGGTTAATAATCGTGTCGAGTTATTAATACTGCAGCACCCAGAAGAAACACCCAATGCAAAAAATACTGCAGTTTTATTACAACTGAGTTTAAAAAACAGCCAGATTTATACCGGTGAACGATTTGATGAATTGCAATTACAGCAGCTCATTTATGCCAATGGGCGACGACCATTACTGCTCTACCCACCGCTGGCCGACTACCACTCACTGGGCATTACACCTCCGCCCGCCACACCAGAGCTCGCCGATTATTCCGCCGAACAACTGCGCCTGATTGTGATTGATGCCACCTGGCGTAAAAGCCGAAAAATGCTCTACCTAAACCCGCTATTGCAGCAGTTACCGCTGCTGAGCCTTAGCCAGACACCGGCCTCCATTTACCGCATTCGCAAAGCACATAGCGAAAATCAGCTTTCCACACTGGAGGCAAGTTGTTACGCTCTACAGCAACTTGAACAGCACAGCGTCAACTATCAACCCGTGCTACAGGCGATGGCCGATTTTGTCGCACAGCTGGCGGCTTTTATTCCTAAATCCGATTGAATAACGACGCATTAACAGCCCGGCCTAAATTCCCGCTGTGAGCGCATCTGAATAGCCATCGTTTTATATTTTCTATCTTTCATCAAGAAACAAGAATCAAAAACCGAGAATTAAAAACCAAGAGAACTGCAGACTTATGACTTATCCGACGTTTGAATTATTGCGCAGCCAAAACATTGATGCTTTGAAAATTCGTGTAGAAGAATATCGCCATAAAGTCACCGGCGCCCAGCACATACATTTAGCAGCTGACAATAACGAAAACGTATTTCTGGTAGCCCTGCGCACCGTGCCGCACAACTCCACAGGAGTTGCCCACATTCTGGAGCACACCGCTCTCTGCGGCAGCCAAAAATACCCGGTACGCGATCCATTTTTTATGATGGTGCGCCGCTCGCTCAATACCTTTATGAATGCCTTCACCAGCTCCGACTGGACCGCCTACCCTTTCGCCAGCCAGAACCAAAAAGATTTTAATAACTTACTCGATGTGTATTTGGATGCGGTGTTTTTCTCGCGGTTGGATGAACTGGATTTTGCGCAGGAAGGCCACCGCGTGGAGTTTGCCGAAACCGACAACCCCAATTCCGATTTGGTGTTTAAAGGCGTGGTATTTAATGAAATGAAAGGTGCGATGAGTTCGGTCTCATCCCAGCTGTGGCATACCTTGTGTAAATACCTTTATCCGACCACGACCTATCACTACAACAGTGGTGGAGAACCGGAAGATATTCCCAACCTCACCTACCAACAGTTGAAAGATTTTTATCGCACCCACTATCACCCCAGTAACGCGGTATTTATGACCTACGGCGACATTCCTGCCGCTGTTCATCAAGAGAAATTTGAAACGCGCGCGCTGAGCCAATTTGAAGCCTTGGACGAAGTCATTGCTGTAGGCGATGAAAAGCGCTACCACGCACCGATTGCGGTGGAAGAGGCCTACCCAATTGATGAAAGTGATGCGGAAAATCTGGATGAAAAACACCACGTCGTTATCGCCTGGTTACTGGGTAAAACGACGGATCTCGATGAGTCACTGGAAGCGCAATTGGTTTCCAATATTTTGCTCGACAACAGCGCCTCACCATTGCAACAAGCGTTAGAGACGACTGAGCTGGGGCAGGCACCCTCGCCACTGTGTGGGCTGGACGATTCATCGCGCGAAATGGCGTTTGTGTGCGGCCTTGAAGGTTGCAAATTGGAAGATGCCCCGCAGGTAGAAGCGATGATTCTGGACACCATGCGCAAAGTAGCCGAAGCCGGAATTCCGCAAGAACAAGTCGCCGCTTCGCTGCACCAGTTGGAATTATCGCAGCGCGAAGTGGGTGGCGATGGCTACCCTTATGGTTTGCAATTAATTCTGACCGGCTTAACCTCAGCCACCCATCGCGGCGACCCTATCGCGCTGCTGGATGTCGATGTCGCATTGGAAAATTTGCGCCGCAAAACCCAAGACCCGGTGTTTATCCAAACTGCCGTGCGCAAATGGTTACTGGATAACCCGCACCGCGTGCGCTTGACCCTGCGCCCGGATGCACAGATGGGCGAACGCATTAAAGCCGCCGAAATTGCCCGCCTTGCCGCCATGAAAGCGCAGCTGAGCGATGCCCAGAAACAGGAAATTATCGCGCGCGCGCATGCGCTGCAAGAACGTCAGCAACAGCAGGACGACGAGAGCATCCTGCCTAAAGTGGATTTGACTGATATCCCCGCCAACCTGCATTACACCGCCGGCAGCCACGAGTTGTTGAATCACTACCCGCTGCGCCGTTATGCCGCAGGAACCAATGGTTTGGTGTATCAACAAATCACCTGCAAGTTGCCTGTGCTGTCCGAGGCACAGCTTAAAGTCCTGCCTTACTACTGCATTTGTTTAACCGAATTGGGCGCGGGCGATAAAGACTACCTTGCCACCCAGCGCTGGCAAGCTGAAGTCGTAGGTTCCATTCACGCGTTCAGCAGCATTCGCGGCGCAAGTGATGATGTTCAGGCGATCGATGCCTACCTCACACTCTCTGCCAAAGCTTTGAGCCGCAACAGCGCGGCGCTCAATGACTTGATGCAATCCACCCTTTTAAACGTGCGTTTTGACGAGCACAGCCGCATTCGCGAACTGATCGCCCAAAATCGCGCACGCCGCGAACAGAGCATTACCGGTAATGGCCACAGCCTCGCCATGACGGCCGCCTGTGCGGGCATGAGCCCGGCGGCAAAAGTGTCACATCAACTCGGCGGGCTTGAGGGCATTGCCGCAGTAAAAGCGCTGGATAATTCACTGGACGATGCACAAAACCTCGCCGCGTTTGCCGCGCAGTTACAGGCTATCCATAACCTGGTATTACAAGCACCCAAGCAATTTTTGATTGTGGGCGAGCAAGAGCACTTGGATAGTTACCGCGACAATCTGCAAGCGCGTTGGCCAATAGAACCCCAAGTTAAGGATTTCAAACATTTCACCCTGCCACCGGTTCAGGAAACGATTCGCGAGGCGTGGATCACCAATACCCAGGTGAACTTCTGCGCCAAAGCCTACCCCACCGTACCGAGCGATCACCCGGATGCAGCCGCACTCACTGTGTTGGGCGGCTTTTTACGCAACGGCTTTTTACATCGCACTATTCGCGAACAAGGCGGTGCTTACGGCGGTGGTGCAAGTCAGGACAGCAACAGCGCGGCGTTCCGTTTTTATTCCTATCGCGACCCGCGTTTAACTGAAACTCTGGCCGATTTCGATGCGTCACTGGAATGGCTGCAAACCACCGATCACCAATGGCAAGCGGTTGAAGAGGCGATTCTGGGTGTAATTGGCAGTATTGATAAACCCGGCTCACCTGCTGGCGAAGCCAAATCCACCTATCAAGCCGAGTTGTTTGGGCGCACGCGCGAAAAACGGGAGCAATTCCGCAACCGTGTTCTGGCGGTAACCGCGGATGACCTCAAACGGGTCGCCGCCATTTACTTGCAAGCGCAAAAAGCCAGTATCGCCGTAGTGACTCATGCCGGGCAAAAAGAACTGGTTGAGCAGCTTGGGCTGAGCATCAAAACCTGTTAAGGCAACCACTCCCAAGGAGGAATAGCCAAGTGTGCCGGGGCGCATAGATTTGCCCCGGCCAGATAGTCTTGGCGCACAAACTCATCTAGTATTGGTCGACACTAATTCGAACAATAACTGGCATGACGCTGACCCCAACCTATGACCATAAAGCCGCTTGACTACAGCGCCGCATCCCACCCGGGCTTAACGCGCAGCAACAACGAAGACTGCTTTCTCAGCAAGCCGGAACAGGGCCTATGGCTGGTGGCCGATGGCATGGGAGGGCATGAAGCCGGTGAAGTTGCTAGCGCGCTGGTGCGCGACACTATTGAGCGCAACACGCGCAATAATCCCCACCTCTCCCTGCTCGATGCCATCCAACAAGCCCATCTCAGTATCATCAATTCGGCCAAACAAGGCATAGGTGTGCCGGGCATGGGTTCAACCGTAGTGGCGCTGAAAAGCCAGGATCAGCGCTATCAAATCGCCTGGGTTGGCGATAGCCGTGCCTACCTCTGGACGCCAAGCCGCGAGGGCGGGCGTCTGGAGCAATTAAGTACAGACCACTCCTATGTGCAAATGCTGGTAGAAAGCGGGGCAATTCGCGCCGAAGATGCAGAGTTTCACCCGGAAAAAAATATCATCACCCAATGTTTAGGCATGCAGGAATTAGCGCAGGTGAAAGTGGATCACCTTGAAAATCAATGGCAGGAAAACCAGTGGGTATTGCTGTGCAGCGATGGATTGACCGACGAGGTAAATGACAAAACCATCGCACAAATTCTCTGTGACGCCAGCGATTGCGTTGCTGCGGTGGATCAGCTGATGCACGCAGCACTCACCAACGGCGGGCGCGATAATATCACCCTGCAAATTATTGAATCGCCCTTGCGGCCCGCTGACCAGGGCAATGGGCTGTGGCAGTTTGTGCCCCATTTGACCGGCAACCTAAAACGGGATGCCTGGATTTTTGGCGCGTCACTTGTCTCACTCTTGGGGCTACTGGTCTATGTTGTATTAACTTAATGGCGGAGAGAAATTCCGACCATTGAACTGTTTGATAACCCAACCTTTGTCTATAGATACCTGTTGTTATGGCGCTGCAAATTCCCGGTTACCGGGTGGTAAGAAAAATAAATCAGGGTGGCATGTCCACCGTTTACCTCGCGATTCAAATCAGCGTGGGGCGTGTTGTTGCGTTAAAAGTGATGAATCCGCAACTCAATAGCGACCCAGCCTTCAGCGAGCGCTTTCAGCGCGAAGCCACTATTGTTGGTCAGCTGTCGCACCCAAATATCGTGGCAATCTACGATATAGGTCGCCATGAAGATTTAAATTACATCGCCATGGATTACCTGCCCAACGGCTCGGTACACGATCGCATGACAACCGGCCTTAATGGCGAGGAAGTGCTGCGCATTATCCGCGAAGTAGCCAGCGCGCTGGATCACGCGCACGAAAAAGGTTATGTCCACCGCGATATAAAACCGGAAAATATTTTATTCCGTACCGACAACTCCGCCGTATTGTCGGACTTTGGTGTGGCACGGGGTCTTGCAGTAAATTCACGCATGACTCATGTTGGTACAGTGGTGGGTACACCTCACTACATGAGCCCGGAACAAACCAAAGGTAACAGCGTCGATGGTCGCTCGGATTTATACAGCCTCGGCGTGGTGTTTTACGAAATGCTCACTGGTAGCCTGCCCTATCAGGGCGAAGAGGCAGTCACCATCGCGCTCAAACATATCAGCGCGCCAATTCCAAAATTACCTCTGCAATATTTGGCTTACCAAAAAATTCTGGACAAGCTGCTCGCCAAAGACCCGGAGCAGCGCTTTCAACGCGGGCGCGATTTAATTCAAGCTATTGAAGAGCTGGAAAAAAATCATCACGCACCACTTACCAGTAATGTGCATCCTACTGATCTTACCGTCATCGCGCTGGCTGGCGCGTTGCTTAGTGCAACCCTTAATGCGTTGCGCTGGCGCTGGAATAAAGTGCGTGCCTTGCGCTGGAACCCGGAGCGCGGTTTTTATGTGCGCCCATCCACTAAAATTACCGAGATTTTTTTCAACGAAGGTCACGCGCCAATACATTCACAGCGCACGGAAGTGGTTACCCGTGTTCATGCCGCTGTCGATGGCAAGCAACAAACCTACAAAAAAGTCACCGGTATCGTGCTGGTGATAATTGCACTTATCGGTCTTGGCTTTTGGTTTACTGATGGCGATAAAACCGTGCAGGAACAAGCCCCTGAACAAACGCTTACGCTGCAAAAAGATGCAGCAACAAATCCTGTATTGCCTATTAACAACACGGCTAACAGCGCGGTGGTAAATACGCCAAACGCGGCACCTGTAGTTGTAAGTGAAAACACTGCGGATGGCAGCCAGGTGGCCGCTATCGATATGAATGCAGCGACAACCAGTGAAGCGGCAAGCAGTGCACCGATCATCACCTATGCACTGCATGTGAAAACCGTACCCGCACAAGCGCGAGTCAGGGTGCTGAATATTCCCGAGCGTTACGAACCCGGCATGCCATTACCGCCCGGCACCTATCACATTGAAGTCAGCCACCCCGGCTATGACATGCAACGCAACTGGGTTGAAATTAGCGATCAGGATTTATCGCCCGCCTATACACTCAGCGAAAGTTTAAAACCGGGCGAAGCCATGAGCAGCCAGTTGGTTGCCGCGATTAAAAGCCAGGGGCCGGAAATGGTGCGCATCCCCACGGGCAGTTTTTTGATGGGTCATAAAGACGATATTCTGGCGATGCCAGTACATAAAGTTACCATCGGCAAAAATATTGCGATGAGCAAATACGAAATCACTTTTGATGATTACGATATATTTGCGCAGACCACCAATCGCGCACTGCCGAATGACAATCGCTGGGGGCGCGGCAATCGCCCGGTGATTAATGTCAGTTTTGAAGACGCACGCGCTTATGCACGCTGGCTCAGTGAAACCACGGGTAAAAAATATCGCCTGCCCACCGAAGCTGAATGGGAATACGTTGCCCGCGCCGAAACCAACACCTTATTTTGGTGGGGCGACGACGCGAAAGACGCCGCTGGTCGTGCCAACTGTCGCCGCGGCTGTAACAGTAAATTTTCCGGTTTATTTGGTGCCAAAACGGCGCCGGTCGGCACCTACCCCGCCAACGGTTTTGGTATTTACGACACCGCCGGTAATGTCGCTGAGTGGGTGGAAGATTGTTTTGCGGATAACTACAACCTGCACCCGAAAAACGGTCAGGCCTTGCTGGTAAAAAGTTGCGATGCGCGGGTAGTACGCGGCGGCTCGGCAAAAGACAATGCCGATGAATTAGCCAACCACAAACGCGATTATCATCACGCAGAAATTTTTGATGCCCACCTTGGCTTTCGTGTGGTGATGGATTTATAAATAATCACCAACCCTGTTAAAAAATAACGTCGTAAAAATCTCTCCACAAAAAAGCCCTTGGTGATAAATCACCAAGGGCTTTTTTACTCAAGCTTAACTGCCACAAGCGATAGTGGTGCTAACGATGAGACCGGGCTACGACTGCCGAATCAATACCGCCACAAACATAGTGTCGGAATCTATTGCTGGTGCGCCCAGTATTTTTTGCGACTCCAGCGCAAACTGCGGGTGCTGCGCTAAAAACCATTCTACTTGTTGTTCATTTTCACTCACTTGCCAACTGCAAGTAGCATATACCAAGCGCCCACCCACACGTACCGCCGGTGCCGCATTGGTCAGCAATTGCTGCTGCAAATGCACCAGCTCGCGGGTATCGGCGGGATCAAAACGCCAGCGGGCATCCGGGTTGCGGCGCCAGGTTCCGGCGGAGCTGCAGGGTGCGTCAATCAATACCCAATCAAAACCCTGTTGCTGCGCCGCCTCTTTTGGCAAACGCAAAGGCTCACTGCCCTCCCAGGTGAAAACACGCACATTAAATACATCCGCCCGTTTGGCGCGACGTTTTAATTCATCCAATTTGTAGGCATGTAAATCGGTCGCAAATACTGCGCCTTTGTTATTCATTTGCGCGGCAATCGCGAGGGTTTTTCCTCCGGCGCCCGCACAAGCATCCCATACTTTTTGCCCCGGCTTGGCGGCAACTGTAGCAGCAATTTGTTGACTGGCTAAATCCTGAATTTCCACCAAGCCGCTTTTGTAGGCGTCGGTCGTATGAATGCCCACACCACCCTGTGCGGCTAGGCCCTGCTCACTTAGCGACACCTTCACACCTTGTTGTTGCAGGCTGTTATAAACCGCTTCGGCGGAAGCATTTTTTTGCACACGCAACCACAGCGGTGGAGTACTTATCTGCTGGGCAATAAAATCCTCCAGCGTTTTATCGCTCCAACCACTTGCCTGTTGGCGCGCCTTGAGCAACTCACTCCACTGCGGGCGCAGCCCCTGCCAGAGCAACAATACTGGCAAATTGGCAAATGTTGCCTCGGCCATTACCTTCTTGAAAAAACTGCGGCGCGCTTCGGCATCGCGCAATTGCGCCTGATTTTTTTTCGGTTGATCACCATTTACACGCAACTGAATCCAGTACCAGAACGCGACGGGGGCAATGCCCTGTAAATCACGGGCTTGCCAGCCAGCATCCCATTCGCTCCAATCCATCACATGTTCCGGGTTTTGCAGACTTGCACGATAAGCAAACTCCAACCCCGAGGCCAATTGTTGAAAACGCAGCGCCGAAAACATCGCCAAACTTAAAGATGCCGTATCAATTGCTTCTGCATTTGCATGGTCAGCCTGGGTTTTTGTCGGTTTAAATTTGTTGTGCTTTTTAATCTCATCGTACTCAGGCATTGAGGTGGGGCCTGAGTGGGCAAACTGGCGCACACTCGTTTTTATCCACTTATCCAGCGGCATTGTGCCCGCCACTTCAAGCCATGCACGCCACAGCGGCACCAGGCGAGAATCTTCGTATTGCACAGTGACGGTGGAGTTGTGGGGGGAAACGGTGTTGTGTTCAGTAGGGTTTTGCATAAGGGCGCCAGCGATAAGATCAGGATCGGAAAGATCGAAAAAAGAGCGCCATTCTACCAGCCAACGTCCTATTTAGCCTGCTTTTTGACTGCACTGCCCTTGCGTTGCTGCGCTGAAAACCGTCAGCAAAGTAAATGCAGGTAATTTTTTGTTTATCGGTTTGCACCCTGCGGCAATGGCGATTACAACTACATGATGAATAGCGGCTCATCTGCCAGAGCCGGTGCGTAAAAAATTGAGGTAATTAGAATGAATCAGGTTTCACGTCGCCAACTCTTAAAAAGCCTGGGTGCGATGGGCCTTATCGCCGGCGCCCCCAACGTTTTTGGCAACAATCTTGCTCGCAAGCGCATAGGTGTTGCACTGGTAGGGCTGGGCTACTACAGCCGCGATTTACTCGCACCAGCCCTGCAAATGACTAAACACTGTTATCTCGCTGGCATAGTGACCGGCTCACCGGGAAAAATTCCACAGTGGCAAAAAAATTATCGTATTGCCGATTACAACGTCTACAACTACGACAATATGCATCAACTGGCCAACAACCCGGATATCGATGTGGTCTACGTTGTAACCCCTACCGGCACCCACAAAAAATTTACTGAAATCGCTGCAAATGCAGGCAAACACGTGTGGTGTGAAAAGCCCATGGCGATGAATGAACAAGAATGCCAGGACATGATTGCTGTCTGCAAAAAAAATAAAGTGCAGTTGACCATTGGCTATCGCATGCAACACGAGCCAAATACGCAGCGCATTATTCAACTCGCCAAACAAAAACCTTACGGCGATATTAAAACCATTATTGCGGAAGCGGGTTACAACGGCACAGGTGCCAGCCATTCGTGGCGCGCCGACCCGGCAATGGGTGGCGGTGCCATGTATGACATGGGTGTATACCCTCTCAATGCTGCACGCTACACCGCCGGTGAAGAACCCATCGCCGTTACCTCCGCGACTATGAGCAGCACCACCGAAGTGTATAAAAATGTGGATGAAACAACGCGCTTTGAATTGGAATTTGCCAGCGGTGCACGCGCTGTGTGCGCCACCAGCTACGCACAAAGCATGAATCAATTACGAGCGGAATGCGCAAAGGGTTGGTACGAATTAAAACCGTTTCAATCCTACAGCGGCGTAAAAGGCAGCACCAGCGATGGCATCATCCTGCCGCCTGCACCTGAGAATCAACAAGCGCGCCAAATGGATAACGACGCGCTCGCCATTATCAACAACTCACCCGTATTGGTTCCCGGCGAAGAAGGCATGAAAGATATAATTATCGTAGAAGCGATTTTTAAAGCAGCAAAAGAAGCCAAACGCATTGTGCTATAACGCGAAATGCACACTCCCGTGATTAATGCGGGAGTGTGTTTTCAGTTGAAATCAAAACACCTCTGCTACGCGCGCCTGAAACCAAATAATGACCGGATAAGCGGCAGACCAGATCCAAAAAAAACGATTCAAACCAAACAAACACGCATTAGCCAAATGAAATAAGGCGGCAATCACCAGCGCAATAATTAATATCGTTTGATTCAGCAAAGCCAGCGGAAAAATCAGCTCAAAAATAATTATCCCCCAGGACATAACCCATAACACTTGCGGCCTCTGCGCCCACAATCGCACTCGTTCACTCACCGGATAAGCACTCAGCGCAAATACCTGTTGCAAGGCAGTCCCACTACGCCACTGGGCATTAATAACTTTGACCCAACCAGATTGAAAATAAGAAAGCATTAATTGCAACGCTAAATAACCCAGTGCGATTTCTTGCCAATAACGGGTCGGTGCCAGGTGTGACAACCATAAACACAGCAGTACCAACAAAGTCATGGTATCGCTGCCACCGTTGTAAGGCCCTTGGTAGCGCGTGACAAATAGTAACGCAGTCACCAGCAATGCCGATTCAACCAGTAACGGCTGCAAACCCAACATCAATAAGATTGCCAAACACGCGCGAATTAACCCAAGTGTTTTTTCCGCTGCTAAACCGCGCATAAATTCCAGACTCTGCTGAAAAATTGCGAAGCCCAAGATAATCTCCGCCAAACGAACGGCTAATTCCAGTGTCATTACTTACCACCTGCCGCTTGCAACAAAAAAGGTTGGGAGATAAATACAACCTCATCACGCACCTGCCCCGCGTCAAATTCTATAGCGCGAATACGAAACACCAGATATTGGGAGGCGTCATCAACATTCATTTCCCGATTAAATACCGCATTAACCAAACGTACACCAATTTCCTGCGCATAAAAATCAGAAGGGCCTTCAAACAAATGCTCTGCACAAGTGTTGATATACAAGCGTTCATTCCATATCGGGTTGTGCAATAAGCGCCGCACGCCCGCAGCAAACCCCACTTGCTCAGGTAAAGATCTAAACGGCAACCATGCTTGTGGCTCAGCATTTTTTTCCGCGATAAATGCCACATCAATACGCGGCGACGGGCCAATGCTGCTGAAGAAGCGCCAGGAGGGAAAAAGAATGGGGAATAAAAGTTTTATCATCCGAATCTCGATTGTTATAGGTCACACAATCAAATGAAAAGGGCGCAATAAATTGCGCCCTATACTGCATAATTACAAAAAATCAAACCGCTTTATGTTTTAACTTCTCAATCTCATCGCGCAGTTTTGCGGCCACTTCAAACTCCAGATCTTTCGCGGCTTGGAACATTTGTTTTTCCATTAGCTCGATGGTTTTCCAAATATCCTTTGGATTAACATCAACGGTGTATTTACCGCTACGCTCGGCAATTGCCATGGCTTTATTGCGCGCGCTGCGGCCGCCAGCACCGGGGGCGACTGAGCTTTCCAAAATATCGGCGATACTTTTGTTGATACCTTTAGGAGTGATACCGTGTTTAAGGTTGTGCGCAACTTGTTTTTCGCGACGGCGATCGGTTTCTTCAATCGCGCGTTGCATGGAGCCAGTAATGCGGTCGGCGTAGAGAATCGCCTTACCATTGACGTTACGCGCAGCGCGGCCAATGGTTTGGATGAGGGAGCGATCCGACCGCAAAAAGCCTTCTTTATCTGCATCTAAAATCGCTACCAGTGACACCTCTGGCATGTCCAAACCTTCACGTAACAGGTTAATACCCACCAGCACATCGAATTGCCCCAAACGTAAATCGCGAATAATTTCTACGCGCTCCACCGTATCAATATCCGAGTGTAAATAGCGAATGCGTACGCCGTGTTCAGCGAGGTATTCAGTTAAATCTTCCGCCATGCGCTTGGTGAGTACCGTAATTAATACACGATCCCCTTTTTCCACGCGCAGGCGAATTTCAGAGAGCACATCATCCACTTGGGCAGTGGCCGGGCGAATTTCAATTTCCGGGTCGATCAAACCGGTGGGGCGAACCACCTGTTCAACGACCTGCCCTTGCTTCTCTTCTTCGTATTTTCCGGGAGTTGCCGACACCATAATCATTTGCGGGGCTATATGCTCCCACTCATCAAAACGCATGGGGCGGTTATCCAGTGCCGAGGGCAAACGGAAACCGTATTCCACCAGTGTTTCTTTACGCGAGCGGTCGCCCTTGTACATAGCGCCAATTTGCGGAATGGTCACATGGCTTTCATCGATAACAAGCAATGCGTCTTGCGGCAAATAATCAAACAAAGTGGGTGGAGCTTCGCCGGAGTTACGGCCGGATAAGTAGCGCGAATAGTTTTCGATGCCGTTGCAGTAACCTAACTCTTGCATCATTTCCAAATCGTAGCGGGTGCGCTGCTCCAAGCGCTGCGCTTCTACCAATTTATTATTTTCACGCAGATATTCCAGACGGGTACGCAATTCTTCTTTGATATTTTCAATCGCTTCCAGAATTTGCTCGCGCGGAGTCACGTAGTGGGATTTTGGATAAATAGTAAAACGCGGAACTTTTTGCAGCACCTCACCGGTGAGCGGATCAAAAATAGAAATTTGCTCGACTTCATCATCAAATAACTCAATGCGCACGGCTTCAATATCAGAATCAGCAGGATAGATATCAATCACTTCGCCGCGCACACGATAAGTCGCACGCGCAAAATCCATATCGTTACGGGTGTATTGCAATTCAGCAAGGCGGCGCAAAATTTGGCGCTGATCAATTTTGTCACCGCGTACCACGTGCAACAACATTTTCATGTAAGCGTCCGGGTCGCCCAAACCATAAATGGCTGATACTGAGGCGATAATAATCGCGTCCTTCCGCTCCAGCAGCGCCTTGGTGGCTGACAAGCGCATCTGCTCAATATGCTCGTTTACCGCTGAATCCTTTTCAATAAAGGTATCGGAGGACGGCACATAGGCTTCGGGTTGGTAATAGTCGTAATAGGAAACAAAATATTCCACCGCATTGTTTGGGAAGAATTCTTTGAACTCCCCATACAACTGCGCGGCCAGGGTTTTGTTGTGCGCCATAATCAGCGTGGGGCGCTGCACTTGCGCAATCACATTGGCGATGGTGAAGGTTTTGCCGGAACCGGTAACCCCCAGCAGGGTCTGGTGCGATAGCCCAGCCTCTATCCCCTGCACCAAGCCGGCGATGGCGGTGGGCTGATCCCCGGCGGGGGCGAATTCACTATTAACGACAAATTGCTTGGACATAAGAACTCAATAATGAATTAAAAAAGTGATTGTAACTAAAACTGATCGGGATCAGGATTCATTTATGTCATGAATCCAATGAAGGAGGTTTCTATGAGCGAGTTCCGCACCGAGCACGACAGCATGGGTGAGGTTCAAGTCCCTAAAACCGCGCTCTATGGCGCCCAAACCCAACGCGCACTGGATAATTTTGCTATTAGTAGCCTCACACTGCCCCCGCGCTTTATTCACGCCGTGGTGCACATCAAAAAAGCGGCGGCACTGGCCAATCAGGAGCTCGGGTTGCTCGATAGCGACCTTGCCTGGGCAATTGCGGCAGCGTGCGACAGTATCCTTGCGGGGCATTACGTAGACCAGTTCCCGGTAGATGTATTCCAAACCGGCTCTGGCACCAGCACCAACATGAATGTAAATGAAGTGATTGCCCATATCGCCAGCGATTTGGCCGGGCAGAAGGTGCACGCCAATGACCAGGTAAACATGAGCCAAAGCAGTAATGATGTGATTCCCAGCGCCATTCACGTCAGCGCCGCCCTCGCCCTTAAACAGCAACTTTTCCCTGCGCTGGAAGAACTGCACACCAGTCTGCTCGGTAAAGCGGAAGCGTTACACGAGGTAGTGAAAACCGGCCGCACCCATTTAATGGATGCCATGCCCCTGACCTTTGGCCAGGAATTGGAAGGCTGGGCCAGTCAAATTGAAAGCAATTATGTGCGTTTACAAATGGCGCTGCCGCAGTTGCTGCGCTTGGCACAAGGTGGCACCGCAGTAGGTACTGGCATTAATGCACACCCGGAATTTGCCAGTAAAGTGACTGAGTATTTATCCGAAGCGACTGGTTTAATTTTTATGCCCGGCGATAATTTTTTTGCCTTAATGAGCGCGCAAGACACCGCTGTAGCAATTTCCGGTCAGTTAAAAACCCTCGCCGTGAGCCTGATGAAAATCGCCAACGATTTACGTTGGATGAACTCCGGCCCACTCGCGGGCATTGGCGAAATTAATCTAAAACCGCTGCAACCTGGCTCATCGATTATGCCCGGCAAAGTAAACCCGGTTATTCCTGAAGCCGTGTGTATGGTGTGCGCACAAGTGATGGGCAACGACGTGAGTATTGGCATTGCCGGACAATCGGGAAACTTTCAATTGAATGTGATGTTGCCGCTGATTGCTTACAACCTATTGCAGTCGATTGAATTGCTGAGTAACGCTTGCAATGAGTTGGCCGATAAAACGATTGCGACTTTCACGGTTAATCACACTAGCATCGAAAAAGCGCTGGCACAAAATCCGATTCTGGTAACGGCCTTAAATCCATTAATCGGTTATGAGAAAGCAGCGGCTATCGCCAAACAGGCTTATGCCGAAGGGCGTGCGATTATTGATGTTGCGCAGGAGCAGAGTGGATTAAGTCGGGAGCAATTAGAGCAATTGCTAAACCCCGAAAAATTAACGCGTGGCGGGTTGTAATCGAAAGGTTAAATCAAAGGAAGGGATTCGTAATAGCCTCTGAGACTGTGGGAGACAGGATGTCGACGACAAGCCCCCATGGATGGGTTTACGGCGTGTCTCAGAGGCTATTACGGAGCCCTTCCGTGGGCGATCTCTTTAAAAAATGAGTAGTGATAAATTCTTGTTAAGAATTATTTTTCAAAACTAATATCCTGCAACGACAATTCGCCAGAGGTTTTATTTTCCACTTTGAGTTGCAAATACAATTCACTAAACCCCGAAGTCGGCGTTACTGCAATAGTGCTGCGCTGATAGGTTTTGAGTTCTGCGCCAGATGACAGCACACCAGCAGCAATCACCTCGCCCTCTGCGTTATTACGACGCAATTCAAATTGCCAGGCAGCCGCTTCTTTAAAGAAAAAAGCGCCTACTTGTAGCGACTTAATCTGCGTTAAATCAAAACTGCCCAATGCAAAACCAGACCAGTCAGTGGTCGCAGGCATTTGAATTGTTTTAATTTCACGGAAGGTATGGCGTTTAACATCTTTACTCGCGCGCGCACCATCAAACACACTGTCAAGGTCAACCCGATGCGGGATAAGTGAAAAGATTTTATTCACCGCAATAGCAGACATTCCGTTAACCGGTTTATCGCTATAACTCACCGCCAATGAATAGGCTTCACCTTGGGCCACAAAAGGTGTGTTATCCAATAAGCGCTGCTGAGTTGCCTGGTGCGCATTGAGCGACAACTTTCCTGCCAAGGGTAAGGATGCTACAGCCGCCTCTTCTTTATTGAGTGACAATATATAAGTCGCCAAGACTTTCAGGTCTGCTTCGCCCAAGCCAGAGAACGCAGGCATGTTCATCTCACCCCATACACCGCTACCGCCATTGCCAATTTTTTTCACCAAATAGGCCATAGCATTGGGATCGTCCTGATATTTTTTGGCAACTTCACGCAATGCCGGGCCTACAACTTTTTCATCCAGTTTGTGGCAACTTAAACAATTATTCGCATCGAGTAAATTTTTTGCTTGATCGCTAATGCTAGCCAGTTGATGCCCTTGTGCACCCGCTTGTTGTGCAGCGCTATAACGGAGTTGCACATTAGGATTATTGTTAGTGATGGTTTTTATAGCACCATCTTCCAAGTCATTAATCTCTAATTGATAAGCAAAACTACTGGTGTCGCCCCAGAAGAAGGATTTATTTTGCGCGGAAACCAATTCGATAGTGGCCGGTTCATTACCAATTTCCAATTGCTGGCTGGCGGTTGCAGTCGCACCATGAACATCAGTGATCTGCAAACTCAGCGTAAAAGTTCCCGCCTCGGAAAACGGCAGCTCCAGGTCACGGGCATTACCTAAATCCTTACTCGCACAACCATCGTTGGCACAGGTCAGTGTCCACTGGTAGCGAATTGCATCGCCATCCAAATCAGTTGATTCAGCAGCGGATGCTTGAATGTGTGCGGGTAAACCAGCCTGGTTTTTATTCAAAGTAATCACAGCTAAGGGTGGGCGATTACCCGCGCCGACATATTCAATACGCGCCAAGCGTGCATCCGGATTGCCAGTAAACCAGGACATGCCGTACTCCAATACGTAGAGTGTACCGTCTGGAGAAAAACGGGTATCAATCGGCAAGGCATAACTAATTTGCGGAGCAAAAGGCTCAATTTTTTGAATACGCCCCTGCTCATCAAAAGTCACTGCCTTTACCCAGGCGCGCATAAAATCCGCAATAAACAATTTGTTGTCGTAGTAAGCCGGATAACGATTTATCGATTCCGGATAATCATTTGCACGGTAAACATCAGCAACCAAGGCGGTGCGCCCGCCCACACCCAACTCGGGAAATATTTCTGAAGCGGCATAGGGGTACGCAATAAACGCAGGCTGTGCCGGTGGCAATTGTTTTGCACCGGTATTGAGTGCAGACACATTCATCGGCGCATTGACATCAGCAGTTTCACCACCTTTTTGATTGATGTAATCAAACATTTTGTAAGGACGATTTTGACCAATCACCAGCGGCCAGCCAAAATTTCCTGCCGCAGTCACACGATTAACTTCATCGTAACCACGGGGACCTTTTTCGTCCGAATCAACGTTTGCATCAGGGCCTACATCGCCGTAAAACAAGGTGTTGGTTTTTTTATCGAAGGTAATGCTGTAGGGGTTGCGCGCACCCATCACATAAATTTCCGGACGACCTTGGCTGGCGTCTGAAAATAAATTACCGGCGGGAATGTCATAGGTGCCGTCTGCGTTAGGCTTAATGCGCAAAACTTTACCGCGCAAATCCTGAGTATTACCGGGAGCGCGTAAGCCATCGTTCTTTTTCATGTCCGGGCGAAAATCCAGCGGCGCATAACCATCCTGATCATGGGGATTGGTATTGTCGCCGGTAGAAAAAAACAATTCGCCGTTATTGCCAAACTGCAAATCGCCACCGGTATGACAGCAGTTGTTGTCTATGCCGTAGCGCAAAATTTCCTTTTCGGTGCTGGTATCTACCTGATTATTGCGCCACTCAAAACGCGATAATTTTTGGTAAAAATTGTTTTGCTCGTCTTTCACATTAAAAGCGACATAAACCCAATTAGTGCGCGAAAAATCCGGGTCAATGGCTACACCGATTAAACCCCACTCCTGGATCTTGTTGTACTCAACCGCAATAGTTCCCGCGTCATGTGCGGCACCCGTTTTATAATCAACACGGGTAAACATACCGGGGCGCAAGGCGATCAGCGCATCGCCATTGGGGAAGAAATCAAACTTGACCGGCTCGTTTAAATTTTCGATTAAGGTCTTTTTAACAAAGCGATTATTTTCCGGGCGCGACTTGCTGTAATCCAATTGCGGTGCTGAGCCTTCACGATAATTCAACCCTACCGAATAACGAATGCCACCTAACAAATGCTGTATAAAGTGCGCATTAGAAAAAGTTTCCGCGGTATGCCCCAAGCCAGTATAAAACGAGCGACCACCGTCATATTCGTGATACCAGGAAATGGGATGATCGTGGCCATGCTCACCGCCTTGATAAGTAGATTCATCCACCTTGGCGAGCACATTAATAAACTCGTACATGTCGCGGAAGTTGTACCACTCGTCATTTATCTCAAAGTGATCAGGTAATCCCTTGGTGGATTCATGATTTTTATTGGTGATATCAACACGCGCCAATTGCACATTGCTCGGCACGCTGGGGTGATTTTTAAACACGGCGCCGACCAGGTTGCGATACCAAAACCAATCGCCACCCGATTCAGTATCGGTCGCCGCATGGATTCCCACGAAACCGCCACCCGCCTGAATGTAGCGCTCCATGGCTAACTCTTGTTGCTCGTTCAATACATCGCTGGTGGTATTTAAAAATACCACCGCGTTGAACTTCGCCAGCTCCGCATCGTTAAACAATGCTGAATCTTCCGTTGCAAGCACAGTGAAATTATTTTCACTGGCCAGTTTTTTTAATGCCTCAATGCCGGCGGGAATGGAATCGTGGCGCCAGCCATTGGTTTTGCTAAACACCAACACATGAGCGCCCGTGAGGCTGGTTACCTCGGCAGGTGGCTGCACAGTATTTTTGTCGGGCGCAGAATTGGGCGCTGAAGATTGATCGCTACAGGCTTGTAGGAAAAGTGCGGACGCCAAACCGAGCGCCACAACTAATGGAAAATGCTTTATAGATGAAAATAAACGAATCATAGACCTGCCTATTTATAGAAATACGTTTTTATCGGGGCTGTTTTGTGGGTGTGTCGTTGTTGAGGAGCAAAAAAAAAGCCACTTATTGTAACAGTGACTTTTAGGTATTGCGTAGGGGTTTACGCTTGTAAACGCTTCTTAGCGAATCACTCAAGATTTCTCCAGCCAGCGCTGTAACCGCTCCTCCAACTCGTCGTAACGAATCGGTTTGGTGATGTGATCATCCATACCCGCCGACAAATACACCTCTTGATCCGTTTCAGTCTGGGTGGAGGTTACGGCCACAATGGGTAAATGATGCATGCTGTGGGTATTGTGCTCATACTGACGAATCTTTTCGGTGGCAGTTATGCTGTCCTGTTCCTTCATGTCGTAATCCATAAGGATCAAATCGAACCGCTCTTTGGTAACAATTTCAACGGCCTCAAGGCCATTCTGGGCAACTTGCACATAGCAGCCTAATTTTTTTAGCATCGCACTAATTACCATTTGATCAACGCGGTGATCTTCCACCAGCAATACCCTAGGCACTACCGCTAAACCAACAGATTCTTGCGCAGAAGTTTTCCGCTCATCTTCACCGCCCGGGTTCAATAGTTTTTGCACGGCAACATCGTGTAAACGACGGCGCATAATGGGTTTTTCAATCACACTCACTTGCGGGTTAGAACGCAAATGGAGTTTCATTTCCGGGCTATCGCTCTGCAAAATACTCATTGCAATAATTTGTTTAACCCCCGCAACATCCGGTTGATGGGTAATTTCACGGGAGAGCGCCAAACCATTCATATTATTGAGCTTGGTAAAAATCAGCACCAAATCAAACGGTGCTCCTGCATTAGCCTGCTCGCGCAACTTGGTAATTGCTTGCTCCTGACCTGCGACTATCGCTGTCGTCATGCCCCACGCGTTAATTTCATCGGCTAATACATTGCCATTATGGTCTGGCAAATCCACCAGTAGCGCGCGTTTGCCACGCAGTTTTTGCTCGGAACCAAAACGACGGTCCTCATGGGATACCACTTGCAACGCAACATTAATAAAAATGCGATTGCCGCGATTTTTATTTTCGCGCAGGTGAATACTGCCGCCCATACACTCCGCCAGCCCCTTACAAATGGACAGACCAATACCGCGATAATTACTTTCCCGTGATTCAGCGTCCTGATCTGCATTCACATTCTTTTCGCTATCGCTAATCACTACTTGTAATTCGCCCAGATCATCCTGATCCTGATGAAAACGCGCTTCGATAAATACATGTTCAATGCGACTGGCTTTGAGTGTGTGATTAAGTAGCGTCGCCAGAATTTGATTCAAGCGTGCGGCATCGCCGCGCACTCGCAGTGGCATGGCTGGGTCAAAGCTGTAATAGAGTTCTACGCCTTGTTGGTGTGCATCCAGCGCGAAATCCTGCACAAATTTTTCCAGCACCCGGCGCAAATCAAACTCAACTTCATCGAGCACCAGAGTTTTAGTGGTGATTTTTGAAAAGTCGACGACATTATTTACTAGATCGATTTGTCGCCCTGTTGCCTTATTGGCCATCATCAACAACTCACGATGATGTTCGGATAACTGGCTGTCATCAATTAAAGACAAGGTACTCATCACATCGCTAATAGAGGAGCGAATTTCCTGCCCGAGATTTACCAAAAATTCATTTTTTAATTCAATCTGCGCCTGTGAGCTACGCTTCTCGTTTTCCAAGCCCTGGGCGCGTTCACGTAATGAAAAGTGCGCTTCAAGCCGCTCCCAGTAAGCTAGGGATGTAACCTTCCCCTGATGTGCCAACATGATGTAAAACGTCAGCATGATACAGCCGTAAAGCACACCTTCCGCCGTTCCCAACATAATCGCGGTAATCGCGGCTGGCACTTGGCCGATGGCGAGGTAGATACTCAAAAAGCGGGTGTAAGGCGCAAACACATTGGCAACACTGGAATAGAACACCACTGAATAAAGCCACATCACCAATGTTTCACCGCGCATGCCCTGCACCCAGGTCAGGGTGACCAGAATAAAACTCCACCAGGCAGCACCCAGACAGGAGGCGAAAAAATATTGGTTACGCCAGCGTGCGGGTGCGCGAGCATAGAGGCTATCAAAGCGGAACAAGTAGTAACTGCGCACCAGCGTCACCAGTAGCAAACCGGTCACCAGCACTATCGCCAGGTTGTGTTCTTTTTCTTGAAAGTTGCCAAACGCCAGGCACAACACAAACACAATGAAATTAAGGATAAGCCCACGGCGGCTGTATTTGGCCACCCGCGCATCGGTCTCGCGCATGATGGCGCGGTCTTTCTGAACCTTGGTGGCGGGAACAAAAAAATGAAACATAGTGTATCCAACTGGGTGTGCGTGAACTGGGGGATATTCCGGCGGTAAGCGAAAATCACCCTCTAGCCAAGAATATGAACAAACACTTCTTTAATCACAAAAACCATGATGGCAAAACCCAACACCCCAAAGAGTACAAAGGTACCAAACTTACCGGCTTTGGATTTTTTGGCCAGATCCCACACAATAAAAAACATAAACAGGATTAGCCCACCACCACAGAGGTACATGCCCCAGGTTTCAAGTTGCTCAAGCGTCATAATCGGTTAAATCCGGGTCTAGTAAGCGGAATTTCGCAGGGGCGCCATTGTAGCGAAAAGCCTCTGCCAAGTTTAGCGTTAATCGCCGCTAATGCCGCTTTATCACCGCTGATAACCGGCACGACTTGCCCGAAAATAGACGCGGGCGCACAATAGCCACCCTTTTATATCGCCCCCGTCAGGCACCCTATCTATTTCCTTGAACTTCATTTAGGTACTTTAATGCGCATCTCCAAAATTATTGCCGCCCTGCTTATTAGTTTGTGCTTATCAGCCTGTGTGTCTTCATTGCTTATAGGTAATCAATTGCAAAGCAAGCTTATGTGGTCATTTCTAAAACCCTTAGTGGGTTTTGACCCGAATGAAGTCAACTTTTTTGAAGCGCCTATTATCAAGGACCGCATGACTGCCATTCTTGGTGATAAATACGAACCCACCATGAAATTGCTACGCACCGCGCAGGAGATCCAACAGGAAGGCGCATTGTTTTATGTTGCTTCGCGCTATGCGCCCTCCCAAGTACAAGCTGTCACGGATAAGGCCGGCCTGGTGTGGAATTCGCAAACTAACCAGATGGCAGTAATGCTGATAAAAGATGGCAAGTCAGAAATTTTTTCTGAGCAGATCGCTGGTGCTAAAGAAGCGATTACGCCGGTGTTTCCGCAAGAATTGCAAAATGCCTACAGTAAAGCACAGGAGATTCAAAAAACCCTGAACGCTCCTGCTGAGGCTATGGGGGAAGCGCTGGATAAAAAACTAGATTCGACTATTGATAATGTAAAACAAGAACAAAAAAATAAAATAGACAGCACTATTAATGATGCCATCAACCAACAAATACCCGATGCGCAACAACCAGCAACCAATTAAATGAATCCAGGCCTGTAACAAATATCCCTCTAAAGCATCTATAACGCAGGATTAGTTATAGGTGCTTGTATGTTTTTATCTCTCAGTAAAATACATTCTTGTTTTGACTACGCACTAACCCCTGTGATTCAGGGCAGCAGTAGTCTTGCTTCACTCGGTTTGCGCCTGTATCTCGCCCCGGTATTTTGGATGGCAGGCATGAATAAACTCAGCGCATTTGAAGATACCGTCACCTGGTTTGGCAATAGCGACTGGGGCCTTGGGCTTCCTTTACCCTGGCTGATGGCGGCACTCGCTACCGCAACAGAACTGGCAGGTGCCGCGTTGTTAACGCTTGGTTTATTTACTCGCTTAATCAGCATTCCACTCATAGCCACTATGTTGGTTGCTATTTTTGCCGTTCACTGGGGCAACGGCTGGCAAGCAATTGCCGATGCACAAGCCCCCTTTGCCAACGAGCAAGTAGTTGCTGCAACAGAAAAACTGGAACGTGCGCAACAAATTCTGCAAACCCATGGCAATTACGAATGGCTCACTGCCAGTGGTAAGTTTGTCATTCTGAATAACGGCATTGAATTTGCCACTACTTATCTACTTATGTTGTTGGCATTAGTGGCGATGGGTGGTGGCAAATACCACAGCTTGGATTATTGGCTGTACCACTGGTCTTTAAAAAAGGGTTATTTTTTAAAAAAATGGCAACAAATACTGCGCCCAGATAAAAGCGAATGATAAGCTTGAACCGACTTTTATCTACGGAAAATCCACCATGGTGCAATGCCACAAGCAAGAATCAGGAACGCAAACTCATGGATGAAGGCCTGCTCATCAAGCAACTGATTGCAGGTGAAGACGGTGCGTTTCGCCAGCTTATCGCCCAACACCATTCGCTGATGCTCAATATTGCCCGCGCTATTATCGGCGATGCGTTTGCGGATGAAGTAGTTCAGGAGGCCTGGGTTTCCGTGTATAAAAATATCGCCAGCTTTGAGCGTCGCTCCTCTTTAAAAACCTGGCTCATGACAATTGTGAGCAATCAAGCCAAAGCGCGTATGCGCAAAGAATCGCGTCAGGTTTCACTGGAACAACTGGATGGCGACACACCCGGCAGTTATTTGGATGGCAGCCACTTTCAAACTAATGGTCATTGGGCGCAACCGACACCGCGTTGGAATAATGAATCACCCGAGGCACTACTGGAAGAAAAACAACTGCAGCGCTGTATTGCCAAAACCTTAACGCTGCTGCCGCATGCACAAAAAACCGCGTTTATTCTGCGCGATGTAGAACAGCAATCGTTTGAAGATATTTGCAGCCTGCTCAATGTAAGCGCTGCCAACGCGCGGGTACTGGTACATCGCGCCCGCCTCACTCTCATGCAAGTTATTGATCGCTATCAGGAGACCGGTACATGTTGAGTTGTAAACAAGTCGCCAGTTTGGCCAGCGACTATCTCGAAAACAATACTCCATTAAAATGGCAAATACGCTTGCACTTGCTTATGTGTGCTAATTGCCGTCGCTTTGTAAAACACCTGGACATAACACGTAAGGTCAGCGCAGGCTTAGTAGCTGAGGCACCCAATACTGAAGCCATAGCCGATGCGGAGAAAATTCTGCAAAAAGTAAAGGCGCAGATTAAAGCGGGATCATCAGCGGACTAAAATTGCTACCATTCTAATTCAACTTACCCAAGGAGTAGCATTTGGATTTTGCAGTAGAAACATTGATGTTTTTATTTATCGCCGCCGCAATCGCCGGTTTTATGGACACCTTGGCAGGTGGTGGCGGGCTCATTACGATTCCCGCGCTGGTTGTATCTGGCGTACCACCATTGGCCGCGCTAGGTACGAATAAATTGCAGAGTTGTTTTGGCTCAGGAACGTCGAGTTTTCTCTTATTCAAACGCAAAAAAATACACTGGCAAGAATTGCGACCTATGATGATCGCCGCCTTTATGGGTTCGGTGCTGGGAACAGTAATAGTGCAATTTATCGATACCAAAGTATTGGGGTTTATGATCCCGCTAGTACTGGTTATTATCGCGATTTATTTTATTGCAGCGCCCTACTTAAAACTCGAATCGTCTGAACCAAGAATGACTGCCAGCCTGTATCAAAAAACGGTAGTGCCTACGATAGGTGTTTACGACGGTATGTTTGGCCCCGGCACTGGTTCTTTTTTAGCTGTTGCAGGTGTGAGTTTGCGCGGACTGGAATTAATTAACGCTACCGCCATTGCAAAACCACTCAACTTTGCCACTAACATCGCCTCGTTAATTGTATTTATTTTTGCCGGGCAAATTATGTGGCTCGCAGGTTTGACGATGATTGTCGGGCAAATACTCGGTGCCTGGATGGGGTCACACTACTTATTTAAAGTGAACCCAAAAGTTTTACGAATCCTCATTGTTAGTATTTGTTTGCTCATGTTAGGGCAATATTGGTACAAACAACTCGCTGCATAACGCATTTGGCTTTGGCATAAGGAAATTTATTTACATGAAGAGCGATATGAACTTATCCACCCGCCTTGTGATAGCACTACTCGCAACGTCTGTAAGTGCGTGTGTGGTCACACCTAAAAAAGTGGCGAGCTTTGATACAAAATGCATGGTTTCCACCCAAAAAATTGAACTCACCACAGAGCAAGTACAAATATTCAACGATGTGGACTGTATTACCCATAGCTGCAAAATGGAATTGATGGGCGCAGCAGTATCGTCGGCGCTGATCACTACTACCAGCGCGATTGTCTCAGGCTCTATTGCACTGGTGGGGAATACACTTTATTGGGCGGAAAGTCAGGGAAAATGCCCCAACACAATTCAACAAGAAGCACAGCCTCCACATCAAGAGCCAAATAAAATTGATGAAAAATATTTGATTCAGGAAGAAGTAATAAGCGTTAAATCCTGATTTTATTATTGACATCGCGATTAGCGGCGATGGGGCGCTGATCAACCACCGCCCTGCCCGACTTTGCCATGCGATCATAAAGAAGCACATTGACGGTTGCTGCTAAATTCATACAGCCAATGGTGGGAATATAAACAACATGCTGGCACTGCTCGATAATATCTTTTTTAAGTGAACCATCTTCCGGGCCAAAAATATAATAGGCATTTTCCGGGTGAATAAAATCCATTAAGGGTGTTGCCCCTTCAATCAATTCAATAGCAACCAAAACAGCCCCCTCAGCCAACGCGCCTGTTTGCGCAGCATCTTCAAGCTGATCTACATGCTGCAAACAAATTTTACTGGCGGCATTTTTTGTATCGGCAGAAAATTTACGCGCGCGATCAAAACGTTCACCGGTGTAAAAAACACCGCTTGCCTCATAACAACCAGCCGCGCGCATAATCATGCCGACATTCGCCGGACTTTTGGGGTTAACCAAGCCGATAAAGGCTGTTGGTGTTTGCATGGTGATGAACTCTATTTAAAAATGTATTACGAGAGACGGTGTTTAAAATCGACATAGTCAAACTCACGCACCATATTTAGCTCATTGGTGCGCGAATCCCACAGGGCAATTGCCGGCAAATTAATACCGTTAAATGTAGTGGTCTTTACCATGGTGTAATGTGCCATATCATCAAACATTAAACGCTGACCGACTTGCAGCGGCTGCGCAAATGAATAATCCCCAATCACATCACCCGCTAAACAGGTCATACCACCCAAGCGATAATTATGTGCAAACTCATTGGGCATACCCGCCCCAATAACATCGGCACGGTAAGGCATTTCCAATACATCAGGCATATGGCACGTAGCGGAGGTATCGAGAATTGCCTGCGCCATAGTGTTCCAGGTAATATCCAACACTTCCGCGACCAATACCCCGCTGCGAATCGCGACCGCCTCACCAGGCTCCAAATAAACCTGCAATTTATGACTCGCCATAAACGATTTAATCACGGCGATTAAGTCATCAACTTGATAATTCTCGCGGCTGATATGATGACCACCACCAAAATTAATCCATTGAATGCGCGAAAAATATTTTCCAAACTTTTCCTCTACCGCCGTTAAGGTGCGCACCAGCGGTGGTAAATCCTGTTGGCAAAGGGTGTGAAAATGCAGCCCACTAATTCCATCCAATAATGACGGATCATCTGCAACGGCCTGCTCAAATTGCACAATGGGAACCCCCATCCTAGAACAGGGCGCACACGGATCGTAAAGCTCGACCTCCCCTTCGGAATGCTCGGGGTTAATACGAATCCCAAACTGCAACTCGGGGCGAGCTTGTTGCGCCGCCAAGGCAAGCGATTTAAATCGAGACCACTGTGAAAATGAATTAAACAGCACATGATCAGCGACTTGTAAAATCTCGATTAAATCTGCCTCTTTGTAAGCCGCCGAATAACAATGGACTTCACCACCAAACTCTTCGCGCCCCAAACGCGCCTCGTGCAAACCACTCGCACAGCTACCGGAAAGATATTTGCGAAACAAAGGCGCCAAGCGCCAGCAAGAAAACGCTTTTAATGCAGCCAGTACTTTCGCCCCACTTTCTCGCTGCACACGGTTAAGGATTTTTAAATTATCTTCCACCGCCGCTTTATCAATGACAAAACAAGGCGATGGAACCAAAGCTGGATTAAAGTGGGTGAAATATTCGCGTTTCTGCATCGATCAACCTTCAATTGCTTTAGGGTCAACTTCGACGACTTGCCAGGGCAGACCGTATTTATTCAAGTCTTCCATAAACGGATCCGGATCGTATTGTTCCATATTCCATACACCCGGTTTTTTCCATTTCCCTTCCAAAATCATTTTGGCACCAATCATCGCAGGCACACCGGTGGTGTAAGAAATTGCTTGGGATTTCACCTCGCGGTAGCACTCCTGATGATCGCACACGTTGTATACAAACATGGCGACCGGCTTACCATCTTTCAAACCTTGCGCAAAACAACCGATGCAAGTTTTTCCTTTGGTCAGCGGGCCAAGGCTTGCGGGATCTGGAAGCAGAGCTTTTAAAAATTGCAGGGGCACTATTTCGCGACCTTCAAACATGACCGGCTCAATTCCCGTCATGCCCACATTGCCGAGCACTTCCAGATGTTTTAAATAATTATCCGAGAAGGTCATCCAAAAACGCGCGCGTTTAATTTCAGGAAAATGTTTTACCAGAGACTCAAGTTCTTCGTGGTACATCATGTAGATTTTTTTGGGACCAATCTCGGCGGGAAAATCAAACACCTGATTGACTGACAATGGAGGCGTTTCAACCCAGGTACCATTTTCCCAATAGCGACCATTGGCGGTCACTTCGCGAATATTAATTTCCGGATTGAAATTGGTTGCAAACGGCAAGCCATGGTCACCCGCATTACAATCAATAATATCCAAGTAATGAATTTCATCGAAATAATGTTTTTTCAAATAGGCGGTGTAAACATTGGTTACACCCGGATCAAAACCGGAACCCAATAACGCCGTTAAACCGGCATGTTTAAATTTGTCTTGATAGGCCCACTGCCATGAATATTCAAACTTGGCAGTATCCAACGGTTCGTAATTGGCGGTATCCAGATAATCCACACCCGTTTCCAAACAGGCATCCATAATAGTCAGGTCTTGATAAGGTAATGCCACATTGATTACTAAATCTGGTTTTTCAGCATTAATTAGCGCCACCAATTCCGGTACATTATCGGCGTCCACCTGTGCGGTTTTAATCGGACGAGTTAATTGTGCGGCAATCGCCTTGCATTTTGATTCGGTACGGCTCGCAAGCACAATCTCGGAAAACACCTCTGGCAGCTGTGCACATTTATGCACTACTACTCCGCTAACACCACCTGCACCAATAATTAATACTTTTGCCATCTAAGGCCTCCCATTAGAATAAAAAATGACATGCCTAGAGCGCATACTAAGCACGAGGAGTCGTAAGGATTATTTTTCGAAATAGGTATAACCGCGCAAACTTTCAGAATAAGCCGATAACATTTGTTGCCGGTCAGCAATACTGATTACACCGTCGCGCACAGCTTGCTCAGCAGTTTGGCGAAATTGTTCATAAAGTGAATTGGGTTTGTACTCCACGTAACTCAGCACATCGGCAATACTGTCGCCGTGTAATTCATGCACGAAATCAATGCTCTTATCGGCATTGATACGCACACTGGCCACGTTAGTGTCGCCAAATAAATTGTGGAGATCACCCAAGGTTTCTTGATAAGCACCCACCAGAAAAACACCCAAGTAATATTCGTCGCCGGCATTAATGGCATGCAGCGGTAAAGTGGTGGACTCACCTGCCGAGGTCGCAAACTTTTGTAACTTTCCATCACAATCACACGTGAGGTCAGCGATGATCGCTTGACGTGTTGGCTCCTCATTTAACCGGTGAATCGGCATCACCGGAAAAATCTGACCAATCGCCCAAGAGTCTGGCAAAGATTGAAACACACTAAAATTGCCGTAATAAATATCGGCCAACAATTGCGGCAAACTTTCCAGCTCCGCAGGAATGCGCTTCATTTGCGGTAATAAGGCCGCGATTTTTTGCAGCGCGGCGAGATAAATATTTTCACCCAATACCCGGTGGCGCAAACTGATGTCGCCCGAGTGAAATAAATCGCGAATTTTGTCGCGATAATAAATAACGTCGTTATAGGATTCTTGTAAATTTGCAACCCGAATAACCGAGAGTGTATGCCAGAGGTTGGCAATCATTTCATGACAACCCGCAGGCAATGACTCAGGCATGGCCGTAGGTTCAAAATGCGTTACATCAAGAATATTAAATAATAATACGGATGTATGCGCGACCGTGGCACGCCCGGATTCTGTAACAATCGTTGGATGCGGGATTTGGTGTTGATCCAGACTTTCCTGAATCGCTTCCACCACATCGATACAATATTCTTGTACCGAATAATTACGGCTGTGACCATTGGTGCTGCAAGTACCATCGTAATCAATTGCCAAACCGCCGCCCAAATCCAAATACCCCAGCGGCGCGCCCTCGCCTACCAGTTCAATATAATAGCGGCAGGCTTCCAACACACCCGCCCGAATACTGCGAATATTGGGAATTTGTGAACCCAAATGAAAATGCAATAATTGGAAACAATGCAGCAAATTTGCATCGCGTAGCGTGTCAATCACGCTCACCAGCTCATTGGTATTGAGACCAAATAAACTGCGATCACCACTGTCTTCGCTCCAATGCCCTTCGACTTTGGTAGACAGTTTTAACCGCACACCAATCAGTGGTTCTACATCAAGACTACGACTGCATTCAATGACTGATTGTAATTCGCTCAAGGTTTCCAGCACAAAAAAACATTTGAATCCAAGCTTGCGCGCTTGCAAACCAAGTGAAATAAATTCGGAGTCTTTGTAACCGTTGCAGATAATTAAACTGTCGCGATTCGTCAAGGTTGCAAGGGCAATCATTAACTCAGCTTTACTGCCCGCTTCAAGGCCATGATTGTAGCGCTCACCAAAACGGGCGATTTCCGCAATCACATTACTTTGCTGATTCACCTTAATAGGAAACGCGCCGCGATAGCAGCCTTGGTAGCCGCTCACCTCAATAGCTTGTGCAAAGGAATCGTTAAGGATACTGATGCGTGAATCGAGGATATTTTCCACACGCAACAATACGGGCATTTGCAGTCCACGCTGCTGCAGACCATCCACAATACTCATCAGTGAAACACTAGTCTCACCATCAACATTGGGTGCGCGGACAATAACTTCCCCTTCCGGGGAAATGCCAAAATAACCGTTACTCCACTCATCTATGCCATAAAGTTCGGCGGAAGTACGTGAAGACCAAACTGCTGCTTGCTCAGAAGTATTCAATATGATTCAACCCTGCTAAGGAACGGGCAAGCCCGCCGGATGGAAATAATTTCTTCTCGAGTGCAGGTTCAAAGCGACCAGCGCCATAAAACTGCAAAATGGCGCGCAATTGTCCACATTTTTCGTGAAAAATAAAGCACTCCGCCCGAATTGGGCGGATGCGAGATAAATGGAGCAATTTCTATTGCGATGCTTGCTGTTGCAAATACTGAATGAGCACACCCATATTTTTGATATAAGCAGCAGTTGAGATGCCCATTACCGGCGTCTCTACCGGGTAAGGCGATGTATCCCACTCATCCCCCACCATAGTCGCAGCAAACGCCTCTGTTGGTGGAATATTTTTCTTTTCACCAGGAACCGGGCCGCGATAGGGATTTGTGGTGTAGTAAAGCGGTGTTGGCCAATATCCCTGTGGGTTCAACCCCTCAATCAACGCACGAGCTTGGGCGCTAATATCGGCAGATTGGTCAGGCTTTTGCGCACGAAAATTCAAATCCGATACGCTCACTTTACCAAGCGTAAAAAAGGCTGGCAGACGTATTTCACCCATCGCATGTAAGGGCGAGCCTACCACCGCTTGCTCGGGGCTTAGGGCAAGCGCTTGCGCGTACTCACGGCGCAAACGGTCTGTATCCACCCGCGCGGCTGATTTGTAGTGAGCCAGCATATGTTTGGCTTGATAATCCACGTAATACTCACCATTGGTGATGTTAGATCCGCGCCGATGGGTAAATAAGGCGCGATTGGTGCCTAACTCGATAAATGATGCATGGCTGCGCCCCTCATATTCAGGCTTTACCGGTAACTTTAAACTTTCCAGCCACTCAATTGCTTCGGGAATACGCGCCAGAAATTTGGTCTCACCAGTCATGCGATAGAACTGAATCAACATACGGATATTATCCGCGGTAGTAGGCGCATGCAGTGACTTTGGCTCATAGGAGCGCGCGCCTGCTGGCTGTAATTCCGGCGTGTATTGCAGCGACCACCCAGGCTGCGGCGCACCCATCTGGGTAGTAAGGAATACATTCATCGCGCGGATGACCGGCTCGCGCACTCGAGACTCCCCCAGCACCTGATAACACATGAGCAGGAAATCGATATTTTCGGCGGCCACATCATCATTGAAGGTGATAAAGCTGGTGTAGTCAGGCTGATTTTTACCGGGATGGTCGTGCATCAGCGGAAAACGCTGGGGCCACCCACCCACGGGGTACTGGCTTTTAAGCACAAAGTCGATAACTTTATCCAGCGCTGGTCGGTATTTGGGATCCAGTTTGGCACTGTATAAGCGCAGTAAAAATTTCGCGGCCTCTGCCGTACCGGCATCATCGAAAGTCGCGTTACCGTAATAATGCTGGAATTCTTCAAGACGCCATGCATGTTTACCGATAGTCGCGTACCAGTCCTTAAGTGCCGCCTCGCCCGCAAAATCAGCCAGGTAATTCCAGCCCCCACTGGGGTGCTGGGCAAAAATAATCGCACCGGCTACCCGCTCTGCGGCAGAGTAATAGTATTCATCACCTGTCGCGTTATAGGCATCAAGAAATAAATGGCCAACAGTCGCGGTGCCGGGAGGCTGCATCCAGATCATCGAGCGACGCGCTTCCAACTCACCCCACTGGCGCGAAAAATCAGGCAGATAAGACCACACAAACGCGCCGCGATAACTGACCTTGTCGAGCATAAACTGACTGGCCAATTTCATGGTGGTCTTTACCTCGGTCACACTGGGCTTTGCCGAGAGGGATGCACTCCATAAAATGCATAAAAATGAAATAGCGAACACCAGGGTTCGCCCGGGAACGGGGTTGATTAGTCGCATAGTTTCTCTCTAATTGTTATTGATACAGCGACCGAACTATTTGTGCCGATAGTTTCAGAGAATTTTTATGATGTAAGAGCTTGCTGCCATCACATTCTTTTTAGCCATAATAAGGCAATTAGGACGCACTAATAGTCAATTTAACATTAAATTGCATCAACCTCTAATGCCCAAACAAGTCAATTTGGTTGTCACAGGCGCTGTGGGATTCAGCATGGCGTGTCGTTTTCGCATTTTTTTGTTTCAGGCGAGAGCCATGTTTTACCAACACTTGTTGCGAGGCTTCCCTGCCCTCATCGCTTTTACGAATACGGCTAATGCGATCTTTCATCACGCGGATATTCTGCTCAGCATCCACAATAGCGCGGGGGTAGCCCGGCAGCGGCATAGTCTCATGACAGGCTATTTGCTCAGCGCTGTAACAGCGTAACTCAGGAATCCAACGCTTGATAAACTGGCATCCCGGGTCTTGATCTATTAATTGCTTCAGTGGACTGTAAACGCGAATAGTATTGATGCCAACAATTGCCGCTTGCATTTGCACTTGGGAAAAATGAATGCCCGGCTCGTAATCCGTGAATAAACGCGCGAGCGGATACTGCAAATCCCGCCAGTGGATATGCAATCCAAAGCAGGCAAAATTGACCACCATCGCCCGCATGCGAAAATTCAAAAAACCGGTGGCCTGTAAACAACGCATACAAGCATCTACCAAAGGAAACCCTGTTTCGCCATTAAGCCAGGCCGCCAATCTACTTGTATCCTGCGAGTATTCCAAAACCTCGTATGCCGGATTTAATGCGCGAAACTCCATATAACTCGCTGACTCCAAACGCTGGACAAAATGATCGCGCCAAAACAAACGCGAACTAAAACTTTCCAAACTTTTTTGCCAGCGCAGTGCAAGTTTGTTGTCATCGCCTGCATCCAACTGCTCATCTAACTCTGACAACCGCTGATGAAGGCGGAAAAAAATACGACGCAAACTGAGCGTCCCCCAGGCAATGTGAGGCGATAAGCGTGAGCCACAAAAAAAGGCTTTATTGGGTGAGGAAATTCCACCGCGATAGCTCAACGAACGCTCCCGCAAAAAACTATCCAACGTACGCTGCGCACGTCTCTCACTCACTACCTGAACACTAGGCCAGGAGATACGTTTATCCAGTAGCTGCGGTGCAAGTTCGTGCAATGAAGGAATGGCAAAAAAATTTAAATGCTCAAGAGCTGGCTGAGGGATTGTAGAGGGTGATTCAAGGGGCTCTGAATCGAATAAACGTTCAGCAATAATTTTGGTGCGTTTATCGCGTGAACCTAAACGACGAACAACTCCAGATTGAGGCAGTTCTTGCCAGAGAACGTTTTCTTTTTTACACCATCGCGCAACTGCTTTATCGCGCTGATAAGTAATACCTGCACCTGTTTCTTCATGGGAGTAGATATGAGTAAAACCCAATCTCTCTTTTAATTGCACAAAACCAGCAGGTAAATCTGTGTTGATAATCAGTAGCTCAGCGCCGATGGATCGCAGCGAGAATTGCAAATCGGCCAGTGCCGTCAACTGCGACTGCAAATGAAATGCAGAGGCGTCTTGTGCAAGATAAACAGCCGGCTCGAGAAAGAAAACTGGAACAACATGGCCACATTCAGTCAATGCCGCATGTAACGCAGCATTATCATCAAGGCGAAAATCGCGTTTAATCCACCAGAGCGCGAGCATGCAAAAACCAAAATAAGAAAGATTTTGTGCATACGTTAAATCTTGACGATTGGATCTGAGTAAATAGATAAAATAAAGTGACGAAAAAATGGCAATAAAAAAGGCGATCCGAAGACCGCCTTTTTGAAACAACTTGGCGTGGAAAAATTACCAGCCAGTGATTTCTTTCAGTGCTTTACCGATATCGGCCAAGCTCTTAACGGTTTTAACTCCCGCATCTTCCAGTGCAGCAAATTTCTCGTCAGCAGTACCTTTACCGCCAGAAATAATCGCACCAGCGTGACCCATGCGCTTACCAGCAGGTGCAGTTACACCAGCGATGTAAGACACAACAGGCTTGGTCACGTTAGCTTTGATGTAAGCAGCCGCTTCTTCTTCCGCAGAACCACCAATTTCACCGATCATTACGATCGCTTCGGTTTGTGGGTCAGCTTGGAACAACTTCAGGATATCGATGAAGTTGGAGCCTGGAATTGGGTCACCACCAATACCTACGCAAGTAGATTGGCCGAAACCGTAATCGGTAGTTTGCTTAACCGCTTCATAAGTCAAAGTACCTGAACGCGATACGATACCTACTTTACCTGGCTTGTGGATGTGGCCTGGCATGATGCCGATTTTGCACTCACCTGGAGTGATAACACCCGGGCAGTTAGGGCCAATCAAACGCACGCCCAACTCGTCACACTTCACTTTTGCGTCAAGCATATCGAGGGTTGGGATACCTTCAGTAATACACACGATCAACTTGATGCCACCGTTAGCCGCTTCAAGGATTGAGTCTTTACAGAAAGGAGCCGGAACGTAGATAACCGATGCAGTTGCGCCAGTCGCATCTACCGCTTCAGCAACAGTGTTGAACACTGGCAGGCCGAGGTGAGTTTGACCACCCTTACCTGGAGTTACACCACCAACCATTTTGGTGCCGTAAGCAATCGCTTGTTCGGAGTGGAAAGTACCTTGCGCGCCAGTGAAACCCTGGCAGATTACTTTGGTGTCTTTGTTAATTAAAACGCTCATGTTCTTCGCCCCTTATTGATTCGCAGCAGCTGCAACAACTTTCTTGGCAGCGCCAGTCAAGTCGGTATCGGCAATAATGTTCAGGCCACTTTCGCCCAACACTTTTGCACCCAATTCAGCATTGTTACCTTGCAGACGAACAACAACAGGTACTTTTACGCCTACTTCTTTAACCGCACCGATTACGCCTTCTGCGATCATGTCGCAACGTACGATACCGCCAAAGATATTGATGAATACGGCTTTTACCGCGTCATCAGACAAAATGATTTTGAACGCTTCAACTACGCGCTCTTTGGTAGCACCACCGCCTACGTCAAGGAAGTTAGCCGGTTGGCCGCCGTGCAATTTAACGATGTCCATGGTACCCATCGCCAAACCAGCACCGTTTACCATACAACCGATATCGCCACCGAGTGCAACGTAGTTCAGTTCCCAAGCAGCAGCATGAGCTTCACGCGCATCTTCTTGAGTTGGATCTTGCATTGCTTTCAATTCTGGATGGCGGTACAGAGCATTGCCGTCGATTACCAACTTGGCATCCAGACAGTGCAAGTTACCTTCTGGAGTGATAACCAATGGGTTCACTTCCAATAATGCCAAGTCTTTCTCTTTGAACAACTTGGCCAAGCCAAGGAAGATGTTCACGAATTGGTTGATTTGCTTACCTTCCAAACCGAGTTTGAAAGCCAAATCGCGACCTTGGAAAGGCTGAGCGCCAACCAGTGGATCAACAGCAACTTTAAGGATTTTTTCTGGAGTATCGTGTGCAACTTTCTCGATCTCTACACCACCTTCGGTAGAGGCCATGAACACGATGCGACGGCTTGAACGGTCAACTACAGCGCCCAAGTACAATTCTTTGGCGATGTCGGTACAGGTTTCAACCAAAATGCGGCTTACTGGCTGGCCTTTCTCATCAGTTTGATAAGTCACCAGGTTTTTGCCCAACCACTTTTCAGCGAAAGCGCGGATATCCTCTTTGCTCTTAACCAGCTTTACGCCGCCCGCTTTACCGCGGCCGCCAGCGTGAACCTGAGCTTTAACGACGAACATATCGCCGCCGATTTGATCCGCAGCGGCAACAGCCTCTTCAACAGTCGCAGCAGCAATGCCTTTAGAAACAGGCAGACCATATTGGGCAAACAGTTGCTTACCCTGATACTCGTGCAAATTCATGGTGTAGTTCCATTTGACGATGGTTGGACATGCAATTATCGATAAACATGCCAACTGGGTTATCGATGGAGACGAACCTTATGAGTTCGCCCCCGCCTAAAAAACGAGGACTCTATGGTTCTCTTAACGCTTCTTCTTGTTGGCTACGTGGATGGCATGACCATGCACCGCCAATGCTGCTTCGTGGATAGCTTCAGACAGGGTTGGGTGACCAAACACCATCATGCCCAAATCTTCCGCACTGGAACCGAACTCCATTGCAATCGCCACTTGCTGAACCAAATCTGCAGCGCTTGGGCCAACAATGTGGCAACCGAGGATACGATCAGTCTCAGCGTGAGCAATAATCTTTACCAAACCTTGAGTTTCATTAGCCGCCATAGCACGGCCAGAGGCTGCGAACGGGAAGGTACCTACATTGTATGGCTCGCCTGACGCTTTAACTTGCTCTTCCGTTTTACCAACGGAGGCAACTTCAGGATGGGTATAAATTACGTTAGGAATAATATCGTAATTGATTTGTGATTTTTGGCCTGCGATGCGCTCGGCAACCATCACACCTTCTTCCGAACCTTTGTGTGCCAACATCGGGCCACGCACTACGTCACCAATTGCCCATACACCTGGCGCATTAGTTTCGCATTGTTCGTTTACAAAGATAAAACCGCGCTCATCCAAATTAACGCCGCTGTCAGCAGCCAATAGATTTTCTGTGAACGGGCGACGACCAACACACACAATCAACTTATCAAACGTTTCTTGCTGCTCTTTACCTTCTTTGTCCAAATAGGTAACGGTCACCTCTTTGCCGTTCACTTTTGAACCGGTAACACGTGAGCTGGTGCGGATATCCAAACCTTGTTTGGTGAGGATCTTTTGAGTTTCTTTGGCAATTTGTTGATCCATAATTGCGAGGAAACTGTCCAATGCTTCCAGCACGGTAACTTTGGAGCCACAACGATTCCAAACAGATCCCAGTTCCAAACCAATTACACCAGCACCGATTACGCCCAAGCGCTTTGGCACTTCAGTAAATTCCAATGCGCCAGTAGAGTTAACAACCACATCGTTATCAACAGGTGCCGGGGGAATATTAATTGGACTGGAACCAGAGGCTAAAATCACGTTTTCAGCATCGTATACCGTTACTTTGCCATCAAAGTCAGTCACTTCGACTTTTTTGCCAGCAAGCAATTTACCAGTACCGAACAAGCTGGTAACACCGTTAGACTTGAACAGTCCTGCGATACCGCCGGTCAGATTTTTGATGATTTGATTTTTACGTGCAATCATCGAAGAAACATTCAGCTCTACGCCTGAAGTGGTAATACCATGAAGACCTAAATCCTCTTTTGCTTCGTGGTATTTGTAAGAGCTATCGAGTAATGCTTTAGAGGGGATGCAACCTACGTTCAAGCAAGTACCGCCGTTAACGCCCTTGCCTTCTTCGTTTTTCCACTTCTCAACACACGCAGTTTTCAAACCCAATTGCGCGGCACGGATGGCGGCAACATAGCCCGCGGGGCCAGAACCGATAACTATCACATCAAATTTTTCAGACATAACAATGTTCCTAAATTATTAACAGTCGGCTACAACCTTGTGAGCAGTAACCCTTCACATAAAAAAACGCTCTTAGGTTGCCAAGAGCGTTTCAAAAAAGCAGATTAGATTTCCAACAAAATGCGCGCCGGATCTTCCAACAAATCCTTAATGGTCACGAGGAATTGCACAGCCTCTTTACCATCCAGCAAACGATGGTCGTAGGACAACGCCAAATACATCATCGGTAAAATTTCTACCTTGCCATTAACGGCCATTGGGCGCTCTTGAATTTTGTGCATACCCAAAATTGCAGACTGAGGCAGATTCAAAATTGGAGTAGACAGCAGCGAACCAAACACACCACCGTTGGTAATAGTGAAAGTGCCGCCCGACATCTCTTCAATACCAAGTTTGCCATCACGTGCGCGCAAACCGAAATCACGGATAGTATTTTCGATAGTTGCCAAGCTCATGTTCTCAGCGTTACGCAACACTGGAACGACCAAACCTTTTTCAGTCGATACCGCAACACCAATATCCTGATAACCGTGGTATACAACATCGTTATTGTCGATAGAAGCATTTACCACAGGGAAACGACGCAACGCTTCAGCAGCGGCTTTTACAAAGAAACTCATAAAGCCCAAACGTGAACCGTTATGCGCTTTTTCAAATTGGTCTTTGTATTTTGCACGCAGCGCCATTACCGGAGCCATGTTCACTTCATTGAACGTAGTGAGCATTGCAGTAGTGCTAGATGCTTCAAGCAGGCGCTCAGCAATACGCTTGCGCAAACGTGTCATAGGTACACGCTTCTCAACACGATCGCCTACCGCTTCGATTGCAACAACCGGTGCAGGCGCAGCAGCTGCGCTAACCGCTGGAGAAGATTTTAAATGGTTGGCAACATCTTCTTTGGTAACACGACCATCTTTACCGCTACCAGCAACAGCGGCAGTATTTACGTTGTTTTCCTCTGCCATTTTACGTGCAGCGGGGTTTACCAATTTCTCTGCGGCGGCGGCAGGCTTTGTTTCAACTGGCGCAGCAGCAGCTGGTGCGGCGGCGGCAACAGCACCTTCCACAAAACGAGCAATCACTTCATTGCTCAGTACGGTGTCACCTTCGCCTTTGATAATTTCAGCGATGCTACCATCAGCGGGCGCAACCACTTCTAATACAACCTTGTCGGTTTCAATATCAACGATCAACTCATCGCGCTTGACGGCTTCGCCTGGTTTTTTGTGCCAGGTTGCTACCGTGCCATCGGCAACGGATTCAGGGAAGGTAGGGGCTTTGATTTCGATACTCATGCTATTCCATCTCTCTGTAGCGCTAGGATTATTTGATCAATTAATCAGTTAGTAAAAGCACTCACACAGTGAGCGCTTTATTCACAAAACGTTTTTCTTCTTCAATATGCACAGACATATAACCGCCTGCAGGTGCCGCAGAAGGATCACGGCCTACATAATCCAGATACATCGCCTTGCCAAACAACTCATGTACTACATGGCGCATATGATGTTGACTGCTATACCAAGCACCCTGATTCATGGGCTCTTCCTGGCACCAGAAGATATCTTTAATCGCTTTAAATGGCGCCATTGCCGCTTTCAATTCTTCTTCAGGGAAAGGATACAACTGCTCCAAGCGGATCAGCGCAACATTTTCCTGTTTACGTGCAGTACGCTCTTCCAGCAGGGTGTAATACACCTTGCCACTACACAAAATAACACGCTCTACTTTAGTCGGATCAACACTGCTATCAGTAATCACGTTTTGGAAGCTGCCATTTGCCAGTTCTTCAAGCGTTGAAGTGGCCAGTTTGTGGCGCAACAGCGATTTAGGGCTCATCACTACTAACGGGCGACGCATTGGGCGAATCGCCTGACGACGCAGCATGTGGAATACCTGCGCTGGCGTGGTAGGTACGCACACCTGAATATTGTGCTCAGCACAAAGTTGCATAAAACGTTCAAGACGCGCCGATGAGTGCTCAGGGCCCTGACCTTCATAACCGTGTGGCAGCAACATAGTGAGGCCGCACAAACGCCCCCACTTGTGTTCACCACTGGTAATAAACTGGTCAATTACTACTTGTGCGCCGTTAGCGAAGTCGCCAAATTGTGCTTCCCAAATCACCAAGCCGGTTGGCGAGGTAGTTGAATAGCCGTATTCAAACGCAAGCACTGCCTCTTCCGACAAATAAGAATCAAACAGTTCAAAGGATGGTTGGTTAGGCGCCATATTTGCCAATGGAACGTAAGCAGAACCATCTTTTTGGCTGTGGATTACCGCGTGGCGATGGGAGAAAGTACCGCGACCAACATCTTGGCCAGTCATACGTACCTGATAACCTTGCTCCACTAAAGTTGCATAAGCTAGAGTTTCAGCCATGCCCCAGTTAAGCGCCAAGGCACCAGCAGCCATTTTGCGGCGGTCTTCGTAAATTTTTTCGACTTGCTTTTGCAGCACAATTCCATCAGGAATTTCGCACATTTTATTAGCGGAAGCCTGCAAAGTTTTTAAGTCACAGCCTGTATTGGCTGGTGTTTCCCAGTCGTGACCAATATAGGGCGACCAGTCCACAAACAAACTACTGTCCGGCTCGCTTACCAAACCACTGGCCACGTGTTCGCCGCGATCCAGTGCTGCTCGATAATTGGTTGTCATCTCATCGGCAGCGGTCTGCGTCAATATATTTTGTGCAACCAACTGATCAGCATATAAAGTGCGAGTCGTTTTCAAACTGCGGATGATTTGATACATCAACGGCTGGGTTGCGGATGGCTCATCGGTTTCGTTGTGACCGCGACGGCGATAGCAAACCAAATCGATGACCACATCCTTTTTAAATTCATAACGGTAATCCATGGCCAATTGCGCCACAAACAGTACCGCCTCAGGATCATCACCATTCACATGGAAAATCGGGCACTCGATCATTTTGGCAACATCAGTGCAATACTCGGTTGAGCGCGCATCTTCACGTTTGTTAGTGGTAAAACCTACCTGATTGTTAATAACAATATGCAGTGTACCGCCAGTGCCGTAAGCGCGAGTCTGGGACATTTGGAATGTCTCCATAACTACACCCTGCCCAGCAAATGCGGCATCACCATGTACAACAATAGGCACCACTTTTGCGCCAGTTTTATCGCTACGACGATCCTGACGTGCACGTACCGAGCCTTCAACTACAGGCGATACAATTTCCAGGTGCGACGGGTTGAACGCCATCGCCATATGTAATTCACCACCAGGAGTCATTACATTGGATGAAAAACCTGAGTGATATTTAACGTCACCGGAAGTTTTCAGAGAACGTTTACCATCAAATTCGGCAAATAATTCTGCGGGGCTTTTGCCAAATACATTGACCAGTGTATTTAAACGACCACGGTGGGCCATACCCAGTACGATTTCTTTCGCGCCGTAGGTACCAGCACGCTTTACCAAGGCATCAACCAGCGGAATAAAACTCTCGCCGCCTTCCAAACCAAAACGTTTTGTGCCGGGATACTTGCTATCCAAGTGACGTTCAAGTCCCTCAGCCGCCGTCAGACGCTCCAGCAAAGCAAGGCGTTGCTCTTTACTAAATTCAGGGTTGGAGCGAACACTTTCAAGGCGCTGTTGCAGCCATTGTTTTTCAGCTAGCGGAGTAATATGCATGATTTCTGCGCCTATATGGCCGCAGTAGGTTTTTTCGAGCGCTTCAATAATTTCGCGCAAAGTAGACTGTTCTTTGCCGATAAACAAAGTGCCACTGTTAAAAACAGTATCCAAATCGGCATTAGTCAAACCATGGAAATTTAAATCGAGATCTGCAACTGGCTCGCGCTGCATCAAATTTAGCGGATCAAGTTGTGCTTTTTGATGGCCACGGAAGCGGTAGGAACTAATGAGTTGTAAAACTTTAATTTGTTTTTGTTCGTGCTCTGCACTGACCGAACTACCTGCAGCAGTTACAGTGCGGATACGGGATTTACCCAACTGTTCAAACTGAGCACGAATAACCGAGTGAGGAGTATCTTGGGTTAGCACCCCATTTACACGGGGTAACTGATCGAAGTAATTGCGCCATTCTTCTGGAACGGCATTAGGGTTATGTAAATACGTGTCGTAGAGCTCTTCGACGTAGGCAGCATTCCCACCAGAGATGTGAGACGTGCTCCAAAATTGCTCCATAATGCTGTCTTGCATTCCACTCACCTTAATTATCGGAGGTTTAAACCTCCTGCTATAACAACTAGCAGTTAGCTACCAAACGCTCTCAACTTTTGATTAAAAGCGCCGCTTTTAAGTCGCTGTAACTCTCCATTACAACAAACAGTTTTACTTTGGCTTTGCGCTGACTATTTTGGTCAGCTCAAATACAGAAAAGCGCTACCCTAGGTAGCGCTCTGTAAAAGCATATTGCGAATATGGCCGATAGCTCGTGTCGGGTTCAGGCCTTTCGGGCAGACTGCGACACAATTTTGAATGCCATGACAACGGAATACACTGAACGGATCATCGAGGTTTGACAGGCGTTTTTGTGTAGCCAAGTCGCGACTGTCGGCCAGAAAACGATACGCCTGAAGCAAGCCCGCCGGACCAATGAACTTATCCGGGTTCCACCAGAATGAAGGACAACTGGTAGAGCAACAAGCGCAAAGTATACACTCATAAAGACCATCAAGCTTGGCGCGATCTTCAGGTGACTGCAAACGCTCAATAGCGGGCGCAGGTGTATCATTTTGCAAGAAAGGTTCTATTTTCTTGTATTGATCGTAGAACTGGGTCATGTCCACAACCAGATCGCGAATCACTGGCAAACCAGGCAATGGACGCAAGATCAAAGTGTTGTTTTTGACACACTCTGAAATTGGTTTGATGCAGGCCAGACCATTTTTACCATTGATATTCATACCATCGGATCCACAGACACCTTCACGGCATGAGCGGCGATATGCTAATGACTGATCCTGCGCCTTAAGTAATTCAAGAACATCCAACACCATCAAGTCTTTACCCTGAGTATCTACCTCATAGGTTTTCATGTAAGGGGCGTTATCAGTCTCTGGGTTGTAACGATATACTTGTACTTTCAACATAACTCTTCTCCCGATTACCCTATGCGGTTATTAATAGGTACGTTTTTTGGGTTGGAACGCTTCCATAGTGCGCGGTTTAAAATTCACCGCACGCTTGCCAACCCGCTTTTCGCCGGGGAAATACATTGAGTGACACAACCAATTGGCATCGTCACGATCTTCGAAGTCTTCACGGGCATGAGCACCACGGGATTCTTTGCGCTCTTCGGCGGCAATAGCAGTCGCTTCAGCCACTTCCAGCAAGTTTTGCAATTCCAAGGCTTCAATACGCGCCGTGTTAAATGCATTACTTTTATCGGTAATCGAAACATTCTCAATACGCTTACGCAGCTCAGCCAATTGCTGAATACCTTTCTGCATAAACTCACCTTTGCGGAAAACGCCAAAGTAGTTTTGCATGATTGTCTGCAATTCTTTACGTAATACAGATGCACTCTCGCCTGATGTAGATGTATTAATTTTGTTTAGGCGCGCCATGGCTTTTTCAATATCGGCCTCGCTTGCATCGCGATGCTCGATACCTTCGCGTAATGCTTTCTCGATATACAGTCCAGCCGCACGACCAAATACAACCAAATCAAGTAATGAGTTACCACCCAAACGGTTAGCACCGTGCACTGATACACAAGCCACTTCACCGCAAGCGAACAAACCATCAATAACCACATCATTACCGTTGGCATCAACTGTTAACGCTTGTCCATTAACATTCGTGGGGATACCGCCCATCATATAGTGGCAAGTTGGCACCACAGGAATGGGGGCATAAACCGGATCGACGTGGGCGAAAGTGCGCGAGAGTTCGCAGATGCCTGGCAACTTGCTTTCCAGAACCTCTTCACCCAGATGATCAAGCTTCAGCAACACGTGATCGCCATTGGGACCACAACCATTACCAGCAATGATTTCCAGGATCATTGATCGTGCAACCACATCGCGGCCAGCCAAGTCTTTGGCGTTAGGCGCATAGCGCTCCATAAAACGCTCACCGTGCTTATTAATTAAGTAACCACCTTCACCGCGACAACCTTCAGTTACCAATGTGCCAGCACCCGCGATACCAGTGGGGTGGAACTGCCACATTTCAATATCTTGTACCGGGACACCAGCACGCAATGCCATGCCTACGCCATCACCAGTATTGATATGTGCATTGGTCGTTGATGCATAAATACGCCCTGCACCACCTGTTGCCAATACAGTTGCCTTCGCTTTTACATAAACGGTTTCGCCATCTTCGATATTAATTGCTATAACACCGACGATTGCACCATCCTGATTTTTTACCAAATCAACAGCAAACCATTCATTTAAAAATACAGTCTGATTTTTGATATTGTTTTGATAAAGGGTGTGCAGAAGAGCATGACCGGTGCGGTCTGCTGCGGCACAAGTGCGCGCTGCCTGCCCTCCTTCACCAAAATTCTTTGATTGACCACCGAAAGGACGCTGATAGATTCGGCCCTCTTCGGTACGAGAGAACGGCAATCCCATATGCTCTAATTCGAATACCGCTTCTGGCCCCACAGAACACATATACTCAATTGCGTCCTGATCGCCAATATAGTCAGAACCTTTGATAGTGTCGTACATGTGCCAGCGCCAATCATCATTCGGGTCAGCACTTGCGATCGCACAGGTAATCCCGCCTTGGGCAGATACAGTGTGTGAGCGAGTAGGAAAAACTTTAGTAATTACAGCTGTTTTATAGCCAGATTGAGCCAATTGCAGTGCGGCACGCATACCAGCGCCGCCACCGCCAATTACAATACCGTCAAACGAAATCGTGCGCATAGTAGCCATCAGTTAATACCCCAAATTACTTGAATACCCCAAACGAGATAAGTCACTGCAACAGCACCCAGGACCATCTGGGCAAATATACGCAAGAAAGTTGCTTTGGAGCCTAACATGCGAGTGGTTAAATAATCAGTCAGTACGGCCCACAAACCAATCCAGGCATGGGATATAAAAGAAAGAAGAGTGACAAGAGTAAAAACACGCATCCACAACTGATTGTAAAGGGATTGCCACTGCTCAAAGGTCAAATCAGGGTTTAATGCCAAGTAAGCAACGATGAAAATGGTGTAGGCCGCCATAACAGCACCACCAATACGCTGGATCAACCAATCGTAAAGACCGCTGCGCCCAAAACTGGTTACTGAAGTTACCATACCCATACCCCCACCAATACGATCAACACGATGGCAATAGCCAGCGCAATTTTAGCCCCTAGCTTGCCGCCTTTGAGCGACTCACCCACACCAAAGTCCATAATCAAATGGCGAATACCAAGCACCATGTGATAAGCCAATCCAGCCAAAACAAGCCATAAAATCGCTTTAAATACAGGATTTGAAGTGAGCGCCGCTACTGCGTTAAAACCTTCTTGTGAGCCAGTACTTGAGTCGAGCATCCATAACAGGAGTGCAATACCCGCAAAAAGGAAAACGCCAGAGACGCGATGAAGAATAGAAACGTAAGCAGTGATAGGAAGTGCAGCAAATGTAATATGTAGGTTGACAGGTCTTTTCTTTTTCACGGTCTAGATCACCTTATTGCCCATCGCGGGCAGGTTTAAGAGTAAGCATCGCACCTTGTATCTATTAAGAGATAAAAAAGTGCAGTGCGCCCTGCAAGTCGCGCAGCATTATAGAGATTGACCTCTGGAAACACAAACAAAAAGCCACCGATTAAGCCCCTCAAATACAGCATTCACAAAGCGGATAATCTTTTAACGGAATTTTTACACAACACCATGATTTATCTAGATAATTTTTCAAAAAACGCACGCATTTAAAGCATTAAAATGATTAATGCATCATAACAATGCAACCCACCCGGAAGTGCCATACGAAGAATCACCAGACAAAGATGTACAACATCAGCTAACCCCAAAAAAGAAGCTAAATTTACCGCCGAGCCGCACCAAAAACTTTCGCCTTAACAATTAAGTCATCTATAATGCCGCTCGCAATCGGCACCATCAGCTCATAATAGATGCAGCTGACCAGTCCATAAAAAGTAGCCGGCCTAAAAAGCTGTTAAAAGCAGAGCTATATAGAAAGCAAAGCCACCTACGGTTTTTATTCGTTGAGTAAAGCGAAACATGCTTCACTCAAGCCTTTAGTCCAAATCAGTAAGCACAGGAGTCAGTAATGACTGACAAGAAAGCACAACTCACGATTGATGGCATTGATAAAACGATTGAGTTACCCATCTACGCCAGTACTATCGGACCAGACGTTATTGACGTTACCAGCATCACCAAAAATGGCTTCTTCACATTCGACCCGGGCTTTATGTCCACCGCCTCATGCGAATCCAGTATTACATTTATTGATGGTGATGAAGGCGTGCTCCTTCACCGCGGCTACCCAATCGAACAACTCGCTGTATCCTCTGATTATCTTGAAACCTGCTACCTCTTACTGAACGGCGAACTGCCAACCCCGAATCAAAAAGAAGAATTTACCGCCCAAATCAAAAAACACTCAGCAGTAGATGAGTCTGTAGCCAATATCATCAAAAGCTTTAAGCGCGAATCACATCCCATGGCGATTTTGTGCAGTGCTGTTGCTGCGCTGGCTGCGGTCTACAACGATGAAATCAACATTACCGATGCTGAAAGCCGCAAGCTGACCGCTTACCGACTGATTGGCCAAATGCCAACCCTTTCCGCAATGGTTTACAAGCACCGCAAGGGTGAAGAGTTTATTGCTCCGGATGACAGCTTGAGCTACGCCGAAAATTACTTGAACATGACATTCGGCACTGCAGGCAAAACTCCGAATGTAAGTAAGACTATTGCAAAAGCTATGGATCGTATTTTTATATTACATGCTGATCATGAGCAAAATGCATCGACCTCTACTGTGCGCCTCTCAGGTTCCTCTGGCACAAACCCGTTCGCAGCCATAGCTGCAGGTATTTCAACGCTGTGGGGACCCGCTCATGGCGGCGCCAACGAAGCCGTTTTGGAGATGCTGGAAGAGATCGGCACTGTAGACAATATTGAAGCCTGCGTTGCGCGCGCCAAAGATAAAACCTCCGGCTTCCGGCTGATGGGTTTCGGCCATCGCGTTTACAAAAACTTTGACCCACGCGCCAAAGTAATGAAACAAACTTGCGATGAAGTGCTGGCCGAGCTGGGATTGGAAAATGACCCATTGCTAGCGATCGCCAAGCGCCTTGAGCAGATTGCATTGGAAGACCCCTACTTTATCTCCAAGAAACTCTATCCCAACGTTGATTTCTACTCAGGCATCATCATGAAGGCAATCGGTATACCAACCGAAATGTTCACCGTGATTTTTGCACTGGGACGTGCAGTAGGCTGGTACTCCCACTGGAATGAAATGGTAAGCGGACCATATAAAATTGGTCGCCCACGCCAACAATATACCGGCAGTCCAAAGCGCGATTACCCAACCAAGTAATTGCTATGCTGTAAATGCAAAAGGCCGCTCCATGCGGCTTTTTGCATTCTACAAATCCAATAAAAAAACCTGCTCAAAGCAGGTTTTTTATTGGGTGATATTTGCACTGTGAAATTAAAAATTCCAATCAGCCATTAGCCAAAACTTTGTAGTGTCCTTGTAGGCAGCGACATCACCCATGGCAAAGTCTGCATATTTTGCGGTCCAAACTACTGAACCAATTTTTTTACTAACACTGAAATCAATCTCATCACCATAATCCAGACTGCCGGTATCTGAATCAAATTTGTGATACCCCAGTAAAAATTGGGTCCCAACTGCGGTAAATCCAACTTTCAAATATTTATCTTCCAAACCTGCAGCAGGAGTTGCAAGAAATTTATCTGCCCACCCCTGAAATGCATGCAGGGTTGCCAAGGGAGTTGCGAAACCGTACGAGCCATCATCGGAACCCAATAATTCATAGCCTCCCGTAAATGCAAAACGAGATACACTCAAGGTCCCCTCTGCAAGTAAATATTCAGCATCGAATAGCCCAAGAGCACCAGCATCAGATTGCTTTGCATACTCTAGATTATATTGAAACATACCATGAGTAGCACTTTGCCAACGCAAACCAAAGGTATCACTACTTGCACCTTTTGCAGCAATTGGGTTTTCCACATCCAACAAATATGCGTAAGCAATTAATTTACCCGCATCAAAGCCGGTGTAGCTCAGATTAAGCACATGACTGTTGTGATTGTGATCGCCCTGAAGGAGATTATCCTCACCGAATACACGATTCACATTTTTGATATAGGCGTAGGTGAAATTCGTATAACGAATAGTTTTATTTGTCCAAGATACACCGTCATAAGTTTGCTCGTTCTGACGCCATCCCACGTTACCGACAAAACGGGCATTATCTAAAATCAAGCGCTGACGACCATACTTAACTTGATTGTTAAAATTGGTGTATGAGATAAATCCTTGATTCACTTCTGTCCCTTCTGGATCAGCAATAATTGCAGTGCCCGGATTATTCGCATCACCCGATGGAGCAGTGCGATAATCAACATCATTAGTAAGCTCGGTAACATCATCAAATTCGGCAGAAAATCCGAAACCATTCCATGCACCAGACTGATAAGAGAGACGAGAGCGAGTAGTTAACGCATCGGAATCTTTCAGCCCATCTTCACTAACATCCTCAAAGCGGGTCCGAAAATTTACTTTTACTACACTGCCTTGTTGCATTGACTCTGTAAATGTTTTTGCCGAAACACTTGGAACACCGCAAACCAACGAACTTACCGCAGCAACCAAAAGATGAAGTGTATTTTTTTTCATAGAGCCTTCTCCAAAGACATAGTAGATGTGTGTTAGCCATGAGTAGCATTCCCAGCAAATTAGCAATGCAACTTACACATTGCTGTGCACTAAAAAGTTTCCAGTGAAACCCTGATGCACCAACAGGAATGTTGACTGATATCCACTAGCGCAAGTCTTGTGCCAACAGCCGAAAAAAGATGAAATGGCATCAATAAATTGCTATTAATCAAAGAGATATGAAATTTTAAAAAAAATAATGCCCGTGAAATTACTTTTTTATCGCGCACTTTAATGGTGACGAGTAATTTTAAATGGCGCCATTTCCAAGCAAAAAACCAAAAATTGACGCCCCCATATGGAACAAAATAATGCACCACGTTTTTAAGGCACGCACACAGTCAAAGCACGAATGATTTTTTTCACCAAGTACTTTATTTTTTACAAAAAAAAGCCGCGCAAAAATGCGCGGCTTTTAGAGGCGATACTACAAACCTATACTAAACGAACACAACCACCTTGTGCACGTGACTTTTCTATTCTCACATGGGAAAAAGTCAAGTCGAGAGCACCATTGGCGACCAATGCAAAAGGTTCAAGAATAAGTGCGAACAACTCTTCAGGCGTTCTTTTTAACCCAAAATCTGTACCTGCATCAGGGTAACAAATCAAATCAACCGATAGCGTTTTCCAACCTCCACCAACAATTTCACGCAACTCCCTCGTTATTTCAACCTGAGAATAACAGGATGGGCCACAACCAATCCGAACCCATGCTTGATCTTCAGGAGCCGAATCAACTTTCACATCAAACAGCAACGATGAGTTAGACTCGTAATAACTACTCAACACTTGGCGATTTTGGTTAGAAATTGCAACCAAGCCCTCACCTTCCCCATTCCAAATAACCCTGCGCGCGTCTTCTTGTACATCGCGATCAACACAACTAACACTGAGCGTTGAAACATTAGCAATATTCCCGTTTAAAAGCACACGGTCATTATTTTTCCCTTCAAGCATTACTTGGTAAGCACCCAGAGGGCGCCGGTTAAACAGCTCCAATACATTGGAACTTTCCTCAAGAGCAATGCCCTCCTCGGGTAAATTATCCTTTAACAAATCCAGCTCGCCGTAAGCCAAGCCGAAACCATAAGCAAACAATGGTTCATAATTTTCATCACCCCAGTTGAGTGGCCCCTGGTCAGGACGCTTGGGCCACGAAAACGATAATCTCCCTTTAACTGGATGATTCAGCTCACCGTTAATACCAGTGAAAATAACATCGGCTACACCAGCTCCCTCAGTTCCCGGCTGCCAAACAACCATAAATGCATCAGAGAGGTTTAACTCCCGGTTAACCCACATGGGACGACCGGTAACAAATAAGGATACGACGGGAATACCTTGCGACTGCAACCTTTTAAGTAATTCAAGATCGCGCGTATCACCAGCCTTTAATAACTGGTGTTGAATATCGCCCTGCATTTCTGCATAGGGGTCTTCACCAAAAACAATAATTGCAACATCAGGCTTCTGATCATAAGCACCATCCACACTCAATATTGCTTTACCGCCTGCGGCAGAAACTGCGGCGTCGATGCCCATCCAGATCGTAGTCGCCCCAGGGAAATCAGCCATAGTATTGCCGGTGCCCTGCCAGTTCACGGACCAACCGCCCGTTTGTTTGCTGATGTTATCCGCACCATCACCTGCAACCAGCACATTTAAGCGGGGGGAAAGCGGTAAAATATTGTTTTTATTCTTTAGTAATACCAGGGACTCACGGACAGCCTGACGTGCTACAGCACGATGTTCGGGGGCGCCGAGTAATTCATCCTTACCAGCCAAAGGGCGCTTGGATGGAAGCCCTCTCTGCCAAAGATCTGCACGCAATTTCACTCGCAAAATGCGTCGCACAGCATCATCAATACGGGACAATGGAATAACGCCTGTTTTGACTTGCTCGAGTGTATTTTTATAAAGCTGCTTCCACTCAGGATCCGGCACCATAAAGATATCCAATCCAGCGTTTACTGCCTGCGGGCAATTTAAAACTGTCGCACCGGCGACAAATCCGTGGCCGTTCCAATCACCAACCACAAGCCCATCAAACCCCATCTGCTCTTTCAACACCCGCGTCAACAAATATTGATGACCGTGCATATGCACGCCGTGCCAACTATTAAAGGAAGCCATCACTGATTGAACACCAGCCTCTATAGCGCTGTAGTAACCTGCAGCATGAACCCGAAACAGGGTTTCCTCATCAGCCAGGCAATCGCCCCGATCTATTCCATTATGAGTCCCTCCATCAGCGATAAAATGCTTGGCTGTAGATATGACTTTATAGGCAGACAAAAAACCCTGACCGCTCGCTTCACCTTGAAGCCCCTCAACCATCACTCCGGCATAATCACGAACCAGCTCCGGATGCTCCGAATAAGATTCATAAGTACGCCCCCAGCGATCATCACGGGCGACAGCCACTGTTGGGGAAAAATCCCAATCCAATCCGGTTACTGCGATTTCTGTCGCGGTAATATTGCCAATCTCTTTAATTAATTCCGTATTTCTGGTCGCACCTAATGCAATGTTGTGAGGAAATAGCGTTGCTCCAACAATGTTTCCAACACCATGTACTGCATCCGTCCCCCACATGATAGGAATAGCCATATAACCATCACTATCATCCATAGATGCCTGGTAATAGGCGTCAGCAATAGCCAGCCAATCTGCAGCTTTTGAATAGCGATTACCATTGGGAACCGAACCGCCGCCATTCAACACTGAGCCGATATGAAAATCCCTCACATCTTGAGGAGTTAAATGCCTGATTTCCGGCTGGATCATTTGCCCTATTTTCTCTTCCAAACTCAAATCACCAAGAATGTGATCAATTTTTGCTTCGAGAACAGGATCTTTTTTTACCTTGCTAGTGATGCTTGGCCACTGCACTTCTACAACCTCCGGAAAAACATATATGTAATAAAAAACCGATGAGAACGCTACCCATTAATGACAGCGCTGTCAACAAAACAACAGTTATAACTCCAAAAACAACAGCCTAAGTAATATTTATAGTGTAAAGAGCAATGTAAGTAGGGCTGTATATGCTTAAAAAACCACTCAATAAAACGCGATAACATCCATTTTCGACTCACAATTTAAAAGTGAATTTCCGCAAATTAAGTTTAATGTTATTCTCCCGCGCTCAAGAAATATTACAGTTCTAACACACCATCTATAACAATCTAGTCTTCTTAATATTAAAGAAGCTGAGGAGTCGCATGAGCCTGTTACTGGTTGCTGATATCGGAGGCACTAACGGTCGTTTCGGTCTGGTCGAGTTTGATGCTGAAAAAAATCGCATCAATGGCAAGACCAATTATACGGCAGAACGCCAAATCACTCTCAAATGCGCCAACTATCCAGATATGGCCACAATGATCAAGGCTTGCTGCAGTGAGTTTGGCGTTGAGATTCCCGCTTATGGGTGCCTTGCAATTGCAGGTCCTATCGAAAATGGCCAAGCATCCATGACCAACCTTAATTGGAAGTTCTCTATTGATGGCTTGCGGGATCAATTGGGAATGAAAACATTGCACGTCATCAACGACTTTGCCTCTCTCGCCTATGCAGTGCCGTTCCTTGAAGAAAACGAGCTGGTCACGCTATACGATTCCCATAAATCCAATACTGATGCTCCAATTGTTGTTATGGGGCCAGGCACAGGTTTTGGCATGGCAGCGCTTGTTCCAGACCAAAATAACTGGCGAATTATCCCAACAGAGGGTGGGCACGCCAGTTTTGCCCCCACCAACGAGAAAGAGCTTGATATCAAAGCCTTCCTCCTGAAAGAGCAAAATCACGTATCAGTTGAAAATATTCTTTCTGGTGGCGGACTTGTTACCCTATATAGAGCACTTGCGCATAACGAAGGGGTCGATGCAATGCCCTATACACCCGCTGAAGTGAGCTCGAAAGGCATCGCCAATCAAGATCCACTCTGCCGCGAAGCGGTGTTGACTTTTTGTGATGTACTAGGAGAGGTCGCAGGTGATAAAGCGCTGTCGCTGGGAGCCAAAGGCGGCGTAGTAATTGGCGGGGGCATTACTCCCAAGTTGGTTGACTTACTGCCCGAATCGCACTTTCTGGAGCGCTATAAAAACAAAGGCCCAATGACTGGTTACGTTAGCGACATATCCATAAAGCTAATTATTAATGATAAAGCCGCCTTGGTTGGTTCTGCAGCGTGGTTAATCAATAATACTGACGCACTTAAAAAATAGATTACGAACCACATAAACAAAAAGCGGAACCTTATCAGTTCCGCTTTTTGTTTTTTTAAATAAAACAGCACTTCATCGAAGTAATTTACACACTAAAAAGCGCCGTACTATCTAATCCTTGCTTCTCCATTATGTCGCGCAAACGTTTAAGCGCCTCAACCTGAATTTGACGTACGCGCTCGCGAGTCAAGCCAATTTCGTGACCCACTTCCTCAAGGGTGCTTACCTCGTACCCTCTTAATCCGAAACGGCGTGCTAACACCTCGCGCTGCTTCTCTGTAAGCTCATCTAACCAATGATCCAAGCTGGTAGTCAAATCACTATCTTGTAGCAATGCGGCAGGATCAGAGACGTGGGTATCTGCAATAGTATCAACAATTGCACGATCAGAAGAATTCCCTATTGGGGCATCGATAGATGTCACCCGCTCATTAAGGCTTAGCATATGCTCGACATCTGCCACTGGCTTTTCCAGAAGATTGGCAATTTCCTCGGGTGTTGGCTCATGATCCAACTTTTGAGAAAGCTCACGCGCTGCGCGCAGATAAATATTTAACTCTTTTACAACATGTATGGGTAAACGAATTGTGCGCGTCTGATTCATGATTGCACGCTCAATAGTTTGGCGAATCCACCAGGTAGCATAAGTCGAAAAGCGGAAACCACGCTCTGGATCAAACTTCTCTACGGCACGGATAAGCCCAAGATTGCCTTCCTCAATTAAATCCAGCAAGGCAAGTCCACGATTAACATAACGACGGGAAATTTTAACAACTAACCGAAGGTTACTTTCTATCATCCGTTTACGCGCAGCGACATCGCCTTTAAGCGCTTTGCGGGCAAAATAAACCTCTTCTTCTGCACTGAGTAAAGGGGAGAATCCAATTTCATTTAAATAGATCTGGGTGGCATCGAGGGTTTTATTGTACTTGTCATCAATAATTCGTTCGCTAGCACTGGACATTGAAGGCTTGGGCACATCATCTTCTTCCGCCAACAAAAGCTCTGCATCTTCAATATCAATGTCTTGTGCTATGAAAGTATCATCACGATCTAAAGTCGTTGAATCACTATTATGTAAAGTCATTTTCAGCCCCTTAATCAATTTTTATTTAACCGGCTGGCTTGTATTTATGAATCACCCAGCTCGCCCTAGCTGTAACTCTTAAGGATTTCTCCACGATAAAGAGTCATTCATGAATTCCCGTTTTAACTCATGAACATGACATTTTTCTAACGACGCGGTAAAAACTTCATTGGATCAACAGGCGTTCCATCGCGGCGAATCTCAAAGTGAAGTTTTACCCTATCGGTACCACTAGAACCCATTTCGGCAATTGTTTGCCCAGCTTTAACAAAATCACCTTCTTTTACTCGCAAAGCATTGTTGTGTGCGTACGCGCTCAGGAAGGTTTCATTGTGTTTGATAATGAGCAATTTGCCGTAACCGCGCAGCCCACTTCCTGAATAAACAACCTTTCCTGAAGCTGCTGCAAGCACAGGCTCTCCCAATTTGCCACCAATATCAATACCCTTATTTAAACCACTGTTACTTTGAAAGGATGACAAAATTGCACCTTGAGTGGGCCAACGCCACTGTGGTGCACCTGTAAGCTGACTATTTGGCTTATCGGACCCTGCCATAACTGTTTGTTTTATTTTACTAGTTGATCTGGGGGTGCTAACAAACTGGGTGTTTTTTGTAGGTGATATTTGCCTAGAGTTAGTAGCATGGGTGCGCGAGCCTTGGTTGCTCTGCGCCTTGGCAGCAATGTCTAACCGAATGACTTGAGATGGGCGAATTAGATAGGGAGCATTGATTCCATTGTGCTTTGCGAGAGCTTCATATTTTAGTCCATAACGCCATGCGATAGAAAACAGTGTGTCACCAGGAATCACAACATGCGCCAATGGGCGCTTGATATTGGTACGTGACTTATCTTCAACAGGTGCAGAATGATTGCTCAAGCAACCAGTTAGCAAGCAAATTTTGATCGATATAACGAACAAATTTATAAGTAATCTTGAGGAAAAAAATGCAAGCTTTGGCATCGAATTACTCAATAATCATGGTTATTTTTCAATCTCTTTTATGCCATTTTGGAGTTAATAAATTAAATTTATTTTAAAATTATCTAATATTTTTATAAATACACAGGAGAAAAGAGCGAAGGTTCACGTAAATCCAAAGCTTTTCCTGCGAAAAAAGATCCAAGATACCTACCGCACTTAGAATACCTTATAAATCAATTCAGCAATCCACTACCGCGCAGTCCCCGATAGAAACGGGACAAACTTTACCGGTTCAAGAATCCGGGTCACAAATTTACCGGATTCCGCATCGTGAATAACAAGATGAAGCTGCTGCTCCCTGCCCCCGACCGGAATTACGAGAACACCGCCCGGAGCCAATTGCTTTAACAGTTCATCCGGAATTGCCTGAGGCGCAGCAGTACTGATAATACCATCGTAAGGACCAGCTTCCGGCCAGCCAAACCCACCATCGGCATGACGCATTTGCACATTGCGCAAACCTAATTGACGCAATCGGTCGCGGGCTTTGTCTTGCAGTGGTTTTATCCGCTCAACGCTGTACACCTGTGGAACAAGTTGCGCCAAGACGCTGGTTTGATAACCGGACCCCGTACCCACCTCAAGTACCTTCTGTAAATTGCCGCCCGCAGCACCCAGTAACACTTCTGTCATACGCGCCACAATGTAAGGCTGGGATATGGTTTGCCCGTGCCCGATTGGCAAGGCTGTATCCTCATAGGCACGATGAGACAAAGCTTCATCCAGAAAGATATGGCGCGGGGTATTTAACATTACATCCAGGACGCGCATATTCGTTACGCCTTGGTCGCGTAAACGCTGAATGAGACGCTCACGGGTGCGCAGCGAGGTCATACCTACACCTTGCATCAATAAGTCTGTCATCGCCAGATCCCCTCCATCACCTACAACTAACCCATTGGGCACAATGTAAAATCGTTTAAACAAAGCGGGCAACTATACCATAGCGGCGTTTCAATGATCGCTCATCTACTCCAACTCGATAAGTGAGTCCTGTGAGCGATTAGTTAACTGCGCTAACTCACGCAAAACAGCAGTGGCAAACTCACCGGCAGCCAACGAAAAGGAAAGCTCCAAATCGTTTTCTATCCAGCGCCACTGGGCATTTGCAGGAAGCAAACGCAAAGGCCGTCGCTCTTGCGACAATCCGGCATGCTCCAGCCCATCACACCATTGTTGCCAATCAGCTAATACTGTTTGTTCAAACGCCAATAACTCATCGCTTGCCAATGAGCGACCGCGCCCCCACAAGGGCCCGGATGATTGAGGTTCGGGATCGCCCGATACAAGATCACACCAATTACCTGCAACAACTCGTGCAGCGAGAACCTGATTAAACAAATAGGAGCGTCCGGCAGATAACATTAACCCGCGTTTTTGTTTGTCTTTGTAACGTTTACCGCCTACCAAAATTGCATCGGCTTCTATCAAATTATTACCATTAAAACCAAAGCGCTGCTCACCAAAATAATTGGGCACGCCCAAGGTTAGCACCTGATGAATTTTTTGTTCCAATACAGGACGATCATCTGTTTGAAGATCGCGCAAACGAATCACAAAATAGTTTTGGCGATGATCACCTCGACGCAGCTTCTGCTGATGGCGCGCAACGCGAATCACATAAATCGTATCGCTGTTAAGCAAGATCCAATCTGGCTCAATACCTTTAGGCAGATAAACACTAAACCATTGGGTGGTCACTGCATGGCGATCCTTGCGGCCAGCATATCCAACATCATTAATATTAACCTTTGCCAGCTCGGCGATTTTTCCGGCAACCCACGCCGTGTTTTCACCGCGCTTTAATATTTGCAGAAAAACATGTTCACCCGTCCCCAGTGGTTCGAAGCCCAAGTCTTCATCCACTTTAAAGTCTTCCGGTTGATCACGAAAAATAGCCGATGCATTCAGTTCGCCGTATGCACGCGGGAAATCCAACGAAAATTCTGTCAAAACATAATCCGTAAATAATAGGTGAGGCTATAACAATAGCTCGATTAGTGATTGTTCTTTTCGATCAGAACAACCGCATAACAAGCAATACCTTCTTCGCGCCCGGTAAAACCCAAACGCTCGGTGGTGGTGGCTTTGACATTGATTTGCGACAAATCCACGTGCAAATCAGCTGCAATGGTTTCAACCATGTGGGGAATGTAGGTTGCCATGCGTGGAGCTTGAGCAACAATGGTCATGTCTGCATTGGCCAACTTCCAGCCCAGTTGATTGAGCTTTGCATAAACCATACGCAACAGTGCACGGCTATCAATATTGCGGTATTGCATATCAGTGTCAGGAAAATGCTTACCAATATCGCCTAGGGCCGCCGCCCCCAACAAGGCATCACACAAGGCGTGCAACAACACGTCACCATCAGAGTGGGCGATCAGACCCCGCTGATGAGGAATAACAACACCACCTATAACAATTTTATCGCCATCGCCAAACGCGTGAACATCGTAACCATGACCAATACGCATAGACATATTTTAATTCCTGCTAAAAACAACTACATAACACTAGGTATTTTGTTGCAATAAAAAACTGGCAATTGCCAAATCATCAGGATAGGTAATTTTTATATTGCTGCTGCGACCTTTCACCATCAACGGCTTATAGCCAAATGCCTCAAGCGCGGATGCCTCATCAGTAATAGTTTTACCTTCAACTAATGCACGATGCAAACAATCATGCAATAAGCCCAAACGGAACATTTGCGGAGTTTGCGCTTGCCATAAAGCACGACGATCCGTTGTATACAGGATATTCCCATCGCTGACCATTTTTAAGGTATCGCTGACGGGTACCCCAAGAATACCGCCAACAGGATGATCCGCCACACCGCGAATGAGCAATTCAATATCCACCGGTGTAATACAAGGACGCGCGGCGTCATGCACCAAAACCCAGTCGTATGGCTTCGCCACAGAGGTTAACGCAACCAATGCATTCAGGACTGAACCAGCACGCTCTGCTGCACCCGCAACATCATAAATGGCGGGATGATCGGCAATAGGCAACTGCCGCCAATAGGTATCATCTGGACTCAATGCCACATAGACACCAGCAACGCCATGAACGGCCAACAACCGGGACAAGGTATGCTCTATAACCGTTTTATTTAACAGCGGAAGATATTGCTTGGGACAATCAGCACCCATACGCGCACCAATGCCTGCGGCAGGCACTACCACCCAATAAGCAGGGGCTTGCTGATTAGATACTGTCATTGAATGCAATCTGTGTAGAGGGTTTTATCCAAGTTGATAAAAAATTATTTTTCGTCATCGAGGATAATAAAAAAAGTTTCGTCTTTTTTAATCAGACCAATGTCATTACGTGCGCGCTCTTCAATAGTGTCCAAGCCTGTTTTTAGCTCTTCCACTTCAACATCAAGAATGCGATTGCGCTCACGCATGCGATCAATTTCAGCTTGCTGTAGTTTAATCTCATTTTCCAGCCGATGTGCATGCGCAAGACTGCCGTCACCAATCCACAATCTGTATTGCAGATAGCTCAGCAAAATTATCAGCACCAGCAGCAGCCACTTCATAAGTTCAATCAAATATTGCCTGAGACATTAAATAATTCATCAACACACTAAAAACAAAGGCCGATGATTCGGCCTTTGTTTTTTCACACAGATTACGACTTGAATTCTGCGCGGCCTTTGTAAGGAGCAGCAGCGCCCAATTCGGCTTCAATACGCAGCAAACGGTTGTACTTGGATACGCGGTCTGAACGGCAGAGAGAACCAGTTTTGATCTGCCCAGCAGCAGTTGCCACCGCCAAATCAGCGATAGTGGTATCTTCAGTTTCACCAGAGCGGTGAGAAATTACCGCAGTGTATCCTGCGTCCTGTGCCATTTTGATCGCATCCAGTGTTTCTGAAAGCGAACCAATTTGGTTGAACTTAATCAGGATGGAGTTAGCGATTTTCTTATCAATACCTTCTTTCAAAATTTTGGTGTTAGTAACAAACAAATCATCACCCACCAATTGGATTTTGTGACCAATTTTTTGTGTCAAGTCAGCCCAACCTGCCCAATCACTTTCGTCTTTACCATCTTCAATAGAGATGATTGGGTATTTAGCGGCCAAATCAGCGAGGTAATCAGAGAATTCGTTGGTAGTGAACACACGGCCTTCACCAGCCAGATCATACTTACCGTCTTTGTAGAATTCAGTTGATGCGCAATCCAATGCCAGAGTAACGTTGTCCCCCAACTTGTAACCGGCTTTTTCAACAGCGGTAGAAATCACTTTCAGTGCATCTTCATTGGATGGCAGGTTTGGTGCAAAACCACCTTCGTCACCAACAGAAGTGCTCAAGCCTTGATCGTGCAGGATTTTTTTCAGGGTGTGGAAAATTTCCGCGCCCATACGCAATGCTTCAGCAAAGGTTTTTGCACCAACGGGCTGAATCATGAATTCCTGAATGTCCACGTTATTATCAGCATGCTCACCGCCGTTAATGATATTCATCATAGGCACAGGCATAGAGTACTTACCTGGAGTACCGTTCAGGTCAGCGATATGTGCATAGAGTGGAACTTTTTTGGAGATTGCAGCTGCTTTGGCGTTTGCCAAGGACACGGCCAAGATTGCGTTTGCACCCAACACAGTTTTAAAGTCGGTGCCATCAGCTTTGATCATGGCATTATCTAGCGCGCGCTGATCCAATGAATCCATACCCACTACCAGATTTTTAATAGTGGTATTGATGTTGTTAACAGCCTTCAAAACACCTTTACCCAAGTAGCGTGATTTGTCACCATCGCGCAATTCCAATGCTTCGCGTGAACCGGTAGACGCGCCAGACGGTGCAGTTGCAGAACCAATTGAGCCATCATCCAAAATTACTTCTGCCATTACAGTGGGGTTGCCACGGCTATCCAAAATTTCAAAGGCTTTAATATCAACAATTTTAGTCATTCATCTTCTCCAGAGTAGATTTCCAAAAAATTTAGTTAATGTCGAGTGGTGGAAAGTTTTTCACCAAATCGTCAATTGCTTTCATTTGCTGCAAAAATGGAATGAGTTTATCCAGTGGTAGCGCACTAGGGCCGTCACATTTTGCGTTGTTAGGATCAGGGTGCGCCTCAAGGAACAAACCTGCCAGCCCCACCGCCATACCGGCACGCGCTAATTCAGCTACTTGATGACGACGACCACTGGAGGCTGCGCCCATGGGATCGCGACACTGCAGGGAATGGGTTACATCAAAAATAACCGGTGCGTTACCGCTCACCTCGCGCATGGTGCGGAAACCGAGCATATCAACCACCAAATTGTCGTAACCGAAGTTAGTGCCGCGATCACACAAAATAATTTGCTCATTGCCACATTCGCCAAATTTTTCGACGATATTTTTCATTTGACCCGGGCTTAAAAACTGCGGCTTTTTAATATTAATAACTGCGCCGGTTTTCGCCATAGCGACAACTAAATCCGTCTGACGCGCGAGAAAGGCCGGCAGCTGAATTACATCACAGACATCCGCCACTGGCTGACACTGATCAATTTCATGAACGTCAGTGATCACCGGAACATTAAAGGTTTGTTTGATTTCCTGAAATATTTTGAGGCCCTCTTCCAGACCCGGACCACGGTACGAGTGAATAGAAGAGCGGTTAGCTTTGTCAAAGGAGGCTTTAAATACATAGGGAATACCCAACTTGCCAGTTGCCTCTACATATGCCTCGGCAACCTGCATAGCCATATCGCGAGATTCAAGTACATTCATTCCGCCAAACAAAACAAAAGGGAGTGAATTCCCAACTTGTAAATTGCCAATTTTTACGATTTGTTGTGACACATCTATTCCTTTTTAACGCAGGATATTTCTTGCAGATAAAAGTAAGGGCGCAATAAATTGCGCCCTTACCGCTTATTTCTTATTAGCCAGTGCCGCCTTTACAAACGCAGTAAAGAGTGGATGCCCGTCGCGTGGTGTAGACGTAAATTCCGGGTGGAATTGACAGGCGACAAACCAAGGGTGATCGGGAATTTCAACCATTTCCACCAAGGTATCATCCGCTGACCAACCACCAATTTTTAGACCGGCTTTTTGCAACTGATCAACATAATTGTTGTTTACTTCATAGCGATGACGATGGCGTTCAACAATCACATCTGCACCATAAATATCGCGTGCCTTAGAGCCGCTAACCAAGCGACACTCCTGAGCACCTAACCGCATAGTGCCGCCAAGGTCAGATGACTCATCGCGCTTTTCTACTTCACCTTCCGAGGTGATCCATTCAGTAATCAAACCGATAACCGGATGCGGAGAATTGCGATCGAACTCAGTGGAGTTAGCCCCTTTCAGACCCAACACATTGCGCGCAAATTCAATAACAACAGATTGCATACCCAAGCAAATGCCAAGATACGGAACCTTGTTTTCACGTGCGTATTGCACCGCCATGAGTTTGCCTTCTACGCCGCGCTCACCAAAACCACCGGGAACCAAAATAGCATCTGCATCTTTTAAAATGCCAACGCCTTCATTTTCAACACGCTCGGCGTCAATGTAATTAATATTGACTTTAGTATGGGTATGAATGCCGGCGTGAGTCAGTGCTTCAATGAGTGACTTGTAGGCATCCAGCAATTCCATATATTTACCAACCATGGAAATGGTGATGGAATTGACGGGATTAAGTTTGCCTTCAACAACTTTGTCCCACTCACTCAAATCGGCCTCGCGGCATTGCAAACCAAGCAATTCAACAACGATCTGATCCAAACCATAGCTTTGTAGCAAGCGCGGGATCGAATAAATGGTGTCTGCATCGGGAAGCGGTACAACGGCGCGTTCGGCAACATTAGTGAACAGCGAAATTTTGCGGCGCGAATCTTCATCCACCAAACGCTCGGAACGACACAACAGAATATCAGGCTGCAAACCAATGGAACGTAATTCTTTTACTGAGTGCTGAGTCGGCTTGGTTTTGGTTTCACCAGCAGTGGCGATATAAGGCACCAAAGTGAGGTGCATTAGCAATGCGCGCGTACCCATTTCAACTTTGAGTTGACGCACAGCCTCCAGGAAGGGCTGCGATTCGATATCGCCTACCGTGCCACCAATCTCAACCAAAGCCACATCGACATCGCGACCACCTTCAAGAATGCGACGCTTGATTTCATCGGTGATATGCGGAATAACCTGCACAGTTCCGCCCAAATAATCGCCACGGCGCTCTTTGCGCAATACAGTCTCATACACGCGACCGGTGGTGAAATTATTGCGGCGTGTCATCTTGGTGCGAATAAAACGCTCATAGTGCCCCAGATCAAGATCGGTTTCGGCACCATCTTCAGTGACAAATACCTCTCCATGCTGAAAAGGGCTCATGGTGCCCGGATCTACGTTAATGTAGGGGTCCAGCTTCATGATAGTTACCTTAAGGCCACGCGCCTCAAGAATAGCTGCCAGAGAAGCTGAGGCGATGCCTTTGCCCAATGAAGAAACAACACCACCTGTTACGAATATATAGCGCGTCATGTAAAACCTGATTAACTGTGAAAATGCGGAGCGGATATGGAGATAAATGCCTACAACAGCACTCTTTGCGAGGCTTGGGGATTTATCGTTCAGGACGGGGCGCCAGAGTAACAGAAAGCCCCTTTCGGCTCAACGAAAAGCTGGGATTGGGGTATGAAGCGACGTTAGTAAAAAAGGATGGGATGACATACATTGCAGGTAACAAGCGTGCACTCGCCACTAACTGATTATTGTTTATTCAAGAAATTGGCGCTAACAATAATCCGTATCGACTGCATTAAACACCTGTTGGATATGGCGACTGGCAAAACCTCTGGTCTGCAAAAAACGCATCTGCCGTGCGCGCTCGCGCTGATCATGAGGGACTTGATTGCCAAAACGCTTGCGACGGGCATCACAAGCTAATGATTGCCATTCGGCATCCGACTCATCCAGACAAGCTGCAATAAGCTCTGCACTGATACCACGCTCACGCAACTCAAGACGAATCAACTGGCTGCCTTTACCCTGCCGCTGACGCATGGCAATAAACGCGGTAGCAAAACGCTCATCGGATTGAAGATTTTGTTCAATCAATGCTTGAATAACCGAGTCAAGTAAGCATGGCCAAGCCGAATACTTGCGCCCGAGCTTCTCCTTTAACTCTTTAGCGGAATGTTCACGCATTGCCAAAAAATTCATGGCGGCAAAACGTATATCCGATGGTTTCGGTGATTCTGCTTCCATAACAACAAAAGCCCTAATAAAAATGGCCGCAAAAAGCGGCCATTAGACTAACTGACAACAATTAATTCACAGGAGGAAACTGCGCCAAGACCTCCACTACAGCGTTGCTCAATACTTCACGCTGCTGTTGTGGCGCCATACTGCGACTCAGACGTTTCTCTGATACACCGCGCCAAATAGGCTTATCGGTTTTGGCATCCACGATATCAATAATCAAGCTGCCCTGATTATATACACGCAAGCCGGTATTGGTGCCCAAAAAGTAAGGGCGTGGATAGCGATAACCTACGCCGTAATAACCGAAACCATAGATATCGTTGTAACTGCGAGGATCTATTTTTTCCTCAACCACTACATGATAACTGACAATAAAGTCTGGCTTTGAACCAGAAGTACCCTGCTGGTAGCGCTTACCCAGTTCAGATTCAAGCGCCGCATGTATATGGCTTAATGTAAAAGGTGAAATCAGGATATCTTCTTTAGAGTCCTGCTTGGTTTCTGCAACACTGAATGTTTTCAATGATGCAAAATCAAACCCGGCCTGATGATCAGTTTCAACATAAGGCTGGGAACTGCAACCGGCAAGAAACACGGCACCTACCAATAAAACCCAATGTGATATTTTCATAAATTACCTCTTGCTCTTATCAAGCGCGATTGTGAGATTCACACTAACAATTTACTAATACGCAGCTTAATGGAAACCAAACACCTTGGCGATACATTCTACGAATTGCTATCTGCCAGCGCTTTAGGGAAATCACAATAACCGAGCTTATAGACAACAAAAACCCCCATAACATTCCTGCTGATGGGGGTTTTGTACAGATCATTACAAATTACATTTCTACATCATCGGTCACTTCTGCACCACCGGCACTCAGAGATAGTGCGGGCGTAGCAAGAAGTTCGGTGCGCACGCGCTGCTCAAGCTCTTGCGCAATAATCGGATTTTCCTGTAAAAATTTCATCACGTTGTTTTTACCCTGACCAATCTTGTTGCCTTGATAGCTATACCAGGCACCCGCTTTATCAATCATGCCCAACTTAACGCCGTAATCGACCACTTCACCCATACGGTTAATGCCAGAACCATAGAGAATTTGGAATTCAGCTTGTTTGAATGGCGGTGCAACTTTGTTTTTCACCACCTTCACGCGAGTCTCAGAACCCACAACTTCCTCACCCTCTTTCACTGCACCAATACGGCGAATATCCAAACGTACTGAAGCATAAAACTTGAGTGCATTACCACCGGTGGTAGTTTCGGGGTTGCCGAACATAACGCCAATTTTCATCCGGATCTGGTTGATGAAAATCACCAGACAGTTAGCGTTTTTAATATTACCAGTGATTTTACGCAGCGCTTGCGACATTAAACGCGCTTGCAAACCCACGTGATGGTCACCCATTTCGCCTTCAATTTCAGCGCGTGGTGTCAATGCAGCAACTGAGTCAACAACCAGAACATCCACTGCACCGGAACGTACCAGCATATCGGTCACTTCCAGAGCTTGTTCGCCGGTGTCTGGCTGGGAAATAATCAAATCTTCAACATTGACGCCGAGCTTGGAGGCATAGATAGGGTCAAGTGCATGTTCGGCGTCAATGAATGCGCAGGTCCCACCCATACGTTGAGCTTCAGCAATAACTTGCAGAGTCAGGGTCGTTTTACCAGATGATTCAGGACCATAAATTTCAATAATACGGCCCTTGGGTAAACCGCCAATGCCGAGAGCGACATCCAGCCCCAAGGAGCCAGTTGAAATGGCAGGAATGGCGACTTGTTCTTTGTCGCCCATACGCATTACGGTACCTTTACCGAATTGACGCTCGATTTGACTTAATGCAGCCTGCAGGGCCTTCTCTTTATTCGCATCCATCTGACACCTCAACGTAACAATAGTGAAAACTGGTTATAGAATCTTTTTGTGGTCAGCCACTAGGCAACTGACTATGAACATAGCATACATGAAAAAGCTGTATGCGCAAACAGTACTAGTAATTTATACAGTATTTTTTTTGGTCATCGCCAGAGCGCCTTCCAGAGCGTAAATTACCGCGCCATGTTGGACGGCCGCCCTATCTCCATCAATAAGTTGCATATCCGTTTTCAGATCACCCGCCGCTGTCGCCCAAGCAAACCATACAGTACCAACCGGCTTACCCGGTGTGGCACCGCTAGGGCCAGCAATACCACTGATGGCCACTGCGAGATCCGCCCCCGAAAGCGCCAATGCACCGCGCACCATTTCCACAACAACGGCTTCGCTCACTGCACCTTCTATATCCAGCGTTTGCGCGCTAACACCCAGTAGTTTTTGTTTGGCGACATTCGCATAACTCACCACGCCGTATTCAAACCACGCGGAGCTACCGGCGATGGCAGTAATTGCCGCCGCTACACCACCGCCAGTACAGGATTCAGCGGTGGCGATTCGCCAATCTTTAGCTGCCAACTGCTCACCGAGTTTTTGCGCCAATTCTTTTACCAACGTCGTCATTTCAATACTCCACAAGAATCAACAACCCCAAAAACAACAAACCCCGCAGATAGCGGGGTTGGAATGAAAAACAGGAGTAACCTGTATTACTCGCCGGAATCTTTTAGCAAACTGGTTAAGCCTTCAATGTCGGCGCGAGCTACAGCGCGCTGATCCAGCTTGGTACTTGCTGCCTCAGGGAGATCTGTATATTGGATAACGCCGCGATCCACCAATACGTTGACCACATCTTCGAGTACACGAACCAGTTCGAGGTCGGAAGAATGAAGGCTTTCCAAACGGGCCTTAACTTCTTCTTTAACTTTTAACCAATTGTGCAGCTCTTCACTTTCTACGGAAATAGGTTCGCTCATGCCATCAAAGGGGGCTGGCTCAACTCTGAGCAATTTGCCTTGTGCATCGCGCTGTACATAAACCATTGCTGTTCCCCGCCATCGCTTTGTTATAAGAATAAACAAGGATGTTACAAGGTTTCCCAAGCGAAGAATACCTCTGCGGTTGCCGGTACCGGACGACGGATTGCTACGCGGTTTGGCTGTATCAGGGTTAATTTCATGGGAGCGCGAATTAAAGCCGCTCATGAGCGCTAACCTCTTAGGGTCAATAAGCTAAAAAAGTGCCCGTACTACAAGGCGGGAAATGAAGACTTGCGTGTTTGGAGCTGTTTAACAAATCACGACAAGAGGCTGACCACGGCGAAGCGCGTGAGCTGCGCCTGTGCGACAACAGTTTGTGTAACCACAGCATAGTTGGACGCTTTACGTCCCTGAATATCAAATACGGCACCCGCAAAATTCAACGCCCATTGTTTTTCGTCCTGACTCTCTTGCTGGGCCAAAAACTCGCGAACATCCTCCTGCCGCAGGCTGATGTGTTGACGCAGACTGCTGATACGATCCAGCGCGGTAACCACCGAGTCCAGCAGCTGACGCAATTCACGGAATGACTCCTGTGTCAGGGCCGCGCTTAACTTCAAAAAGCCATCTTCAGTGGTCGGGGCGATACCGTTACCCAGTGCGGGGAACAGTTTGCCCTCCCCTTTCACTTTCAACTGTTCTTTGAACAGCTGCCAATCATTTTCCGGCATGGAAAACTTGAGCGCACCATCCGGATCTAACTCGGCGCGAATACCCACGCTGCCAAAACTACTGTTCAAGCGACGCAGTATTTGCTCTTCACTCATGCCTTCATCGAGCACCAGCGCGACCGGCTCCGGCAACGCGCGACCGGCAGTGAATAACAGTGTTTCTTTACCCGCGTGCCGAATGGTTTCCAGTGATTCCAACCCGTCAATCGTAAAACGGCTACGCAAGGGTTCGTTGAGACGCAACTTGAAATTGGCGTCCAGCGATTGGCCGGAACGTTTGCTGCGTTCAGCCAGCAAACTATTTGCCTGCTGCAAATGATGCGCAATAGTCTCGCGCTCACTAGCCGATTGTGGTGCGCTGAGCTGGCGGCTAATGCTCAGTTTCAACGTCGATAATTGCTCCGACAAATCGCCCAAATAGCGATCTGCTGCCTGCATGGAGGATAACTGCTGGTTAAGCTGAAGATTAAAACCCTTGCTGCCATCGGTACTTTTCTGCATGCGGGCTTCGCGCGCTGGCGGTTCCTGCGCAGCCTGACGCGACGTCGCTGCAGGAGCAACTTGCGGCCGCGCTTGCGCACGCGTGTCTAAGGCATTGGCGACAGGGTTTTGCTTGTCAATCTTCATCGCTATAGCTCCTCTGATTACAGCAAACTAAAGAGCGATAACTGATTAATTTTCAGATAAGTTTTCTGTGTTGCTTGCAGCGCCAATTGATAATTGTTGAGATCAATTGTTGCACCGGCGTAATCCAAATTGGACAACTCACCTTCAATTTTCTTGTTGACCAATGACACCTCATCATTGCTGTCGCTGAGCAGCGTCAAGGTATTTTGACGACCACCCAACTCAGTGACTGTCGCCAGCAACTGGTTATGGGTGGTATCCAGTTGGTTGATAGTGGTTTCAATTTGCGCACGCACCGCTGGGTCAGAAGCATCGAGCAGTGGATCTTTGAGTGTCGCAACCAAACCATGCAGTTCATTGAGCATATCCAGACCCGCGCCAAAGACTGAATGAGCTGTGACGTTCTCGGCCAGCAGTACACCATTGGCTACAGCGGCTTGGCGATGTTTGTCATTGCCAGTCACGCTATAGGTTTCGGTCGCCGTGTCGTAAGTCGCGGCGGGGGTATCGCTGAGCGTACCGGAGAACAGGTAGCGTCCCTCTTCATCGCGTACATTGATGGCACTGAACAGGGTTTTTTCCAGGTTTTCCAACTCACCGGCGATAGCGGCCAAGTCTTCACTGGTATTGGAACCATTCGCAGCCCATAACAGGCGATCGCGCACATTGAGCATGGCATCGGACATGGAGGTGAGGTTTGCCTCCTGGGTCGACAGGCTGCCGGACACGTTATCGATGTTTTTGCGATATTGCTCCAGGCTGGCCTCTTCGCGTTGCACACGCATAACCCTGACGCTGGCGATGGGATCATCCGACGGCAGTAACAAGCGCTTATTGGTCGCCAACTGCTGCATGATTTTGCCCAACTGCGCCGAATTACCATTCATTGAGTTATGCATGGTAGCGGTGATTTGTGCGTTGGTAATGCGCATGTTATGCCCCTTGAATCCTGAAAATAGTGAGTGCGTGCAGCGCCTTAAAAGGCAGCAAGCATGTCATCAAATAATTGGTTGGCAGTGCTGATGACTTTCATATTGGCCTGATAGGCCTGCTGGTAGGTCATGAGGTTGACCGCCTCTTCATCCAGACTGACGGCACTGACACTGTCGCGCTGGGCTTGTGCCTGCTGGGTCACCGTGGTGGTGGATTTCAAATCGGCCTGATTTTGGCGGCTATTGCTGGCAACCGTGCCCAGTAAGCTGGTGTAGGCATCGTTTAAAGTCACCGAACTGCCATTTAAGGTGATGTTTTGACTTTTGATAGCGAGTAAATCCAGTAGCACTTCGTTATTGCCGGTCTCGCCCGCCACCGAGGAAAAGGCCAGTTGCTCCGGGGTCAGATTATTAACCTTGAGCAGCTGGGTGGAACTGGTGGGGTCATAGCTGAGCAGTGGCTGACCGGGGTTACCAGCCAAATCAAAACCGGTGACCAAAATATCATTCACTTTTTGCGCAAACTGCGCGGCCATTTCATGCAGGGCCTCCTGATTCGGGCGCAGCTCGCCATATTCAGCGTCGTACAAACCGCCAAACGAGCCGCCGAAATTATCCTGTTTAAGCGGAAAACTGGTGCCTAAAAAGGACAGGGATACCTGCTGTTCGCCCGTCGCCAGCAGCGACACCTGCAATTGACCTGCAGAGATACCCGCCACCAACGGCTGGCCATTGGAGAGCGTAACGCTGAGTGAGCCATCGGGCACTTCATTGACACGCAGCGATGCATATTGACTAAGGTCTTGTACCAAGCTGTCGCGATGGTCGCGCAGCGCGGTGGTATCGCCTTTAACGGCTTCCGCTTCAATGATTTTTTTATTGAGCTTGGCGATGTTATCGGTCAGACCATTGATGGTCGTCACCATGGCCGTGCGCTGTTCGTGCAGGGCTTGCACCTGAGCATCGATATTGCTGCTCAAACCGTTAAAACGCTGGCTCATATTGCCCGCTTCAGCAACGACCTGCTGGCGTAACGCAATCGAGTTGGGCGTGGCGCTGGCCTCGCTCAGGGCGGCAAAAAACTGATCCAAACCCACACTGATACTGGAGCCAGTGCCAGACATTAAACCTTCCAGCGAAGTCAGGTACTCCTGCCGACTGGCGTAGTAATTTTGCTCGGTAGTGGCGCGCCAGAGCTGTTGATTTTGGAACTCGCTCGCCATACGGCGAATACTGCTTACCTCTACCCCGCCCCCAACGTTTAACCCGCCGGGCCCGGCAAGGGACTGGGTAACGGTATTCAAACGACTGAAACCAGGCGTGTTGACGTTGGCGATATTCTGCCCGGTGGTGGCTATGGCAACCTGGGCGGCGCGCACACCACTGAGGGCGATTTGGTTGAGAAAACTCATATCGTTAACCTTGTCTGCCATTATTCCCGGGCTGGTTTAGTGAACCTGCGCAGGGATGTGGAATTGGCGTTTAAATTTTCTGTACTTTCTAATTTCTTAACTTTCCTAATCTTCTTAACTTTCTAATCTTCTGTACTTTATTTGTCAGTTCTCTGTGTTAGGGCGACCGGAATCGGGGCGGACTTAAATCGTTCCTGCCCCGGAATCAGGGGTAAAACACTTGCTGCCGCCTGGTCTTGCTTGAGGCTTGCTGACTGCCCTAAATCCGCCAGAATTTTGCTGGTGTACTCACGGGTTTCCTTAAACGGAATCTGCCTGACCCAAGCCGAAACACTGATGTCGCCAATGCGTGGATCGCCGTGGCGCTCCAGCCACTCATCTACCCGCGCCGGGCCAGCGTTGTAAGCAGCTACGGCCAGCGCTTGTTCGCCGTCATAACGTTCCAGTAGTTTCGACAAAAAGGCGCTGCCCAATTGTTTGTTGTAATCCGCGTCGCGAGTGAGGCGCCCCAGATTGAAATTTACACCTAATTCCTGCGCCATTTGGCGGGCGGTATCGGGCATCAACTGCATAATTCCCAACGCACCTTTGGGGGATACTGCATCCACCTGCCCGGCCGATTCCTGTTTGATCACACTGTCCACCAGCGCCTTAAAGCCGGTTGAACCTTTATTCCAGACATTGGCCAGGCTATCCACACTGCGCTGCCAGGTACTGCGCAGGGAATCCATGCTTGCACTGGAGCGCTCGGGTAAAGCAGCGGCGCGCGCGGTTTCGCTGGCTTCATCAAGAGTATCCAGTTGATTGGCCTTGCCCGAGAGTTGCTGCACCAATAAATCGGCAATACCGGTTTGACGCTTGCTGGCAAGGGTATCGGCGAGCATGCCGTCGTAAAAATCGCGCATGGTGTCCAGCTCGCGGCTGCGCATAGGGTTATCGGCGGCGAGTACATCGCCCGCTTTGCGCATTTGCTTGAGCACTTGTTGTAAAAATAAAGCTTCGAACTGCTCGGCGGCCGCTTCCAATGCGGAGGGCGAGGCAGCGATAGCATTGCTGCTTGCCGAAGTATTCGCGGAGTTGTTGAGGGAGACGATACTCATGGCGGGTCCTTAAATCACTATCAGCTCGGCGTTCAGTGCACCCGCCTGCTCCAGCGCTTGCAGAATGCTCATGACGTCATCGGGTGTGGCGCCAAGGCTGTTGACGGTATTAATAATGCTGTCCAGGCTGGCGCCTTCCGGCCACTTGAACATGGCATTGGCCTCCTGGCTGACATTCACATCGGAATTGGGCACCACCGCGGTTTGCCCACGGGAAAAGGCGCCCGGCTGGCTGATTTGTGCTGTTTCATTGATAGTGACAGTAAGCGTACCGTGGCTTACCGCCGCCGCCTTCACCCGCACACCTTCGCTGACAACCACGGTGCCGGTGCGGCTGTTGAACACCACTTTGGGCCGTGTGCGGCCAGTTTGGACTTCCAGGCCTTCCAGCATGGCGACAAAACTGGTGCGCTGATTCGCAGCACTCGGTGCCTGCAGGGCAATGCGCGTGCCGTTCAGCGCAGTCGCGATACCCGTGCCAAATTTGGCGTTAATGGCATCGACGATTTTGGTTGCGGTTTGGAAACTGGGCTCACGGATGTTGAGGGTGATCTCTTTGCGTTCGGCGAAATCTGTTGGAATCGCGCGCTCTACTGTGGCACCACCGGGAATACGCCCGGCGTTGGCGGAGTTAATCGCCACACTGGAGCCACTATTGCCCTGTGCATTCAAACCGCCAACCACCAAAGCGCCCTGTGCCAGCGCATAGGTTTCGCCATCCACCCCCACCAGCGGGGTCATGAGTAATTGGCCGCCACGCAGGCTTTTGGCATCACCCAGTGAGGACACAGTGACATCCACCGTTTGACCGGGGCCATATGACGGCGGAATTGACGCCGTGATCATTACCGCCGCCGCATTCTTGAGTTTTGGGTCGATATTCGGCGGCAGGTTGATGCCAAACTGCTTGACCATATTGACCACTGACTGACTGGTGAACTTGACCTGATTTTTATCGCCAGTACCGTCCAAGCCCACCACCAAGCCATAACCGATTAGCTGGTTGGGGCGAATACCTTCAATGTCCACCAAATCCATCAGCGGCACTGCCTTCACAGGCAAACACAACAGTGCGACAAGAATGAGGAACGACCAGGAAAAAAAGCGCATGAACAGAGTCTCCACTTACAGGGGGAACAAAGGATGAGTGAAGAAACGGGTCAACCAACCAGCCGAGTTGCTGTCGTTCAACGCGCCGCGACCAGCGTAGGAAATGCGCGCATTGGCGACGTTTTGCGATGAAATCTGATTGTTGCTGTTGATGTCTTCCAAGCGCACCAAACCACTCAGGCGGATATATTCATCGCCCTGATTTAACTTCAATGCCTTCTCGCCTTTGACCAACAAAGTGCCATTAGGCATAACCTGATGCACCGTCACCGCGATGGCGCCGCGCAGGGTATTTTGCTGGGAACTGGCGGCGGAACCGCTGAAGTCACGCGAGCTGGATAAAGAGGATTCCAGATCCGGCACTGTTGAACCGAATACGGTTGGCACGCCCATGCTCACATCGGAGGATTTACCGTAACTGGTGCCCGCGCTTTTGCTGGATTGGGTCGATTCATCGAGCACGATGGTGAGAATATCGCCCACACGCAAGGCGCGTTTGTCCTGCAATAGGGAGCCTGTGTGCCCCGTGCGAAACAGCCCGCCGCTGGTGGCTGCCGGTTGGCTGTAATCCAATGCGGGCGGTTGGTAATCCACCCCATCGTCATCATTCATCGCCGCTTTAAAACGCTGGCAACCAACCAATGAAAACAGCATAAAGGCCAGCACCAGCAGCCGTGTCACAGCGACAGAATATCCACGCATAGTCAGAATCACACTGTCTGGTTGAGGAATTGCTGCATGCTGGATGACGCGTCCAGCACCTTGGCGTTGGCTTCATAGGCACGCTGGATGGCGATCATGGATACCATAGCCTCCACCACCTGCACGTTTGAACCTTCCAACACACCCTGCTTGATCAAACCCAAACCCTCTTCACCCGGCACACCTTCTACCGGTTCACCGCTGGCGACGGTTTCTTTGTAGAGGTTGCCCCCCAGCGCCTCAAGGCCAGCCGGGTTTACAAAGTTAGCGAGGGTGATTTGGCCTAGTTCGACCGGATTGGTATCGCCCGGCAATACCGCCGTAACTATGCCGTCGCTACCTACGGTGAAACGGCTGGCGCCGGTGGGCACTTCAATCGCGGGAATCAAGGGCAAGCCCTGGGCATTCACCACTACCCCTTCGGCATTCAACTGCAACTGGCCGCTCTCGGTGTAAAAGGTTTCGCCAGAAGGCGACTCCACCTGAAAGAAACCGCTGCCGATAATCGCCAAATCCATCGGCTGGCCAGTGGTTTGGACATTGCCTTCGGTAAAGACTTTTTGTGTGCCCGCCACGCGCACACCGCTACCGAGCTGAATACCGGAGGGCACAGTATTGACCTGATCGGCCTGGGCGCCCGGCTGTAATTCAATGGCGTAGAACAAATCCTCAAACACCACGCGGTCACTTTTAAAACCGGTGGTATTCACGTTGGCCAGATTGTTGGCCACAGTGGCCATGGCCTTGTCTTGCGCGGCCAGGCCGGTTTTGCTTACCCACAATGCTGAACTCATTGCACTATTCCTCTTGTTTGCTCTTTTTAAACGCCAAGTGCTGGCATTAGCTGCCGCGAATCATGCGGTTGCCCGCGTTGGAGATGTCCTCCGCGGCTTTCATCATTTTCACTTGTGTTTCAAACAAGCGATTGAGGCTCATGGACGCGACCAATTGATCAATCGCTGAGACGTTGCTCGATTCCAGATGACCAGACACCAGCACCACGGCATCGCTAACCTCTGCCGGTGCACCGTTTTTGGTGACCAGCATGCCGCTGGCGTCTTTCATCAAGTCAGCGGCGGCGACATCCACACGTTTGATGCGATCCACTTCTGCCATCAGGGTTTCGCCTCTGGGCAGCACGGAAACCACACCGTCAGAACCGATATGAACCTTGTCGTAGTCCGGCAGCACAATAGGGCCGCCCTCGCCCATCACTGGCCGACCATTGATGGTCAGACGCAGCTCGGCATCCACCTGCATATTGCCGTTGCGCGTGTAAACCTCAGCGCCACCGTCATCCAGGGCGATCAAACCTTGCCCTTTCACGGCGAAATCCAGATCGCGCCCGGTGGTGATCAGCGGGCCGGGCGTCAGATCAACACCGTTGTTCTGCGCCAGCGCCATATGGCGGCTGTCGTAGCCATAGCCATCCACACTGACTGCTTTGGCCTGTTCCAGATCCGCGCGAAAACCGGTAGTGCTAGCATTGGCGAGGTTATTGGCGCGCACTTGCAGCGAGAGCTGGGTGCGACTGGCGGCGGTCATAGCGGTGTATCCCAAACGATCCATAGTTCAAACCTTTTGTGGCTGGAGTGGTGCCCGGTAAACGGCAGATTAAATAGCGCCGAAGAGCACTTGCGTCAGTTCTTTATTGGTCGACAACACCTTGGTATTGGCTTGGTAGTTGCGTTGGCTTTCCATTAATCCCACCAATTGCTGGGTGAGATCCACGTTGGAGTTTTCCAGCGAGCCAGTACGTAGCTCACCAAAAGCACCGATACCGGGGATACCAATCAGTGGCGAGCCAGATTCAGAGGTTTCACTCCAGCGCGTACCACTTTCATTTTGCAAACCTTCCATGTTGGCGAAAGTTGCCATGGCGACCTGACCTTGCAGCAGGCGCTCGCCATTGCTGTAGTTGGCGTAGATTTTTCCGTCTTTTTCGACCGCAATACCAATCTGCTCACCCGACGCATAACCCGAAGGACGGTTGGTGGTTACCACAAAGTTGGAGCCGGATTGGCTGGAGCGGGTGTAATCAATTGCAATGGTCATAGGCTCTACACCGGGCGGGGCGTAGTTGACATTCACTGGCGTCGCCGCGGCAGGTGTAGTCAGTTGACCGCTGGTGTTAAATACCAGCGCTTGGGGTGCCCCCAGCGATACACCGTCGGCGTAATAGTGTGCGTTCCAGTTATTGTCTGCGGTTTTCACAAAGTACTGCGTCAGGGTGTGCTCTTTACCCTGTGAGTCAAACATCTTGCTGGTGTAAGTAGAATTGAAGGTGTCCGCATTGGCGGGATCAAATGGCGCCAGCACCGGCACGGTTTCGTTGGCATCCAGGTTCATCACAAACGCCAGCGAGTCAGTCGCGCGCGCAGGCAGGTTGGCATTTTGTAAAGCCAGATTGCTGATGGTGCCTACCTGCAGGTTGTTATTGGCATCCACGGGATAACCCTGCAGATTCTGGCCGAGGGTATCCACAATCAGGTTATTTTTGTCAGTGCCGAATACCCCGGCACGGGTGTATTGCATATCACCGGTTGCGCCTTTGGTCATAAAAAAACCACCACCGGCAATCGCCAAATCCAATTCACGGCCAGTAGACACCAGCGAACCGCCTTTGCTGATGCTTTGGGTCAGGCCGAGCACTTCTACACCCATCGCCTGACTGTCGGCATAAATGCTGCCGAATTCCGTGCGCGAGGATTTAAAACCCGTAGTCCCCACGTTGGCGATATTGTTGCTGATGGTATCCATTTGTTCGGTGACGGCGCTCAGGCCAGTCAGGGCGATATTAAAGCTCATAGCAGTTACCTTTTATCCAATAGGTGATGAGGAGCGCGATTAGAAACGCAATGAATCACGCGATTAATAACTACAGCAGCCCGGCAACAGGCGTCTGGCCAAATTCAGTGATCCGGTAAAACGGCACGGCACCCGCACCGGCCACATCCAACACCGGGCCATCGGCACTCACGCGCACGTGGGTCACCAAGCCCGACACTTCAACACGCGGGAATTCGCCGGAATCAGTAGTCGCTTCAACCTTGTACTGGCCGGGAGCCAAACCCAGCGCGGTCGGGTCTATTTCAAACGGCACCGAGCCGGCACTTTGCGCGCCCAACGGAAGCTCTTTTTTCACCCCATTGGAATCGGTCAGGGTGATCAGGGTTGCGCCTGCCGCATGCGCCAGATCGAGCTGGCCGCGAATAGGCGACGAACCCACCTCAAGGCTATCTACCGATACCTTGACCTCCTGCCCCACCAAACCGGAAGCAGTCAGGGTTTGCAGGTTGTCCAGCAATACCAGATTGCTTTTGCTCAGCTCGGTCATGTTTTCCATGCTCTTCACCTGACTCATGGCGGAGAACTGGTTGAGAAACTCGGTGCTGTCGACCGGCTTGGTCGGGTCCTGATTCTGGATTTGTGCCACCATCAAACTGATGAAGTTGTTCTCCATCTGGGTGGCATCGCTGACATTCACCGTGTTCGCCGTCACCTGATCGATGCTGTACGGATTGGATACCGTGTTGTTAGTAACCGTCGCCATTACGACTCTCCTAATTTGAGCAGGCCCTGTTGCATGCCTTTGATGCGATTGAGCACTTCCACGCTGGTTTCAAAACTGCGTGTGGCCGACATCATGTCGGTCATCTCTTCAATCTGGTTGATGTCGGCATAAAACACATAGCCATCGCGGTCAGCGAGCGGGTTATCGGGTTCATAGCGACGCTGGGGTTCGCGCCCGGCGCTGATCACATCCAACACCTGCACATGGGCACCGCCCAAACCAACACCGCGGGTGAGCTGGTCGTTTTCATAAATCGCCGCAAATACCGGCTTGCGCGCCTGATACACATCTTCTGCGCGGGTGGCGGCGGAATCGGCGTTAGCCAGGTTACTGGCGATAGTGTTCAAGCGAACGGTTTGGGCGCCCATGGCAGAACCGGCAATTTTGTAAATCGATTCAAATGCCATGGTTATCGCCCCTCAATCGCTTGTTTAAGGCCGCTGAATTTCATGGTGAGAAAGGTCAGGCTGGTTTGGAAATCCATGGAGTTTTTGGAAAAAGCGGTCTGCTCCAGGCTCAAGTCCACCGTGTTGCCATCCAGCGCCGCCTGCATGGGAATGCGGTATTGCAAAGCAGGACTCGTAGGCTGATCCGCCGCCCGTGAAATGTCGCCAATATCGAAGGGGGAATCAGCGCGCTGTAACTCGCGGGCAAAGTCGATATCCCGCGCCTGAAAACCGGGGGTATCCTCATTCGCCAGGTTAGCGGCGAGGATTTCACTGCGCTGTACGCGCAGATCCAATGCGCGGGCGTGCACGCCCAAGGCCTCATCAATCCGTATACTCATCGTCCAAAACCTCTGCTCATCACCTAAAAACTTCGAAAGGGGTGTAGATGGCACAGCTTTAGCAGGAACCATGCCCAGAGCGAAAACAACCTATATCAGATTGATTTTATTGGACTTTATGAAAATGAACGGCGCACAAATTACGCGACACCTTCCGCATTTAGGCCCAAGGGGAAATACAGGCGGAAGCACCACTTCCCCCCATTGGTTGCAGCTGATCGGCTTTTGTTTATTCCTGCTGGCGTTACCGGCAACCAGCAAGGCCAGCACAACAATCAACCAACAAGTTGACCAAGCCATTCACCAGCACCTGAGTGCATTGATGCGCCCGAGTGCGCAACGCGAAAACTGGCAAGGCATGCGCATCGCCCACACCAGCACCCCGCTGGGCAGCACACGCACCCTCGCCACTTGCAGCCAAGCGCCCGCAGTGAGCGGCGGTGCGGCGGACAGCTATCGCCAGCGCCTGACCATCACCTGCCCCGACCAACCCGGTTGGCGCATGCAGGTCGCTACCGAGATGCAGGTATGGCTACCGGTATTAGTGGCAGCACGGGTTATTGATCGCGGCCAAGTGATTAGCGCAGCAGATGTAAAAAGGCAGGAAATCGATATAGGCAAAGCGCCACGCGGGTTTTATCACCACCCCAAACAAGTCGCTGGCATGGGAGCCAAACGCCGCATTCGCGCCAATCAGGTACTAAGCCCGGGCTTAATAGCCCTCCCCCTCGCCGTAAAACGCGGCGACAAAGTAAAAATTGTGGCAACCCAGGACGGCATTAGCGCATCCATGAGTGGTGAGGCGATTAGCAATGCGGCGGAGGGAGAAGTGATTAGAGTGAAAAATTTATCCAGCGGAAAAACCATCGACGCAAAAGTTATCGCGCCTGGGGTGGTGACGAGTATTTTTTGAAGGAGAATTATCTGAATGACTCAGATACTTGCTTCATAGTTAAATCCACAATCTAAGTTCAAAACGCGAAAAAATGACTTTTTCGACATATCAGGTACAAAGCATTCTATATACTAACGGTCATTTTATTACGACCACCCTCACCAAGGTGTGGCCATGGAGTGAAAAACATAAAACTTAGCAATGATCAGAGATGGAGTGGATAAAAGTGAAAAAACAGGTATGGATTGTCTTTACAAAAAGTGAAGCATTAGATGGCTGTAGTATTGACGTAGATGGATGCGATTTTTATTTTTCCGAGGCTTATGTTCCCGTTGATGGTGAAGAATTTGGCGTTACATCATTTGAATCAATTTTAAATCGCGTAAAAAAATTATTATTTGATGAAAAATTAGTATTAACAGATGTATCGAAATGCTTGCGCTACAACGAAGGTGAATGGGGTTCTGATTCAGACATGGAAAAATCAGCACATTTACTTGCAACAAGCGCGCTTTATTCGGGCGATATAAAATTCAGCAGTTTTAGGTCAGAAGAAATTGAAGACATTTACAGATATCAACACAGCATCTACGAAAAAAATATCTAAAAGATAAGGAAATAGAAAGATGACAAATCAAAGTGGCGCCACGACATTAGGCGAAGGCCAATACGAATTTAAGACCGATGTAAATCTGATATTCGGAAATCAACGTGTAGAGCGAAGTCACGTACTAAGAACCAGCGCTTACAGTATATCTATTTGGAAAACTCGCAATCCCGGCATTGGGCTTTCACCATTTAAAGATCGAACTTCGAGCGTCACCAAGGAAGCTTCGATTATCGACAAAGAAATATGGGTTTTTGGCATCAATGCCACCTCATCACAAGATATTGTTAACGCAGTAAAACTCGCATCGCGTTACTACAATACAAAACCGTCTGATATTTTGAGTGACATTTACGCGAAAAACTTAAACGATGATCGTGAAGCTGACATGGCTAATGAAGTTCTTATACGCGCCAACAAAGCTCTATATAGTGATGTTTGCAAGGCTTTGGTGGATGCAGCAAAACTATTAGGAATTTCTAATCAACTTAATTTTTATGTTTTCAGTAAAAGCAACAACCCAAAAATACCTCAGCCAGACCTGATAGAAGCTCTAAAGACTGGCGGTGCAAGCTCGGCCGCCACAGATGATCATAAACCACGAGTCTCTGTGGGTAATAATTTAGGCACTCGGAGCGTACAACAATTAACGAACTTTCATTTAGCCAAACTAAAATGCTACGCATAACAATTGAATCCATGACGTATCACTCCTGCTTTCCGCGGCCTACTTAAATTGTAAGCCGCCTTTTTTATCGAATAATACTTTTATCTTTCACTTTATATGAGCAAGAAGAGCCACCACTTGATCCATAAAGGCTGCGAAAAAAGCAATAAATCACATCATCCTCTAAATTAACATCATCCAGACCTAAACTAGCCGATTCTCCATTAAACAAACTATTTACACTCAATTTTAATGCTTGATTTTTACTATTATTGAATTTTAAATCGACTGCAAGTCCTCCATTGTTAAAAATCCAACACTCAATCGTTCCATCCGGCTGCTCAATAATATTAAACGTCAGATTCGGGGTAGCAGCCTCTGAAGCATGATGCTTTCTTCTCTCATAATCCTCCACTGAAATATTGAGAGTTTTAATCGCAGCTTGCGCCTGCTGCTCAGAACATTCAGCCAATTTTTTAGTTTCCGCCACTTGATTTGCCAATTCCTTTTGCTGCAGCAATAATGCTTCTGTATTTAACTTTAACTCTTTACCTTGCTGGAGATAACCAGCCACCAACCAAATCAACGCGAGAGGCGATACAGTCCCAGCAAGAAAGTCACCAATTGCGTTTGGCTCCATTCCCGCAAAATCACTGCGCCGGCCATACACCACACAACCAATAACACCAAGCCAAACAATGGTCGCCACCCACGCACCACAACTCACTTTGCTCATACCTGAACCCTTATTTAGGTTAAAAACCGCTACACCTCACAACAAATCATCATTTTACACATCAAAATGAAAATGCACCGACACCAACCTAACTTTTCAATGACAAAATCGATTGTCATGGCTCGCATATTAGCTGGCATAAATACAAACAATTATTGCAGAACATGCAGATTCTGAAATTGTTAAACTTTAATTCTAATGATAAATTTGTACGTGCCGATACACTCGTCCTCTTTCAAAATCTATTAAGCGTTTTTTCGCAAAGATATCAAATTCACCAAAAGAAGGCAGAGTAGTACCAAGCTTCTCTTGATATACTGATTTTCTGTACCGTAAGATTATTTCTATAAATTCATTTTCGGGGATATTGTTTTTATTTGACAATAGCGAGTAGTAAATAGCGCCCTCTGGCGTTGATATCTCACTGCAAACATCTTCGACGGTCATCCAGACAGAGTGTCTCCATGTCAAGAAACTAATATCCTGCTCTTTTTCTCTTGAGAATATGTTATACATTTCACTGTATTTGATATCTGATCTATTCCTTGCAGCATTTAGAAGTAATTTTCTTACTTCTTCCTTTCTCTCTTCAATTGCAACGGGGTGACCATTTTCAATTATTATCATAGTTAATTTTCACTCTAGCTTTTTTAATTTAACAATTTATTAAACACCCCAAAAAACGCATTCCCAAAACACCCATCGCAAAACATTATTTTGCCCATGACAAGCGTCTGCTTCTAAACCACTCGCCTTGGCGATGGGTGCAATTAAAGACTATCGCAACGTTTGGCGCCAGTTTGAATTACGGGCTATTACGGCGCTGCAGGAACCGGTGATTCGACCGGGTTGCTTGCTCCCTTCCTAAAAAATTTCCCTTCGATTTAAGTCCCGCGTTGAGGCGGTCGCCCTAACCTTTCAGCAGGCAAACATGGCCAGCTTCGAAACAGGTTTTTACATTCACGTTTTACTTAGCACAGGAATACTCCCATGGCTCTGTCGATTCATACCAACTATTCGTCGTTGATCACTCAGACCAATCTGAGCAAGACCAACAATGCCCTTGGCACTAACCAGCAACGTCTGGGTACTGGCTTGCGTATCAACTCTGCTGCTGACGATGCTGCAGGTTTACAAATTGCTACCCGTTTAAACGCACAATCGCGCGGCATGGAAGTGGCTATGCGCAATACTGGCGACGCGGTTTCACTGTTGCAAACAGCGGAAGGTGCGTTCAATGAAATGACCGATATCATGCAGCGCATGAAGGATCTGGCAACCCAGGCAGCGAACGATACCAACAGCACGGATGACCGCACCGCACTGCAAGCGGAATACGACGAGTTGGGTAATGAATTAACCAACATCATTACCAACACCAAATACGCTGGCGAAGCGCTGTTTGCCGCCGCTGGTAAATTCACTGCTGCAATGACCTTCCAAATTGGTGCCAGCAGCGCGGAAACCCTGTCATTGGATGCCAGCGGCGAACTGACTGATGTGACTGATGCGATCACCACCATCAAAGCCGAAGTACTGACCGATGCCACCACTTCCGGCAGCGCAATGGATGAGTTGGAAACCGCACTTAATGCAGTAGGCACTATGCGCGCCCAGTTCGGTGCCAACATCAACCGCCTCAACCACACATCCAACAACCTGGCCAACATGAAAGACAACACCGAGATGTCCAAGGGCCGTATTTTGGATGCCGACTTTGCCAAAGAAAGCGCCAACATGAGCAAAAACTCCATGTTGATGCAATCCGGTATTTCCATGTTGAAACAAGCTGGCCAAATGCCCGGCATGGTGATGTCACTGCTCGGCTAAAGACCAATAGAAATAGCGCTAATGCTGGAAATATTTTGCGTGTGTCACCTTAAGTTAATGGACGATTTCGTCGCCTTGATGGTGTAGCAGGCAAATAAACCAGCAACAAAACCGATTTTTATTTTCACGCTTTCTTAGCACAGGAATATTCACATGGCACTGTCAATTCATACCAACTACTCCTCGTTGATTACCCAAACCAACCTGAGTAAAACCAACAACAGCCTTGGTACCAACCAACAGCGTTTAGGCACTGGCCTGCGCATTAACTCAGCGGCTGACGACGCGGCTGGTTTGCAAATTGCCACGCGTTTAAATGCCCAATCACGCGGTATGGAAGTGGCTATGCGCAACACGGGTGACTCAGTTTCCCTGCTGCAAACCGCTGAAGGTGCATTCAATGAAATGACCGACATATTGCAGCGTATGAAAGACCTTAGCACCCAGGCATCGAACGCCACCAACAGCGGTGCAGATCTGATTGCCCTGCAAGGCGAATACGATGAGTTGGGTAAAGAAATGGCCAACATCATCAAAAACACCAAGTTTGCTGGCGCCAACCTGTTCAGTGACGGCACGCTGGTAACGGGTGCTGGCGGTAAATTCTCGGCGGCAATGGACTTCCAGATTGGTGCCAGCTCCGCAGAAAAACTGACCCTGAACGTGAGTGCCAAACTGACTGCACTGGGTACTGCACTGGCAGCCGTGTCTGACACCTACACCACTGCCGGTACTCCCGGTGTGGAATTGGCCACTACCCAGGTAGCCACCACTGCAGTGAACACCAACGCCAACGGCAACATCACTCTGGTTGAGACGGCGCTGAACTCGGTAGGTGAACTGCGCGCCTTGTTTGGTGCCAACATCAACCGCTTGAACCACACCGCGAACAACCTGGCAAACATGAAAGATAATACCGACATGTCCAAAGGTCGTATTGTGGATGCCGACTTTGCCAAGGAAAGCGCCAACATGAGCAAAAACTCCATGTTGATGCAATCCGGTATCTCCATGCTGAAACAAGCTGGTCAAATGCCAGGTATGGTGATGTCACTGCTCGGTTAATAGCGAGCTGGGTACTCCCGCTTAAACGCCCCGCTTGTCGGGGCGTTTTTGTTTGTCACCAAAATCAACGTATGTGTGCGATTTGTTCTGCTGTTGCTCTTTTTTATAGCTAAACCTATAAAAATTAACGAGTTTTACTGAGTAGAAACTACTAAATGGAATAAATTGTGGTAAAAACGGCGCTATGATTGGCGCATCCGTTTATTGACGCCAGAAAACCGTCTGCCACTTTTTGAATTCACATCTGTATGGAAATGACCCTTAGCGAGACCAGCATTCCTGCGCGCGGCGAAACCAGCGCAACTACACCGCCCGAGCGTCAGACCCGTGTGACTATCAAAACGGGGAACGCCGATTGCCTTGCGTTCTTTTACCCCTCCCTCTATCAGCTCAGCCTGTTTAAGGCTGGCACTGAAGAAAAAATTGACCTGGGGTTTTCCGGCAGCCGCTTGCTTGAGCGATTGTTGCAAACACCAGGAGAAGTGATTGCACGCGAAGAGCTAATGAGCCACGCATGGGCAGACAGGGTTGTAGGTCAAGGTAGCCTGAACCAGCAGATCTACACCCTGCGCCAAATTCTGGGGGATGAAAAAGAGCGGGAAATCATCCAAACACTTCCCCGTCGCGGGTATATGTTGAACCCCAAATACATAGAGGCAACCACCAGTATTGGTATTGCTGATCAAGCCGCCGTAGCGGCTGCCAGTCCTGACCTGAATCCCCCGCTGCCGAATGCTGTCGTTAGCCTCACCAGCATAAATCCATTGGCTAACGAACAACAAAACACTGGCAATAACCTCTGGCGCTCGCGTTTGTCATTGCTGGCGGGAATTGGGGTCTTGAGTTTATTTGGCATGCTGTTAGTGCAAAAACAAACACCAGCAACCAACCTTGCAGGCAACTTGAACCTGACCTACGCACCGGAGCAGCCGGGGCAGCCGGGGCAGATGGTCCAGTTAGTGCCTTTGGGGGAAACACTTGGCACGCGGGTAAAACAACTGACCGATGAGCCACTACAGCTGGTGCTGGGGTTGCACAACGATGTGTTGACGCTGGTATGCCTACACACCGACAGCGGCGCGCGCAGCCTGCACATACCGGTAGATGGAGTGGCGCAACTGACGGAAGCCGACCTCGCGCCTTGCCTTTGATACTAGAGGGATTGCGTTGTGCCTGTGTCGGCCTTAGCGGGCACAATCAACTCCGCCTGCTGACTTGAGTAATCAACGCGGGTTTGCTGATCACCAAAAATCTCGCGGTATAGCCCCTCCGCTTTAGCGGTTAACAACAATATTTCAATCCGCCGATTGGCACCGTCCTCCGGTGTCTGCGGGTGCAGAGGCATAACATCTGCCTGCGCCGCGACTTGCAGTACAGCACCGGGCGCCAAACCCGACTCCACCATCACCTGCCGTGCGCTCAAGGCGCGGTCACCGGAAAGATTCCAGTTGTTATAGCCATTTAGGCGTTTATAAGGCGTGGAGTCGGTGTGGCCACTGATAATCAGTTTATTACCCACCTGCGCCAACACTCCGGCAAGGCGCTGCAACAGCAGGGCAAAATGCGGATTCAAACGATCACTCCCGCGCTCAAACATAAAGCGCTGCTGATCGTCTTTAATCAAAATGCGCAAACCCTGGGGTACAACCTGAATTTCAATATTGGCTTGTGCGTCCAATTGCAGGGCAAGGGATTGCATCAAACCCGCCAATTCTTTCAGCTCAGCCGGGCTGCTGTATTTTATTTGCTGGTGATGAGGTACCTGCTGGTGATCGGTGATTTGCTGGTGATCCTTGATCGGCTGGTGATTTATATTTTGAGATGTCGCATCCGGCACCTCTGGCTTATTGGGCTGGAGCGGAATGCCTTCCAGCTCAAGCGGGGTGCGACTATTGCCATCAAATACCCCGGCACCACCATCCACCAAGGGATTGGTGAGTGCTTCCGCCGCCGTGCTTTGCTCAAGGTTCTGCGGAGTGATAACCCAGAGCACCATAAATAGCGCCATCATCGCCATAGTAAAATCGGCAAAGGCCACCTTCCAGGCACCACTATGGCTTTCGTCGTGATTACTTTTTTTGCGGCGTTTGACGATAACTTCAGAATCTTTGTCGCTACGCTTTTTCATGCCGCGTCCCTTTCATCCTCATAGCGGTTAACCCAGGTTTCCAACAGGCGGAAAGCGGGCTTAACGTCCTGTTCGATCAGTTTGCGGCCCGCATCCACGGCCAGCAGGGTTGGCTTGCCCGCCAAGTGGGCGACCAGTGTGGTGCGCACGCATTCCAGAGCGGAAAGTTCGGTTTTGACGCGCTGGCTCATGGAGTTACTCAAGGGCTCCATCACGCAGTAGCACATGAAAATCCCCAAAAAGGTGCCCACCAGCGCCGCCGCCACATGAGCGCCAATTTCAGCCACTGAACCACCAATATTGCCCATGGTAATGATGATGCCCATGATCGCCGCGAGAATACCGAACCCGGGCATAGCTTCGCCGATTTTGTGCAGCGAGCGCGAAGGCTGGAGCAACGCATGCTCCATGGCATCCAACTCCTGCTCCAAAAAACCTTCCAGTTCATGGGCACTGATCTTGCCCATGGCCATCAAGCGGAAGTTATCGGCAATAAATGCCATGAGGTTGCGCTCTTGCAGAATCAGCGGGTATTTGGCAAATAATTCACTCGCTTCCGGTTCCTCGATATGGGCATCCAGTGCTTTAAGGCCACCTACGTCCACCATTTCCAATAACTCGTAAAGACACATAAGTAACTGGCGCTGGAACTCTTCGCCGCGGCGCTCAAACACAAATACACCTTTAATTTGTGCGCACATTTCCACCAGCACTTCTTTGGGATTACCGACCACCAAACTGCCGATACCCGCACCCAAAATAATAAGCACTTCAGCCGGTTGCCAGAGCATGGCCAATTCGCCGTGCGCCATGGAGTAACCGCCGAGCACACAGCCCACAATAATGAATGCACCTATAACTTTTTGCACAATGGCCTCTCTCTGTTTCCCGTTAGCTGCGTTCCCGCAAAAAGCGGCTGGCTTTGGTGATGGCTTGTTTACTCAATTGGCAGACCCGCGCGTCGGTTAGATCCAACACCAGCGCGATTTCTTTCAAACTCAGTTCTTGTTGGTAATACAAAATTAAAATCAGCCGCTCGCGCTCATTTAATTCCGCCAGCGCTTGCGCTAACAGCCGCTCGGTGATTTCCCGCTCCTCCAGCCCCGAACTGCCATCGGCAAATATTTCCGGGCCGTTAAGCAATAGCTCATCCAAACTTTCGATGGCCTCACAGGCATCGGCCTGTAAAAAGGCTTGGTAATCTTTTTCACTCAGGCCAGTAAATTTCATAATTTCCGCATCCTGCGGCGCGCGCCCTAATTGCCGCGCTAACAGGCGAATGGCATCGCGGATTTTATGAGCCTGTTGGCGCACCTGGCGCGGGCGCCAATCCTGCCGGCGCAGTTCATCCAGAATCGCGCCGCGAATACGCAACTTGGCAAAGCTGCCAAAGTTTTCATCGGGTGTGCCGTAGCGACGCAGGCTTTCCAGCAACCCCATCAAGCCGATTTGCTCCATGTCGTCGCGATCCAGCACCTGACTTGCCTGCAGCGACAGCTGGCGCACAATGCGTTTCACTAGCGGCAAGTATTGAATCAGCAACTGCTGCTCAAGCTCGGGAGCAAACGTGGGCGCCGTGCTCTGACCGGCGAGGTAATCAAAATCGATGGCGCAAGTGGCGTTCATACAAAGTCCTATTGCACAACCAGTTTGCTAACCAGTACGTGGTCAAAGGGCTGCACCACCTGACGGCTGGCAAAATCCGCCAGAACGACTTCTTCCAACTTCGCCTGCAGCTCGGTGATGGGTAGGCCGCGCAGCTGGTTAAATGTCATGGCCGACAAATGCGCCACCACTGAATTGCGTACCATGGGGTCAATTTGTTGCAACTTTTTATCGTCGGTATCGCTATTGGCTTGCAGCACCAAATCCAGCACAAAGTAGTGTTCGCGGCCATCCCCCGGCAGGCTCACAATAATTTTCTGGATCGCAAAAAACTTGTACTCCTCCGCTTTGCCGGTCTTGGGCGCTGGCAACGCGCCGGTGGCCGGAGTGCTCTCCGGTGCGCTGGCGACAGGTTGATTCAATAACCGGAAGTTGAGATAGGCCGTCGCTGCCACTGCCAGAGTATTCACTACCAAAACCGCCAAAATAATTCGCTGCATCAACATAACCGCGTCTGCCCTTTTCCATTGACTAAAAGCATTTGTTAAAAAATTCCGCGCTGATGAACACCAGCGCGAAGCGTTAAACCGTAATCAATACATCGCGAGCCTGGCCACTTTGCCCGCGTGTTTTATCGGTTGCTGGCTGGCCGTTGACCTGAATTATTTCCTCCGCCACAAAACGTGATGCGCTGTGACGGGATTGCTGCTGACCGGATTGTCCCTCGCTAGAGGTCTGCACATTCACCTGGGTAAATTGCCCGCCCGCCAATTCCTGGCGCAAACGGTCGCTGGTCTGCTGCAACAGGCGCGCTACATCGGCCTGACTGGCGTTGATCTGCACATTGAGGCGACCGGATTCATGACTGAGGAAAATCTCCAAACTGCCCAGCTCCGGCGGGTCCAGCCGGATGGTGGCATTCTGGATACGCTGCTGGATTTGCACCTGCACCTGATCGCGCAGAGTGTGCAACAACTGCTCACCCCATTTCGCCTCGGGTGTAGGCAGTTTTGCGCTTGCCTGGATACTGCTGTCCTGCACCGCTTTATCGCCCAGAGTAAAAATACTGTTGCCCGCTGGGCTGGCTGGACGATCAACAACCGGGCTAGAGAATTCTGCTGTTGCGCTCGCCAACAGCGGCGAATCCACCAGCGGTACTTCAGCGCCCTGCTGCGCCAAGTGCGGCACCGACGGCGGTATTGGTTGTTGAAGTGATTGTTGTAACGATTGTTGTAGCGATTGTTGTAACGATTGTTGTAACGATTGTTGTAACGATTGTGGCGCCGCTTGTTGTTGTGACTGTTGCTGTGACGGCTGTAATGACAGCTGTACCTGGGCTTGCCCCAACGATTGCTCAGATGGCGCTAACGCCTGCTCTACTGAATGGGCTGCTGCACCTTGCAGGCTAGCCGCTCCCGCCAAACTGGCAGGCACCGGCCCGGTTGCCGTTCGAGCCATCCACAAGGCAGGGTTGGTGGCTATTGTTGCGCCGCTGGAATTGATGTTGGACGGCGATGCTGCCATCGCCCCACTTATACCGCCCGATGTCTGGGGTAGAACTTCCGCTGGCGCCAATGGCAGTGGTGCCAGAGCCGGTGAATTAGTTGCTGCAACGGTGGCCTGCGTATCCCCCTGAGGGCTTGGCATAGCGCGCACCTGCAGTTGTACTTGCTGCTGTTCAAGCGCCTGTTGTAACCACTGCTCCGCATCTATTTCCAGCGCAGCTTGTGGGTCGCCAGTGGCTGCCCCCAAAGTGGCGTCCGGCAGTGATTCGGCGCCCTCTTCAGCACTGCCGCCAGCCAATAGCGCGGCAAATACCGGGTTGTCACCCGTAAGTTGGCGCGTGTCAGCAGTAATTGCACTGGTATCCGACGCCGTGAGTGGCGCGTCGCTAACAGTTGCAGCGGCGGTAGAAGAACTCAGCGATGACAACATTTATCTCTCACCTTGCAACAAATCGGTACGCAAGTAGGCCGAGCGGCCCTCGGCATAATCCATATGGTTTATCAGCAGCTGGCGCAGCTGCTCACAAGCATTGGCGTAGGCAGGCAATACCCGCGCATACAACTCGTGCAATTGCGTTTTAAGTTTTTGCAATTCAGGGCTGGGCGATTCAACCGTCGCCAACTCCGCCAGACAGCGGCGAACCTGCAAATCAACCTGCCCCACACGCTCCCAGTCCTTGGCGCGCAGGGCTTCCGTTAGCTGTTCACCCAAGGTAATCAGTTGCAGTTGCTGGTAGCGATCAGCGGCGTTGGGCATTGACACCGTCCCAGCCTTCGCGGATTACCCCGAGCAGATGAACCACCTCCTCCAACCCTTCCAGCGACAGGCTCACGCTGACATCGGACAGGCGATAAATGCAGTAGTCGTACAAGCGCGATAGCCCCTGCACCACTTCGCCGCCATTGTCGTAATCCAGTGCGCTGTTCAGACCGTTGAGGATATTCAGGCACTTCTCCAGCGAGCGCCCTTTCTCCTGATAGCGTTTGGCTTCAATGTGGCCGCGCGTGCGCGCCAACTCATCCAGCAGCCCGTCAAACAACACCAGTACCAGTTCATAAGGCGATGCGGTGGCGGCTTTCGCCTCCAAATCCACAGAGCGATAACTGTCGTAACTTTCATTGGCGAGATAGGGATTGTTCATCAAAACATACCGAAGGTTTGTTCCATGGCCGACATCGTCTGCATCATGCTGGTGTACTGCTTCAGATAGCGGGCATAGTAGTTGTCGTATTGTTTTTGGATGCCATCGAACTGGTCATCCACCCGGCTGAGCATGGAGTTCAAACTCTCCTTGCGCGCCTTCATCAGGTTGTTGGTACCACTGGTGTAAACCGCGAGATTTTTGTCGATGCTATCGAGCAAGGCATCTTTGCTGTTAAACAGTTTGTCCAGCCCTTCCGGGTTGGCAGCAATCGCTTTTTCAAAGCGCGCGGCATCAATGGTCAAATTGCCGCTACGGTCGGCGGAGATGCCAAAGTCGATCAAACTAGAGCCGCCAAAGCTGGTGCGCAGCAGCTTGTTCAAGGTGGACTCCACCGAGCGGATACTGGAATCGCCCGCCAATACACCGCGCTCACTGGATTCGCCGCCGCTCGCGGTCAGCGAATCAAACGAGCCCAGCAACGTATTGATGGCAGTAATAAAACTCTGCACATTGTCTTTGGTGGCTTTGTCATCGCGCCCCACCGTAACCGACAGCGGCTGCTCACCCGTGTTATGAGCCTTGGTAAAGTTCAGGCTTACACCATCGATAATATTGTCGAAATTATTGGTGGCATTGGTCAGCAACATGCCCGTTTCACCACCGAGCAAAACTTCTGCATCTTTGGCCGCACTCAGTTCGCGTCGGCTGGTCAGCGCCGCATCAAACGCGCCGCCACTGGTGCCCGAGGTAGACACACTAATCGCATTAGCCACACCGGTTTTTTCACTGGCGAGCACCAACGAAACCGTACCGTTACTGCGCACCAGGGTCGCTTTTACGCCGCTGTTGTCGGTCGCGCCATTAATTGCCGCCGCCACTTCCGCAAGGGAGTTACTGCCGTTGCCATCGCTGTCGATGCTGCTCAGGTCGATATTGAAACTGCTGCTGCCCTGACCGATGGTCAAGGTGCCACTGGTATCCACATCGGTATCGCTCAACCCCTCAATCGACACCTGATGGGCGCTGGCAAGCTGCTTCACAAAAAACTGGTAATTCCCGGCAATCGCCGCAGTGCCGACGGTTGCGCTGGCATAACCTTCACTGCTGAAAGTTGCGCTATTGGTCAGCACACTTTTGTTGGTGCCCTTTAAACTTTTGATACTGGAACTGAAGGTTTTCAGCGCCGTTTCCAGCGAGGTAATCGCCGTTAACTTCGCTTTGTAATTCGCCTCATTGCGATTCGCTTTCGTCAGCGCGGACTGCACCTCGTAATTCGCCAACTGGGTCGCCATGCTTTTAACGTAATCTGAATCTATCGCCATTGCAGTTCTCCTCGCGTGGGTTTCAGCAATATCAATGCCAACACATAACCTATTGTTTTATATAGGATTAATGAAAAAACATGCAGAAAAATTACTTCCGCTTAGGCCAGCGGAAAGAACAGGAGGAAAACCCGTTTCCGCATTCACTCACACAGAGCCCAATGCTTTACACAGGCGACAAAAAAACTGCAGGGCTTAAATAAACACGTAGGAATAAACAGGCGGGAATAAATACACAAGAACAGACAAAACGCAGATAAAAAAATGCCCGCTGCGCAAATGCACAGCGGGCGAAGATGATTACTGGAGATCAATAATACTGCGGCGAATAAACCTGCTCCGCTTGCTGCCCGCCTAAAATCTGCTGGATGATTTCATTGTGCATGGCGAGTAATTTTCCGTTGCGTTCGTTGAGCGCTTTGGTCTCGCTGACAAAACCTTCCAATTGCGACCAGCGCGCTAACAGCTGCGCCGAATCAGGCAAGGTGCACAATAAATTGATTATGCCCTGGTTGCCTGCCGCCGCAGGAATAGCAAAGGCAGCCAATATTTTCCGGCGACGCGTGGCGCGGGTGGAAATAAAGTCAATGAGTACAAGAATCTGTTGGTTGAGCAGCTCAATTTGCTCGCAGTTGCGCAGCAATAGCTGTTCGTACAGGCTTTGCATCAAACCCTGCAAACACTGGTAGTCAGTGCAATCCTGTTCTATATCGCGCGCCGCCACCTGGACTAATTGCTGGGCGCGACTGATGTGTCCGCTGCCAGTCATAGATCGCTGCTGCGGTGATACGCCAGAATGCTGTGGGCGAGCACTTTTACATCGCTGCTTAACTCGCCGCGAGCCAATGCTTGTTTGATGGCGGTGACTTGGTCCATATCGATTTCCGGCAGTGCGCGCATGGCTTCCTGCAACTCCTCCAGGCGCGGTTCGGCCGTACTGCTCTGGGCAGATGCCGCCGCTTTTGCCTGAGCTACAGCGTCGGTTTTGCCACTGGCTGAGGCCTCAGTGGGGGCACTGTAGCCAGATTTAATGTGCCTGCTGATTTCCATGATGAGATCCTGAAATAAGAGTGTGACTATCAATTGTTGCGCTTCATTAGCGTCGTTACCAACACTAAGCGACCAATTTTGGCGATCACTTAAATCGCATTGCAAAAAATTTTAATGCGCCGGTTTACCGTCAGTCACAAACACTCCCCCTGCCGGTTAACCCTGCGCGCGCCACCAGGATTGTGCGGCCAGACCGTCCTGTATTTTTTGCTCCTGCTGATTGAGCTGCACTTGCCACTGCGCCATCTTGGCGTCGATCACATGGGCGACGATTTTCTCGCTGCGCATGGCCGCCATTAATTCCACCTGGATACGCGCCAGGTTTTCTTCCGCCAGCGTCAACTCGCGCTGTTGCAGCTCCACCATTTTGTGCAGGGTGGCTTTGTATTGCTGCTGGTTATTGCGCTGTAGCGGCGTAGTCATCGGCACGGTAAAACTGCACAGCCGGTTAAGGCCGGTAATGTTATTGCGATAGCGCTGGCAGAGGTTTTGTTGATAGGTCACCCGCCCCAGCATTTGCTGCACCTTGGTGCCGCGCAAGCTCGCCAAACGGGATAAAACGGCTAATTGCTCTTTCATGGCTGCTGCTGACCTTAATGAACCCTGCCATTAACGAATAATAGTTTTGAGCCCGACAAGGCTCTGTTCCAGATCGGCGCCCGCGCCCACTTCCTGCCGCAAAAAGCGCTCAATGGCGGGCGCTAACTGCACCGACTGATCGGTTTTGAGATCCATACCCGGCGTGTAACCGCCCAGTGGGATCAGTTCTTTGATTTTTTCGTAAGTGCTGTAAAACTCTTTTAACTGCCGCGCTGCGCCCTGATGCGCCGGTTCCGTCACTTGGGTCATACAACGGCTGACCGAGGCGGAAATATCAATCGCCGGGTAGTGCCCGACATCGGCCAAGCGTCGCGACAACACTATGTGACCGTCCAGAATGGCGCGGGCGCAATCCACAATCGGGTCTTGCTGGTCATCACCTTCGGCTAATACGGTGTAGAGCGCGCTTAAACTGCCGCGCTCGCTTTCGCCATTACCGGCGCTTTCCACCAGCTCCGGCAACATGCCAAATACCGAGGGCGGATAGCCTTTGGTCGCCGGAGGCTCACCCAATGCCAAGGCAATTTCACGCTGCGCCATGGCATAGCGCGTGAGCGAATCCACCAACAGCAACACGTCTTTACCCTGATCGCGAAAATAGGCGGCGATGGTGTGGCACAACTCCGTGGCTTTCATGCGCATCAAAGGCGATTCATTGGCTGGTGCGACCACCACGACGGCTTTGCGCAAGCCTTCTTCGCCGAGTGAATGGAGGATAAATTCCTGCACTTCGCGCCCGCGCTCGCCAATCAAACCAACCACTACCACGTCGGCCGCGGTTTGGCGGGTGATCATGCCCAGCAGCACACTTTTACCGACACCACTGCCCGCAAACAGCCCGACGCGCTGGCCTTTGCCGAGAGTAAGTAGTGCATTGATCGCCCGCACACCTACATCCAGGGGCGCCGATACCGGGCGCCGTTTAAGTGGATTTACCCGCGGTAATTCGGTGGGCAAGGTATCGCGGCCACTGAGCTTGCCCAAATCGTCCAGCGGTTCGCCCAAGCCATTGAGCACCCGCCCGAGCCAGGATTCATCGATCTGTAACAGGGCTTCGTCTTTAGCGGGAAATACGCGGGAACCGGCGGTTAAACCGATGGGTTTTTTGAATGGCATGAGGTAACTGATATCGCGGTTAAAACCGACGACTTGCGCTTCCAGCATACTGCCATCGCCCTGCTCCACGTAGCAGCGCTGGCCAGTCATGCGCTGGCAACCGTGGCTTTCCAGCAACATGCCCGACACGCGCACCAAGCGGCCACTGACCTTGGCCAGCTGTACGCGATCCAGCGAGCGCAGGGCATCGTCGAGCTTAAAATCCTCCAGCGGCGATGGGCTGCTCACTGGTTAGCCCTCGGCCAAATGCATATGTTCAGCCAGGGTATCCACACAGGCATCCAACCGCTGTTGGCAGCCAATATCCACCTCGGTTTGCGCGGTGACTATGCGGCATTCGCCCAGCACCAATTTGTCGTCGGGCACCAACCGCCAGGCAGCAGCGCGACCGGGTGCCAGGTCTTTGATGCGGTTGTATTCCTCAGGGTTGAGCAGCACATGTACATCGCTCTGCTCGGTGGGCATGGCGGCGAGCGCCTCTTCTGCCAGATTCAATAACTGTGTGGGGTGCAAGGTCAGCTCACAGCGGATTACTTGCTGAGCGACTTTTTTCACCAGTTGCAACAACTCGCGGCGACGCTTGCGCTCAAAGTCCTCCATAAAGGCTTGCAACTGCTGGCTAATCTGGTCGAGAGGCTGGCTGGCGGTTTCAAACGCCTCGCGCCCTTGCTGCCGCCCCTCTTCGCGGCCGCGCGCCACACCTTCAATATGCCCTTGGGTAAAACCATCGCGCTGCCCTTCTTCCTGCCCTTGAATCAAGCCTTGTTGATAGCCTTTTTCCGAGCCCTCCTGAAAACCATCGGCAATGGCGCGCTGGATCGCCTCCGGGTCACTGCCCCACTGGCTGGCCTGCAAGCTGGAATTAACATTGGCGCGCGGCGGAAAACGATACGGCCGCCACCCTTTACCCGCCCCTTTAAGCACTTTAACCGTCATATCTGCCCCTTATTCCACGGTCTGTTCGCGGAACAACTGCAATTGCACTTCGCCGTTGGCGGCCATGTCGCGCACCACTGCCATAATGTCTTTGCGGACTTGCTCAATGCGGCTCAAGGGCACCGGCCCCTGACGGCGATTGATGGATTCCATCTGCTGCGCCTGCCGCTTGGGCATGGCCGCCATAATCGCTTTGACCAGCGCCGGTTCAGCCCCCTTGAGCGCCACCACCCACTCATCCAGCGGGATAGCCTCCAGCAGGGCTTGTAATACTTCCTGACTTTGGCGCGAGAGGATAAAGAAGTCGTACATTTCATCCTCAATCTTGCCCACCAGATCTTTGTTGTGGGCGCGCAGTAATTCGAACATCTGGTTACGGTCGCCCTTAAAGCGATTCATGATGTCCGCCGCCTGCTTCACACCGCGCACGCGCGAGCCCTGGGTGGACAATACCGACAAGCTGCGATCAATCAATTCTTCCAATTCCGCGATCACATCGCTGTTAACTTCGCTCAGGTTGGCGATGCGATAAAGCATTTCATCCTGACTCGCCGCCGGCATACATTCGAGCACTTCACTGGCCATAGCCGGAGGCAGGAACGCGAGAAAAACGGCTTGCATTTGCGCGTGTTCCTTGGCAATGAGTGCGGCAAATTGGCGCGGGTCGATCCACTCCATTTTGGCCATCTTGGCGCGGATTTCTTCACCGTAGATGCTGTCGAGCAAGCCGCGGGTAATATCGCTACCGAGCGCCTTGCCGAGCATGCCGGACAGATACGAACGCGACGCACCCTTGATGCTGCTCTGCTCTTTATAGTCTTCAAAAAAGCGGCTGATCACTTCCGACACCATTGGCTGCTTCACATTGCTCAAGCGCGCCATGGCCTGGCTGATGCTGACAATCTCCTCGCGCGAGAAATGGCGCAATACACCTGCCGAGGTGGAATCGCCCATGCTCAGGAGCAGAATGGCGGCTTGTTCAACGGGGCTGAGCGCACGTGAGGCCACGCGCGCCGGAGCGTCTTTCAGCGCGGCAGAGCTGCGCTCATCAGCTGGCTGGATTGAGGGTTCTTTCATTTCGACCTATCCATTGTTTAATGACTTCGGACACACGTTCAGGATCATTTTTAGCCAACATCTGCAAATGTTCGATTTGCAGTTCCAGCCCCGAACCGGGTGCGGGCAGGCGAATTTCCGCGAGCGGATTAAATTCCCCCAGAATATGCGGTGCACCCTCGCTACCGTAGCCGCGTGCCGGGTTCTGCTCGGTGCGCAGCGCCAAGGGTGGTTCCACCATGGGCGGCATTAACTGCTGGTTGGAGCGGATAAGGTTGCGCATGGCCGGGCGTACTACCATGAATAACAGCAGCAAACTCACCAGCCCAAACAAGCCCATTTTGGCCAGTTCATACACCCGGGCGCTCTCCCACCAGGGGATGTTCTCTACTATTTCCACCGGTTTGGTAAACGGAAACACACTCAGTGTCAGCAAGTCGCCGCGCTTCTCATCAAAACCGACTGCGCTTTTCACCATCGCTTCCAGCTCGGCGCGGGCTTCCGGTGTCCAGCCACCCTCGGGGGCACTGCTCGCGTTCAACACTACCGCCACACTCTGGCGCCGCAGGGCAAAGGGTGCGTGTTTGATATGGGTAACGGATTGGTCGTACTCCAACTGGCGATTGGATTCTTTACGCAGGGAGGTCGCCGCTTTATTTTCCACGCTGCTCTCGGCTACGGCTTCACCTTCAGCGGGTGCAGGGGCAGCATCGGTATCGGCAGGGGGAACTTCTTCCGGTGGCGGTACCGGGCGGTTGCTCAGGGAACCGGGCACACCCAGGGCGAGCTGATCCAGCACACTTTCATCGCGCAGAATTTCCGAGCGCAGGCGCGGGTTATCGCCATAGGCTTGAAAGGTTTCCTCGCGCTGGCTGAAGTCGATGTCCGCTGCCACGCTGATGCGGTAATTGCCTGCGCCCAAAATCGGCGCCAGCACCTCCTCCACATTGCTCACCGCTTTGGCTTGATAGCCATCCACCAGCTCCCAGCTTTGCGAGGGGCCCGCGCTTTCATTCAGGCCGCGCGATAAAAGCACGCCCTGCTGATCGACCACACTCACATCGCCACTGGCCAGTTGCGGCACGCTGCTCGCCACCAGATTAACAATGGCACTGACTTGCTCCGGCTTGAGTTTGTAGCCCGGCGCCAACTGCAACATCACCGAGGCTTTGGCCGGGTCACGCTTGCTCACCACAAACGAGGTGCTCTCCTGCAAGGCCAAATGCACACGCGCCATGTCCACGCCTTTCATGGTCATAATCGAGCGCGCCAGCTCACCTTCCAAGCTGCGTTTTAAACGCACGTCCTGCACAAACTGGCTGGAGCCGAGCGGCTCCTCCTTATCAAACAATTCATAACCCGAAGGCATCGCCACTTGAATGCCCTTGGCGGTGAGCAACATGCGCGCACGCGCCAACTGATCCTCGCGCACCAGTATTTGCCCGCTTTGCGGGTGCAGGTTGTAGCCAATCGCTTCGGCATCCAATACGCGCATCACTTCGGCGGCGGGATAGTCTTCACCTGCCCCATAAAGTGGGCGAAAGGAACCCTGATCGCGCCACAAATACACCACCACACTGATGGCGGCGATGGCCGCGACCACGGCCATCATCATCAGCGCGATGCGCGGATCGAGCTTAAAACCGCCACCGTCCCGGCTGGATAACCTGTCTTTAATAAACTGCACCATATGAATATCTCATTGGTATGGAGGGGTTAGGAAATAGGGGGATTAGAGCGGCGTGCGCATAATCTCTTCAAAGGCGCTGGTCACTTTGTTGCGCACCTGCATCAGCGCCGAAAACGACACGCTGGCCTTTTGGCTTTCAACCATGGCGCCCACCAAATCATCACTGGCACCGGAATCTACCGCAGCAGTCAAGGCGCTCGCTTTGTGCTGCTGGTTATCGATGGCTTTGAAAACATCACCAAAGGCTGCGCGAAAGCCGTCTTGCCCAGCTGAGTCACCCAACATCCGGGGTGCTTCAAACAGCGGCGATGCCTCGATCACCGGGCCTTCGGCGCCTTGTTTCATCTGCTCCATGCGCCCTAACAAATCCTGCTGTACCTGTGTAATTGAATTCATAGCCACTGTTCTCTATCCACTGTTGTGTGCTGCATTAACGATAAGCGCGAGGGTTAAAAAGTAATCTGTACACCCTGCTCACGCATGGCGGTCAAGCGATAACGCAAGGCGCGCGGGGTCATGCCCAAACTCTCGGCCGCCTTGGTTTTGTGGCCGCCAAAGCGGCGGATGGTATCTATTACGTGCTGGTATTCCGCCCATTTACCACTGGCGCGCAGGGCGGCTTTGCCACACATCTCCGCATTCAGGTCGGCGCTCATATCGCCCGCAAGGGATTTCATGGGCGCGCCCGCATGGGCCGCCGGCAAGCTCAAGCCCAGGTCCTGCGGCTGGATAAACAGACCATTGCGCAGCACCAATGCACGCTGCAGCATATTTTCCAGTTCGCGCACATTGCCCGGCCAATCGTGCGCCAGGAGCGCGTCACACGCGGCGGGAGTAAGCAGGTCATCGCGCTGTTCATGGGGCGCATGTTTGCGAATCAGGCGACGGGCGAGCGGCAACACATCGTCTTTGCGCTCGCGCAGCGGGCAAATATGCAGGGGCAATACATCCAAACGGAACATCAAATCGGCGCGAAAACGGCCTTCGGCCACCTCCTGCTGCAAGTCGCGGTTAGTGGCGGCGATAATGCGTACATCAAGCGGGATCTCTTTATGCCCGCCCAAGCGCTCTACCCGCTGCTCTTGCAGTACGCGCAATAACTTGGCTTGCAAGCCCAGCGGTAATTCACCGATTTCATCCAGCAACAAGGTGCCGCCATTGGCTAATTCAAACTTGCCCGGCTGGGCGGCAGTGGCACCGGTAAAAGCGCCGCGCTCATGGCCAAACAATAGGGATTCGAGCATTTGCTCGGGAATAGCCGCGCAGTTCACGGCAATAAAAGGAGCGCTGTCACTGGCAGCAAAACGGTGGATATAACGCGCCATCATCTCCTTGCCGGTGCCGGTTTCACCGGTAATCAGGATCGGCGCGCGTGCCAGCGCCACTCGCTGGGCCATAGCCAATAACCGGCGACCCGCTTGCGAACAGGAGACAAAACTCTCCTCGGCGGCCAAACCGGACTCCTGCCGTTGCAGCAAGGCGTTAAGTTGCGGCGCGCTAAACGGCGCCAATAAATAGTCCACACAACCCAACTCCAGCAGCGCGGCAGCTTTTTGTTGATCGGCGTATTCCACCACCGGAATCACACTGATATTAGGGGCATCGCCAATCATCGCGCCAATGCGCGCAAACAGGCTGCCGCCAGTGAAGCTGCTGACAAACACAAATATCAGGCTGGCCTGGGCGATAAGGCTGGCGCTCAGTTCGGAAAACTGGGCGCAGTGAATAATCTGGCAATTGCGATGCGCCAACCCGCTGGTAAGCAGGCTGTAACCATCGTCGCGCGAGTGACCGAGAATAATGACCTTGCGCGCCGCAACCGACTCGCCGAACAGGCGGTCACTGGCGCGGCTATTGCCTCTTTCACTGGTCTTGCTCACAGCAGCAACGTTTATTGATTGGCTTGTAGACATCACCGTCAATCACCTTTTGTGGGTTGCATCCCGATTGTTGGGTTAACCCGGTACGCCGGGTCAGGTTCAGGTTCAGGGTATGAAGCTGTTTTTTTTTGCACAGCGCTAAAGTTTTTTCGCCACCGGGTCGCTTTGTTAGATCACAACAACTGTGTGATACAACGCCACTTAACCTGTGAACCACTTCACGCAGCCGAACCATAACAAGCCCCTCGCCAAGCGCTAAATCATTTGGCATCAAATAAAATCAAAACAGCTAAAAACCCCTCACAAACAGCTTTTGATATCTATTGATTTAATTTCGCCGCGCACTCGCTCCTATACTCCGCCCGCAACGAGAGCTGACTTTGTTATCAGTCTCCCCGTGATATGCATCACAGCCACACGTATCTCAGCGACACCTATCCAGTACAGGAAATGCGCATGACAGGTAATGCGAAAGTTCAGCACAAGGTAGCCAGCGACCAGCTGATTCGGTTAAAGCCGCAAAAGCTGGGGCGCCACTATCACAAGATTCCCATGTACATTCGGGAGCTTTCCAACAAGTACCCACGGGTGATTAGCGATTACTTTTTGCGCAACTACCGGATTAATCTGGAGCTGATCAATGTGGTGGTGCATGAGCAGCGCGCTACCGATGCTGAATGTATTTACCGTTCGGCGTTGGGCAAGGTGGGGTTTTCCATGGACCGTACCCTGCTCACCGAAGTGTTGGAGTGCTATTACGGCGGCATTTGCCTGCCCAACCAGGACGCGCCGCCGGTGAGTATTTCCGAGCAGCGTATGCGCAGCCGCCTGGGTATAGATGTCGCACAAATTTTTGCCCAGGCGCTGCTGGCCGGTGAAACCTTTGGCGATCTAAAGGCGTTTGATAACGCCTACGAGGAGATCCAATGGGAGTACATCGCCGAGTTCCAGTACCACAGCCATATCACCAACAAACAGGCATCCATCTTTATTTATCTGGATACCCAACTGGTCGATGAATTGACCAGCCGCATGGCACCTCCACCGCCGCCCACGACCGGCGTCAGCCCCATCCAGCTAATCAAACACTTGCCGGTCAGGCTCAACTGTGTGATTGCCTCCCTGCAAATGCCGCTCGCCCAGGTGCTGGCGCTCAACACCGGCGACATCGTGATGATGCGTATGCGCGACCGCTGCGATGTGGAAATCAATCAGGAAAAACTCTTTCGTGGCGCCCTCTTTGAAGACGATGGCGCCCTCTTTTTAACTTCACTGGAGAGCGTGAAAACATCATGAACAATTCTTTTAGCGACAGTGACTTTGACAATTTGATGGGTTCCAACGACCTGGGCCTGCCGCCGCTCACCAGCGAACCCAGCGCCCCCGAAGCACCCGCCATAGCGCAACAGGATTTAAGTTTCTTCGGCAAGATTCCGGTCAATGTCACCCTGGAAGTGGCCTCTACAGAAATCCCGCTCAAGGACTTGATGGAAGTGGATATCAGCAGCGTGATCATGCTCGACAAACTCGCCGGTGAACCGTTGGACGTGAAGGTCAACGGCACCCTGTTCGCCAAAGCGGAAGTGGTGGTAATGAACGGCAACTACGGTTTGCGCATCGTGGAATTAAGCGGTACCAAACTGGACGGGTTGACAGCATGAGTGCCAGGCGCCGACTGCTTACGGGCGTAACACTCTTATGCGGCTTACTGCTCAGCCCCTTGGGTGCATGGGCGGCGGGTGGCGATATTCCGCTGCTGCAGTTCAACGACACCGCAGGCGGCGGCCAGGAAATGAGCGTAAAGCTGCAAATTCTGGTGCTGATGTCACTGCTCGGGTTTTTGCCCGCCATGCTGATGATGATGACCTGCTTTACCCGTTTTATTATCGTGCTGGCGATTTTGCGCCAGGCGATCGGCTTGCAACAAAGCCCGCCCAACCCGGTATTAATCGGCGTTGCCCTCTGCCTCACCCTGTTGGTGATGCGCCCGGTCGGGCAAGAAATTTACACCAAGGCTTACGTGCCCTTTGAGGCCGATCAAATCACCCTGCAACAGGGTTTAACTGAAGCCAAACATACCCTGAGCCGCTTTATGTTGGCGCAAACCAGCAGCAGCTCACTGGACACCATGCTCGCCCTCGCCGAGGAGGAGCGCCCGAACGATCTGGCCGAGCTGGACTTTTTTGTACTGCTGCCCGCCTTTGTATTAAGCGAATTAAAAACCGCCTTCCAAATCGGCTTTATGATTTTTGTGCCCTTTTTGGTGATCGACCTGATTGTCGCCAGTGTGCTCATGGCCATGGGCATGATGATGCTCTCGCCCATGATGATCTCACTGCCATTCAAATTGATGGTGTTTGTATTGGTAGATGGCTGGACGCTGCTGGTCGGCACACTCACTACCAGCATCCAACCCTTTTAGCGACGCTCAACAGCGCCACCTTTATCCCCGGAATCGCCATTTATGATGACCCCTGAAGCGGCTACTACGCTGATCGCCAATGCGATTTACATCACCGGTTTGGTGGTGTGTGTACTCATTGTGCCCAGTTTGATTGGCGGTTTGCTGGTGAGTATTTTTCAGGCCGCCACCCAAATTAACGAACAGATGTTGAGCTTTTTGCCACGCCTGTTAATCACCCTCGCAATGTTGATATTTGCGGGCACCTGGATTCTGCAAACCCTGAGCGATTTGTTCGTGGAAATATTCCAGCTCGCGGGCAGTTTGGTCGGCTAGCGCCATGGTCACGGCCACGCCCCTGCTTGACGCCAGCCAGCTCATGCATGACATGCAGGCTTACTGGTGGCCGTTTTGTCGCCTGCTGGCACTGTTCAGCATGGCGCCGCTGTTTAATCACAAAGCGGTATCCATTCGTATTCGTGTACTGCTGGCGCTGGGCATTACCGCCGCACTCACCAATGCCTTGCCAGTGCCGCCGGATATTAATCCGCTCTCGCTTAAAGGTATTTTCACCAGCATTGAACAGATTTTATTTGGCGTATTGCTCGGGCTAATGCTGCAACTGGTATTTATTATTTTCATGCTGGTGGGCGAAGTTATCTCCACTCAAATGGGCATGAGCATGGCGCGCTATAACGACCCGACCAACGGTGTTTCTTCATCGTCGATTGTGTACCAGCTGTATTTTATTTTGCTGGTGTTTATCTTTTTTTCTATCGATGGTCACCTGCTCACGGTAAGCGTTATTTACCAAAGTTTTCTCTATTGGCCGGTCGGTGGCGGTTTGCATTATTTAGGTATTGAAGGATTTTTGCGTGGCATGGCCTGGATGTTCTCTGCTGCCGTACTGATTAGCTTGCCGATTGTATTTTGTATGGCACTGGTGCAATTTTGTTTTGGTTTGCTCAACCGCATTTCACCGGCCATGAACCTTTTCTCGCTCGGTTTCCCGATTACGATTTTAGTCGGCCTGCTGTGTATTTATTTAACCCTGCCTAATATGCCGCAGAGTTACCTGCATTTAACCCGCGAATTGCTCGATACCATTGGGCGCATCTTGCAGGAGGGAAGCCGTGTCTGAACACAGTTCCCAGGAAAAAACCGAAGAGGCCAGCGCGCAGAAACTTAAAAAGAGCCGCGACGAAGGTCAGGTCGCCCGCTCGAAAGATTTAGCCACCACCATCTCGCTGTTGGTGACCCTGTTTGTACTCAAATACAGTTTTGGTTTTTATGCCGATACCCTGCATGAAAGTTTTCGTATTTCCTACATCAACTTTCAGCAAGCAGAAATGGATTTAAACGATCTGCCACTGCTACTCACCCAGAATTTATTATTGTTCGGCATGCTGTTATTGCCACTGCTGATTACACCACTGCTGGTGATATGCCTGTCGCTGGTGCCCGGCGGCTGGGTATTTGCGAGCAAAAATTTTATGCCGCAATTTAGTCGGCTCAATCCATTAAAAGGCCTAGCAAAAATTGTGTCGGCACAGAACTGGAGCGAGCTGCTTAAATCCCTATTAAAAATTACTGTATTGCTGCTCGCCGCCTGGTGGCTGGTGATAGATGCCAGTGCGCGCCTGCTGGAATTCCAACGCATGGATTTAACCAGCGCCATCACCCAGGCGTTTGACCTGCTGTTTAATACCACGCTGATTTTGCTGGCGGTATTTGTACTTTTTTCGGTAATTGATATTCCCTTGCAGCGCTTCTTTTTCCTGAAAAAATTGCGCATGACCAAACAGGATGTCAAAGAAGAACACAAAAATCAGGAAGGCCGCCCGGAAGTGAAGGCGCGCATCAAACAACTGCAACGCCAAATGCTACAGCGCCAAATTAATCGCGTGATAAAAAATGCCGATGTGGTGATTGTGAACCCACAGCATTACGCCGTCGCACTCAAGTACGACCTTAAAAAAGCCAAGGCGCCCTATGTGCTCGCCAAAGGTGTGGATGACATAGCGCTCTACATTAAAAAACTCGCCGCCAAACACCAACTGGAAATTGTGGAAGTGCCACCGCTGGCGCGCGCGATTTATTTCACCACCCAAATTAATCAGCAAATTCCCGCCCCGCTCTATACCGCCGTGGCGCATGTGCTGAGTTACATCTTGCAACTGCGGGCTTACCGGCAGGGGCGCAGAAATAAACCGCAATTGGCGAACAACCTTAATATTCCGGCCAGCATGGCCAACAGGACTTAACCATGAATTTACTCCAGCAACTTATGCCGAACCTCCGCAGTGGCCGCATTGGTATTCCGCTGCTGATTTTATCGATACTGGCAATGATTATTTTGCCGCTGCCACCGCTGCTGCTGGATATTTTATTTACCTTCAATATCGCCGTATCCATTCTGGTATTGCTCACCAGTGTATCCACCAAAAGCCCGCTGGATTTCTCGCTTTTTCCCACGGTGATATTGGTCACCACCTTGATGCGTTTGTGTTTAAACGTGGCCTCTACCCGTGTGGTATTACTCGAAGGTCACACCGGCACCGAAGCCGCCGGTAAAGTGATTGAAGCCTTTGGTGAGGTAGTGATTGGCGGAAATTTTATTGTGGGTATGGTGGTGTTCATGATTTTAATGATCGTGAACTTTATCGTTATCACCAAAGGCGGCGAACGTATTTCTGAAGTGACCGCGCGCTTTACGCTGGATGCATTGCCCGGTAAACAAATGGCGATTGATGCCGACTTGAACGCCGGTTTAATCAGCCAGGAAGATGCCAAACAACGTCGTCAACAAGTATCCAAAGAAGCGGATTTTTACGGCGCAATGGACGGTGCATCCAAATTTGTACGCGGCGATGCGATTGCCGGTATTTTAATTCTGCTGATCAATTTATTCGGTGGTTTTGCCATCGGTGTGTTTATGCACAACCTGAGCGCGGGCGAAGCCTTCCAGCAATATGCACTGCTCGCCATTGGCGATGGTTTGGCCGCACAAATTCCCGCACTGCTGCTATCTACCGCGGCGGCAATTATTGTTACGCGTATTAATGAATCCTCCGAAATTACCCAACAAGTCCAGCGCCAAATGCTGGCGACACCATCGCTGCTGTACACCGTGGCAGGGATTTTATTTTTACTGGCACTGATTCCCGGCATGCCCAAACTGGCGTTTATGACTTTTGCCGCACTGATTGCCTTTATTGGTTGGCGCGTGTCACTCAACCCCAACCCCGCTGACGCCAGCCTCGATGAAGCCGAGGCTATCACCGCAGCTATGGGTCAGGAGCAAGCGCAACATTTGGCATGGGACGATATTCCTGCGGTGGAGTCTGTGTCTATTTCGCTCGGTTACAAACTGGTGGGATTAGTGAACCAAGCCGCAGGCGCACCACTGGCTCAACGTGTGCGCGGTGTGCGGCAAACCCTGTCGGAAAATTTAGGATTTTTATTGCCCGAAGTACAAATCCGCGACAGCCTGCGGCTCAAGGCGGCGCAATACAATATTTACATTAACGGCGAAAAAATTGACGGCGCCGAATTACATGCCGATCGCCTGATGGCCATTCCCTCCCCCGAACTTTACGGCGAAGCCGACGGTATTTTAGGTATCGACCCCGCCTACCGCATGCCAGTGGTATGGATTTTACCGAGCGAAAAAACCCGCGCGTTAAATTTGGGTTATCAAGTGATTGATTGCGCCAGTGTGATTGCCACCCATTTAAATAAAGTGATTCGCGCACACTTGCCGGAAATTTTTAAACACGACGATGTAGAACATTTAATGCAGCGTTTGGCACAGCTCGCCCCCAAATTAGCGGATGCCTTAAAAACCCAACTCAGCTTTACCCAACAGCACAAGGTGTATCGCCAATTGCTGCAAGAGGAAGTGTCGTTAAAAGATATTGTCAGCGTCGCCACCGCGCTGGTAGAAGGCAGCGAAAGCACCAAAGACCCGGTACTGCTCGCCTCCGATGTACGCTTTGCCCTGCGCCGCAATATTGTGTCCAGCATTGCGGGTGATCGCAGTGAGTTATCGGTATTTGTCTTGGATAACACCCTGGAAAACACCCTGCTCAGCGCGCTTAGCATTGCCAAACAAGCGGGGCCAGTGAGTTTGGATAATATTCCGGTAGAGCCCAACCTACTCAACCAATTGCAAACGTCTATGCCGGTAGTCAAAGAAAAACTGCGCAGTGAAGGCCACCCGCCCATTCTGGCCGTTATGCCACAATTGCGCCCGCTGCTAGCGCGTTATGCACGGGTATTCAGCCCCGGCCTGCATGTGTTATCGCAAAATGAAATACCCGAGAAAGTGGGTGTAAATATTTTGGGGAGTTTAGGGTAATTACCGTGTCGATACAAACGAACTACTGGAATATTGTAGTGCTAGAATCAATATTGCCTTAACGTACACTCTGTGTGTTTTATGATATCGGGATCAATTCCTTTGGCCCTAAGCAATGTTTCCAATCCTTTTCTCGCTAAATCTTTCTGGATATTTGGACCAATGATTATCTCTTCTATCCATTTGTAATCAAACGCATAATCAATAAATGGAACAACAATTCCGGAACGATCATAAAATTGAAGAATATTAGGCATCGTTCCTATTTTCCTTGTTTGAAATATCAGACGAAATTCAGATTCATCCGCAAACTCTTTTGGCTTGATTGAGCATATTGCATACATTAGCTCATTATAAATTTTATGAAGTGGTGCAAGAAGTTGTGTGGCGGTATGATTCAGCATAATGGCATTGTTTACTGCCTCAAAAATATCATTCGACTCAATAATACTATTTACATATTCAATACCTTCATAACTAACCTCTTTAAAATTATAACTTAAATCAGAAATTAACTCTTTTTGTCCCTCAACTCTAAATTTTTCTTTAAAAAACTGAAAAAAATCCGACTTAAACCCAATGCAATAAGATGCATTACTTTTTCCATACGCCATCCATTGGCTCAGTCTATCCCGCTTATCGGTAAAAGAAGTTACATATGAATAGCGATTTCTCGCATTTAGTGGTAAAAAAATAGATAATGTTTCGTAGAATTTTTTTACTGCATCCACCTCTCTATTACTCAAACCCAATCGCCCAAAATTATTGGATAGCTCAATAAGCCGATTTTCAACATGCTTCAACCCCTCATCGAACTCTCTATAATCATTTAAGAATCTGATATCCGTAGCCCTTAAGGTTCCATTTAAAAGTATATTTCGAATTCCTTCGACTGAAGTATAGTGGTAATGTGTAGTCATATAATTTAGCCATTTACCAAATTTTTCATGTATCCAGGAAAAGCAAATGTGAGGACAAAAAATCCATATCCGTATACGTAGGGAAAGTAATGCAATAAAAGAGCTTTTTTTCCATACTCAGTTGAATATATATGTTTGTTAAGCTCTTCGGCTTTTTTATCATTTTTGGCTTTCCTTCTAAGGTCTTGCATAGATTTTGGATATTTTTTAAGCCCCATAATTACCAAACTAAAAACAAAAGGAGCACAAATCATAACTGCCACCTCAGTATTAGACATTTGCAAACAGGCCAATGAAATTGTAAATGAAAACCCGCCTGCAACAGTATTAAAAAAGTTTAAATGCTGTTCTCGCTCTTCTTGGTATTTTATTATGTTTATCATTTACTAACCCTTTTATACTATTGAAAAACTAAAAAATCATAATAAAAAAATATTTTTTAAAAAATAATTTAATTTTTACATTGATAATGTCATTGACTTATTTATGGTTGGCCGCAATGACAAGCTTAAAAAATATTCATCTAAACTTATTGAACTTGCCTGCCCTGTCTCAGAGTCTACAGCAGCAACCATCGCAAAGCTTAGCGATCTCCCTCCCCCAGAAGCAGTTGCAGGTATTTTTTTAAACCGCAAGTATTCTTTTAAATATATGTGAAAACTATCAATTTCCTTACCTGAAGAATAAATATTTTTTAGAGAGACTTCATTTCCAGAAAAATAAGTTTGAACAAATAGAATGAGTTGCCCTGGTAACTCATTACTTTCTTTCCCATAAACTATAAAGTGATGATCATCACATCTTTCTAATTTGAGTTTGGCTGTTTCATAGGTACCATCCTCAAACTTATCTTTCTCTGTGGAAATAGAAGAATAGTCACATTTGAATTCAATCAAGATAAATTTTGAATTCTCTGAGGCTATTAAGTCACCAGCCAACTCATGAGTACCATCAAGCGGCGAAAGATTAAGTTTTCCAGTTAAGGCACTTTGAATAACAAAAAGATACTCAACAGTTTTTTCCCACCATTTCATCAATTTTTACTCCTCTTAATTTAAAGATTCCAACCATAAACACACCGATATTGCTCTCCATTAATGAAAGACTTAATGCAGAAACATTACTCCTCATCAAACGCGTTACGCATGATGCGTAACTTTTCCACCAGGGCGGTGAATTCTGCGGAGGGCTGTTCCAGAATAAAACCCGCTTCAAAATAACCGGTTTTTTCATTCACGCCGGACCAACGACAACTTGCCTGCAAATCAATTTGCAGCAATTCATTTTCCGCGAGGCGCATGCGCAGGCGTAAATCCCTGTGCGTGCCAGGCTCTATCGCCGTGTCGCTCAAGAGCTTGAAACCAAATTCCGATACATCGCCCACATAACCAATAAGCGCGCCGCTTTTGGGGTTACTCACCTTAACGCGGAAGATGGAGCGAAAAATAAGCCGACTTTGATTGCGCATAATAACCCCCAAAAAACAGTGCTAAAACGGGTAAGGCGACCAACAGCGCCAAGTTATTAAATCGCCACTCCTGAGTCTGGTTATTAAATCGTCATACCCGCGCACGCAGGTATCCAGGTAAAGATTAATCGGCCTGCTCCACAGTGTTCACCGGTTCAATTGGAACCAATTCCAAGTGCAACCCGCTTTTAGTCACCATGGCGGATGGGCTGCGCCCCGGTGTTTTTACCGAGGGCGGTTTGTTCGTCGCAAGCTCTGCCTGCGCCATAGCGGCTGCCAGCTTTTTGCGCTCGGCGATTTTCTCCAACTGCTGCGCCATTTGCCGGCACTTGTCGGCTTGCGCTTGCATGTTGGGCAGCTGTTCCAAAATGGTGGATAACAAGTAATACGCCTGGGGCAATTCGGCGTAATCCGGGAATTGCTTGTGCATGCCGTTAAGTAATTTCACCGCCAGTGCAACATCGCCCTGCTGTTTTAACGCGCTTGCCAGTTGTACGCGCAGTGCGGGGTTATCGGGTAAAAAATCGGGCGCAATCAAACGTATTTGTTTGAACACCGGCGTGAGTTTGTCGGTGCGTTTTTTGCGATTGAGAAAATGCAAATAGGTCGAGCCGAAATCCGCCATCAGCGCGGTTTTTTTGCAGGTGTACAACAGCTCAAAAAATTGATCGAAAAAACGCGCGTCGTTGGGGAATTGTTTAAAGGCTTGATAATAAAGTGTCACCACCCGCTCGTAATCGCCCTCTTTTAACAGCACTTGAATTTGCGCTGCTAAACGATCTGCCGCTTCGCGTTTGGGTTGTTCCTCATCGTCATCGCTGCGTGCGCTGTAACCCAGTTGGTCTTGATACTGGAACAACATGTAGCCCATCAAGTGGAATACCACCAGCGTGTAATAGCTGGAGACCATGGATTGAAACACGTAGGACACCGCCGGAAATAATTGGCCGATCCACTCCTGCAGCAGGCCAACCGAGGTCATCATGATCAGGATAAACACCATCAACAAACCATAGGGCAAACCAATCGCGCCGATTAACGCCAGCGCCGCCATAGGGTTAATGGCCTCCAACATACTTTCCGTTTGCGCAAAACGAATCAGAATTGCCGGGAAACAAATCACCACAATAAAACCCAGCAAACCGCCAACGGCTGGGCCAAGGTAATTCGCCGCCGTGCCGACCAATAACACCAACACTACCGTGATCACCAACAGCTTTAACAGCAGGCTAATGCCACCTTGATAAGCATCCAATACATCCGGCGCTTTCATCTCGCCCAGCGCGGTGTGCTCAAGGCAGGTCAAACTGTATTTGAGCAGCGCACCGGCGGCGAATAAATACAGCAGCAGCGACAAAATCCATAAAAACGGCATGAGCATGGCTAATACCGAGGCGATGGAGGTAATCACAATCAAACTCATGGATGAGGCATTGAGTGGATATTTAAACGCCTCAGGCAAACGCCGCCAAAATGGTTCCGCTTTATTACCGGAGCCCAGGCTTTCCAGGTTGTGACCGCACACAAAACAACGCGCGAGTGCTGGTTCGTCGTCTACGCAGTGATCGCACTGGTGCACCTTGCACTGCTCACAATAATAAGTCGCACCGTCCAGCGGATGATATTTACAGTAATACACGCTCGGCTCCCTGTGCGGTGGTTGTAGAGAATTGTGTGGCAAGTTGTTCGTAGTGATTGCGTTTATGCATATCGCGCAGCCGTAAAAACGCTGCCGCCAATTTAGTCGCCAGCACGCTCATGGCGGGATTAGTGCAACCCTTTTGCGTCAGTTGGATAAACAATTGCTCCGCCGCGCGCGGATTTTCCAGCGCCGCAAATTGCATGGCTAATTTTAGTGCGGCACTTTCCGTTAAGGATTCATGTACGTCAGGGTTATCCACCCACACCCGCTCCAATTTTTTAATCTGCTCCGGTGTGAGTAAGGGCAAGGTCAGCAGCGTAATCACCGCCGGGTTTAACGCCGCACCGCGTTCAATTTTCAGCAGGTTGTAGCGAATCATCACCAACTCAAATTGATTACCTTGCGCGGCGATAAGCCCATCCACTAATTGCAGTGCGCGTTCAAAGCGGAATTTTTCGATGGCTTCATAAATCTCGGCCATGGTTTTTTGCGCTGGGTCTACACCCTGCTCGTTATTAATATAATCGTCATTAAACAGCGAGCGATTCAGCAGCCACGCCGCACCAATTAATACTGCACCCGCGATAAACCCACCGGCGTGCGCCATAAAGGCGACGTTGGAATCGGTATCGGTTTGGTATTGGTAAATTTCCTTGCCGATATAAAACGGCAAAATCAGCAACGCGGGCGCGCGAAAGTAACCCACCAAAAAGAAGAACCAATAAAAGAACTCGATTTTCTTAAAGCGAAACACCGCGAGGTACATGGCCATCACCCCGGAGATAGCACCGGAAGCACCGATCAACGGCTGGCTACTCGTCCAATCCGTCGCCACCTGCGCAAAACCTGCGCCCACACCCGACAGCAAATAAAACAGCAAAAACCGCCAATGCCCAATCGCCGCCTCTACCGCAAAACCGCACACAATCAGGAAAAACATATTGCCCAGCAAATGCATAATGTCGCCATGCAAAAACTGGTGGGTTAAAAAACTGGGGATGGATAATTTATTGGCCTGCAAACCATTGGCGACATAACTGAGCGACTGAATCAGCCCATGCAAGCGCGCCCGCTCCGTAACCCACTGTTCAAAACGATCCGGCGTGAGGTAACTGCGCACGTTGGTTTGCAAGTAGTGGTAAAAATCCTCGCGCATCAGCAAATCGGCGATGATGTAGTCGTACTCGGCCTTGGCATATTGGCGGCGATACTCCTCCAACTGCGTATCGCCCTGCTCCTCCAGGTACTGCTCAAAAATCGGCCATTCATCCTGAATAAAGCCCTGCGCGTGATAGCTGCTAATGGCCTCCACAATTTTGGGGGTATCGCTGCTTTGGTACAGGAAAAACACCATCACATTGATAAACACCAACGTGCACAGTACAAGGGGCGCATGGCGCCAATCGAGGGACTTTTCAGTAGGGACAATGATCATTTGTTATCGTACATTCCGTTTGCGTGTGTGAACCAGCGCAAATACTAACCTTGAGCACACGCAAAGTCGATGCAGACCCAACCCGTTATTCCACCGGCACAACTGGCCAATTATTGAACGAATAAAAGGTAACGAATATTAACTATAGGTTTTTGCCGAGGTTGTTTATATAATCCCGCCCGCACGTCCCTGTAGTTTAATCGGATAGAACGTATGCCTCCTAAGCGTATGATGTGGGTTCGATTCCCGCCGGGGACGCCATTTTTTCCTTCGTAGTATTTCCCTTCTGCTTCACCCCAAACAACACAGCTTAAAAATTAATTTATTCGGTTATACGTGGCCTGTATGAAACCTAGCGGAATACGGGGTTTTATTGTTTTTTTTTAAAAACACCCAACCGCGATAAATTTCCAAGGCACAAACAAAATTTGAAGCACCTCACTCTTTTTAAAGGGTTGGATAGTAGAATTCATGCCGTTCTTAAACATCACAACAAAGGATCACCACACCATGAATGGTAATAAAATCTGGGTTATTGACCACAAAGCCTCATTAACTGCTTATTCCCCAATGAATATTGATGGATCTGATTGGATTCTTGGGGTTTATCTAGTTGCTGCTGACTCAGCCCAAACAGCCCAAGAGAAATTCGATTCTTTTCTACAACAAGAGGAAATGGAATTAATTGAAATTTTTGATGTTAGCCACTTTGAAGAAAGTAAATTTAACGACAGTTCCAATAGAAGCAAACAAATTACCAATGCAAACCGGCTAATTTGCGAGCAAGGAGGCGACTGTTATGTTTTTGCCAGAACGTCTGAATCATTAGCGCAAGGCGCAGAGGGAGATAATCAAAATGACTAAAGAGAAAGGAGCTCTAACGATTGCTGAAGGAACCCCAGCCTACAAGACTGATGCAGATATTATTTTCAACAACGGCAAAGACAAAAAAGATTTTGTATTAAGAACTTGCTATGACGATATAAGTGTATGGAAGTCTAAACACGGCATTTCCATATCGGGTTTCAAAGATAAAAGTGTATCGCCACAAAAATGGGCAGCGAAAATAGACAAGGATTATTGGGTTTTTGGCGTAGACGCCCAAAAACCTGATGATATTTTTGCAGCCGTAAAAATCGGCATGCGTTGCTACAACGTTAAGGCATCGGATTTAATTAGCGATATTTATGTAAAAAATCTCAATGTCGAAAATGAACACCAAATTGGCCGTGACGCGATAGTTAACGTCAATCAAAAGCTTTATGAAGGCGTTTGCAAGGCAATTGTTCAAGCAGCAAAGCTATTAGGTGTTCAAGGCATCTTAAACTTTCATGTATTCAGCAATATTAAAAACCCAAAAATCCCAATGGAATCACTGCATAAAGCACTGAAAGATGGAGGCGCAGAATCCGTAGTCACCGATGAAACACCTCATAAATTTAATGTAAGCAGTAATGATGGACGCAGGGTATTTGAAAATTTAATTAGCCACTTTCATTTAGCAAAATTCAGACTATAAAGGCCGTCGCCTCCTCCAAAACTAAACATCACCGCAAAAAAATACCCAAGGGACCCTTGGGTATTTATAGGGGCGGAAGCTGAAGGACTCAAAACGGCCAGAAGTGGACATCAGCGCTTTATGTAGGCTGGTCAGTATGCCCAACTACATTCTAAGGCTGAATATCTTTCCAAACCCAAACAAGACCTTGAGCATAGGCTGAAGCCTTTGCACCCGCATGAGCCATATTCTCTACGCCGTAGTTCATTAGCTGCAGATTCGTGCTTTTCCTATTTTTAATTTTATTCTGGAATTTAGAAACAGATGCTACAAAGGCTGGTGCTTCATTCGACCCATAGGAGATAAAAAGCCGAGCGCTGAACTTGCTGTTTGCTTTAAAGAATTCATCATCTAGTTGACTGATGTATTGATTGTCCCAAGGAATTGCAGGGCTAACTGCAATGCATCGCGTAAATAACTCTGGTTCGCTGTACATGGCATAAAGTGCAAATAGTCCGCCAAATGACCAGCCTGCAATAGTGCGCTGACGGGTATCAATCCGGTATTCACTTTCCACTTTTGGGATAATCGTTTCTTTAATAAATGTCAAAAATGCTTCGCCACCGCCCGAATCACTAACAAAATTCTCGTCCTTTGTTGGCGTTAAATCCTTGGTGCGTAGCGCTGTATAGTTGGGCTTTACACCGGAATAGGTAATACCAACCATCACCAATTCCGGTACGGCTTTGTCGAAGGCCAGATCCTGGTAAATGGAACTCAACAATGGCGCGTCCCACTGAGCATCCGTGTAATACAGTATGGGGTAGCGTTTATTGGGTGAGTTTTTATAGCTGGCGGGAAGCGATATAACTAACTCATACGCAATACCCGATGGCGACGTTATTGCCACCTTGTGAGTATGCGGTAGCTCAAAACTTTTTGTGGAATTCAACTCGGCAGCCAAAACCCGTAGCGGCAGCATTGCACACAAACAAAATAAAATCGCGATCCTCAAATTAAACATAATGTAATCCTTGAATTTATTTCCTAATGCCGTAATTTTTTATGGGTTTCCGTTGAAAATACTATTTGCTCAAGGGTATGTTTCGACCAAGAACAGGCAGTTATTAATTATTTCGCTTGATTCAAAAAGTTAGCTATGCCAATTCGGGAAGTTTTGCTCTGTATTCATCCTGAAATTTAGGTGTGTTGTGTCATGCGTAATCTCTTATAATTCTTGAATCAGAGGTGTCCGTTCCTGCAAAAACATTTTCTACTTGATATCAATAGAATTTAAAACCTGAATGAGAGAATATTAAATGTTTCAATAACAATGTTTATGTACTTGCCATGACCATGATGCCTGCGGTCAAAAAAATCGACGAAAAGCCTTTGCCAGTCTTCATTCAAATTGACAAATCTATCAGCTACAGCCTTGCTTTCCCTTGCAAGCATTACTGCAATCACCTCATGATCTTCAGGATATTTGTGCTCATTAGGGATTAGTTTTGGTAGATCTTTGACATTCAGAAGATTTAAAATCTCTTTCGCAGTTACTGTGTTTCGGAAGATGCTATCTGTAATTTTTGGTTCAAAGCAAAATAGAAAAACGCCAAATACTCTAAGAAATTGAAATCCAGTTATTAAATTAGGAGCCAATCCATTGTTTGATGTAAGTGCTTGATATATCTCTAAGTATCGTACAAAAGTTTCTACCTCCCTAAGCGATAGCCCATTGATATCTATGAGCAATTCAATAAATTTTTTTACTCTGTAATCGGAGCGAGCAAGATTAGTATTTTGCAAACTTGAGCTTTGATTAACAAGGCAGTAAAAATGTGTTGCAGTTGCGAGAGTCCTATCATGCCTGCTTTGGGTTAAGGTGTTCGGTAATGAAAACCGGAATCTCAAAAATTTGTCCAAGTAACGTTGCGATTCAACCTCACTGCCATATCGATGGTTGATGGCTGCAGTCAATTGTTTGGTGTTGGTTATGAGTACAAATTTAACTCCCACAACATCAAATGTGTGCTTAATTACTTCAATCATCTCTAAAGAGAAGTCGGGGCGACAACGATCTAGCTCATCAATGAATATAACTATTGGTGATTCCTCAGCAATTCGGGTCAAGATTTTTTGAAGCGCATTTAGGCTTTCTTCTGCTTTCTCATGTTCTTTAAGAAGCGCCTCAACTGAGGCGTCAATAATTTTTTCCGTCGTTTCCTCAAAAACGTCTTCGAGTTCATCAGCTATGTCATCTGCATTTTTTCTTAGCACATGACCTACGCCTACCTTCAATGCTGTCTTTAATCCATAGCGTATAACTGGCAATGCTTTTTGAATAAGCCCCTTGCGTTGCTCACCCTCAGGTAAAAGTTTTAGTACTTCAGCCAGAATAGTCATCAACGGATTATCAGCATGATCTGCCTTGAAAGCATCCACATAAACAATCCGGTACCTGTCGTGTTCCGCTTTAAATTTATTAATTAACTTATGGCAGAACTCTGTTTTCCCTGTGCCCCAATCACCATCAATAACCATTGGTGATACATGTGCATCAGAAACTAGTAACGAAATGACTTTGGTTGCAACGGGTTCTCGCTGGAATTCATCTCTTCCTTTTTCACCTTGAAAGCAGCGTTCAAAAGCTATGTTAGACATTAATCAACCTTCCTATTTTCCATGGTTTTAAATACTTGATGTTATTTTGTTACGGTATTTTTCAAGGTATCTATTCCCGGCATGGTCGGGCCATGCTCCTGAGCCAGCAAGCCAGTTTCACTTCGGCTGAATAGTGCCTGTAACACAATATCCCGAGATTCTTTGTCTATAGCTGCTTCGTTTGATAGGGACAAATAGAGATACGTTAGCTGCTCCCTTTCTTGTGCATCACGCATTAAGTGAAAAGAGCTAAAAGCTAGTCGTGAGAAAATTCGGAGAACAAATGCATAAGTGGCAACAATTGACCCGAAAAGAATAACTCCTTGAAAACTATTTAGTTTTAATTCGAGTTCTTTACCGTTGAGCCAATGTACAAAAAAGTCTTGGAAATTTATAAGCGCAAAAAACACTAGTAATACGATTGCAGTAACCCATGTCCAACCTTGTTTGTTATAGCGAACTGCAGCTTTATTCCAGTATTGTGCTGGCTTATCCAAGCGAAGTTTTTCTTCGTAAGTGTTCTCCAAAGCGGTAATTGAGGTGTTCCACTCTCTCAACTTTTCCTCAAAATTCTTATCTTGAGTTATTGCCTGCTGTTCGTTAGCTTCTTTATGATTTTGGATAACGGTCTTTGCTTCCTCGCGATTTCCTGCATCCCATTCGCTAAAGTCCTCTTGAGAATCTGCAATTTCGGAGAAGAGCTTTTCCTGTGCTTTCTCTAGGCGATCTCGCAATTGGTTAATGGATTGCTTTTCGCTGTTGCGACGCTGGAATATTTCGGAATTCTGAGTAATGTACTCATATCCGGAGATTAACCCTATGAGGATTTCACTATTGTTTATTGATCTTACTGACCGGTGAACAACTAATGAAAAAAAGGCATTTGCAGATTCCTCTCCATGTTTCTCCAGCACATCGAGAAAGCTCTTGGTAAAACCGTGAGCACTCCATATCCAATGGTTGCTTAAAAATGCTCTTTGTGAGGAAAGAATATGATTAATTGCATTTGATAGTTGATCATCACTCAAAGTAGAAGAATCATCTATTCCGGAAATGATTGAGGTAAAAATATTATTTGCCGAAAAACAGCCATGAGAGCGTTTTGATTGGTTGCTATTTATAGAATCTTCCGATCTCCAGAATTCAGCCTCATCTTTACAGAATACAAGAAGCTCTTTAAGGCTTGTAAAGTTTCTATTAAAGCCTGCAGAATCCGATATTCCGATACTAATTTTTTTATCTACCATGTGGAGTCCTTCTATTGCTACAAGCTAAACTTTAAAAATCAGTTATGTTGATGCACGCTTATTGTTTTTTCATTGTATGCAATCAATTAATTTCGATTATGAAAAAATGATGTATTATTAGTCTCCCCATACATTAGCAGAGGCGGAATCAAAAAATGATATTTCTAATGGGTGCTTTGCGTGACGTTGTGCTTGCATCCACTGCGCGCGACTGATTATTTTTTTATTGGTCTCGCTCGCAGGGTCTCCGTACAAGCTTATATACAGCTTTTGGAACTTTCCGCGAGCCATTCGAATCAAAATATGATCATCATTTTCTGCCAAAGAATGACCAAATATAAAAAAACAATGATTTTTAGTTTCCGCATTAGAGGTTAAGACTTTAAAGCCTTGATATAAATATGCATTATGCCTAATTTTCGATTTCTTTTGCTGGCTAGTTCCCTCCGCAACAAAAAGTGGGAATTTATTCTGGCTTATTGCATTTCTGGCTTGATCAACTAAGCGATCACCACTCCTAACCCAAGTGTATTTTTGTAATTCCGACCCTGCATCAAATAGATGCAATGCTCCATGTAGGAAAAATATATTAGCTGAATGCGCTGCTGTTTCACCTTGCCAAACAACGTAGTCTGCCGATGGATTGTTTTCGTCATTTCCAAAACTATCGTTTTTCTTTAGATTTAAATCATCATTATCGAATGGGTTTTCATTATTCATCAGAGTCCAGTACAGTAATAGATCATAGTTGAGAGTAAATACATACCCGTTTTTATTATTGTCCGCTCCGATAAAGTTGTATAAAAACTCCTTACATGCCCAAGTGCGAGTTGCGTCAATATCCTGAGGTCTGTCTGGGTGATTCTTGGCGATGGTGCCAACCAGAATATCTTTGAGGGTTGTGGCATGGCTACACATAAGCTCTGCTATCTCAGTTGAGCCTTTCATATAAACTGGAATCAAGGTTGCTGCATTTTCCAGTGACTGAATGACCACCTCAAAATCTTGTGTCCCCAATTTTTGAAAAATTTTCTCGGCACCAGGGATATTTGAAAAATCCGCTTGTTCGTAAAGTGATCCATAGTGAAATATATCAGGCTGGCATGAAATGCTAAAGCCGTTCCCCAGTAATAGGTGTCGTTTTGAATATTGATCGGAGTCATCAAGTGCCTCTAAAAAGGTAAGAATTTTAGTCATTTCATAACCCCATTCAATTAACTTGCATCCTACGCTTACCCGTCAACAGCTGTTGCTTTAACACCTTTTTTTCGTTTTTTAAAACGACGAGCTTTTTTTAAAGAATTGCAATTTTTTGTTACTTTCTTATCTGAGATTACAACTTCCGCTTTGGGCACCTTTCTGCCCTTCCTCGATTTTCTTCACGATTTAAATCTACTTCAGTAAAAAATTACAAAGCACTAACTCTGCAATATTTGAATGCAGAAAGACACAAGCGAGGAAATTAAAACAGCGGAGAGAGTAACTACATCATCCGATGAAATAGTTCCCGTGGGTGAGCCTTGCTGGCAAGTCGTCCCATTGGTTTTTCTGGAGCATAAGCGATGCAAAGTGTTTTGTGAATAACATCACATTACATTTATTACCGCATTAGATGTAAGTAGGCGGAAACGGCGACTGATTGGGGAATAATTATTTTTATAATCAACAGGTTATTGGCTTTTGCACTCTGCAAACCATGAACCTGCCACCATATTGACGATACAAACAAGAAAACCAAAGCACCACACAAGAATGTCGGGAATATGACAATACAAAATCTATAACGAAGTGCTGCGCTGCTTATTTCGCCCGCGAGCACAGGAATTACTAGCCTCCACAATAAATCCACGTTACGAATATTATGGATACCCGCGTTCGCGGGTATGACTGAAAGGAGATAAGTAATGAGCGATGCCATGTTATTTGAGGATGGAAAATTGCGTTGCCGTTGGTGCAGTGCGGCGCCTGAATTCCTCGCGTACCACGATAGCGAATGGAGCTTTCCCGTTGCCGATGATTTCAGGCTGTTTGAGAAAATCAGTTTGGAAGGGTTTCAGTCCGGCTTGAGCTGGCGAACCATTCTTGCGAAGCGGGAGAATTTTCGTAAAGCATTTGTGAATTTTGATTTCAATAAAATCGCCCGCTTTACCCAAACCGATGTTGAGCGCCTGTTGCAAGATGAAGGCATAGTGCGGCACCGGGGGAAAATTGAGGCGGTCATTAATAACGCCCGCTGCGCGCAAGAGTTAGTTGCCACCGAGGGATCGCTAGCAAATTTTGTGTGGCGTTATGCGTTGCCTGCGAATGCGCAGGTAAAACCACAATCGCAGTCCACTTCACCGGAATCGGTAGAGCTATCCAAAACCTTAAAAAAACGCGGCTGGAAATTTGTCGGCCCCACTACTGTGTATGCCTTTATGCAGGCCATGGGGTTGATCAATGACCATGTGGACGATTGCATTGCCCGCAAAAAAGCAGATCGCGAACGGAAGACATTTTTGGCAGAGTGGAACAAGAAGTAATCACCACGCTGCAACCCACAATCCAAACGCTCTTATGTTCCTGAGAGCAAGGGCACCAATGTCAGCGATTGCCGTTTCTTGAAGATGGCGGTTACTAGATAACGGTAAATATCTTTATCGATTTCCAGCGAGGGATTGTCGGCGAGTATCGCTTCGTAGTCTGCGGCGGTTTCTGCAACCCCCAGAATGCACCAATTGTTTATTAGTAGATGCTGCTCCATGCCGTCGCTTTGGTTTTTTTCTACCAATGCGACGGTGCCTTTATAGGGCCAGGTTTTTAACGCCAGGAGTGCCAAGCCTTCCAGTAATTTGACGTTGTGTTGCAAGGCGTGTTGTTTGCCTGCGCAATAACCTTGGCATTTTTTGAGTTGATGACTGGTACAAGCCCTATTGCTGATATTTTCTATACCGCAGACTTGATAGCAAAGATGATGTTCGTCGCAGAGGGTTTGAAGGGTTTGTTTGGCTTTTATTTTGGAAGGGAAAAGACCGTAGATTTTCTTGCCGTTGGTTGGCATGTGGGACACAGGAACTATTTGTGGCGTGAGTATGCCACCGCTACCCTCCTCCAGTTGAATGGTGTGAAAGCTACTTACCCGGCGAAGTTTGCGGTTGTACAGCGGCTGCAGTGCTTTTACTTTTTTGGACTCCAAAATCAGCGCAGATAATTCGCCCGCGGTTTTTTCAAACGTGACGTTGCGCGTTTGCTGACAAATTTTCATCTCTTTGGCGGATTTATGGTCGGCAGTAAAATGCGAGAGCACACGTTTGCGAATACTGATGCTTTTACCGATATAGAGCAGCTCTTGATTCTCACCCCAAAAATAATAAATGCCGGGTGAGTTAGGCAGGCCATCCATAATGCTTGCATCAAACCCGGCGGGCATACTCTCTTTGCGGTACTGATGTTGAATAGCGGCCTTGATATTCGCCTCGCCTTTTTCCTGTTCTGCAATCTCCATAAATTTATAGGCCGCGATGGCGTCGTCCAGCGCGCGGTGGCGGTGGCTTACACGAATATTGTGGCGAATGATAAGTTTTTCCAGGCTGTGGCCTTCGCAATCCGCATACAAAAAGCGGGACAGCCTGACTGTACATAAGAGTTTGGATTTGTAGGGATACGCAAGGCGGGCAAATTCATTGCGAATAAAACCATAATCAAAACGCACGTTGTGAGCGACAAATAACTTACCTTGCAGGCGCAGTATTATTTCTTTGGCGACTTGCTCAAAGTACGGCGCGGCGGCAGCCATTTCGTTAGTGATTCCGGTTAGCCGCTGAATACCCTCGGGAATGGTCGTGCGTGGGTTAATTAATGTAGACCAGTGCGTAACGCCCTGCTCCGTGACCTCCACTATGCCGATTTCAATAATGCGATCATAGGTCACATTGCCACCGGTGGTTTCTATATCCACTATCGCACAGGGTATGGGAAAATATTTCAGCATATATTTTTACAAACTAATGAAAATCGCGCGAGCTTGACGCGAGGTTGTGTAGGCGATCAGTTACGTTTTGAATGTGCCCGGCGATCACATGAACAATAGGAACATTCACGCCCTCGGTGAGAATTTCAACCGTGCCTTTTACAATGAGCAATTTACCGGTGAGTATTTCGCTGCGAAATCGCTGCTGGGTTGAATTCCAGATCACTACATTACTGGTGCCGGTTTCGTCCTCCAGAGACATAAACAGAACCCCACTCGCCGTGCCCGGCCGCTGCCGCCCGGTCACTATTCCCGCAATCCGCACAAAACCCTTGTGGCGTAAACTCACCAAATCCGCAAACCGTTTGCATTTATTAAACGGAAATTCCTGTCGCAAAATCGCCATGGGGTGCGTGCGTAAGGTCAGCCCGACCGAGGCATAGTCATCCAGCACATTTTGTTCAAGGCTGGGGCCCGGCATCAGCAACTCATCACCCGCTGGATCACTCTCGTCCAGTAGTGGCGAGTGCGGCATTAACGCCGACGCTTGCCAGCGCGCGTGAAAACGATCACCGGCTAGCGTGCGCAATACATCGGCGGAGGCCAGGCTTTCCAAGGCGGAATCGCTGAGCGAGGTGCGCCGAGCAAGATCTTTTAGCGATGTAAAAGGCGAATTTCCGCGCGCGATAGGAATTTGCTGTGCATCGCGAGTATTGAGTTTATTCACAAATAAAAAACCCAGACGAATTCCGCGCACGCCGGTTTCACTCAGCACGAGAGTGTTTTCATAATCGCTGTGATTGATATCCACCGGCAGAACCTGCACACCGTGGCGGCGCGCGTCTTGAATTAATTGTGATGGACTGTAGAAACCCATTGGCTGACTATTGAGCAAGGCGCAATAAAACGCAGCGGGGTGATGCCGTTTAATCCAGCTGGACACATAACACAGAATCGCAAAACTGGCGGAGTGGCTCTCGGGAAAACCATAGCCGCCAAAGCCTTTTACTTGTTCAAATAAATTATTGGCAAACTCCTGGGTGTAACCGTTGGCAAGCAGCCCATTTTTGAATTTATCTTCAAATAACAACAGTTTTGAATTTTTTCCCCAGTTGGTAATCGCGCGGCGCAATTCATCTGCCTCACCACCGGTAAACCCGGCGGCAACCATACTGAGCTTCATCACCTGTTCTTGAAAAATAGGCACACCCAGCGTGGGCATGAGCACATCTTTAATCGCATCGCTGGGAAAACTGATTGGCTCCAACCCGGCGCGACGACGAAGATAAGGGTGCACCATATCGCCTTGAATTGGCCCCGGCCGGACAATGGCAATTTCAATCACCAGATCGTAAAAACATCGCGGTTGCAGGCGCGGCAGCATGGCCATTTGCGCGCGCGATTCAATTTGGAATACCCCCACACTGTCACCGCGACACAACATGGCATAGGTGTCTTTGTCTTCCCGGGGAATATCTTGCAGTGAACGAATGCGCGAGTCATAGCTGTGGATTAATTCGAGCGCGCGCCGCAGTGCCGACAACATGCCCAATGCCAGTACATCCACTTTTAATAAACGCATGGATTCAAGGTCTTCTTTATCCCATTGAATAATAGTGCGCTCGGCCATGCTCGCATTTTCCAAAGGCACAAGGTCACTGATTCTGGTTTCAGAAATAACAAAGCCGCCGGTGTGTTGGCTCAGGTGACGGGGAAAACCCTGTATTAATTGCAACAGGTTAAAAAAATGTGTGAGCAGCTCGCCGCCCATTTTTACGCCGATCCCGCTAAGCGTTGTTGGCAGATCTGCCCCACGCTCCCACCAAGCCATATTTTTTGATAGATGATCGAGCAGTGATTCGTCCATGCCCAGGGCTTTACCCACATCGCGCACCGCACTTTTGCCCCGATAAGTAATAACCACCGCCGCGATAGCCGCACGCTCACGCCCATATTTTTGATAAATATATTGAATCACTTCTTCGCGACGCTGGTGTTCAAAATCGACATCAATATCCGGCGGCTCGTCGCGCTCACGGGAAATAAACCGCTCAAACAGAACACCAATTAAACCCGGTGCAATTTCAGTGATAAACAGGCAATAACACACCACCGAGTTGGCAGCAGAACCACGCCCCTGGCACAAAATTCCCTGCTCGCGCGCAAAGCGCGCAATGTCGTGCACAGTTAAAAAATAATATTCGTATTCCAACTCTTCAATTAACGCGAGTTCTTTTTCCAACAAACTTTCAACCTCAGCAGGCACACCTTGTGGCCAGCGCTGCTGTTTACCGGCATCAACCAAACAACGCAGGTGCGCAATAGGCGTTAGATTACCGGGCACCAACTCACGCGGATATTGGTAGCGCAATTCACTCATGGAAAAGTGGCACAGGTCGGCAATCACCGCGGTTTCAGCAAGTAATTCCGGCGGATAGAGGCGCGCTAACTGATGCAGGGATTTAAGGTAAGCCTCACCATTTAATTCCAGTCTGGTGCCCATTTCCTGAATGGGTGTTTTGTGACGAATAGCGGTCACAATATCCTGCAGGGGTTTTCGCTCGGCACTGTGCATTAAGGCTTCACCGCAGGCGACCAGTGGAATATTTTTTTCACGACCAAGTAAATGCCAGCGCGAAAAATCCTGCTGCTCTCCCCCCTGTAGCCGATGATTAATGCCAATCCATAAGCGGTCTTTAAACGCATTCGTTAATTCAGTTGCCACTGCATCCACAATGGTGTCGCTGAGTTTTGCGACCCAAATAATCAGGCAATGACGCAAACGAAAACGTAAATCGTCAAAGTGCGCTTCATAAGTGCCTTTGTCGGCACGCCGCCGCGCCAGAGTGATAAAACCGGAAAGTTCGGCGTAGGCAATTCGCGAAGGCGCAATAGCAATTAAATCCATGCCGTTGGATAAACGAAAACGGCTGCCAATGATTAATTTAACCCCCAGCTCCTCTGCCGCAACAAATGCTTTTACGACACCGGCCAATGAACACTCATCGGTAATCGCCAGCGCGTCATAACCTAATTCATCAGCGCGCTGCACAAACTCAGCGGGGTGCGAGGCGCCGGTGAGAAAAGTGAAATTGGTAGTGGTGTGAAGTTGGGCGTAGCGCATCAGGCAAATACTCCATGCACGTACCACTGCTTGTTATACAGATCAAAAAAAATCCATACCGGTAAATGGTCCTGACGCTGCGCCAAAAAATAATCTCTGGCCACCGGTTTTTGCCACCAATCGCCAATCACCCGTTCAGGGCCAACCAGTGGTACCAAGTAACCATGCCAATAGAGTCGCTCGTGCCGCTGCTCTATTAATTCCGGCGTTGTTAACAACCATGTGGGGCGCAAACTTTTTAAATGCACGTCTGGCAGTTGCTGATTGCATTTTTCCGCGAGCGCAAGAATTGCATTGGTAATTTCTGGTACACGGCTATCGCGATAGCCCAGTTTGTACACAGCACCATCCCCCAAACGCGCTTTTAATTTTGCAATAGTGACGGTGAAATCCTGCAGGGTACTTTTGCGGCGACGCTGTTCAAAATCCAATACCTGACTGCGCTGCTGGAGCGGCATCGCCTGCTCACACACCAACTTGAGGGTATCCACTTCAAATGGCAACGCTTTATTATTGAACTGGATTAGTGACAAGTCATACAACAATTGCCAATGGCTTTGCGGCTCATCGCTATGCACCTGAATTAATTCCTGATGGTGATAAATATCGGCAATACGCCATTCAATGGACTGACATTGCTGCTGGCGTTTGCGCAGATAAGTGCTGAGTTGCTGCAACAGGTTTTCAATGGCCGGTTCTAATTGCGCAACCAGCGTGACGGGATATTCAAATTGTATTTCCGCCGCAAACCACTCTACCGGGCGATAATTATTGCGCGGTGCTTCAAACAGCGCAGCCTGCTGAAAATTCTGATCAATGGCGTAAATCTCGCACAATAAATCAGTGAATTCCGGCCCCAAACGCTTTTTAAAACTGCTGATCGACTTGGCATTAATCTGGGTGGCAATATCGCCCAAAGTGTTAAATCCAGTTTTACGCAGAGCCTCTACCGCGCGGGGGTAATCACACAAGAGCGCAATAGATAATTTATTTAATCGCGCGATAAACAGTGCTTTGCTTTCAGCGCCGCTAATAGCGTAATCCGCAAAAGAGAGATACCAAGCCGCGGGTGCGGAATGGGCCAGCCCATAATTAAACCCGTAAGGTGTTTGGGCCAGCTGGGTAATTATTTTTTCACACAGCGCGTGGATGCCGCCGAATAACTTCAGGCAGGTAGAAATTTCCAGCAGCAATCCGGATTGCGCCAGAGCCTCACTGCTGTAGCGCTCAATGTAAGGGCTAAATTGATAACACTGCTCCGACAGCGCATGCAGCACCGATTGCTCTTTTGTTTCATCGCGCGGTAATACTTCACAACTACTTAGCAGCTGCGCGGTGGTGATATCCATACCCGGTTGCACCCCCGCTTGCTGCGCCAGACTGTTGGCAAAAATAACGCGCTTTTTTTGGATAACGACTTGCGGCTTGTCGGTAGCACCATCGAGGTTAGATGTAGTTAAAGGCCGCGAGGTTAAAGACAGATCTGTAAAAAACTGCTCTGTAAAAGAAAGCGCGGTTAAGGGAAGATCAAAAAAGCGGATGGCCAGCCACAACCGTGAGTTGGATTCATTCACGTTTTACCTCGCAAAGGAATAATACTGGCAAGCGGCTGGGGTTTGGAATCCGTTTGAGCACCTGCGGTTTTCTGCATGAGTGCAGCGTGAGGTGTGGCGGCTTTCCACTGCGCAGGCAGCGGCAACACTATGGGTTTGGCCTGCTGTGTTTGCAGGTGTCCCTTTTGTTTAAATACCGTGATTTCCAAACCGCTTGATGCCAAGCGCGCGTACAGCCGTAAAGTCGCTGGTGAACTTTGTTGTTGCATCGCCACGGGCCGGAACACCACCGACAACCCCGTACCTTCCGCTGCGGCTAACTGGCATTTACGCAGCTCCGTATAGCTCATTGTCTCCTGAGGTTGCCAAGCAAGCACTGCCCCGACACTGGCCCGGCAGAGCTCAATAAAACAGGATATAAAATGTTTTTTACCCGCTGCGGCCACCACAACCAGGCGCTCAAGATCGATCCCCGCCTGAATAAATGCCTGACTAAAGGGTGCTGCTGGCGGGTTCACTAAAACCACCAAGCCCGGCAGTGCAAGCAGTGCCGGAGTGAATAATTGCCACTCCCCCTGCATGCCCTGCTGGCACACCTCCACCAAACTGCCCAAGGGCCAGCCGCGATTCAACAAACTCGCATTCAGCTGCTCATACCCCGTCTCCACCGCCGCACGCGTGGTGAAGCGCTGGGAGTGCCCCATCCACATATCATCCCGGAGCAATAATTGCTCAAGAGAAGCAGTGCTGGGAGTTTCAAGGGGAGTTTCATTCATGCCGATCACTATACTGTATTTACATACAGTATAGTCCAGCGAACCACTGGATAGTCAACAAGCCGCGTTAGAACTTTTTTGTTACAATCGCGCGGCGTTTTAACGCTTCTCCCTCAGCCGACTACCAAAAACCATGAATTTAATTTTGCTCTCCCCCGATGATTTAACCTCCAGCCACAGTGCATTTATTAGCGATGCGCGCCGGGTGACGCATATTAAAAATATCCATGGTGCAGTAGCGGGTGATGCGCTCAAGGTGGGGTTGTTGGGCGGGAATATGGGTACCGGCAAGGTTATAGCGCTGGAGGATGGGGGAATTAGGCTGGAGTTGGATTTGCCACAAACGCCGCCACCTGCGCTGGATTTAACACTGGTATTGGCATTGCCGCGCCCGAAAATGTTGCGGCGTATTTTGCAAACCATTTCCACCTTGGGAGTAAAAAAATTACACCTGATTAATTCTTACCGCGTGGAAAAAAGTTATTGGCAAACACCGTTTTTGGAAGCGGCGAGTATTCACGAGCAATTATTGCTGGGTTTGGAACAGGGGTGCGATACGCGCTTGCCCGAGGTGCATTTGCACAAGCGTTTTAAACCTTTTGTGGAGGATGAATTGCCCGGGTTAATTGCTGGTAGCCGCGCGCTGGTAGCACACCCTTACACCGCAACCACCTGCCCCAGCCAAATTGATTACGCACTCACGCTCGCAGTTGGCCCGGAAGGTGGTTTTATTGAATATGAAATCGCACTGCTGGAAAAATGCGGATTTGAAGCAGTGCATTTGGGTGAACGCATTATGCGCGTGGAAACAGCCGTGCCGTATTTATTAGGTCGACTGTTCTGATTTGGCGCGCGCGAGAATTACTTCAAACTGATCAATAGGCACCGCTTGGCTGGACAAATAACCTTGATAATAATTACAGCCAAACGATTTTAAAATTTCCAACTGCTCTTGCTCTTCCACACCTTCGGCCACCAATTCCATATCCAACAAACGGCCCATGGTAATAATGGTTTCTACCAAGACGCGGTCGTTGCGGTCTTCGATAATATCGCGCACAAAACCCTGATCAATTTTTAATGTACTCACCGGTAAACGTTTGAGATAACTGATGGACGAGTAGCCGGTGCCAAAATCGTCGAGCGAGAAACTAATGCCGCGATTACTGAGTGTGGTCATGGTGACAATCGCATCGTCCACCCGCTGGATAACAATACCTTCGGTAATTTCCATATCCAGCGAATTTTCCGGAATGGCATATTTATCGAGTGCTGCCAACACGTCATCCACAAACGCATCGCGCCGGAACTGGCGCGGGCTGATGTTAATGCTGAGTTTCATCCCGGTTTGCCACAGGCCGGATTCTTTCCAGGCGACGAGGGTTTTGCACGCATCTTCCAATACCCACTGACCAACATCGATAATCATGCCGGAGGTTTCCAGTACGGGAATAAAATCCACTGGCGATACCATGCCCTTAATCGGGTGATTCCAACGCAGCAGTGCTTCAGCGCCAACCACATGACCGGTTTGAATATCAATTTTGGGCTGGTAATAGAGTTTGAATTGCGCTTCATCCAGTGCGCGATGTAAATCGCCTTCCATGGTGAGTTGGCGGCTGACTTTATCAGCCATTTCCTCGTTGAAAAATTCGATGGAGTCGCGACCTTTTTCTTTTACCTGATACATAGCAGTATCGGCGTAACGCAGCAATTCGTGCACCGAATTATTTTTATCCGGATACACCACCACCCCCACGGAGCAGGTCACGCGCAATTCCATATTGTCGTGGAGGTAAGGCTGGGAAATGATGGCGCGAATTTTTTCACTGATTTCACCGGCGCGCAGTGCAGCGGTTTCTATGTCCTGATCCAGCACCGTGAGCACGACAACAAATTCATCGCCACTCAACCGCGCGACTAAATCTTCCTCGCGCACCGATTGCTGCAAACGCTCGGCAACTACTTCAAGCACGCGGTCACCCACCGGATGACCGAGAGAATCGTTGATAGTTTTGAATTGATCCAGGTCGATAAACAATACCGCACCATAATAACCGTGACGTTCGGCACGGCGCAGTTCGTGTTCCAAACGCTCCACCAATTGCAAACGATTCGGCAGACCGGTGAGCGCATCGTGGTGCGCCATAAATTCCATTTTGGCTTGGGCGTTTTTGCGCTCGGTAATGTCGACCGACACGATGAGCGCAACTTTTTCATCGTAAAACGCGAGCGGCATAATGTGGGTTTGTAAAAATAATTGTTTACCCGTGGCGGTGACAAAACGTTCTTCAATTACATCCAATTCTTCGTTGCCGCGAATCACGCGGTAATCGTTTTGCAGCATGGTATCTATATCGAATACCGAATTTTTAAGTAACTGGCGCACGTGCAAATTGCGCATTTGTTCAGGGGTATAACCCAGTTCAGTGGCGAGGGCTTTGTTGGCAAACAAGTAATAGCCAGCAATATTGCGCGCGCCAATCATTACCGGGAGGTGATCGATAATTTGGCGCAAATGCTCTTCACTTTTGCGCAGCGCCAATTCCACCGCACGGCGTTTGGCGAGCGACAATTCCACTACGTCGAGCAATTGATTAGAACTGGCAATAAGTTGCGAGAGTTCGTCTTTGCGCTGCGGCGGCAATTGTGTGAGACGATTTACGCCGGGGTGATCGGGGTTGATGTTGTTAATCTCGCGGGATAAACGTACCAGCGGTTTGGTGAGGGTGTAATAAAAAACCACAAACAATAACAGTACCAAAAACATGTTGCGCAGCAAGCCGGTCATGAGTGCCGTTTTGGAGCGGTTGTAAAAACCTTCCAGCGCCAGATCCATATCCACTGAAAAACGGATACTGCCGGAAGTGCCATCGCTATAACCGGGCAGCAACAGGTTGGCGGTGTATTCGCGGGTATTTTCGGTAATTTTACTGGTGAGCCAGCGAGTGGGGACTTCCGGGCGGGTGCTGCTGCCCTGGGCGAGTACGTTGCCGGTATCGTCGTAAATAACTACTTCGTAAATGAAACCGTAACGCAGTAAGCCGTTAACCACTTCGTAGGAAAGTTCGTCATCCAAAGTGGACACCGAGCGTACGGCCGGTGGCGTGGCAACTTGAATAACACGGTCAATAAGGGATTTAAGTTCTTTTTCCTGATTCAGGAAATCCAGATACAGCTGCACGGAACTCAGTAAAAAACTCAGCACAAACGCCAAAATAATACCGATTTTGGCAAGCTGAAAAGAAATGCCATTAAAAAATGAAGGCGCTTTGTCTCTCATTGACCTTGGACTTCCGGGATTTGAATTGTTTTATCTGGAGGGCTTTTACGTTATATCCGGGAGCGCAACCTCGTGGCGTAATCGCCGACATCACCCCGGATGTATCCTTGTCTTCGCGAGAGTATAGAACAAACTAATCACTGGCGCCTGAATCAATAAATTTATTTTTCATAAGCTAATCGCCATATTTCCAGCGTTAGAGAATGGTTTGTGGGTCGCGCCATAACATGGAAAAACTCGTTGCCACCGCTGGCTGGGTCAACTCGCCGCGATAGGTGTTGAGCGCTGCGGTAAAACCGACATCGCCTTTTAACGCCGCCACGCCCGCATCGGCCAAACGCAGAATGTAGCTGAGCGTTGCATTGGTTAAACCCAGAGTTGCGGTGCGCCCCACCGCGCTGGGAATATTGGCGACGCAGTAGTGAATCACCCCCTCTTCTACATAGGTTGGCTGTTGATGGGTGGTAGCGCGGGAGGTTTCAAAACAGCCGCCCTGATCGATAGCAACATCCACCAACACACTGCCCTTTTCCATTCGCGCAATCTGCATGCGGGTAAGCAAGCGCGGTGCACTGGCGCCGGTATTCAATACACTGCCAATCACCAGATCTGCACTGAGCGCACACTCATCGATACGCTCCTGGGTTGCATACTCACACACTACCCGGCCGCGCCATAAGTCATCCAGCTGGCGCAAGCGGGCGATGGATTTGTCCATAATACGCACCTGCGCGCCTAACCCAACCGCCATAGCGGCAGCATTTGCACCGACTACCCCGCCTCCCAGAATCAACACATTGGCAGGCGCTACGCCGGGAATACCGCCGAGTAAAACCCCCTTGCCGCCCTGCGCCATTTGTAAATGATGCGCGCCCGCTTGCACTGCAACCCGTCCGGCGATTTCAGACATAGGGGCAAGCAGCGGCAAACGCCCCTGTTGATCACTCAATGTTTCGTAGGCGAGGCAGGTGGCACCCGAGGCGAGCAAAGCCTCGGTCAGCGGCCGACTCGCCGCCAAATGTAAATAAGTGAATAGGATATGGGCAGGTCGCAGCAGTGCGTACTCTTCTGGCTGCGGTTCTTTGACTTTGACGACAAGAGTGGCTGTGGCATAAACCTCGGCGAGAGTGCCCACAATCAGTGCACCTGCCGCGCGATACTGCTCATCACTAAATCCGGCAGCGGCACCTGCCCCTGTCATGACTACTAGCCGATGACCACGGCGTACCAATTCAGCAACTCCGGCGGGGGTGAGCGCAACACGGTTTTCGCCAGATTTAATCTCTTTGGGTATACCTATTTGCATAACTACCTCCGTATTTATAAATGGGAGTATAGCTAAGGGCGCAGCAGGCAAAGTGGCTCGACTTATGCTTCAATTAGAATGTAGTAGTTTTTTGACGCCAAGTTGTGATCAGCGCAGTTTTGCCGCGCGTAGTGATGACAAAATAGGGCGTAACGAGGTAGTTATGGGCATATGTGCCAGTGATTTACAGCAATGGATTATCAAACCCTGCCTGGAAGCCTTGGGCGATTATTCCCCCTTCGCCGAGCAGTTACTGCTGGCTACGGCAGCTCAGGAATCACAACTGGGGCTGCACTGTTACAGCGAGCAATATCAAGGGCTGGGGCTCTATCGAATAACCAGAAATAAACACCGCGAGTTGTGGGACCGCTATCTCATCCAGTTTCCCGACCTCGCCTCGCGCCAGCGCGGTTTAGCAAGCCAGCAGCAGTTTTTACTCGACCCCGAACGCGAATTGGTTACCAACCTGAGTTACAGCACTGGCATAGCATGGATGATCTACCGCCGCGCCCATATCGACTGCAATAACTTCCCCGACCTGCCGACCCTCGCCCAACTTTGGGCTGCGCATTTTGATAATGGCACCGGTGCCGTAAGAAATACCGACGGGTTTATCCAGTCCTATAACAAGTTGATCACACCTTATTTACACCGTCAGGTCGCCTAATCCAGACGACCTTATTCTGCTGACCTAGCGAATATCCAACACATCCACGTATTGCACTGCATCTTCTATGCGACCAGGAGCGCTAATGGCGCAGCTGTCGTCATCTTCCTCGGCAGTGTGCTTGTTGGTTTCCAGATTGATGAAATCAAACAGGTTCAAATCAGCCAGCTGCGAGGGCTGTACATTGCGGATGGCGGTAAAAATGGTTTCGGTGCGGCCGGGGAATTGACGCTCCCACTGCACCAGCATGTCTTTAACCACCTGACGCTGCAGGTTTTCCTGCGACCCGCAGAGGTTGCAGGGAATAATCGGGAAGCCCTTCAACTCCGCAAAATGCGCAATATCCTCTTCCGAACAATAGGCCAAGGGGCGAATGACGATGTTGCGCTTATCGTCCGAAAGCAGCTTGGGTGGCATGGCTTTTAACTTGCCGCCAAAGAACATATTCAAAAACAGGGTTTCGATAATATCGTCGCGATGATGGCCCAAAGCGATTTTGGTCGCACCGATTTCATCGGCAAAACCATACAGCGTACCGCGGCGCAAACGGGAGCAAAGACCGCAGGTGGTTTTACCTTCGGGCACGACTTCTTTTACGATGCTGTAGGTGTCGCGCTCGATGATGTGATAAGGCACACCCAGCTCTGCCAAATACTGCGGCAGGATATGCTCGGGGAAACCGGGCTGCTTTTGGTCCATATTCACCGCCACTATTTCAAACGAAATGGGCGCGGTTTTTTGCAGGCTCAATAAGATATCGAGCATGGTGTAAGAGTCCTTACCGCCGGAGAGGCACACCATCACCTTATCGCCGTCTTCAATCATGCTGTAGTCAACAATGGCCGAGCCGGTCAAACGGCGCAGGCGCTTTTGCAGCTTGTTAAATTCCAGACGATCTTTGCGTTCGTGTAACTCTTTCATGGACTCAGCACTCATGGGGCATTAAAAACAGGGCGTTAAGACAGGGCTCGGCTCGCGCCGGGCAGCGGCGCGCATTGTACGGATTTTACCCGCAAGTTGAAATCAATGACCGCCCGGAGGCAAAGCTTTGCCGGTATCAATTGATTATTTTGTCGTCAACCATAAAAGCACCCCGCGCCACGACTGGCCTCCAAGCGAGTGGCACAGCGCTTGCTCTAGGCAGATAAACACCCTCGGCTGTCAAAACCAGGGGTGACTTGTTGCCGCGAGGGGTTTCGAATGTCGTTTCTCGATAAATTATTTAAAAAAGGTCAACTCAAAGGCGCTGCCGACAGTGTTCAGAGTGAAGCCGCAACCAGCACGCCAGTGCCGGACGAATATCAAGCATTGTGGGAACTCAAAAAACAACGGCAGTTGCTGGAAGTAAAAATTACCGGCACTAGCCGCAGCTACCAAAGCATGATTATGGCCATCGACCTGGAGCGCGGCCTGCTCTGGCTGGATGACCTGTTTCCGCAACAACTGATATTGGATGCGGGCGACGAGCTGTGTATTCGCCACCATCGCAACACGGAAGAACTGGTGATTCGCGCGCCGATTGTGGCGCTAGGCTCCAGCTATGGCACCTCGGGTATCGCTATCGAATTACCCAATTTTGCCTACTATCAACCGCGCCGCCGCTTTCCGCGCTACACCATTGGCCATCAATCACCTTTGTCGGTAAAAATTCGCCCAATCGGCCAGGAACCCAGCTTTGGCACCCTGCAAGACATTTCCGTGGGTGGTATGCGCCTGATGGTAGCGGGCAACCTCTTGCCTTACCTGCGCCATGGGGCGGTGATGCCGCTGTGTGAAGTCAACCTGAGTGAAGAGTTACAAATTCGCTGCCGTGCCCGGATTTGCGCTTTCCGTATGGGCCGCAGCCCTTATCGCCACACCCAGATCAGCATTGAGTTTATCGACCTGGAGGAGGACAAGCGCACGGCGCTGGGGCGATTTCTGCGCGAGCAACAATTCAATACCAGCCTGGAACTCGGCGCCCTACAACAGCATCGCCCGCAAACCAGTAGAGCCAACGGACGCGCCTACGCCGCCTGATAACAACATTTAAAACTACAGCAACGAATGCGAAACATATTCGCACTAGAGATTCGTTATTTTTGAACTAGGCTTGAATGACCGATTGTATTTATTTGAATTAAATCACATTTCGGGATTTTCATCGGCGTAACTCAGGATCTACACATGCGCAACAATGGCCACACCACCGGCAGAGAAGTACACCTTTCCAATAAGGATGAAATAGTTTCCTCGTCCAACCTGCGCGGCGATATCGAATTTTGTAACGACACCTTCTGTCGTATTTCTGGCTACAGCCACGACGAACTTATCAATCAGCCCCATAATATTTTGCGTCATCCACAAATGCCACCCGCCGCGTTTGCCATGCTCTGGGAAACGCTAAAAGCCGGCAAACCCTGGATGGGCATAGTGAAAAATCGCTGTAAAAATGGCGACCACTATTGGGTGGATGCCTACATCACCCCGCTGCGCCAAAATGGCCAAATTTATGGTTACGAGTCGGTGCGGGCCAAAGCCGAACCCCACTTGATCAAACGCGCTGAAGCCGTTTATGCACGTATCAATCAAGGCAAGGCCCCCTACTCTGCTGCTGAAAAATACTGGAGTCTTTATGGCAACAGCGTGGCAATCACTCTTGTCAGCTGGATTCTGTTACTCATCACCAGCGGCCTGCTGGGCTCCTTATCAACCACCAACGCTATTGTCAGCTTGATTGTGGCCGCTGTTGTGGGTGGAACCGCGCAAGTGATGCAACAGGGGCGCATTGCCCAGGCACTGCAAGAGGCGCGCGCTACCATTAACGACCCTTTTGCCGCCTATATTTACACCGGCCGCTGCGATGCCATGGGTGAAATTGAATTGGCACAGCACGCCATTAAATCGCGCCTGCGCACGGCTCTTGGCCGCTTTGCGGAATCCGCGAAAGAGCTTCAACACAAAGCGGGAGCAGCGCACCATCACGCCAGCAAAACCTATGAAGGCATGACCGCGCAACAACGTGAAACGGCAGGTGTTGCCACCGCCATGCAGCAGATGGCGCAAGCGGTACAGGAAGTGGCGAGCGGCGCCAACCAAACTTCTATCGCCACAGGCACCGCCATTGGTGAAGTGGAAAAAGGCAATAAGGTGATTGAGGGTGCGCGCCTGGCGATTGATGATTTATCAAAAACAGTGGGCAATCTCGGCAATGTCTTAAACAAACTAAGTGAGGACAGCAGCAAAATTGCCAGCGTAGTGGATGTGATTCGCGGCATCGCCGAACAGACCAACCTGCTCGCCCTGAATGCGGCCATTGAAGCGGCCCGTGCCGGTGAACAGGGGCGCGGTTTTGCGGTAGTGGCCGATGAAGTGCGGTCGCTGGCACAGCGCACCCAGGAATCCACCGGCGATATTCAGCAGATTATCGGCAACCTTGGCAAAGCGACTGAAGATGCCAGCGTGAATATGAAAAACTGTTTGAATCTGGCGGATCGCAGTGTGCTTGAAATGAACAACGTGCGCGCGGCGCTGGATTCTATTTCACATTCGGTGAACACCATCGACCAAATGTCGCATCAAATTGCGACTGCTGCCGAGGAACAATCTTCCATGGCACTGGAGATCGAACGCAATACCCAAACGATTGCGCACATTTCAGACCAGACCCAACAGGAAGTGAGCATCGCCGATGGACTCAATAGTGAGATGGATAAACTGTCACACAAACAGCTGGATTTGATTGTCCGATTTAATTAATGCTGCACTCCACTTTGGCGAAATAGATTCAGATTTTTAGCCTGTTTTTCGTTAAAGTGGAGTCACGTTTTTTAGCGCACCAGTGCGCCGCTTTTGGACTCCCTCATGATATACAACCAACAAATTGCCCCTCAGGATTTACTGCGACTAGACCGCGATCACGTCTGGCACCCCTATACCGATTTCACCAACCCCGGTTTAATTACCCCTGTCAGTCACGCGCAAGGTGTAGAACTCCATTTGGCTGATGGCCGGGTGTTAATTGATGGCATGTCCTCCTGGTGGGCTGCCGTGCACGGTTATAATCACCCCGTTCTGAACCAAGCCGTTATTGATCAGCTGGGCAAAATAGCGCATGTGATGTTTGCGGGCATTACCCATGAGCCAGCCGTAAAACTGGCCGCGACTCTGGCCCGCATCACGCCTGCCGGTTTAAACAAAGTATTTTTTTCCGACTCAGGTTCGGTCGCGGTTGAAATTGCATTGAAAATGGCACTGCAATATTGGCACTCGCAGGGCCAAGCGCAGCGCACCACCTTTCTGACGCTCAAACGCGGTTATCACGGCGACACTTTTGGGGCTATGGCCGTATGCGACCCACATTCGGGTATGCATCATTTGTTTCACCACACGCTCGCCCATCACTTGTTTGCCGAAGCACCCACCTGCGGTTTTAATGAGCCGTTTCAGGAAACGCACATCGCCAAATTTGCACAATTGATTCAACAACATCGCCAAAAAATTGCCGCCGTGATTGTGGAACCCATTGTGCAAGGCGCCGGTGGCATGCGTTTTTATTCGCCGGAATATTTACGACGGGTGCGCGAACTGTGCGACAAACATGAAATTTTATTAATTGTGGATGAGATCGCTACCGGCTTTGGTCGCACGGGTAAATTATTTGCCTCTGAACACGCGGGCATCAGCCCCGATATTATGTGTTTGGGCAAAGCACTGAGCGGTGGCTACATCACCCTTGCCGCCACCCTCTGTAACGATAAGGTCAGCAACGGCATTGCCAGCGGCGATAATCCCGCATTTATGCACGGCCCCACTTACATGGGTAACCCACTCGCCTGTGCCGTGGCCAACGCCAGTATAGAATTATTGCTTAATTCAAATTGGCAGGAGCGCGTAAACGCGATTGGCCAACAAATGCAGGCTGAACTTGCTCCCTGCAAGGATTTCTCCTACGTAAAAGAGGTGCGCACACTGGGCGCAATCGGGGTGGTGGAATTAACTGAAGCGGTGAGTAGCTCAAAGCTGGTTCCGCTATTTGTGGAGCAAGGTGTGTGGGTGCGCCCATTCGGCAATATTATTTATTTGATGCCGCCGTTTATTATTACTCCCGAGCAACTGAGCCGCCTTACGTCAGCCGTTTTAAAAGTGGTAGCAACACTCGCAGAATAAGTTACTGGGCTAAATACCTATTAAAAAGCCAGAGTTCACAGCACCAACAAAAACGCCCGCAAATATCTTTGCGGGCGTTTTTGTTTGCATAACTGAATTTTATATCAGCCAATAAGACTATTTTATTTTGCGAATACCCACGGCCTCGCGCACTTTTTCTAACAAGGGCTTGCTATAGGCGCGGGCTTTTTCAGCGCCCTGCTGCAACACTTCTTCAATATGTGCGGGGTTAGCCAGTAAGGCTTCGTATTTATCGCGCGCTTCGGCCAACTGGCCATTCACCAATTCAAACAGTTGCCGTTTAGCTTCACCCCAACCTATGCCATCAGCAAATTGTTGGCGCATATCCGCAGTTTGCGCGGGCGTGGCGAACGCCTGCCAAATTTGAAATACCGGTGAAGTATCCGGGTCTTTTGCTTGACCGGGTTCAAGCAGGTTAGTCAGGATTTTATTAATGGATTTTTTTAATTGTTTTTCCGGCAAAAAAAGCGGGATGGTATTGCCATAACTCTTGCTCATTTTGCGCCCATCCAGCCCCTGCAATATTGCAGAGCTTTCCTCAACCAAGGCTTCTGGCAACACAAAATGTTCGCCGTAGTGATGGTTGAATCGCCCGGCTATATCGCGTGCCATTTCAATGTGCTGGATCTGGTCGCGCCCTACCGGCACCTTGTTAGCGTTAAACATCAAAATATCGGCGGCCATCAAAATGGGATAGGAATACAACCCCATAGTGATGCCAAAATCCGGGTCATCACCGTTAGCAACATTCACATCGACCGATGCTTTGTAGGCATGCGCGCGATTCATCAACCCTTTGGCTGCCATGCAGGTCAATACCCAGCAGAGCTCTGGAATTTCTGGCACATCGGATTGGCGATAAAAAATCGCATTATTCACGTCCAATCCCAAAGCCAACCAGGTGGCAGCAATTTCGCGGGTGGACTGATGAACCAAATCCGGCTCCTGGCATTTAATCAACGCATGAAAATCGGCCAGAAAATAAAATGATTGCACATCCGCGCGTTGACTGGCCTGAATCGCCGGGCGAATAGCGCCAACATAATTGCCAAGGTGGGGAGTGCCCGTAGTGGTAATGCCGGTTAAAACACGTTGCTTGCTCATGCTGCCCTATCTTAATTTATGAAAATAGTGATTAGCGGAAATAGTTAATTCGTGGGGTAAGTTCAGGGCGCCATCATACAGGCTAGCGAAACTGCCAGCCAGCGCACCGGATTGTTATGGCGCGCGGCAGCTGCAGAGAAACAAATGGGGAAATTAAAGACCGGCGTAGCAGGATTCTGCATCACGCAGAATGTAGCAATCAAAACCAGCCTGATTGAGCAAATGTGTGGCTACATCGCAGCGGCGACCGGAATCATCTGTCACCAGATAAACCGTATTGAAATCGAGATTCTTTAAATGATTACGCAATTGATTGAGCGGGATATTTTGACTACCCGGTACCGCCTGCATGCGTCGCTCTAGCGGTAACCGTACATCAATGATTTGGTAAGGTGCGGCATCGGCAGGTCGGCTGCGCAACTCTTCTGCGCTCAGGTAACGCAATACCGGCTCTTGCAGTAGCTCGCGGAAATCTTCTTTGTTTAGGCGCATCACCTTGCCAGGGGTGAGCATTTTTACGGTGGCGTTGCGGGTAGTGTCGCCCACCAAGGCTTCTTCACCAAAATAGTTGCCTGGGCGCAGTGCCGCGAGAATTTTTCCGGCGGGGTCTATCACTGTCGCACTGCCTGACTCCAGCACATAAAAATAATCACCGCGCTCACCCTGTTTAATAACCACTTCATCGGCTTGCACTTTTTGTGCAGTAAAACGAATGAATAACTGGCGAATATTGGCAGGTGGTAAACGGCTAAATAAGGGTGACTGCAATAGTGATGACATCCAATCATTGTCATCGTGCAAGCTGACACCGGAGAGATCCGCCTCTTCATCGCTGGATTCACTCCAGGCGAGTACCAGATCCAGAAAATCACTGTCCACGGCCAAGAGTGTTACATCGGATTTTGCTACCGCAGAGACTTGGGTAGGTTGGGTGATATTGAGCGGCGAGCGGCGTGATTCACTGGCGGGGTTGATGGTATTGACCTGAAATGCAGAATCAATCAAATCAACAGTGCCGCCCACTAAATAAACCTTTTCGGGAAAGGGGCGGCCACGCTTGAAAATAATGGTGCCTTTCGGAACATCACGCAGTGCAGCCTTTTCCGCAACTTGAATCAGGTATTCATGGTTGAGGGTGTTAAAAGGCGCAAAAGACGCTAATACATCAAGGCTAATCGCCATTGGGAAACTCCACTAAACACTGGCAATGAAAAAGATAAACCCGATGGGATGGAGCATATTTCATCGGGACAAGCGGCGCGATTATAAGCATAGGCGGTTGGCTTGGCGCAGACTTGTCCCTAGTCTTTGTACTGGATCACAGCAAGGTTGCGAGCAGCTGCGCGTTAAAGTGCGCTGGCCAATGCCATAGGCGCCTTGGTGTAACGGAAAAACTCAACACTGGCACGGTACAGGTTCCAACCATCCTGCACACCTGCCAGCTCGCGAATGGAGTGCATGGCAAAAGTCGGGCAGCCCACATCAATCGTTTTAACACCGACTTCAGAAGCCACCACCGGGCCAATCGTACTACCGCAACCCATATCGGTACGCGCCACAAAACTTTGTACAGGCACCTCAGCTACTTCACAGAGCATACGGAAAAAAGCACTGGTTTCACTGGTCGTGGCATAGCGCTGATTGGCGTTAACCTTGATTACCGGGCCGCGATTCAACAGTGGGCCGTGGTTTTCGTCATGTTTTTCCATGAAGTTGGGATGGATACCGTGGGCGTTGTCGGCGGAGATCATCATGGAGCGCTCAATCACCCGAATGCGCGTTTCTGTTTCGGGCAACAAGCGCATCAAAAATTGCTCCAGCATGGGGCCCTTGGCACCACAACAGGAGGCACTGCCCACCTCTTCGTGATCTGTGCAAATCAGCAGACTTGATACCTGATCATCCGCCTCCAATAACGCCTGTAAGCCGATATAACAGCTGAGTAAATTATCCAAACGGGCGCTGGCGATAAAATCTTGCTCCAGACCGACCAACGCTGGCGGCTGGGTATCATAAAGGCTGATCTCGTAATCCAATACCTGGCTTACCGCCAGCTCAGGTTGGCTGGCTTGCAATTCAGCGTGCAGCAAACTGCGAAAATCCGGCGGACTGCCCTCTTCCACGGGCAACTGTAAGAGTAATGGCACTATATCTTTCTGCGCGTTGATGGAGCGGTTGTTATTGGCGTCGCGATCCAAATGAATGGCAAGACTCGGTACTACCGCTACCGGACGCTGGAAATCCACCAATGCACTGGCGATTTGCTGCTGCTCATCGCGATAGGTTACCCGCCCAGCAAGCGATAAATCGCGGTCATACCAAGGCGCCAATAATGCGCCACCATAAACTTCCACGCCCAGCTGAAAGTAACCCCGACGATTCAGTTCAGCGCGCGGTTTTACTTTCAAGCAAGGGCTATCAGTATGCGCGCCCAGCATACGAATACCGGTATCCAATAGGCTGGAACGACCATATACAAAAGCGATGAGCGAGGAATCGTTACGTGTGATCAGGTAGCGCTTGCCCGGCTCCAGCAACCAGCTGTCGCCCTCATTTAATAACTCAAATCCAGCGGCGAGCAAACGCTCGGCCAGTGCGCGTGTAGCGTGAAAAGGCGTTGGCGATGCACGCAAAAAATCGAGCAGACCAGCATTAAACGCGGATTGGGTATGGACAGCAGAACTCATAAAATCACCAATAACGACTCATCGGGGGAAACTAGTCAACAGCACGGATACGTTGACGTTTTTGCCAGGAAACTGTGTCGCGCAAATAAACCGGCTCAGCCTCCAGCACATTAATGGCCTTGCCCTCTGCCCACAAACGCGCTGCAATCAACGCCATTTCCTCTGCACGTGGATGAGCATCCAACTGCAGTGACTGCGGAGCCAAAGACAGCATCGCGGGATAATGCCAGCCGGGGCCGACACCCATAAACGCGTGGTGTGATACCGGCAAATTGCTGTCTTCCGCGAGTAATTCCGGCTTGATAACCGCCTCTTCTACTAGCGCAATCACACCTTCAGCGGTCGGTGCATAAGCACACCAGTAAACTTCATTCATCCGCGCATCAAGCGCTACCAATACCGGAGCACTACTCGTGGGATTGGCGCGGTAATGACCAAGCGCCATGGCCTCCAAGGTCGATACGGGAATAACGGGCAAATTCGCACCAAATGCCAAGCCCTGCACTATGCCCATGCAAATCCGTAACCCCGTAAACGAACCGGGGCCGCGCCCAAAGGCGATGGCATCCAGGTCTGCCAAACCAATTCCGCGACCGGTTAATAACTCATCCACCATAGGCAGCAATCGCTGAGTATGGCTTTTGGCTGCCAGCTCAAAACTGGCACTCAGCTCACCATCCGCATAAAGCGCTACGGAACAAGCATCGGTAGAAGAATCCAGGGCAAGAATTAAAGCCATACAAACACAACTCTGAAAAAACAAAAAACACGCGGGAAACAGAAACGCAGGACAAAAAAATAGGCTCCGCAGAGCCTATTATGATCGCTAAACGGCGATTAACCCAATACGGTCAACAACTGCTGACGAATGGAATCAACACTGCCGATACCGCTAATACGCGTGTACTTGGGCACTTTGGTATTACCCGAAGCAGCCAGGTCTTGATAAAAACCCACCAGAGGTTCGGTTTGATCGTGATAAACGCCCAAACGCTTGCGTACCGTTTCTTCGGTATCATCAGGGCGTTGGATTAGCGGCTCGCCAGTCAAATCATCATGACCTTCTACTTTGGGAGCATTGTGAATAACGTGATAAACGCGACCAGAGGCTTCGTGTACGCGGCGACCGCTCAAACGGGCCACAATTTCTTCGTCCGGAACATGAATTTCAATGACGTGGTCAATGTCTACGCCAGCATCCAACATGGCTTCAGCCTGTGGAATAGTGCGCGGGAAACCGTCAAATAAGAAACCATTCGCACAATCGCTGGACGTAATACGCTCTTTTACCAGAGCAATAATCAGGTCATCCGGTACCAAACCGCCCGATGCCATAATATCTTTCGCTTGCAAGCCAAGAGGCGTACCCGCTTTTACTGCTGCGCGCAGCATATCGCCTGTGGAGATCTGGGGAATACCAAACTTCTCCATAATCAGTTGCGCTTGAGTACCTTTACCCGCACCAGGCGCGCCCAACAATATCACTCTCATCTCGGATTGCTCCTCAGCATTATTTTTTATCGCGACAGCTATTTAGCGCTGTGCACGAATAGCGGCACAAAAGTGCCCGACAAAAGAGGCGTTACGATACACGCCCATGACGGCAATCACAATATGCACTCTGTGTACGTGGCACAGAGACAAAAAGGTGACTGACGAGGGTTAACCATCCACCACCATGATCGACATTGCACGATTAAGAACATCCTCATTTTATTGTTATTTATGGACTTTCATCCTAGAATGATGGCTTATTGCCCTTGCCTTCAGGATAGCCTTATGCCTCCCTCAATCGACCTAGATGAATATGACCGCAAAATTTTGCGCGCCCTCCAGGAAAATGCTGACTACTCTATGGCAGATTTAGGCGCCATGATTGGACTGTCCCATACTCCCTGCTGGCGCCGGTTGAAACGCCTTGAAACCGAGGGAGTCATTCGCGGCAAAGTGACCTTGCTCGACCCAAAACTTTTGAATTTAGGCGTGACGGTACATGCTTATATCACCATCAAAAACCACGATGGCAATTCGCTCGAGGCGTTTGAACAAGCGGTGCAGGTAATTCCGGAAGTGGTCGAGTGTTATTCGACCAGTGGCGAGAAAGATTATGTGTTGCGTGTGGTAGTAGAAAGTGTTGAGCACTATGAGCGGCTGATGAAAGAGACCTTGATCCACTTGCCCAATATCGGCTCTATTAATTCTGCCTTTGCACTGAAACAAGTGAAGTTCACCACCCAGTTGCCTATTTGATTCAGCAACTTTTGACGCTGGCATTGGAAAAAACACACTGCAAAAAACTGCGCACAAACACAGTTTTTTGCAGTGAACAGTTAAACCCGAAATTGTCCCAACAGTTGACGCAATTGAATCGACAATTCGTTTAACCGCTGACTCTCTTCTGCAGTTTTGGATGCGCCCTCAAGCGTATTCATTGCCAACGAATTAATTTGTACCAGATTTTTATCTATCTCGGCAGTTACTGAGCTTTGCTCTTCCGCAGCAGTGGCAATTTGCAGTGTCATATCTGCAATTTCTTTTACTGCAGTACCAATTCCCATTAAGGATTGTCCTGCCTCATTGGCGGAGGTTGCCGCTTCTGCTGTCATTGCAGAGCTACTGCTCATAGCTTCTACCGCGCGTTGAACACCCTGTTGCAATTGCCCCAACATACCTTGAATGTCTGCAGTGGATTGCTGTGTACGACTCGCCAGAGTACGCACCTCATCCGCTACTACTGCAAAACCACGCCCTTGCTCACCGGCACGCGCCGCTTCAATCGCTGCGTTTAATGCCAGTAAGTTAGTCTGCTCGGCAACGCCGCGAATAACATCAATCACCGAAGTCACATTTTTAGCTTCGCCTTCCAGATGCGACATAAAATCAGCGGTTTCATTGATCCGCACAGCCAACTGCTGTACACGTTCGACTGCTATACGAATTCGGTTCTGACCGCTGTCAGTAATGGCTGTTGCCTCGCGGGTATTTTGCGCAGTATTGCCGGTATTGCGTGCAACTTCTTGAATCGCCATGGTCAACTCATTCACTGCCGTGACCACCATGGTAATTGCATGACACTGATCATCGGCCGCACGCTGGCTATTGCTGGACACTTCAAGGAGCGATTCCGCGGTTTTGGAAACCTCACTCGCATTGGCTAATACACTGGCAATAATGCGCTGCAGTTTTTCCATAAAGTGATTTACGTGAGAGGCCAATTGACCCAGCTCGTCATTAGTGTCCACGGGTACACGAATAGTTAAATCGCCATCACCCTCGGCAATATTTTGAATGCGATGACTGATCTGAGTCACTTGATTAGCAACAACTATCGGTAAAAAAAATGCCGCGGCTAAACTCACCAAGGTGCCAAACACCACTGACATCAATAAATGTTGAGTTGAGCTTTCTTGGTCCTGATCAATTTTCTGCGTAAATTGATCTACATGAGCTAAACGCTTTTCTTGCAGCTCATCAATATAGGTGCGCACATGCTCAAAAGCTTCGGATGCTGCACCATATGATTGTTGTTGCGCCGCGAGTCGACCAGCCTCATCGCTTGCCCGTGCACCACGAATAACTTCATCAGCTAATTGTTTCCAGCGATTGTAGCGCCGCGTAAATTCCTCGCGCTCTTGAGAAGTTGCCGTATTGGATAAATCGAGTGATTTGTGGATACGATCATAAGCCTGTTGCGCATTTTCACTTTGCTCTGCAATCAATTCCTCAGCCGAGGTATCAAGCTGGAAGAGTGCGCGCTCAGCGACCAATGCTTGATACAAGTCGCGATCCGCCTGAATAAGCAATTCAATTTCGGGAAGATTTACTTTGGCAATCGTCGCCGCATTCGAGCCCAGTGCTTTACTGGTATCCATGGAATAAAGCCCCATGTAAACCACCAGAATCACCAACAGCAGTAAAGGAAGTCTGATCTTCCAGCGGAGACTGAACCCCTGATACCAAGCAAACATGATAAACCTCTCTTGTTTTTCAACTTCTCTGGAGCGAGACCATTAAAGTTTAGTAACACTTGAGCGATTTGTCGTTTAGTTTGGCGTTTTATTATTTTTATTGTTAAACAATCTATGTATATCAAAAACTCTCATTGATGTATTTGATGTTTAAATAATCATCCAGACCGTATATTGACCCCTCACGCCCCCAGCCCGACTGCTTGATACCACCAAAAGGAGCCATTTCATTCGAGATCAATCCGGTATTAATACCGAGCATTCCTGTCTGTAATTGTTCAGTTAAACGTTGGATACGCTGGTAATCGCGGGTGTAACAATAAGCGGCAAGACCATAAACGCTACAATTAGCTTGCGCTATCACGCCTGCTTCAGTATCAAAAGGAATCAGGGCGGCGACAGGCCCAAAAATTTCTGCCTCTAGCAAGTCGCTATCCACAGAAACATTTGTTAACAGTGTGGGCGGATAAAAATACCCCTTTTCGATATTCACCGGAATTTGACAGGAAACAACAGCGCCCTTGGCGATAGCATCATCCACTAACTGCTGCACTTTTTGGATTGCGGCTGCAGAAATCAATGGTCCAACAGATACCTGTGCATTAACACCATTGCCGACACACAGTTCCTGCATAGCCGCGCTTAATTTTGCACTAAACACATTATAAATAGAGCGCTGCACATAAAAACGATTGGCGCATACGCAGGTTTGCCCAGCGTTACGAAATTTAGCGACCATAGCGCCAGCGACAGCGGCGTCGAGATCTGCATCATCAAATACAATAAACGGTGCGTTGCCCCCCAATTCAAGAGTAATGCGTTTTACATCAGCAGCACACTGCTGAATGAGTAACTTTCCCACGGCGGTTGAACCGGTAAAAGAAATTTTTCGTACCGCTGGATGCCCGGTAAATTCAGCTCCAATAGCGGGTGCATTACTACTAGTCACTATATTGATAACGCCCGCAGGAATACCCGCTTGTTGCGCGAGTTGCGCGAGTGCCAAAGCGGAAAGCGGCGTTTCTGCAGCGGGTTTTGCCACTACCGTACAACCCGCCGCCAATGCCGGTGCAAGTTTGCGTGCGAGCATCGCGTGAGGGAAATTCCACGGTGTAATTGTTGCCACTACACCAACAGGCTGCTTGAGTACTGAAATACGTTGGTTGCTTCTGGATGGTGGGATGATATCGCCATTAATACGTTTGGCCTGCTCGGCAAACCACTCAATATAACTTGCACCATACGCAATTTCCGCCATGGACTCCGCTATGGGCTTGCCTTGTTCGGCAGTAAGAATCTGTGCAAGATCAGCTTGATTTTCCATCACCAGATCAAACCAGCGGCGCAATAAAATACTGCGTTCTTTCGCCGTTTTTTGCGCCCACACTGGCTGGGCAATTGCCGCAGACTCGATGGCATGTTGCGCATCCAATGAACTCAAGTCCGCTACTTGCGCAATCAACTCACCGGTTGCCGGATTATTCACGGCAAATGTTTTTTGCGATACGGCAGAGTACCAATCACCATTAATAAATGCCTGGGTTCGCACTAGCGCCGGATGCATTAAAGGAATCATGAGTTATCCGTATTGTCCTGGGATTTAGGGCGTTTTTTAGCGGCGGGTTTTACGCCTATCTTGCGCGCCTGATTGCCCTCCACTTCCGCAACTGTCCAGAGCATGCCGCTCCACTCAGCGTTATCGCCAACCACTAATTTATCGCCCACCAAAAAAGTAATCAGCTCGCTCAAAGTTTTGTGCTGCTCATAACCTTTCATGTCCAACGCATAAAGCATGGCTAAATCGCGCAACTCCGCATCGCCCTGAATAATAAAATCGCCAAAAAAGGTTAAATCCAAATTGCGCTTGGGCGCTTGGCTAAATAATTTACCCAGTGCAGGCAAATCAGAGTCGTGGCCAATGACACACAATACATCGCCAGCCATTAAGCGAGTGCTGCCGGTGGGGTGAAGTAATTCATGATCGCGAAATAAGGCCGCAATGCGGGTGTTATCCGGCATATGCAATTCGCGCAACGCGGCACCAATACACCACTTCTCTGCACCTAATTTATAGATGAACAACTCCCACTGACTCGTTACATGAATTTCCAGCCCCGCACGCGACATAGGTGACGGCACCGAAGGCACCACCACCCTTGCTTTACGCGCAGCAAAACCCAGTGTTGTTCCCTGTACTAGCAGTGAAACTAAAACGATAAAGAAGGCAACGTTAAAAAATAATTGTGCGTTGGGCAAACCGGCCATCAAGGGGAAAACCGCCAAAATAACCGGCACCGCACCGCGCAAACCAACCCAGGAAATAAACGTGCGCTCACGCCACTGGAAACCGCGAAATGGCAAGAGGCCAATCAAAATGGACAGGGGCCGCGCAAACAAAATCATCCACAGCGATAACAACAAGGCAGGCACTGCAATAGGTAATAAATCGCTGGGGGTAAGCAATAAACCGAGCACCAGGAACATGCCTATTTGACTAAGCCAGGCCAGGCCATCAAACATATGCAAAATGCCATGGCGATTGCGAATGGGGCGATTTCCCAACAACAGGCCGCAGACATAGACAGTGAGAATCCCGCTGCCACCCAAGGCGCTGGAGATTGCATAAAGCATAATGCCGCCACTTACGGCTAACAGTGGATACAAACCACCGGCAATCGACAACCGGTTGATCAACTGTAACAACAGCCACCCTCCAGCCACACCAAGCACAATACCCAACCCAAATTGCTGCACTAAATTAACCAGAACCGACCAACTAAAGCTGGTTTCTCCCGCCGCCAGCATTGCAATCAAGGTAACCGTTAGAAACATCGCCATAGGGTCATTGCTACCGGATTCAATTTCCAGTGTTGAACCAACCCGCTCATTCAAACCCTTGCCGTTTAACAAATTAAACACGACAGCGGCATCGGTAGAGCCAACGATGGCTCCAATTAACAAACCTTCTAACAGCGACAAATCAAATAACCAGGCCGCCGCCAACCCGGTCAGCCCCGCAGTAATAACCACCCCAACCGTCGCTAAAGACAATGCCGGCCATAGCGCAACGCGGAAAGTCGCCGCGCGAGTGCGCATACCGCCATCCAGTAAAATAATGGCCAACGCCAGGTTACTCACGAGATAGGCGACTGAATAATCGTTGAACACAATACCGCCGGGGCCATCAACACCGGCCACCATACCCACCGCCAGAAAAATCACCAGAATTGGTACACCAACCCGTGTCGAGATAGAACTCAGCAGAATACTCGCCGCAACGAGCAGTGCACCAATAAGCAAGATGTTGTTGATAGATATGGCGTCCAAATAACAAGCCCTTTTCCAGGAAATTCAATAAAAACAAGCACTAAGTGAAACCGATTGTAACCTGACGATGCCAGATACTGTCAAAAGAAAGCGCATTGGCCAGTGATATACCCATGTTTTTTACACTGGATTAATGCCTCATATTTGCGCAACCCTCCCCCCAAAATGCAGCTATAATTCGCGCCATTACTTTCACTGATTAAGTTGTCCTTCATGCTCAATAAAGATGCTCTTCAACAACTCTCGCAATTAAAGTCCACGATTGTCGCCGCCAAAGACGTTGCCCAAGGGATTGTTCGCACTACCACCAAGCGTTTTGGTTTTTTAATTCTAGACGATGGACGCGAGGCTTTTATCGACCCCGAGCAGATGATGCGCGTGCTGCCCGATGATCGGGTCGAAGCAGAGATCAACACCAACAGCAAAGGCCAATTTGAAGCAAAACTCACTCAACTGATCAAACCGGGACTGGGTGAGTTTGTAGGCAAGTATGTCAACAAGGGTTCTACCGATTTTGTCGAACCTGACGTGCCTAACTTTAATCGCTGGTTGTTTATTCCCCCGCAAGAGCGCAAGGGCTACAAAGTTGGCGATTTAATTCACTGCACCATTGCGCGCCACCCGTTCAACAGCGAAGGCAAAACCCAGGTACATATACTGAATCGGATTGGCACCCTCGATGAACCGGGGGTAGAGAGCCGTTATACCATCGCAAAATTCCATATGCCGTTTGAATGGCAAGCACCCGCGCAAAGTCAGGCGGGCGGCATTAATTGGTCTCCCTTGACCTTTGACAATGGCGAGCTGGACTTAAGCCACCTGCCCTTTGTCACTATCGATTCTGAAAACACCCGCGATATGGATGATGCAATATATATCACCACTGTGGACAGCGGTTGGGAATTGATTACGGCAATTGCCGACCCAAGCAAACACATTGATTTCGGCAGCCCACTGGAATTAGCGGCGCGCGCGCGCGCCAGCACCCATTATTTGCTTGGCCAAACCGTAACTATGTTGCCGGTCGATCTGTCACACGATACCTACTCACTGGTGCCGGAACAAAAACGCCCTGCATTGATTTGCCGTATGCAAATTGCACAGGATGGCAGCATTACACAATTTGAATTTGCTGAAGCACTCATCCGCTCACAATCCAAATTGAGCTATCAAGGTGTTTATGATGCGCTCACCGCTGAAGTATCTACCCTTGGCGCACCAGCACATATTCACGACATGCTGGTCGAACTTAAAGCGTTTGCACAAGCACGCGCACAATATCGCCAACTCAATGCGTTGGTGATGGAAGATCGCCCCGATTACGCATTCATTTTGAACGATGTGAAAAAAATCGATCACATTGAAAAACGCGAGCGCAATATTGCGCACCGCATGATCGAAGAGGCCATGTTGGTTACCAACATCTGTGCCGGGGAATTATTTTTGCAGCACCCTGGCTGCGGCATTTTTTCCAGCCATGTGGGTTTTCGCCCTGAACGCCTCAACGATGCACTTTCATTAATTCAAGAAGACCGCCCCGATCTGATACCGGGTGATTTAACGCAACTGGAAAATTTCACCACATTATTTCGCGAATTGCGCCTGAACGCTGACAACAATCCCGTCAATAATCGCCTGCACTCATTATTACAACGCATGCTGCAAGCTGGCTCACTCACCTTTGAACCGGTAGGGCATTTTGGTTTGGGCTTTAACGCTTATGCGATGGTTACTTCACCGATTCGCCGCTACAACGACTTATTCAATCATCTGGCGATTAAACGTATTTTGCGCGGCTTGCCGGCGTTGGAATTAAACGATAAAAAACAGTTTGCCGAACAATTGCAAAATCAATTAAACAACGGACGCCAAGCCTGCCGCTATGTAGAAAGCTGGCTCGGCTGCCAATACGCCAACCAACATGTCGGTAGCGTGCACAGCGGAAGTATTGCACTGGTAAATTCGTTCGGTATAGGTATTAAACTGGATGACTGGGGCCTGGATGGTTACGCCCTACTGGCACCCAAAGATGGCGAGATTAAAGCGCAATTTGATTCACGTCGTTTAAGTCTAACCATTGAAGGCAATACTTACCGTTTGGACGACAAAGTGAACGTGTTAATCCACAGTGTTGATATCGATAAACGTAAAATCAATCTGGAATTAATCAGCGAAGAAACTGCCTCACGCTTAAGCGCTTGGCTGTAATAAATCACAGGAACGGAAACCGGATAAGAGCGATCTGGTCATGGCAAAAAAATATTGGTTATTCAAAGCGGAGCCGCATATTTACGGCATTGATCATCTTGCGGCTGCGCCCGAAAAAATCGGCCGCTGGGATGGTATTCGCAACTACCAGGCGCGTAACTTTTTACGCGACCAGGTGGCGCTGAATGATGAAGTGTTTATTTATCACAGCAGCTGTAAAAACGTCGGCATAGTCGGCACCGCAAAAGTTGTAAAAACCGCCTACCCTGATCCCACCCAATTTAATCCCGAAAGCGATTATTACGATCCAAAATCTACGGCAGAAAATCCACGCTGGGTTTCGGTTGATATTCAACTTACCAAAATATTTCCACGTTTAATCACACTGGCAGAAATCAAAGCGCAGTCCGCATTGGAAAATATGGTGTTGGTAAAACAGAGCCGACTGTCGACGCAACCGGTCACAGCCGACGAATGGAAATTTATTCACACATTATTAAAATAACATAGGTTGGAAGAGCGCAGCGACTTCCGACATTATTGCGAATCTATTCTGTCGGAAGGCGCTGCGCTTTTCCAACCTACACAATTATTTTATTCATCCGCCATACGATCCTGAGCTTTGCTCACACCGGTTTCCGGCTCATCCATTTCATCAACGGGATCGGGCCCGGCATCATCGCCATCTTCTTCATCCTCAAGCAATCCATCGTTCAGCTGGCTCTCTTCAATAAGAATGGCTTCAGGTGTTTGAATACCAATGTGATAGGCGGCAAAACCAGGCAGTACAACCTGATCCAGCGCCATACCAATAATTCTACCGTTGTAAGGCGATTTGATCGTGGTACGTGCGTTGGTGATTGGATCGGTAACTGTGCCTAAAACATCGTCTTCACGCACACGCTGACCGAGTGTCGCCTTGCTGAATAAAATTCCACTTTGATTAGCACGCACCCACGCGGAGCGATAATAAACTGGGGCAATACGCGTCCAGCGTTTTTGCTTGCCATACATCCCCATTTTAGCGAGCAGAGTATTAATTGCCGCCACACCTTCATCGACCACCCGGCTTTGAATGGCCATCGGCTCGCCAGCCTCTAACGTCACCGCAGGAATGCCAGCGCGCACCGCAGCAGCACGCAATGAATTCGGATTGCCGCGACCATTTAATACTGCAATAGCACCAAAACTTTGCGCCAACTTTGCAACATTTTCATCACCCAGATCAGCGCGCAATTGGGGCAAATTAGTACGATGGAATGAGCCGGTGTGAATATCTACCAATGCATCGCAATGCATAATAATGTTGCTAAAAAAAGAATGCGCTAAACGCGATGCGGAGCTGCCATGAGTATTGCCAGGAAAATAGCGGTTCCAGTCGCGGCGATCTGGTAAATAGCGGGAGTTGCGGCGAAAGCCCATAATGTTAGCTACAGGCACACCAATAATCGTGCCGGTTAAATTAGCTGGCTCTATGCTGTAAATCACCCGGCGAATCATTTCGATTCCATTTAATTCATCGCCATGCACAGCGCCGGTTAGGCAAAGTGTTTTGCCGGGCGTAGCGCCGTTCACTACCAGAATCGGTGTTTCCTCACTGAAACCACCCACAGCGGTTTCTGAATTCCAAGTCAAACGCACCGAACTATTGGGTTTTACTTCGCGCCCCAAAATAAATTTGGAAAGAGACAAGGGTTCTGCAGTGGCTTCATTGATAACCTCTGCAGCCGGGTCAATTGCAGCTGAACCCTCATTATTTGCAGTGGCAAGATCGGAAGTGGGAACCATAGCAGCACTTGCAGTAGCAACGGCAATTGAAGATGCAGTCTCCGATGCAACCGACGAGACAACAGCACTTGCAGAACTCGGCTGAGGAGCAGTAGACGATTGCGCGGAAGAGACAGCACTTAGTGAAGATACTTCAGCAACCGATGATGCAGATTGTTTTTTTTCAGCGACGTTTACCGCAAGAGTGGCAGGCCCAGCAACCGCAGTGGAAATCTCAACGGATGGCGCAACACTCGGCTCAACTGCTGTCGTTTGAACTGTTGCTTCTGTAGTGTCAGTTTGTTGCGTGGCAATGGCTGGATTAATCTCTGCCACAACTGTTTCGGGAGTTTGCGCACCAAGTTGCAGTGGAATTGCGGCAACAACCATCAACACCGAACAACAAAATAGTGAAAAATGTCGGGGCTTTACTTTCAGTGTTTGTGGCATAACCGGGCGCCTCATCATTCATAAAAAAACAGGCACGTCCCTGTGCGATTTAAAACTCCTTCAATCGTTATTCCCATTCAATAGTCGCGGGCGGTTTGCTCGATACATCGTAACAAACGCGTGACACACCGGAGATCTCATTGATAATGCGACCGGAAACTTTTTCCAACAAGTCGTAAGGCAAGTGCGCCCAGCGCGCTGTCATAAAATCGACGGTTTCCACCGCACGCAGTGAAATTACCCACTCGTAACGACGACCATCACCCACCACCCCCACCGATTTTACCGGCAAGAAAACCGCAAACGCCTGTGAGGTTTTGTGATACCAACCAGAGGCGTGCAACTCTTCCAAAAAGATCGCATCCGCTTCACGCAGGATATCGGCATATTCTTTTTTCACTTCACCGAGGATGCGCACACCCAAACCCGGGCCGGGGAATGGATGACGGTAGACCATGTCGTAGGGCAAACCCAATTCCAAACCAATTGCACGCACTTCGTCTTTGAATAATTCGCGCAGGGGCTCAACTAATTTAAAAGCCATATCGTCCGGTAAACCGCCCACATTGTGGTGCGATTTAATCACGTGCGCTTTACCCGTTTTAGCCGCAGCCGATTCAATCACATCGGGATAAATCGTGCCTTGCGCCAGCCACTTCACATCTTTTAGTTTGGTGGCTTCGGCATCAAACACATCAATAAAAGTGCCACCGATAATTTTGCGTTTTTTCTCAGGGTCATTTTCGCCTTTCAATTTATTTAAAAATTGATCTTGGGCATCCGCACGGATAACCGTTACGCCCATATTTTTGGCGAACATATCCATCACTTGGTCGCCTTCGTTTTTGCGCAGCAAACCGTTGTCCACAAAAACGCAGGTTAATTGCGAACCAATGGCTTTGTGCAATAACGCTGCTACGACAGATGAATCCACACCGCCGGAAAGGCCAAGTAATACTTTGTCGCTGCCAACTTGTTCGCGCACTTTTTTCAGCGCATCTTCAACGATATTGGCTGGAGTCCACAGCGGTTCGCAGGCGCAAGCTTGCAATACAAAATGTTCAAATATGCGCTTGCCTTGCAAGGTATGAGTCACTTCCGGATGGAACTGCACGCCGTAGAATTTTTTCGCTTCGTTGTACATACCAGCGATCGGGCAGGATGGCGTGGATGCCATCAAGCTGAAGCCTTCCGGCATCTTGGTAACTTTGTCGCCGTGACTCATCCATACATCAAGCAGTGCACTGCCGTCGTGATCAACATGGTCTTTGATATCCTTCAGCAGTGAAGATTCACCATTCACTTTAATTTGCGCATAGCCAAATTCACGGATATTGGAACCTTCAACCAAACCACCCATTTGCATGGCCATGGTTTGCATGCCATAACAAATACCAAATACCGGTACACCTAAATTAAATACCACTTCTGGCGCGCGCGGCGAGCCGGCTTCAGTGGTGGATTCAGGGCTGCCCGCCAAAATAATACCCTTGGGGTTATAAGCGCGAATTTCTTCTTCGCTCATATCCCAAGCACGAATTTCAGAGAAGACACCAATTTCACGCACACGGCGTGCAATCAACTGGGTGTATTGCGAACCAAAATCGAGGATAAGAATTCGCTGTGCGTGGATATCGTGAGACATATTGATTCCTGCTCAATAAGAAAAATAACAACAAAAAAGAATTCGGCTTAAATGAAAAACTCGGGCATAACCCGAGTTTTTGCGATAGCACTGAAGCGAGGTAAATTAACGACCGCTAATCGGATAATTAGGCGCTTCTTTAGTAATTTGAACGTCGTGTACGTGGCTCTCGCCCATACCGGCAGCAGTCACCCGCACAAATTCGGGCTTGGTACGCATAGTACCCAAGTCAGCACAACCGGTGTAACCCATCGCTGAGCGCAAACCGCCCATCAACTGGTGCACGATTGCCGCCAAAGGCCCTTTGTATGCCACACGACCCTCAATACCTTCGGGAACCAACTTTTCTGCACCTGCACTGGCATCCTGGAAGTAGCGGTCACTGGAGCCTTGGGTTTGCGCCATAGCTCCCAAGGAGCCCATACCACGGTAAGCTTTGTAAGTACGGCCTTGGAACAACTCCACTTCGCCCGGCGCCTCTTCAGTACCGGCAAACATGGAGCCCATCATTACTGCATGGGCACCGGCAACCACGGCTTTGGCAATGTCGCCGGAGTAGCGAATACCACCATCGGCAATGGCAGGTACGCCAGTCCCTTCAAGTGCGGCAACTACATTGGCGATGGCCGAAATTTGCGGCACACCAACACCGCTTACGATACGGGTAGTACAAATCGAACCTGGGCCGATACCCACTTTCACTGCATCCGCACCCGCTTCAACCAACGCCAATGCCGCTGCGCCAGTGGCGATATTACCGCCAATCACTTGCACTTCCGGGTATTTGCTTTTGATTGAACGCACGCGATCCAATACATTTTTGGAATGGCCGTGGGCGGTATCTACCACCAGTACGTCCACACCTGCTTCTACGAGCGCTGCAACACGCTCGTCGGTATCGCGGCTGGTGCCTACACTCGCACCAACACGCAAACGACCTTCAGGGTCTTTGCAAGCGGTAGGGTATTTTTCGGCTTTGTTCATGTCTTTAACGGTAATCAAGCCAGTCAGCTCAAAGTTATCGTTAACGACCAATACTTTTTCGATGCGATGTTTGTGCAACAGGTTGCGCACTTCTTCGGCGGTAAAGCCTTCTTTAACGGTAACCAATTGCTCTTTGGGCGTCATGATGCTGGATACGCTGGCATCCAAATTGGTTTCAAAACGCACGTCGCGACCGGTGACTATGCCCACCAAATCGCCGTTATGCAGCACGGGAACACCGGAAATATTGTTTTTGCGAGTCAGCGCGATCAAGTCGCGGATAGTGGCAGCGGAATCGATAGTGATAGGATCTTTCACCACACCGGCTTCGAATTTCTTCACCGCGCGCACTTCAGCCGCTTGAGCTTCAATGGACATGTTCTTGTGGATAATACCAATGCCACCTTCCTGCGCCATGGCAATCGCCAAGCGGGATTCAGTCACGGTATCCATGGCGGCGGAGATGAGGGGAATATTTAATTGAATCTTGCGAGTCAACTGAGTCTTCAGGGAGACATCTTTCGGAGTGACATCCGAATAACCTGGCACCAATAATACGTCATCAAAGGTGAGGGCTTCTTCAGCAATTCGCAACATAGCAACCAACCTCAAGCAGATAAAAAATAAGCGCGGAAGTATAGCGACTTGGGCGCCGCCGGTAAACCAAAAACCACAATATCTAGTGTTGTAAGGCAGCTTAAAGGCGACGATCGAGACTATACCCGCCGCAAGCCTTCCCCTAGAATGACGCCCTATGACTAATACCCTGCACCCAACAACCACTGAACGCGAGATTTTCAGCGTTAGCCAGCTTAACCGACAGGCACGTCAACTGCTGGAAACCCACTTACCGCTGCTCTGGGTGGAGGGCGAGCTCTCCAATGTATCTACCCCCTCCTCGGGCCACTGGTATTTCACCCTGAAAGACGAGCAAGCCCAAGTGCGCTGCTGCATGTTCCGCAACCGCAATATGCTGGTGCGCTTTAAACCACAGCAGGGGCAACATGTACTACTGCGCGCCCGCGTCAGCCTTTATGAAGGCCGCGGCGACTACCAAATCATTGCCGAACACATGGAAGAAGCCGGTAGCGGCGCCCTTCAACGCGCGTTTGATGAACTAAAACACAAGCTGTCGCAAGAGGGACTGTTTAACGAGGCACACAAAAAAGCCCTGCCTCCGCTGCCCAAACACATTGGGGTTATCACTTCGCCGACAGGCGCCGCAATTCGCGATGTTCTCAGCGTACTTGAACGCCGCTTTCCCGGCATTCCCGTCACCGTGATTCCCGTTGCGGTACAGGGCAAAGAATCCGCACCGCAAATCGTAAAAGCCATAGATCTAGCCAATCGCTGCGGCTTGTTTGATGTACTACTGCTAACCCGTGGTGGTGGCTCGATGGAGGATCTTTGGTCATTTAACGAAGAGAGTGTCGCGCGTGCGATTTTCAACAGCAAACTGCCTATTGTTTGCGGCGTCGGCCACGAAGTGGATTTCACTATCGCCGATTTTGTCGCCGACCTGCGTGCACCCACACCATCCGCAGCGGCAGAACTGTTAGTGCCCGATGGCGATGATTGGCTGGATAAATTTATCGGTTTTGAAGTGCTGCTCGAGGAGGCGATGCTGCGCCGCTTGCAGCAATGGCAAAAGCATTTGCACAACCTGCGTCAGCGTTTGCGCCACCCGCGTGAACGCTTGGAACAGCAGGCGCAGCGGCTGGACAACCTGGAGTTGCGCCTCAAAAATCACATCCATAAGCTACTGGCGAACTACAAAAACCAGCTGATACAACTACGACTACGCCAGCAAGCGCATCACCCGCAAATCAGACTCGCACAATTATCCGAGCGCATTAAAAACGCCCAAACACGGCTGCATACGGCGCAACACCGGTTGATTGATCGCAAAAAACAAGCCTTGGGCGAATCAGTGCGTATGCTCAACACGCTCAGCCCACTCAGCACCCTTGAGCGCGGCTATGCGCTGGTGACTGACACCCAAACCCGCAAAGTCATTAGCGACAGCGATCAAGTCATTCCCGGCAGTGAAATCAGTGCCCGCCTTGCGCACGGCGAATTAATTTGTCGCGTGCAATCCATCCGTAAATAAACTGCGTATAGATTGCGAACTAAATTCGTGGCCAGTATATTGGCCACCTTCTTGTCGGAGCGCCTTGGTGCCTCACTTAATGAGTGAGCCATACGAAGGCTGAGATGGGTTCGGCCCAATCCGTAGAACCTGAACAGGCTAATACCTGCGGAGGGAACAAGGTGCATCAGCCACGGCTATTGCCCGCTCTCCGCCTCGACTCAGAGGCACTATGACCACACAATCTTCGACCAAACAATCCGCGGCCAACCTCAGCGCACACCATTCATCCACCCCACAAACTATTGCCATAGCGGGTGCCGGTTTGCTCGGGCGTTTACTCGCCTGGCAATTAAACAAAGCCAGGCTTGATGTCACCCTGTTTGAAGCCGGTAGTTTTACGCCCAGCGAACCCCAGAGCAAACGCGCCGCCGCGTTTACGGCGGCAGGCATGGTTGCACCGCTGAGCGAAGCCGTGGTGTCGGATGAAGGCGTTTACCGTATGGGCCAATTTGCGCTCACCCATTGGCCGCGCTGGACCAATCAACTCAATACTGATAGCACCACAACAGACCCGCTCTTTTTTAGCAACGGCAGCTTGGTCGTGGCACATCCGCAAGACGCCAGCGAGCTGGAACAATTCGCCCGCGAATTACATTTTGTCATTCCCGCTTGCAACAGTTATCAACAAATAACCCAAACACAAATTCAGGCGTTAGAGCCGGATTTAAGCCCGAATTTTCAGCAAGGACTATTTCTGCAAGAAGAAGGTCACCTGCACAATCGTGAATTTCTACGGCTATTGGGCGATAACATTATTAATAGCGCGATTAAAGTGCGAGAACACACCGCTGTCGATGTCGCAGCGGGAAAAGTCATCGCCAACGGCACTGCAGAAGAGTTTGATTTAGTCATTGACTGCCGCGGGCTGGGCGCCAAACCCCAAATGCGACAATTGCGCGGCGTACGCGGTGAGACCCTGCATGTAGAGACCAGTGAGATTCGCCTGCAACGCCCGGTGCGTTTAATGCACCCTCGCTATCAACTTTATGTGGTGCCGAAACCAGGCAATCGTTTTATTATCGGCGCAACACAAATTGAAAGTGAGGATCGCTCACCGGTTACACTGCAATCCAGCCTTGAACTAAGCAGCGCGCTTTACACCTTATCACCCGCCTTTGCCGAGGCGCGTATTATCGAAATGGACACCAATTTGCGCCCGGCGTTTATGGACAACTTACCGAAAGTAAATATTCAGGATGGCCTGATCAGCGCTAATGGATTATTTCGCCATGGGTATTTACTCGCACCGGCCGTGGTTGAAAATGTGCTAGCGCATATTTTTAAAAAACCGGAGCCGATTTTTTCTGCACTGTTAAATCACCACTAAAAAGCACGAGCTTATGACCATTGAACTGAGTGTAAACAACGAAATCAAAACGCTGGCAGACAAGGTGCTGCTCAGCGTTGCCCTACAACAATGGGGTTATGGCGACACTAAAATCGCCGTGGCGATTAATGGCGAATTTGTACCTCGCTCGACTTACCCTGAGCGCGAATTATTGAATGGCGATCAAATCGATATCGTCAAACCGGTTGGTGGAGGTTGATATGAGCTACAACAAACCTGAAAAAGATTTCACGCTCTACGGCGAAACATTTTCCAGTCGTTTTTTATTGGGCACCGCCCTTTATGCATCGCCCCAATTAATGCGCGAATCGGTTATTCAATCGCGCAGTGAAATTGTGACGCTCGGCTTGCGCAGGCAAAACCCGGCCAATCGCGATGGCGATGCAATTTGGCACTATATTCAGGAAAGCGGCTGCCGTTTGCTGCCCAATACTGCCGGTTGTAAATCGGTAAAAGAAGCCGTGACGCTGGCTGAAATGTCGCGCGAAATTTTTAATACCGATTGGATCAAACTGGAAGTAGTCGGCGACGATTACAACCTGCAACCCGATCCCTTTGGGTTACTGGAAGCTGCGGATATTTTGATTAAAAAAGGTTTTAAAGTACTGCCCTATTGCACCGATGATTTAATTTTATGTAAACGACTATTGGATGTGGGCTGCGAAGTATTGATGCCCTGGGGCTCACCCATTGGCACCGGCCAGGGCTTGTTAAATCGCTACAATTTACGCACCCTGCGCGAGCGCATTAAAGACGTACCGATGATTATTGATGCGGGACTGGGCGCGCCCTCGCAGGCCGCCGAAGCAATGGAAATGGGGTTTGATGGGATTTTATTAAATACGGCAGTGGCCAAGGCGCACAACCCGCCACTGATGGCCGAAGCCTTTGCCGATGCAATCGATGCAGGCCGCAAAGCATTTAAAGCAGGCTTGATGCAAAAACGCCAAACGGCCAGCCCGAGTACCCCAACCATTGGCCAACCCTTTTGGCATCAACAGTAATTTTAACGGGCGTTAATATCAGGAAACTGGCGGCGTATTGTGATGAACTATTTGTTTACTTAATACGGCCGCTGATATTTGCAAAACCCTCTTCTATTTTGCGTAAAATTTTTGGGTCTTTTGCATCACCCGATGAGATGTACATTTGCACCATTCGACTCAAGCGCTGCAAATGAAATTTCATTTCCTCTTGCCTAAGCGAGGCATCCGCAACTACTTGAGTGATGCTATTACCCTCTTTACCCGCCATGGATTCAAGGGACTCACGCAAATCTTCTTTGAACAACATGCTACCTTTAAAGGTGGTAGCAATATGAAAAATAACGTTTTGCAATGCATGTAGCTTTCGGTCACCGTGGGTATAGCCCACCGAGGTCAAACAATCGCGCAATTGCGTAAACCAATTCTGTAGCTGCAAATTTTGTTGCAACATCCGCTCAGCAAATTCAGGAACACCACTACCATGCACTACATTGGGCAGCGGCAATTCGCTGCGAAGAATCATGGTAGTCACAATGTCGCAACTGCGATACAAATAAGCGGCGCGATTCATCTCCAGAATAGGAATCACCTCACGCCAACGCCGCCCCTGCGCCTTAAAGCGATTAAAATAAATACCCACAATTGAATCGGCAACGGCAAGAATTTGCCCAGCAATGGAAAGTTCGCTCTCCACTTTAGCCAAAGGGTAACCCGTGCCATCACAGCGCTCGTGATGCTCACTGACCGCAGCAACTATCTCAGCAGATAAACCGGGAACATCCATCAAAATACTACGCGCAATTTCCACATGGCTTTGTATATGCAGCCAATCTTCAGCGGTTAATTTTTCGGATTTATGAAGGATTTGCGGATCGATGTGCAACATACCAATATCATGGGCAATTGCCGCCCAAAATATTTCACCAGACTCCGCCGCAGGCAAGCGCATCTCCTGCGCGATGTAAAGTGCCCAGAGGCTCACGCAGAGTGTGCGTTGATATAAATCATTCATTTGCGCTGCCATCACCGTCAAATACTGCTGCAATAACGGTAGATCCGCCAACTTGGCACATACAGGCTCAAGAGAACTCAGAGGATGCTTCTGCTCTGCTAGAGCTTGAAAATATTCGGTTGAACGAATCGTGCCCAACAAATGCTGCAGCAAATCGCTTGAGGTGATAACTGTCTTTAATTCAATAGAATTGGCGAGCGGGCGAGCGAGAGTTTTACCCTGGAGGGCGAGGCAGGTTTTTTCATCAAGCGGCGCTGACCGCGCAAGCAATAACTCACCATTTACAGTGTAAATATCGTCAGCCACCACTGCCGGATTAGCTGCCGATAATTTAACCAGATAATGAAGATAAGGATCCAATTATGATGGACTCCATTCAAGCAATTGATTAACCCCGCCGACACTATAAAAACGCGCGACAAGCCTCATCCATGTTTTTTATTTTCCCACCAATCAACGCAACACCTGCAGCCTGGAAAATCCTAGCCAAGCAATAAACGCCAGCCCCATACCGTCAATAAGCCCAGCAACAGGCTATAACCCACCATCGAGGCAGCCAACCGAGGCGCTAAATTATGAGTGGCAGCCAGCACACCAGCAGAAATCATCGCGGGCATTGCCGCCTCCAGCAAAATCACATCAGCGGCCAAACCGCGCACATCAAACAACCATAGCCCGCCCCACGCAAAAGCCGGCGTCACAATTAATATGTAGAACAATCCCAATAATAGCGGTGATAAATGCTCGCGCTCTAACGCAAATCGCCACTGCAGCCCCACAGCCACCATCACTACTGGAACCAGTGTAGACGAAATTCGCGCAAGCACCGCCTCCAACCACGCCGGATAGCTACCAAACATAGCCACCATGAAAGCGATTATCAGGGTAATAAATGGTGGAAATAACAAGATGTTGCGCACAATGCCAAGTACCGACCCGTGACCTGCTGAGTAATAGCACGCGAGCCCAACACCTACTGTATTAAGTGCGATAAATGTGCCTAACTGATCATAGAGAATGGCATAGGGTAAGGCGTTTACCCCCAAATGCGCTTCAATCAGCGGGATACCTACGAAGCCCGTATTCCCCAATGTAACGAGCAGCAACATTGCCCCCGTCACCTCGCGTGACCAAGACAACATGCGCGCAGTCACCCAGGTAAGCACTGCTGCAAATAGCATAATCAACCAGGCAGCAACTACGGTAATAACTGCCTGATGACTAAACGAAAGCTTGGGAATTTCAAGCAGAACCAATGCCGGCAAAGCTACATAAATGACGTATAAATTAAGTGAAGCCGAACTATTTTCCGGCAACCGCTTGCTGCGCTGAAATAACAACCCAATAACCAAACAAATAACTACTAGCGCAATATTGGACATAAATGACACTTACAAAAACTAAAAATAGCGAGGAAACCAGAGAACAAACCGCCCTTGGATTTGTGCCCCCTTAGTGTAGACACTACACCGAAAGCTCTGGCGTAGTGCAAATAGAAAATCATAAAAAAACCCGCTCTGCTTTGTATTTCAGGGCGGGTTTGTCAGTCGTTCTAAAATGTTGGGAATTACATATGGTGCCCGAGGCCGGACTTGAACCGGCACGACCAAAAGATCGACAGATTTTAAATCTGTTGTGTCTACCGATTTCACCACTCGGGCAGAGTGCTTTTACTTCGGTAAGTAAAAGAAAAATGGAGGCGCGACCCGGAGTCGAACCGGGCTCAACGGATTTGCAATCCGACGCATAACCGCTTTGCTATCGCGCCATTTCGAGAGGCCGCAATTCTAGCGGACTCATTTTAAAAATCCTAGTCTTTTATAGAAGCTGCTATAAGGTTTTTTACGGATTGTTCAAATGCTGGTCAAGTCGTTTAAAAAGCCGTTATTTTTCGCCTGATGATGGCAACAAAAATGGCCAGGCAGCACGCAGATATAAAATCATTGACCAAAGGGTCAGTGCAGCCGCGCCCGCCAAGGCAACAAACCCCAAGGGAATTAATACGGGTACATTCATGAGCAATACGATAATTGCTGTCATTTGCAGGGTAGTTTTTATTTTTCCGATACTGGATACCGCCACACTTGCGCGCTGCCCTACCGCCGCCATCCACTCGCGCAGCGCTGAAATAACAATCTCACGACCAACAATTACGGCCGCTGCAACTACAAACCAGGCTGAATCATGATGAAGGGTGACAAGCAATAATAACGCAATAGCTACCATTAACTTGTCAGCAACCGGGTCAAGAAAAGCGCCGAAAGGTGTGCTTTGATTGTATTTGCGGGCGACATAACCATCGGCCCAGTCAGTAATCGCCGCCACGCTAAAAATAATTGCGGTGACAATATGCGCCCAACCAAAGGGGAGATAAAAGACAACAACGAATAGCGGAATCATAAATATCCGCAGTAAGGTCAATTGGTTGGCAAGATTCATAGAGAGGTCTCAGGTGGCGCTAGATGTCGTAAAATCGGTGCAGATGATACACCAGCACCATGGTTTTCACATCCCGTGACGCTTTTGTGACAGCACCGCAGGGTTAGTCATTATGAAAAAACGCATGAATCTCCTCAGCCAACTTCTGGCTGATGCCGCTTACCCGCGCAAGATCACTGATACTTGCATTTTTGATTTCATGTAACCCACCAAAATGACGCAACAAATCACGACGCCGAGTAGCGCCTATTCCGGGAATATCCTCCAAGGTTGATGTTTTACGTTTTTTATCGCGCCGCTGTTTGTGGCCGGTAATGGCAAAACGGTGGGATTCATCGCGGATGTGCTGAATCAAATGCAATGCCGGTGAATCGCCCGGCAAGACAATCTCATCGCCCGTTTCACCATCAAACAAAGTTTCAAAACCCGCCTTACGTGTTGTCCCTTTGGCTACGCCAATTAGCTGTACACCCTGCACACCCAATTCACCGAGCACTTCAATCGCTTTACCCAGCTGCCCTTTGCCACCATCAATCAGCAAGATATCGGGCAGCTTACCCTCACCATTTTGCAGGCGTGTGTAACGGCGAGTTAGCGCCTGCTCCATTGCGGCATAGTCATCGCCGGGGGTTATGCCATCGATATTAAATCGGCGGTAATCCGATTTGAGTGGACCATTGGTATCAAATACCACACAGCTGGCTACGGTTAGTTCACCGCTGCTATGGCTGATATCGAAACACTCCATCCGCTGCGGGGTTTCCTCTAATCCTAACGCCTCCTGCAAAGCGACAAAACGATCCAGCGAGCTCTTTTTATTATTGATATGCGCGATAAGGTTTTGCTGCGCTGCGGTTGCTGCCATTTGCAGCCACTGGGTGCGATGACTGCGCACTTGGTGATTGATAAATACCTGACGCCCCGCTGCTTGCTGCAGCGCAGCGCTAATTACTTCCACATCTTCCAGCGGCTGACTCACAATCACTTCGCGTGGAATGTCACGCCCGCTACTGGCCAGATAAAACTGGGGAATAAATTCAGCAAGAATTTCTGCAGGTGTTTCTGCGAGAGTGGAAGCAGGATAAAAGCTGCGACTACCTAATATTCGCCCTTGCCGCACAAACAATATGTGGACACAAATTGCAGCGGCGCGCATTTCTGCCGCGATTATGTCGATGTCGCCATTGCCCTCTTCAATCACTTGTTGCGATTGCACGGTACGCAGAGCAGTAATTTGATCGCGATAATCTGCCGCCTTTTCAAACTGCAGTTGCTGCGACGCCAAGTCCATTTGATCCGCAAGTTCACTGAGCAATTTATCGCTATTTCCCGTTAAAAAAAGCCGGGTGTGGTGCAGATCTTTTTGATAATCCTCGGGCGAAATATAATCCACGCAGGGCGCAGTGCAGCGCTTGATTTGATATTGCAAACAGGGGCGTGTGCGATTTTTGAATACACTGTCTTCACACTGGCGCGAACGAAATGTTTTTTGCAAAAAGTTCAGACTGTCTTTAACTGCTCCCACGTTGGGAAAAGGGCCGTAATAATCGCCGCGCTTTTTCTTTGCACCGCGATGAAAAGAAATACGCGGATAATCCTCACCACTGGAAATAAAAATATACGGGTAGGATTTATCGTCCCGCAGCAAAATATTATATGGCGGACGATTTGACTTGATGAGATTCTGCTCAAGGATCAGCGCCTCCGTCTCACTGGCCGTAACCGTGACCTCGATACGCGCGATACGCGAAACCAGCGCCTGGGTTTTTGGTGTTAAACCCGTTTTGCGGAAATAACTGGCAAGGCGCAATTTGAGGTTTTTGGCTTTACCAACATAAAGAATACTGCCATCAACGCCAAACATTTGATAAATGCCCGGTTGCTGGGTGGTGTTGGCTAAAAAACGGGAGTGATCAAAAAGATCGGCACGCTCTTGCGTCATAGAAATACTATCTGCCAAAACTAACTGCCACAGGGCGTTAGCTGCAGCAGAAAAAGGAACAGCAGCCGTTTATACGACTGCTTCTGGATCGAGCAGGTTGTGTTTTACTGCTAACAGCGTCAATTCCACATCGCTGTTGATAGAAAGCTTTTCAAAAATACGGTAACGGTAAGAGTTAACGGTTTTTGGACTAACACAAAAAGTAGTGGCTATATCGTTCACTTTTTGGCCATTCGCAATCAGCATCGCCGTTTGCAGCTCACGCTGGGAAAGCTTTTCAAATGGCGATTCCTGACTATTCGAACCGGAAAAGGTTCGCAGTGCCAACTGCTGTGCAATTGAGTTACTCATGTAGAGATCGCCGCGAATCACTTTATTAATCGCATCCGTAATCTCGGTAAACTCTGCCCCTTTGGTGACGTAACCTACTGCACCCGCCTGCATCAAGCGGGTTGGGTACAGGTCATCGTCACAAGCGGTAACCGCGATAACTTTGAGCGTTGGATTCACTGTCAGTAGTTTTTTGGTCGCTTCAAGGCCACCCATACCGGGCATTTTTACATCCATCAGTACAACGTCAGGCTTCAAAACGCGCGCCTTGGCATCCCCAACCACCTGATAGCCGTCTACATCGGCTAACATACGCACTATCCCCATGCGAACTAGATCGTGATCATCGACTACGAGAATCTTTGTCAAACTAGCCCCCAATCCGAAACCGGACTCATAAACATTGTTGTTATAAAGTGGTCACTATACCCAGAAGATTTACTGCCACATTTTTAACGATTGTAGTGAGACTCTCAGCAAACTACCACTATTTAATCGCCCGTTTACGCCTTCTCAAATACCAATAATCGATTTTTGCAGTTTTTGATTTGTCTTTTAGTTATGAAAACTAGATGAAGGGTTCAGCCACTACACCCAAAAACTCATGGGTAAACCCGTGGCTCCATCTCCAAGGTGACGCCAAATTGTGCCCTAACCGACTGCTGAATTAATTCCGCCAAAGCCAATACCCTTGCTCCAGAAGCTCTATCTGGATTAGTAAGTACCAGCGCTTGTTGGGCGTGAACCTTTGCACCAGCCGCTTCCTTACCGCGCCAGCCAGCGCGATCAATTAACCAGCCAGCCGCGAGCTTGACGCGAACCGTATCAACGGGGTAACTGACTATGTCGGGATAAGTTGTGCGCAATACCTGCAATTGCGCCAAATTGATAATAGGGTTTTTAAAAAAGCTGCCAACATTCGGCGTAAGGGCCGGGTCTGGCAGCTTGGATTGACGAATAGCAATAACCGCCTCACTTACCGCTTGCGGGCTGGGATTATCAAGACCGGCCAAGGTGTCGCGCAGCGCAGGGTAGGATAAGTTCAGCTGCGCAGTTTTGCGCAAGCGAAAGGTCACCGACGTAATAACATATTGATCTTTGAGTGCTTGTTTAAAAATGCTGTCACGATAATCAAACCGGCAACTTTCATTAGTAAAATTCACGACGATGCCTGAGCGAATTTCAAGCGCACTCAATTCAGTGATTAGATCTTTTACTTCCACACCATAAGCGCCGATGTTTTGAATGGGGGCAGCGCCGACACTGCCAGGAATCAGCGACAGGTTTTCCAATCCATAGAGTGCATTGTCCAAGGTGTACTCAACCAGGTGATGCCAATTCTCCCCTGCAGCCACTTTTAGCCAAACAAAATGTTCATCCTCCGCGACTACTTCTTTACCCTGGGATTTCAACTGAACCACCACCCCGGGAAAATCAGCACGCAACACTATATTGCTGCCGCCACCTAAAACTAACAGCGGTAAATTTTCTGTGCGCGCAAAAGTTAATGCCTCACGTAACTCATCGTCATCCTGCACGGCGACATAAAAATTTGCCACCGCTGGCACAGCGAGGGTGTTGAGTTTTTGTAAATTAAAATGCGGTAAAAAAAGTGGCACAGCGACATCACCTTAACAATATGACTTTATACAAATTTAAAAAAACAGGCTTAGTACAAACGCTGACGAATATGTTTTAACAAGCCCTGTGCTGCATCTTCCACCAAATCCAATACCAGCTCAAAGCCGTCACTGCCGCCGTAATAAGGGTCGGGCACTTCACGGTAATCACCACGCGCACCAAATTCCAAAAACAAGCCTAAATGACCGGTAAAATGCGCCGGTTTCAGCTGCTGTAAATCCGAAAGATTAGCTTCATCCATCGCCAGTACATAATCGAATTCGTCAAAATCGCGCGCCGTAACCTGACGTGCACGCAATACCGAAAGATCGTAGCCACGCGTGCGCGCTGCAGCGACGGTGCGTGAATCAGGCGCTTTGCCTATGTGCCATGCACCGGTGCCCGCCGAATCAACCATAATTTTTTGATCTAATTTTGCATTCGCCACCAATTCACGAAAAATGCCATCCGCCGTGGGCGAGCGACAAATATTGCCGAGGCATACAAATAAAACGTTGGTCATACTATTCACCCAATTAACGGCACCGATTATTTTTCCAGCAATGCTTTTACACGCAGTAAATCCGCTTCGGTATCCACACCGCCCGGTACGGCAGCGTAGGCTTCGGCGATATGAATTGCTTCGCCATTAGCAAGCACACGCAATTGCTCAAGGGATTCAATTTTTTCAAGCGACGCCTGTGGCCAGGTAATAAAACGATTTAACAGCGCCACACGATAAGCGTAAATACCAATGTGCCGCTGCGCCGGGAAATCATCCGGCAAACTAGTCACCTCAGCTTGCGCAAAATGATCGCGCGCCCAGGGAATGGGCGCGCGGCTAAAATACAATGCTCTGCCCACTTGGTCTGCCACCACTTTTACAATGTTGGGATTGCGAAAATCGTCGAGCGAATGAATGGGTTCACTCAACGTAGCCATACTGGCGAAACGATTGTTGGCGATATTTTCTGCGACCTGATTAATTACTGCGGGCGGAATGAGGGGTTCATCGCCCTGCACATTCACCACTATGTCGTCATCGCTCAAACCTAATTGCGCGACCACTTCTTGCAGGCGATCAGTACCGGAATTGTGTGCGGCAGATGTCATGCAGACGCGGGCACCGAAGGCTTTGGCAACCGCTTCAATGCGCGTATCGTCGGTTGCAATAACAACTTCCGTCGCGGCACTTTCACAGGCGCGCTCGTACACGTGTTGAATCATCGGCTTACCCGCAATTTCTTTTAAGGGTTTGGCAGGCAAGCGGGTGGAAGCGTAACGGGCAGGAATGACAACATAAAATTTCATAGCAAGATTCCACTGTAGTTTTGATAACAGCATTAACAACAGGATTAAAAAGAAAATTAAAAAAATTAAACATTAAAGCCCAAAACGGGATTTTTTTTGTTCCATGACACGCTCAATACGCTGCGCAAATGCCGCCCAAAATGCATCCGGCAAATTTGCACCAATCGATAGGTAATACCAGTTAGGTTGCGCAAAGGTTTTGCATTTCACGGCGTCTTTTTCAGTCATTACCACAGGCCAAACATTATCAAAAACAAGGTCAGTCGCCGTGTAAGCGTGGTGATCAGGAAAAGCACGCAGCTGCGCATGGATACCCGATTCGCCCAGGGTATTGATAAAACGCTGCGGGTTGCCAATTCCGGCCACTGCATTTACCGGGCTCCCGGCAATTGATGACAATTGATGCTCACTGCCGGTCGCAAGATTAACCAGAGAGTGGGCCTGAATCTGCATCGGAATAAAATACAAATCGGCGAGTTGCGGCAACACAAAATTCGCTGCCGGTGAATTCACGACGACCCAATCCACGGTCGTTAAGCGACTGATTGGCTCACGCAACGGGCCAACCGGCAAACGCCAACCGTTGCCGACACCACGCTGGCCATCAACCACAGCAATTTCAATATCGCGCCCCAAGCGATAGTGCTGCAAACCATCGTCGCTGAGAATGAGGTCGCAGCCCTGATCCTCCAGCGCGCGCGCCGCCGCAAGACGATCAGGGCCGACACACACCGCACAGCCAGTTTGCTGATAGATCGTAACCGGCTCATCGCCCGCTTGGGCGGCAATGCTCTCTGCGGTGAGCAAATAAGGATAGGTTGCTACTTGTCCGCCATAACCGCGGCTGACTACACCGGGGGTGTATCCCTGCGCTTGCAACCACTGCACCAGCGCGATCAACAAGGGGGTTTTGCCCGTGCCGCCCACGGTGATATTACCCACCACAATCACCGGTGTGGCGAGTGTCGTTTGTTGCCAACGGAGCAACACATAGCGGCGAATGGCCGAGAGCAGAATAAATAGCCATGTCAGCGGCAAGAGCCAAAAACTCCAGCGACGCGAGCCATACCATGCCGATTGCCACCGATCAGTTTCAGCTGAACGCTGGGTATTAGCGGGCGGACTTGAGGGTGGTGAAGCCGGTGGAGAGGAATGCACGATAAGAACCTATCAAGCTATTGATAACGAAAATTTATGACGCGACAACTATCCTGACATCGGGGGGTAGCGCCAAAAGAAAGAAGGGCTTTTGCATGGTGAATACAAAAGCCCTGCGGGATTGCCTGACATTAGAAAACCAGCGCGAATTGTAGCTGAGTTGTTAGTCTTTTTCAGGTTCCGGTTGACGCGTAGTAATGCTCAAGCGCGCAAAGCCCAACTGCCCTGCCACATCCATCGCCTGCACTACCGCTTGATGCGGGGTTTTGGCATCCGCAGTAATCACTAGCGGTACTTGATTATTACCCTCAGAGGTTTTTTCCAGCGCTGACCTGAGTGTCGCCACCTGGTTATTCACCAGCGCCAGTCCATTCACCGAATAACTGCCATCGCTGTTGATCAGGATTTCGATCTGCTCCGGCAAGTCACTACTCTGCTCACCTACAGCTTCCGGCAGATCCACACTCAGGTGCGTTTCTTTGGTGAAGGTGGTGGAGACCATAAAAAAGATAAGCAGCAAAAACACCACGTCAATCAAGGGCGTCAGATTAATACCTTGATCTTCTACTTGTTGGCGACGAAATTTCACGTTCCGACCCCGCGCCCTTAAACCAGTTTCACATCGACGCGACGGTCGCTGTGCAATGCATCAACCAGTTTGATGGCCTCTTCTTCCATGGTGACAACAATAGTGTCGATACGGCGCTGGAAAAAGCGATGTGCAATCATCGCGGGAATCGCCACTACCAAACCTGCCGCAGTGGTGTAAAGCGCAACTGAAATACCGCCCGCCAAGACACCGGTATTACCCGTACCTTGAATCATGATGGAGTTGAATACTTGAATCATGCCGAATACGGTTCCAAGCAATCCCATCAGCGGCGCGATGTTGGCAATGGTACCCAGAATATTTACGTAGCGCTCCAATTCATGAATAACCTGGCTGGCTGCTTCTTGCACCGAGTCTTTCATGATTTCGCGGCCGTGTTTGGAGTTACTCAAACCCGCAGCCAGAATTTGACCCAGCGGTGAGGATTGTTTGAGTTCGCGCAGTTTCGTCGCATCCAACTGGTTGTTTTTAATCCAGCTCCAGACTTGCGCCAGTAAGGTTTTAGGGGCGATTTTGGCGGGGTTGAGCGTCCAATAACGTTCTGCGCTCACGGCAATCACAATCAACGAACAGGCCAATATTGGCCACATTAAAAAACCACCTGCCAGAAATATTTCAAACACAGAGACCTTCCTCTTTTAATGTCCAAACCCAATGAGCCCCTGGCTCCAAGTGCGGCGTACATTACCACAAGATCCCGCCCTTGCCATGGGGTGCGGGCCAATAGACGTCAAATGTGTGAGGAAGTTTGAGCTGCACGAAACAATTTTATTTGCAATTAAATGGTCACACTCAGCGCCTAGCCTGTAAGCAATCGGATTGCACCACACTACTGATCTTTGCGCTCGCGAACAGGTACTTACTATGCACGGACTTTCCCAACTATCCACCTTTGGTCATCAGCTGGATGGCACTCTGCAGCGTTACAAGGCGCTGGTGTATCCACAGCGCTATTGGGATTATCGCCGCTGGCTCCAGCAGCAGGTAGGCACTGAACAGCTGCACCAACTCGCACACAACCAACCTGTTGTGGTATTTGATTTTCGTGACAGCCGGATTGATGGCCCGCAAGGTCGACGTTTTTATAGTTTGTTTATTTATTTTGTGCGCGCAGGCTTTTATCCGGTACTGCGCAATAATTATTTGGTACTGGGCAACATTCAGGAAAAACACAAACGCTATTGCCTGCAGGAAAACTTCAGTGTACTGACGCACGAACGCGATTTGCCAGCGGGTTATGTATTGGTCACCGACAAATGGTATTCGAACCTGGCTGAGCGCGCCGGCAAGATTATCCACATTAATTACCAACCCGATTACAGCACAAACGACAGCTGCTTCCCGATGCCCTTTCCACTCTTCCCTCCGCTTTATGCCGCAAAAGAAGACCTGCGTTTAGCGTACTACCGGGAACAAGATAGGCAATGGAAAATATTTTTTGGTGGCGATGCGGAACCCGGCAAATACAATAAAAAATCGATTCGGGAAATTTACGCCAAACTCAGTCGCACACAAATTCTGGAGCGTTTATCCCAGCGTTTGCCCAACGATTTTTTTTGGCGCTTGAACAACCCCGAGCAACTGAAGCAAGCCGAGCAATCCTCCTACCCAGGATTGATTGCCATGAACACGCGCCACTGTAAAGTGGCCAGTGAGGAGTGGCTCGGCACTATGGCACGCGCGCACTTTTTCCTTGCCTGCCCGGGTGTGCGCTACCCCATGTCGCACAATTTAATTGAAGCCATGGCAGTGGGCACTATTCCCATTACCCAATATCCTGAATTGTTTTTCCCGGCGCTGGAGCATGGCAAAAACTGCTTGGTGTTTTCATCGCCCGATGAACTGCAAATTGCGGTGCAACAAGCCATGAGCATGGACAATGCACAGCGAGCGGAGATGAAGCAGGCTGCTCAAACCTATTACGATCAGTATCTTGCACCGCAAGCCAGCATCAAGCGCCTGCTGGAACATCGCCCTAAACATATCAGCTTGCGTTTGCTGCCATTTTTAAAAGCTGGCGGTGGTTTTGCCTGAGAAATTTAAAAAAATTAACTCTTCACTGATTGTTAGCCCACGCATTTGCGTATGAACGGGATATATCCGGAGATACGCAATGCGCAAAGCAATTTACTGGTTTCGTTACGATTTACGCCTGCACGACAACCCCGGCTGGAGCCAATTGGTCGCCAATAACGATTGGGTTATAGGGGTTTATGTATTACCTGACCGCTGGCTGCGCCCACTGCGCTATCAACAAAAAAGCCTCGGCATTCATCGTCAGCATTTTTTACTGGAATCGCTGCAGCAATTGCGGCAACAACTGCGCACTCAAGGCAGCGATTTAATAGTGGTGGTGGGCGACCCTGCTACCGCATTAACAGGCCTGGTAGAACGCTGGAACGTTAGCGCCATGGCCACCGGCGAATACCCGGGGAGCGATGAACAACGGGATGTAGAGCGCCTGCGCGATATGCTTGATATACCACTGCGCTGCCATGAAAACTTCACCCTGTTTGATCGCGCTGAGCTGCCGTTTGCGCTGGCAGATTTACCGCTGATTTTTTCGCAATTTCGCAAACTGGTGGAAGCACGGCCTTGCAGCATGCCCCTACCGCGCGCACCCAACCTGCGCCAGCCAGTTGTGCTTGAGGACTCGCCCTGCGAATTGGATCAATGGCTAGGAATCATGCGTGCGCAGCAATTAGTGCAACCGGCCGATAACCGTCGCCTGCCCTTTCACGGTGGCAGTACGGCGGGGCTCGCGCAGCTGCAGTATTTTTTAGGTGAGCACAAACTCATCAGCAATTACAAAAACACCCGCAACGGTTTGGATGGCTGGGATTTTTCCTCCAAGCTATCACCTTGGCTAGCCATGGGTTGCCTGTCGGCGCGGCAAGCAGTGCGTGCGATTAAAGACTATGAACAGGCGCATGGCGCCAATGAATCGAGCTACTGGCTGTATTTTGAATTGCTCTGGCGCGAGTATTTCCAGTGGCTGGCGTTTCGCTTTGGTAAACAACTGTTTGCATTACGCGGCGTACAAAATAAAAATCCTTTGCTGAGTTTCTACCCCGAGGCATTTGCTGCCTGGTGTGCGGGAAATACCGGCAATCAATTTGTCGATGCGTTTATGCGGCAATTGGCAGCAACCGGCTGGATGAGTAATCGCGGCCGACAAATCGTCGCCAGCTACCTGATCAATCAACTGGGTGTGGATTGGCGCTACGGCGCGGCCTGGTTTGAGCAGCAACTTATCGACTATGACTGCGCGGCAAATTGGGGCAATTGGCAGTATCTGGCCGGCGTCGGTACAGACCCGCGTGGGCGACGGGAGTTTAATATCCAAAAACAGCGCGATACCTACGACCCTGATGGGGAATTTATCCAGCGCTGGTGCGGAAACTAGCGCAAAAAACGGGCTGCTGAACGGGTGAAAAGCCTTATACTGGTGGCCCTTTTTATTGACTGGATGGTATTTCCCTTGAGCACCCCCACAATTCCGACCAATGCCCCTGCCTACAACGCTAGCACTAACACCTCCGATGCCGACCGCAGTGCGTTTATCGACTGGTTAACTGCGCAGACAGTGGCCGAACTGCAAGCCGCACGCGACAACGAAACAGCGCTGCATCAAGCCGTAAAGAATTATGTACAACGCGCGCTGGCTGCCGAATTGACGTTTGAGGATATCGAAGAGATCCTCGGGATCAATGAACCCTGCATTATGGATTTGGCCGAATTATCCGAAGCGGATGAAGAAGCTGTAGTAGATGCCTTTGAAGACCTGTGTAACGCCTGATATGTTGATTAATCACCCTTGGCAGAGCCAATCTGCCGCCAACCACACCGTTTATCTCAGCCGTTTTAGCGGCAGCGATCAGCCCGCACTAAAACAAGCCCTGGAAACCTGCGCCGCCAAAGCCGTTGGCCTGCTGGATGTAAACATTCAGGAGGATTCACTCTACTTACTGTTTGAATGGAACCCTGCGCGTGCGGAATTAGTGATTGTGGTTACCGATGCAAACAAAACCAATGACGGCGCCTACAAGGTGCAGGCAGAGTTGCCAGACCTGCAAGACAAGGCGGCGGACGAAACCCTACCAGAGACCATCAAATTTTTGCTGAGTGATTTTTTGGCGAGTTATAGCCCGTTTTTCAGCTATTCATTAGTGGCTACTTTCCATAGCAGCTCGCGGGCTGAGACAAGTTTGCTATAAGCCTTGCACGATAAAACAGTCGCGGCAGCGCAATGATTCTCAGCTATAGTTAATTGCAGCCACTCACCGTAATAACCAATGGCCTAGATCTCCCTCGCTGACTTTTTTGCCGGAGTAATACTATGAATCCCTATCATCAAAGTTTGATTTTGATTGGCATGCCCGGCGCAGGTAAAAGCACACTGGGGCTGCTGCTGGCAAAAAATCTGGCGAAGGATTTTGTCGATACCGATCTGCTTATCCAGCTTGAACACCGCAAAACCCTGCAAGATATTTTGCACCACCATGGGTACATGGCGCTGCGCAATGCAGAGGAAAAAGTGTTGTTGAATGCCCACTACCCCAACCATGTGATCGCCACTGGTGGCAGCGCGGTATACAGCGATGTTGCCATGCATCACTTAAAACAATTTGGTCCGATTGTGTTTTTGGACGTGACAGTAGGTGAGCTGGAAAAACGCATTCACAATATGGAAAACCGTGGTATTGCTCGCCCAGCCGGGCAAAGTTTTGCCGATGTCTATAGCGAGCGGCGCCCGCTTTATTTACGCTATGCGGACATAGTGATTGATTGCGATGGCAAAAATATTGAAGACCTGCTGGATGAAATAATCTGTCAGGAGGCAAATGCCTTTGCCGCAGCAGATGCCTGACCGCACGCGCTAAAACAATTCAACCCGGCTATCGTGCTCATCCTCCTCTGTTGCCCCTTCGGGGGCATCCAGCAAATGCGCTACATTATCCAACTCCTGCACCAAGCTGCGGAAATGTACCTCTACCGCTTCCGTCGCTTCTTGCAGCCCCTCCAGCGACACTAGCGCCTTTTCCGACAAACTGAGCAACGCCGTTTCTTGCTCCATATTCAAATCAAGACCCGTCGCCATCAGGCGTAGGGAATCGGATAGCTCCGTCATAATTTCTTTAACCGCGTTGCGGTTATCGCGCGAGGACATTTCCAGCAACATCATCACGGTACGCGTATTGTCCTGCTGGATTTTTAACAGCGAATTCACCTTCAAGGTTTTTGCGCGCGCCTCGGCAATAGACACCAAATGCGCCAGCACATCGCGCAGGCGACCATAGCGCTCCTCATCACTGGCCGGCGCATCCGTCACTAATAACTGCAGGTGTGTAAAGCTGAATAACAAAAACCGCCCCTGGGAAATAATGCGTGCACTGGTATCACGCGCGAGGCTAAGCAGCTGCAAATAAGCGGGAGATATAGCGGCGGGAAACAAGCGGGTTTCATCATCAAATACAAATTGCACAACGCCACTTAAATTGAGGTCACCGAGGCAGCTGTGAATCAAATGCGCTAAGCGCTCCAGTTCCATCACCTCCTGTATTTTTTCAGCGAATACGGCGATGGTGCCCATTTCCGACGCCGATGACATGGCGGTAAACGCAATGGCGGAAAAGTTTTTTAATTCCTGTTGCAGCGCGAGGATCGACTGTTTGTCCTCGTACACCTTGCGCATTACCAAGGCGTAATCGGCTTGGCTCATAGCGCTGGTTATGTAAGCGTCCACCCCTACATGAGTTAACTGGATTGCTACATCACTGTGACCATTCCCTCTGGTGAGCAGCACGATTTTAGGTAAATGAACGGGAATCAACTCAAGCCAACTATGCTCCGGCACAATGGCACCCTCGGCAAACACCAACAGATCGACTGCATGACAAAGCGCTTCAAAATCAGACGCTGAATGTATCTCCTGCCGATACGGCGCCGCATCATCAAGCAACGCACCGGTGTTATTCACGATCATGTGCTGATCAGGCACCCGATAACACCGGGCGGGGTCCCCTACTAACCACAATGCTTCCATAACATCATCCTCGACAAAATCACATTACCGCTGCAAATCGCTGCAGCGTTTAAAATATAGTCAAGGTTTGTTGGAATCATGAAATATTTGACTGATCACCACTGCTTAACGCGCTAAAGGGTGAAATTTAGCCGCCATCCGCGTAGAGTGTTCATCCGCCGATGATCTTCGAGAGTTCTTATGGAAAACAGTATTGATAGCAGCAACGATACCAACCACGACACCAACAAAGACATCCACCACGAAGAACCCGCCTTACTCAATGCCATTGAGGCCCGTGTATTAGGCGCCCTGATGGAAAAACAGCTAACCACACCCGACCAGTACCCGCTAACGCTCAACAGCCTGTTATTGGCCTGCAACCAAAAAACCAGTCGCGAACCTATTAGCAATTATGAGAGCGGTCAGGTACAACGCTGTGTCAGTGAATTGCAGGATCGTCAATTGCTCAGTGTGGATTACGGCAACCGCGCCGCACGTTACGACCAACGCCTGACCCGCGTGCTCAGTGTAGATAAAGCCACCCAGGCTATTTTGACGGTACTGCTGCTGCGCGGCCCGCAAACCGTGGCAGAAATTCATACCCGGACCCAACGCATGGTGGAATTTGCCGGCCATCAGGCACTGGAAGAAAAACTGCAGCAGCTCTGCGCCAAAACCAAGCCTCATGTGGTACACATTCCCCGGCAGGCTGGCCAGCGTGAAGATCGCTACATGCACCTACTCTGCGGTGCACCGGATTTAGCCGCGATTGCCGCCATGCAAAACAGCACCATTAGCCGCAGCAGCAATGATGAACACAGCGCGCAGCATGAACATCAAAAGCAACTTGAACAAAAAGTACAACAATTGGAAAGCCGTATTGAGTTACTGGAAAAACAAGTTGCGACGCTGATGGAGTTAAACGGCGTTAGCAATGACGATTTAAACTAATTTTTTTGTTTGTGATTAAGTAAAGGTAAAACCATGACAGTTGTAAGCACCAAAAAAGCACCACAGCGCAGTAAGCGTTTGCGCAAAAAATTATTTCAGGACGAGTTCGCCACCTTTGGTTTTGAACTGGAATGTGAATTTAAAAGCGACTTAACCGACGAAACCATCAGCGAATTTGTCGATAGCTTTTTTATCGATGCCATTAACGCCGAGGGTCTGGTATTTGGTGGCGGGCTCTCCAGCAAACGCCTCTCGGGTTTTGTCGGCTCTGCCAAACGCTACGGTTCAACCACCGAAGCGGACAAAGCAAAATTGCACGCGTGGTTAGTGGCACAACCGCAAGTTGCCAAGGTCGAGCTGAGTGAAATTATGGATGCGAATTACTATTTGTAAATAATCCAGTGTAAATGATCAACGCACAGCCATCAGGCTTGGCTGTGCGAAAAAGATAGAATATCTGCCTTCTTTTATAACCACACTTGAAATACTATAGAGCGCAGAGGCTAATGCACAAGGAATGGCATTATCATTAAATAATAATAAATGATGTAACAGGCTTACAGGGTGTTTGTCTTTTCATGACGGTGGGAACGCTCTTTTATGACAATTGAGTTTTATAAGCGCATTGCCTTTCGTCTAATGCGATCCAGCTTAGCTATAGCTCTTATATTGGGACTCATTGTTGCGCTGTTCCAAGTAGTTATAGATTTGGGGTATCAACGCCAACAAATAGATAACAACGTCGACGAGATTTTTCGGGTAGTACAAAATTCCGCGCAGCGTGCAGTGCACCAATTAGACGCCAACCTGGCTAACGAAGTTATCAAAGGTTTGGAAAACTATAACTTCATTACTTATGCCGCCATTTTGGATGACCGCGACCAGGTCATCGCTGATTATTCATCCTCCCCCTCTCCGTCCGATACGCTCTGGTTAACACGACTCATTGCGGAAGAAATCAAAACCTACCAGCTCGATCTCATCTACACCGACAATACCTATGAGGGAAAACTGGTAGTGAGCGTAAGCAATGACTTGGGTTTTGCACCTTTTTATGATCGGGTGCTCACCATCATAGTGTCGGGTTTACTCCGGAACCTTAGTCTGGCATTAGTACTTTTTGCACTTTTCCATTTTATGCTCACGCGCCCCCTGGTCACTATAGCGCAGCGGTTTTCCATGATACGGCCGGAGCAAACTGAGCGAAAACGTATCGACCATGTTGAAGGGCACCGATTTGATGAACTGGGCTACATTGTCAATGATGCCAACAGCTTCCTTGCCGCACTTGAACACTGGCAAACCGGCTTGACCAAAAGTGAACAGCAATTGCGCCTTATTTTGGATACCAGCCCCAATCTGGTATTTGCCGTCGATGAAAACTACCGGTTCATTTTTGCAAATAACACCACAGAACAGTTTTATCAAAAGAACCAAACCGACCTCATTGGTCAGGATTATTGTGATGTACACAAGAGTGTTGATAAGGAAGAAGCAAAAGCCCTGACTTCCAGCCTAAAACAGTTGGACTTTAACAACCCCCAAGGCCTCACGGTGGAGCACAAACTCACCACCGCAAGCGGCGATAAACTGGTTATACAAATGACCTTTATCGCCTTCACGCTCGATGGCAAATCCTGTGTACTCATCGTTGGGCTTGATATCACCAAACGGGTTAAAGCCGAAGAGCGCGTTGAATACCTTGCCTATTTTGATACCCTCACCGATCTGCCCAATCGCAATTTATTTCAGAACCAACTAAAAAAGGATGTGAGACGCGCTAACCGCACTCACAACTTTGGCGCGCTTTTGTTTATCGATTTTGACGATTTCAAACGCATTAACGACACCATTGGCCATTCGCTGGGCGATGAACTCTTACTAAAGCTCTCGGTAAAAATCCGCAAACTATTGCCAGAATCAGACACGCTTGCACGTTTAGGGGGGGACGAATTTGTTATCAGCATGCCGGATTTAGACAAAGACCTTGAGGCAGCAAAAAATCAGGCAATAACCCTAACCAAACACCTGCTCGCAACAATCAATGCGCCGGTGGCCCTGAGTAACGGCGCTGAATTTGTGGTGAGTGGCAGCATCGGGATTGTGATGTACCCCTTCGAGGATAGTGACACCGAAGTACTCTTGCGCTTTGCCGATACCGCCATGTACAAAGCCAAAGCACATGGCCGCAATGGCTATCAGCTGTTTGAGGAATCCATGGCGGCAGAGGTCCATAGACATGTGCAATTGGAGTCAGACCTACGGGAGGCAATTAAAAAGAAACAGTTCTCTATAGTGCTGCAGCCCATCGTCAACGGGCTCTCAGGGAACCTGGTAGCAGCAGAGGCGTTAATTCGCTGGAATCATCCAACCCAGGGCTTGGTTTCACCGAATGATTTCATTCCCTTCCTTGAAAACTCCGGCATGATCGTCGATGTTGACTATGTGATGGTGGACAAAGCCTGTGCGTTTTTAAAAGAGTTAATGATCGCAGGCGTACTTCCGCCCCAATTTCGTATCACCTTAAACCTGTGCGCCAACACTTTGTATCAAGCGGATTTTGTTGAGCGTATTGTTGCTATTGTTGAAGGTTACGGGGTATCCGAACGCAATATTGAGTTTGAGATTACTGAACGAGCGGCACTGCACCGCCTTGATGAGGTGGTGGCAAAAATAGTTACCCTGCAACGCCGTGGTGCAACTTTTTCACTGGACGATTTTGGCACCGGCTACAGCTCACTGAGTTATTTAAAACGTATCCCCATCAACAAGATCAAAATCGACAAATCCTTTATCGATGACCTGATGGTAGATGGTGAGGATGAGGTACTGGTCGAGTCCATTATCGCCATCGCCCGCACCATGAAATTGGCTGTGGTTGCCGAAGGAGTGGAAACGCAGGTGCAGGCAGACTGGTTAAATCGATATCCCGATATTTGTTTTCAGGGATACTTAATCGATAAGCCCATGACCCCGAATGCCTGTCGCCTGAAATATATGCCCGCCCAATCGATAGAAACGGAACCTTTGAAGGGAAGCGTCTAAGCTTTTTCTTTCTAAAAAGATCAAAAATCAGCGCACTTCCGAAAAAGTATGTGACAAAAGCTACAAAAAATATTTATTTTTATACTTTTTTTGAATATTAAAACTAATAATAATTCACTATAAGAATATTAAAATATAGTTATAACCCCCTCTTTTTTATACCCATCTGGTCTATCTAATTATCCCTAGTTATTCCACCTTTGAAGCTAAAACCCGCTTAAAACAGGGGAAAAACTCCATTAGAGATTATTCAATCTAAACGTTTTTCGGCCTACGGCTAATTGGTGACAACCACCACCATAGGTTGTCATTGAGCAAAAAAAACACTCGCACAAGTAAATATCGGCACTGTCGTCAAAATACACATCTGGATATAATTTGCGCACTTTGAAATTACCGAAGGGATGCGCAACACCGAGATCTATCCTGCAAATGTTAAATCACATCAAGTTACTCGATTTAAATATACCCAACGATCAACAAGTACTTCCCACACTTCCACTCAATATCCCGCGAGAAGCCTCCACCTATGCAGATATGATCGTGAATTATCTGCAGCTCCTGGGTATTGATAAAGTGTTCGGTGTGCCGGGCGGTGCAATAGAGCCTTTGCTCAATGCTCTGGCTCGCTCTGAACGCAACGGCGGCCCGCGATTAGTGGTGGCGCGGCACGAGTGTGGCGCCGCGTTTATGGCCGAAGGCTACAGCCGGGAAACCGGAAAGATGGGCGTGGTCTGCGCGACTACCGGCCCTGGTGCCACTAACCTGATTACCGGTATCTGCTCCGCCATCAGCGAAGAGATCCCGATGCTGGTAATTACCGCGCAAACCCCGCTGCCCAAGTTTGGCAAGCGTGCGCTGCAGGAGTCCAGTTGCACGGCAATTGATACGGTCGGGTTATTTCGCCATTGCACCCGCTACAACACGCTCATATCCCACCACGAACAGCTGGAGAGCAAATTGGTATCGGCTTTAATGGCGGCGCATCGCACCCCGCAGGGGCCGGCCCATATCAGCATACCTTCCGATGTTTTGCGCACTCCTGCCCAGATAAAACCGCACATTCATGCGGATTTATTAATTCATGATTTTTTTGTGTCCGACGAATCGGCAATCAATCGCCTCTGTGAAAAGTTGGGGCGCGTTGACACTATTGCCGTTTATGTGGGTAACGGCGCAGGCAGTGCGCATAAGGAAATCATTAAATTTATTGAATTGACGGGTGCCGCGTTTGTCACCGGCCCGATGGGAAAAAGTTGGGTTGATGAAACCCATCCCCAGTACCGAGGCGTGTACGGTTTTGCCGGACACGAGAGTGCCAAAGAATTATTTCAAGGAGATAAGATCGATCTGATTATCGCTGTGGGTGCCGCCCTCGGAGAAATGGGGACCGGCGGTTGGAATGATGACCTGTTAAATACCAAACTGGTGCACATTGATTCTTCCGTGGAGCACTTCACTCGCTCGCCCATGGCCAACCTGCATGTGTTTGGAAATTTGCACACCATTTTTACGCGGCTCATTGAAAATGTGGCAGCGGCGCGCAAGTGGGGCCGCACCTGGCAAACCATTCCCGGCAATACCGAAAAAAATGTATTAGGTACACACGTTACCTTGCGCGAACCGGAAAAATGTTTGAGCGACGCAAGCCCCATTAAACCCCAGCGACTTATGGCGCATTTGGCGCTAACACTGCCCGAAGACACTCGCGTATTTATCGATGCGGGCAATGCTTGGGCTTGGGCAACACATTATTTTGTGCGACCGAATAATCAGGGTTATTACCGTATTGCGATGGGCTTTGGCTCCATGGCCTGGGCGATTGGTGCATCCATTGGCAGCGCCTTTGCAAAAGAAACTGGCCCTACGCTCTGCCTAGTGGGCGATGGTTCCTATTTAATGAGCGCACAGGAAATAACCGTAGCCGCCCAGCACCAACTGCCGGTGGTGTTTATGGTGTTAAACGATGCCGCACTGGGCATGGTGAAACACGGCCAACGCTTGGGCAACCAGGAATCCATCGGCTGGGAGCTAAACAGTATCAACTATGCCGCCATGGCCGAAGCCATGGGTGTTGAGGGTATCGTCATTACCTCACCCCAAGAATTGGTTGAGCTGGATATGCCTGCGCTGTTTGCAAAAAATGGCCCGACCCTGATTGACGTGCGCATTGATCGCGATGAAGTGCCTCCTATGGGGGATCGCATCAAAGGCTTGGCGATTAATGGCTCGGCAACACCCGGCGGCTAACACAGACCAAACCTAATCGTTATAGCAACCACCAATAATTCCCCTGAATTTTTATCCACACTTATTTTTATGAATGAGAGGTTTTTGTTTTGTCCCATATAGAAGCAACGGGTAGTTATCTACCATCCAACATCGTCCTCAATAGTGAATTTGTGGGCGGCAATGCCTTGTTTGAATCCATGGATGAATACTTTTCCGGCTACGAAGAACGTCGCCATGCCAGTGCGGTTGAAACCGCCTTGATGATGGCGGTCGAAGCCGCTAAAGATGCCTTGGCTAACAGTAAATACACGGCAATGGATATCGATTTAATTATCGGCATTATCCAACCCAGTCGAAATGTTTACGGCGATGATTTGAATTTGATGCAACACGAGTTAGGTGCATGGAATGCCTCGGTGTTGCCGATCAATACTGCGTGCTCCTCGTTTATTACCGCATTAAATATGGCGGATTCGCTGATCAGCACCGGCAAAAATAAAGTGGTACTCATAGTAACCTCGACCGATTGGGTTCACACTATGCTGGACACCACCAAGCCAAACTTTGCTTTTGCGGGCGATGGTGCAGGCGCGGTAATTTTGGATGCTTCCTCAGAGTCTTTTATTGATAAGCATGAATTAAACAATACCAAGCCGGAAGTGTTTAACGCGCTGGTAATGAAAAATGCACAATTTACCCAACAGAAAGAATTTTTTACTGTGCGCCCCCCGGAAGGAAGAACCACCATAAAAGATTTAATTTTGTTTCCTATGTCTGTCGCAAAAACGCTGCTTGATAGAAACCCGAGCCTTGCAGTTGATAAGGTGATAATGCACCAGTCCGGATTAAAAATGATGCAAGTCTGGGCCGACAAACTGGAAATTTCTGAGGACAAAATCCGGCATACCATAGGGCTTTATGCCAACATGACCGTAGCTAATATACCGGTAACATTGGATTACTGGCGAAAGAAAGGTGATTTACAAAGAGGTGAAAAAATATTATTCATGGCGCCTTCAGCGGGCGGCTATTCAATTGCCATGCTGTGGGAATATTAATTTTATTTTTTATTCGAGCCTCTGATCACACCAGAGGCTCGATCTTGCACTGACCACTTCAGTTATTTATTCAAATGACTTGATTAAAGATTTTTTTAACTGAATCAATGAACCAGGGTAGCGTAAGGCCCCAAAATTTTACCCAATTCACCCGATTCTCTCAGCAGTTCTAATTGCACATTTAGTTGTTCTATAAACTGAAGATTTTTGGCATTCTTGTGACACACCACCGAGGCGCCCTCACCTTCAAAAACGGAAAGCTTTTTATTGTATTCCGGAATTGGCACGCCAAGTTTTTGGGCGGCCAGAAAAACATCCGGTGTAAACCCTACTATTGCATCTACCCGTTTTTTTGTCAGCATATTAACGCGCACCTCTTCACTGGCCACTTCGTCAACCACCGCATTAACTCCCTGCAAATAAATATTGCGATCAAAACCGAGCCAGATGGCGACTCTTTTATCGTTTAGCTCATTAAAAGAGGCGATAGTTTTTTCACCTTGCCGTGTAAAAACGCGCATGCTGATATAGTCGATGGGATTCGAGGCAATGAATTCACGGCCTTTTGTTTGTTCGGAAAAATGTGTTTGTATTGAATTCAGGGACGAAGGGAAAATACAGTCTTCGCTATCCATTAAGTTACGCACGGCGCGGGTCAATGGAAAAATCACCAACTTAAAGTTGAGATTTTTATCGGCCAGGGCTTCCAATAGCTTGTTGTATTGATCATTGCCATTTTCACGTAGGCGATATTCCAATGCCACACCAGAAATGCTGATTGGAGCTTCTGCTTCAACCTTGGTTTGTGCTGCCGCCGTTCCCACCAACAGCATGCCCGCCAGAAAAAACACGCTTTGTTTGATTCGTTTCAGGTTCATAGTTATCAATCCCATTGTTTAGAAACTGTATTCCAGCGAGAGCCCAACTTCACGTCGCCTACCATAGGTAGCACTTGAAATACCGACAGACGAAAGTTCAGTGGTGCCACTTAAAAAATAGGTCTCGTCGGTAAGGTTGTTACAAAATAGCGAGGCCTTGATCGTATCCTGATTATTTGCCCAGGTTACCGAACCATTAACCAAAGTAAACGCCGGTTGCGCGATAGATTCTACATTTAACGGGTCATTGTAGGTTTTGCTTTTGTAACTTAACTCCAAGGTGGTTGTGAGGCTGCCATAGTCTCTGAGGTGATAATCGTATTCACCTCTTACAAATGCATTCCAGCGCGGAATTTTTTGTAAGTCATCGTCTTTATTCAAGAGGGTGCTCTCTCCTAACTCGGTATAACGAGCATCAAGATACCCAAAGCCGGTACGGATCTGAAAGTTATCAACCACCGTAACTATCGCCTCAAATTCGGCACCGTCAATGGTAGCTTTTGCAGCGTTATCGATGGTGACAGCAATTAAATTATTCGCACCGACAGTCAGCACCGAGACCTGCATGTTGGTGTATTCGGTGGTAAACACCGCGCCCTGTAGGTAAAGCCAATCGTATTGTTGCTTGAATCCCAACTCATAGGTGGTGGCGTTTTCCGGGTCAAAGGTATCTATAACCGGAGTGCCGTTTTGGGCATCGGTTGGTGGGTTAACCAAGCGACCATTGTAGCCACCACTTTTAAAACCTTCGCTGTAACTGGAGTAAAGCATGGTGCGATCGTTAATATCGTAGGAGATATTTAACCCGGGTGAGACTTCCCGCCACACATCCGTGGGTTTCTGTTCCGGGCCAATCAACTGGGCTCCACTGTTGACGGTAAAGTTATCGATAAAAAATTCTTTTTGTTCACGTGTCATACGCAAACCACCCGTTACTTCCCAGGCATCCTGTTCCCAGGAGAGCTGACCAAAAAGCGCGCGGCTATCGACATCCACTACATTATTCACATCAAAAGTTGCATCGGCGCCGCCGCCAGTCGCCTCAAACAATCCATCCAAAAAAACAACGTCCTGGTGATTGGTAATATCTTCCTTCAGATAAAAAGCCCCTAGTGTCCAGGATAAATGGTTGCCGCTAGTGCCGGTTAAACGCAGCTCTTCACTGAATTGCGATTGCTCATCCAGATTCACCACGCTGCCATAATTCAGCGGTGAACCATCCGCGTCCCGCGAATAGGTGCCCTCCATGGCGCGGTATCCTGTAACTGAAGTCAGGGTCATTGTTGGGGATAGTTCAATATCGCCGGTGAGCGACAGGCCTTTTACATCTATATCATCCTGTGAAGGACCAGTACTGAAGGTATTAAACCCATCGCCTGTGGGCAACCAACGAGCGTCCCATTGGGTATTAAACCGCGGCCCAGCGATAAGTGCATTGAACGCCTCCCAGTTGGTTAAGGGTTCCCCCGGTGGCAGTGTGCTTAGATCCCTGCCCTCGGCGATTTCTATCATCACCTCTGCCGCACCGTTTTGGCGTTGGCGGGTATAGTCACCGGTTAAGCGAACATCGATATGTTCGGCAGGCTGCCAATGCAATATGCCTTTCAAAGTACTGCGGTTTATGTTGCCCTGATCTTTCCCATCCAGCGTCCGCTCTACATAACCATCGCGGTTTTCATCCAGTAAGGAAATACGACCAGCCAAGTTCTCGGCCAATGGACCTTCTGCACTTAAAGCAAGATCCTGACGATCCTTGCTACCACCCGTAAGGGCGATAGTTGCGCTGGCTTCATTGCTGGGTAAGCGTGAAATAACATTCACCGCTCCACCGATAGTATTTTTGCCAAACAGCGTTCCCTGGGGGCCGCGTAATATTTCCACGCGCTCAATGTCGTTCACCTTCAGCACACCGCCAACCGAGCGGGCGATATAAACACCATCGAGATAAATACCCACGCCCGGGTCATTGGTTGAAAGGAAATCATTTTGGCCGATACCGCGAATAAACACTGCCGCGGCGTTGCTGGTGCCCGAGATAGGTGGCGATGCAGAAAACTCCACGTTGGGGGCTAAAGCTGCCAAATTGGAAATGTCGCTGATGGTCGGATTGGAGAGTATCCCGGCGCCGAACGCGGTAATCGCTATAGGTACATCCAACAGGCTTTCTTCGCGCTTTCTGGCAGTGACCATTACCTCTTCAATGGTTTTTGTTACTGAGGTTTCCTTCCCATTAATGTCATCCTCGGACAGCGCCGGCAGCGCCCATCCTTGACCAAACAGCAACAAGAGCGCTGAAAGGCTTAGTTTATTCTTAGTAGAACAGGGGGACATGTGATTTACCTTGATGGGTATTTGGAATTTTTTGGCTAACAACCATTATTAACATCTCAAAAATGATTGCCAGGATTAGCAAGAGACAACTCCCAGTCGATAGGTATAGTAGTGAATTGCTAAAAATAAACAACTTCGCCGCCAATATTGCGCTCACTGATTAGATTTTAGAATTGCCTGATTTTTGCCAAGCGCTAAACACCAATAACCTGAAGAATCCTGAAGCGCTCTAAAGAAACCAAAAACAAAAAAGGCTGTGCCGGTTTAACACCGAACACAGCCTTTATAAAACCCCTGTTATCTCTCAAGCCAAGCCCTGTTTTACAGGAGGCTCGATTTGCGACAATTAGGGCAACGTAATAATCGAAACAGAACCGATTGGATCATACGAATAATCGTCCTTAGCCTCACCTTCATCGGCCGTCAGGATAAATTTTCCGTCCGGTGAAAAGGTCAGCATATCGGGCAAGGCGCCGACTTTGGCAATACCGAGCAATGCATAACTGCTGGTATCAAAAACCACCACGGTACCTGTCTGGGTTTTATCAACCGCTTGCAATGCGCCCGCAATTTTACCGTTGCTCACAGCCACACTATTAATACCACCACCGTAAGGGCTAAGGTCGATAGTGGTCAGCAATGACAGTGCCGCAGGGTCGGCCAGGTTCAATACTTCAATGCGCGAATTTGCAAGCAGCTCACCGTTATTCAATACAAATAAACGTTTAGTGATTGGATCGTAGGCACTGATTTCTGCTGCAGCCACACCACCTTCCAATATCAAGCGCGAGGCAAAACTAAATTCACCATTCACATTGCCTTGGTAAACCGTCACGTTGCCGCTCTCCTCGTTGGACACCACTAACAAGGGATTACCGTTGGGGCTGTTAGCCGCACTGATAAACAAAATCCCTTCCGGTGCATCATCACCTTCGGTGATCAGCATTTGACTAAATTGGATATTGCCAAGATCAGTAATGTCATACACCGCTACCGCATCGGCACGTTCCAAACCGACAAATACAAACCGTTTGGAACCAACCATGCCAATCGCCAGATTCTCCGGCTCAACACCTTTGGCATCGCTGCGGTCATCCGGGTAAACACCGGCGTTATTAGCTTGGACTTCCAAATCATTGCCGCTGTCATACACCTGTTCACCCGTAGTGCCATTCCAAATACTGAATGAACGCGCACCAAAACTCAGCAATTCACTGAATACAGTTTCCGCGCTGGAGGTTTTTGCAAATTGCGTCACCAGCAAACGGCCCAACTGCGCATTTTGTTTTAGCTCAGTGGCATTGGGGAAATCCGATTCGTCGAGCGTGATATCGGCGACTTTTACACCCTCTTCAAAATTCGTGTAGTAATCGCGCACATCGCCTTCATTGGCGGTAATCACATAATCCATTCCACCATCATTAAATGCAGCAATGCCGTCAGGCTGATAAATACCAAACACTTTTGGATACGCGGCAAACTCGACTTTATCATCCCGGTCACTCGGGTCGATCTCATTGCCTACTGCACCGTAATCTTTAAAACCCAAGGGAAAAATATTAGTGATAGCCGGGGTACCATCCAGATTAATACGTGCAACACCGTTGTTTTCTTGCAGCGTTACCCAGGCTGTTTTTGAGTCAGCAGCAACGGCAATGTATTCCGGTTCAACATCTTTGGCTAAATCGGCGTTCAAACCAAATACACGGAAACCACTATTTTCCAACGTGGTTTCGTCGTCATTAAACGAGGAAAAATTCAGCGTAGTGACGGTTAAATTCAACGCGGGGGTCATAAAGTTTTTCAGGCCGGGCGATGCGTAAAGCTGGGGAGCACTACCATCGCCCAAGTCGATAAATTCACCGCCGTCTGGCAGGCGACCGTACGCGTTTACGTGAAAGTCGCCGTGGCTTACGTTATCAATAATCGCTTCAAAACGCGCCAGAATAATATTTTCGTTTTTACCAATACCAAAACCACCCGTGCTGTTAGTGATTGCACCGGCCGGTGCATTGGTGGGTAAATTTGTACCGGTGGCTACATCGGTCAACAACACCAGAAAACCATGTCCGGGAATAGTAGTGCCGCCGGGAATGGGCATGAGAGTATTTTCGCTGTCGCTCAGCGACCATTCACCTTCCGCAAACACATAGGGTTGCGATGATTTGTTGTAAAGCTCTACGTAATCAAAATCCAAATCGGCGCGGCCTTTGGATACCACTTCGTTAATCACAATATCGCTCTGCGATGCGGGTGGGTTCACTACTGGTAAAGCGTTAATCACACCGGGAGTTGCGGTCAGCGCTTCAGCTTCATCGTGCCACTCGCCACCATCGGGCAAACGGCCAATGGTGTTTACATGGCTACCGGCAGCCCAACCTTTTTCATCAATAATTTCGCCCTTGTGGGTCAGCAATGCTGTATCGCCTTTACCCAAACCAAATTCAGCGGCACCGCCAATAATGGTTCCCTCGGGCGCACCAAAGGGTACGGCAGTTTGATCCACCGCTACCAACAAGAATCCTTTAGCCGGAATGACACTGCCCGCCGGTATTAACACGCCGGGAACTTTGTCCTCACTAAAACCTTTTAAATCGTTGACCGCCCATTCGCCTTCGACGAAGGTGTAATCGCTATTGCCTGGGTTGTAGATTTCGATGTAGTCATAACCACCGCCGTCCGAGCGCATTTCATTGAGCACCAGCGTCGGCAAGGCGGCTGAAGATACTGACGATGAGCTGCTGCTTTCACTTAACGAAGAAGAACTTTCAACAGAGCTAATAGTTGCAGAAGAAGTGGTTGCAGAACTTGTAGTTGCAACAGAAGTGCTCGACGAAGATATAGTATCCACCGAAGAGGCATCGCTGGATGACGACACGCTGCTTGAACTGCTGGTTGAGCTAATCGATGAACTGCTGGATGAATCATTGTCATCACCGCCGCAGGCCACCAGGCTAAATGACACAGCGGCCAGCGCTGCCCAGCGTGGTATTTGTTGAATGAGTTTCATATTATGTGTTCTCAAATAAGGCATGTGTTAATAAAACCAAGGCTATTTGTCGTAAATAAATGTTTTTTGGCGCGCCAAGGTTACGGCAGCCAGATGACAGAAAAACAACAAATAAATGACAGCTTGATTACACAAAAACCGAGGTGATGAGTGACCACAACCCAACAAGTAGTACTGGTGTACGACAAAGAATGCCCCGCCTGCGACAACTACTGCCGCATGGTGCGTATTCGTGAGGATATTGGTGAATTAGTGCTGTGGGATGCGCGCGAGCCAGGGCCCATTATGGATGAGATTACCGCACTGGGTTGGGATATAGATCAGGGAATGGTGGTGAAACTGGAGCAGCAACTCTATTACGGTTCCGATGCAATTTACATGCTGTCGCTGCTGAGCAGTCGCTCGGGGTTGTTTAATCGTTTGAACTATTGGCTGTTTAAATCCAAACGATTAAGCCATGTGCTTTACCCGATTCTGCGCGCACTGCGTAATTTATTATTAAAGCTATTGGGCAAAACCAAAATTAATAATTTGGGTTTTGCCAACAACGATAAGTTTTAATATCAACAAAGCAATACCAATAAACCACTACGAAGACCTACTGCAATGCAGGCATAACAAAGGGCAACAAGGTTAAGCCTGCAACAAAAATAATCGCAATCACCAACGCCATAAAACGTAGCGGTTGCGCACAAAAATGTTGCCACAGACTGGGCACCTGCCCCGCCTCCACCAACTGCGCATAATTTTGCTGCTGGCGAATCGCGCGCTCAGCTTGATAGGCGTGAATCAATTCCCGCGCTCGTTGTTCTTGTGCGCCATCTGCGAGCCAAATTGCATCCAACCCTACGCGGAAAAATCCAGCATCGGTTTCATAGTAGTTAATCTGGTGCTCGTTGAGCAGCATACGAATTTCCTGAGCTTCATCGTCAGGCACTTGCGCGAGTTTGAATAATAATCTGGCCATAATGTCCGGTTAATCTTGTTATTGACGGTGTTAAGTGCGGAGGATAACAGTTCTCTGTGTGCGGTTTATATTATCTTGCCATGTTGTGCGTTTCATTTTCTTCGCCAGAGCGACTATGATCAACCCTAACACTCAATTTGGAAGATAAGGATGACTGCGTTGCTCTTTCACATTGAACAACCTGATGCAGCCGATCCACCGTCTGGCAGGGTGCAGCTGCACCTGTGCGGGGACTGGCAACTTGGCCATACCCCCGATGGCGAAAGCCTGTGCGCCGCTATCCCTGCGGATAGCAAAACTATCACGCTCATCACCGATGAACTCAAACAGTGGGACTCCAGCCTCGCCGTTACTCTGCTGCAACTCGCGCGCTGGTGCGAACAACAGCAAATTTCGCTGGATACCAGTGCCACGCCGGAAACCCTGCAACAACTTCTCAACCTGGCTACCGCAATTCCTGCCTACCAACCCGCCACCACCGATAACAAGGCAAGTTTGCTCAGCCGATTGCAAAAAACAATTGCTGCCCAAGGGGAAGGTTTAGCGCGCACCCTGACGTTTATTGGCGATGTGAGCCTCGCGTTTATCAATTGGTTGCGTGGCAATGCCAAAACACGTAGGCAGGATATTTTCTTTTTTATCGATCAGGTTGGTCCACGCGCGCTGGCGATTGTCACCTTGATTGCATTGCTCGTGGGCATGATTCTCGCGTATTTGGGTTCAGTGCAATTACGCCAATTGGGCGCCCAGGTGTACGTGGCCGATTTGGTTGCGATTGGTATGGTGCGCGAAATGGGTGCATTGATGACCGCAGTAATTATGGCGGGGCGCACCGGTGCTGCTTATGCAGCTCAGTTGGGCACTATGCAGGTAAATGAAGAAATTGATGCGCTGAAAACCATGGGCATTTCCGCCATGGAATTTTTAGTGCTACCGCGTTTACTCGCATTGGTTTTCATTATGCCGCTGCTGTGCATTTACGCCGATGTAATCGGCATGTTTGGCGGTGCGTTAGTCGCGACCAGTATGGATGTCAATTTTAGCCAATACATTTTGCAAACCCAGGGCGCGGTGGACCTTATGGATATCATGGCCGGTTTAATTAAAAGTGTATTTTTCGGCATTTTAATTGCCATCGCCGGTTGTCAGGCCGGGATAGAGTGCGGGCGCAATTCCGATGCGGTTGGCATGGCGGCCACCAATGCCGTGGTGCGCGCCATTGTCTATTTAGTGGTCGCCGATGCAGCGTTTAATATTCTTTACGACAAGCTGGGTATTTAAGATGAATACCACTCCGTTTATTAGCGTGCGCGATCTCAGCATCGGTTATGGCAGCCGTGTAGTGCAGCAGAATTTAAATTTTGATATTGGCAAAAACGACATATTTTTTATTATCGGTGGCAGCGGCTGCGGCAAAACCACATTACTCAAACATATGATTGGCTTGATTGCACCGAGCAAAGGCCAAGTGTTATACGAAGGTGTTAATTATTATCAAGCCGATGAAGCCACACAATTAAAACTGTTGCAGAGCTGGGGCATTACTTATCAGTCGGGCGCTTTGTTTTCCAGTATGACGCTTGCTGAAAACGTCGCCCTGCCCTTGCAGTTGTATACGGACTTATCCGAAAAACAAATCGCCGAAACAGTTGCGTACAAATTATCCCTGGTCGGGCTCGCGGGTTATGAAACATTTTATCCGTCAGAAATCAGTGGCGGCATGCACAAACGTGCGGGGCTAGCTCGCGCCATCGCATTGGACCCGCAATTATTGTTTTTTGACGAACCTTCCGCAGGCCTGGACCCCATCAGCTCCTTGCGGCTGGATCAATTAATCGTGCAAATCTGTAAAGCGCTGGGCTCCACGGTAATTATCGTCTCACATGAACTGCCCAGCATTTTATCCATAGGAACCCATTGTGTAATTTTGGATGCACAAGCCAAAACCATGTTGGATTCAGGCGACCCGAAAGAATTACTCCATCACAGCCAGCACGAAAAAGTGCGTCAATTTTTGAGCCGTGCAGGAACAGCGGCAGCGGAGAAGCAATGAAAAAGAACAATTCGTTTAGGATCGGCGCTTTTATTGTCGGTGCAATACTGCTGGTATTTTTAGCTCTGCTATTCTTTTCCGGCGGTGACCTTTTTTCGCAAAAGGAGCGAGTCGTCATGTATTTTGAGGGCTCGGTTCAAGGCCTGCAGGTCGGCGCCCCCATTAAACTAAAAGGGGTAATTCTGGGCGAAATAACGGATATTCAAATTAATTTTGACAGCAACACACAAGATAACGGCAATAAAAATAATTCCGCAAAAAACATTGTCACAGCGGTAACCGGCGACTTAGCGTTAAAACGTATCAGCCGTAAGGGGAATGAGGTATCGCTGGAATTCTTTGAAGAGGCCATAGCCAATGGCTTGCGCGCGCAGCTCAACTTCCAAAGTTTTTTAACCGGCCTACTCTATGTGGAACTGGACTTTTTCCCGGACACACCTGCCACCCTCTACGGTTTCAAAAAAAATTACCTTGAGCTACCCACGGTCGCAACCGGTTTTGAAGAGCTCACTAAAAACCTGCAAGAGATTAACCTGAAAAGCTTGGTTAAAAACTTGGATCAACTAACACTGCGCCTGAGCAACATTGTAAAAAGCGGTGTAATAGAAGAAACATTGGGCAGCGTAAAATTGGCGGCTGATAGCTTCACCGAAACATCCCAAACTATGGGGCAGGATGTTAGCCAGTTAAGCAAAAATCTGAGCGATACCAGCCGTACGCTCAATACTTTATTAGCGTCACTCAACAAACAGACACCAGCCGTAGCCGATGAACTGCGAGCAAGTATGCTGCAATTACAACGAAGCCTGGTGGAGTTAGACAAAGCCTCTAATAGCGTGCACCAAAGTTTCTCTGAAGACGCGCCACTGGTAAATCAGCTTAATGACACCCTTAAAGAAATAAGCCGCTCTGCCGAGGCATTCCGTACGCTGAGCGAAACGATTGACCAACAACCTGAGGCGCTACTGCGCGGCAAACAGGTTTCGGATGAGGACGAATAATATGATGCGACATTTATTTATCATTGCATTACTCAGCAGCCTATTGCTGGGCTGCCAACAATCACCGCGCAAACAATATTATTTATTAAACGCAACGCCCCATGCAGATCAATCAGTAGCGGTTACCCAGTCGGTAGGGTTGGGGCCAATAGAAGTTGCCGATTATTTACAGCGCTCGCAATTAATTGTTAACAGCGATGCAAACAGCTTGCAGGTGTCAGATAACGCTTATTGGGGCGAACCGCTACCCAAAGGCATTACCAGAGTATTGGCGATGAATTTAATGAACCACCAACCCACTCGTGCAGTCGAATTATTCCCTTGGCGCAGCGACAGCACCCCTGCCATTAGCATTCGGATTCAGATACACGATTTACAAATTATCGACGGTTATGCGGTGATCAATGCCAGCTGGAAATTAATGGATAATCTTGCCAAAAAAACTGTGGCGCAACATCACCACATCAATAAACGCCCTTGTGAGAGCACGGCGCGGGATATTGCAGCAGCCTATAGCACATTGCTGGCAGAGCTGGGCAATGAGATAAACCAGGCACTTGTCAGCAAGGGCAAATAATCCATAGCGTGTGCAAACGCACAGATGATTTTCGCGCAAAGAGGGACACTAAGTCGCGATGAGCCCAGTGAATCCTTATTAAAAAAGGATATTAAAATGATTCCCTTTGTACAACTGAAAGAATTTTTTTATATCTTTCGTGACACCTATAACCAGTGGATCGAAAGAGAACCCTTCAGAAGCGCAGCTGTTATCGCGTTCTACACTATATTTTCAATGCCGGGGTTATTGGTCATTATCATTAATCTTGCGGGATATTTTTACGGAAAGGACGCGGTGACACGCCGGATCAGTTCAGAAATTGAAGGAATGATTGGTAGCAATACCGCTAAAGATGTTGAAGCGATAATCGCAAATGCCAGTGTCCATCATGACTTCACGTTTAGTTCCGTGGTTGGCATAGCGACTTTGATTTTTGGTGCTACCGGGGTTTTTTATCAGCTGCAACAAACCTTGAACCAAATTTGGGAGGTAAAAGCACAGCCCAAACGTAAAATACTCAAAATGGTATTGGATCGGATTTTTTCCTTCGGGCTAGTTCTCGCCGTTGGCTTTTTATTATTGGTGTCGTTAATTTTGTCTGCTTTGCTTACATTATTAAGCAATTGGGTAGCTTTTTATTTTTCCGAGACATTCAATATCGTCTTTCGTATTCTTGACCTGTCCTTATCACTGGGGGTCATTACTTTTTTATTTGCGGCGATCTTTAAATTTCTTCCCGATGCAAAAATTCCCTGGCGAGATGTTTGGACCGGGGCTTTTGTAACCGCGTTATTATTTGTGCTCGCCAAATTTGCCTTGGGCGTTTATTTTGCTCACAGCAACCCCGCCTCTGCTTATGGTGCTGCCGGCACAGTTATTTTAATCATGCTCTGGGTTTCTTACGCCGCGTTAATCCTGTTGTTTGGAGCTGAATTTACCCGCATATATGCAGACCACTGCGGTGAACGCGTTCAACCGGAAGACTTTGCAGTCTCCACCCATGAAAACACTGCTCCAGCATCCAACGGCCATAATATTCCTGCACATCAGATTACTGCCACACAACCGCCGCAAAGTATGGACCCGCATATTCATCCGTCGCCCGCTACAGATCACATTTACCCCTTGGATAAAGATATGACCCTGGAGCACAAAGCGAGTAAAGCAACCAGCGCAAGCAATACATCAATTGGCGGCGAAGAAGACCCAGGTGCGGGACTGGAATTTCTGGTGACGAGCAACAAACCCAAACAATAAAGGCATTAACATTTATTGTTTATTGGCAGCACTTATTAACGCCCTGCAATCAGTATTTGGCACATTGCCTTTTTCGATAAACGCGAGAATCGCGGCATAAGGTGTGAGCAATGCACCCAGCGCTATGGCTGCCACACCGCGCACAGCGGTTTTTTCCGGGTGAAGACCAATCCTCGGGTCTTTTAATTGCCCCGAAATAGTAATAGGTACGCGCAACGACAAGAGGCTGTTGTCTTTGGGTTTTGCATCCAGCCAGGCATTAATTTTTTCATCTTTTAAATTAATACTGACATCACCCACCAGCAATGAATCGTTGGTATCAAGCACCACTACTTCAGAGGTGAGCATTCCTTTTTTCACATCAAAATCCAATACACCGCAATTAATACGCGTCGCTTTATCCTTGCCGAAAAATAAGGGAAAGGCCTGCCCAATATCCAGATCCGAAGCCTCAATTAATAGTTGGCTGATTTCACCACCGGACATAATAAGTGTTAAGTCGCCATTGCTGGTTGCCAGTACTTCCGCAAGGGATGCCCCCTCCCCCGCGAGAGCGATTCTTCCACCAAACATACCGTCGGTGGTGGATTCAAAACGTGTGCCTTTAAAAAATTGCACCAGATTTAATTGCCGCATATTTAAATCCATGGTCATTGGCGGCACTGCGGGGTTTGCATCGATTTCAATTATGCCATCCACTGTGCCATCGGCCAGTACGAGATTGAATGGATTTAATTTTAAACTTCCATCGCGTAGATCAAACCTTATTTCCATTCCTTTAAAGGGTAAATTCGGCCCCGTTACTTGTTCGGCCTTTAGCTGTATATCCAAATCAGTTGCCAGCAGCCGTTCACGCGCAAGGGGAACATCGGGAATTAATCGTGTGGACTTAACGGCTTCACCCTCTGGATCGAGACCAATAAATCCACCCAGGTCTGCGGCATTGAGTACCGTGGACGTTAGATCCGCCGTTAAATAACCGCGCTCACCGCCAACGTCATAGGATAAATTCCCCGCTAAATCACTACTCCCTACTTGCCCTTTAAATTTATGGTAAGACCAGACATTGCCCGACTTAGTGAGTTGCCCTTTCAGGGTGTAATGCGGGGTGGGTGGCAAAGGAATTGCCGTGAGATAAAAAATATCAGCAAGGTTGGTGCCTTCTATTTCCAGCAGTGCATCCACACCGTCCAGTTGCAGTGGGTTTTGGAATCGCCCATCGACCAGCACTTTGGTCTCACCCATTTCCAGTTTAAGCCGCAGTGGAAACGACACCGATGCATCGCGTAATTGGCTAAGCGAACCGCCAGTGGCGGTAATAGTAAAATGTTTATCGCGCATTTTTCCGCTTCCGTTCAGGGTGTAACCTTTTTCAAACCCTTGATGAGAAGAGGCAGCGACTTGCTCATGTCCAGTTACTGAATCCAATTGCAAATCCAGATTCAGGCCCTTCAGGTTATCGTTAAAAACGATATGACCACGACTGATTTTTAACTGATCAATTACCGGAAATTCATAGCGGCTTCTGGCAACAATGGCGCCATCGGTATCCGCTGGTGCCAGCGCGGGAAAATTCCAATTTGCCAGATCAACTGATTTTCGCTCCAAATAAATTTCTGGTGCGACTATGTTTATTTCACTGATATCGATATGACCGCGCAGCAAACGAAGTGGCTTGAAATGCAGATCAATTAATTCAATCCGCGCCATGTCTGGCTCGCTAAAATTAGCGGCATTTTGCAAGCGAATGTTTTCAACATAAATATGGGTATAGGCCCAACGCCAGTTAACCCTGATTTCACCATCGACAGAAATTTCCCGCTCCAGTATTTGGCTTCCCTTGACCTCGATCAATGTGCGCAGCAGGGATGCGGAGAATATAATGATGCACAGCACCCCCACTACCAGCAACACCATGCTGGCAGCAACAACTCCAACTGCCGCCGCGACAAGGGGGCGCTTCCGAAGATGAACTATACGCATAAAAAATCCAAAAAAAGGTTAAGCCTAATCATCACAATAAATTGCTCTTCCAGTCTGTGCGCCGCTACACCTACACAGGCAAAACCGGTGTTACATACCTTCTCAACAAGGTGGCCAAGCGCAATTGGGGCTATGATGTAATTTCGACTCGCTACCTGAAGGAACCCTATTATGAAAGTCGCCATATTCAGTACCAAACCCTATGACCGCGAGTTTTTAACTCAAGCAAACAATGCACTACCGCAAGCCCACGAATTAATTTTTCACGAAACCCAACTTAACACTCAGTCCGCGCTACTGGCACAAAATTGCCAAGCGGTTTGCTGTTTTGTGAATGACCATGTGGATGCAACAACATTGGCGCAACTTGCCGAATTAGGCGTAAAACTGATCGCACTGCGCTGCGCCGGATTTAATCAGGTGGATTTAACTGCCGCGAAAAAACTGGGCCTGCTGGTCGCGCGTGTGGCGGACTATTCACCCCATGCCGTGGCCGAACATGCGCTGGGTTTGATGCTGATGCTCAACCGTAATTTGCATCGCGCCTATCACCGTGTACGCGAGAACGACTACTCGCTCAACGGCCTGTTAGGTTTTGATATGGTGAATAAAACCGTCGCGGTAATTGGTACCGGAAAAATCGGCGCAGTACTGGCGACGATTGTGCGCGGGCTGGGCTGCCGGGTGATCGCCTACGACCCTGAACCCAACAGCGCACTGATCGCCGCCGGTGTGGCTTATCTGCCGCTCGACCAACTCTGGCCACAAGCCGATATTATTTCCCTCCACTGCCCGCTCAACACTCATACCCATCACCTGATTAACAACAACAGCATTGCGCAAATGAAAAATGGGGTGATGTTAATTAATACCGGGCGCGGCGGTTTGATTGATACCAAAGCGGTAATTGACGGCTTAAAAAGCAAAAAAATTGGCCACCTCGGGCTGGATGTGTACGAGGAGGAAGGCGATTTATTTTTTGAAGACAACTCCAACCAGTTGTTGCAAGACGACGTATTTGCACGCCTGCTCACCTTCCCCAATGTAGTCATCACCGGCCACCAAGCCTTTTTTACCCGCGAGGCACTCACTGCCATCGCCCGCGTGACCCTGGCCAATATCACCCATGTTGAACGGGGCGAACTGACGCAGGTGTGTTTGGTGAACTGAAACACTGCCGTTTAGCCGCCCATTACACGCAAAGGAGCGCCGTCCATGCCGAACCTTGAACGTCAATTGCCACCACCGCTGGCGATATTGCACGAGTTGGCTGCCGACCTGCAGTGGAGCTGGAACCATTCCGGTGATGCCCTCTGGCACCGGCTCAACCCCGCCATATGGGAGAGCACAGGCAACCCGGTGAGTGTGTTGCAATTCACCAGTGACCAACATTTGCAACAGCTGGCGAAAGACCCGGATTTCCTCACCCACCTCGCCCAACTCGTGGCAGCGCGCCGTCGCTATTTGGACGAACCGGGTTGGTATCAGCAGCACTACAGCAATGTGCCACTCAAAGGCATCGCCTATTTCAGTATGGAATTTGGTGTATGCGATGCCCTGCCACTCTATGCAGGTGGTTTGGGCATTCTGGCGGGCGACTATTTAAAAACCGCGAGCGATTTGGGCGTGCCGCTGGTGGGTGTAGGGCTGTTGTATCAGGAAGGTTACTTTCGCCAGAGCTTTGATAACCAGGGTTGGCAGCAGCAAACCTATCTGTTTAACGACCCCGGTAGTTTACCCCTGACACCGCTGCTGGATAAGGACGGCAGCTGGATGGATGTCGCTACCAACTTTCTGTGTCGCGAAGTGCTGTTTCGGGTGTGGGTAGCCCAGGTCGGGCGCGTCAAACTTTACCTGCTGGATAGCAATCACCCCTGCAATCAACCCCGCGACCGGGGCATAACCAGCCAGCTTTACGGCGGTGGTACCGAACTGCGGCTGGTGCAGGAAATCGCGCTGGGCATTGGTGGCTGGCGCTTACTGGAGCGGCTGGGGCTGGAGATCGATATCTGCCACCTGAATGAGGGCCACGCCGCTTTTGCCACGCTGGAACGAATCCGCGCTCATTGCGTTAAGTATCAAGTCGATTTTTGGCAGGCACTTTGGGCCACGCGCAGCGGCAATTTGTTTACCACTCACACGCCTGTGGCAGCGGGGTTTGATCGCTACCCCAGTGAACTTTTGCGCCGCTATGCCGGTGAGGCCGCGCTGGAGATGGGCGTCACCATGGAGGACATACTCGCGCTAGGGCGCGCCAACCCCAAAGATGCCAGCGAGGAGTTCAACATGGCCTACCTCGCCATGCGCACCTGCGCGCGCAGCAATGGTGTGAGTGAACTGCACGGCCAAGTCAGCCAGCGTATTTTCCAGCCACTGTTTCCACGTTGGCCGCAGCGCGAAGTACCGGTCGGCCATGTGACGAATGGCGTGCATATGCCCAGTTGGGCGGCGAGCGACAGCGACGCCTTGTGGCGCCAACTCTTCGGCGACAACCCCTGGCAGCAGAACGAAACCCAACTCAACCCCGCACGCTGGCAAGAACTGAGCGACCAGACCTTGTGGCAGCTTGCCAGCACCAGCCGGGCGCGGCTGGTGGACTATGCCCGCCTGCGCTACCAGCGCCAGTGGCGCCATGAATCCAGCCAGCTGGATTGCAGCCTACCCAACCTCCACCCGCTCGACCCGAACATTCTCACCCTGGGTTTTGCCCGCCGCTTTGCCGAGTACAAACGCCCGGATTTGCTGTTGCACGACCCGGAGCGCCTGACACGTTTACTGTGCAACAGCCGCCACCCGGTGCAGCTATTGGTGGCGGGTAAAGCACACCCGGCCGACAAACTGGGCAAAGCCAAATTGCAGCGTTGGCAGGAATTTGTGCAGCGCGACGAGGTGGCCAAGCACCTGATTTTTATCGAGGATTACGATATCGCCCTCGCCCGCCATTTGGTGCAAGGGGTTGATGTATGGATCAACAACCCCCGTCGCCCCTGGGAAGCCTGCGGCACCAGCGGTATGAAAGTGCTGGTCAATGGCGGGTTAAATCTTTCATCGCTCGATGGTTGGTGGGCCGAGGCTTACGACCCGGCATACGGCTGGGCACTGGGTGATGGCGGCGAATACGGCGCGGAACAGGACGCCGCCGATGCCGAAGCGCTCTACCAATTGCTGGAACAGCAGATTATTCCCTGCTTTTACGAACGGGATGCCGAGGACATTCCCCGTCGCTGGCTGCAACTAATGCGCACCAGCATGGCGCAGCTCACTCCCCGTTTTAGCACCAATCGCATGCTGCGCGATTATCTGGACAACTACTACCTGCCCGCCGCCCGGCAGTACCAGCAGCGCATGGATAAGCAAGGCGCGCTGGCGCAGGAATTGCGCCTCTGGCAACAGCATTTGGCACGCCATTGGCATGAAATTCATCTTGGGAAACTCACGATGACCGAACGCGCGGGCAACTGGCTGGCTGAAACCCAGGTTTATTTAGGCGGTATAGCACCGGAGCAAGTGGCGATAGAAATGATCGCCGATCCGGTGGGCGAAGTGCCTGCAGAGTGCATCCGCCTGCAATTGGCTTACCCCCTAACCGGAGCGATTAATGCCTATCACTACCAAGGTGTTATTCCGCAACACCGACCAGTGAGTGATTGGAGCCTGCGCGCTATAGCCTGTCACCCTCACGCCCAAGTACCGGCAGAAAACCCGCTTATTTGCTGGGCAGATTGAGGCGACAAGGCAAAAGCCGGTTATCTGAGCTATAAACAGTGTGTTGTGATCAAATGATAAGCAGGCCGCGTAATTGGATTAGGCGGTTTTTGTGAGTTCAGTACAGGAGCTATGTGTGTCACTGGCCAAATTGATTGGATCTACCCTTTCACGTTCCTTGTCGTTCTCGCTGGCGTTTAGCCTCAGCTGCCTGGCCGCTGGCGACAACACAAAGAGTAACCAACACCCCGCGGCGGAATCAGCCGCTCCGGCAAAACAAACCATCCGTATTGCCACTGGCGAATTCGCCCCTTGGACAGGCCAACAACTGCCTGACAATGGCCATGTGAACCATATTATCGCAGCCGCGTTTGCCACCCAGGGGGTGACCGTCGAGTTTGTGTACTTACCCTGGAAACGCGCTTTTGAAGAGGCACGCTTGGGCAAATTTGACGCCACCAGCTACTGGTATGAAAACAGCGAACGGCGCGAGGCCATGCTGTTCAGCGACCCACTCATAGTCAACCGCACGGTTTTTTTCCAACGCACCAATAGCGATGCCATCCGCTGGAAGAATTTTGGGGATTTAAGCCAGTATCGGATGAGCGCCACCTTGGGCTTTACCTACACAGAGGATTTTTATCGCGCGGTTGATGCCCAGGTTATCAACCCGATTATGGTGCCCTCGGACATCCAAAATATAAAATTGCTGATGGCCGACCGGGTGGATTTGTTTGCCACCGATGAGATGTCAGGGTTTTACATGGCCGCCCAGCTGAGTATAGACCCGCGCAAACTCAAGGTAATAGAGCCCGCGCTAAGTTCACCAGAGGGTTATTTGCTGGCAAGCAAAACTCACCCCAACGCGCAGGCATTGATCAATACCTTCAACCAGGGCCTCAAACAACTGAAAAAGAATGGTAGTTACCGCAAGATTCTGGACCGCGTGGATAACAGCAGTTTTTATAACCCCACTGCTAGCCTGCGGAAAACCGAGCACTAGCAATCACACAACTAACGCCACTACCAAATATCCCAAAGCACCTGCGCAGGCACAATAAAGCAGCGCCGGTGCCAAGGTGTAGCGAATCACATCGCCCTCCCGCCCTACCAGTTTCACCACCGAAACCGCTGCCACTACGTTAAGCACACACACCAAATTGCCCGCATTGGCGCCAAGCATCTGCAGCGCCAGAATCCAATGTTCGGGCAGGTCAGCCGCTTGGGCGGCGTCCTGCTGCAAGCGCGCAAACATCATGTTGGAAAAGGTAGAGGAGCCAGCGATAAAACTACCCAAAGCACCAATAAATGGCGCCACCAGCGGCCACTGATTGGCAAAGGTGTCGGCCGCCAAAACCCCCAATTCTTTGGGCATGGCCGCCAAACCCGCACTGTTCTCGCCAGAATTGAGGAAAATGCGCACCATAGGTACCGAGGTCGCCAGCGCAATACTGGTGGGTAATAGGCGCCCGAGTGATGCTCGCCATACTTGCCCTGTAGCAACCAATGGCAGGCGATATAACAAACCAATCACCACGGCGACCAGCACAAAAATACTGCCCGGCAAATAGAGCGGCGCGACCCGCGTAGAAATTTGCGTCCCTAGCAACGCGTTAAATTCGATGCTGACTGACTGCAACAGCGCCTTAAACGGCAGCGTATCCACCCGGGTCAGCACCAATAACCCTGCTACCAACAGGTAGGGAAACCAGGCTTTGAATAAACCCATCGTTGGCAGCTGTGTAACGCCGGTGGCATGGGGCAGCAATTCATCTGTCATAACCGGCAAGCGCCAGACCTCGGTAGGCAGTAACCAGCGACGCCGTGCGGCGCCAACGACTAACAGCAATCCAACCAGAGCGCCAAGAATACTGGGGAATTCCGGCCCCAACAGGCGCAGTACGCCATAGGCAGGTAAGGTAAACGCAAGACCGGAAAACAGGGCAAAACGCCAAAGTCGCAAGCCCTCGCGCCAGCTGCGATTGGCACCAAAAAAGCGCGTCAGCATGGCCACCATTAACAGCGGGAGAAAGCTGGCGATAAACACATCCAGCGTCAAGGCACCAAGGGCAATTTGCTGCAGCCGGTCAGGCGTCGCATTCGCCAAACCCTGCCCTATGCCTACAATCACCGGCGTACCCACCGCCCCAAACGAGACTGGCGCACTATCCCCAATTAATGCCATTACCACGGCTGCCATCGGGGGAAAACCCAAAGCGACCAACAAAGGCGCACCTATCGCTGCTGGCGTTCCGAACCCGCTGGCCCCCTCCAAAAATGCACCAAATAACCAGGCGATGATAATCACCTGCACCCGGTGATCCGGCGAGATACGCGCGAACCAGTCGCAAATAACCCGAATCGCCCCCAGAGCCGTCAGGGTGTTCAGCAGCAAGATGGCCCCAAACACAATTACCAGAATGGTGAAGGCGATAATCCACCCCTCCAGTATCGATGCTGCCAATTGCACTGCAGATACCTGCCACACCCAGGCGGCAAACGCAGCGGTAATTAACAGGCTGAGCGGCATAGCGCGGGTCGCGGGCAAGCGCAGTAAAACCAGCAGGATAAACACTGACAGAATGGGTACTAGCGTGGTGAATAATTGCAACCAAGTCATTGGCGCGACCGCCGGCAAAAAATAAAAGGTGATCTCATGTGGCTATCCTAGTCCAAATGCTCAAGCGCCATTTGCGCTGTATCAAGCATAGTTGATAGGGCAAATCCGATTTACAAATCCTCACTAACCCTGCGTTTTGGCGACAGGTATAGTGCGCAGCTTGATTTATTCGCTGGAAGTTTTTACTTATGTCTGCCACCCACCCTATTGGTACAGCCCAATACCTCTCCACCCGTTTTGCGTTTTTAATTACCGGCCTCGCCATGTCGGCTTGGGCGCCGCTGATTCCATTTGTGAAAGCACGACTGGCGATTGGTGAATCCACCCTCGGTTTATTAATTCTGTGTTTTGGCGTTGGCTCACTGCTGGCGATGCCGGTCACCGGCCCACTGGTTAATCGTTACGGCTGCCGTCGGGTTATCACTACCACCTTGTTACTAATGTGTGTGAGTTTGGTCTGCCTCGCCATTTCCCCCGGTATTCCCGGTATGGCCATTAACTTATTAATTTTCGGCATGATGCTCGGTGCCACGGACGTCGCCATGAACATGCAAGCGGTAGTGGTAGAAAAAGCCAGCGGCCGCGCGATGATGTCGGGCTTCCACGGCTTTTATAGTCTGGGCGGGATCTTTGGTGCGGTGGTCATGAGCGCACTGATGTGGCTGGGTTTATCGCCCTTTCACGCCCTGCTCTGCCTTACCGCCGTGCTCTTACTGATGCTGGCCTACTGTGCAAAAGATTTATTACCAAAAAATATTAATGAAAGTACTAGCGGCGAACGCGAACCCTTTTTTGTATTACCGCGCGGCAAAGTATTACTCATCGGCAGCCTGTGTTTTGTCGCCTTCCTCGCCGAAGGTGCAGTGCTGGATTGGAGCGCTGTATTCCTCAATACATTACGCGGTATCGACCCGGTTTACGCCGGTTTGGGTTTCGCATGTTTCTCAGTCGCCATGACCATCGGCCGCTTCACCGGCGATAAAATTGTCAACGCCCTCGGCGGCACCCGGGTTGTGTTCTGGGGTGGACTCTGCGCTGCGAGTGGTTTTTTGTTAGTTGTACTTACCCCCTTTACCCCTACCGCTTTTATCGGCTTCACGCTGGTTGGCGTGGGCGCATCCAACATAGTGCCGGTGCTATTTACCGCCGCCGGCAATCAAACATCCATGCCAATGGGTTTGGCGATTGCTGCCGTGGTCAGCATGGGTTACGCAGGGTTATTAGCGGGGCCAGCGGTGATTGGTTTTATCGCTGAGTTAAGCAGTTTGAACGTGTCATTCGGGATTGTAGCGCTTGGTTTATTGGCGCTGGCGATGTCGGCCAAAAAAGCGACTCACAAATAATTTACACCGACATTATCTGATCCAATAAAAAACGCGGCGATAATTTTATCGCCGCGTTTTTTGTCACCAGCTTGCTTACCAAAAGAAGTTATGCACTGACCTATCTTGAAAACACCACCGTCTTGGTGCCATTCAACAACACGCGATGTTCCGCATGCCAGCGCACCGCGCGGTTCAACACTACCGCTTCAATATCGCGCCCGATCTCTGCCATTTCATCCGGTGAATTTACGTGGGACACACGCTCTACCGACTGCTCGATAATCGGGCCTTCATCCAAATCAGCCGTGACAAAATGCGCGGTAGCGCCGATGAGTTTTACCCCACGCTCAAACGCTTGGTGATACGGTTTTGCGCCTTTAAAACCGGGCAGAAATGAGTGGTGGATATTGATCGCGCGGCCATTTAATTTGCGGCACAAATCGTCAGAAAGAATTTGCATGTAGCGCGCGAGCACTAAAAATTCGGCTTGCAAATCCTGCATTAATTGCCACAGCTGCGCCTCTTGCTGCACTTTGGTGTCGGCGGTGATGGGTAAATAATGAAATGGCAATTGATACCATTCCGTTAAATCGCGCATCACATTGTGGTTGGACACTACACCCACAATATCAATCGGCAGCGAACCGTTTTTCCAACTGTTCAGCAGTGCGTTCAAACAGTGCCCCCATTGGGAAACCGCAATTAGCACACGCGGCTTGGTGTGGCTATCAAAAATATTCCAATCCATTTGGAACTGCTCGCCCAGCGGCTTAAACAGCGAGCGAATCTGCCCCAGGTTGTAACCCACCGGGCACTCAAATACGGTGCGCATAAAAAAGCGGTTGCTTTGCACATCTTCAAATTGCGAAGACTCTTTAATATTAAAACCCAAGGTCGCAAATAAAGTGGCCACAGCGGCCACCAAGCCTTTGGAATCCTGACAACTAAATGTTAAAACGATTTCCTTAACAGCAGACATGTGATTTCTCTTTATCAAATTCAATTTAAAAATGTAGTCATCAATAGTGATAACGGCATTGCACCACAATTATCATTTCATTTTCAACGCGATAAACCAGTCGATGTTCGCGATCAATTCGCCGCGACCAATATCCTGACCAGTGGTGTTTAAGCGGTTCAGGGTCACCTATTCCGATAAAGGGCTGACGTTGAATTTCTTTGATTAGGGTATTGATGCGCTTCAGTGTTTTTTGATCCGTTTGTTGCCAGTAAAGATAATCTTCCCAGGCATTATCCGCCCACGCCAATATCATTCCTCAATCAACCCCCGCTGCGTCGCCTTCCCTGCGGCCACCTGGTTAATTGCATCATTCAGCCGCGCGGCATTTTTCGGGCTAGCCATCAAATACGCGGTTTCTTCGTAGGCCTGAAAATCTTCCAAGCTAATCACCACCGCTGGCTTCCCATTCTGACGGGTAATCAGCACCGGCTTGTGATCGTCGTTCACCTTGTCTAGCACACTGGCCAGATCATTGCGAAACGCGGTATAGCTCATAGTATCCATAGGTCGTCTCCCCAATAGGATCTGTAAAGACCTCATGCTACCTGTACTTATTTCTGTACGCAACTTGCAATAGGAACTGATTGTCAGGAGTTTTAATTAAATCATGCAAATGGGATAAAGATCTAAACCCGCCAGACTTAATCGAAACACTGAAACTGTGAGCAAATTATCTCAATAGCGAGCAATAATTCGGCCACAACGATTGGTTGAAGTATAAAATCAACCACCCTTAAATTATGGAGGATTAACGTTGAGCAATATTAATAAGAAGAACCTTCTTTACATGGCAGCCTTTTTACTAGGCGGCTGTATAAACGAGCACAATATAGCTAGCGAAATTAAAAATGAGGTGGGCAGCACAGCAAAAATACTGGTGCCCAAAACATGCAATATACCCACGGATGCATTCAAAAAGTTACCCACTGAGGTGCTTGATGGAACAGATGTGGTAGAAATTAGCAGTTTTAAAAGCTCTACCATTTCAGGTTCACATTTTCATACTGAGATGGGTGGCTCCACTATAAAAATTGACGTTCAAACATTAACAGATCAGTACCAGATAACGCGACTCTACAAAGAACCCGACCTTCAAGATATGACCTCGAATTACAAGAACTTATGTATAAATGCAGAGCATCTATACGGTGAACATGTTCGCGGTGTTTTTACTGAAAAAGGGATTTTGTGGTTGGAGCTGAAGTCTGACGTCGAATTTATTTCACCTGACATGTGGATTTATTTGGAAAAAAACTGACTACTGGGAAAAATTTAAAAAAGGAAATTATCTATGACACAAAAAACATTACGCAAGGGATCACAAGGAAAATCAGTTGAAAACCTACAAAAATTGCTCAATGCATTTAATGAGAATACCTTTTTAACTGTAGATGGTGATTTTGGTTCAGCAACATTAAAGGCACTTAAGCATTTTCAGGAAAATGCCGGACTAACGGCTGATGGCGTGGTTGGCCCAAAAACATGGCATGCGCTGTCCCTAGGTGCACCATATGCAACAACCAAATTAGCAACTGTCAGCACCCCATCCTCTAGCGCTTCTTCGCCACAGGGATTACTGGCTGAAATCGCAGCAAAATATATTGGTGTGAAGGAGACAGGAAATAATAAAGCCGGAGATAGCCAAGAACTTCTGGCAATTTTTAAGTCAGACTCACTGACGATAAATGGTGCTACAGATGGCTATCCTTGGTGCGCCGCTTTTGTATCATTTTGCGTGCAGAAACTACTAAACAACTCCCCTTTCTTTTTGACAACACAACCCCCAAAAGAAGCATCAGTGAGTCGGTTTTTGAACATCTGGGCGAAAAATAATAACTGCTTAATTTTCCCAAGAAACTCAGAGTTTTTCACACCTCAGAAAGGTGATATTGTGGTTTTCACTTTTTCGCACATAGGAATAGTGGAAAGTGTTAGCGGAAGAATGGTTACCACCATTGAAGGCAACACTAATGATGCAGGAAGTAGAGAGGGCTCTGTTGTAGCAAGAAAGATTCGTGTTAATTCCATCATCAAGTCATATATACGGTTACCACTTTCAACAGCAGCCAGTGCTGCTCGCATTACCGAAATTTCACGAATATGCTGAAAGCCTAATCAGAGTCAAAGCAATACTTGCTTTGACTCTTACATCACAAAATCCACGCCGCAGCTTACACTTTGTAAGCTGCCAATTGCTGTTGAATGTCCTCGGATAATTGCGATAGGGCTTCCGATGCGCGCAATGTCTCTTGCGCTCGTGTCTGGCTCTGGTCGCCAGCAGTATTGATGTTGGTAATATTTTTATTGATATCTTCCGCGACATGGCTTTGCTGCACTACGGCGTGTGAAATTTCACTGTTCAGGTCGTTTAGATCAGACACACTGCGCAATACTGCTTTGATGGATTCACCCGAACTTTGCGCACCAGTGACATTCAACCGCATCATTTCATCCGCTAAACGCATTTGTTCAATGGCGCGCTCGGAATTGCTTTGAAAACGTTTCACCATGTTATCCACCTCGGCGGTAGAGGCTTGTGTGCGGCTGGCTAATGAGCGCACTTCATCGGCAACCACGGCAAAACCTCGGCCTTGCTCCCCAGCCCGGGCAGCTTCAATCGCGGCATTCAAGGCAAGTAAATTAGTCTGCTCGGCAATTGAGCGAATTACATTCAGCACCGAGCCAATTTCATTGCTGGTATCAGCCAACTCTGCAATGACTTTTGCGGCGCTATCAATGTTTCCTGCCAGGGTTTCGGTCGACGCAATGGTATCTGACAAAACCTTGTAGCCCTGCTCGGCATCTTTATTGGTCGTTAGTGTTGCAGTTGCGACGCTGGCTGCATTGCGTGCAACTTCCTGCGCGGTGGTGGACATTTCATGTATAGCGGCGGCAATACCGTCTATGTCGCGCGCTTGGGTATTAATTGCTTCAGTGGATTGCACCGCGATTGATTTTAAATGCCGCGCCGCTTGCGATAATTGGTGGGTTGCACTGGCGACTGATTTGATTGTGTTTTGCAGCCGATCAAGCAGTGAATCAAACCCTTTGGCCAACTCGCCGATTTCATCATCGCGCACTACATTAAAACGCAGGGTCAGATCGCCTTCGCCGTCGACAATATCGTGTAGCCGTTTAGTGGTTTGGCGTAGCGGCGTTACGACAACTTTTTGAATAAGCAAATAAACGATAACCAAAAACACCAAGCCAATTGCAATAATCAACGCGGTCAAGAGATAGGAAACTTTACGCACCATGGCTTGAATTTCCTGGGTGGAATAGACCGTAATAATTTCATAGCCCCAGGCATCAAAACGGGTAGTTTGCAGATGCCAATCGGTACCGGGATCGGCAAGGATTTTGTCGATAGCGTCTTTGGATAGATTGTCTGAATGGACTCGTGTCGCGCCGGTATTATCGCGAATGACCACAAACCCCTCTTCCAATACGCGACTGGACGCAATAGCTGAAAATAAATCATTCAAGTCCGCTTTGTAGCCCACATACCAAACACCAATAATATCGCCGCTCTGGTTAGTGATAGGTTCATAACCGGTAAGGTATGGGCTGCCGAGAATATCAACCACACCATAAAACGCAGTGCCCTGCTGAATATTTTTAATGGCCGCCCCTTGCGGAGCCAGGATAGTGCCAACGGCGCGTCCGGTTGGTGTCATTACATTGGTGGAAATTCTTACGTACTCATTATTGTCGCGCGCAAATATTGTGGCTGTCCCGCCCATAATTTTGGTGGTTCTATCCACCAGATCAAACTGATTGGCAATGGCCGTGTCGCCGAGCAAAAGATTATTCGTTTCGCGTTCATTAACGACTACCCGTTCACCCAGCTGTGGTTCACCCAGCTCACCGCCGTACTCACGCAACAGCTGCATGCTACTTTTTACACGCTCCATCATTATGTTGTTGGTAACAGTGAGCAGACGTATCGCTTCGCGGCTAATGCTGTTGCTTTCATTGACGGCACGCTGTTGAGCCAACTCGCGCTGATGGTGATATACCAGAAGAACAGCAGACACCACACCCAACAGCAAAATGGCGGTCAGGGCATACATAAATTTTTTAGCAATCGACATATAAAACTCCAATTATTTCAAAGCGTAACGAGCCTTCGTTAGCCCTTGCCAAATTGCTAGCAAGATAGATGCCCAGCACCCTTACTATTGGCGATAGCAACCCACTTATCTTGTTTATGATAGTTGATCTGGAAAAAGCAGCGCGTATTAGCCCTGAAATTCTCCGCTGAGCATGGTGCGCGCTTTGCCGCGCAACAGAACGCGCTCGCCTTGCCAATCGAGAGTTAACAATCCGCCACGCGGCGATGCTTGTTGCGCGCGCAGATGGGTTTTCCCTAGGCGATGTCCCCAGTAACAAGCGAGTAAGCAATGTGCAGAACCAGTGACGGGATCTTCGTTAATGCCGACCTTGGGTGCAAAAAAGCGCGAGACCATATCCAACCCTGAACCTGCATCACCCGGTGCGGTGAGGATTAATCCGCGCGAGGTAAACGAGGCAATCTGCTCCGCATTGGGTACAAAATTACGGACAGCGTCGGCGGAATCCACCACGGCGATAAGATCGTCACGCCCCTGCCCAAACCACTGCGGTTGATCACCTAATAATTGCAACAGCACGGTAGGAACCTCGGCGATGAACTGCGGGAAGTCGGACGGGAAATCGAGTTGGATTTCATCGCCAATTCTTGTCGCCGCAAGGCGGCCACTGAGGGTGTGGAATTCCAAGGTCGCGACGGTTTCTCCGGCGTGCAGCCATAACGCATGGGCGGCAGCGAGCGTTGCATGGCCACACAGGCTTACCTCTACCTGCGGCGTAAACCAGCGCAGGTCCCAACTGCCATCGGCACGCTTATGCACAAATGCCGTTTCCGCCTGATTCATTTCCAGTGCGACATTTTGCATCCAACCGGCGGGCGGCTCTTTATCCACAATACAAACGCCAGCGGGGTTGCCGCTAAAGGGTTGGTCGACGAAGGCATCAACTAAATACATGGGGTAACTCATAGCGAATCTCCTGCGCGTGAGTATGGAGTAACAAAGCCGAGTGCAGCTTGGTGAGTTTGGCGAGCCTATTGTAAATTTGTTACTCTGAAAACCTCTTCGATATCAAAGCAGTAGACTCCCTATGGAACCCATTATTATTTTGGTCGCTTTTGCCGGCGGCTTGGCAGCGTCGTTTTTGCGATTGCCGCCATTAACCGGCTTTTTAGTGGCCGGTTTTGCCCTGAATTTCATGGGCTATGAATTGAATGACAACATTCAATTTATCGCTGATTTGGGAGTCACCCTGCTGCTGTTCACTATCGGGTTAAAGCTGGATGTCCGCTCGCTGTTGAAGGCCGAAATATGGGGTGGTGCCACCCTGCATATGCTGCTCACCACCGCAGGTATTGCGCTACTTTTTATGACGCTAAAAATGCTGGGTTTAACCGCACTCCTCAGCAATATGGAGTGGAGCAGTTTTGTACTGATTGGGTTTGCACTGTCCTTCTCCAGTACCGTATTTGTGGTGAAAATGCTGGAGGAGCGCAGCGAAAGCCAATCCATTTATGGCCGTATCGCCATTGGTGTATTGGTGATGCAAGATATTTTCGCGGTGATTTTTTTAAGCGCCTCTACCGGCAAAATTCCCAGTGTGTGGGCATTTTTACTGCTTGGTTTGATTCCACTGGCACCGATCTTACGCCGCCTGCTGGATCGCCTGGGGCATGGCGAAATGCAGGTGTTGTTTGGCTTTTTATTATCGCTAGTGATTGGCTATGCGCTGTTTGAGGCGCTGGGAGTAAAAGGTGATTTGGGTGCACTACTGATAGGCATGCTGCTCTCTACCCATCGGGCAGCACCGGGTTTGGCTAAATCCCTCTTTAATATCAAAGAGCTGTTTCTGGTGGCGTTTTTTCTCAGCATCGGCCTGATGGCAGACCCAAGCTGGGATCACCTTGCCTGGGCCTTTGCGTTGCAATTGTTGCTACCGCTGCAAGTCGTGTTATTTATGCTGTTACTGCCCCGCTTTCGCCTGCGGTTGCGCACCAGCTTTCTCACTAGCCTTGGCTTGGGTAATTACTCGGAGTTCAGTTTGATTGTGGCCAGCCTCGCTGTTACTGCCGGTTGGTTAGCCATAGATTGGCTGGTGATTATTGCCCTTGCGGTATCACTGAGTTTTGTATTTTCGGCTATCGCCAATGCCTACAGCGAGCGTCTGTATCAGTACTTTGTTGCCAAGCGCCCCGACCTGCCAGCAGAAAAACTGCGCCCGCAGGATCGCCCACTGTATTTGGGCGATGCCCAGGCGATTGTGTTTGGTATGGGCCGTATTGGCCGCGGGGCTTACCAGCGGCTGCAGGAGAAATACAACCTGCGAGTGCTGGGCGTGGACAATAATCCATTGCGCATTGAGCACTTACACAAAGTTTCCGACATGTGCCTGGCAGAGGGCGATGCCTCTGACTCGGACTTTTGGGACAAGCTGGTCAACACCGACCAGATCCAGCTGATTGTATTGGCCATGCCCTATCACCAAGGTAACGTGTTTGCATTGAAACAACTGCAACACCGCCGCTTCAAGGGCAAAATCGCCGCCATAGTGCAATACGAAGAAGAAGTAGAAATACTGCGCAGCCTGGGAGCCAACGCCATTTTTTACGTTTACGATGGCGCAGGCCAAGCACTCGCAGACAGCGCGATGCATGAGTTATTGTCCATGCCACCGGCGCACACTGCTGTAGATCCAGTTACCGTTTAATTAAAAAGAAAGGGATAGATGAAACCATGGCTAAACACTATCGCCCCTGCGTACTTTGGTTTACCGGTTTGAGTGGCGCCGGAAAATCCACTACCGCTGCAGCGCTACAAACCCAACTAACCGAATTAGGGTGCAATACGTATTTGCTGGATGGCGATTTGCTTCGTCAGGGGCTTTGCAAAGATTTGGGCTTTAGCGAAGAAGACCGCGCTGAAAACTTACGCCGCATTGGTGAGGTAGCGCGGTTAATGGTGGATGCAGGTTTGCTGGTGATTTGCGCCACCATTTCCCCGTTTGAAAAAACCCGGCGCGAATTGCGGGCGCGTTTTGCACCAGGTGATTTTCTTGAAGTATTTATCGATGCACCTTTAAGTGTATGTGAGGCGCGTGACCCTAAAGGGCTATACCGCAAAGTGCGTGAAGGTAAAATTGCACAATTTACCGGTATAGATTCCGCCTATGATCGGCCAACTGATGCGGATATTCATCTGCACACTGACCAAATGAACCCTGAGCAATGCGTTGCACAAATTGTTCAGTATTTACAAACCAATCACTATCTAGCGGTCAAGTAGCCATAAAAAACGACAAGGATTTTCTTAGTGACACCTTGTCATTCCACTTGGGCAATTTATCTATGCAAAACCCTCTGTTTGATGGTTCAGAGATCGCCACCGTAAAACAGACCAAAAAGTCAACCAAAGCGATTGCGCCGGTGAATCCTGATCCAGAATGGATAGCACTTGCAGATACGCTGCCCGCGAAGGTGCGGCTCGGTACATCATCCTGGAATTATCCCGGCTGGAATGGACTAGTGTGGAATGGTGATTACACCGAATCAAACTTATCGCGTTATGGACTGGCAGCTTATGGCCAGCATCCGCTGTTTCGCACAGTCAGTATCGACCGCAGTTTTTATCGCCCACTTAACCTTGCCCAGTTCGCGCAATATGCCTCACAAGTAGGCAATGATTTTCGTTTTGTGGTGAAAGCCCCAAGTTTGGTTACCGATGCGTTGGTGCGCGATGAAAGCGGTCGCGGCAGGCGCGCCAATGCCAATTTCTTAAACGCCGCAGATGCTGTGCAATTATTTGCGGAGCCGGCACTACAAGGTCTGCAACACAAATTAGGTGCACTGGTTTTTCAGATCAGCCCCCTGCCCGCTCACTGGCTCGCACAGATGCCTAAATTAATAGACCGTTTGCACCTATTATTAAAATCCATTCCCGATTTAAAAAGCATCGCCCCTGATGGCGTTGTCGCCGTTGAAGTGCGCGACCCGCAGTGGTTAACACCGCAATTTGTGGCGGCATTACGCGATACCGGCGCGACTTATTGCATGGGTTTACATGCAAAAATGCCGCATATTAGCGAGCAACTTCCCATTTTGCGTGCGCTCTGGCCCGGGCCATTTGTCTGTCGCTGGAATTTAAACCCGGTGCATGGCGCATTTGGTTATGAAGATGCCAAAGATGCCTATGAGCCTTACGACAAGATCATCGACCCGGACATAGAAACACGCATGGCGCTGGCAAAAGTAATTAGCGGAACAGCAAGTGGTGGGCAGAATGTATTTGTCACACTCAGCAATAAAGCAGAAGGCTCCGCGCCCTTATCGGTAATCGAATTGGCGCGGGCCCTTAAAGGAAATAGTTAGTGCAAGTTCAGGCTTATCACCAGCTAAAACCGCAAACGCCCCGATAACGAATACATGTCCGCTACCTGATCCGCCAGGTAGATACGTCTTACACTCAACCCGTAGGACAGGTTTTTGGTCAGCCCTAAATCCAACCGAATACCCGCCAGC